>NZ_QTPP01000130.1 GCF_003853415.1 Burkholderia sp. Bp9142 | reverse complement strand
GGAGCGGTAGTTCAGTCGGTTAGAATACCGGCCTGTCACGCCGGGGGTCGCGGGTTCGAGCCCCGTCCGCTCCGCCAGAACGAAGCCCGTTCAGATGAACGTTTTGAGCGGGCTTTTGCATTAAAGGTGTAAGCAGTACGTTGTCCCCTTCGTCTAGAGGCCTAGGACATCACCCTTTCACGGTGAGTACAGGGGTTCGAATCCCCTAGGGGACGCCA
>NZ_QTPP01000129.1 GCF_003853415.1 Burkholderia sp. Bp9142 | reverse complement strand
TCGCGCACGCTCATGCCGCGGGCGTACATCGCGATGATGCGTTCGTCGAAGCCGGTGAAACGGCGCTCGTGCTTGGGAATCAGGATCGGCTCGAAGCTGCCGTCACGGTCACGAGGCACATCGACCCGGATCGGACCACGATCGGTGATGACTGTCTTGCCGCTGGCGCCGTTGCGCTCGTTGACCTGACCGGGCGGCTTGGGCTGACCCGACGGGTAGCCCAGATGCAG
>NZ_QTPP01000128.1 GCF_003853415.1 Burkholderia sp. Bp9142 | reverse complement strand
TGGCGGAGCGGACGGGGCTCGAACCCGCGACCCCCGGCGTGACAGGCCGGTATTCTAACCGACTGAACTACCGCTCCAACTTTCTGCACCGTTACCTGCAGGACGTCGGTTACGTTCCTGCAAGCCTCGCGACACTTCTACGAAACGCCGCTGAATCTGGCGTCCCCTAGGGGATTCGAACCCCTGTACTCACCGTGAAAGGGTGATGTCCTAGGCCTCTAGACGAAGGGGACA
>NZ_QTPP01000127.1 GCF_003853415.1 Burkholderia sp. Bp9142 | reverse complement strand
AAGTCGAGGTGGACAGCGAGCTGATCGAGCTGGTTGCCGATGACAGACCCGTCGACGTGGAGGTCGAGAGCGAAGCGACCGAGCTATCGGTCGAGCTGAGGCCGGTGGACAGCGAGTTGATGCCAGTCGAGGTCGAGGTGGACAGCGAACTGATCGAGCTGGTTGCCGAGGACAGGCCCGTCGAAGTCGAAGTGGACAGCGAACGCAACGACCTAATAGCCGAACAGAAGCAAGTCCAAG
>NZ_QTPP01000126.1 GCF_003853415.1 Burkholderia sp. Bp9142 | reverse complement strand
CCGTATCGGAAGGTGCGGCTGGATCACCTCCTTTCCAGAGCTTCTCGCAAAATTGAGCGCTCACGCTTATCGGCTGTTGATAAAGACAGAAAGACTGTCTGTTAGCGGTTTAATCGGTTATAATGCCGGCCGCTTCCGATAATCCTCAATGACAAACATTCGAATGAAGTTTGGTTCGAGTTTTTCTCATTGGCGATTGAGCCAGTCAGAGCGGTACGAAAGTATCGGCTGTCGTTCTTTAACAATCTGGAAGAAGTAAGTAA
>NZ_QTPP01000125.1 GCF_003853415.1 Burkholderia sp. Bp9142 | reverse complement strand
GATCTGACCGCACAAGCGTCTACATTCGAACAACGCTCGAACGACCTGCTGTCGACGATCCGCGAATCGCATACGGGGCTGCAGACGCAACTGGCCGCACGCGACGAAGAACGCCTGTCGGCATGGAACGGCTCGCTGGCGGCTATGGCGACGAAGCTCGGCGACGAATGGCAGCGCGCAGGCGTGCACAGTGCAGGCCGTCAGCAGGAAATCTGCGACGCGCTTGCACGGACGACGCGCGATCTGACCGCACAAGCGTCTACATTCGAACA
>NZ_QTPP01000124.1 GCF_003853415.1 Burkholderia sp. Bp9142 | reverse complement strand
GCTGCAGAAGGTGCCGGAGCGGCGGGCGGAGGCAAGACTGCTCTATTACCACTGCGACCAGATCGGTACGCCGCAACATCTTACCGACGACGATGGCGACGTTGTGTGGGAAGCGTCGTACAAGGCGTGGGGAGAAGCGCGAGAGGTGATCGCGCGGGCGTCGAAGGCGGCGGGGATCGTGGCGAGGAATCCGTTGCGGTTCCAGGGGCAGCGGGTCGATGAGGAGACCGAACCTGTCCGCGTTTTTGTGGGCGAGGCGGTTGAACGGCACGTTATCCGCGCGCCTGCATAAATCGCTCTCCGAA
>NZ_QTPP01000123.1 GCF_003853415.1 Burkholderia sp. Bp9142 | reverse complement strand
GACGCGGGCTTCCTGAACGCATCGCGGATCAAGGGCAGCCACGCGGCGATCAAGACCGGCATGCTGGCGGCCGATGCCGCATTCGACGCGGTGCAGGCCGGCCGTCAGAGCGACGAGCTCAACGCGTACCCGGACGCCTTCAAGCAGTCGTGGCTGTACACGGAGCTGTATCGCGCGCGCAACTTCAAGCAGTGGATGGCCAAGGGGCTGTACCTCGGCACGCTGATGGTCGGGCTCGAGCAGAAGGTGATGGGCGGCAACGTGCCGTGGACGCTGCACCACAAGCATGCGGACCACGAGATGCTGAAGCCGGC
>NZ_QTPP01000122.1 GCF_003853415.1 Burkholderia sp. Bp9142 | reverse complement strand
CCGCCGCCCGACAGCACGGCTGCATCGGCGTGGCCGCCGATCACGGCGATGCGCGACAGTGCGGACGCCGCCAGCGGTAACTGGTTGCCGTCGTTCTTCAGCAGCACGATCGACTGCTCGGCGGCACCCTGCGCGAACCGGTTCGCGGCCGCGAAATCGATCGTGCCGCCGCCCTTGGCCGGGTCGTCCATCACGCCGACGCGGATCATCACGGCCAGCTTGCGACGCACCATGTCGTCGAGACGCGCGGTCGACACCGAGCCGTTCGCGATCGCCTGCTTGACGGCGGCCGGCGTCAGGTAGACGGAGGGGCCGACGTCCTCTTCCTCGTCGAG
>NZ_QTPP01000121.1 GCF_003853415.1 Burkholderia sp. Bp9142 | reverse complement strand
CCGCCGCCCGACAGCACGGCTGCATCGGCGTGGCCGCCGATCACGGCGATGCGCGACAGTGCGGACGCCGCCAGCGGCAACTGGTTGCCGTCGTTCTTCAGCAGCACGATCGACTGCTCGGCGACGCCCTGCGCGAACCGGTTCGCGGCCGCGAAATCGATCGTGCCGCCGCCCTTGGCCGGATCGTCCATCACGCCGACGCGGATCATCACGGCCAGCTTGCGGCGCACCATGTCGTCGAGGCGAGCGGTCGACACGGAGCCGTTCGCGATCGCCTGCTTGACGGCGGCCGGCGTCAGGTAGACGGAGGGGCCGACGTCCTCTTCCTCGTCGAG
>NZ_QTPP01000120.1 GCF_003853415.1 Burkholderia sp. Bp9142 | reverse complement strand
GACAACCCTCTTTGCCTGATGACCATAGCGAGTCGGTCCCACCCCTTCCCATCCCGAACAGGACCGTGAAACGACTCCACGCCGATGATAGTGCGGATTCCCGTGTGAAAGTAGGTAATCGTCAGGCTCCCTAAGCCAGAAACCCCCGCCCGAACAGGCGGGGGTTTTTGCATTTGCGGCGCCGGAAACGCGCGATGGCCGCGGGGCGGGGGGCTTGGTCGCTGGCGCTGGCCGCACAGATGGATCTCTCCGGGCAATAGTGACCTTTCCCCTCTGAAGTATCCCACTGTAAAGTTAGTGGCAAGGCCGCAGGAGAGACCTTGTCATGAAGAAATC
>NZ_QTPP01000119.1 GCF_003853415.1 Burkholderia sp. Bp9142 | reverse complement strand
ATTTCCTGAATTCAACGATCCTGTTAGCGAATGAAGAGCGCCGCTGCGGAAAATCCTCCCACTCCTCGGGCGCATAGCAGGAAAGGCTTACCGGGAACCAGATCGTCACAGTCGACGAGATTGATGAATGGATCGCTGACCGTCACATGCGCGATGCGGGTGAAGTTGTCAGTAAACAGGCATTGTGCTGGAAGACCAAGCGATGCGGTAATTCGGCGCCAGGTTGGCAAATCCAGATGGGAAGGCAAGATGCGCTGAATCTCGGCCGGTGGCACATTTGCTTCGGCGCTCGTTTGCGTCGCGAGTCGACGCGCCGCAAAGAAGTACTGAGCTGCGAAACG
>NZ_QTPP01000118.1 GCF_003853415.1 Burkholderia sp. Bp9142 | reverse complement strand
ATTTCCTGAATTCAACGATCCTGTTAGCGAATGAAGAGCGCCGCTGCGGAAAATCCTCCCACTCCTCGGGCGCATAGTAGGAAAGGCTTACCGGGAATCAGATCGTCACAGTCGACGAGATTGATGAATGGATCACTGACCGTCACATGTGCGATGCGGGCAAAGTTGTCAGTAAATAGGCATCGTGCTGGAAGACCAAGCGATGCAACAATTCGGCGCCAGGTTGGCAGATCCAGATGGGAAGGCAAGATGCGCTGAATCTCTGCCGGTGGCACATTTGCTTCGGCGCTCGTTTGCGTCGCGAGTCGACGCGCCGCAAAGAAGTACTGAGCTGCGAAACG
>NZ_QTPP01000117.1 GCF_003853415.1 Burkholderia sp. Bp9142 | reverse complement strand
CCTGCTCCCCCGCCGGCGTACGCTTGCGCACCAGATTTCCGCGTGCGTCGTACTCGAAGTGCATCCCCGCATACGCCTTCAGCAGGTTGCCCAGCACCTTCGGCACCTCCACTGGCAACGTGCTTTCCGGCCGCACCAGGCTCGGACGGGATGCAGGCGTCTCTGTGGACCTCACCGGATCGATGATGTTGCTCGCCGGATCAAACGCAAACCGCTCCTTCGCGACCGGACTGATCGCTTCGATCAACCGCCCGATCGGATCGTATCGGTAGTCCGTCCCGCCCTTGCGGCTGTCCTCGATCCGCGACAATTGCCCGACTGCGTCATAGCGATACCGCCGCTCGGCAAGCGGCGCGGGCGACGTCGACCGCTGGATCGTCTGCTGCAGCACGCGTCC
>NZ_QTPP01000116.1 GCF_003853415.1 Burkholderia sp. Bp9142 | reverse complement strand
CCGTATCGGAAGGTGCGGCTGGATCACCTCCTTTCCAGAGCTTCTCGCAAAATTGAGCGCTCACGCTTATCGGCTGTAAATTTAAAGACAGACTCAGGGGTCTGTAGCTCAGTCGGTTAGAGCACCGTCTTGATAAGGCGGGGGTCGTTGGTTCGAATCCAACCAGACCCACCATTGTCTGGCGGTAACACACCTGAGGCATCTGTACTCATGGGGGCATAGCTCAGCTGGGAGAGCACCTGCTTTGCAAGCAGGGGGTCGTCGGTTCGATCCCGTCTGCCTCCACCAATCCTCAATGACAAGCGTTCGACGTGGTCGAGTCCTTGTCATTGGCGATTGAGCCAGTCAGAGCGGTACGAAAGTATCGGCTGTCGTTCTTTAACAATCTGGAAGAAGTAAGTAA
>NZ_QTPP01000115.1 GCF_003853415.1 Burkholderia sp. Bp9142 | reverse complement strand
GGCGTATGCGGGGATGCACTTCGAGTACGACGCACGCGGAAATCTGGTGCGCAAGCGTACGCCGGCGGGGGAGCAGGGTTACGAGTGGGACGAGTTCAATCGCTTGCTGTCCGCTCGGGTTGCGGAGACGTCGCGGCAGAGTCAGTCACGGTATTTCTATGACGCTTTCGGTCGACGGATCGCCAAGGAGGTGAACGGCAAGCGGACGGTGTTCGGGTGGGACGGCGACACGTTGGCGTACGAAAGCGATGGGGAGAGCGGCACGCACTATCTGTACGAGCCGAGAACGTTTGTGCCGCTGGCGCAGTACGTCGCAGAACCGGTCGAGGGAATTGAGACGCCGGAATGGAAGAGCACGGACCGCTACGCGCCGGAAGACGATCCGCTGCAGAAGGTGCCGGAGCGGCGGGCGGAGGCAAGACTGCTCTATTACCACTGCGACCAGATCGGTACGCC
>NZ_QTPP01000114.1 GCF_003853415.1 Burkholderia sp. Bp9142 | reverse complement strand
GTCGCTTCCCTCTCGACCTCGACGTCGACGGGTCTGTCGTCGGCAACCAGCTCGATCAGCTCGCTGTCCACCTCGACTTCGACCGGTATCAACTCGCTGTCGACCGGCCTGAGCTCGACCGATAGCTCAGTCGCCTCGCTGTCGACCTCCACGTCGACCGGCTTGTCCTCGGCAACCAGCTCGATCTCGTCGCTGTCCACCTCGACTTCGACGGGTATCAACTCGCTGTCGACCGGCCTCAGCTCGACCGACAGCTCGGTGACTTCGCTCTCGACCTCGACGTCCACGGGTCTGTCGTCGGCAACCAGCTCGATCAGTTCGCTGTCCACCTCGACTTCGACGGGCATCAATTCGCTGTCGACCGGCCTCAGCTCGACCGACAGCTCGGTGGCGTCGCTCTCGACTTCCACGTCCACGGGTCTGTCGTCGGCAACCAGCTCGATCAGCTCGCTGTCCACCTCGAC
>NZ_QTPP01000113.1 GCF_003853415.1 Burkholderia sp. Bp9142 | reverse complement strand
CAGTTCCACTACGATCCTGCAGGGCGGCTGATCGAGGAAGTCGCGTTCGACGGCAAGTCGACGCGCTATCAATACGATGCGGATAGCGGCAGCCTCGTTTCGATTGATGAGGCGGGTTGCGTGACGTCGATGGACGTCGACGCAAGCGGCCGCCTGATGAAGCGTGTGGCAGGGGAAAGCGAAGAACGGTTTGCCTACGATCCGAGCGGTAGGCTGATCGACGCGGCGAACCGGTACAGCCGCGTGCAGTTCTTCTTCGATCCGGTCGGCAATCTGGTGCGCGAACATCATGCGTACGATCTGTTCGGCGAACGGCGCAGCTACGTGTGGCATCACGAATACGACGAGCTCGGCAACCGGCGACGTACCGTGCGGCCGGACGGGCATGTGGTCGATTGGTTGATGTACGGGTCCGGCCATGTGCACGGGATGCTGCTCGATGGCGAGGAGCGCGTGCAGTTCGAGC
>NZ_QTPP01000112.1 GCF_003853415.1 Burkholderia sp. Bp9142 | reverse complement strand
CGATAAATGGTCGACTCCTGGTCCAAACGATGAGAAAATCGCGCAATCATTCCCATTGCCCTGCCGACAATGACATGTCGCAGACCCGATGCGTCGCGCCGAATTGGACTCTTCGAAGCGACCATTTCAATACTGTTTCTTTTAACCACGTGGAGTGAAGAATGGCCACCTATCAAGAGTTGAAAGCCAAGGCTGAAGCACTGCTCGTGCAAGCGGAAGAAGCTAGGCAGGCCGAACTAGAGACCGTGCTCGAAGAAGTTCGCGCCCGTATTCAAGAGTACGGTCTCACGCCGGAACAGGTCTTCGGCCGTAAGCGCACACGTAGCGCGAATGGCAGCCAATCCGCGACGCCGAAGTATCAGGATCCGAAAACGGGCAAGACGTGGAGCGGGCGTGGCCGCGAACCGTCATGGATCAAGGGTAAGAAACGTGATCGCTTCTTGATCGCCGAATGATCACCGCAGCGTAGCGATCGG
>NZ_QTPP01000111.1 GCF_003853415.1 Burkholderia sp. Bp9142 | reverse complement strand
GACAACCCTCTTTGCCTGATGACCATAGCGAGTCGGTCCCACCCCTTCCCATCCCGAACAGGACCGTGAAACGACTCTACGCCGATGATAGTGCGGATTCCCGTGTGAAAGTAGGTAATCGTCAGGCTCCCTAAGCCAGAAACCCCCGCCCGAAAGGCGGGGGTTTTTGCATTTGTGGCGCCGGAAACGCGCGATGGCCGCGAGGCGGGGGGGGGCTTGGTCGCCGGCGCCGCCGGCGAGCTGGTGCGGCAGGGCCCTCATGCGCACGCCGCACACCCATGTCGTGACAGGACCAAGTAGCTTGATCCCGCGACAACTGCCATCTCCGCGGCCAGGGCAGCAAGTCTTGCGCCTCTCGCAGAGCGGGAATCGGATCGACGTCGAGTCGTTTGATCCGATGGTGTCACGGCTGACGCTGACCTGCCCCCTTCAATAGGGCCAATGGGCTTCTAGCAAAGTCCCTTTAAACCAACTCCTGGAATGCGGCAGGAGC
>NZ_QTPP01000110.1 GCF_003853415.1 Burkholderia sp. Bp9142 | reverse complement strand
AAGCTCAAGTGGCAAGTCGATCAATCTGCCGGCGATAATGAGTGGCATTTGTGTTCCCCATCGTTTAGTGATGGGCGTTACCGTATCAAGTCGAAACAACAGCTGGAACTAGTTAGGTAGGGAGGAGGGCCAAAATGAATATTGGTCGCGTATTATCAGTGCAAGATTGAAGATCTCCAGCTGGTCCAGAATTATCCAATATATGGGATTTGAGAGATCTGTGGGCATGGTTAAGTCATACCGGTAGCATGCCTGCTCATTCTTCGGGAAATTTTTTGTCTGAAATAAGGGGATAATCAAGCAGGCCGTAATGGGCGGCAATGACGGCAGCTGCTATTCTGCTATTTACGTTCAAGACCTTCATTGCTTCAGCGATATGGTATTCGACTGTATGGCGGGATACTCCGAGAATCAGGGAGATGTCCGGCGATGTCTTTCCTTGTGCGACCCATGTAAGGCACTCACGCTGACGTGGAGATAGCTCAACGAGTACCTTCGG
>NZ_QTPP01000109.1 GCF_003853415.1 Burkholderia sp. Bp9142 | reverse complement strand
AAGCTCAAGTGGCAAGTCGATCAATCTGCCGGCGATAATGAGTGGCATTTGTGTTCCCCATCGTTTAGTGATGGGCGCTACCGTATCAAGTCGAAACAACAGCTGGAACTAGTTAGGTAGGGAGGAAGGAAAAAATGAATATTGGCCGCGTATTATCAGTGCAAGATTGAAGCTCTCCAGCTGGTCCAGAATTATTCAATATATGGGATTTGAGAGATCTGTGGGCATGGTTAAATCATACCGGTAGCATGCCTGCTCATTCTTCGGGAAATTTTTTGTCCGAAATTAGGGGGTAATCAAGCAGGCCGTAATGGGCGGCAATGACGGCAGCTGCTATTCTGCTATTTACGTTCAGGACCTTCATCGCTTCAGCGATATGGTATTCGACTGTATGACGGGATACTCCGAGAATCAGGGCGATATCCGGCGATGTCTTTCCTTGTGCGACCCATGTAAGGCACTCACGCTGACGTGGAGATAGCTCAACGAGTACCTTCGG
>NZ_QTPP01000108.1 GCF_003853415.1 Burkholderia sp. Bp9142 | reverse complement strand
GGCGCGGTGTTCCAGACGCCGGCCGAACGCCAGGAAGAGCGCGAGATCAAGGAACGCGCGATCGAGCTGCTCGAATACGTCGGCGTGCTGCAGTACGCGGACTACACGTCGCGCAACCTGTCGTATGGCCACCAGCGCCGTCTCGAGATCGCACGGGCGCTGGCGACCGACCCGAAGCTGCTCGCGCTCGACGAGCCGGCGGCCGGGATGAACGCGACCGAGAAGGTCGAACTCACGCGCCTGCTCGACAAGATCCGCTCGGACGGCCGCACGATCCTGCTGATCGAGCACGACGTGAAGCTCGTGATGGGATTGTGCAACCGGATGACGGTGCTCGATTACGGCAAGGTGATCGCCGAGGGTCTGCCGCAGGACGTGCAGAAGAATCCGAAGGTGATTGAGGCATATCTCGGCGCAGGGGTGCACTGATGGCAGCGGCAATGTTGAAAATCAAGGGCTTGCAGGTCAACTACGGCGGCATCCAGGCCGTCAAGGGCGTTGACATGGAAGTCCGCCAGGGCGAGCT
>NZ_QTPP01000107.1 GCF_003853415.1 Burkholderia sp. Bp9142 | reverse complement strand
GGCGGCGGCGAGCTGAACCTGCTGCCGTGGCCGAAGGTCGACTTCTCGAAGTTCGGCCCGTTCGAGGCGAAGCCGCTGTCGCGCATCAAGAAGATCTCGGGCGCGAACCTGCATCGCAACTGGGTGATGATCCCGCACGTCACGAACAACGACGAAGCGGACATCACCGAGCTCGAAGCGCTGCGCGTGCAGCTGAACAAGGAGCATGAGAAGGCGGGCGTGAAGTTCACGATGCTCGCGTTCGTGATCAAGGCGGTCGTCGCCGCGCTGAAGAAGTTCCCGACCTTCAACGCAAGCCTCGACGGCGACAACCTTGTGTTCAAGCAGTACTACCACGTCGGTTTCGCGGCCGACACGCCGAACGGCCTCGTCGTGCCGGTGATCCGCGATGCGGACAAGAAGGGCCTCGTCGATATCGCGAAGGAAATGGCCGAGCTGTCGAAGGCCGCGCGCGACGGCAAGCTGAAGCCGGACCAGATGCAGGGTGGTTGCTTCTCGATCTCGTCGCTCGGCGGGATCGGCGGCACGAACTTCACGCCGATCATCAACGCGCCGGAAGTGGCGATCCTCGGGTTGTCGCG
>NZ_QTPP01000106.1 GCF_003853415.1 Burkholderia sp. Bp9142 | reverse complement strand
GAGCCGTTCGCGATCGCCTGCTTGACGGCGGCCGGCGTCAGGTAGACGGAGGGGCCGACGTCCTCTTCCTCGTCGAGCCCGGCGTTGATCGCGGCGGCGGTGCTGTGCGTCGCACCCCAGTCCGACTGCACCTGGCCCTGGAAACCCCATTCGTTCTTCAGCACGTCGTTCAGCAGATGGGTGTTCTCGCACGCATACGTGCCGTTCAGGCGGTTGTAGCTGCACATCACGCTGCCGGGCTGACCGCGCTTCGCGGCGATCTCGAACGGCAGCAGGTAGAGCTCGCGCAGCGTACGCTCGTCGATCTGCGTGTTGCCGCCCATCCGGCCATGCTCCTGTTCGTTGCCGGCATAGTGCTTGATGGTCGCGATGACCTTCTGGCGTTGCGTGGCGAGCGTGCGCTCGGCGAGCAGGTCGCCGGCGAGCAGCGGATCCTCGCCGAGATACTCGAACAGCCGGCCGCCGCGCGGCTCGCGCGCGAGATTGGTGCCGCCGCCGAGCCCCATGCCGAACCCTTGCGCGCGCAACTGGATCGCGACCTGCTTGCCGTAGTCGTACGACAGGCGGCGATCCCAGCTCGCGGCGAC
>NZ_QTPP01000105.1 GCF_003853415.1 Burkholderia sp. Bp9142 | reverse complement strand
GCCGGTGGCACATTTGCTTCGGCGCTCGTTTGCGTCGCGAGTCGACGCGCCGCAAAGAAGTACTGAGCTGCGAAACGCGATTCATCTTGTTCGAGTGTGCCACGCCAACCTTCTCCGCTCGCGTGAAACGCCAGCGAGACCAATCGATTGACAGAAGCATCGCGTTCGACGAGCGCAGCACATGCGCCGTCGCTGAGTAATCCGGCGCCGGCAATTGCCCGTTCGCTTGCGAGGGGCATGGCGTCTGCGCCGACGAGCAGGCCGCGGTTGATAGTCGGACGGGCGGCAAACATCGCGCGAATGATCCGTAGCGCGCCCAGTGATGAGGCGCAATGCTGTTGCGCAAACGAAAATGTCTCCGTCTGCTCGAAACCAAAGCGTTCACATAGCAGGCGAGGCAAGGATAGCGGTGGTGGGGCAACGCTCCCTTGAAGCGTATGAACGTAGACAAGAAAGTCGATCGTGTCAGGCGCAAGCCGGGTCGTATGAATGAGCGATTTGATGGCATTAGCGGCTAGAGAAAGGGCAGTCTGTCCTCGTGCGTCATAGAACGAGCACACCCCCGCTTCTTCGAGGCGTTTGATGGTCTCGGCGGACTGTTTCGTTCGTTGGCCCCAGCTGCGAACGTCATCGACCGGCTCAGGCAGGTAGTAAGCGGTATGGAC
>NZ_QTPP01000104.1 GCF_003853415.1 Burkholderia sp. Bp9142 | reverse complement strand
GTGACCTATCTCGGCAAGCCGCTGCGCGGCCCGGCCGAAGGCGTCGCGATGGTGTTCCAGACCTTCGCGCTGTTCCCGTGGCTGACCGTGCTGCAGAACGTGGAAGCCGGGCTGGAGGCGCTCGGCGTCGGCGCGCGCGAGCGGCGCGAGCGTGCGCTTGCCGCGATCGACCTGATCGGTCTCGACGGCTTCGAGAACGCGTATCCGCGCGAGCTGTCGGGCGGCATGCGCCAGCGCGTGGGCTTCGCGCGCGCGCTCGTCGTCGACCCGACGATCCTGCTGATGGACGAGCCGTTCTCGGCGCTCGACGTGCTGACGGCCGAAACGCTGCGTACCGACCTGCTGGATCTTTGGACGCAAGGCCGCATGCCGATCAAGTCGGTGCTGATCGTCACGCACAACATCGAGGAAGCGGTGTTCATGTGCGACCGCATACTCGTGCTGTCGTCGAACCCGGGCCGCGTGATCGCCGAGATCAAGGTGCCGTTCAAGCATCCGCGCAACCGGCTCGACCCGGCCTTCCGCAAGCTGGTCGACGACATCTACGCGAAGATGACCGCGCGCCAGACCGGCGAGGCGACGAAGAAGGGGCTGGAGCTTGGCAGCTGGCTGCCGCAGGTGTCGACCAACCTGATGGCCGGCCTGATCGAGACGCTCGCGATGGCGCCGTACCACGGCCGCGCGGACATGCCGGAAATCGC
>NZ_QTPP01000103.1 GCF_003853415.1 Burkholderia sp. Bp9142 | reverse complement strand
CCGTCGGTGCGGCAGGCGAGCCAGCAGCACCGGATCAGCATCACGACCGTGCTGCATGCATACCTGTTGCTCGAAAGCCGCGGGCTGCTCGAAAGCCGCCCGCAGTCGGGTTACTTCGTGAACTTGCGTCGCGACGACACCCACGCGCCGGTGCGCGAGCTGCGGCCGTCGAAACCGATCGCGATCTCGTCGTCGGTCGACATGAGCCGGCTCGTGCTGTCGACGCTGCGCGCGATCGGCACGGACGACGCGGTGCCGCTCGGCTCGCCGTATCCGGACCCGAGCCTGTTTCCATTCGAGAAGCTGAACCGCTACGCGTATGCGGCCGGCCGCGACAAGTCGCTGTGGGGTGTGACGGACGGGCTGCCGCCGGGCCATCCGCGCCTGATCCGGCAGATCGCGCGACGCTACCTGGAAAACGGGATGTCGGTCGATCCGAACGAGATCATCGTGACGGTCGGCGCGACGGAGGCGATCAACCTGTGCCTGCAGGCGGTCGCGAAACCGGGCGACACGATCGCGGTGGAGTCGCCGACGTTCTACGCGATGCTGCACGCGATCGAGCGGATGGGGATGAAGGCGATCGAGGTCGCGACGCATCCGGAATACGGAATCGACATCGCGGCGCTGGCGGCGATCGCGAAGTCGCAGCCGATCGCCGCATGCATGGTGATGCCGAACTTCCAGAACCCGCTCGGCTTCCAGATGCCCGACGAGCGCAAGCGCGA
>NZ_QTPP01000102.1 GCF_003853415.1 Burkholderia sp. Bp9142 | reverse complement strand
CGTACGGGATGGGCGTCGACTACGCGTACACGATGGTCCACAAGGCCGCCGAGCGTACGCTGACGCCGCACGAGTCGGTTCCGCCCGTGCCGGCGAAGTGACACGGACAGTCGCGACTGTCGATGCTGCCGCGGCGTGTGCCCTGCGCGCGCCGCGGCGGCGATACGTCAATGCGGGCGGCGTGACGCGGTCGACCCGCCCACGCCGCCCGCGGAGCGTTTGCCGGGCGGACGCCTGCATTCCAATTTGTTCGGGAGATTGATCGTATGGAACCTTATCTGGTTTCCCTTGGTGCGGGCCTGCTGATAGGCGTGATCTACAGCGCAATCAAGGTTCGCTCTCCCGCACCGCCGCTGATTGCCCTGGTCGGGTTGCTCGGCATGGTGATTGGCGTGCAGGCGGTCCCCGCCCTCAAGCAGCTCATCGGCCTTTGATCGAAGTGAGGTGACGCATATGACCGCAACCGAAACCCAACCGGATTTGATCCTCCGCAACGGCAGGTTCACGACCCTGGACCGCGCGAACCCGACGGCGACGGCGGTGGCGATAGCCGCCGGCCGCTTCGTCGCGGTCGGCAGCGACGCGGACGTGATGCCGCTCGCGGGCCGCGCGACGAAGGTCGTCGATCTCGAGGGCCGCAGCGTGCTGCCGGGCCTGACCGACAACCACTGCCACGTGATTCGCGGCGGCCTGAACTACAACATGGAGCTGCGCTGGGACGGCGTGCGCTCGCTCGCGGTCGCGATGGA
>NZ_QTPP01000101.1 GCF_003853415.1 Burkholderia sp. Bp9142 | reverse complement strand
GGCAAGACCGCAGTCGTCACGGGCGCCGCAAGCGGCATCGGCAAGGAAATCGCACTGGAGCTCGCGAAGGCGGGCGCGGCCGTCGCGATCGCCGACCTGAACCAGGACGGCGCCAACGCGGTTGCCGACGAGATCAACAAGGCAGGCGGCAAGGCGATCGGCGTCGCGATGGACGTGACCAGCGAGGACGCCGTGAACAGCGGCATCGACAAGGTGGCCGAAACGTTCGGCTCGGTCGACATCCTCGTGTCGAACGCGGGCATCCAGATCGTCAACCCGATCGAGAACTACGCGTTCGCCGACTGGAAGAAGATGCAGGCAATCCATGTGGACGGTGCATTCCTGACGACCAAGGCCGCGCTCAAGCACATGTACAAGGACGATCGCGGCGGCGTCGTGATCTACATGGGTTCGGTGCACTCGCACGAAGCGTCGCCGCTGAAGTCCGCGTACGTGACGGCCAAGCACGGGCTGCTGGGCCTCGCACGCGTGCTGGCGAAGGAAGGCGCGAAGCACAACGTGCGCTCGCACGTCGTGTGTCCGGGCTTCGTGCGCACGCCGCTGGTCGACAAGCAGATTCCGGAGCAGGCGAAGGAACTCGGGATCAGCGAAGAGGAAGTGGTGAAGAAGGTGATGCTCGGCAACACGGTCGACGGCGTGTTCACGACGGTGCAGGACGTCGCGCAGACGGTGCTGTTCCTGTCGGCGTTCCCGAGCGCCGCGCTCACGGGCCAGTCGTTCGTCGTCAGCCACGGCTGGTTCATGCAGTAACG
>NZ_QTPP01000100.1 GCF_003853415.1 Burkholderia sp. Bp9142 | reverse complement strand
CCGCTGGCGGCGTCCGCACTGTCGCGCATCGCCGTGATCGGCGGCCACGCCGATGCAGCCGTGCTGTCGGGCGGCGGCTCGGGCAACACGCGCGCTCCGGTCACCGGTTCGTTCGCGGGCTGCGGCGGCCTGACGTTCGGGTCGTCGACGGGCTGCAGCTGGTGGCGCAATCCGTGGCTCAAGGTCGACGTGCCGATCGTCGCGGCGATCCGCGCGCTCGCGCCGGCGGCGCAGGTTACGTTCGCCGGCAACAGCGACCAGCAGTCGCCGTTCCGCGCGTACACGCAGCAGGAAATCGACCAGGCCGCCGCGCTCGCGGGCCGCTCGGACGTCGCGATCGTCGTGGTCGCGCAGCCGGCCGGCGAGGATTTCGGCGATCTGCAAAGCCTGAGCCTCGCGAATCCGTCGAACCAGGACGCGCTCGTCGAAGCGGTCGCGCGCGCCAACCCGCACACGATCGTCGTCGTCCAGAGCGGCAATCCGGTGCTGATGCCGTGGAAGGACAACGTGTCGGCGATCGTCGAGGCGTGGTATCCGGGCGAAGGCGGCGGCAAGGCGATCGCGAACGTGCTGTTCGGCGCGGTCAATCCGTCCGGCAAGCTGCCCGTCACGTTCCCGGCACGCGACCAGGACACGCCGACGTGGGGGCAAGGCGGCGCATTCGAGAACGATCCCGTCTACGCGGAGAAGCTGAACATGGGGTATCGCTGGTACGACGCGCGCAACATCCAGCCGATGTTCGAATTCGGCTACGGGCTGTCGTACACGCACTTCGCGTATTCGGGGCTGTCGGTGTCGCGGCA
>NZ_QTPP01000099.1 GCF_003853415.1 Burkholderia sp. Bp9142 | reverse complement strand
CCCAGGCGGATGCCGCTCGTCACGAACGGCTTTTCCGGATCGTTCGGGATCGCGTTCTTGTTCACCGTGATGTGCGCCGCACCCAGCGCCGCTTCCGCTGCCTTGCCCGTGATGTTCTTCGCGCGCAGGTCCACCAGCATCACGTGGCTTTCCGTGCGGCCCGACACGATGCGCAGGCCACGCTTGACCAGCGTTTCAGCCAGCACGCGTGCGTTCTCGACCACCTTTTCCTGGTATGCCTTGAATTCCGGCGAAAGCGCTTCCTTGAACGCCACGGCCTTCGCCGCGATCACGTGCATCAGCGGGCCACCCTGGATGCCCGGGAAGATCGCCGAGTTGATCGGCTTCTCGTACTCGGCCTTCATCAGGATCACGCCGCCGCGCGGGCCGCGCAGGCTCTTGTGCGTCGTCGTCGTCACGAAATCCGCGTGCGGCACCGGGTTCGGATACACGCCCGCCGCGATCAGGCCCGCGTAGTGCGCCATGTCGACCATCAGGTAGGCGCCGACCGACTTCGCGATCTTCGCCAGACGCTCGAAGTCGATCTTCAGCGCGAACGCCGATGCGCCCGCGACGATCAGCTTCGGCTTGTGCTCGTTTGCCAGCTTCTCGGCTGCGTCGTAGTCGATGTCTTCGTTTTCATTCAGGCCGTAGCTCACCACGTTGAACCACTTGCCCGACATGTTCACCGGCGAGCCGTGCGTCAGGTGACCGCCGTGCGCGAGGCTCAGCCCCATGATCGTGTCGCCCGGCTTGAGCATCGCGAAGAACACGCCCTGGTTCGCCTGCGAACCCGAGTTCGGCTGCACGTTCGCGGCTTCCGCGCCGAACAGC
>NZ_QTPP01000098.1 GCF_003853415.1 Burkholderia sp. Bp9142 | reverse complement strand
CGCATCATCGCGATGTACGCCCGCGGCATGAGCGTGCGCGAGATTCAGGGATTTCTGGCCGAGCACTACGGCACCGAGGTCTCGCCCGATTTCATCAGCTCGGTCACCGACGAGGTGATGGCCGAGGCGCTGAGCTGGCAGAGTCGCCCGCTCGAAACGATGTATCCGGTGGTGTTCTTCGATGCGCTGCGGGTCAAGATCCGCGACGACGGTGTGGTCAGCAACAAGGCCGTGTATCTGGCGCTGGGCATCCAGGCCGACGGCCAGCGCGACGTGCTGGGCCTCTGGATCGAGCAGACCGAGGGCGCCAAGTTCTGGCTCAAGGTGTTCAACGAACTGAAGACGCGCGGCTGCCAAGACATCCTGATCGCCGTGGTCGATGGCCTGAAGGGGCTCACCGAGGCCATCAGCACGGCCTATCCGCGAACCACCGTTCAGACCTGTATCGTGCATCTGATCCGCAACAGTCTCGAGTACGCCAGCTACAAGGATCGCAAGGCATTGGCCGCAGCGCTGCGCCCGATCTACGCGGCTGCCAGCGAAGAGGCGGCACAGCAGGCGCTGCAGGACTTCGCCGACGGACCTTGGGGCGCGAAGTACCCGACCATCGTGCAATCGTGGCAGCGAGCATGGGAGCACGTCGTACCGTTCTACGTGTTCCCGCCGGAGATTCGACGGGTCGTGTACACCACGAACGCCATAGAAAGTTTGAACATGCAGTTGCGCAAGATCATCAAGACCCGTGGTCACTTCCCCAATGACGAGGCGGCCATCAAGCTGCTCTGGCTGGCGCTGCGCAATGTACTGGCCAAGACCGTGCGGTCCGCCTTCGACTGGAAATCAGCGATGAACCAGTTTGCTATCCTGTTCGGCGAGCGATTTATGCAGGCGCGTGGATAACGCGTTGTTCAACCGCCTCGCCCACAAAAATGCGGACAGGTTC
>NZ_QTPP01000097.1 GCF_003853415.1 Burkholderia sp. Bp9142 | reverse complement strand
GCGATCCTCTCAGTGTTGTTCGACGCGATGCACGTGTTCTGGGCGGACTGCAATGACGGCCGCCTGCCAAAATCTTCGACTGTCGCTCATGCCATTGATGAACGTCTCGGACTGCGCGCACAGGCAAGCGGCGAAGGTTCGCGTACCGGTCAGGCCTACGCATCCGCCATCCGGCCAGATTGGGTAAAGGATGCGGATAATCGGCATCACAGCCGGCGATCCGCATCTTAGTCGTGGCCTTGGCTGCCGAGTGCCAATCTCGGCGGAGCGCGTCGGCCCCTGCCGGGAAGAACGGCTATCGCATGTCTGTTGAGCAACGACTAGCGCATGGCCGCCTCCCCGGCGAGCCCGAAACATTCGGTGTGAGCGACTGATGCCATGTGATTGATGATCGGAGGTTGTCGAGGTTGGCTCCAAGGCTGGCGAACGTGGCGGGGGTGAGATCAATCGCACAGGTCAGGAACGGAGCGGTAGCTGTGTCCTGGTGCGGTCCAAAATATTGCAGATCAAGGCCAAAGCGGCGGTACAGTCGTGCAATGGCGTGGGTGACGACACCGATGATGCGATTCGCGCCGAGTGATGCAGCGACGGCCATGACATAGGGAAAGAGTTGCATGTCCGAGCCGGAGAACCGTGATAGCTCCCATATGGTGGGTGAGGAGGGAAGGTCGAGGTTCGACGATCGAGGAAGCAGTTCTCGGAGCAGGTACGGAGAGGTAGTTGGCATTAGGCGTGCGCAACCACATATCTGTCGTTCGGATGTGAGTGCAACAATCTGAACGGTGTTTTCGCCATCGAAGTGATCCCACTCGATGGTTTCATTTTCCTTAATGTCGGGCAATGGCCAGCCGAGGCGGCGGACGAAAACGTCATATCGGAACATGCCAAGTCCTTCACGAAGCTCAAGTGGCAAGTCGATCAATCTGCCGGCGATAATGAGTGGCATTTGTGTTCCCCATCGTTTAGTGATGGGCG
>NZ_QTPP01000096.1 GCF_003853415.1 Burkholderia sp. Bp9142 | reverse complement strand
GAAGATTTTGGCAGGCGGCCGTCATCGCAGTCCGCCCAGAACACGTGCATCGCGTCGAACAACACTGAGAGGATCGCGGTCAGGTAAGGCAGCCGAACGACTACACCGCCTCCCATTGAATCGCCATCAACAGGACCGTAGTGCTCGCTCGGCACGTCGGCCGGCAGATCAATCCGCAGCGCATCGAGCTCACGCTGCAATCGCTCTTCAACGCAATAGTGCGCGGTCGCCGAGTTCGTCAGGACCTTCCCAAGCTCGCACAACTTCTCGTCTTTCAGTTGAACGCATCTTGTGAGACGACGAATCCGTGCTTCGGCGAGTCGCAAGCGAATCTGCAAAGCCTCGCATTCGCAGGCCGGTGCCAAGCATGCGTTTGTATCGCTCGATCGCCAAACATTATCGCGTTGCTCCATAGCAGGCCTCGCCTCGAACGTGGCGATATGTACTCCACACACCGCGAGAAATCGGATCGCTGATGCACCGAACTGACTGGACGCATCGCGCCGGCGCAAATCGGTGAGTCTTTTTTCGTTCCTTCTCGCAACAGTGTCAACTGTGAAGATTGGGGGGCACTGATCAGCGCGCCTGCGAAGTTGAACAATATGGAAAAACGAAACACTCCACCACAACATCGGCGCGGAATTGGTCTGTCAGTTGCACGAGATCACGCACGTACGAAAAAAATAACGCGGCATGTCTGAAGTTTTCCGCTTGGGCAGAGCCGGCGATCTCAAAATAGGCCTCCTCATTGTCCGCCCAACGCAATCCAATGGAGACGGCCCAATGCGCCGCTCGCAGATCAGAGCGGCAAGCGCCCGTCGTCGTACAATGGGCGACCGCCCAACAAGCCACTTATGATCGTCGGCAATTCGCGTACCCAACCGCAATAGTCCAATGTACGGCTTCGATTGTTCACCAGGTCGGCGGCCTCGGAAGCGATAAATGGTCGACTCCTGGTCCAAACGATGAGAAAATCGCGCAATCATTCCCATTGCCCTGACGACAATGACATG
>NZ_QTPP01000095.1 GCF_003853415.1 Burkholderia sp. Bp9142 | reverse complement strand
GAAGATTTTGGCAGGCGGCCGTCATTGCAGTCCGCCCAGAACACGTGCATCGCGTCGAACAACACTGAGAGGATCGCAGTCAGGTAAGGCAGCCGAACGACTACACCGCCTCCCATTGAATCGCCATTAACAGGACAGTAGTGCTCGCTCGGCGCGTCGGCCGGCAGATCAATCCGTAGCGCATCGAGCTCACGCTGCAATCGATCTTCAACGCAATAGTGCGCGGTCGCTGAGTTCGTTAGGACCTTCCCAAGCTCGCACAACTTCTCGTCTTTCAGTTGAACGCATCTTGTGAGACGACGTATCCGTGCTTCGGCGTGTCGCAAGCGGATCTGCAAAGCCTCGCATTCGCAGGCCGGTGCCAAGCATGCGCTTGTATCGCTCGATCGCCAAACATTATCGCGTTGCTCCATAGCAGGCCTCGCCTCGAACATGGCGATATGTACTCCACACACCGCGAGAAATCGGATCGCTGATGCACTGAACTGACTGGACGCATCGCGCCGGCACAAATCGGTGAGTCTTTTTTCGTTCCTTCTCGCAACACTGTCAACTGTGAAGATTGGGGGGCGCTGATCAGCGCGCCGGCGAAGTTTAACGATATGGAAAATCGAAACACTCCACCACAACATCGGCGCAGAATGGGTCTGTCAGTTGCACAAGATCACGCACGTCCGGAAAAACAACGCGGCTTGTCTGACGTTTCACGCTTTGATGGAGCCGGCGATCTCAAAATAGGCCTCCTCATTGTCCGTCCGACGCAATCCAATGGAGATGGCCCCAATGCGTCCTGGCAGATGAGAGCGGCGAGCGCACATCGTCGCACAACGGGCGACCACCCAACAAGCCACTGATGATCGTCGGCAATTCGCGTACCCAACTGCAATAGTCCAATGTACGACTTCGATTGTTCCACCGGGTCGGCGGCCTCGGAAACGATAAATGGTCGACTCCTGGTCCAAACGATGAGAAAATCGCGCAATCATTCCCATTGCGCTGCCGACAATGACATG
>NZ_QTPP01000094.1 GCF_003853415.1 Burkholderia sp. Bp9142 | reverse complement strand
TCGTGCTTCACGCGCTCGACGATTCCTTCGTCGCGCAGCAGCTTCAGGTTCGCGACCGCAACCGCCGCCGCGACCGGGTGGCCCGAGTACGTGAGGCCGTGATTGAATTCGCCGTGGTCGATGATCGGGCGCGCGATGCGCTCGTGAATGCCGACCGCGCCCATCGGCACGTAGCCCGACGTCAGCCCCTTGGCCATCGTGATCAGGTCCGGCTCGAAGCCGAAGTGCTGGTGCGCGAACCATTCGCCGGTGCGCCCGAAGCCGCCGATCACTTCGTCGGCGACGAGCAGGATGTCGTACTTGCGGCAGATCCGCTGGATTTCCGGCCAGTACGTCGACGGCGGGAAGATCACGCCGCCCGCGCCCTGGAACGGCTCGCCGATGAACGCGGCGACGTTCTCCGCGCCGAGTTCGAGGATCTTGGCCTCGAGCTGCCGCGCGCGTGCGAGGCCAAACGCCTCGGGCGTCTCGCCGGCTTGCGCTTCGCCGAAGAAGTACGGCTGGTCGATGTGCACGATGTGCTCGACCTTCGACGGCATCTGCTCGTGCATGTAGCCCATCCCGCCGAGCGTGCCGCCCGCGATCGTCGAGCCGTGGTAGCCATTCCTGCGCGAGATCACGAACTTTTTCTGCGGCTGGCCCTGCACGCGCCAGTACTGGTGCACGACGCGCAGCACGGTGTCGTTGCCTTCCGAGCCGCTGTTGCAATAGAAGAAGTGGTTGAAGCCTGCGGGCGTGACTTCGGCGAGCAGCGCCGACAGTTCGATCACCGGCGGGTGCGTGGTCTTGAAGAACGTGTTGTAGAACGGCAGTTCCTGCAACTGGCGATACGCGGCGTCGGCGAGCGCCTTGCGGCCGTAGCCGACGTTCACGCACCAGAGGCCGGCCATCCCGTCGATGATCTTGTTGCCGTCCGAGTCCCACAGGTAGACGCCGTCGGCCTTCACGATCACGCGGCTGCCCGCGCGATTGAGCGCGCCCATGTCCGAGAACGGGTGGATGTGGTGCGCGGCGTCGAGCGCGCGGTATTCGGCGGTCGT
>NZ_QTPP01000093.1 GCF_003853415.1 Burkholderia sp. Bp9142 | reverse complement strand
CTATGCGCCCGAGGAGTGGGAGGATTTTCCGCAGCGGCGCTCTTCATTCGCTAACAGGATCGTTGAATTCAGGAAATTTCGCCGATGGCGCGGCACGTGATCGCAAAATGCATCGCAATATCGTTCCTGTTCCGGACAGTGACTTAAAAAATAAATCACGTATTAAACTATTACAATCTATTGGATGACGTTCTGATCCAATCTATTAGACTCCACACTAGCTACGCGCCCAACGTCCATCACGACGCAACTTCCGGCGTCCGCCATAGCATAGCGGGTGCGCGGGCATTCAGCGCCCCACTACCATACTGTTTGTCCGAGTCGTTGCCACCGAGCCGGCGCCCTGCTCCAGAATTTCTCTCAAATACCACTAGGCAATAAGCGAGGTATAAGTCATGAGAACACGATTTCGGCACCGCACACACAAAAAAGCATCCAAGCCACCACCGTGGAATGTCACATTAGCCACTCGAATGGCGCCCATTCTGTCTCTCTTTACCGATGCAAAGGATATTTCCTCGCTTTCTGACTTACTTGGCAATGCGGTGCTTCCATTGGGTTTTCCATGTTACGCCGTTACCCGGATCTCCCTGACTTGCATTCGCTCTCGACCCAGCATGTCTATGGAGGCAATTTGCTCGCATTATCCCAATAACTGGGTGCAGCACTATCTACAGCACGACTACGGCCTTGTCGATCCCGTACATCGAGCGGCTTTTACTTCTTCCGGACCTTATCACTGGGGTGATATTACCGACTTGAACCACGCTGAGCGACATGTGCTCGTGGAAGCATGCGACGCCGGACTCAAAAATGGGCTTAGCATTCCAATTCGTGAGGTTGGCGGCAGTGTTTTGCTCATCAATCTATCAGGCCGGTCATCCCCTATCAATGCAGAGACGAGCCGGCAGCTCGCGAGCGTAATCAGCACTCTATTTCGTTTGGAGCTGAATCGGTTCGCCCCTCCCCACCCGAAGGTACTCGTTGAGCTATCTCCACGTCAGCGTGAGTGCCTTACATGGGTCGCACAAGGAAAGACATCGCCGGA
>NZ_QTPP01000092.1 GCF_003853415.1 Burkholderia sp. Bp9142 | reverse complement strand
GCATCGGCCGCCAGCATGCCGGTCTTGATCGCCGCGTGGCTGCCCTTGATCCGCGATGCGTTCAGGAAGCCCGCGTCGTCGCCGATCAGCGCGCCGCCCGGGAACACCGTCTTCGGCAGCGACAGCAGGCCGCCCGCCGTGATCGCACGCGCGCCGTACGACACGCGCTTGCCGCCTTCGAGGAACGCGCGGATCGACGGATGCGTCTTGTAGCGCTGGAACTCCTCGAACGGCGACAGGTACGGGTTCGTGTAGCCCAGGCCCACCACGAAGCCGACCACGACCTGGTTGTTGTCCATGTGATACAGGAACGAGCCGCCGTACGTGTCGGACTTCAGCGGCCAGCCGGCCGTGTGGATCACGAGGCCCGGCTTGTGCTTCGCCGGGTCGATTTCCCACAGTTCCTTGATGCCGATCCCGTACGCCTGCGGATCGGCGTTCGCGTCCAGCTTGAACTTCGAGATCAGCTGGCGGCCCAGGTGGCCGCGGCAGCCTTCGGCGAACAGCGTGTACTTCGCGTGCAGCTCCATGCCGAGCTGGAAGTTCTCGGTCGGCTCGCCGTCCTTGCCCACGCCCATGTTGCCGGTGGCGACGCCCTTCACCGAGCCGTCGTCGTTGTAGAGAATCTCCGCGGCCGGGAAGCCCGGGAAGATCTCGACGCCCAGCGCCTCGGCCTGCTGGCCGAGCCAGCGCGTGACGTTGCCCAGCGAGATCACGTAGTTGCCGTGGTTCTGGAAGTTGGCGGGCAGCGCCCAGTTCGGCGTGGTGACCGCGCTGTTCTCGGACAGGAACAGGAAGCGGTCTTCGGTCACCTCGACGGTGAGCGGCGCGCCCTGTTCCTTCCAGTCGGGGAACAGTTCGGTGATCGCGCGCGGGTCCATCACCGCGCCCGACAGGATGTGCGCGCCGATCTCGGAACCCTTCTCGAGCACGCACACGCCGATCTCGGTGCCTTTCTCGGCGGCCAGCTGCTTGAGCCGGATCGCCGCCGACAGCCCGGCGGGGCCGCCACCGACGATCACGACGTCGTATTCCATCGATTCGCGCGGGCCGTATTGC
>NZ_QTPP01000091.1 GCF_003853415.1 Burkholderia sp. Bp9142 | reverse complement strand
CGACGACCGTCCGTTCCTCGCACGCCTGTCGGTCATCGACTGGCTGTTCGCCCTGGCACTCGTGGTCGGCGCGGGCTATGCGTTCGTGCACTACAACGAACACATGGATTACTACGACAAGGCGGTGATGATCGGCACGGTGCCGGCGCTTGTCGTGCTCGGCTGGCGCTGGAAGCCCGCGCGGCTGATGATGGCGTCGATCGCGGTGCTGTCGCTGCTGTCGATCCAGATCTACCAGGGCGATCTCGCGCGCGCCGAATCGGCGTTCTTCCTCAAGTACTTCCTGTCGAGCCAGTCGGCGATCCTGTGGATGAGCGCGCTGTTCGTGCTCGCGACGGTCTTCTACTGGATCGGCTTGCTCGCGCGCTCGGCGTCGGGCTCCGCGATCGGCCAGAAGCTCACGTGGGTCGCCGTGCTGATGGGCTTCACCGGCCTGATGGTGCGCTGGTACGAGTCCTACCTGATCGGCGCCGACGTCGGGCACATCCCCGTATCGAACCTGTACGAAGTGTTCGTGCTGTTCAGCCTGATCACCGCATTGCTTTATCTGTATTACGAAGGGCACTACGGCACGCGCTCGCTTGGCGCATTCGTGCTGCTGGTCATCAGCGCGGCCGTCGGCTTCCTGATGTGGTACTCGGTCGCGCGCGATGCGCAGCAGATCCAGCCGCTCGTGCCGGCGCTGCAGAGCTGGTGGATGAAGATCCACGTGCCGGCGAACTTCATCGGCTATGGCAGCTTCGCGCTGTCGGCGATGGTGTCGGTCGCGTACCTGATGAAGGAGCGCGGCGTGCTCGCCGATCGCCTGCCGACGCTCGAGGTGCTCGACGACGTGATGTACAAGTCGATCGCGGTCGGCTTCGCGTTCTTCACGATCGCGACGATCCTCGGCGCGCTGTGGGCCGCCGAGGCATGGGGCGGCTACTGGAGCTGGGACCCGAAGGAAACCTGGGCGCTGATCGTCTGGCTCAACTACGCGGCCTGGCTGCACATGCGCCTGATGAAGGGCCTGCGCGGCGCGGTTGCCGCCTGGTGGGCGCTCACGGGCCTGCTCGTGACGACGTTCGCGTTCCTCGGCGTCAACATGTTCCTGTCCGGGCTGCACAGCTACGG
>NZ_QTPP01000090.1 GCF_003853415.1 Burkholderia sp. Bp9142 | reverse complement strand
ATGACGGACGTAGTGATCGTATCGGCCGCGCGGACCGCGGTCGGCAAATTCGGCGGCTCGCTTGCGAAGGTCGCGGCACCGGAGCTGGGCGCGACGGTGATTCGCGCGGTGCTGGAGCGCTCGGGCGTGAAGCCCGAGCAGGTGAGCGAAGTGATCATGGGTCAGGTGCTGACGGCGGGCTCGGGGCAGAACCCGGCGCGCCAGTCGCTGATCAAGGCCGGCCTGCCGAGCGCGGTGCCGGGCATGACGATCAACAAGGTGTGCGGCTCGGGCCTGAAGGCCGTGATGCTGGCGGCGAACGCGATCGCGGCGGGCGACGCGGAGATCGTGATCGCGGGCGGCCAGGAAAACATGAGCGCGTCGCCGCACGTGCTGCCGGGCTCGCGCGACGGGTTCCGGATGGGCGACGCGAAGCTGGTCGACACGATGATCGTCGACGGCCTGTGGGACGTGTACAACCAGTACCACATGGGCATCACGGCGGAGAACGTCGCGAAGGAATACGGGATCACGCGCGAGGACCAGGACGCGTTCGCGGCGCTGTCGCAGAACAAGGCGGAAGCCGCGCAGAAGGCCGGCCGCTTCAACGACGAGATCGTGCCGGTGTCGATCCCGCAGCGCAAGGGCGAGCCGCTGCAGTTCGCGACCGACGAGTTCGTGCGTCACGGCGTGACGGCGGAATCGCTGGCGGGCCTGAAGCCGGCGTTCGCGAAGGACGGCTCGGTGACGGCGGCGAACGCGTCGGGCCTGAACGATGGCGCGGCAGCGGTGCTGGTGATGTCGGCGCAGAAGGCGGCGGCACTCGACCTGACGCCGCTCGCGCGAATCAAGGCATACGCGAACGCGGGTGTCGATCCGAGCGTGATGGGCATGGGTCCGGTGCCGGCATCGCGCCGCTGCCTGGAGCGAGCGGGCTGGACGCCGGGCGACCTGGACCTGATGGAAATCAACGAGGCATTCGCGGCGCAGGCGCTGGCCGTGCACAAGCAGATGGGCTGGGACACGTCGAAGGTGAACGTGAACGGCGGGGCGATCGCGATCGGCCACCCGATCGGCGCATCGGGCTGCCGGATCCTGGTGACGCTGCTGCACGAGATGGTCAAGCGCGACGCGAAGCGCGGGCTGGCGTCGCTGTGCATCGGCGGCGGGATGGG
>NZ_QTPP01000089.1 GCF_003853415.1 Burkholderia sp. Bp9142 | reverse complement strand
GTGACCTTTCCCCTCTGAAGTATCCCACTGTAAAGTTAGTGGCAAGGCCGCAGGAGAGACCTTGTCATGAAGAAATCGCGGTTCAGTGAAGAGCAGATTATCGGGGTGCTGAAGGAAGCCGATGCGGGCATGAAGGTCGCGGACCTATGCCGCAAGCACGGCATATCGGACGCGACGTTCTATAACTGGCGGAGCCGCTATGGCGGCATGGATGTGTCGGAAGCACGACGATTGCGGCAGCTGGAAGAGGAAAACCAGCGACTCAAGCGGTTGGTTGCCGACCAGGCGCTGGACATCCAGGTTCTGAAGGATGTTCTCGGAAAAAAGTGAGTTCGCCCGCGCAGCGCCGGGCAGTCGTGCAGCAGGTGATTGAACAGCACGACTATTCGGAGCGCCGGGCGTGCACGCTAATTGGTCTGAATCGCCGGACGTTCCGGCGGCCGGCCCCGCCAGACACCGACCAGGAAGTGCGGCAACGACTACGCGAACTGGCGCAGCAGCGGCCACGGTTTGGCTCGCCTCGCCTGCACGTCTTACTGCGCCGAGAAGGTCTGGTTCAGAACCACAAGCGCACTGAGCGGCTGTACCGCGCAGAAGGTCTATCGCTTCGCCTGAAACGGCGAAAGAAGCGTCCGAGTCATTTGCGCGTGGTCATGCCAACACCCAATGGCGCCGACGAAAGCTGGGCGATGGACTTTGTTGCTGACGCGCTGGTGCATGGTCGACGCATTCGAATGTTGACCATCATCGATACGTGGAACCGGGAGTGTCCGCACATCGAGGTCGACTTCTCGCTGACGGGCGTTCGCGTGGCGCGTGTGCTCGAGCAGTTGCGGCAACGAGGACGGCGCCCCAATCTGATTCAGGTGGATAACGGCCCGGAGTTCGTCAGCAAGGCGCTCGACGCCTGGGCGCACGAGCACGGCGTGAGACTGCAGTTCATTCGGCCCGGCAAACCGGTGGAGAACGCTCACATCGAGAGCTTCAACGGCCGACTGCGTGAAGAATGTTTGAATCAGCATGCGTTCGTCAGTCTCGACGATGCACGCGGGCGAATCGAAGCCTGGCGCACCGACTACAACTCGGTGCGTCCGCATAGTGCCCTGGGGCAACTGGCGCCGGACCAATTCCGGCAATTGCATCAACCGAAAAACGGCGAGCCCACTAACTTACGAATGGTGTACTCGGCGGGGTAAGGTCA
>NZ_QTPP01000088.1 GCF_003853415.1 Burkholderia sp. Bp9142 | reverse complement strand
TGACCTGCCCCCTTCAATAGGGCCAATGGGCTTCTAGCAAAGTCCCTTTAAACCAACTCCTGGAATGCGGCAGGAGCATCCGCGGTTGCCCGATGTTTCGCCGCAAACTCTGACGGCGCAAGGTAGTTCAGTGCGCTGTGCGGCCTTTGCTCGTTGTAGTCCTGACGCCATGCAGCGATGACGGCCCGAGCGTGGGCGAGCGTCTTGAACCAGTGCTCGTTAAGGCATTCATCGCGGAACTTGCCGTTGAACGATTCAATGTACGCATTCTGCGTTGGCTTGCCCGCCTGAATCAACTTCAGAGTGACGCCGTTCGCATACGCCCACTGATCAAGCGCGCGGCTCGTAAATTCGGGTCCCTGGTCTGTTCGCACCGCCTTGGGATAGCCACGGAAGCGAGCTGCGCGGTCCAATGCCCGAGCGACATACAAGCCTGAGATGCCATGGTCGACGACGATGTCGACAGCCTCTTTCGTGAAGTCGTCGACGACGGTCAGGCACTTCACGCGTCGGCCGTTGGCAAGCGCGTCCATCACGAAATCGATTGACCACACCTCGTTGGGTGCGCCCGGCAATGCCAGTTGCTCGCGCTCAATCATGACGCCGTGGCGCCTGCGACGGCGTCGCACAGCCAACCCTGCCTCACGGTACAGGCGATAGATGCGCTTGTGATTGGCGTGTGTGCCTTCGCGTTCCATCAGGGCGTGCAGTCGCCGGTAGCCGAATCGACGACGTTCGTGCGCCAACTCCACCAGACGCGCCGCTAGCACCTCATTCTCGTGGTCCGGCTTCGCGTCGTAATGCAGCACGCTGCGAGAAAGCCCGACAAGCCGGCAAGCGCGGCGCTCAGAGATGTTGACCCTCTCCCGAATCGCCGACACTGCTTCGCGTTTGGCTTGCGGGCTCAGGGCTTTCCCTTGACCACGACCTTCAACGCTTCCATATCGAGCATTGCTTCGGCCAGCAGTTTCTTCAGCCGGGCATTCTCCACCTCGAGGTCCTTGAGCCGGCGGGCTTCCGAGACTTCCATGCCGCCAAACTTCGCACGCCAGGTGTAGAACGACGCATCACTGAACCCGTGCTTCCTGCACAGTTCCTTGACCGGCATACCGACCTCGGCTTCCTTCAGAAACCCGATGATTTGCTGTTCCGTAAAGCGCTTCTTCATGTTCGTCTTCTTCTCCGAAAACGAACTTTACTAGACTCCGGTTGGCCCTGTTTGCAGGGGGCAGGTCA
>NZ_QTPP01000087.1 GCF_003853415.1 Burkholderia sp. Bp9142 | reverse complement strand
CGAGCTTCCCTCGGTTTTTCGCCTTCCAACGGTCCCGAGTTATGCAGCGGCATCCTTGGTCTGCTGAGCTTTGACCCAGTCCCGAAGGAACCGCTCCGGAGAAACCAAGCCGAGCGACGAATGACGACGACTGCGGTTGTAAAACACTTCGATGTATTCGAACAGATCGGCCTTCGCGTCCTGATGCGTCCGGTAGCGCGTGGCGTGAACCCATTCGTTCTTCAAGCTGTTGAAGAAGCTTTCCGTCGGTGCGTTATCCCAACAATTTCCCTTGCGACTCATCGAGCAACGCATGCCGTAGGCGGCCAGCCTCCGCTGGAACTCGTGGCTTGCATACTGGCTGCCGCGGTCCGAATGGCACAGCGCGCCGGGGGCGGGACGGCGGCGAAACCATGCCATCGTCAGCGCGTCCGTCGCGAGATCCGCCGTCATGCGCGGTTTGATCGACCAACCCACCACTTCTCGGTTGAACAGATCGAGCACCACGGCCAGGTACAGCCAACCCTCGTCGGTCCAGATGTACGTGATGTCCGAACTGAACACCTGATTGGGCTCGGCGGGCGTGAACTCGCGGTTCAACAGATTCGGTGCAACCGGCAGCTTGTGCTTCGAATCCGTCGTCACGCGATAGCGGCGCTTGTGCCGGGCCCGGATGCCGTTTTCGCGCATCAGTCGTTCCACTCGTGCCTTGCTGGCCGGGTAGCCTCGATCACGAACTTCCTGGGTTATGCGTGGCGAGCCGTATGCTCCCTTGACCTCGGCATGCACCGTGCGGATCAACGTCAGCAATTGCGTGTCCGTCAGTCGCGTTCGTCCCGGTGTTCCGCCGCGCTTCCATGCGCGATAGCCGTTCATGCTGACCGACATCACGCAACACAGCGACGACAGCGGATACTGCCTGACCTGCCGGTCGATCTAGGCATACCTCACAGCAGGTCCTTCGCGAAGTATGCTGCCGCTTTTTTTGCGATCTCAAGCTCCATCTGCAGGCGCTTGTTCTCCGCTCGCAGACGAGACAGTTCCATCTGCTCCGGCGTGACCGGCTTTGCTCCGGCGCCGTTGAGCTTGCCCGACGCCTCGGCCTTCACCCAATTGCGAAGTGTCTGCTCTGAAATGCCCAGCTCACGGGCCACCACGGCCACTCCCTGGCCATCCTTGACACGCTGAACGGCGGCCAGCTTGAACTCCGCCGTGTACACCTGTTTCGGTACCTTGAACATGCCTGATTCCCTTCCTTTCCGTCGAGTTTATACACGACCTCATGGAAGGCGAAATTTCAGGGGAAGCTCA
>NZ_QTPP01000086.1 GCF_003853415.1 Burkholderia sp. Bp9142 | reverse complement strand
CCTTTTCTTCTTCATCGGCATATCCATGATTTTTACACCTCATGATATGCCTCGCCCACGAAATCACGGATAGGTCCCTCGACAACATGGAACGTGAGCACCGCGAACTCATCGTTGCCCACTTTCCACCGCTGACCCGCAGCCTGACCGGTTACGATCTTGCCCATCTACGGCGACCGGACGGCCGTTTCGATCTGAACGCCGTGCTGTGCGGTGCTGAAGGGACCTTGGGTCTCGTGACGGAAGCGACTGTCAACGTGGTGCCGATCCCGAAACACAGCGCCATCATCGCGGTCCGGTACAAGACTTTCGACGCGGCGCTGCGCGATGCGCACGCGCTGATGGCATTGCGGCCAACTTCGATCGAGACCGTCGATGGAACCGTGCTCGAACTCGCTCGTAGCGATCGCATCTGGCCGGCGGTCCGCGCTTAGCTTCACCGGCGCAACAGGGGCTCGTACCCATCGCTGCCGTCCCTATTCGCGGCGCGGCCGATCGGCGTATCCCGGTTGCGGTGCGCGATAGCTATACGGGTGTGATGTCCTGCAATGGAAACGGCGCTTGCTACAACTTCGATCTCGATGATCCGATGTGTCCGTCCTGGAAGTCGACGCGCGATCGCCGTCATTCCCCGAAGGGCCGTGCCTCGCTGATGCGCGAATGGTTGGGGCGCCTGTCCGATGCAGGATTCAGCGAAACCGCGCTGGCGCAGACGTTCCTCACGGACAGGGATCCTTCAACGGCTTCGCAACACGCTTGCGCGTCAAACTGGGCAAGTCCGATTTCTCGGATGAAGTAATGGATGCGATGCGGGGGTGTCTGGCTTGCAAGGCATGCGCAACGCAATGCCCGGTGAGCGTTGACGTACCGAGCTTTCGTGCGCGTTTTATGTCGCTCTACTATGGTCGATATTTGCGGCCTTTGCGCGATCATGTGGTCAGCAATCTTGAGTCGGCGATGCCGTGGTTCGCTGCGATGCCGAGGCTTTATAACTCGGTTTCCGGTAGCCGACCCGGCCAGTGGTTGCAACAGAAGATCGGCCTGGTTGATGTCCCTGCGCTTGCTCATCATCAACTGGACAAGGAATTGAAACGTCGTGGGTTCACACCTGCGGATGTCAGCGTGCTCGCGCACTGCACCGAGCGTGCTTGCGCTCCTGGTGCGGTGCGTGCGTGGCAGGAAGTCTTTGAATTCTTTGGCGCAACGCTCGAAGAGGTGAAGGCAGGGTGCTGCGGAATGGCAGGCACCTTTGGGCACGAAACGGAGCATCGAGAGCAGTCGGAACGGATCTATAAGCAAAGCTGGAAGGGTGTGGTCGAAGACGACAGAACCTGTCCGCATTTTTGTGGGCGAGGCGGTTGAACAACGCGTTATCCACGCGCCTGCATAAATCGCTCGCCGAAC
>NZ_QTPP01000085.1 GCF_003853415.1 Burkholderia sp. Bp9142 | reverse complement strand
CTATATGAACGCGTCCCGTTTGCAACAGCTTTCTTGCGTTTCTGACAGACAGGATGGGCTGCGTCTCTATATCCGGCCTTATTGCAGCCGGTCCTGCCGCTGCGGGCCCCTATGAAATCCGCTGACTCACACCTCATTCTCCTAACGAGCTCGAAGCTCGTTACGCAATTCAGGTTTAGTGAGTCCCGGTCCTACCTGGCTTGTCATCACACTCGATTGCTGCGCAACCTTTCGACGTTCACCCTGTGTTAAACGTTGATCTTCTACCGTGCGTAAACCGTTCAGGCCGGTTTCATGCTCACGTAGTCCTTCCGGTACGGCCGATCATGCGCGAGCACCGCCCAGATCGTCCGCGCCATCTTGTTGGCCAGCGCGACGATCACGACATTCGTTGGTCGCCGCTTCTTCATCTGTTCGACCCACGGACCGGGTTCCTTCGCATGCGTCAATACCGCACGCGCACCGTGAATCAGCAGCGTGCGCAGATACATGTCGCCTCTCTTGCTGATCCCGTGCAGGTTCACCTTGCCACCTGAGCCGGTCTGCTTTGGCACCAGGCCCGCCCACGCGGCAAATTCACGTCCCGACCGGAATGCCTTCGGGTCACCCATCATTGCCACCGCGGCAGTTGCCGTCAGCAACCCCACACCGGGAATCTCGCTAATCATCTTCACGGCCCGGTCTTCCTTCTTCCATTCGCGCATCCGGCGCTCGATCTCGGTTATCTGCTCGTCCAGCTTTGCCAACCCGTTCCACTGCTCGCGCAACGTATCGATCAGCGCCGCCGGCAGGCGCTCGGCGATGCGGCTAAGTACGGCTGGTATTTCCTTGTCCAGCTTCGCCCGTCCCTTGCTCATCACCTCGCCGTATTCCGTCAGTAACCCGCGCAGCCCGTTGCTCTGCATCGTCCGAAACTTCACCAACTGCTCGCGCATCCGGTGCAGCGCCAACATCGCCTGCTGCATCTCGGTCTTCACCGCCACCGGCTTGCCCGGCTGCTGCACTGCCAGCCAGATCGCCCGCGCGTCTGCCGCGTCGTTCTTGTTGCGGATGTTGAACGCCTTCACGAACTCCGCCGGCATCAGCCTGACCTCGTGACCCATCCGCGTCAGTTCTCGCGCCCAGTGGTGCGCACCGCCGCATGCTTCCATTCCGATCAGGCACCGTGCACGGTTCGCGAAGTGCTCGAGAAACTTCGCCCGCTTGATCGGCTTGTTCACGATCTCTCCAGTTTCCCGGTCAACGTAATGCACCTGGAAAACCTGCTTGGCGATGTCGACGCCCACTGCGATACTGTTCATCGTGGATCCTCCGGTTGCCGGGAAATGCGTGCATTTTCCACCTGGGCACTTCGATGCCGTTGGCCCGCGAGGATCCACCTCCTGCTTCTGCTCTCACGTTCACGGGTGGGACGCGTTCATTTCAATTCTCC
>NZ_QTPP01000083.1 GCF_003853415.1 Burkholderia sp. Bp9142 | reverse complement strand
AGCTGGTCGAGGATCGCCGGGTTCTCGAGCGTGGACGTGTCCTGCGTGATCGCCTCGCCCTTGGCGAGCGAGCGCAGCAGGCGCCGCATGATCTTGCCCGAGCGCGTCTTCGGCAGGTTGTCGCCGAAGCGGATGTCCTTCGGCTTCGCGATCGGCCCGATCTGCTTGCCGACCCAGTCGCGCAGCGCCTTCGCGAGCGCCGCCGCTTCCTCGCCTTCCGGGCGCGAGCGCTTCAGCACCACGAACGCGACCACCGCCTCGCCGGTCGTGTCGTCCGGGCGGCCAACCACCGCCGCTTCGGCAACCAGCTCGTGCGAGACCAGCGCCGACTCGATCTCCATCGTGCCGAGCCGGTGGCCCGACACGTTCAGCACGTCGTCGATGCGGCCCATGATCGTGAAGTAGCCGGTGTCCTTGTCGCGCACCGTGCCGTCGCCGGCCAGATACAGCCGGCCGCCGAGCTCCTCGGGGTAGTAGCTCTTCCTGAAGCGCTCCGGGTCGCCCCAGATCGTGCGGATCATCGCCGGCCACGGACGCTTGACGACGAGAATCCCGCCCTGCCCGTTCGGCACGTCCTGGCCCGTCTCGTCGACCACCGCGGCCATGATGCCCGGCAGCGGCAGCGTGCACGAACCGGGCACCGTCGGCGTCGCGCCCGGCAGCGGCGTGATCATGTGGCCGCCGGTTTCAGTCTGCCACCACGTGTCGACGATCGGGCAGCGCTCCTGGCCGACGTGCTTGTGGTACCACATCCACGCTTCCGGATTGATCGGTTCGCCGACCGTGCCGATGATGCGCAGGCTCGACAGGTCATAGCTCTTCGGATGGACCTTGTCGTCGGCCTCGGCGGCCTTGATCAGCGAGCGGATCGCGGTCGGCGCGGTATAGAACACCGTGACCTTGTGATCGCCGATCATCTTCCAGAAGCGGCCGGCGTCGGGGTAAGTCGGCACGCCCTCGAACACGACCTGCGTGCCGCCGCACGCGAGCGGGCCGTACGTGATGTACGTGTGGCCCGTGACCCAGCCGATGTCGGCCGTGCACCAGAACACGTCGGTCGGCTTCCAGTCGAAGGTCCACTTCATCGTCTGCGCGGCCCACAGCAGGTAGCCGCCGGTGCTGTGCTGCACGCCCTTCGGCTTGCCGGTCGAGCCCGACGTATACAGGATGAACAGCGGATGCTCGGCGCCGACCCATTCCGGCACGCACGTGTCGGACTCGCCGTCCGCGATTTCGTGCATCCACAGGTCGCGCCCGGCATGCCAGTCGATCTTGCCGCCGGTGCGGCGATAGACGATCACGCTCTTGACCGCTTCGCAACCGCCCATCGCGATCGCTTCGTCGGCGATGCTCTTGAGCGGCAGCGTCTTGCCGCCGCGCGCCTGCTCGTCGGCCGTGATGAGCGCGACCGCGCCGACGTCGACGAGCCGCTCGTTCAGCGATTTCGCGGAGAAGCCGCCGAACACGACCGAGTGCGTGGCGCCGATGCGCGCGCAGGCCTGCATCGCGATGATGCCCTCGATCGACATCGGAATATAGATGATGACGCGATCGCCCTTGCCGATCCCGCGTTTCTTCAGCGCATTCGCGAAGCGCGACACGCGTGTGAGGAGCTCGGCATAGGTGATGCGCGTGACGGTGCCGTCGTCGGCCTCGAAGATCACGGCGACGCGCTGGCCGTTGCCGGCTTCGACGTGGCGGTCCAGGCAGTTGTACGACGCGTTGAGTTCGCCGTCGTCGAACCACTTGTAGAACGGCGCGTCGCTCTCGTCGAGCACCTTCGTGAACGGCTTGTGCCAGCTGAGGCCCTCGCGCGCGAGACGCGCCCAGAAGCCTTCGTAATCCTGCTCGGCCTCGGCGGCCAGCGCCTGGTAGGCCGGCATGCCGGAAA
>NZ_QTPP01000082.1 GCF_003853415.1 Burkholderia sp. Bp9142 | reverse complement strand
TGGTACGGCCGGGCTTCAAACCCGGTTGGGGGTGTCAGACACTCCCGGGTCGGTTCGACTCCGGCTGCCTTCCGCCATGCCGCGCTTCCGCGGCGTTCCTTGAGCTTCCTCTGAAAGTCCGCAAGCCCATGATTTTGCGGGGTTTTGTGGGTAACGGGATGCTTGCGACGTCCGGCTGCGTCCCCCACAATTTCCTCAGGAAACATGGGTAGCGACATGGGTTTTGTGGGTAGGAAAGGAGGGCGGCATGGCAGGACGACAATTGCATCGGCTTAGCGCGCTGCGTGTCGCGAAGGCGGTGGATCCGGGACATTACGCGGACGGCGGTGGCCTCTTCATGCAGATTGCCGGCAGTGGCGCTCGCTCGTGGGTGTTTCGCTTCACGCTCGACAGGCGAGTGCGCGAAATGGGCCTCGGACCGCTTTCACGAGTCTCGCTTGGTGAAGCGCGAAAGCTGGCTACTCAGTACCGCGAGATGGTTCGAGACCAGATCGACCCCATCCTCGCGCGGCGCGAAGAGCAGCGCCGCCGATTGCTCGACATCTCCATCGATGCCAACGTGACGTTCCGTGAGGCAGCTGATGCGTTCATTCGAGCGCACGAACCGGAGTGGCGAAACCGGAAGCACAGTCAGCAATGGGGCAATACGCTCAAGACTTACGCCTATCCCATCATCGGCGATGTGCGTGTGCGCGACATCGACACAGCGATGATTGTCCGCATTCTGCAGCCGATTTGGACCACAAAGGCAGAGACGGCGCGCCGTGTGCGGGGGCGCATCAAGGCGATCCTGGACGCGGAGACCGTGATGGGCCACCGAACCGGCAGTAACCCGGCCCGATACGTTGATCATCTGCAATTGGTATTGCCGCGCTCGAAGAAGCGCTCGCAGGTTCGGCATCACGCTGCGTTGCCTTGGGAAGACCTCCCCACATTCATTCAGGAATTGGAACAACGCCCGCGACGGGCGGCAAGAGTGTTGCACTTGCTTGTCCTGACGGCGACTCGCACGAACGAGGCGCGGTTTGCGCGGGTTGAAGAGTTTGATCTCGACAACCGCGTCTGGAGTATTCCGGGAGATCGCACGAAAAGCGGTCGGCCGCTGCGCGTGCCGCTTTGCAAGCGGGCCGTCGAGATTGTACGCAGTGCGCTGCCGAAGGCGAAGTATGGATATTTGTTTCCCGGTTGCACGGAAGGGCGCCCACTGTCGAACATGGCGATGCTGTCCCTGCTGAAACGCATGTCGTACTCCGGCATCACCGTGCACGGTTTTCGGTCGACATTTCGTGACTGGGTCGCCGAATGCACTGACTATCCGGATTCTTTGGCGGAGGAAGCCTTGGCGCACATCATTACTTCGCAGACGATAGCGGCTTATCGGCGTCGCGATCAACTCGAAAGACGGCGGCTCATGATGGAAGACTGGGGCGCGTATTGTTCAAGCGGACACGTGCTTGACCCATCAATGGCGCCGATCATGCCGCAAACGTTCGCTGCCTAAATCGACGCTGCTTCTCTTCTGGAAACGGTGCCGCGGGCCGGGTAGGTTCGCACGTGCCCGGTATCGCGAGTGCGAGGCTGTGTCGTCGGTATGTCGCTTGATCCTGATGCAATGCAGGCCGAATTCATCGACATCTGGCGGTATCGATGCTATGTGTGGAATAGACTCGCCGCCGAAACGAACAACACGGATTCCGAAGGGCCGCGGGGTGTCTTCAACGTCGGGGCAGCTAAGGCGGATCGGAATCGCTTAGGCCGGCGCGGCTTGATACAGATTCACTGGGCCAGCAGCGTGAAGCTGCTGGCCCAGTGAATCTGTCTGGCGGCCGATCGCTACGCTGCGGTGATCATTCGGCGATCAAGAAGCGATCACGTTTCTTACCCTTGATCCATGACGGTTCGC
>NZ_QTPP01000081.1 GCF_003853415.1 Burkholderia sp. Bp9142 | reverse complement strand
GTGAAGCGGCGAAACACCACGCACAGCGAGCCGCCGATCTCGACCACAACCGCCAGTGCAGCCCAGAGCGCGGGCGGGTGCAGGCCGAAATGCGCCTGCTCCGCGACCGCATCGCCGAAGTGCATCGCCTTGTTGACGCCGCCGATGAGGAAGGCGGAAACGAGCGCGAGCCGTACCAGCGATCCGACCCACGCCTGCGAAAGGAGGGCGCGAATCCACCCGGGGCTGCACCGGCCGGTTGTGGTCGTCATGTCAGACCGCCCAGCACGAACAGCCGAACGCACCCCAGAAGCCCTTCGCGTCCGACGTCGGCAACGTGCGGCTCCACGCGCCCGCATGCGCATGACCGTGCATGCCGCACGCGCTCGCGCAGCCGCACATCGCGGCGGCCGCCGCCCGTTGCAGCGGCGCGCCGTCGCGCTGCGTCGCGCCCCAGCCGCCATAGCCGCCGTATGCGCGCACGGGCGACCAGTCCGGCATCGCGGGCGGAATCGGCGCGTCGTGCGACGCGAACGGCCCCGCACCCCACACGATCCGGCCGCCGACCACCGTCAGCAACGCCGTCGTGTCGGCGATATCGTCCTCCGCGCACGTGAAGAAATCGCGATCCGGGACCATCAGGTCGGCGAGTTGCCCGACCGCGATGCGCCCCTTCTTGCCCACCTCGTTCGAGAACCACGTCACGTACTCGGTCCACATGCGCAGCGCGGTTTCGCGATCGAGCAGGTTGCGCTGCGGGTACATGCGCATCCCGCCGACCGTCTTGCCCGTCACGAGCCACGCGAGCGACACCCACGGGTTGTACGACGCCACCCGCGTCGCGTCCGTGCCGGCCGACACCTTGATGCCTTTCGACAGCATCTTCGCGACCGGCGGCGTCGCCTCGGCCGCCTGCGCGCCGTAGCGCTCGACGAAGTACTCGCCCTGGTACGCCATCCGGTGCTGCACCGCGATGCCGCCGCCGAGCGCGGCGATCCGGTCCATCGATTTCTCGGAGATCGTTTCCGCGTGATCGAAGAACCAGTTCAGCCCTTCAAGCGGAATGTCCTCGTTCACCTTCTCGAACACGTCGAGCGCGCGGCTGATCGTCTCGTCGTAGGTTGCGTGCATGCGCCACGGCCAGCGGTTCTGCGCGAGCACGCGCACGACGCCTTCGAGATCGTCTTCCATCTGTGCGGGCAGGTCCGGGCGTGCCACGCGGAAGTCCTCGAAGTCGGCCGCGGAAAACACCAGCATCTCGCCCGCGCCGTTGTGACGGAAGTAGTCCGTGCCGTCGTGATACTTGACGCTCTTCGTCCAGTTCACGAAGTCTTCCTTCTCCGCGTTCGGCTTCTGCGTGAACAGGTTGTAGGCGATGCGGATCGTCATCTCGCCCGCGTCGTGCAGCTTGCGGATCACTTCGTAATCGTCGGGATAATTCTGCGAGCCGCCGCCCGCGTCGATCACGCCCGTCACGCCGAGCCGGTTCAGTTCGCGCATGAAGTGGCGCGTCGAGTTGTACTGATACTCGAACGGCAGCTTCGGGCCCTTCGCGAGCGTCGCGTAGAGGATCGTCGCGTTCGGGTTCGCGAGCAGCAGGCCCGTCGGGTTGCCCGCGGCATCGCGCAGGATCGTGCCGCCCGGCGGCTCCGGCGTGTCCTTCGTGTAGCCGACCACGCGCAGCGCGGCCGCGTTCAGCAGCGCGCGATCGTACAGGTGCAGGATGAACACCGGCGTGTCGGGCGCGACCGCATTGAGCTCGTCGATCGTCGGCAGGCGCTTCTCGGCGAACTGGTGCTCGGTGAAGCCGCCGACCACGCGCACCCACTGCGGCGCCGGCGTGATCGCGACCTGCTGCCGGAGCATCTCCATCGCGACCGCGAGCGAGCGCACGCCGTCCCAGCGCAGCTCCATGTTGTAGTTCAGGCCGCCGCGAATCACGTG
>NZ_QTPP01000080.1 GCF_003853415.1 Burkholderia sp. Bp9142 | reverse complement strand
GTCAGCGTCGTCTTGCCGTGGTCAACGTGACCAATCGTACCAACGTTGACGTGCGGCTTGGTCCGCTCAAATTTACCCTTGGCCATTTTCGACTCCCAAAAGGAATTTCACAGGTTGCGCCGCGCGCAAACAGACACTGACTTTTTGCTGCTGGTGCCCATGGGCAGGATCGAACTGCCGACCTCTCCCTTACCAAGGGAGTGCTCTACCACTGAGCCACATGGGCGCTATACGCTTCAACTACACGAACTGGAGCGGGTGAAGGGAATCGAACCCTCGTCGTAAGCTTGGAAGGCTTCTGCTCTACCATTGAGCTACACCCGCACGGGCCACTAACGATTCCCTACCGCTCTCTGCGCTGATGTTCTTGGTGGAGGAGGTTGGATTCGAACCAACGTAGGCGTAAGCCAACAGATTTACAGTCTGCCCCCTTTAGCCACTCGGGCACCCCTCCGTAGAGAACTGACGATTATGGGGGTGCATCGCACTCCTGTCAAGCACATCCGGAAGATTATTTTCATTCTCTTCCAGCGCGCCCCGGCGACTCACCCGACACCCGTGCTCACCTGGCTGAGGCGAGCACGAGAGGATCGCCGATCGGCGCCCACATCTTCGTCAGACTCCGTCTTCAGCGTCGATTTGCATCTTCGCTAAAAACGAAAGACCGCCATCATACGACGTCCCGCGCATAATGCCAAGCGGGTAGATGCAAAAAAATCCGCAATTTCCATGCCGGAAGGTTGCGAGACCTCCGCCAGGGACTCTGATCGATCGAAGTTGGAGGTATGAATCGGTGTACTGCAAGGCACCGGGTGGCTGGCGTCTCCGCAGCAGCTGTCGGCACACTGCAGCTAAAACCTGATTCAGTGTATAGGGCTACCGTCCTCATCGGTTCCGCGCGGCACATCGAACTTTCAGGATCGGGCCGCCCCTCCGGTCGGCCCCCTCTCAGAAAGCCGGCGCGTACGTGCCACTCCGTGTCACGCGATCAAGCAGCCCCATCTCCACCCCTCTCCCACCCCATGCTTCATCCGGCCTTCCCTCTTGCTCCCGCGCCAGTCTTCGTCACTTCCGCAGCCCATGCGCCCCTCCCCAAACGGATGGCGCCGGCGGACGGGATCGCGGCGATCCGACAGCAGGCGCTCCCCGAGAACCACGTCTCAGGGCGCACAAAGGACACGGCGGCTCGCGCTGCGTATGACACGTTGAAGCCGGCCGACGACGCCGGTTGCTTGACCACTGCCGGCAGCAGGCGACGGCCGCGAGCGCCATGACTGCGGAAACAATCACGTAAGCATGGGTGCCTGAAGGACATGCCGACCCACTTAATCGCGGCCGACAGCGACGGTGACGCCTCCCAGGGCGACACCGACAGTTCGGCCGGCCTTGATGTGTCTTGCGGCGCTGATACGCGACGATCTGCGCCTGCGCGCCTTGCTGCCGCATCGCTTGCGCATCGCTTGCGCGTCGCCGTCGCCGTCGCCGTCGCCGTCGCCGTCGCCGTCGCCGTCGCCGTCGCAGTGAGCGTGCAGCGGTGCAGCGCGCATTGCATCGGACCGTCGTGCAAGCCGGCCAACATGAGCGTCTGGCCTGCCTATCGCAGCGAAGCCGCGCCGTACGCCACATCCGACGGGCCGATACGACGCACACCTCGCGCAGTTGAACGCGGATACCTGCGTCGGCTTTGACCCGGGCGCATATGCGACGCCTCGCATGGATCAGGAGGCAGAGGGGCAGTTTCGCTCGTCATTCAGGCGCCAACAGGCATGCGCCCGCGGGCTCGCCCTGCTCACGAGAGCCTCGGGGAGCGTCGCAGATTCGCCACGAAACGAACCAGTCACGCCCCGGCACCTCGGACCAAATCGCCAATATTGAGCAGAGATAGCTGAAATATGCAGCCAATAGGCCATGATGATGAACCAGCAAGGCGCGATCATCCGGCGAGTCGTGCAATGTGCTCGATGCGGCAAATAACGGGGAGAAAGGCCAGGACACGAGATCGCTCCGAGCATGAAACGCCCATCGGCGGCAGCCAGATGAGTGACGAAACCTTTATCGTGCGCCAGGGCAATCGGCTACGCGCTCGATGGTCGATCGTCCGAAAGATGGAAGCCGGCACGAAGCTCGATGCCAGCGGTAACAAGAACTGATGGATGCAGCAGATCTCGCTGCGTGGGTTCGATGCTATCGGCCGTGATGAGAACCGGGATGCGTTGACCTGCCCCCTGCAAACAGGGCCAACCGGAGTCTAGTAAAGTTCGTTTTCGGAGAAGAAGACGAACATGAAGAAG
>NZ_QTPP01000079.1 GCF_003853415.1 Burkholderia sp. Bp9142 | reverse complement strand
ATCAAGGGCTTGCAGGTCAACTACGGCGGCATCCAGGCCGTCAAGGGCGTTGACATGGAAGTCCGCCAGGGCGAGCTCGTGACGCTGATCGGCGCGAACGGCGCAGGCAAGACCACGACGATGAAGGCGATCACGGGTCTCAAGGCGTATTCGGCAGGCGACATCGAGTACGAGGGCAAGTCGATCAAGGGCATTCCGACGCACGAGCTGCTGAAGCGCGGCCTCGCGATGGTGCCGGAAGGCCGCGGGATCTTCGCGCGGATGTCGATCGTCGAGAACATGCAGATGGGCGCGTACCTGCGCAACGACGGCGAGCAGATCAAGAAGGACGTCGACCGCATGTTCGGCTTCTTCCCGCGTCTGAAGGAGCGTGCGACGCAGCTTGCGGGCACGCTGTCGGGCGGCGAGCAGCAGATGCTGGCGATGTCGCGCGCGATTCTCTCGAAGCCGAAGCTGCTGCTGCTCGACGAGCCGTCGATGGGCCTGTCGCCGATCATGGTCGAGAAGATCTTCGAAGTGGTGCGTGAAATCTCGAAGGAGGGCATCACGGTGCTGCTCGTCGAGCAGAACGCGCGCCTCGCGCTGCAGGCGGCCGACCGCGGCTACGTGATGGATTCGGGCACGGTCACGATGGAAGGCGACGCGAAGCAGATGCTCGACGATCCGAAGGTGCGTGCCGCGTATTTGGGCGAGTAGCGCATATCGCTGCCGACAATCCCCCAATATAAGTCACGCAATTGCAGGCGTTCAATAGCTGTCGACACAATCTGCCTACACGTCCTCTCTCGTGTTTGCGTGTTGTCGGTTGCTGGCGGTCAAATTCAGAAGAGAGTGCCGAGGAGGCGACATGGCAGTAGGAAGGCAAACGGGACTGAGTACCGGTCTCAAGCAACGTCACGTCACCATGATGTCCATCGCCGGCGTGATTGGCGCGGGATTGTTCGTGGGGTCGGGGCATGCAATTGCAGCGGCAGGACCCGCTGCGTTGCTTGCGTACGCCATTACGGGCGGGCTAGTCGTCCTCGTGATGAGAATGCTAGGTGAAATGGCAACCGCACATCCGGATAGCGGTTCGTTCTCGACCTATGCGGACCGCGCTATCGGCCACTGGGCGGGTTTCACTATCGGCTGGTTGTACTGGTGGTTCTGGGTACTCGTCATTCCCATCGAGGCAACCGCAGCGGCAACGATCCTGAATGCTTGGTTTCCCAGCATTGCAACGTGGGTTTTCGCACTTGGAATCACGTCCGTACTCACGGTGACGAATCTGTTTTCGGTCAAGAACTACGGCGAATTCGAGTTCTGGTTTGCGCTCGTTAAGGTCATCGCAATCATCATATTTTTGTGTATCGGCGGTGCGGCGATCTTCGGCATTTTGCCGCACACCAACGTCTCAGGAGTCTCACGACTTTTTGACCATGGCGGCTTCATGCCGAACGGGCTCGGGGCCGTGTTTGCCGCGATGTTGACGACCATGTTCTCATTTATCGGGACCGAAATCGTCACAATTGCGGCCGCCGAGTCAGACAACCCACAACGACAGATTGTGCGTGCGACAAACTCGGTGATCTGGCGCATCTCGCTCTTTTACCTCGGCTCGATCTTGATTGTGACGTCAATCGTTCCCTGGAACGATGCACTGCTCCCAGTGCACGGATCATATCAACGAGCCATGGAGTTGATTGGGGTACCACACGCCAAGGCCATCATCGACATTGTTGTTTTGGTATCCGTTGCGAGCTGCTTGAACTCGGCCCTGTACACGGCGTCTCGAATGATTTTCTCGCTTTCGGTCCGACACGATGCTCCTGCCTTCCTGCGCCGGACTGATTCCGCCGGGACACCACGAACAGCTGTGCTTGCGTCGACTGCATTCGGGTTCCTGACCGTGGTTGCAAACTACCTAATGCCTGAATATGTATTCAGCTTTCTGCTCGCAACGTCGGGAGCGATTGCTCTCCTGGTCTATCTTGTGATTGCCGTGTCGCAGTTGAGGATGCGTTCGATGCTTAACGCGGAGGGTGCGGCCATCAGTCTGAAAATGTGGTGCTTCCCGTGGTTGACATGGGCTGTAATAGTGTTCATCACAGGTGTGCTTGTGGCGATGCTACTGAGAGAAAGTCAGCGAATGGAGGTCGCCGCGACGGGAGTTCTGGCCTTAGCCATTGTTGTTGCGTCGTGGATGAACCGTATTCACCGAAACGGGAAGAAATCGGCAGCATCTGTTGGTGCTTCCGCGACGTTGCGGTAACGCAGTATTGCGGATCGAACACGGGCCGAAGTCGAGTTTGAGTGGATATATCCAGGGGCACTACTCCGCTCGACATCGTGCGACGGGTTGGGTCTCTGGTGCCTGGATGCGGGATGCTCACGCGTAGCGCTTGACGGTGCTGCGCAAGCCGGCATCTGGTGATCGAATCCCGGCCACCGTGGGGGCGGGCGGAATAGAGCAACCAAATCAAATCACCATCTGCTCAAGTTCGGCATAAATCTTCAAGACCGTCAGGTTGCCGTGTGGGCATGTCGGTCATCTGGTCGCAGCAACAAGCTCAGCGCGCCGTCAGACGAATATGCGTCAGTATGCCGAAAATGTGCCCCAAATTAACGGGGTTCAGCACAATGACGCCCGCGACGCTAGGGGAAACCTCAGCCTTGGCAAGTTTGCGCGTGAGGCGGCACGGACCTATCCGTGATTTCGTGGGCGAGGCATATCATGAGGTGTAAAAATCATGGATATGCCGATGAAGAAGAAAAGG
>NZ_QTPP01000078.1 GCF_003853415.1 Burkholderia sp. Bp9142 | reverse complement strand
GAGTCGTTTCACGGTCCTGTTCGGGATGGGAAGGGGTGGGACCGACTCGCTATGGTCATCAGGCAAAGAGGGTTGTCGCGCTGCTTCGCAACGCGACCAATCTTGGAAGAAGCAGTAATTTAGGTTGTGTGTATCACACACGAGAATCCAACTTGTCGCCTCGATCTTGCTCAGTGCTTGCGCACCGCGCCGATCTACAAGGCAGACTTGTTATAGGATCAAGCCTTACGGGCAATTAGTATCAGTTAGCTGAACGCATTACTGCGCTTACACACCTGACCTATCAACGTCCTGGTCTCGAACGACCCTTCAAGGGGATCTAGTCCCCAGGGATATCTCATCTTAAGGCGAGTTTCCCGCTTAGATGCTTTCAGCGGTTATCTCTTCCGAACATAGCTACCCGGCGATGCCACTGGCGTGACAACCGGTACACCAGAGGTTCGTCCACTCCGGTCCTCTCGTACTAGGAGCAGCCCCCTTCAAATATCCAACGCCCACGGCAGATAGGGACCAAACTGTCTCACGACGTTTTAAACCCAGCTCACGTACCTCTTTAAATGGCGAACAGCCATACCCTTGGGACCGGCTACAGCCCCAGGATGAGATGAGCCGACATCGAGGTGCCAAACACCGCCGTCGATATGAACTCTTGGGCGGTATCAGCCTGTTATCCCCAGAGTACCTTTTATCCGTTGAGCGATGGCCCTTCCATACAGAACCACCGGATCACTATGACCTGCTTTCGCACCTGCTCGACTTGTCGGTCTCGCAGTTAAGCACGCTTATGCCATTGCACTATCAGCACGATTTCCGACCGTACCTAGCGTACCTTCGTACTCCTCCGTTACGCTTTGGGAGGAGACCGCCCCAGTCAAACTGCCTACCATGCACTGTCCCCGACCCGGATCACGGGCCAAGGTTAGAACCTCAAACAAACCAGGGTGGTATTTCAAGGACGGCTCCACCGAAACTAGCGTTCCGGTTTCATAGCCTCCCACCTATCCTACACAGATCGGTTCAAAGTCCAATGCAAAGCTACAGTAAAGGTTCATGGGGTCTTTCCGTCTAGCCGCGGGTAGATTGCATCATCACAAACACTTCAACTTCGCTGAGTCTCGGGAGGAGACAGTGTGGCCATCGTTACGCCATTCGTGCAGGTCGGAACTTACCCGACAAGGAATTTCGCTACCTTAGGACCGTTATAGTTACGGCCGCCGTTTACCGGGACTTCAATCAAGAGCTTGCACCCCATCATTTAATCTTCCGGCACCGGGCAGGCGTCACACCCTATACGTCCACTTTCGTGTTTGCAGAGTGCTGTGTTTTTATTAAACAGTCGCAGCCACCAGTTTATTGCAACCCCTTCACCCTCTGCCCGCAGGGGCATCAAGCTACAAGGGCGTACCTTATCCCGAAGTTACGGTACCAATTTGCCGAGTTCCTTCTCCCGAGTTCTCTCAAGCGCCTTAGAATACTCATCTCGCCCACCTGTGTCGGTTTGCGGTACGGTCATCGTTAGACTGAAGCTTAGAGGCTTTTCTTGGAACCACTTCCAATTGCTTCGCTCCCTAAGGAGCTCGCGCCACACCCTTGAATTGCGCGCCCGGATTTGCCTAAGCGCCTTCTCCAATGCAGCGACCGGGACTTCCAACACCCGGACAACCTTCCGCGATCCGTCCCCCCATCGCATCTAACAATGGTGCAGGAATATTGACCTGCTTCCCATCAGCTACGCATTTCTGCCTCGCCTTAGGGGCCGACTCACCCTACGCCGATGAACGTTGCGTAGGAAACCTTGGGCTTACGGCGAGGGGGCCTTTCACCCCCTTTATCGCTACTCATGTCAGCATTCGCACTTCCGATACCTCCAGCACCCTTTACAAGGCACCTTCGCAGGCTTACGGAACGCTCTCCTACCATGCGTGCAAAGCACGCATCCGCAGCTTCGGTATATAGCTTAGCCCCGTTACATCTTCCGCGCAGGACGACTCGATCAGTGAGCTATTACGCTTTCTTTAAAGGGTGGCTGCTTCTAAGCCAACCTCCTGACTGTTTTAGCCTTCCCACTTCGTTTCCCACTTAGCTATATTTGGGGACCTTAGCTGGCGGTCTGGGTTGTTTCCCTCTTGACACCGGACGTTAGCACCCGATGTCTGTCTCCCGTGATTGCACTCTTCGGTATTCGGAGTTTGCTATGGCGGGGTAATCTGCAATAGACCCCCCAACCATGACAGTGCTCTACCCCCGAAGGTGAGACACGAGGCACTACCTAAATAGTTTTCGGAGAGAACCAGCTATTTCCAGGTTTGTTTAGCCTTTCACCCCTATCCACAGCTCATCCCCTAACTTTTCAACGTTAGTGGGTTCGGACCTCCAGTACGTGTTACCGCACCTTCATCCTGGCCATGGATAGATCACCTGGTTTCGGGTCTACGCCCAGCAACTGAACGCCCTATTCGGACTCGCTTTCGCTACGCCTGCCCTATACGGTTAAGCTTGCTACTGAACGTAAGTCGCTGACCCATTATACAAAAGGTACGCCGTCACCCCTTGCGAGGCTCCGACTGTTTGTATGCATGCGGTTTCAGGATCTATTTCACTCCCCTCCCGGGGTTCTTTTCGCCTTTCCCTCACGGTACTGGTTCACTATCGGTCGATCACGAGTATTTAGCCTTGGAGGATGGTCCCCCCATCTTCAGACAGGATTTCACGTGTCCCGCCCTACTTGTCGCACACCTAGTTCTTTCATACTGTTTTCGCCTACAGGGCTATCACCTGCTATGGCCGCACTTTCCAGAGCGTTCGGCTAACAATACAAATAAAGAGTGCAAGGCTCATCCCATTTCGCTCGCCACTACTTTGGGAATCTCGGTTGATTTCTTTTCCTGCGGTTACTTAGATGTTTCAGTTCACCGCGTTCGCTTCGCATGGCCTATGTATTCAGCCATGGATACTCCAAAAGGAGTGGGTTTCCCCATTCGGACATCTACGGATCAAAGCTCGTTTGCCAGCTCCCCGTAGCTTTTCGCAGGCTACCGCGTCCTTCATCGCCTGTGATCGCCAAGGCATCCACCACATGCACTTGTTCGCTTGACCCTATAACGAGTCTGTCTCGCGACAGTCGCTACAGGTTGAGTTCTCGCGTTGTGCCGTATTCCAATTGAGCCGAACAATGAAGTTCGAATCATCTTGAGATACATCGATACAATCACAACCCGGATAGTTTCCACGTCCATCTCAAGACGCTTCCGCTATCCAAATTACTTACTTCTTCCAGATTGTTAAAGAACGACAGCCGATACTTTCGTACCGCTCTGACTGGCTCAATCGCCAATGA
>NZ_QTPP01000077.1 GCF_003853415.1 Burkholderia sp. Bp9142 | reverse complement strand
GTTATGCCGACTTCCGGATTATGCCGCGTCATGATTCCACGGGCCCAGCAGTTGGGCGGATCCCTGTTCCGCGTCGCTCGGATTGTCGGCATTATCAAAGACTCTCCAGGAAGGCCAGCAAGGGGTCGGGAGGTCTGTAACGCGTCGGCGCGACTCCGCTCGCATTCGCGTGCGCCATTGCGCGTTCCTTAAGCCGCATGTCGGCGTGCAAGTAGATCTGGGTCGTCTCCGATGATTCGTGGCCGAGCCAGAGCGCGATCACGGACAGGTCTACGCCGTGATGTAACAGGCTCATCGCGGCTCCGTGCCGAAGCGTATGGGGAGTTACTGATTTGTCCTTCAGCGAGGGGCACGAGTGACAGGCGATTGCGACGTTGCGTGACACAAGCCGCTGAAGTGCGTCAGCGCTAAGACGGCCACCGCGTGAACTGGGGAATACCGGATCATCGGGCTCGCCAGGTTGATAGCGTAGCCATGCTTTCATCACCGCGACGACGTCCGGTCGAAGCGGAGTGCATCGCATCTTTCGGCCTTTGCCGAGGCAACGGACGTGGGCGCCTGTACCGAGCACCACATCCTGACGCCTGAGAGAAGTCAATTCGCTATTCCGCAGACCCGTTTGAACCGCTACAAGAAGCAGCGCTCGGTCGCGGTTGCCGATCCATGTTCGCACATCAGGTGCCGCTACTAGCGCTGCGGCCTCGCTCTCGGTCAGGAACTCGACGGGACCATGTTCACAGCGTTTGGATGGAATTGCAAGGATGCGCTGACACTGCAGGAACAGCGCAGGCTCGCTAACCGCAACGAACCGGAAGAAGGCATGTACAGCGGCGAGGCGCGTGTTGCGTGTCCGCACCGAATTGCCCCTGGCTTGTTCAAGGTGCTGAAGGAATTCCTCGATCAACGACACGTCGAAGTCTTCGATCCGCAGTTTCGAAGGCACGCGTCCCACATGCTTCATGGCGAACGCCAGCAGCAACCGGAACGTGTCGCGGTAACTCGCCACCGTGTGCGAACTCAGCCCCTGCTGCTCGAGCAGGCGCTGGGTAAAGAAACGCTGGACGAGGGATGGAAGGCCGGCGGCGCTCATGACCGGTCTCCCGGAGGGTTTCTGCCAAGATAGCCTGCCGCAAGCTCAAGCAATTCCGGAACCGCTTCGATGTACCAATACGTAAGACCAATGTTGACATGCCCGAGATAGGCGGCAAGTTTCGGTAACTGCCGGTTCACGTCCGATCCAGCGCGATACCATTCGACCATTCTTCCAGTCGCGAAACTGTGTCGAAAGTCCTGGAGCCGCGGGCCGTAACCATCGCGACCATCCTCTGTCGCTGGCCGCAGGCCGACGGCACGCGACATTCTGACGAACATGCTTCGGACAGTGCCGGCCTTCAACCTCACACCGCGCTCACCAACCAGGAACGCCTCACTCAACCGCTGTGGGCAGAGTCGGTCTCGACTCTGAGCATAACGTTCGAGTGCGGCGCGGGTCGACTCTTCTACGGGTACAAAGCGCGATTTGCCGAACTTCGATTCCCGGATGGAGAGTATCCCGCTAACGAGGTCAACGTCGGACCGGTCGAGTCGAAGCGCTTCACCGGGCCTAAGGCCGGTCGCTACGAGAAGCCCGATAAGCGTCGAATAGGTCAGTGCTCGCATGCCAGTGCGCGAGCGTAGCTGCGCAGCCCGGATCATGAGCAGGTTGATTTCCTGTTCCGTGTAAATATGCGGCGCGTTGCGCCGTCGACGGGCACTCAGGAGTCCTGCCGGAGGAATCTGGTTTCGGCTGTCGACGGTGTTCATCCACCTGGCAAATCCTCTCACCGCTGAGAGGCGCCGCCCCCAGGTCGCGCGTTCGACGGATACGGGCGTCGTCGCCCAGCGCAGAGCCAGATCGATGGTAATGAACTCGGCACCTTCGTGTTCCAGAAGATCAACGAAATGACCGAGTGCCAATGCAGGTTCATAGAATGACGCCCCCAGAGCCCGGCGGACCGCCACGTACCGAGCAAGGGAGTCACGGATCGCAGTCATATTGCACCTCCTGCCGTGGGCCATGAGCGCGCTACCCCGCGCAGGTCCTCAAACGCAACCTTTGCGTAGATCGCGGTACTGACTTGTGAGCGGTGCCGCAACACCTCGGCGATTTCCGCCATCGACGCACCATGACGAATCATCGTTGTCGCCAGACTGTGACGAAACAGATGTGCCGCGCCGCGACACGCAGGGCGAAATCCGGCACGCGCGAAGGCCAGACGAACGATGTGGCCAATCGCCGCCGGTCCTGCCAGACCAACGCGCGGTGCCCACATGCGGAGGAATACCCGTCGCGATGCGCTCACTCCACGAGCGTCGCGGAGGTAGGTTGCGATCGCGTCTCCGACCTCGGTAGGTAGCGGGACATGTTCCACCATTTGCCCCTTGCCATGAACGACAAGTTCACCGGAACGCCAGTGGATATCGTCTAGTTCAAGTGCGACGATCTCTCCGGAACGCAACCCCAACCGAGCCAACAACAGCAGGACGGCATAGTCGCGGCACCCACGTGGAGTGGACCGGTCCGCAGTGGCAATGAGGGCTTCCTCCTGCTCAGGCGTGAGGAATGTTGGCACCGCTGACTGTTGCCACTTGCGAACCGAAGGCACCGACTCATAAAGGTCACGCGGCGTGCTTCCATGCAGAAAGAGGAAGTGGCAAAACGAGCGAAGGGACACCGCCATCAGCCGCGTGTACTCCGCCGATCGGCCTTTGCTGCGGGCAACAAGGTGGTCTCGGATCGTTATCGCGTCAAATGCGTTGGGCAGTATGCGGCCGTCGCCAGCGTCCTGACTGTGGAGGAAGTCTCGAATGAAGGGCCCGTAGACGAGCACCGAGTTGTTCGCCAGTCCGCGATCCTGCCTCAGATAGTCCAGGTACCGGTCATAGGTGTGCGTGATCGCGGATTGGTCGCCCAACGGCGGCGAGCGCACGATGGCTTCGCCACGCAGATAGGCAAGGAACGACTGTAATGCGGCACGCTCGCACTGGACGCGGTCTCGTGGGGCGTCGCTCAAGCGCTTCATGAAACGAGTCGCCGCAGACTCATTGAGGTCAACCAGGTCGATGTTCCTGTTCTTCATCCACCGAGAGAACGCACACAGGACCCGCCGTTTCTTGCGAAGCGTTACCTCGGAATAGTGTGCCGCCCGTAGACGATCGAGAAATGCATCAATGTGACGGGTCGGCAGCCCGCCGGATTCGCTGACTGTGCGTGTCGCCTTCATTTGATCTCTCCTGGCCAGCGAGATAGCCAGCCTGAGAAATCATACGGTTATGCCGACACAGCAATCACGGAGGGCCATACCCACCGCCACGTGCATGTATGACGCGGCATAATCCGGAAGTCGGCATAACTGGGT
>NZ_QTPP01000076.1 GCF_003853415.1 Burkholderia sp. Bp9142 | reverse complement strand
GACAACCCTCTTTGCCTGATGACCATAGCGAGTCGGTCCCACCCCTTCCCATCCCGAACAGGACCGTGAAACGACTCTACGCCGATGATAGTGCGGATTCCCGTGTGAAAGTAGGTAATCGTCAGGCTCCCTAAGCCAGAAACCCCCGCCCGAAAGGCGGGGGTTTTTGCATTTGTGGCGCCGGAAATGTGCGATGGCCGCGAGGCGGGGTGTGTAGCTGTCCGGATTGCCGTCGATCCCGTCGTCGCCGTCCACGCCGGAACGAAATCACGTGATTTGATACGATCGAAGTGTCGTCGACGGCTGCTCGCATCGACGTTCGTGGTCGAACCAGTGCTTGATGGAGAGAGGGCAGGGAATGAATATCGGCGACGCGTCGCGCGAATCCGGCGTCAGCGCAAAAATGATCCGGTACTACGAACAGGTCGGCCTCCTTGCGCCGAGCAAGCGTAGCGACGCCGGATACCGGATCTACGGTTCGGACGAAGTCCATATCCTGCGTTTCATCCGCCAGGCACGACGGCTCGGTTTTCTCGTCGAGGATATCCGCAAGCTGCTGATGCTCTGGCAAGATCGCTCTCGCGCCAGCGCCGAAGTGAAGTCGATCGCCCTCGAACACGTGGCCGAACTCGACAAACGCATCGCGGAATTGAGCGACATGCGCAATACACTCGCCGATCTCGCCGCGCACTGCCACGGTGACGGGCGCCCCGAATGCCCGATCTTGGCGCGCCTGGCCGACCCGGTCGGTGAACCAGATTAGTGCACACCCTCGAGGCCGAAACTGGGCTTCGACTCAATATCATTAAAAATCAATGAGTTGAGGCGAATGCTTCACAAGCCATTCCAAATGGGAATGGCTCCCATGCAAGCATTTCATTAGCATCTTGGTGCGGCATCGCTATAATTCGGGATAACCCTATACGGGAAATCCCTGAATCTCGATTCGCCAGGGGTCCCCCTTCCTTGGAGAACATCATGATCGCCTACATCGTTGAAAAGCTGAGCAACTGGTTCGAATCCGCAGAGCGCGAGCGCCGTGAGGCTTACCTCGCCACGTCGTCGGACATCGTCCAGCTCGAGAGCCGCATCCGTTCGCTCGAAACCAACGGCTACTCGCTGTAATCGAGTCACCGTCAGGTGCCGTGTGGCACCGAACGAAAAGCAAGCCCCGTATTGACGGGGCTTTGTTTTTTTGTGCGCCGGATCTGGCGAAATCGTCGGCGCGGCGCTATGGTATGGACCTGCTTTTCAACCGGAAGAACACGACCATGCGCTTGCGTCTCGATGTGCATCTCGTTCTGGGCGCTGCGGTGCTCGTTCACGGCGTGGCGGCCGGTGCGGCAACCTCGTCCAAACCGCTGATTCTCGATACGCAACGCGGGATCCAGGATGGCAAGGGTGGCCTGGTGTTGCAAACGGCGCCGTTATCGTCCGAGCCGATTGTTGAACCCGCGGGCATGCGAACGCCGGCCGGGCAGGGACCGAATTCGTCGGTCCCGCTGTTTGTCGCGCCGTATATCAATGTGCCGGGCTGGGGGCTGTCTCCCGCGAATCAGCCAAGGCCCACCCCGAGACCGCAGCCGTAACGGCACGCAGCCCGCTCAGTTTCCGCGGTGCTCGATCTGGCACCGGGCGCCGCTGTCCTGTCCCAGGCGTTCGACGAGATAGGGCAGCGCTTCGTTCATGCTCTGCGCGAGCGTGTACGGCGGATTCAGGATGAACATTCCGCTGCCGTAAAGTCCGAGGCCGTCTGCCGGCGGATTCGATACCGTTAACGTCAGGTGCAGCCAGTTGTTCGGCTGCAGGCGCTTGAGTTGTTCCGGAAAACGCTGCGACTCCACCCGTGCAACCTGCGGATACCAGATCGCGTAACAACCGGTCGCGAAACGCTTCAGGCATTCCGTTACGCAGGTCATCGTGCGGGCGTAGTCCTTCTTGTCCTCATAGGACGGATCGATCAGTACGAGCGCGCGTCGCGGCGGCGGCGGCAGCAGCGCCTTGATGCCCTCGAAGCCGTCACCGGCGAAAATCATCGCGCGACGCCCCGCGTCGCGGAAGTTGTGACGCAGCACGTCGATTTCCGTCGTGTGCATTTCGAACAGGCGCATCCGGTCCTGCTCGCGCATCAATCGCCATGCGAGATACGGAGAGCCCGGATAGTAGTGCAGCTCGCCGTCGTCGTTCAGCGCGCGCACCTCGTCGATGTAATCGCCGAGCGCCTCGGGCAGGTTCTTGTCGTTCCAGAGCGGGCCGATGCCGGTGTCGAATTCCCCCGTCTTGGCCGCATAACCGTCTCGCAGCGAATACACGCCGGCGCCGGCGTGCGTATCGATGTACCAGTACGACTTGTCTTTGTTGTTCAGGTAGCGCAGCAGCTGGACGACGACGGCGTGCTTGAGCACGTCCGCGTGGTTGCCTGCGTGAAAACCGTGACGATAACTGAGCATGGCTGGCTGCCTGAAACGAAGGTGAATCGATGGAAACGGGCGATCGCGAGCGGCCGTCGGCCCGCGCGCCAACGCGGCCGCGTATTGTACGCGAGTGGACGTGAGCCGCCTTACTCGTATGCGTCGCCGACGGCCTCCTCGATGCGTTGCTTGACCTCCTGCGTCAGCTTTGGGGCAACGTCGAGCGCGCGCATGTTGTCGCCGATCTGTTCGATCCGCGAGGCGCCGGTAATGACCGAACTCACGCGCGGATTCGCGAGTACCCACGCGATAGCGAGCTGGGCGGTGCTGCAGCCGAGTTCGGCTGCGATCCCGCCGAGCCGTTCGACCACATCGTTGCTGGCCGGGTCCGTCAGCCGGTCGCGGAGCCAGTCGTAGCCCTGCAATTGCGCGCGGCTGCCCGGCGGCACGCCATTCCGGTACTTGCCGGTGAGCAGTCCCGATGCCAGCGGGCTCCAGGTCGTCAGACCGAGGCCGTAGTCGTCGTAGAGCCGTGTGTATTCCTGCTCGACCCGGATACGGTGGAACAGGTTGTACTGCGGCTGCTCGACGACCGGCTTGTGCAGATGGTGCCGCTCGGCAATCTCATACGCGGCGCGGATCTCGTCGGCGCTCCATTCGGACGTGCCCCAGTACAGCGCCTTGCCGCGCACGATCATGTCGCTCATCGCCCAGACAGTTTCCTCGATCGGCGTGTTCGGATCCGGACGATGGCAATAGACGAGGTCGACATGGTCGAGCTGCAGCCGGCGCAGCGAGCCGTCGATCGCGTTCAGCAGATATTTCCGGTTCAGCGTGTGGTACTGGTTCGGGGCTTCCGCGAGACCCCAGAAGAACTTCGTGGACACGAGGTAGCTGACGCGCGGCCAGCCGAGCGACTTGAGCGCCTGACCCATGATTTCCTCGGATTTGCCGCCCGCGTAGACCTCGGCGTTGTCGAAGAAATTGACGCCCGCATCGCGGGCGGCCGCGAGGCATTCGCGCGCGACCCGCTGATCGACCTGGTTGCCGTAGGTGACCCACGAGCCGAGCGAAAGCGCGCTGATCTGCAGGCCGGAGCGGCCTAGCCGTCGATAGTGCATGAGAATCTCCCGCGACTCGGAACCGACCTTAAGCTTAGACGTTTTGCGCGCGAACGGCGGGGCCGATCGTGCACAATAGCGGTTGGCCCGCCTGCACGACCACGCGACGAACGCGGATGCAGCGGGGCGTGCTTTTTCGAACCGATAACGGAAGGAGAGGGACATGGCAGCAGATCTGAGCGGCAAGACCGCAGTCGTCACGGGCGCCGCAAGCGGCATCGGCAAGGAAATCGCACTGGAGCTCGCGAAGGCGGGCGC
>NZ_QTPP01000075.1 GCF_003853415.1 Burkholderia sp. Bp9142 | reverse complement strand
GGCGTATGCGGGGATGCACTTCGAGTACGACGCACGCGGAAATCTGGTGCGCAAGCGTACGCCGGCGGGGGAGCAGGAATATCAGTGGGACGAGTTCAATCGCTTGCTGTCCGCGCGGGTTGCGGAGACGTCACGGCAGAGCCAGGCGCGGTATTTCTATGACGCGTTCGGCCGCCGGATCGCGAAGGAGGTGAACGGCGAGCGGACGGTGTTCGGGTGGGATGGTGACACGCTCGCGTACGAGAGCGATGGCGAGCGGGGCACGCACTATCTCTACGAGCCGGGGACGTTTGTACCGCTGGCGCAGTATGTGGCGGGACCGGTCGACGGAATCGTGACGCCGGAGTGGAAGAGTACCGACCGCTATGTACCGGAGGAAGATCCGCTGCAGAAGGTGCCGGAGCGGCGGGCGGAGGCAAGACTGCTCTATTACCACTGCGACCAGATCGGTACGCCGCAACTTCTTACTGACGACGATGGCGATGTTGTGTGGGAAGCGTCGTACCGAGCGTGGGGGGAAGCGCGGGAGGTGATCGCGCGGGCGTCGAAGGCGGCGGGGATCGTGGCGAGGAATCCGTTGCGGTTTCAGGGGCAGCAGGTTGATGAGGAGAGTGGACTCGCTTATAACCGGCATCGGTACTATGATCCGCAATGCGGCAGATTCGTTAGTAAGGATCCGATCAGGTTGCAAGGCGGGCTGAACGTCTATCAGTACGCGCCCAATCCCGTTCAGTGGACCGATCCAACGGGACTTACACGATGCTGTTGCCCGTCGTTGCTTCCCGGCGAAGGCGATGTCGGGAAATACAAGGATTTGAAGAGGGCTGGATCAACCGGTGACAACCTTACTCCGCATCATATCCCATCCGATGCATATATGGAGGGGATTGGTGTGCCAGGTTATTCACGTGGCGACGGTGTGTCTATTAATATGGAAATGCCTCCGACTGGGGGGCGTCATCGTCAAACTAGTTCTTATGGGGCAAGCCCTGACCTAACAATAACGCCTCGGGATATGTTGGCGCAGGATATTCGAGATGCTAGGCGAATTTACCAGGGCCAAAACTGTTATACATCTAAAGTCCGTGCTGGGTTGCAGCAGGTTATTGCTCAAAACAAGGCTCAATATCCATCGACATTTGGGAAGGGGTTATGAAACAAGGCTGCTTGGAAGATTTGCTGCGTGTCCGTCAACTTGGATCGCCGGATGACGTCGCTGTATTTGATGGGGTGCTTGAAAGTCTTGGTTCCGAAGTGTTGTCCAAAGGAGATCTTGTGGATCTCCTTTCTGTGTTTATTGATCGGACTAGAAATGAAGAGGTGATGTATGGTCTTCTTCATTTAATAGAGGCGAGTGATATAAATTTGGTTGTAAGTGCTCTGATGCAGGCGGCTCCGACTATGAAAATAGTTGCATCTGAGTGGCTGGATACATTCATCTATAGGTTGCTGAATGGTGATCATTCTCGGGGTGCGTTGATTGATCATCTAACACAGAGCGAGGGAGCACCTGGTGGTGTTGAAATTGTTTCTCGGCTTGCTGCTATGAAAGATGATGCATCCGAGAAAATTAGAGAGAGAGTTTCATTTGTTTTGTTGAAATTGAGCTGAATATATAAATAATGTATCAATTGGCCGTTAGCGAGCAGCGGGGTAGTTGCACGTTAAGACAATGCGTAGGCAAGACAGCGGTGATGCAGGCATCCCTGTGTTTCTGTCGGCTTGCAAACCGGACTAGATGTTGAGCTGGCAGAATGGGAGCGTTGACGCGGCCCTTGGTGTTATTGGCGGTTTGGGCTGAAATTGTTGCCGCAGGACCAGTCTTGTCAGATAAGTCACGATAGCGGCAGCCTCGTTTCGATTGATGAGGCGGGTTGCGTGACGTCGATGGACGTCGACGCAAGCGGCCGTCTGATGAAGCGTGTGGCAGGGGAAAGCGAAGAACGGTTTGCTTACGATCCGAGCGGTAGGCTGATCGGCGCGGTGAACCGGTACAGCCGCGTGCAGTTCTTCTTCGATCCGGTCGGCAATCTGGTGCGCGAACATCATGTGTACGATCTGTTCGGCGAACGGCGCAGCTACGTGTGGCATCACGAATACGACGAGCTCGGCAACCGACGACGTACCGTGCGGCCGGACGGGCATGCGGTCGATTGGTTGATGTATGGGTCCGGCCATGTGCATGGGATGCTGCTCGATGGCGAGGAGCGCGTGCAGTTCGAGCGCGATGATCTTCATCGCGAGACGGTACGTATGCTGTCGAGCAAGGTCGGGCAGCGCACGCACTACGATCCGGCGGGACGCGTGCTGCAGCAGACGATCCAGCGGTCGACGTCGCCCGCGCCGCTTGCCGAGCGGCGGTATCGCTATGACGCGGCAGGACAGTTGTCGCGGATCGAGGATAGCCGCAAGGGCGGCACCGACTATCGGTACGATCCGGTCGGGCGGTTGATCGAGGCGATCAGTCCGGTTGCGAAGGAGCGGTTTGCGTTCGATTCGGCGAGCAACATCATCGATCCGGTGCGAACTACGGAAACGCCCGCGTCGCGTCCGAGCCCGGTGCGGCCGGAAAGCACGTTGCCAGTCGAGGTGCCGAAGGTGCTCGGCAACCTGCTGAAGGCGTATGCGGGGATGCACTTCGAATACGACGCACGCGGGAATCTGGTGCGCAAGCGTACGCCGGCGGGGGAGCAGGAGTACGAGTGGGATGAGTTCAATCGCTTGCTGTCTGTGCGGGTTGCGGAGACGTCGCGGCAGAGCCAAGCGCGGTATTTCTATGATGCGTTTGGTCGCCGCATTGCGAAGGAGGTGAACGGCGAGCGGACGGTGTTCGGGTGGGATGGTGACACGCTCGCGTACGAGAGCGACGGCGAGCGCGGCACGCACTATATCTACGAGCCGGGGACGTTTGTACCGCTGGCGCAGTATGTGGCGGGACCGGTCGACGGAATCGTGACGCCGGAGTGGAAGAGTACCGACCGCTATGTACCGGAGGAAGATCCGCTGCAGAAGGTGCCGGAGCGGCGGGCGGAGGCAAGACTGCTCTATTACCACTGCGACCAGATCGGTACGCCGCAACTTCTTACTGACGACGATGGCGATGTTGTGTGGGAAGCGTCGTACCGAGCGTGGGGGGAAGCGCGGGAGGTGATCGCGCGGGCGTCGAAGGCGGCGGGGATCGTGGCGAGGAATCCGCTGCGATTCCAGGGGCAGCAGGTTGATGAGGAGAGTGGACTCGCTTATAACCGGCGCCGGTACTATGATCCGAGTAGCGGACGGTTCATCAGCAAAGATCCGATCGGGCTCCAAGGCGGGGTCAACGTTTATCAATACGCGCCAAACGCGATAAGCTGGATTGACCCGCTTGGCTTGGCGTGCCGCCGCCCGGGCGGCTATCGAGTGAACGATGCTGATCAACACGGCAACCTTAGCCCCCAGGCGAATCGAGCTCCGGGTAACACGAATACGGTTGCCGACGGGCTGGTGCAATCGCATCATCCGATTCAGCAGGAATGGGCAAAGCAGCAGGTTTTCGCTAACGGGACCTATAGTTCACGATCTGCGCCGGCGGTTTTGCTGCCGAGCACTTCGGGCTCCGTGCATGCTCAAATCTCCGGTATGCAGCGGGCATTCCGAAATCAATACGGCTTCAATACGGATGTACGGACGGAGTTTAATGAGGCCGCTCGACAGATGAGGGCAGCAGGAGTTCCAGAAGATGTCGTGAGACGAGCGATGCGGCAAAATTACAAGTATTTTGACTGTTTGGGAGCTTTCAATGCTAAATAAAGCGAATCTTAGCCAACACTTCGAACTTAGAATTCCCGCGTCGCCTAGCCAGATTCATACTGCTGAGGCGAAGGTCGGGCTGTCTTTTCCTAAAGAATACGTTGACTTTCTTCTAATTACCAATGGACTCAATTCGGCTGGCTGCTTGGCTCTACACGAGATAGAAATTTTGCCTGAGCGAAACGTCGAATATGAAGTACAGAAGTACCTTCCTGGATATTTCATGATTGGGGATGATAGCGGCGGTCAAGCAATTCTGATCAATGCTGCCGGAGAGGTGTTTGAAGTAGGGATGGGAGTAATGAATCCAAAATTTTTGGAGCGATCAGCCGATTCACTGACCGATTTGTTGGTGAATCTTAAAGGTTTGACGCTTGGGGAGAGGTGAGCTCAAGGCTGCGCCACCCGGAGTCGTTGATTAATCTCGGCGAGGGCGATTTGCGTCTGCTGGGCAGACGATTGCGTATCGCTACGACCGTCTCGGCCGCTTGTCCGCGCTGACCGATGCCAACTTTGCGACATATCAGTTCCACTACGATCCTGCAGGGCGGCTGATCGAGGAAGTCGCGTTCGACGGCAAGTCGACGCGCTATCAATACGA
>NZ_QTPP01000074.1 GCF_003853415.1 Burkholderia sp. Bp9142 | reverse complement strand
GGCTGCATCGCGCCGCTCGCGAAGGCGCTGAACCTGTCGCGCGCCGAAGTGCACGGCGTGCTCACTTATTACCACCACTTTCGCACCGCGCCGCCCGCGCGCGTGACGATCCAGATGTGCCGCGCCGAGGCTTGCCGCAGCATGGGCTGCGAAGCACTGGCCGCGCACGCGGAAGCGCGCACGGGTTGCCGGTTCGACGCCGCGCACGGCGATGGCGCCGCTGCACACGCGCCGGGCGACGTCGCGCTCGAATCGGTCTACTGCCTCGGGCTGTGCGCACAATCGCCATCGATGACGGTCAACGGCGTGCTGCACGCCAAGGTCACGCCGGAGAAGTTCGACGCCCTGCTCGCCGACGCGGCCGCCCACACCCCGGAGGCCGCATGACGACCCGCATCTACGTTCCGCGCGATTCGTCCGCGCTGGCGCTCGGCGCCGACGCCCTCGCCGCCGCGATCGTCGCGGAAGCCGAGCGGCGCGGGGTCGCGATCGAACTGATCCGCAACGGTTCGCGCGGGTTGCTGTGGCTCGAGCCGCTCGTCGAGGTCGGCACGTCCGCCGGGCGCGTCGGCTACGCGAACCTGTCGGCCGCCGACGTGTCCGCGCTGTTCGACGCGAACTGGCTCGACGGCGGCGCGCACCCGAGCGGCGTCGGCCTCGTCGATGCGCTGCCCTATCTCGCGCGCCAGCAGCGCCTCACGTTCGCGCGCATCGGCCTGACCGATCCGCTGTCGATCGACGACTACCTGAAGCACGACGGCCTCGCCGGCCTGAAGAACGCACTCGCGCTCGACGGCGACGCCGCGTGCGAATTGCTGATCGAATCGGGGCTGCGCGGCCGCGGCGGCGCGGCCTTCCCGGCCGGCATCAAGTGGCGCACCGTCCGGCAGGCCAGCGCGACGCAGAAATACATCGTCTGCAACGCGGATGAAGGCGATTCGGGCACGTTCTCCGATCGCCTGATCATGGAAAGCGACCCGTACTGCCTGATCGAAGGGATGATCATCGCAGGCATCGCGACGGGCGCGACGCTCGGCTACATCTACGTGCGCAGCGAATACCCGCACGCGATCGCGGCACTCGAAACCGCGATCGTGCGCGCCCGCGAAGCCGGCTGGCTCGGCGAACACGTGCTCGGCTCCGCGCATGCGTTCGACCTGCACGTCGCGAAGGGCGCCGGCTCGTACGTGTGCGGCGAGGAAACGGCACTGCTCGAATCGCTCGAAGGCAAGCGCGGCGTCGTGCGCGCGAAGCCGCCGCTGCCTGCGCTCGCCGGCCTGTTCGGTCAGCCGACCGTGATCAACAACGTCATCACGCTCGCGACCGCGCCGGTGATCTTCGCGCGCGGCGCCGCGTTCTATCGCGACTACGGGATGGGCCGCTCGCGCGGCACGCTGCCGTTCCAGCTCGCGGGCAACATTCGCCACGGCGGTCTCGTCGAGCTCGCGTTCGGCGTCACGCTGCGCGAGCTCCTGTTCGACTACGGCGGCGGCACGGCAAGCGGCCGGCCCGCGCGCGCCGCCCAGGTCGGCGGCCCGCTCGGCACCTATCTGCCCGAACACCAGTGGGATGTGCCGCTCGACTACGAGGCCTATACGGCCATCGGCGCGGTCGTCGGCCACGGCGGCATCGTGCTGCACGACGACACGTCGAATCTCGCGGAGCTCGCCGAATACGCGATGAAGTTCTGCGCGATCGAATCGTGCGGCAAGTGCACGCCGTGCCGGATCGGATCGACGCGCGGCGTCGAGACGATCGCACGCATTCGCGAAGGCGACAGGTCGGAGCGACAAGTCACGCTGCTGCGCGACCTGTGCGACACGATGCTCGCCGGCTCGCTGTGCGCGATGGGCGGGATGACGCCGTATCCGGTGCTGTCCGCGCTCGACCATTTCCCCGAAGATTTCGGGCTCGCCGCCGGCAAGCAAGCCGCGTCGGGTCCGGTCAAGGCTGCGGCCTGACCCAGAAGGAGCCCTGCATGTCCCTCGACACGAACAACGTCCGCCAAGGCGGCTGCGGCTCGGGCCAATGCGCGTGCAAGAGCGCCGCACAGGCGCGCGCATTCGATCCGCTCGACGATACCGACTACGGCACGCCGCAACGGCACGCCGATACCGACGTCACGCTCGAAATCGACGGCCAGCCGGTGACGGTGCCGGCCGGCACGTCGGTGATGCGCGCCGCGATCGAAGCCGGCGTCAACGTGCCCAAGCTCTGCGCGACCGATTCGCTCGAACCGTTCGGCTCGTGCCGTCTGTGCCTCGTCGAAATCGAAGGCCGACGCGGCTACCCGGCGTCATGCACGACGCCCGCCGAAGCCGGGATGAAGGTGCGCACGCAGTCGGACCGGCTGCAGTCGCTGCGCCGCAACGTGATGGAGCTGTACATCTCCGACCACCCGCTCGACTGCCTCACCTGCCCCGCCAACGGCGACTGCGAGCTGCAGGACATGGCGGGCGTCGTCGGCTTGCGCGAAGTGCGCTACGGCTTCGACGGCGCGAATCACCTGCGCGAGCAGAAGGACGAATCGAATCCGTACTTCACGTACGATCCGTCGAAGTGCATCGTGTGCAACCGCTGCGTACGCGCGTGCGAGGAAACGCAAGGCACGTTCGCGCTGACGATCGCCGCGCGCGGCTTCGAATCACGCGTCGCCGCCGGCGAAAGCGAACCGTTCATGGCATCGGAATGCGTGTCGTGCGGCGCCTGCGTCGCCGCCTGCCCGACCGCCACGCTGCAGGAAAAGTCCGTCGTCCAGCTCGGCCAGGCCGAGCACTCGGTCGTCACGACCTGCGCGTACTGCGGCGTCGGCTGCTCGTTCAAGGCAGAGATGAAGGGTACGCAGGTCGTGCGCATGACGCCGCACAAGAACGGCCTCGCGAACGAAGGCCACGCGTGCGTGAAGGGCCGCTTCGCATGGGGCTACGCAACACACAAGGACCGCATCACGAAGCCGATGATCCGCGAGAAGATCACCGACCCGTGGCGCGAAGTCAGCTGGGAAGAGGCGCTCACCTACGCGGCGACGCAATTCCGCAAGCTGCAGCAGAAGTACGGCCGCGATTCGATCGGCGGCATCACGTCGTCGCGCTGCACGAACGAGGAAACCTACCTCGTGCAGAAGCTCGTGCGCGCCGCATTCGGCAACAACAACGTCGACACCTGCGCGCGCGTGTGCCATTCGCCGACCGGCTATGGCCTGAAGACGACGCTCGGCGAATCGGCCGGCACGCAGACCTTCGCGTCGGTCAGCCAAGCCGACGTGATCGTCGTGATGGGCGCGAACCCGACCGACGGCCATCCGGTGTTCGGCTCACGCATGAAGCGGCGCATCCGCGAAGGTGCGAAGCTGATCGTGATCGACCCGCGCCGCATCGACGTGGTCGACGGCCCGCACGTGAAGGCCACGCACCACCTGCAGCTGCGACCCGGCACCAACGTCGCGATGGTCAATGCGCTCGCGCACGTGATCGTCACCGAAGGGCTCGTCGCCGACGCGTTCGTCGCCGAACGCTGCGAGACGCGCGCGTTCGAGCAATGGCGCGACTTCGTGTCGCGTGCCGACAACTCGCCCGAAGCGACCGCGGACGTGACGGGCGTGCCGGCCGAGCTGGTGCGCGAAGCCGCGCGGCTCTATGCGACCGGCGGCAACGCCGCGATCTACTACGGCCTCGGCGTGACCGAACATGCGCAAGGCTCGACGACGGTGATGGGCATCGCGAACCTCGCGATGGCAACCGGCAACATCGGCCGCGAAGGCGTCGGCGTCAATCCGCTGCGCGGCCAGAACAACGTGCAGGGCTCGTGCGACATGGGCTCGTTCCCGCATGAGCTGCCCGGCTACCGGCACATCAGCGACGCAAGCGTGCGCAGTCAGTTCGAAGAAGCATGGTCGGCCACGCTGCAGCCGGAACCGGGGCTGCGCATCCCGAACATGTTCGACGCGGCGCTCGACGGCAGCTTCAAGGGGCTCTACTGCCAGGGCGAGGACATCGTCCAGTCGGACCCGAACACGCAGCACGTCGCCGCCGCGCTGTCGTCAATGGAATGCATCGTCGTGCAGGACATCTTCCTGAACGAAACCGCGAAATACGCGCACGTGCTGCTGCCGGGCTCGACGTTCCTCGAGAAGGACGGCACGTTCACGAACGCGGAGCGCCGCATCTCGCGCGTACGCAAGGTGATGCCGCCGCTCGCGGGCTACGCGGACTGGGAAGTGACGCTGCTGCTGTCGCAGGCGCTCGGCTACGACATGCACTACACGCATCCGTCGGAAATCATGGACGAAATCGCGCGGCTCACGCCGACCTTCTCGGGTGTGTCGTACGCGAAGCTCGATGCGCTCGGCAGCATCCAGTGGCCGTGCAACGAACAGGCGCCGGACGGCACGCCGACGATGCACATCGACGCGTTCGTGCGCGGCAAGGGCCGGTTCGTGATCACGCAGTTCATTCCGACGCCGGAAAAGGTCACGCAGCGCTATCCGCTGATCCTGACCACGGGCCGCATCCTGTCGCAATACAACGTCGGTGCGCAGACGCGCCGGACCGAGAACGTCCGGTGGCACGAAGAGGACCGCCTCGAGATCCATCCGCACGACGCGGAGGATCGCGGGATCCGGACCGGCGACTGGGTCGGCATCGAATCGCGGGCGGGCCAGACCGTGTTGCGTGCGCTCGTGTCCGACCGCATGCAGCCGGGCGTCGTGTACACGACGTTCCACTTCCCCGAATCAGGCGCGAACGTGATCACGACGGACAGCTCCGACTGGGCGACGAACTGCCCGGAATACAAGGTGACTGCCGTGCAGGTGATGCCGGTTGCGCAGCCGTCCGACTGGCAGCGTGCGTACGCGCGCTTCAACTCGGAGCAGCTCGACCTGCTCGAGCGCCGTGCCGCCGCGTCGGCTGCCGTGACGACGGGCAAGTGAGGACGCGATGGACAACGGACACCTGATCGACATGGCCAACCAGATCGGCGCTTTCTTCGAATCGATGCCCGATCGCGAAGAAGCGCTGGCCGGAATCGCCGAGCATATCCGGCGCTTCTGGGAGCCGCGGATGCGGCGTGCGCT
>NZ_QTPP01000073.1 GCF_003853415.1 Burkholderia sp. Bp9142 | reverse complement strand
GGGTCAAAGCTCAGCAGACCAAGGATGCCGCTGCATAACTCGGGACCGTTGGAAGGCGAAAAACCGAGGGAAGCTCGAGCGCTTGTAATCGTTCGCCAAAACGTTTCAATCAGGCATGCCGCTCCTTCAGCAACACTTGGCGTTCGCGTCGATGGGCCGCACGGCACAGTCACATTGAAGCGCCGTACATTTTGAACGGGCGTCGTAATGAGCGCTTATGGCGAAGCCAAGCGGCGTCGCCGACATCACCGACGTGTAGAAACACGGCTTGAGCACGCACTCCGCACGGTAATCGAGCATTCCCAGCAGCCAGCGCCTCATGAGGCTGCCCTCGCGTCACTGACCTTCGGATAGGCAAGCGCCAATGCGCACCCGATCAGCATACACGCTCCAAATCCGAGCATCCCTACCCGCTGCGAATGGAATTCGTCCTGCAGCCCCCAAAAATATAAGTACCGATGAAGCCGCCGAGATTCGCGAGCGACGTAATCATCGCGATTCCAGCCGCCGCGCCCGTCCCTTTAAGAAACGTGGGCGGCAACGTCCAGATGACCGGTGTGGTGGCCGCTGCGCCCGCGTTGACGAGCGAGAAAAGCACAACGGTCGGGAACGTCGTTTGAGGCGTGAATGCCGTGACGATCAACCCGCAACCCGCGACCAGGCATGGCACCGCCATATGCCAGCGGCGCGCGCGCGATCGGAGCTGCGATCGCACCACAGCATGCTAATCACGGCAGCCGCGTTTGGCAGCACCATCCAGAATCCAATCTTGAGCGGACCGCTCTCGCCGGTGTCGCGCAGGATCGACGGCAGCCAGAAGCTCGTTGCATACACGCCGATCATGATACAAGCGTCGATGAGACCAAGAATCCACAACCGCCGGTCGACGAACACATGCTTGAGCGACGAAATCCTCTTGGCATGCGGATGGTTGTCGACATTGTCGAGCAGGATTCGTTTCTCGTCGATCGTGAGCCACGATGCCCGCTCGATGCTGTTTGGCAGCGGGTTGCCGACAAGGCTCGAGATCGGCATTGCGGTCATGAACAACGCGACAATCCTTGCGCGCCGTTCGTAGGGAAACCACTTGGATAGATACAACAGCACGGCCGGTACGAAACCGGCTTCGGCAGCCCCGAGAAGAAAGTGCACGATGTAAGACCCTGCAACTCGTGGGCGCGCACTGCGAGGGCGAGATCGAGAAGGTTATCACCGGGGGCGCCAGCATGCCCAGGGTCGCCTCGTTCTGCGCGTCGATCGTCTGCAAGAAATAGATATCGCATGGCGTTCTTCCTGAAATGGATACACGATGGCTTTGTCGGAAATTGCGGCACGGCCGCTGCAGGGACGAACCGTGCGACCGGTTTGCACCTCCTCGTGGGGACGCCGTTACACCGATGACCGCCGGAGCCGCGGGGCACGATGGTCTGAAGTTGCTGACTGCGGTCAAGGCAACGCTTCCACACTGGATCGAATACGATTCTCAGTGTGGAACTCTGCTGGGCGATAGTAGGTGTTCGGCGAAACCTATCCGTTCAACGTTTGCTCCCACGGAATCGACATTGGTTTGCAAATTCTGTGCGTCGACCCGCACGACCTGGTTAATGCTGCTCTGCGCCGTCGGTTCAAACACGCGCGCAAGCTCTTCGGGCGTACGTCCAGATTTCACGAGTGACCATGTGACCCCGGAATTGGGCGGGGCAAGGGTACCGATGCTTGCCCATTTTCCGCACCTCCCTCACCGAAGGATAGCTGGCAGTTTTCGCGGGCCAATCTCAACGCGAGCCCTGGCCGGGCGGGATAGCTTCGCTCGTGGGGTCTTGGCTTGGCGCCTTCTGTTTCTCCCGCTTTCTTTTGCGCATTTCGCGATCGTAGTCGGCAGCGGTGGCGTCGGGATTGCCGGTCATCTTGCGGGCCAGTGCGGTCGTCACGGCACGCTGGTAGTCGGCAGCGGTGGCATGTGGATTGCCGGTCATCTCGCGGGCCAGCGTGGCGCGTCGCTCCTTTCGGAGCTGGGACGCGGTCCTCGCCGGAATTTCTACCCCGGGCTGTCGCGACGGGCCTGCTTCAGTGGTTCTCACCGGGCTTTGTTCGCGAAAACGTCTGTCTCGTTGCGATGTTTGCAGCGCAGCCTGGACTTCTGATTCACCATGGCCCGGCAGCGATGCAGCTGCCGATACCTCACTGTCACGGGGCACGATAGTGTGTTCGCCACTCTCGGCCAGTCTCGGCGCCGGGCCTCCAAGTTCCGCGATCATATCCGCGATGTCGGCGTCCGTCATCGTGGCAGGCACTGGGGCTGGCGACGTGGGCGCAGCCTGCATCAGTTCCGTGAAGCTCCTCACACGCTGCACCGGCTGTCGTGGTGGCATAAATGCCGGCAGCGCCCCGGAAGGAGAGGCGCCGTTGTGAAATTGGCGGCGCGCGAGGTCAGCCGGGAGCGCCCGAACCGGCCTGTTGGCACGCCCTGTCGCTGGCGCGGACGCATTTTCGGCTCGCCATGCCAGTTCTGAAGGCGCTGCCGGACCATGATGGGATCCAATCCGTTTCATCAACTTGGCTCCAGGATTAAGCGGCGACGTGCAACAAGTGCAGCCATGCCGGCGTACCTAGGATATCGATTCAGGTAGATAGCCCGCCCGAGTCAACGAAATTTGAGCGCCACGGGCGAACGAGGCCGTGTCGTCATGCCTGATGTAGGCTCCAGCGAGCAGGGCTTAGATGACTTAACTGATGATTGCTCAACGATCTACGCCACCGCCTGTAACCGTGCGCCGGGCTCGAGCACGGCGTCCACGTACATCAGGTCCGAATAGATCGATACCGGCGAACGCCGTCCAAATGCTTCGCCCGCCACGATAGCGAGTGAAGCGCCTTCGCCTCCCATAGCTGGCAATGTGCTCCAGTGTGATGGGAGAAGCCGGACTGCATCTCTTCAAGCGTCTTGGGCAATACGACCCGGAACTGCTGACCGAACAACGTCCCCCCCCGAGACCCGGCCTTTGCGGGAGTTCGCTTCGAGTGGACGATGCTGCGCCCCGCCGTCATCCAGCGTCGACAGAGTGGATCGCTTCCACAATGCCAGTGCTGTTGCGGTGGCCCATTTCGCCTTCGGGCAGGTAGCTCGGGGGCGACAGGCCAAAAAGTGGATGTGGGCGAATAAACCATCACAGAGATCCCGCACGAGAGTGCGGGATCTCGCTATCGACCGCCTCCCGTCCACCCGACATTCGAAATAGTCATGGGCGTCACGCTACTTCGGCAATCGCCTGCCTAGCCGATACCAAAGCCGCTTCGCGAGCATCGGGACCGAAGCCGATTTTCTCTGCATGGATGAAGGTCACATCGGTCAGGCCGATATAGCCCAGCAGGGTTCGCAGATAGGGTTCCTGAAAATCCATTACTTGGGCCGGTCCTTCGGAGTAGAGGCCGCCACGAGACTCGATGACGATGATGCTCTTGCCTGTCACCAAGCCCTTTGGACCTGCTTCCGAATAGCTGAATGTCACGCCAGGGCGCAGAACATAGTCGAACCAGGCGCGCAGTCCGGTAGGTATGCTGAAGTTGTACATTGGCGCGCCGATGACAATGATGTCTGCGGCTTGCAGTTCGGCGATCAGTTGATCCGACAGATCCCGCGCCGCCAACTCGTCGTCAGTCGCCGCGACAGCTCTGACACCGGCTACATTGGTGGTCGTGAGATGGGGAATCGGCGCCCCGCCCAGATCACGATAGGTGACGATTGCACCAGGGTTGCTATTCAACAGGTGGTGGACAGTTTCCTCGACCAGAATCTTCGAAACAGAGCCATTGCCGAGGACGCTGCTATTGAGGACCAGAATATTTGCCATGATCAATTCCCTAAATGGATGATTACGTGCCGATGATGCTGTTCTGAAAATCACTGCACTCGCCCCGCCCTATGTCAACCTGTATCGCCCAAAGCGGAATGCCGATCTTGAGAGTGGTCTACGGCGCTGAAGTTTGCATGACTGACAAGTAGTGTCGCGCCCGGGAAACAGAATACATACTGTGATCAGGCACCAAACGCGTAGGTCTGCGTGGGACGACGCAACCGAAATGTGGAGTTGTAGAATGCCGTGGCCTCGACACCTCCTACAATCGGCAATTCATGCAGCGCCGAGAACGTCGATGCTCCCGTGAAAATCAACGAACCATCGCCGGACCATATTTCCCCAGCGGTGAACTCCAGTGCTGATGGCACAAGTTCACAAACCGTCAGGGGTCCGTTGGGTACGGCAGAACCGATCACCCGAAGCCCGATGGCCTTGATTACCAGAGGTTGATCTTCACTGATCTCGTCAATCAATTCGCTCGGCCTAAAAATCCCCTGTGCCAAAGTAATTCCGGCCGGCCGAGACAATTGTGCCGTCACCAGCCCATACACGTTGGACTGGTTCATGTCGAAGTCGATTTCACCCAGAAGCTTGGGGTAGCCCTCTCGCTCCCGTCCGGCAAGCATGCCACGCTCGTTTGATATGAAGATGTGAGGAACGAATCCAACCTCTTCGCCACGGAATCGAGCGTGGATAATGTGAATGTATTCTCGAAAGGGGCCGACGCTGCTGAAGCCGTAGGAGAGAAACATCACCGACACTTTAGGGTTCTCTTCGATTTCCAGATCGGAGGGCAACAATGTCGCAGCGGCATCGGTATGAGTGCGGTAGCTAAACGTCACCTGATTTACTCCTCTGAAGGAGGCATCGGTGAAGCCAAGGGGGTCTGCATGCACGGGCATCGTTTGCGCAAGGTTTCTCCGAGTCAACTTTCCGGCAACGAACATGCCTTTCTCCTTAGGCTGCGGTTGAATTTTCGTCACTGCACAGACGATGCGGAATGCATTACGGAGGTGAAAATTGCGCTGAACTCGCAGTAACGACGAGAACGAGTTCGGAATCAATCAGAGCTTGAACCTCGATCGCTGGCTCTCCACGTAACGCCACCCCCTCACGAGCCTCGACGCGGATTCCGTTCACGATGACGACGCCAACGGCCGGCACCAGATAAGCGTCCTGACCGGTCTGCAATTCCAGTCGAGCCGTACTCCCTGCAAGAAGCGTTGCGCCGAATACCTCAGCATCCGCGCGGATCGCCAGCGCATTGGGCGCGCCAGCGCCGCTGGCGAGCGGGACGAACCGCCCGGCGCGGTCGGCTTTCGGAAACGGCTGCGTACTCCAGCATGGCATTCCGCCTCGCTGGTTCGGCTCAATCCATATCTGAAAGATCCGTGTCGGCACATCTTCATCATTGCGCTCAGAATGGTGGATACCGGTTCCTGCGCTCATGACCTGGACGTCGCCAGCTCTGATGTAGCCCTTGTTGCCAAGGTCATCCTCGTGGGTAATAACTCCTTCGCGGACATAGGTGACGATCTCGACACCGACGTGAGGATGCAGCGGAAAGCCCGTGCGCGGCGCAATCTCATCGTCGTTCCAGACATAAAGACGACCGACCGCGCGATGAGCAGGGTTGCCGTAGCTGCCTATGGCGAAGTGATGCTTCGCCTTCAGCCAGCCGATTTCTATGCCGCCAATCTCGGCAAGAGGTCTGTGTTCGATCATGGTCATGACACCTCGCACTTCAGCCGGTGCACTTACTGGCTAGCTCGCAAGCGACGAGCATCGAGACTGAACGAACCCGCGCCAAAAGCTACAACCTGAAGCAAACCACCGGTGACGGCAATGTTCTTGAGGAAATGAATCATTTGATTTTGGTCAGAAAAATTGCGGTGAAACGCAATCGCGGCTGCAATCGTGAAAACCGCCATGATTAGGGCCGCGATACGGGTCTGGTATCCGATCACTAGCAAGACGCTTCCACCGACTTCGACACCGACCGCAACCAAGTAGCTGAGCATCGGTGCCGGCAGTCCTGCGGAGGCGATATAGCCCTGGGTCATCTCAGGTGCTGCGAGCTTGCCAATGCCGCTCAGAAGAAACAGGCTGGCTACCAGGACTCGGCCAATTGCCGCAAGCGTCGAAGTATGGTTTTGCATGGAGTGATCTTCGCGTTGTTTGATGAGTGCGCCAAGGAGTATTCAGCGATGACGATTCCTATGGCGCGGTCTGTTCGGTTCCTACTCTCGGCTTCGTATGTCATACCCGGATTTGGGCAACGTCTTCCCAAGCCCAAGTACTACTAGCGTTACCATCGGACCGGATCTCCAACTCTTGCCGAGGCCCGCCTATGCCTCCGGCCTTCTGATCTGTCGCAGCCTCTACAATAGTGTTCCCCGAATCGACGCGGTAGCCTCGCGTTCGGCTACCCTGTGTCGCAAAAAGTGCAACGCTTGAATATGGGTCTCGGAGACTTGCAAGCCTTTGTGGAGCGACGCAACTATTCGAGCGCGTCATCATCCGTTAGCGGGGTCACATTGAATTCGGATTCAGCCGAAAAACCCTGCAACATTACTGCCATGATCAGGTCGCCAGACAACGGCAATTCATTGCCGAGCAAACCGTCAAGCCGGTTGGCTTTCGGATACCACTTGCAGGAAAAAATCTATCCAGACGCCCGAATCCACGAGCGCCATCGAGCCGTCCTCACGGCATCGAGATCGTCATCGAGAAAATGAGAAATCATCCGTAAAGTCCCCGCTAAAGGCATGTCGTTATACAGAAGTGTCGGCATCACCGTCATCGCGCAATAAGCGCATGGTTTCCGCGGCGATATGAACTTTCGTAAGCCCCTTCCAGATGGTCTCCGCGCCGGGTTCGCCGTCGCCCTTGCGAGCGAGGAAACCGCCGAGGCGGGCGACCAAGCGCAACACTTCGTTGAGCTTGGGTTGCACAGATCTCGGCGTTTTCGTAAGCAGGTACGCAGCTCGAATTTCATCGGGATCGAAGAACAGACGCGCGTCCAAATCAGGACAGATCCGGCCCAGCCGCATCAGATAGGTCACGCGCCAAGCCACCACAAGGAACAGCGCCAACGCACGCTCGAGTCGCTCAATCGTGCCCAACTGCAGTTCTTCGACCTGACAGCCGTTCTTCAGAACGTTGAACAGGATTTCGATTTCCCATCTCGCCCGATACCACTCGATCAATTCGGTCGCTTCATCCAGCGTGGTCGCCGTACGGTTAGTCAGCAAGCGCCATTCGATCGGCTTCACACCGGCTGGTGGGTCAAACTCGCGCGCGACCAGGCACGTTGCAGCGACGCTTTTGCTCTTGCTCGCGGGCAACTGCACGCGCTGCAGCCACAGGCGCTGGCGCACCGTGCGCGCTTTCACACCTTGGCGTGCGGCCATCGGGAAGGCGATTTCGCCCACCGCTTCGTCGTGCGTGGCACGCTCCCACAACTTATCGCCCTCAGGCAGGCTGCGGTTATGCGCGGCACGTACCAGCCAGTCGGCCGGGTTGCCCAACGCATCGGCGCGCTCCATCAACGCCATCAAATCCGCTTCGCGGTCGGCCACATACACCAAGCGGGTCGACGGCATATCCGGCGCCATCTCGGCGATGCGCTCGTAGCCTTCGATCCAGCGCAAACTTTCCTTCGGGCCACCGCGTCGGCCCGAGTCGTCCTTTTTCTCGCGGGCCCACATCCAGGCGTCCACGATGCCCAACGGCTCGCGCTGCGGCGTCACCGCATAGGTCGGGTGAACAAACATCCCCCGCTGCGCCTCATACGTCAGCGGCCCCAATCCGAGCGCATCCTGACCATTGAAATCAAGCTCGGTGGTGTCTTGAAGACAGAGCACGACCTGATGCGTCTGCATCCGCGTTTGCGTCTGCTGCCAATGCGGCTCCAGAATCGCATGCCACTAGACCTTCTCGTTATCGAAGAAGCGGTACGCCGCTATCGTTTCGCCCCAACCATGGCATGCCTGCGGCACGCTGGCCGTCGGGTCGGCCGACATCCTTTCCATCAAAATCTATGGTCACCCCCGTTTTTGCAAGGCTGATCTTTGATGCTGTGGTTGGCTTGCCTAAATCTATCCGGCGTCGTTGTGGGGATCGCTCCCCGTGACCTTACCCCGCCGAGTACACCATTCGTAAGTTAGTGGGCTCGCCGTTTTTCGGTTGATGCAATTGCCGGAATTG
>NZ_QTPP01000072.1 GCF_003853415.1 Burkholderia sp. Bp9142 | reverse complement strand
GCCGGATATAGAGACGCAGCCCATCCTGTCTGTCAGAAACGCAAGAAAGCTGTTGCAAACGGGACGCGTTCATATAGGTGCAATGAACACACGTCATATCCAGAGTTTCCTGATCGTGTCCGCGGCGTTTTTCGCGATGACCGGCCCGGTGCACGCGCGGGGCGCGAGCGCACTGGCGGCAGCCGGCGCGCAGATGCGTCAGATCGCGCCGGCGCAGGACGCCAACGCACGGCTGGCGGCCGAGCATGCCGTCGCGCCGAAGGCGAACGTGCGTTGATCCGTTCGCGCGGCCGGCCGACCGCGCCGGAACGACTGAAACGACAAAAGGGCGGGAATCGCGAGATTCCCGCCCTTTTTCGTTGTGCCGCCGATGTTCGTGCGGCTGCCCGGGCTGCCGGACGCCGCGCGGCCGTCTGCGTCAGGCCTTGGTCAGGCCTTGTCCTGGACCACGCCGCGGCGGATCTGGTCGAGCTCGATCGATTCGAACAGCGCCTTGAAGTTGCCTTCGCCGAAACCCTGGTTGCCCTTGCGCTGGATGATCTCGAAGAAGATCGGGCCGATCTGGTTCTCGGTGAAGATCTGCAGCAGCAGGTCGTCGCGGGCGCCGTCGATCAGGATCTTGCGCTTCTTCAGCTCGTCGAGCGATTCGCCGTGGTTCGGCACGCGGCGGTCGACCAGCTCGTAATACGTGTCGATCGTGTCGAGCAGCTTCACTTCCTTGCCGCGCAGGCCGTCGACCGCGCCGTAGATGTCGTTCGTGCCGAGCGCGATGTGCTGGATGCCTTCGCCGTGGTACGCGTCGAGGTATTCCTGGATCTGGCCGGCCGTGTCCGAGCCTTCCTCGTTGATCGGGATCCGGATCTTGCCGCACGGCGACGTCATCGCCTTCGACTTCACGCCCGTCACCTTGCCTTCGATGTCGAAGTAGCGCACTTCGCGGAAGTTGAACAGGCGCTCGTAGAATTCGGCCCATTCCTGCATGCGGCCGCGATGCACGTTGTGCGTCAGGTGATCGATGTAGGTGAGGCCGTGGCCGACCGGATTCGGGTTCGCGCCGGCGATCGGCTCGAAGTCGACGTCATAGATGCTGATATCGCCGATCGCGCCCGGCTGCGCACCATTCTTGCCGCGCCAGCGGTCGACGAAATAGATCAGCGAATCGCCGATGCCCTTGATCGCCGGGATGTTCAGCTCCATCGGGCCGGTCTTGTTGTCGAAGCCCCAGGCGCCGAGTTCGAGCGCGTGCTTGTATGCCTTCGCGGCGTCCTGCACGCGGAACGCGATCGCGCAGATCGACGGGCCGTGCAGGCGCGCGAAGCGTTGTGCGAACGAATCGGGTTCGGCGTTGATGATGAAGTTGATGTCGCCCTGACGGTAGACCGTCACGTCCTTGTGGCGATGGCGCGCGATCGCGGTGAAACCCATCCGTTCGAACAGTTGTCCGAGTGCTTTCGGATCCGGCGCGGTGTATTCGATGAATTCGAAGCCGTCGGTGCCGACGGGGTTCTCCCAGTTGGGGATCTGCATGCCGTGTCTCCTGTGTGCTGTGCGATCGGCCGGGGCGATGAGGGTGCCAGGCCGGTTCCATGTCGAAGGTGACGCGTGGCGCGGTGCGCGCAACGCATCGATCCATGCGACAAAGTGTAGCGGGCAGGGGAGAGCGTAAACTTGCGAACTTAATCGCCTGTGCCTACGATGGCGCAATTTCAAGTCCCAAAATATTCTTCGGAGGGCAGGAAATGGCGCAAGCCGAACTGGATGCCATCGACCGGCGGATTCTCGCGATTCTTCAGGAGAACGGTCGCCTGTCGAACCAGGAGATCGCCGAGCGCGTGAACCTGTCGCCGAGCCCGTGCCTGCGCCGGATCCGGCGGCTCGAGGAGCTCGGCGTGATCACCGGCTACGTGGCGCTGCTCGATCCGCAGAAGCTCGGGCTCGATCTGCTCGCCTATGTGAGTGTGCGGCTCGAGAAGCGCGGCGGCCTGGCGCCGGTTCGTGCCGACGAGACGTCGGCACGCGCGGGCGCGACCCACGCGGAACTGTTCCGCGCGGCCGTGCAGACCTGGCCGGAAGTGGTCGCATGCCATGCGATGACGGGCGACATGGATTACCTGCTGCGCGTGCAGGTCGAGGACATGGCGCATTTCTCCCGCTTCGTGCAGGAGCATTTGCTGCACCATCCGTCCGTGATCGACGTGAAGACGAGCTTCTCGCTCGAGTGCTTCAAGGAGACGACGGCGTTGCCGATCCGGTCGGTGCGCTAGCGTGCGATGCCGGGAATGGGAGAAAGGAACGCGGGCCGGGCGCTCCGCGGGGCGCCCGGTCGGCCGATGTCACGCCGTCAGCGCGGCGGGCATCAGCGATTCGATGAACTTCGACGTGCGGTGCGCCTGGCGCTTCAACGCATAGTCGAATACCGCAGCCTGTTCCTGCAGCATCTCGGCGAGGATCGTCGAGTGGTCGGCCGGCGGCAGCGTCAGGTACGCATCGGCTTCGCCGTATGCGTATTCGATCCGCATCCCGGACTTCTTCGCGATGTGCATCATCGTCGCGTTGCGCGACAGGCAATGCATGTACAGCATCGTCACGCGGGTGTTGCGGCTGCGGATCGCTGCGCGCTCGAACAGCTTCGAGCCGACGCCGCGGCCGCGGGCGCTTTCGAGCACCGACACGCCGAATTCCGCCGTGCGCGTGTCGCCTTCGGCGGGCAGGTACGCCAGGTGGCCGACGCCAAGCAGTTCGAGCGCATGGTCGAACACGCCGAACACGGTATCGCGGCCGAAGTCGATCGTGCGGACATAGTTCTCGATCACGTGGTCGGGCACCATCTGGCCGAAGCGCAGCAGGCGGTCCTCTTCGTTGAGCGAGAGAAAGTGGGTGAGCATTCGCTCACGGTCTTTGGAAGCCAGTTCCCTGACGAGAACCGGCGCAGTACCGGCGTGGCCGACAGCATCGGCACGGCGGTCGAATTGCGTGTTCATCGTGGGTTCCTCAGTGTGTAGCTGCACAAACGTCTTGTGCGATGCAACAGCATTCTACCCGAGTGGGGTTGGGGAAAACCCGTATTTGACGTTATTTGTGCTGAGGGGAAATTCTAAATCCGCTTACTTCATTCTCTATCTGTTTGATTTATAACGGATTAAAAATTCATCATATGAAATGCGCGGCGGCCTGTCGCAGTGTGCCCGCCGCACAACGCGTGCTGCTGCGCGGCAATCACGCGCCCGACGACAGCCCGTGCTCCATCAGGTCGATCACCTGTTCGGCGAAGTCGCGGTAGCCGAGGCGGCCGCCCGGCTTGAGCCACGTGAACGTCCAGTTGATCATCCCGAACACCATCATCGTGACCGATGTCTGGTTGTCCTTCGAGATCCGCTCCGGGTAGGCGCGCGCGAGCTGGCGCGCGAATGCCGCGACGATGTCGCGCTGGCGGTCGAGCACGATTTCGCGCTGCGCATCCTCGAGATACTTCACGTCGTTGAGCAGCGCGACGTGGCGGCTGTGCGACGTCTCGTACTCGGCGAGGAACGCGCGCACCAGTTCGGCGAACGCGTCGCGCTCGCTGAGGCCGCGCCGCTGGCTCGCGCCCTCGACCTCGGCGATGATCAGCATCAACCGCTTCGTGTAGCGGTCGAGCAGATCGAACAGGATCGCTTCCTTGCTCTCGTAATAGTGATAGAGACGTGCCTTCGACGTGCCGCTCGCGGTCGCGAGATCGGACATCGACGTGCTCGGATAGCTCGTCTGCGCGAATTTCTCGGCGGCGAGATCGAGGATCTGCTCGCGCTGGGATTCGTGGTCGGGCGCTCGGGTACGGGCCATGGTCGAATGCGAAAGAAGTAGCGTTAGCGAGGCGCGGCAGCCGCGCGCATCTGCGTGGAAGAGAGGGCGGCCGGCGCGTCGTCCTGCAGCTCGAGCCGGCCGGCCGCCGCGAGTTCGCGGCAGCGCCACCAGGCGATCGAGTCGCTGACGAACAGCCCGCCGCGGTCGGCGCCGGCCATGATGCCGCCGACGATGCGTCGCGCGGGCAGCCAGCCGGTTTCCGCGTGTGCGACGATCAGCGCATCGAGGTCTGCATAATGGCCGCTCTTGATCGTATTGCTGACCCAGTAGCGCAACTCGGCATTCAGGTGCTTCGCCTCCTGCCATTCGAGCGCGAGGCGGCCGATGCGCAGTACCGAGATCGGTGCGGCCGCCGGCCGTTTCCGGGCGAGCGCCGCGGGCGAGAACATCCCCGTCGAACATGCGAGGTCGGTGCGGGCCAGCGCCGCGCGCTGCGGCGCGTCGAGATCGGCGGCCGACAGCCGCACCTCGTTCAGCCGCTGCGGCACGTTGCGCAGGTGATAGGCGACGCGGCGCAGCAGCAGCTTGTCGCCGACGCTCGGCGCGTGCCAGACGACCACCTGGCCCGACTCCGTCGCGAGCTGGTCGAGCCGGGCGAACTCGCCTTCGATTTCCGCGTTCCAGTCGGGAATCTGGTCGCCGAGCACGCGCTGCCAGAACGCGGCGCGTGTGTCGGGCGTCTCGTCGGCGCCCTTCAGCGGCCCGACCGCGAGATCGTCGAGCAACCCGACGACGCGCTCGTCGCGTCCGGCTTGCGCGAGACCCTCGCGCAGCGACGCGGCGGCGGTGCCGCCCTGAATCACGTGAATGGTACTCATCGGCCTGTCATCAACAAAAGAAAACCGCCGGCCGGGCGGACGTGATGACGTCCAGCCGGCCGGCGGCCCCTAGTGTAAGCGAGATGTGTGACGACGAGAAACAGGCGCACCGCGCCGGTACGACGCCGCTCAACGCTCGTCGAAGCTCACGACGACCTTGTCGCTGATCGGGTGGCACTGGCACGTGAGCACGAAGCCGTCCTTCACTTCGTGTTCCTCGAGCGTGTAGTTCTTCTCCATCCGGACTTCGCCTTCGACCACCTTCGCCCGGCACGTGCAGCACACGCCGCCCTTGCACGCGTACGGCAGCGCGAGGCCCGCGCGCAGGCCGATGTCGAGCAGGCTCACGCCTTCGTACGGCAGGCGCAGCTTACGCCTCTTGCCGTCGAGCACGATTTCGAGGTCGGCGGCCGGCGTCTGGTCGGTGATCTCGACGACGGGCGCGCCGGCCTGCGGCAGCGGCGTGCCGAAGCGCTCGACGTGCACCTTCGCCTGCGGCACGCCGGCTGCCTTCAGCGCGGCTTCGGCCGCATCCATCATCGGCGCGGGGCCGCAGATGAACGCTTCGTCGATCGTGTCGGCCGGCGTCAGCGTGGCGAGGAATTCCGCGCATTTCGCCTGGTCGAGCACACCGTTGAACAGCTCGACGTCCTGCTGGTCATCCGACAGCACGTGATACAGGACGAAGCGGTTCATGTAGCGGTTCTTTAGGTCTTCGAGTTCCTCCGCGAACATGATCGCGTCGACGCTGCGGTTGCCGTAGATCAGCGTGAAGGTGCTGCGCGGTTCGAGTTCGAGCGTCGTCTTCACGATCGCGAGCACCGGCGTGATGCCCGACCCGCCGGAGAACGCGACGTACTGCTTGCCGTGGTCGGCGTTCAGGTGCGTGAAGAAGCGGCCGTCCGGCGTCATCACGTCGATCGTGTGGCCCGGCTCGAGCGTGTCGAACGCGAAGTTCGAGAAGCGGCCGCCGCGCACGCGCTTGATGCCGATGCGCAGTTCGCCGTCGCGGTCGTAGTCGGTCGTGCCGACGCAGATCGAGTACGAGCGGCGCGTTTCCTCGCCGTCGATGTGGGTCTTCAGCGTGACGAACTGGCCCTGCGTGAAGCGGTACGCGTCGCGCAGCTCAGGCGGCACGTCGAAGGAGACGGTAACGGCGTCGGCGGTCTCGGGCTGCACGTCGCGGATACGCAGCGGGTGAAATTGCGGGGTCGACGACGACCCCCGCCGGGCCGCTGCGCGCGACGGATCTGCTTCCGGGGGATGGGGGGGCTGCGCCCCCCCAGGCGAACGAAGAGAGCGTGGGGGCTGTTTCATCTCAGTAAGGTTTGAAGTAGTCGAAGGGTTCGCGGCAGTCGACGCAGCGGTACAGCGCCTTGCAGGCCGTGGACGCGAATTGCGCGAGACGCTCGGTGCGGGCGGAGCCGCAGCGCGGGCAAACGGGCGCCGCGACGGGCCGCGGCACGAAACGCACGACGTTTTCCCGCGGCGCGGCGCGGCCGCACTGGCCGACGGGCGGCGCGATGCCGTATGCGCGCAGCTTGTCGCGCGCTTCCTGCGTGATCCAGTCGGTCGTCCACGCGGGCGCGAGCACCGTCGCGATCCGGTGCGGCGGCAGGTCGGCGGCCTGCAGCGCGGCGGCGATGTCCTCGGCGATCTGCGACATGGCCGGGCAGCCGGAGTAGGTCGGCGTGATCACGACTTCGAGCAGGCCGTCGTCTGCGCGACGGACGTCGCGCAGGATGCCGAGCTCGCGGATCGACACGACCGGGATTTCAGGATCGGGCACCGCTTCGAGCACGTCCCACGCGCGCGCGAGCAACGGATCGTTGCGATGCGCGGCGGGCGCGGCGTCGGCGGGGGCGGCGGTCTGGACGGACATCGTCGGGCTCCGTTGGGTCGGCCGGTTACCAGGTCGCGCCGGGGTGCTGGCGCGCGAGGCTCTGCATTTCCGCGAGCAGGTAGCCCATGTGCTCCGAGTGCTCGCCCTGCTTGCCGGTCGTCACGTGCTGCACGGGCGCCGGCAGGTCGAGCGTCGCCTCCGCGAGCGCATCGTCCACGTCCGCGCGCCATGCGGCTTCGAGCGCGGCCGGTGCGGGGCCGATGCCCGGTGCGGCGACCGCGTCGTCGATTGCATCGGCCGCGAAGAATTCACGCGTGTACGGAATCAGGTAGTCGAGCGCGGCCTGGGCGCGGCAATGCGATGCGTCGGTGCCGTCGCCGAGGCGCACCAGCCATTCGCGTGCGTGCTGCACGTGATAGCGGGTCTCCTTCACCGATTTCGCGGCGATCGCGGCGAGCTGCGCGTCTGTCGACGTTTCGAGCGCCGTCCACACGTGCAGCATCAGCGTCGTGTAGAGGAAGTTGCGCACGATCGTCACCGCGTAGTCCTTGTCGGCGTGCGCGGTGCCGGCGATCGGGCCGTAGTGCGGCAGCTCGGCGAGCGTGAAGTTCGCGAACTCGCGCTCGGGGCGGAAGTACGCGTAATCGTCTTCCGTCTTCGCCGCGCCGTTGAGCTGGCGCTCGAGTTCGGCTGCGTGCGTATACAGCATGCGGGCCTGGCCGATGAGGTCGAGGCTCATGTTGGTGAGCGCGATGTCTTCCTCGAGGATCGGGCCGTGGCCGCACCATTCGGCGTTGCGCTGACCGAGGATCAGCGCATTGTCCGCGAGGCGCAGCACGTAGGAGAGGTGTTCGGGTGTGATCGTCATGGCGCGGGCGTTACATGTGGTTGACTTCGTCGGGCAGCGTGTAGAACGTCGGGTGACGGTAGATCTTGTCGCCTGCCGGTTCGAACAGCTCGGCCTTTTCGGCCGGATCCGACGCAGTGATCGCCGACGACGGCACCACCCAGATGCTCACGCCTTCCTGGCGGCGCGTGTAGACGTCGCGCGCCATGCGCAGCGCCATCGACGCGTCGGCGGCGTGCAGGCTGCCGCAATGCTTGTGATCGAGGCCCTGCTTGCTGCGCACGAACACTTCCCAGATCGGCCATTCCTTGTTCATCACTTTCTCCTGAATCCTGAATTCGATGGTTGCCGCTCAGGCGGCGTGCTGTTCGGCGCGGGCGCGGCGCTTCGCTTCGTGCGCGAGCGCGGCTTCGCGCACCCACGCACCATCGTCGTGCGCCTTCACGCGGGTCGCGAGGCGTTCCTTGTTGCACGGGCCGTCGCCGTTGACCACGCGCCAGAACTCATCCCAGTCGATCGCGCCGTAGTCGTGGTGGCCGCGCGCGTCGTTCCATTTCAGGTCCGGGTCGGGCAGCGTCACGCCGAGCACCTTTGCCTGGTCGACCGTCGCGTCGACAAACTTCTGCCGCAGGTCGTCGTTCGTGATCCGCTTGATGCCCCATTTCGCGGACTGGTTGCTGTGGACCGAATCGGCGTCGCTCGGGCCGAACATCATCAGCACCGGCCACCACCAGCGGTTCACCGCCTGCTGGACCATCGCGCGCTGCGCGTCGGTACCCTTCATCATCGACAGCAGCGCATCGAAGCCCTGGCGCTGGTGGAACGACTCTTCCTTGCACACGCGGATCATCGCGCGTGCGTACGGGCCGTACGTGCAGCGGCACAGCGGGATCTGGTTCATGATCGCGGCACCGTCGACGAGCCAGCCGATCACGCCGACGTCGGCCCAGGTCGGCGTCGGATAATTGAAGATGCTCGAGTATTTCGCCTTGCCGGCGTGCAGCGCGTCGATCAGCGAATCGCGCGATACGCCGAGTGTTTCGGCTGCGCTATATAGATAGAGGCCGTGGCCGGCTTCGTCCTGGACCTTCGCGAGCAGGATCGCCTTGCGCTTCAGGCTCGGCGCGCGCGAGATCCAGTTGCCTTCCGGCAGCATGCCGACGACTTCCGAGTGCGCGTGCTGCGAGATCTGGCGAACCAGCGTCTTGCGATAGGCGTCGGGCATCCAGTCCTGCGGTTCGATCTTGCCGTCCGCGGCCATGACCGCGTCGAACCGCGCTTGCTCGGGCGACTCGGCGGTGGCGTCGAGCGGCGCGACGTTGCCGGGGATGTCGAGGGATTGCGTGTACATGGCGGAGGTTCTCGTCCGGTTGAATGTGTGCGAAGTATAAACCAACCGACCGGTCGGTTAATAAATTTCTTGCCGATTTGCGGCGAGACGCGGGTAAACGAGGGGCGTCGGGGTGCAATCGCTGGCGTGGGAGGTGGTCCGGCGCGTGAGACGGGCGGCTTCTGCGGCACAATGCCCGCTTTCCGATGGGGATTTCGCCGATGTCATTTCGAAGCAGTTTCGTCGCGACCGTGCTGGGCGCGTCCGTTTTCCTGTCGCCGGTCGCGGCCTCGGCCGCTCCGGCCGGGTGGGTCGCCGCATGGGCGACTGCGTTGCAGCCGATTCCCGACCTGGCTGCGCCGCCACCGCTCTATCGCGCGCCCGACGTGGCTGGGCGGACCGTCCGGCAGATCGTCTATCCGACGGTATCGGGACGTGCCGCGCGGCTTCGCGTGAGCAATGCATATGGTCGCGCGCCGCTGGTGATCGAGGCCGCCGGTCTGGCGCGTGCGGGAGACGGCGCGGCGCTTGCCGACGGGGCGAGCGCCGGCGTGCGCTTCGGCGGCAAGGCGTCGGTGACGCTCGTGCCGGGCCAGGAGCTCGAAAGCGACCCGGTGGCAATCGACGTGACGGCCGGGCGGCCGTATGCGATCAGTCTGCGGATGGGCGCGAACCAGCGGATGACCGTGTGGCACCGTGTGTCGAACCAGCTCAACTACGTATCGGCGCCGGGTGATCACGTGAGCGATCCGGGCGCTGGCGCATTTCGCACGCGCTTTACCCAGTATGCGTGGGTGACGGAACTGGCCGTCGAGGCGGGTGCTGCGCGGGCGAGTGTCGCGGCGATCGGTGATTCGATTACCGACGGGCTGCGCTCGAGCCTGAACCGCAACCGTCGCTGGCCGGACGCGCTGGCGCACCGGCTGGCCGCGGCAGGTCCGGATCCGCTTGGCGTGGTGAATCTCGGGATCAGCGGCAACCGGTTGCTCAGCGATTCGGCGTGCTATGGCACGTCGCTGGCGTCGCGGTTCGAGCGCGACGCGCTGTCGCGCGCGGGGGTGAAGGCGGCGATCGTGCTGATCGGCATCAACGACATCAACTTTGCGGCCATGCCGCCGCGTGCGGGGCTCGATTGCGACAATCCGCATACGCAGGTCACGGCCGCGGCGTTGATCGACGGCTATCGCCGGTTGATCGAGGCCGCGCACCGCCAGGGGGTGAAGGTCTTCGGCGCGACACTTACGCCCGCGGCGTTGCCGGCCGGGCGCGAGACGATCCGGCTCGAGGTGAACCGGTGGATTCGGGGTGGCAGCGGTTTCGACGGCGTGGTCGACTTCGACGCGATACTGCGCGACCCCACGCGCCCGAGTGTTCTGCAGCGCCGATATGACAGTGGCGACGGCATTCACCCGAGTGACGCCGGTTACACGGCGATGGCCGACGCAGTGCCGGTGGAGTCGCTGCAGGCCGCAGCCGGCGGCAAGTGACATCGCCATATATATGGAGGGAGACGATCTGCCGGCTGCTTCAGGATCGCGAGCGGTGTGTAGCTCATCGAACCCCAGCCCCCGTGCGCGGCAGCGCACGGGGGCTTTTTCAAAATATTTTCACAAAGGGGGTTGCGGAGACGGTGGCGGGTGCATAGAATCGCGCCTCTTTCGCGCTAACGGAAACGCGGCGCGGGGGAAGAAGGGAAGCGGTGCGGTCGGGTTGGCGGTAGGGACCCGGGCGGCACTGGAAGTTGAGCCCCGGTCGTCGCAACGAAGC
>NZ_QTPP01000071.1 GCF_003853415.1 Burkholderia sp. Bp9142 | reverse complement strand
TATTCGAGCAGCTCGATCGCGCGTTCCTTGATCTCGCGCTCTTCCTGGCGTTCGGCCGGCGTCTGGAACACCGCGCCGAGCAGCCCGTGCTTGGTGCGCACGTGGCGGCCCACCATCACGTTCTCGAGCGCCGTCATCCCGCCGAACAGGCGGATGTTCTGGAACGTGCGCGCGATGCCCGTCTTCGCGACCTGATGCACCGCGGTCGGCTTGTATTCCGTGCCGTCGAGCTTGAACTCGCCGGAGTCCGGCGTGTAGAGGCCCGTGATCACGTTGAAGAACGTGGTCTTGCCGGCGCCGTTCGGGCCGATCAGCCCGTAGATCTCGCCTTCCTTGATCTGCAGGCCGACGTCGGACAGTGCCTGCAGGCCGCCGAAGCGTTTGTTCACGCCTTTAACGGACAGTCGGATTTTTTTGTCGCTCATGTGTGTATCCCCAGTGTCCGTAGGTTAGGCGCGCACCGGCTTCTTGCTGGCGCGCTTCGCCAGTTTCGCGATTCTGTCCTCATGCTTCGGCGCGGGCCACAGGCCTTCCGAGCGGTATAGCATGATGACGACCATCGCGAGGCCGTACAGCGCCTGACGGATCACTTCGGTATCGACGATGTCGTGGCCGAAAATCGCGTGCTGCAGCGGGCTCATCGTCGAGCGCAGGAATTCCGGGAAGATCGCGAGCAGCACCGCACCCAGGATCACGCCCGGGATGTGGCCCATGCCGCCCAGCACCACGCACGCGAGCACGACGATCGATTCCCAGAACGTGAACGATTCCGGCGACACGAAGCCCTGGAACGAGCCGAACATCGCGCCCGACAGGCCGCCGAACGACGCGCCCATCGCGAATGCGAGCAGCTTCACGTTACGGGTGTTGATACCCATCGCCTTCGCCGCGATCTCGTCCTCGCGGATCGCCGCCCAGGCGCGGCCGATACGCGAGTGCTGCAGGCGCGTACACGTCCAGATCACCAGCAGCGCGCAGAGCACGAACAGGTAGTAGTACATGTAGACCGACGGCAGCTGGAAGCCGAAGATCGAGTGCGTCTGCGACAGGTTGAAGCCGCCGACGTGCACCGGATCGATGCCCGTGATCCCCTTCGGGCCGTTGGTGATGTTCACCGGGCGGTCGAGGTTGTTCATGAAGATCCGGACGATCTCACCGAAGCCGAGCGTGACGATCGCCAGGTAGTCGCCGCGCAGGCGCAGCGTCGGCGCGCCGAGCAGGATCCCGAAGGTCGCCGCGAGCGCCATCGCGATCGGCACGATGAGCAGGAACGGCACGTGCAGCCCGTTCGGCGCGAGCGCCGCGATCCACTCGAACTGCGAGGCCAGGTGCGGCGAGCTCAGCAGTGCCGCCGTGTACGCACCCACCGCGTAGAACGCGATGTAGCCCAGGTCGAGCAAGCCGGCGAAGCCGACCACGACGTTCAGGCCCAGCGCGAGCATCACGTACAGCATCGCGAAGTCGAGCACGCGGACCCAGTAGTTGCCGCCCGCCGAGCCGATGATGATCGGCGCCGCGATAACGAAGGCCGCAGTCAGGATGCCGATGATGACGGTCTTGGCGGTGTTGCGCTCTTCGACAAGCGTCATCGGCGTTTCAATCTGTTGGGTGGAATTCATCTGCTTCTCCTTATGCGCGGTCAGCCACACGCTCGCCCAACAGGCCCGACGGACGGAACACCAGCACGATGATCAGCACGATGAAGGCGAACACGTCCTGGTAGTTGCTGCCGAATACGCCGCCCGTGAGGTTGCCGATGTAACCCGCGCCGAGCTGCTCAATCAGGCCAAGAACCAAGCCTCCGACCATCGCACCTGCGAGATTGCCGATCCCGCCCAGCACCGCCGCCGTGAACGCTTTCAGGCCAGGGATGAAGCCCATGTAGAAGTGCACGTTGCCGTATTCGGACGCGATCATCACGCCGGCCAGTGCAGCCAGTGCCGAACCAATCATGAAGGTCGCCGAGATCACGAAGTTCGGGTTCACGCCCATCAGACTTGCATTATTTGGGTTTTCCGCAATCGCACGCATCGCGCGGCCAAGCTTCGTCTTGTGGACCAACAGCAGCAGGCCACCCATCACGATGAACGCCACCGCGATAATCACGATTTCGGTCATCGAGATCACGGCGCCAGTTGTCGTGTCGGTCGCCTTGATTACGTTTATTGGGTCGGTCGGCAGAAGTTGAGGGAACGGCAACGGGTTACGCGACCAGATGATCATCGCGGCCGTCTGCAGCAGGATCGATACGCCAATTGCGGTAATCAGCGGTGCGAGGCGCGGTGCACGACGCAGCGGCCGGTATGCGACGCGCTCGATCGTGAAGCCGACGCCCGCACAGACGACCGCGGCGATGCCTAGCCCGATCGTCAGGGTCGCGACGTTGCCTAGTTCCGGGAAATGGTTCTGCAACACGGTAATGGCCGACAGCGCGACCATTGCCCCTACCATCAGTACGTCCGCATGCGCGAAGTTGATGATGCCGAGGATGCCATACACCATCGTATAGCCCAACGCGATGATGGCGTAGACGCTACCGAGCACCAGTCCGTTGAGAATCTGCTGGATGAAAATATCCATCTGGAATGCCTATTTGATTGGGGAGGCTGGACAACGCGAAAAACGATGTCGCGTCGAAGTCGCCTAGACTGCGACGCGCATCACGGTGAGTAGCCCACTAGGCTGGTAGTCATCCGTGACACCTTGCATCTTCCGAATGAGCAAGGCTATGCGGGAACAAGTTTGCACTGACCACGTATAAATCGCCTTACGCCAAGGATGACTGTGCACTCGGCAGCGAACAATATCTAACCCCAATACCGGCTTGGCAATCTTCGATGGCCAAGATGATCTGAACCTCACGTCTCACTCCTCCAATCTCATTAGATCAACCTACGCACGCACGGTTGAAATCTCCCCGCTAAGTCCGCCACTGCCTTCTGTACTCTTGTTCTGATCGTAGTGACGACAAATAGTGGCCCCTTGCGAATCACTTCGTTCCAGGCACTACCGAGATCGAATTCTGTCCAGTCATAAACTCACGGGCAAGGCCGAAAAAGTCATGACCTCATGCATGTTTGAACTCTCTGGAATACGATGAAAATGAACTAGTTAAATATGAAGTGAGTAGCAGCTTCGATGCGGACTGGCGGTGCGTCCCCGGGAAAAAATGACATTCCAAAAAGTCATTACGCCATGATCTTTCTGCGCTTGACATCCCGGTCGCCAAAAAATACCTTCCCACAAATAGATATCACCAATCAAATATCGAAATGCAATTGATTTTTATTTTGACTGATTCGCAAACCTCTGCACCTCTACGTCTGAACTGGACCCTCATAAAAAATAATCTTGCCTACAGTGCCCATTTCGTTTCCGAGAGAAAAATCGACATACGCCGCCTCTTTACACACTCGTGCCTCTCGATGAGGCATGATCGCAACGGACGCTCACCGCTTCCACAAGCGTGCTGCCCACGTGCAGACTCGAACAGCTGAGCACGCCGACCAATCCTCAAAAGATGCGATCGATTGTGCGTCTATGCATCAGCGCTTCACGGCAATCACTTCGAGTCCATTATGCTTTTCACCTTTTTTTGAACGACACATGTCCGAACGTCCTATTTCAAGCACGTCGGCTCCTCATCCAGAGGCGGCCGAGCAAACAACCGCACCGTATGGTTCGACCGCCAGCCAGACTGAACGCATCCGGAAACCAATCACCACAATGCGCATCGCAGATATGCGCTCAAAGGGCGAAAAGATCGCCGTGCTAACCTCGTACGATGCTACGTTTGCAGCGGTCGCAGATGCTGCGGGCGTTGATTGCATCATGGTCGGTGACTCGTTGGGAATGGTGTGTCAAGGTATGGCTACCACGGTCGGTGTATCGCTCGACGAGATGAAATACCATACTCGATGCGTAGCGCACGGACTTGTACGTTCCCAAGCAACAGCATTGGTGATCGCGGATCTGCCCTTCGGTAGCTATCATCAATCTCGAGAGCAGGCGATTACGTCGGCCGTAGAACTTATGCAAGCCGGCGCTAACGTGGTGAAGCTCGAGGGCGGCGGCTGGACGACAGAAATCGTCGCGTTTTTGGTCGAGCGCGGGATTCCCGTCTGTGGCCATCTTGGGCTTACGCCGCAAACGGTGTCAGCGCTTGGCGGTTTTCGTGTCCAGGGGCGCCAGCAAGAAGCTGCGGATCGACTGCGCGTTGACGCACGGGCGCTCGATGACGCGGGAGCGACGATGATGGTGCTCGAAATGATTCCGGCTCGACTGGCGCAAGTCATCACAGACGAAATGACGTCGTGCGCGACTATCGGCATCGGGGCGGGAAGCGGTACAGCAGGCCAGGTGCTCGTCATGCACGATATGCTCGGCATAAACCTTGGGCGTATGCCGAAGTTTGTGCGTAATTTTATGAAGGAAACGGGTGAAGTCCATGCCGCCTTCAGCGCATATGTTGGTGCCGTCAAGGATGGATCGTTTCCTGACAATCAGCAGCACGCCTGGTAGGCTCATTCGCCATATTGAGAAGCGTAACGGTGGCGAGGGTGCGGGAGCTTCCGGTCTGGAGAGCAAATCCGCGGCCCGCCGCCACACCTTCACGACTTCACTTTACGTCTCGGCATGCGATGCGCTAACCCGCCGGCTTGCCACTCCACACGCTTGGAACACGCATGATCGACGTTCAGAAAATGGTATCCGACAGCTTCGGATAACAAGGTTTGATGGAAACAGTCGGCGCCACGTTGGGCGTGGTGTCTGACGGTGAGGCGCAGATCACCTTGCCGAATTTCAGGCACCTTCACGAAGTCACCTCAGCAGCGGCTGCGGAACTCTGGATTGCGCTGGTACCGAAATTCTTCGTCGAAAGGCAGGTCGAACAGCTTGGTCTCGTCATACCTGTGGATATAAGTTCGCATGCCGATTCTGCGTATTACCTCGTCTATCCGACCGAGCTCAGTCACGGCAAACCACTGGAACTCTTTCGCGCGTAGCGATCGAGCTCGTCCGGTCCGTGATGTTTTCAATCATCCCGCATGCCGTCCGTCATTTCCGGGCCTCATCTCCTGAAGTACAAATCGATTTGCTCGCACGCACGACAGAGGATCAGCCTTCGGACTTGCTAACCGGGAGAATTTAGATCGGAATTTCACGCTTTGTGGGGAACGTCGAACGGTCGATGGGCTCACCTACACGCCACTCTGTGACGACCCGTTCGTGGTTGCGCTTCCCGCCGACCATCGGCTCGCGCGCAGAAAGATCTTGAAAGCCGAGCATCTAGACGATGTTCCCTTCATTCCCTTCCCGAGAATCCCACAAACGCATTACGATGAAGACACGTTCTCGTTGCTGCGCAGAGCCGGTGGTAACCCAGTTCCGTCCTATCACGCAAACGAGATCAATATCGCGCTGGGCATGGTTGCCTCGGGCCTGGGCTTTTCACTCGTCGGGCGCTCTGTGTGCGAGGGATGCCGCCGCGACGTTGCGTTCGTCAGGCTTGCAAACTTTCCCGAAGTCGCCAAAATTATGGCCGTGACGCGATCCCGTGAGGAGAGCAGGATCGTATCCTCGTTTGTTGCGTCGCTGGGCACATACTTGGCGAAGACCCGATCGGTTGAAGTCGATGAATAGGCCCCTGCCACTCAGGCTTGCATCGCTTCCTATTCCACCCACGAGCACCTTCAAAGATGAAAATCGAGTTTGTACCAGGTACCATGTGCGACGAACGGCTGTGGAGCCGTCTGCTACCCTATCTCGGTCAGCAGATCCAACCGCACTTCATCTCGCTCGCTGACGTTAGCGACCGCGACGCGATCCACCTAAAGCTCGCCGACGAGATTCCCGAAGGTGCGCACGTCGTTGCGTTCTCGATGGGCGGCTATCTCGCCCTGGAACATGCCCTCGCCAACCCTCAAAAGCTGTGCTCGCTCGTTGTCATTGCGGCTTCAGCGAGAGGACTCGGCGCGCAGGAACGCGGTCGACGCCAACGCATGCTTGAACACCTTGCTTCACGGCCTTATGCCGGGATCTCACGAGCGCAGGTCGCAACATTCCTTGGTAGCGCAGGTGCCGCTGATTCCGGCTTGACCGATCTCATTATCGAGATGGACCACTCGCTCGGTGCACGAACCTTCCAGGCGCAGCTGTCGGCCTCCATGGACCGCCCTGATCTCCTTCCTTCGTTGTCGACGCTCGACTGTCCCGTCCTGATCGTGGGTTCAACGGATGACAGGCTCGTCCAGGTGGAGCATCTGGAGGAGATGAACAATGCACTTCCCCATTGCCGGCTGCGACTATTGCACGGTTCAGGACACATGATTCCGCTTGAGGCTCCCGAAGCACTCTCGAGGGAAATATCTGCGTTTCACCAGTCGCTCGAAGCAAACTAGCTTCCTGCCGCAATCACACATTGCGGCAGGGCAGCCTCTCGCCCGGAGTCAGGTCGAAGCATCGGCTGGACGGGGCGAAGACACATGCTCCTGACCCAGTCCTGTTTCCGCGTCCGCTTCTCGGTCGTCCGCTTCCGACGAGCCTAACGCACCCTCCCATTTTGCGACGATTGCGCAGGCTATCGAATTGCCAACGGCGTTTGTCGCGGATCGCCCCATATCCATGAACGTGTCAACCGCCATGATCATGAGCAATCCTGCCTCCGGAAGGTGGAAGTGGTTAAGCGTTGCGGCGATGACGACGAGAGACGCTCTAGGAACCCCTGCAATGCCCTTGGAAGTGACCATGAGCATCAAAAGCATGACAATCTGTGTTTCGATCGGCAACGCGATACCGTAGGCCTGCGCGATGAAGAGAATGGTGAACGTGCAATAGACCATCGTTCCATCGAGATTGAACGAATAGCCCAGCGGAAGAACGAAACTCGAAATCCGCCGGCTCACTCCAAACCGGTCGAGAGCTGTCAGCAGTTGGGGAAAGGCGGCCTCAGAGCTCGCTGTCATGAACGACAGCAGGAACGGCGCGCGAATCGTCCGGATAAGGGTAAAGACGCGTCGACCGAGAAAGACAAATCCCGCCAGAACCAGAACGACCCAAAGGCTTGCCAGTCCGAGATAGAAAAGACCAATAAACTTGGCAAAGGTCAGCACAATACCGAGACCTTTTGTCGCGATGATCGATGCGACTGCGGTGAACACCGCAACTGGCGAGAAGCGCATGACCGCTTCCGTGATCTTCAGCATCATCGTCCCGACCTGGTCGATCACCTCGACCAGCAGCTTGCCCCGCTCGCCGAGCGCAGCGAGGGCTGTTCCGCAAAAAATCGAGAACACGACAACCTGCAGTATCTCGTTCTGCGCCATCGATTCTGCTGCGGAACGTGGAACCAGGTGAGTAATAAAGTCCTTGAGAGAAAATGCCGTCGTGCTCAACGGTATGCTCGCTCCCACCTCTGGTAACGGAAGATTGGTATGGGCGCCAGGTTGCAACCAGTTTGCGAGAATGAGACCAAGTGCGAGCGAAACAAGTGACGCGGAGATAAACCACGTCATCGCCTTCAACCCTACTCGCCCGACTGCGCCTGCGTCGCCAATTTTTGCGATACCGGGAACCAATGTCGCGAAAACCAGCGGCGCGATGATCATTTTTATAAGACGGAGAAAGACTTCCGTTCCAATGGATAGATATCCGGCGATTGACAAAATCTTTGTGGAATCGGAAATCTGGTCGTGACAGATTGCTCCTACGATGGCGCCCAGGATCATCGCGCCAACTATATAGCGGGTAATGGATTTGGATTTTCTCTGTTTCATGGATTTCTCGGTGGGAACCTATGGCAAGCCGCCTTGCCGATCGCAGGCGTTCTCGAAGCGAACAGATGACTTGCCCGCAGTTGCTAGGTGTAGTCTCGAAACGTAGTGCGTTAGGTCGATGACACGATCTCGAAGACCGCTTCGATCTCGACCGACAACCCAGCGGGCAACGATGCCATTCCGACCGCGGAACGTGCGTGTCGCCCCCTTTCACCAAGGACTTCCAGGAACAGATTCGAACAGCCGTCAATTACTTTGGGATGGTCCTTGAAGTCTGGAGTCGCCTGAACCATCCCGAGAATTTTTACGACCCCACGAATGTTTTCCAGATCGCCAATCGCATTCTGAACGGTCGCAAGCAGCTGAAGCCCGATCCTTCGCGCGTCGTCGTAGCCTTGCTCGGTCGTGTAACCATCGCCAAGCCGCCCTTTTCGCAGTGTGCCATCGGCATTTCGGGCGCCTTGCCCGGAGAGGAACAGCAGATTTCCCGACCGGTAGTACGATGCGTAGCTCCCAACCGGAGCGGGGACCGTGGGAAGATCGATAGACAAGGCTGAGAGGCGTCCTGCAATTGTGGTCACAACAGTCTCCTAATGCTTTGGCAATCACACGTGCACGTGAAGCGCGATATCGTGCCCTGCCTTCGTGAGTCGTTCCGGCGCAGTCATGTACGCGAGCGCCACCGACGCGCGGTCCGAAACGACTGCACGTTCTGATTGTTCGGCCCCACCTCATCCGGGAAGTGGCCATTTGGGTGGGCGTCGACATCACGTGGATTCGCGTGGCGCACCGCCCACCATTCACATCACGACTTATCTGGAGGCACCTTCAAAAACGTCAGCTACTGGCCGCCCAACGATCCGTTCGTAGATGACCGGATCCGTCGCCCCTTCGAGACCGAACAGCAGAACCTGACTATGCTGATTCAAGCCAAGCGCTTCACGGAGCGCCGGGATTTCCTTCGACTTCAAGACCACGGCAGTCCCACCTGCCGCAGTTTCGCCGCACACGACCGGTTTATCTCCGTTGCCGGCTGCAAGCGTACGCATAGCCTCTTCGGCCCACGTGTCGGGGATCGTCACAAAGTCACTGGCGAGCCAATCGAGGATCGCCCATGCGGCAGGCGAAACCTCGCGGCACGCCAGGCCTGCCATGATCGTGTGCAACGAACCGGGCGACGGCGTCGGTACCTTGTTGAATGCGCTCTGGTAGAGGCAGTCCGCTTCATTCGGCTCCACCATCACCATACGGGGCGTGGAGCCGCCAAGCTCCTGATAAAAGCGCAGGAAAATCGCCGCGGCGATACTGCCGACCCCCCCTTGAACGAAAATATGAGTAATGGCTTGCGGGTCCGGCAGTTGCCGCAACGCCTCATCTACGAGCACCATGTAGGCATTCATGACATCGCGCGGCGACCCGGAGGCATAGTCATCCCACGAAGTGCTGGAGACAAAGTGCCAGCCATTGTTTTTCGCGTCGTTTCGTGAGCGCGCGACGGACGCTTCGTACTCGCCCTGAATGCGAATCACGATAGCACCAAGGGCTTCCATCGCGTCTTTCCGACCGGGGCTTACGTGTTCATGGATAAAGATCACGCAGCGGCACCCAAACGTCTTGGCCGCGTAGGCCAGCCCGCGGCCCTGATTCCCGTCGGTCGCAACCGTGACTGTGATGCGCTCCGTGATTTCCCGATACTTTCCTTGTCGCAGGTCGTCGGATGTCGGGCGCGTCCCGGTCTTCTTTTCGACAGCGTCGGCAAGAATGCAAAAGACCGCGTACGGCGCGCCGAGCGCCTTGAAGCTGCCCATGCCTCGACCAAAGCGCTGGCTTTCGTCCTTGTAGTAGATCTTCGAGACGTTCAATTGCCCGGCCAGGTTATCCAGCGAGTGCAACGGCTGGGCGACATACTCGGGCCAGCCGTGAATTTCTTTGACGGCAAGGCGCCATTCACCCAGATTCTCCACGGCGGGCGAAGCGTGGTCACCCTTTGCCGCATCAAGCCACGAAGCGTTCTTGCAATACTGATATTCCGAGTTCATACAGGTTCCTAACAAAAATGAGCGAAGCTGATAACGGGGCGTGAGCATCCCGGTTGTTTGTGCCTCTGAAGTGGAAGCGACACTTCCGGTTGGCCGGCCACCTACCCGCAACCGACTACCTGATTGCTCCCCCGAAGACCACCATGGTGGTCGGATGAACAAAGCGTACGCGGACAAATTTGAATGTCGTGAGCATCATGCGCATTTGGAATACCATGCATCGAAATGCGCAATGGATGTGAGAATGAGACCAAGAAGGGCTCAAAATGTAGCGCCAGCCACAGGAACAGAAATGGAAGCTAAATGGTTGGAGGACTTCCTCTCGTTAGCCGAGACACGGAGTTTCTCCCGCGCAGCCGATGACCGGCATTTGACCCAATCCGCCTTGAGTCGCCGAATCGCGGCACTCGAATCCTGGCTTGGCGCGAAACTCATCGATCGCACCGTCAGCCCGATACGGCTGACCTCGACCGGGATCATGTTTCGCGGACAGGCCGCCGACATTCTTCGGGATATTTACGCTGCGCGCACACTAGCGCAGGCACATGAACTAGTAGCTGACGGCGTGGAGGTCGTCCGTCTCTCCGTCGTGCATACGCTGCTCTTTACGTTCGTACCAGGGCGTCTCAGGCAGTTGAGAGACGAGTTGGAGCACATCAAGACCAAGGTCCAGGCCGTCAACGTGCCTGATGGTGTACAAGCACTGGTGGAAGGTGATACCGATCTCTTTGTCGCCTATCACCATCCGCAACTGCCTATCCTCCTCGATGCCAACCGCTTTCCCTTCCTGACACTTGGCGTGGACCGGCTACTGCCAATCTCGGCTGCCGACGGCCGTGGGGAGCCGATCTACAGGCTGCCGGGCGAGAATCACGATGCGGTGCCGTTTATGGCCTATGCGCCAGGAACGTTTCTCGGGAACGTCGTAGAGATGCTGATCCTGAACGCACCGAGCCGATGTTCGCTGCGTCGCACCTTCGAGGCGCACATGTCCGAAGCGGTGAAGGCGATGGTAATCGCGGGCAACGGCCTGGGATGGCTTCCGCGGAGCTGTATCGCAAAGGAACTGGACAACAAGATTGTTGCGGTGGCTGGCTCGGATAGCTGGGCTACCGACCTGGAAATTCGGATATATCGCACTTCAGAATGCCAGAACACAGCGGCTGAGGAGATGTGGAACTGGATGAGCAGGCACCGCGCCGCCTAAATACCCACGCGACACAACCGGCGCCACGGGCTCAATCGGAACCGATAGCGCCCGCGCACGGCTTTGGCGTGGTGTGCACGGATCTACTTGCGAGGTTGCAACACTGATGCGCGAACTCAAAGGTAACTTGAGTTTCGGTCGTTGGCCGACATTGATGGAACCCGAGCTACCCCTCGACGAGTGCGCGATTGCCGCTACGCGATAGCAGGGCCAAGAGCGCCTGTATCGGGTGTTGCGCACGAATATCGGAAAAGCGCTCAACCTGGCAACGACACGAAAAGCCGTCGCTGAGAACTAGAGGAAGGGTGTCGTCTGGACCTATCCGTGATTTCGTGGGCGAGGCATATCATGAGGTGTAAAAATCATGGATATGCCGATGAAGAAGAAAAGG
>NZ_QTPP01000070.1 GCF_003853415.1 Burkholderia sp. Bp9142 | reverse complement strand
TCAACGACCTGTCCCGCGCCCACGAACTCAGCCGCAAGGAAATGGCTGCCGTCAGCGGTGGTAGCGTGTTCCAGAACGCCGGCATCAACAACATCGTTACCGGCAGTGGATTCTCGTTCGCCAGCGGCAATACCATCACGGCCCCCGTCACGCAGGTCGATGCGTCGACCCACCAGGATCTCACCAGCGTGACCAACTCGATCAACAACCTTGGCGGCCAGGTCATCGCGAAGCTGGGCCTGTAAGTTTCGCCATGCTTCCTCGCAGTGCCAGCCGTATTCGGTAGTGTCGTGCCGAACTACCGAAGTGCTCCAGTCCGCCACGGGTTCGTCCTCGCGGCGTTTCAAGCCCGCCAGGTTCCGTCTCCTGGCGGGCTTTTCTGCTTGTACGAAAGCGAAGCCGGCATGCATGGGGCATCAACTGCCGAGCGGCAGGCAGTCCGCTCGACGGACGGCGTCGCGCGATCCGAGCGCCAGCCCCGCACGCGTGTAACTCTGCGCCAGCACGGATCTGTCGCGTTCGTAGCCTTGTGTCACCCAGTCGCAGTACAGCGCGGCCAGCAAGCTTGCGCGATCGGGATGACGCGAAACTTCGACGGCCATCGCGCCGGCGCGCAGGCCGGAAGCGATGGCAAAACGCAAACCATCGCCTGTCGCGGGGTCGAGATAGCCCGCCGCATCGCCGCACACGATATAGCCCGGCCCCGCAGCCTGTCGCACGCAATGCCAGCGCCTGCACTCGCGCCACACCGGTCCGACGGGCGTCGTATCGGCCGGCCACGTGATGTCACCATCGCGCAGCGTCGATAGCGACGTCCAGATCCAGAACGCGGACGTCGCTCTCATCCATAGCCAGCCGCCATGCGCAATATTCCAGTATGTGCCGGTGTGCGTCCCCTGCCCACGCGCGTAGCCGCGGCGAAGCCAGAACGGCGAAGAGTCGGTCGCCACATCGAGCCGAATCGCGCGACGAAGCCATCCGTTGATGCCGGTCGCATCGATCACGATGCTTGCGCCGATCTCGTCGTCGCCGTGCGTGATGCCGATGACGGCTCCGTGTTCGACACGCGCGACAAGTGCGCCGGCGGGCGCACGCGAATAGCGAACGCCTGCTGCCATCGCTTCGGCGCGCAAGCCGTCGTCGAGGCGGCTGCGTATGACCGCACGTCCCCGCTGCGCATCGGCCCGGCCATCGAGCCAGATATGCGGTCGACGGGCCAGACTCGGCGCCAGCCGATCGAGCAGCGTGAGCGCCGCGCCGGACACGCATTCCGGCGCCGCCCGCGAACGCCCGCGGCCCAGCATCCACACGTTGCCGCCCGCTCCCGCCGCAGCGATCGCCGCGGCACATCCGGCAGGCCCGTCGCCGACGACGAGCACGTCACACGCATTCATCGCGTTCCCTCAGTAAAGCCCGAGCGCGTCGGGCCCCGGCGCGCAGCGCAGCACGTGCCCGATCACCCGGGCCTCGCTCGCATCGCAACGGATCGCCTCCCCGTAACGCACGCGCAGTCGTCCCGGCGTGTGCTGTGTCGGCGCCGCATCGGCAGCAGGACGCACGAAAAGAAAGCGATAGCGCCCGGCAACGCCCGGCGCATGCGCATCGTCGGCTTCGCCAAGTGCCCGTGCGGATACCAGCCACAGCCTCGTATGCGAAGGCGTTTGCCCGTTATCGCAAGCCGCGACGGCATGGCGCAATGCACTGATCCGCCGAATCAGCTCGGCCGAATCGACGTGCTCGAATGCGCCGTACAGCATCTCGCCGTGCAGCGCGTTGGCGACGTAGTCCGAGCGTTCGATGTCCGCGTAATCCACCTTGCCGTCGGGCGTCAGGTACGGGCCGTATTCGCCGTCCCATCCGCGCCGCGTATTCGACTCGGCGCCGCGCGTGACCAGCGGATGACACGGATGCAAGCCGAGTTCATGGTCGAGCATGGGGATGGCGGTGGGCGCGTCGGTCCGATTGAAGGTTCTGGACGCATCCGGACTCACGGCGGGCCAGAAGCTGTTAGAGGCCGCGCACAGCTTGATGTCCTCGGCGAACGGGCTGCCCAACCCGAAGGTTGCGAGGAATATGCCCCGCCGGTTACCCGCATAGGTGACGTCCCAGCCGGGCGCAAACACACCCGACGACGCGTCCGACAGAAACGAAGTCATGCGCGGCGCATGCAGTTCGCTGTCCCGCCGGCGCGTGGCGCGCGCCGCCAGGCTGAACGCGACCGCGACCGTCCCGTCACTCGGCGAAAATGCCTGCGTGTTGCTGAACGGATCGATGTGGTCGGGATTGGCCGGGAGACGCTCGGCGCTCAACGATATCGGCGAGCCGCTCCTGAACTGCGACTTCGGATCGATCTGCCGGTCCCTGAACCAGCGCTGCAGTTCCGCCTGGTCGGCGTACGGATAGAAATCCGGCGCGGCAACGACCGAATAGGCCGGGAGCACCGCGTGTTCCGCCAGCTCGGCGATACGGATCGTCACGACCCCTTCGGTGCAGTGATCCAGAAACAGCTGCGCGCGGTAGCCGCCTTTGCCGACTTCCCCGAGAAAGGCTTGCCGCTCGACGGGATGCGCGCGCATATCCGTGTAGGTGCCGTCCTCACGCGCCTTGTGCCGGATGTTGATGAACTCCGGTGCATTGCGGGGTTCGGGAAAGCGCAGCCATCCGGGCGCGAAATGCGGAAAATATTGCTGACGCACCTCGTCGACGGCGGCCAGCACCAGCTTCCACAGGTTCGTGATGATTCTCATCGTCGTGAAGCGCCGGTTGGCGAGCGGCACCAGTCGCCATCGAGCCGGCACGCCAAAGCCGTGTATCCCGAAGTTGGCCGCGGTCACGGGCTCGATCAGGGGTCGCGCGGCCGGTATCAACAGCACGGCCGCGCCCGAACGCTTCAGCGCGACTGCCGGTGCGATCGGATCGGCAGGCGATACCTCGCAGGGGTCCTGACAGCAGATCGCATACGGCGCGTCGACCAGAGCGCCCGATGGCGACGGCCGCACGCCCCAGCGCGCCTTGACGGCCCGCTTCAGCTTCTCGCCGACATGGCGGTGGCCATATTTCAATGTCAACCGGAGTCCGGGCAGGCATTCATCGGGAAACAGCTTGCGCACGGGTTCGATGAAGGTTCGCTGATGGTCGCCCGCTCGCCTGCCCTCGATCAGCGCGAGCCGGTCAGGACCGGTGACCCGGCGGACGAGAAACGCGCCATAGCGCGCCGGCATCACGCGCACATGCTCGATCGCGTCCGGTACGTGCGGCACGAAGCTCCGGGTCTGCCCGTCGTAGCATGCGTCGGTGTCGCCGTTGCGCGCGATGCCGAGTCGCGAGAACACGAGGTCCGCATGCTGCTGATGCCCGGTACGGCGCGCCGGCCGGTACTGGTAAGCCAGCACCGCGATGTCCAGCGTCTGCCAGTCGGGCGGCAACGGCGCCAGCGACGTGATGTAGTTCTCCAGCAGATCGAGTGCTTCGAGACGTACGCCAGCATCCGGCGACGGGCACTCGGACAGTGCAAGCATGTGATAGATCAGGCTGCGTGCAGGGTCGCCGGGCTCGATCGCCCGCGTGGCGTCCGGGCACAGATCGCAAATGCGGTGATCGTCCCTGTCGATCGGCAGTGGCCGGCTCAGTCGATTCGCCGTCTCCTCGGGCGTGCCCGAACCGGCCAGGTCAAGACCGTGACGCTTGAACGCTTCTCGCCACGGAGCCGGCAGATCGAGCAGCAACGCGTGAACCTCATCGACAAGCATCAACGACCTCCGGCGGGTGGTGCGTTCGACGCGGCCGGCACGATGCGCTTCGCGTCCCGGAAGCCACGTATCTCCCTCTGGCGCGGCAGGCCGCGTCTTCAGCGCTCGTTTCAAACGAACATCACATTCTGGTTCCCGGTTGCCGATATCAGTGACTAATATAGGTGATTGCAGCAGCAATGAAATGTCGGATTGTGTTCGAAACATTGAATTGTCGGGGCGCGTGGCGTGATTCGCCGAATGCGCGCTCGCTCCGACTCGATCAACACATGTCGGCGGCCACATCATGTTGAAGCGCAGAACCTTCGTGTTGGGCAGTGCAGGCGCGGCGGGCATGCTGGTGGTCGGCTGGGCATGGTGGCGTCCCGACGACCGGCTGGACATACCCGCGCAGCTGGAGACGTCACGCGTCGATGTGCCGCTGAACGGCTGGGTGATGATCAGTTCCGCTAACGACGTGACGATCGTCATGAGCAAATCCGAAATGGGCCAGGGGATACATACCGGCGCGGCCATGTTGCTGGCGGAAGAGCTCGATGCAGACTGGTCCCGGGTCCGCATCGTCATGTCTGCGCTCGACACGATCTACAAGGACCGTGAATCCCTCGCCGGCGGCCTTCCGTTTCGTCCCGATGATGACAGCCTGCTCGCGCGCAGCGCGGCGGCGTTGGCGCGCCATGGAGCACGTTATCTGGGTTCGATGGTAACCGGAGGATCGACGAGCATGATCGATCTGTGGGGACCCATGCGCGAGGCGGGCGCCACGGCCCGCGTCATGTTGTGCGGCGCCGCGGCGAAGCTCTGGCACGTGAGCGTCGCGGAATGCGAGACGAAAGCCGGCGTGGTGCGGCATCGGTCGGGACGCTCGGCGACGTACGGTGAACTTGTCCAGCTCGCGCGGGACCTGCCGCGCCCGACCCATGTCGATCTGAAGGACCCGAAGACGTTCACGCTGGTCGGGAAACGGTTGGGTCGCATCGAGGCGCACGCGAAGCTCGACGGCAGCGCGCACTATGGCATCGATGTGCTGCCGGACCAGCTCCTGTATGCGAGCGTCACGATGTGTCCGACACTCGGCGGAAAGGCGCTGGATTTCGACAAGTCCAGGGTCGCCAGCCTGCAGGGCGTGACCGGCATCTTCAGGATCGAGCCATACCACGGCGGAACGGGAGGCGTTGCCGTGATTGCCGACAATCCCTTCATCGCCATGCGGACGTTGTGCCAGTTGTCGATCACATGGGATCACGGGCCGGCTGCCGGCGTGAATACCGAGGATGTCCGCACGGCGTTGACGCGCGCCCTCGACGGCGATGCGGGCCGCCACGTGTTCTACGCCACAGGCGACGCCGATGCGGCGCTGGGCCGCGCGAAGCCGCTCGTCGCGCAGTACGAAGTGCCCTACCTGGCTCACGGGCCGCTGGAACCGATGAATTGCACGGTGCGGGTCGAGGACAACGCGGCAACGATCTGGTGCGGCACCCAGGTCCCCATGATGGCGCGCAAGGCAGTCGCGGCGCTGCTGGACCTGGACGAAGACAAGGTGGTCGTGAATCAGCAATTGATCGGCGGGGCATTCGGCCGGCGGCTCGAGGTCGACTTCATCACGCAGGCCGCCGCCATCGCGCGCCATGCGAAGGGGCGGCCGGTACAGACGATCTGGTCGCGCCCGCAGGACATGACGCACGACTTCTACCGACCGGCCTGTGTGGCGAGATACAGCGGCGCCATCGATGCGAGCGGCAGGCTGGTCGCATGGAAAGGCATGTCGGCGAGCCAGTCGATCAGCGCGCAGGCGATGCCTCGCACTTTCGGCATGCCGAGCCTCGCCGCGAAATGGTTGCCCGACGTCACCACGGCGGAAGGCGCGTTCGACCTGCCCTATGAATGCGAGAACATGCTCGTCCAGCACAATACGGTGACGCTCCCGGTTCCCGTTGGCTACTGGCGCTCCGTCGGGCACTCGCATCAGGCCTTCTTCGTCGAGAGCTTCATCGACGAGATGGCCGTGCTGGCACGGAAAGACCCGATCCAGTTTCGCCTCGACATGCTCAAGCAGCCGGCGCATCAGCGCCATGCGGCCGTGTTGCGGGCGCTCGTCGCGCTGTCCGGCTGGCGTTCGCCGCTGGCATGGCGTGACCCGACCGGCGCGCGGCGCGCACGCGGCGTGGCGATGCACGCATCGTTCGGCAGCGTGGTCGCGCAAGTCGCCGAACTCCGGCAGGAAGGTGACGGCTTTCGCGTGACGCGCGTAGTCTGCGTGATCGACTGCGGGCTGGCCGTGAATCCGAACCTGGTCGAGCAGCAGATGGAAAGCGGGATCATCTTCGGCTTGTCGGCCGCGCTCGAGCAGGCGATCACGATCGAGAACGGGCAAGTCGCGCAGCACTATTTCGACAGCTATCCGCTCGTCAACATGGAGACCTGTCCCGAGATCGTCACGCAAGTCGTGGCGGGCGGGACCGAACCGCACGGCGTCGGCGAAGCGGGCACGCCGCCGATCGCAGCGGCCGTGGCAAATGCGCTGTATGCGCTCACGGGTGTGCGTCATCGCACACTGCCGCTCATCAAGCCGGGCCCACCCGACCAAGGAGATGACCGATGGTGTCAGTCCGTATCAACGGGGAAACCGCTCGCCTCGATTCCGATCCCGCCACCCCGCTGCTCTGGGTGATTCGCTGCGAACGGAAGCTGACCGGCACGAAGTTCGGCTGTGGCGTCGGGGTCTGCGGTGCATGCACTGTGCTGCTCAACGACCAGGCCATGCCTGCCTGCCAGCTCCCGGTCGGTACGCTGAACGGCGCGCGCATCACGACCGTCGAAGGGCTGGACAGCGTCGAAGCGCGCGCACTGAAGGACGCGTGGATTGCCGTCGACGTCGTGCAATGCGGCTATTGCCAAAGCGCGCAGCTGATCGCCGCCACCGCGCTGCTCATGCGCTGCCCTCGCCCCGACGACAAGCAGATCAACGAGGCCATGAAGAAGATCGCCTGCCGGTGCGGCACGTTTCCCCGCATCCGCAAGGCCATTCACCAAGCGGCGGAATCGTTAGGGCGCTGACCAGGGCGAATCCGCTCGATCAGTTGCCGTTGGCATGCGTCGTGATCTGGATGAAATCGGCAGCAATGCGGCCGTCGCCGTATTTGGCCTGGAACAGCTTCAATTGCCGATCGATTGCCGCGAGATAGGCGGCGCGCGGCTCGGATGGCGGGCGCATCGCGTCGAACAGCGGCGCGGGCGTGACGAGGAGCACGATCATCTCGGTCCCGAAAGGCTTGCCGATCACCCACTCGCCCATGCTGCCGATCGTCGCGGCGTAATTCGGCGGCGCCTGGTTGTCGCGTTCCCGGCTGCTTGGCACGAGATGGACGACGCTCCCGTTCAGCACGTAGTAGTCGACGTTCACATACGAGTCGTAACCCGGTGTCGTGATGTCGATGACCAGCGGGTTGCCTTCCGCGAGATGCGCATCAGGCGCGCGCGTGCGGATCGACGCGGCGTGTGACGAAGCCCGATTCGATCGCCAGTACGGGGCAAGCGCGCTCACGACGTCGCAATCATGCGCATCGATCGGACGCACGTCGAGATTGGCCGTCTGCCCGCCCGCCATATTGCTCAGCGCGGCTCGCACGCGCCCGATACCGACACCGGCTTCCGCATAACCGCGCACCTGCAGCACGTGATCCCGCACTGACGCATCCAGCGCCGAACACGGTATGCGCGACAGCGCGGCCATCACGGATGCCAGCGAGATCGCCGGTGTCGGCGGCGGCACGCTGGCAGCGGCGGGCACGGCATTCTCGATGACCGCGGGCGCAGGCGCGCTGCCGGCCGCGGCGCCCGCCGCCGTCGCGCCACGTCCTCCGCCGGCAGACGCGTGGGCGACCGTGTCCGCGGCGGGACGCGTTTCGCCGCCGCGCGAAAGCGCCTGGTAGCCGTACCAGAGCACGGCGATCGCCGCCACCGTGCAAGCGCCCACGGCCGCCCCGACGTGTGCGCCCGATGCCCGCACGGGGCGCTTGAGCACGCCCATGCCTTCCAGGAACAGGTTGACGCTCGGCGTGCGCGTCGCGCGGTCGAACGACAATGCGGCGCTCAAGGTTCGCCATTGCGTGCGATCGAGACCGGGCTGGCGCTCGGGCCGCAAGTGGTCGTGACGCGCCTGGGTGGCCGACAGCCGATTGAACGGATGGTGTCCGGTCAGCAATTCGTAGGTCACGCAGGCGAGCGCGTAGACGTCGTCGCGCGGATCCGGCTCGAGATGCTCGAACATCTCCGGGCTCGCGTAGGCCGGCGTGATGCCGCCAAGGCTCGCCGGATCGAACACGGTCGCGTCGGGATCCTCGTCGCGCCGCTGGAATGCGCGTGCGATCCCGAAGTCGATCACCTTCACTTCGCCCCGATCGGTGAGGAACACATTGGCGGGCTTGAAATCGCAGTGGACAAAGCCGCGTTCATGCGCGTAGGCCAACGCATGGCCCATGCCGGCGATAATCGGCAACGCGGTATCGAGCGGCATGCCCTTGAAGTCCGGCGCGCGCAGCACCTTGCTGAGCGGCCGGCCCGACAGATACTCCATCGTGAGGTAGACGAGCGGACCGTCCCGATCGAAATCGTAGACGGTGACGATGTTGCGATGGGCAAGCGTCTGCGCTTTGCGGGCTTCGCGCTGAAGCGCGATCAGCGAAGTCGGCTGGCCGCGAAACTGCACATTGAGCACCTTGATCGCGATGTGCGGCTTGCGATCCGAGGCCTCCAGCTTGCGGAGGTCGAGCGCCTTGTACACGGTACCCATCCCGCCGACGCCGAGGCACTCCTCCAGCACGAAGCGCCCGTTCAGCGTATCGCCGATGCCTTTCACGCGCTCGCTGTCGACGGACATCGCGCCGCTCGACGGCCCGGGCGCGGGGTCCGGACGCGCCTCCGGCCGCAGCGCGCTCTCGTGGATCCGGGTTGCGTCGCCCGCGGATGCCGTTCTGTCGCGACACCGTTCGATGCGCTTCAGCACTTCCGCATAGATATCGTCTGACAGCGGCTGCGTGGTTTGCGTCTCGTCGAGCACTTCACGCAGCCGGGCGCAATCGACCTGAGCGGACGCCAGCACCCGGTCGATCTCCGAGAAGAACGCGTCCTGTGACAGCGTCCCGCTCTGGAATGTCTGAATCAGCTGCGCAAAGCTCATCATTCGTATGCCGTCTACTCAGCTTCAGCTTGCCGACCCGCTTCGGCGCCTCACGGCGCCGCCAGGGCAAGGACTGTCCATGACGTACCCATGCAGCGCGACGTATCGGTGATGCACCGGACACCGTCGAACACGAGGTCGCCGCCACGCCATCGTCAGACGAATTCGACTGCGCGCCGCACCGGCCGCCGGCCTTCTGACAGGATGTCTAACAAATCATACTAGTCTGCGGTCACGCCCTGTGCAATCGGTGCCGGAACTAGAATTCGGGCAGATCCATTGCGAACCCGCTTCAGGATTGCTCCGTCCACGCCCCCTGCGCCGCCTCGTCCATTTTCCAGGCCGCACGGCCGCGCGGCAAAACCTATACTGGACAGATTCCGGATCCGTCGGCACATCGCATGATGCTGCATGGCGGCCCTTCCCCCATCCGATTTCGCGGAGCAAACCATGGGCGTGCTCGTCATCAACGATCTTCCTGAAAGCGTCGATCTCGACAGACAGGCGATGGCCGCCATCACCGGCGGCGCGATGGTCCGTGCGCATCAGACGATGCTCGCGCCGCACGCTTTCCCTTATCTGCACACCGAAGCCCGCGGTGCCGCGTTGGCGCGTGCACCGGTGGCCGAAGCAGCGGCGTCCCCGGCGCGTCCGACGCTGCTGCGTTGACGGAGACACCACGCGGCCTGGCGCGCACGGTCAGACCGCTCGCGCCGTCATCGCGGGCCGCCGGTCGGCCGGCGGGAACACCCACCACGAGCCGTCGTCGTGACGAAAGAAGAAGATCGCGATCGTGCGGGCCGGATGCACGGCCTCGACGCAGACAAAACGCCGCCGTTGCGCAGGCATGCGGCTGAAGCGCACGATGCGGGCCGGCACGCGCGCGCTCGGCGCAAGCCACTTGTCGACCTGCATGCGCAGCGAAGATTCGATTCCGTTCATTTGAGCCCCCTCGTGGCGATGTCGAACGTGTCGGGACGTCGCTCATGCGGCGGCGATGACGGCTGCGGCGCACCGTCCGCCCGCACGCCGCGCCACGAGCAGCGCGCGGCAGACGGACAGCGCGAACCGAAATGCGGTGCGCGGATGCATGACGCACGTGCGAACCTGCTCGCTGTGGCCCGTGCCTTCCAGGCACCACGTGCAGAAGTGCTCGCAATTGTTCGTCAGCAGGCGGTAGCGGTTTTCGCCGAGACGGGAACGCGCGCGCAGCACCGCGGTGCGCCCCGCATAGGCGGCGCCCGGATGCGGCACGACGCGAACCGCGCGACCGGCGGCGAAGCGTTCGAGCGTGACTTCCTCGATCGGGCCGCGATGCAGCGACGTGCAAAGCCCCGCGTAATGGACGACACGCCCGTCGCCGACGTAGATGCCGTGATGGCTGTAGCCGGCGCGATCGGAAACCAGGTGCGCGCCAGGCGGCAGTGCGTCGACGCCGCCGGGCAGCGCAGCCGCATGCGCGATTGCCTCCGCAGCGCCAGTCGCCGTGCGGGACACGGCGCTGTTCACTGGTTGAAGATCGCGTTCCATGACTGGCTCCGTCTGCAGGTTGGCGGCCGCCCGTGTTGCCCAACGGTTAGCCGGTTGCCAACTAACCTGCATCAAGCGTGCCAATCATCGGGAGCCCGTCGCGCAATGCTCGACGGGAAACGCGCCGCGAACCGGGCGCTGCGCTGTCGCCGCCCGCCCAACCATTTGCCGGAGATTTCGTTGGAGCCACAGCACCAGTTGGCGCGCCGGACAGCCGTTTGCGTCCGCCGGAGCATGTGTCGGTTTCGCGGCCACCTTCGCGCGCGCAACTGTTGGCTTGCGGACAACCATTGCGGGACAAGGCCGCGACGCACTAGCATGCAAGCAACGCGTGTCGATGACGCCTTGCCTTGCCGCGTGCGGCGCTCACCGGATCGACGCACGCGCCCGGACGACGCACGCGGGTTGTGTCACGCATGGCACGAGGTTTGCATATATCGGTTACCCGTTCCGTCGGCAAGCCCCATCCGGAGACTCATCATGACCACGCTCGCAATTACCGACCTTCACATGCAGCGCGACATCGACCACAAGACGATGTCGTTCATCCGCGGCGCAGGCGCGCCCTGGGTATTTGGCTGGATCCAGCCCTACGCGCCGCCGGCTCCGGCGTTCGGGCCCGTCGTCAACCTCTATCAGACGTACAACACGTTCTACGCGAACCAGGTCCTCAACCAGATTCAGAACGTCGACGTCACGAACTCGGCGCCCGGCGCGAACATCGTGGTCGGGGTGGGTGCGGACGGCAGGAACCGGCTCGTCTAGCGCCTGTTCACGCCAACCGGCAACACACGTTCGCAAGCCCGTTATCGGCATGAACAGGCCCTGGACGGAAAGGAATGACGCGCCGTGAGCGCAGAACTGCAATGGACTTCGGCGTCACGCACTGACGTGGGCCTGGTTCGCGAGATCAACGAAGACGATTGCCTCGCGTTGCCGCACCGTGGCCTGTGGGCCGTTGCGGACGGCATGGGCGGACATTCGGCCGGCGACCTCGCGAGCCGGATGATCGTGCAAGCGCTGGAAGGGCTGGCCGCCCCGGCCACGCTGGCGGACTTCATCGAGGCGGCGCGCACCGCGCTCGACGCGGTCAATGCCCGCTTGCGCGAATCGGCCGTCCAGCGCGGCGTCCGCATGATCGGCAGCACGGTGGCGGTGCTGCTGGCGAGCGGCCGTCAATGCGGCTGGCTGTGGGCCGGTGACAGCCGGATCTACCTGTACCGCGACACGCACCTGACGCAGCTCACGCTCGACCACAGCCACGTCGCGGAACTGCAAGCGCAGGGCCACCTGAGCGCACAGCAGGTGCGGCATCACCCGTCGCAGCACCTCATCACGCGTGCCGTCGGCGCCGCCGAGCAGTTGCATCTCGACGAACGACGCATCGACGTATGCGACGGCGACATGTTTCTGCTGTGCAGCGACGGCCTGAGCAACGAGATGGACGAAGCCGACATCTCGGCCGCCCTCGCCTGCGGCGATTGCGCACGCGCAACGGACGTGCTCGTCGAGCTCGCGTTGCGCGAGGGCGGCCGGGACAACGTCACCGCCGTCGTGATCCGCGCCGACGATCCCGATGCGTCGGACCGGACGCTCGCCAATCCTTCCGTGCCACGCTGAACGATCGAGCGGATGCGCGTGACGCTCACGCGTCCTTGTCGGGCGTCGCGCCGTCCTGATGACGGAACGCTTTCGATCGGATGCCGTGCTTCTTGAGCAGCATCTGCAGGTGCGACCGGTTCATCTCGCACCGGCGCGCCAGTTCGGCCACGGTTCCGCCGGTCTCCTGCAACCCGCGTTCGAGAAACGCCCGCTCCGCCTCGTCGCTCGCGGCACGCTTCGCGTCGCTGAGCGACATCGGCCTGCCCGACGTACCGTCATCCGTCGCACGAATGGCGGTCGACGCGGTTTTCGGACGGATGTCCTCGGGCAAGTGCTCGATATCCGCGACCTCGCCGGCCAGGCACGACAGACGGTAGACGAGGTTGCGCAGTTCGCGGATGTTGCCCGGATACGCGTAAGTCAGCAGGAAGTCGCGCAGCTTCGGCGTCGTCTTGATGGGCCGGCGCTTCAGTGCCCCTGCCGCCTCGTCGCCGAAATAGGCGAGCAGCAGTGGAATTTCGTCGCGACGTTCGCGCAGCGCCGGCAACGTCAGATGAATGACGCTCAGGCGGTAGAACAGGTCCTCGCGAAAGAGCCCCTGTTCGCTCAATTGCCGCAGATTCTTGTTGGTGGCGGCGACGATGCGCGTATCGACGCTGATCAGCTCGTCCGAGCCGACCCGCTGGATCTCGTGCGATTCCAGCACGCGCAGCAACTTGACCTGGCCCGACAGCGGCAATTCGCCGATTTCGTCGAGGAAGATCGTGCCGGTGTGCGCGCTCTCGAACTTGCCCTTGCGATCGTTCGACGCGCCGGTGAACGCGCCGCGCCGATGGCCGAACAGCTCGGATTCGAGCAGGTTGTCGGGAATCGCGCCGCAGTTCACCGAGATGTAGGGCCGGTCGGCGCGCGCCCCGTTCGCGTGGATCACTTTCGCCATCAGTTCCTTGCCGGTCCCGCTCTCGCCGTCGATCAGCACCGGCAGATCGGTCGGTGCGGCCTTTTCGGCGATTTCGAGCGCGGCGAGCAACTTCGGATTGTCGCCAAAGATACCCTCGAAGATGAAACTGCGCTCGATCAGCGCCTGCCGGCGTCGCTGCACCGCGGGCGCGGGCGCCTCCGGCGCATCGAGAGCATCGGGCGTCTGCGGCGCGGCCACGGCGGCCTCGACGAAGCGCTCCTTGCGCGACATCTGCATGACTTCGTCGCGCAGCACATTCGCCTGATTGAGCAGCTTCTCGATGTCGGCACGCTCGAGCTTGGGTGCCCAGCGCAGCATCGAGCGCAGGATCTCGATCTTCTCGAGCAGGCCGGCATAC
>NZ_QTPP01000069.1 GCF_003853415.1 Burkholderia sp. Bp9142 | reverse complement strand
TGCCGTTGGCCCGCGAGGATCCACCTCCTGCTTCTGCTCTCACGTTCACGGGTGGGACGCGTTCATTTCAATTCTCCGTATTTTTTCTGTCAATGCGAACCGGTCGCCCACTGTCTCGCGGGTACTCGACCGTTGCTACGTGAAACAACGACTTCCCCGGCCCGGCTTCGCCTTCTTCCGGGTCGGAAAAACGACTATTTATTTAGCTTTACTGATTGAATGGCATGGATGAAATCCTGCTCATTCCCGATTTCATCCAACCTGAAGCGATTGCCCGACTACCCGATTACCGAATGCCTTCGGGCAATTCCGTCTTCCGGTTCAAGCGCCCCGACAAATCACCCACGCCGCCGAATCCACCTCGACGGCCACGGCTTCCAGCCCGGCACCCGAACAGGGTCCGTCGATGCACACGCCATCGTCGAACCGGAACAGCGCACTGTGATGCGCACACATCAGCACCTGGGACCGATAGCAGGAAACGTTGCCCGGCACGAAATCGAGCGGAACCGAGAAATGCGGACAACGGTTCACGTACGCCCACACCTGCTCCCCGCGCCGCACGACGACGACGGGCCGCCCGATGCACGCTTCGTCGACGACCCGTGCCCCGCCGTCGGGCACATCGGAGAAGCGACAGAGTTGCGTGGCCCCCATGACTCACACTCTCCGCTCGGGATTGCCGAGGCTCCAGTCCCACGGACGCACCTCGACCCGCGAGAACAGCCCTTCCTTCACGTACGGATCGTTGCCGACGAACTGCATCACCGCATCGATGTCGTCCGCCTCGACGACGAGCAGCGTGCCGTTCATCGCATCGCCCTGCGGATCGAGCGTCGGCCCGCCGAGCCGCACATACACGCCGTGCTGCGCGGCGGAACGCAGGTAGCTCCGATGCGTGGACCGCACGCGGTCGCGCACCTCGCGCATCCCGGGCTGGTCCGTCGCAAACACCGCAAAGAATCGCGCCATGTCGGTCAGCTCCGGTCGAGCACGAAGTCATACGCCGCTTCGCGGTACGCGCCGCTCAACCCGAACCGGCGCGCCAGCTCGTCACCCGCGGCACGCGGACGATAGGCAACCATCAACGACGGCTTCACGCCGAAGACGGCATCCGACTTCAGATACGCGTCCTCCTCGTCGAACAGATGCGTGACGAGCTTGCGGCAGCCCGGCGCGTCGATCATGAAATGCAGGTGCGCGGGCCGCCACGGATGGCGTCCGGTGGCATCGAGCATCGTCCCGACCGGGCCGTCGGTCGGAATCGGATAGCTGACCGGCAGAATCGTCGTGATCGCATACCGGCCTTCGGCATCGGTCCGGTAGCGGCCGCGCAGATTGCCGTGCGGCTGTGCCTTGTCCTGACCGGAATACATGCCGTTGTCCGCGGTCTGCCACACGTCCAGCACGGCGCCCGGCACCGGCGCGCCGTCGGTGGCGAGCACGCGGCCATGCACGATGGCCGGCGTGCCGGGCGTGAACGCCATGTTCTCGCCATACGCACGGTCGGGCATGCCCTCGATGTAGAACGGCCCGAATACGGTCGTTTCCGTCGCGCCTGTGGCGAAGCGATGGTTGATCGCATCGACCAGCATCGATACGCCCAGCGTGTCCGACAGCAGGATGAATTCCTGGCGCACGACGTCATCGCACATCTGCCCGGTTTCGGTCAGGAAGCGGATTGCGGCCATCCACTCGGCCTCGGTCAGCTCCGTTTCGCGGACAAACGCATGCAGATGCCGCACGAGGCTCTGCATCAGCACGCGCAAGCGCGGGTTCGGCGTACCGTCGAAGCTGGCGACGACCTGCTCGGTCAGCCGGGTGTCGCCGTCATGATGATCATTCGTCACGTTCGTCTCCTTGGAGGCGGCCGGCCGCTCACTGCGGCTCGCGCCCTTCCCACGCATGCTGAAGCAACTCGCGAATCGGCGCGCGTTCGATCGGCCGCGGATTCGCGTAGGGATTCCGGCAGGCGAGGTCGGCGGCTTCGTCGAGGCCCGCTTCCGGCATGCCGACGTCGGCAAGCGCCGCCGACAGGCCGAGCCGCCGATTCAACCGGAACAATAACGGGCCGGCGTCGGCCGCGTCGGTGCCGCCCAGCGCCCGCGCGACACGACGCAGCGCGTCGGGTGCCGCCGCATGGTTGTAGTGCGCGGTATGCGGCAACATCGCGGCGTGCGTCTGCGCATGCGGCAGATTGAAGGTGCCGCCGAGCGTATGACAGAGCTTGTGGTGCAACGCCATGCCGACCGCACCGAGACATGTGCCGGCAAGCCATGCGCCGTACAACGCGCGGCTGCGCATCTCGCGGTCGTCGGGCGCGCGCACGATCGCGGGCAGCGCCTCGCCGAGCGCACGGATCGACTCCTCGGCCATCAGGCTGATCACCGGGTTCGCATCTTCCGCATAGAGCGCTTCGACCGCATGCGCCATCGCGTTGACGCCGGACGCCGCCGAAATCCCCGGCGGCAGCGACACGGTCAGGGAGGGGTCGTAGAGCACCGTACGCGGCAGCACGCGCGCATCGCGCCCGGTGCGCTTCAGCCGGCCTTCCGTGAGCCCGAAGATCGGCGTCATCTCCGAGCCCGCGTAAGTCGTCGGCACGGCGAGGATCGGCAGCGACGACTCGAGCGCGATCGCCTTGCCGAGCCCGATCGTCGAGCCGCCGCCGATCGCGATGCAACAGTCCGCGCCCAGTTCGGCGGCCATCTCGCGCGCGGCACGTACCACCTCGACCGGCACGTGCATCACGGCCTGCGCGCATACGCCGGCCGCCCGCTCGCCGAGCACGTCCCTGACGCGCTCCGCGAGCGGCTGCTGCTCGGGCGTCGACAGAATCAGCGCGCGGTGCGCGCCGAGCGCGGACAACTCGTCCGGCAGCCGTTCGAGCGCACCCCATTCGAACACGACGCGCGACGGCGTTCCCTGATAGACGAAGCGCTCCATCTCGGCCTCAGCGCTTGAAGTGCGGCGGCACCTTGCCGTCGACGTTGACCCACACCGAGCGCGCTTCCGTGTAGTCGTGCATCGCCTCGAAGCCCATCTCGCGGCCGTAGCCCGACTTCCCGATGCCGCCGAACGGGCTGCCCGGATTGACGCGCTTGTAACAGTTGATCCAGCACATGCCCGCGTCGATCCGCGACGCCATCCGGTGCGCACGGGACAGATCGTTGGTCCAGAGTCCGCTGCCGAGCCCGTATTCGGTCGCGTTGGCGATCGACAGCGCCTCCTCGTCGCTGCCGAAGCGCAGCACGGTGACGAACGGGCCGAACACTTCCTCCTGCGCGACGCGGTCGGCGGCGCTCTTCGCCTCGATCACCGTCGGGCGCACGTAGTAGCCGTTGGCAAGCGCCGCATCCTGCGGCGCGCTGCCGCCGGCGAGCACACGGCCGCCCTGCTCGCGCGCGACGTCGACGAACGACAGCACGCGGTCGAGGTGCTGCCTCGACGTGAGCGGGCCCATCTCGGTGTCCGGATCCAGCGGGTTGCCGACGCGGATCGACGAGGCCAGCGACACGAAACGCTCGAGGAATTCATCCGCGATACGTTCATGCAGCACGAGACGCGAACCCGCGATGCACGCCTGCCCCTGGTTGTGGAAGATCGCCCATGCGGCGCCGTTGATGGCCGCATCGAGGTTCGCGTCGTCGAACACGATGTTCGCGCCCTTGCCGCCCAGTTCCAGCTGCACACGCTTCAGGTTGCCCTGCGAGGCCTCGACGATCCGGCGGCCCGTCGCCGTCGAGCCGGTGAACGCGATCTTCCCGACACCGGGATGTTCGGCGAGCCGCTGGCCGGCCGTATGCCCGTAGCCGGGGACGATATTGACGACACCGGCCGGGAACCCGACCTCGGCCATCAGTTCGACGATACGCAGCGTCGACAGCGGCGTGATTTCCGACGGCTTGAGCACGACCGTGTTGCCCGCGGCCAGCGCCGGGCCCATCTTCCAGCTCGTGAACATCAGCGGGAAATTCCACGGCACGATCTGGCCGACGACGCCGATCGGCGCGCGCTGCACGTAGTTCAGGAAGCCGGTTTCGACCGGAATCACCGAGCCCTGCAGCTTGTCGGCCATCCCGCCGAAGTAGCGGAAGCAGCCGGCCGTGCGCGGCACGTCGAGCGCGCGCGAATCGCGGATCGGGTGGCCGGTGTCCAGCGATTCGAGCTGCGCGAGTTCCTCCGCGTTGGCTTCGATCGCGTCGGCGAGACGCAGCAGCAGCCGGCCGCGTTCGGCCGCCGGCATCGCCGACCACGCCGGGAACGCACGGGTGGCGGCATCGACGGCCAGGTCCACGTCCGCCGCGGTGGCGGCGGCGATCTTCGTGATCAGCGAGCCGTCGTGCGGATTGAGCACGTCGATCGTGCCGCGGTCGACGGCGTCAACGAAGCGCCCGTCGATGAAGAGTTGGGTTTGCATGAATCGTCCTCGATATTGCGCGCATGCGCTGCTTAGAACTCGATCGGATAGGGCGCAAGCTCGCCGTGCTCGTATCGTTGCGGAAGGTCCGGCGTCGCGTTTTCCCAGACCAGCAGCATCGAGCGCTTCGTCGAGTAGCCCTGGTGCCGGATGTCGGCGGGCATCGCGCAAATGTCGCCGGCCCGCATCGTGATGCGCGCGCGCGGCGCACCGGTGTTCTTGTCGCCGATGTCCCACACGATTTCGTCGGACAGTTGCAGGAACCATTCGACGCGGTCGTTGCCGTGGAACACCGGCAGGATGAATTCCTCGGTGGTCGGGCAGAACAGGCTGCGCCCGCACACGGAGGTGACCGACGGATTCCACGTCACGTCCGAACGCGACAGGTACTTGAACAGGTTGAACGCGTGCAGCTCGCCTTCGAAGCCGGGCTCGACATGCACTTCGGGCTCGTCCTGGCCGACGTCGAGGAACGCGCGGTTGACCGGCAGTTCGTCGCGCAGCGGCGAGTCGCCTTCGAGGCCCGGCATGCGGCGCGTCGCGATGCGCGTGCGTTCGATCGCCGCGCCGTTCTCGCCATGCTTGCGACCGAATGCCGTGCCGGTTTCCTCGGGCGCCGCGAACGGATCGAAGCCTTCGTTGGTCCAGTCGTGCAGCATGGCCTTGAAGGTCGCCATGATCGTCGGCGTGTCGAACGTCTCGGTGTAGTCGACGCCAGCGTCCTTCAGGATCCCGTTGAACGTGCCCGCATAGACGTCCACCTTGCCGTAGTGATTGCGCGTGCCGAACACGTGATCGAAATTCACCCAGCCGTAGAAGAAGCCCCACGCGACGTCGCGCATCATCGCGCGCAGGAACGCGTCCGCGGGTATCGCATGCGTGCGGGTCTGGCCTTTCGCCGGCCAGCTGATCTTCACGAAGTACTCGTCGCGCTGGAACGCGAACGCGCCGAGCTGGAAGCCGCGGTAACCGGTGGCGGCATCGGCTTGCGTGGCGTGCACCAGATCGGCGGCAAAGCCGGAGGAAAGGTCGAGGGTCTCGAGGGTGGCCATAACGTGTCTCCTGGAATAGTCGATTGGGGCGATCGGTTCGATCAGTGCAGGCAGATATCGGCCCACTTCTCGACGGACAGCTCGCCGAGCACGGTCTGCACGAGCGCGACGCCCGGCTTGCCGGCAGCGAAGCGATACGCGCAGCCGGCCGGCAGCAGCACCTGGTGCCCCTTGCGCAGGACGACGTAGCCCATCTCGCGGCCCGCCGGCTGCATGCCGGCGCTCACGGTGCCGCGGCCGGTGGTCGGCGGGTTGTCGAGCTTGATGAATTCGATGCGGACTTCGCCATCCATCTGGATCGCGAACTCGTCGTGCGCGCACGCAAACCACGGCGACAGGCCGTCGGTTCGCAGCACTTCGATCACGTATTCGAGGTTCTTGCCGGCGACGACCTTTTCATAGGGGGCCGACTTCGATGCCACCTCGAACACGTTCGAGAAGGCGTAGTGCCGTGCGCTGCCGCTGGTGATTTCGATCTCGCCCTTGCTGTAGCCGTCGAGCGAGCCAAAGACGGTGTGGAATGCCGTGTCGGTCATTGCTGTCTCCTGAGTTGAACCGCTTGTTGGATTCAACTCTAGGGGCAAGGGCGCCCCTCAACAAGGCAACGGACCGCGACTACGGCATTTGCGTTTCGCGAATAATCGCCCGGCTCAGCGGACCCAGCCGCGCTCCAGCAGCGGACGGTCCCATGGCGACTCGTCGCCGATGTATTCGGCGAGGAATTCGACCAGCGCCTTCACCTTCAACGCCTGCCGCTGCGTTGCGGGATAGACGGCGGCGAAGCTCAGCGGCGCGATCTGGAAGTCGGTGAGAATGGGCACCAGCCGGCCCGCGACGAGCGCGTCGCTCGCGACCAGCGTGGGCAGGCACACGACGCCGCCGCCCGTCAGCGCATATTCGCGCAACAGGTGCACGGAGTTCGAGCGGATCATGCCGGGCAACTCCATTTCGACGACTTCGTCGCCGCGCGTCATCGTCCAGCGGTTGCGCGATGGATAACCCGAATACAGCGCCGTGGTGTGCTGCAGCAATTCGCGCGGATGGTGTGGCGCACCATGTGCTTCGAGGTAGGCGGGCGACGCGCAGAAGAGGCGCCGGACCACGAACAGCCGCCGCTCGATCAGCGACTCGGAAATCGGCGGGAAGATCTGGAACGCGATGTCGAACCCTTCTTCGACAGGGTCCACGACACGGTCATTGACGATGATGTCGAGCTGGATGCCCGGGTAGCGCCGATGGAATTCGGCGAGCGGCACACCGAAGTGATCGAGCGCGAAACCGGGCAGCATCTGGATGCGCAGCCGCCCGGTCGGCGTCGCGCGCAGTTCGCGCATCTGGTCGGTCAGCTCGTTGACGCGCCCCACCACCTCCGCGCATTCGCGGTAGAAAGTCTCGCCCACCTCGGACAGCCGCACGTGGCGCGTGCTGCGATGGAACAGCGGCGCGTTGACGAACTTCTCCAGCTGCTGGATCCGGTTCGTCACGACCGAACTGGTGACCCCAAGCTGTCGCGCCGCTTCCGCGAAACTGCTCGCCTCCGCGACCCTGACGAATGCCTCGATGCTCAGAAACCGGTCCATACCGCGCCTTTCCCGAAAGCGAAACTGCCAGTCTAACCGCACCTGCCGGCCGGTTGAATCATGCACCAGGCGTCACACTGTCACCCGACAGGTGTCAATCCCGCCGGGCGCCGGGCGCGGGTACGACCGAGCGGCACGTTACGGCTGCTCGCCCGCCGTCAGCTCCGGCTGCACGCCCACGCGACGCTGCAGCACGGCCGGCGCGGTTTCCCGCAGCAGCATGCTGACCACGATGCCGAGCAGCACCGCACCCATCGGCAGCCACAGAATGTTCTGGATCCCGAAGTGCGCGGCGACGTAGCCGCCCATCGCCGGCGCGATGCCGCCGCCGAAGATCTCGCCGACACCGACCACCACGCCGATCGACGTCGACACGAGGCCGACCGGCGCGGCTTCGGTCGCCACCGGGCCCGACAGCAGCGACACCAGCCCGAGCGTGAAGAACGACGCGACGAACAGGACGACGAACAGCGCGACCGGCTGCGGGCCGAGGCCGCGGAAAATGTAGAGCATCACCGCCGTGCCGGCGAAGCCCACGATGCTCGCGATGCGGCGGCCCACCAGGTCGGACAGGCCCGGCAGCCCGAACTGCCCGAAAAAGCCGCCGAAGCCGATCGCCGACACCACGAGACCCATCTTCTGCGTGCCGAGCGACAGGTAGTCCGTCAGGTACAGCGGCAGCAGCGCGCCGAGCACGAACACGCCGGTCATCGCGCAACAGAGCGCCGCCATCGCGACGAGGATGTTGCGGCTCTTGAGCACATGCCCGAGCGAGGCCGGCGCGTGTTCCGACGCGACCGCCTTCGTGCGCTTCGGCTCGCGGATCACGAAGAACATGATCGCGCCGAGGATCAGCCCGGGAAGGGCCACGAGCGCGAACACCCAGCGCCATGACACGACGTTGAGCAACTGGGTCGCGATGATCGGCGACAGCGCCAGCCCGAACAGCGCGAAGCCGCTTTGCTGCAGCCCGAGGTTCAGGCCGCGCCGCCGCGGGTGCGACGCGTCGGCGGTCGCCGCGAAGCTGGTCGGGCAGAACGAGCCTTCGGCAACGCCCATCAGCCCGCGGATCGCGATCAGGCCGAGCAGCCCGCCGGCGAGCCCCGAGAAGCCGGACAGCAGCGAGAACGCGACGATGGCGGGGATCAGGACCTTGCGGCGGCCGACCTTGTCGGAAATGCCGCCCATCAGCGCCGCGAAAATGCCCCACGACAGGCCGAGCACGCCGATGCAGTTGCCGACGTCCTGCGCGGTCAGGTTGAGGTCCTTCATGATCGAAGGGAACAGCGGCGCGATGAGCCAGCGGTCGAGGCCGACCAGCCCGAAACCGAGCGCCAGCAGCGTCACCGCCTTCCATTCATAGGAGGTATCCCACTCGTTTGCTTTCATGTCCGTCTCCGTGGATGGGTCCGCCTGCACGCGCCGGAGCAACCGTGCAGGGGCCAGGTCCGTTGTCTTGTATGTGCGATGCGACGCGAGTCGCGAGGAAGTGGCGGCCGCCTTTCCGGTTGCAGGCGTCGAATTCAATCAGCCGACGCCCGAACGATAGGTGCGCGGATGCAGATCGGGTATGGAACAACCGGCGAACGCGCCATTCGCGAAATGCAAATAATCGACGGCGCGGTGCGGGAGGCGTCAGCGGACAGCGCGGAACGCGCGGCGGCAGGGGCCGAATCGGGCGAATGCGCGCGTCACGGGGGGAATCCCTCATAGACATCGGCGGACCGGTTTCGGTCGCCCTTCGATGACGAAAGGATCCGATTTCATTCAAACCGCCATCAGGGGAATATTTTTCCACGCACCGGCGAACTATCAGCGCATTTTGGATCCTTTTTCCCCGCTCCCCCTCGTATCATTTCTCCCATTCCGAAGAGAAAGAGCCAGAGAAGGACATGAGCGATACCCCCCCGCTGCACTACCTCGACTACGCAGCCACCACCCCTGCGGATCCCCGCGTGATCGAAGCGATGACGGCCTGCCTCGGTGCCGACGGCATCTTCGGCAATCCCGCGTCGAGTTCGCACGCCGCCGGCCGGCTGGCGAAGGAAAAAGTCGAGCACGCACGCGCGCAGGTCGCCGCGCTGATCGGCGCGGAAGCCGACGAGATCGTCTGGACGTCGGGCGCCACCGAATCGAACAACCTCGCGCTGAAGGGCTACGCGGAGACCGCGACCGGCAAGCGCCACCTGATCACGAGCCGCCTCGAACACAAGGCCATCCTCGACACGATGGCGCACCTGTCGACGCGCGGGATGACCACGACCTGCCTGTCGCCCACGACCGACGGCGAAATCACCGTCGACGCCGTGGCGGCGGCCATCGGCCCCGATACAGGCCTCGTGTCGCTGATGCTCGTCAACAACGAGCTCGGCACGCTGACCGACATCGGCGCGATCTCGCGCATCGTGCACGCGGCCGGCGCGCTGCTGCACGTCGACGCCGCGCAGGCGCTCGGCAAGACGCCGATCGACGTGCGCGCGCTCGGCATCGACCTGCTGTCGACGTCCGCGCACAAGGTCTATGGTCCGAAGGGCATCGGCGCGCTGTTCGTGCGCCGCGACATCGCCGATCGCATCGCACCGCAGATTCACGGCGGCGGACACGAACGCGGCCTGCGCTCGGGCACGCTCGCGACGCATCAGATCGTCGGGATGGGCACCGCCTGCGAGCTGGCCGCCGAAAAACTCGAGCGCGAAGCCGTGCGGATCGCGGCACTCAGCGCACGCCTGAAGGATGCGCTGCTCGCGCTCGGCGACATCACGCACAACGCGGCAGCGGCACGCCGCATCCCGCACACGTTGAGCCTCACGGTGAACGCGCCGGGCTTCTTCCCGTTCATGCTCGGCGATTCGCTCGCCGTGTCGTCGACCTCCGCGTGCCACTCGACCAGCGGCGCGCCGTCCCACGTGCTGACCGCGATCGGCCTCGATGCGCAAGCCGCGGCCCGCACGGTACGCATCAGCTTCGGCCGTTTCACGACCGAGCAGGACGTCGATTTCGCGGTCGCGTGTTTCGCACGCGCGCTCGAGCAATGCCGGGCCGCGGCAGCGACCGGCTTCACCGCGTCGCGGCAGATCACGCCGGCTGACCTGAAGGCGATCCGCCATGCCGGCTTTCGCGCGGTGATCTGCAACCGGCCGGACGGCGAAGGCGCCGATCAACCGGCATTCGACGAGATCGCTGCCGCCGCGCGCGAACTCGGCCTCGACGCGCGCTATCTGCCGGTCGAACGCGATCGGATCGGCGATGCGGAAGTCGACGCGTTCGGCGCGCTGGTCGATGCGCTGCCAAAGCCCGTGCTCGCCTATTGCCGAAGCGGGAGCCGCTCCGGGATGCTGTGGAATCGGCTGACGGCGCGGCGAACCGCGACGGCCTGAGCACGACACGCACGCCATGAAGCACCACCCGCGTTCGCACACGAAGCCGACACGTCGACGCGCGGTCGCGCGGGTGGCGCCCCCCTCGAACGCAGTGCGCGTCAGCCATCACGCGCCGTACGCGTCCAGCGCCTTCAGCGGCACGTGCAGACTCTCCTCCGCGGCAAACGCCTCGAGCAGGTAATCGACGGTCGCCTGCACGCGCGACGCCTTCAATGCGCGATGCGGATACTGCATCGCCATCTCGTAGTTGCCCGGCAGGTGATGGCGGCGCAGCACCACCTTCAACGCGCCGGCACGCAAATGCGTCCACGCGAGATGCACGCCGACTTGCGCGATGCCCAGGCCGTCGCATGCCGCCTGAAGCACCGCCTCCGGCGCCGAGAAGGTCAGCGGGGCCGACTCGCCGGGATCCAGCGTGACGATGCCGTCGCCGCGCGCCTTGAAGTTCCACGTCGCGACTGCTCCGCCGAGAAACCGTCGCGCGATCAGCCGATGCGCACCGAGCGCGTCGGGCGTGCGCGGCACGCCATGTTCGGCCAGATACCGCGGTGACGCGACCAGCACGGTATTCATGCGGAAGATCGGGCGCGACACCAGCGCCGAGTCGTGAATGTTGCCGCCGCGTATGACGATGTCGTAGCCGTCGCGCACGACGTCGACGATGCGGTCGTCGAAATCCGCCTCCACGAGCAAGCCGGGATACCGGGACAACAATCCGGGCAGCACCGGCTGCAACTGCTCGCGCCCGAACGCCGAGCTGGTCGAGATGCGCACGCGGCCTTGCGGGCCGAGGCGCTGCGCGACGATGCCGTCGACGGCCGCATCGAGCGCGTCCAGCGCGATACGCGCCTGCCGAAGAAACGCGCTGCCTTCTTCAGTGAGCTTCAGCGTGCGCGTCGTGCGATTCATCAGCCGGACGCCCAGCGCTTTCTCCAGGCCGGCGACGTTCTTGCTGACGGCCGCCGACGTGATGCCCAGCATGCGGCCCGCCGCCGCGAAACTGCCGCCATCGGCCGCATGAACGAACGACAGAATGGCGCGCGTGCGTTGTGACAGATCCAAGGCATCCTCCATCGGTGTCCACGTCGAACAGTACGTCTTCCCGCTGCGTCGATTATCAACCTCGAGTTGAAGGCGACTCAACCCGGACACAACTTCCGGTTGCGGCCTGCGCTGCCGACAATGCGTCATCGTTCAACGGATTGCAAAGGACCTCGCATGCTGGCAACCATCGTTTTCGACAGTGGCTACGGACACACTGAAAAGCAGGCGCAAGCCGTCGCGCAAGGCGTTCGCCGGGTACCGGGGGCCGAAGTCCGGCTCGTCGCGGTCGCCGACGGCGAGATACCGTGGGACACGCTCGCCGCCAGTGACGCGATCATCTTCGGATCGCCCACGTACAACGGCTCGGTCAGCTCGCGGCTCAAGAAATTCATGGAGGACTCGACGCGCCCCGCGTGGATTCCGCAGACGTGGCGCGACAAGATCGCGGCCGGCTTCACGAACTCCGGCGCACAGCACGGCGACAAGCTCAATTCGTTGATGACGATGGCGCTGTTCGCGGCGCAGCACGGGATGATCTGGGTCGGGCTCGACCTGTTCGCCGGCACCGCGGCAAACGAACGCAACCGGATCGGCGGCTGGCTCGGCGCGATGGCGCAGTCCGACGACGTATCGCCGGAACTGTCGCCGATCGCCAGCGACCTCGAAACCGCCGCGCATCTCGGGCAGCGCGTCGCCGAGCTGGCCGCGCGGTTCAAGGCGTCCGCGTAACGCGCGCAATCGACGCAAGCACGCATCGGCACGCGGAGCGCCGGCCTGCTCCGCGCCGCAACAGGAGATCGACGTGAAACTGCTGTGCCTCGATGTACCGCTGCCCGGCGCCAGTCCGGCCGCGTATCAACCGCATCTGCTGGACGAAGTGCGCTACGGGTGGGAACTGGTGAAGCGCGGGGTCGTCCGCGACATCTATCTCCGGCAGGACCGCCCGGGCGTCGCGATCATTGCCGAATGCGCGTCGGTGGAGAGTGCGCGCGAGGCGCTGCGCGAATTTCCGCTGGCGAAGGCCGGGCTCATCGATTGGGACATCATTCCGCTCGGGGCGTTTCTGGGGTGGGAAGCGCTGTTTGCGTCGGGCGACGCGTGAAGAGCCACCTGGGCGGCGCGCATCGTTCGGGTTGAACTCGATGCCGCGCTGTCCCACATCCATCCGTCTGCCTCCTGGCATCGGTCTGTCCGGCATCCCGCCTCGCCACGCGGATCGATGCCATGCCGGGCGCGGAGCGCGCTGTTGCACCGCCCATCGCATTTCAGCCAGTACGGGTCATCCCTGATTCGTCCGGATTTCTTACAAAAATGCAAACCGGCAGGCGATGCCCCCGAACGGTGCATGCATCCGGCATTTCATCCGCATTGCCGAAATCCGATAGCGTCGCGATATTTGGCTTCATACCGTTCCCGCATCGGACCGGAAAGCGACTGTCATCCCTGCATGACATCGCGTGCCGCCGACGAATTCCAGGAGCGGGCGCCAGCGCCGGGCCCGGGCAGCGATGACGGTCCTGCCATGCAGGACATTCGTGACGGAGCAAACATGGATGCGAAAATCCGGCCTGATTCAGGCACCGACAGTGACGTAAGCCTCCTCCACAAGATGGGATACGCGCAGGAGCTCTCGAGACGCATGAACGGCTTCTCGAACTTCGCCGTATCGTTTTCCGTAATCTGCATTCTGTCGGGCGGCATCACCGCGTTTCAGCTCGCGTTTTCCGCGGCCGGCGGCGCATCGATCGGCCTCGGCTGGCCGCTCGGCTCACTGTTCGCGCTGATCGTCGCGGTGTCGATGTCGCAGATCGCGTCCGCGTTTCCGACCGCCGGCGGCCTCTATCACTGGGGCGCCATCCTCGGCGGGAAGAAATGGGGGTGGATGACGGCGTGGCTCAACCTGATCGGCCTGATCTTCGTGATCGCCGCGATCAATTTCGGCACCTACGATCCGTTCTTCAAGACGCTGATCGCCCCGATGTTCGGCGTCAGTCCGGACAGCCTGACCTGGTGGCACCAGACCGCGTTCATCGCGCTCATCACCGTCTCGCAGGCGATCCTGAACGCACGCGGCATCAAGATCGCGAGCAAGATCACCGACCTGTCCGGCTACCTGATCTTCGTCGTGACGATCGCGCTGGTCGTGTCGCTGCTGGTCTACTCGCCGGTCGCGTTCGACCTGCACCGGCTCGTCACCTTCACCAACTTCACGGGCGTCGACGGCGGCGCATGGCCGAAACAGGCCACGCCGTTCGCGTTCCTGTCCGGCCTGCTGCTGGTGACCTACACGATCACGGGCTTCGACGCGTCCGCGCACACGTCGGAGGAGACGCACGACGCGGCGAAGAACGTGCCGCGCGGCATCATCGGCTCGGTGTTCTGGTCCGCGGTGTTCGGCTACGTGATGGTGTGCACGTTCGTGCTGGTGATGCCGGACCTGACCGCCGCGATGAAACAGGGCACCGGCTTCTTCGAGGCCATCCTCGCGCCGATCCCGAAGACCCTGCGCGTCTGCCTCGAACTCGCGATGTTCTTCATCAACTACGTGTGCGGGCTCGCCGCGATCATGTCGACGTCGCGCATGATGTATGCGTTTGCACGCGACGGCGGGCTGCCGGCATCGAAGCTGCTGCGCAGCGTGAATCACAACCATCGCACGCCCGGCCCCGCGATCTGGACGTGCGCGGTGCTCGCGATCGTCGTCACGTTGTACGGCGACGCGTTCTCGGTCCTGAGCGCGGGCAGCGCGGTGTTCCTGTTCATCTCGTATGCGATGCCGATCGGCTCGGGGATGTTGGCCGAAGGGCGCACGTGGACCGAAAAGGGCCCGTTCCAGTTGGGCATCTGGTCGAAACCGTGTGCGTTGCTCGCGCTGGTGGGCGCCTGCGTGCTTGCGTACGTCGGCATCCAGCCGCCGAACGAGAAGGTGCTCTACGTGCTGGTTGTGTTCGTGGGCGTGCTGATGGTGATCTGGTACGGCTTCGGCGTGCGCAATTCGTTCGCGGGGCCGCCGGTGCTCAAGGACACGCGCAACGACGAGCGTATTCGCGAACTCGAGGCGAACGTCGATCCGTCGGTGTGAAGCGACACCGGCTCGCAGCCAGCGCAAAAAATCCGGCTCGCATAAACTGCGAGCCGGATTTTTTTACATCGCTTCGGACTGCAAGAAGTTCAACCGCGTCGGCAGTCGAACCCAGTCGAACCCGATTTCAGCGCCTTAGCCGTAGACCGGGAAACGCTGCGTCAACTCCGCGACGAGCCCGCGCACGCGCTCGATCGTCGCCGCATCTTCCGGCGCTTCCAGCACGTCGGCGATCAGGTTGCCGACCTTCTCCGCTTCCGCCGGACCGAAGCCACGCGTCGTCATCGCCGGCGAGCCCAGGCGGATGCCGCTCGTCACGAACGGCTTTTCCGGATCGTTCGGGATCGCGTTCTTGTTCACCGTGATGTGCGC
>NZ_QTPP01000068.1 GCF_003853415.1 Burkholderia sp. Bp9142 | reverse complement strand
CCTTTTCTTCTTCATCGGCATATCCATGATTTTTACACCTCATGATATGCCTCGCCCACGAAATCACGGATAGGTCCCGCCTCGCGGTCAAGCGCCCTTAGCGCCATGCTGGTCCCACATGCCCTGAACGCGCCGGGCAAGCCACTTTCAATTTCGTGGGACTTTGCCCACACCTCGCCACGCATCTTCTCCCGGTTAAGCCTGGCCATCGCGGATCACCTCAGAGTGAAGTTCCTCTATTGCTCCATGAATAACCCGGAGCCACACGAGCGAATCGTCGAGCCTCACAGCCTGTTACGGGCGGGACGACGGTGGCATGTTCGCGGCTACTGTCTGCATCGGCAAGATTTCCGTGACTTCGTATTAGGGCGAATGAGCAATATCAAACTGCTCTCAGATCCCAGCTTGATAGATGTCTCGACCGACGTCGCCTGGTCCACAGTTCTTCAGGTCAGGATTACCGCTCACCCTAGCCTAGCCCCATCGCAGCAACTGGTTGTCAGAAATGAATACTTCAATGGGGCCTCGGCGCGAATCGAAAGCTGCAGAGCAGCCCTCCTGAAATACATGGTGCAGGAGCTCATGGCAGCGACGGACATCGATCGACAGATGCCCCCCGACTATCAAATGGCGGTTGAGAACACGGAGGAGTGCCAGCAATGGCTGTTCATGACCTAACCGATCAAATTCGCCAAGAGAAGGTGGCCGAACGCTATCCACCGCTCTTCAAACGCCTGCCCGACCGCCTTTTCGCGCCGCTGGCCTCAGCCAATCGCTTCCAATATTGGACACTGCTGTGCGTGCTGCACGCCAAACGCTTCGGACCTGAGGCCCCATTGCCGCCGAGCACCGGCTTCTTGATGCGCGAAATCACTGCCGACATCGCCGAGGAACTCCAGTACCAGGATTGGACTCCGGAAGGCGATGACGTGACGCCAGCCACACCGCTGGCGATCCGAGCCATCATGGTCTTCAATCGCTTGCGCGATGCGGGGTGGATTCGCGTGGACCGAGTGGGCGTGCGCGAGATGGTGACGATGGCACCAGCCGTCGCCCAGTTCATGAACCGCCTAGTCGAGTTCGCTCACACCGGCGCGGAATTCGTCTCCGGCAAAATCCGCAGCATCGAAGCCAACCTGAAGCTGCTTCTGGACGAGAGTACAGATGGTGCCTCGCTACAGGAGGCAGCCCGCCAGTCGCGCGCCCTACTTGAACACGTCCGCATTGCAGGTACGAATGTGCGCGATCTGATGTTGGAGATCGGTCGCGTCGACGCCACCGGCGAGTTCGTGCGACGCTTCTTCGACGACTACGTCGAGCGCATGTTCATCGGCGACTACAAGGAACTGCGCACACGCGAGCATCCCCTGGCCCGGCGCCAAGAGATCCTACGCATGGTGGCCCATATCCAGCAGACGCAAGACCTGCGCGCTCGGCTAATCCAGTGGTACCTCGAGAAGCAGGCTGGCCGCGACCCTACCCGCGCTGAAGCCATGTTCGAGCGCGACATCCAGAAGGTAGAGGATCTGCGCCGGATCGACGAATACCTGGATCGGCTGGACGACGAAATCCGGCGCGCCAACAAGCTGGCGTTGGCCTACCTAGACTACCGGCTTCGGGCCGCCCGCCCCCTCGACGAATTGATCAATCAAGCCATCGACACCGTTGTCAAGCAGGGCACCAAGGCGGCGGCACTGGCACCGTTTGCTCCCGGAGACTGCATCGGTGGCGAACGGCTCGCTTCGCCCCGCGTCGAGACCAAGCGTCCGCCGCCCAGCGGACTACGCAAACAAACGATGTCCCCGGAGCAGGAGGCCAGGGCCCGCCTGGCCCTGATGGCTCGGGACCGGCGCACTATGTCGCTGCCAAAGCTCGCGGCGTTCGTGCGCCAACAGCTAGGCGAGGCTGATGCGGTGCCCAGCACCGCCCTCCAAGTGAATAACGTTGAGTCAATCCGAGCGCTACAGGTCTTGTGCACGATTGCCACAGCGAACGCGACGTCCAGCAAGGTGCTGCGCGCCAACGCACGGGCAATGAGCAGCGGATTCACCACGGTCCGGATGGAAGGCGAAGAGGTTCAGAGCCAGGGCATCTCTCACCTGCCCTTCACGATCGCAAGAACAACCAAGCCTGCCAAGGGAGGAAGCCAATGAGTTTCTGGACGGATGCGGCTACGGCCACCAAGAACGTCGTCACCGAGGATGATTTCGAGGCAGCGGCGAATCGACTAATCACCGAACAGGTCTTGTACGCCGCGGATCGCGCCAGCAAGGTGGTCTACGGGCTGATCCGCGACTTCGAGCGTGAGTTCAAGCGGGCTCTGGAACCCTTGGGCTACATCGTGCGTGTCAACAGCCAACTGCGATATGCCTGCGCTATCCCCAAACACGCACGGGCCTCGCCGGTCACCGTGGACCAGACGCTGCTAGCACTGGTGCTACGCAAGATCTTCGACGAGGAGACTCGATCCGGGCACCATGATGAGAACGGCGAGGTGGCCTGTGATCTGGTCACGCTGGAGGTCAAGTACAAGCAAATGACCGGTGGCCGCGAGTTGGCCACTGGAGGGAAGCTCGCCGCGCTGATCCAGTGGATGCGGCGCTGGGGCCTCGCCCGGGTGTCGGACGAGGACGGCAACCAGTTCGGTCACGATACGGATCAACCTTACGTGGTCATCATCCGTCCCGGCATCGCCGAGGTCCTAGGAGAGGCGGCGCTGGCACGCATCGCCCTGTTCACCAGCCCCGACGCCGAGGTGGACGGCGTGGACCATGCGGTCGCCTCCACCACGGAAGAAGGCGGTACCGTATGAAGAAGCTGATCCGGATCCGAGTAGTCCAGTTTTTCTTGTACGAAATGCGTGATGTCGAAGTCGGCACAAACTGCGGCATCTTCGGCGCCAACGGCAGCGGCAAATCCTCGCTCCTGGACGCCGTGCAAATCGTGATGCTAGGTGCCAACGAGAGCCGCGGTAGCGCCGGCGTCGCCTTCAATGCACAAGCGGACGAGTCCAACCACAACAGCCGCAATATCCGCAGCTATTGCCTAGGCCAGTACGGCGACTCACCGGATGCGCGCGTTCGCGACAGTGCCAACACCTACATCACCCTAGTCTGGGAAGACACGACGACTCAGGAAATTGTCTCGACCGGTGTAAGCATCTACGTGAGCGCCGACCGCGAAAAGTCCGACGTGCAAGGTCGCTACATTCTTCCCGCGGACATCGCACTTACCGACCATCTGGAACTGGTCGATGGCGAATATCGGCCACGGCCATGGGCGAGCTTCAGACAGATGCTCTCACAACGTGCTCACGGCGAGGAAGTGCTCTTCCACGACTCCGAGCGCTTCGTCAACGCGATGCTGTTCCGGCTAAGGGGCACACGTGGTGCGCCGCGCTTGGATGCCTATCGCCAAGCGTTCCGTTTCGGCCTGCGCATGAAGTTCGACAAGAGCGTCGACGACATCGTCCGCCAGCAGGTGCTGGAGACCCGGCCGACCAACATCAAGCGATTCAAGGAAGTGCTGCACACTTTCCAGGAGATGGCCGCCCTCGTGCGCAACGTGCAGGCCAAGCTCGACGAGGCCGAATTGATCGAGACGGATTTCGCCGACGCACACCGACGCAGCACCCATTCGGTCTCGCTCGCTGCCTTGGCCCAAGCTGCCGAGCTCGAGGTTGCCAACGAGGCGGTGACCGCCGCAGAGGAAGCCGAGGGCCGGGCATCAGCAGCACTGGAAGCCGCCAATGCGCGCCGTGACGAAGTCAACTGTCAGGTCGAAGCGGCCGAGCAACACGCACGCGATAGCGCCTCTGCCCGGGACAAGCACGCGTCCCACGCGGACGCTGCGTTGCTGCGGGAAAGCCTCGCCAAGATACAAAACCGGCTCACTGAACAAAGGACCGGACTGCATCGCAGCATCAAAGCCATCGGCAGGGCTATCGACGCGCAGATCCCTGGCAAGCTCGTCGCCAACAGCGACGAGGCCACGGCACTGGCGCTCAAGGACGTCCACGCACTGCTAGACGGGGATAACATCAGCAGACGCGATGCAGTAGAGGCGACAGTCCGCAAGGCGCTGCGCGCAGCCAAGCTATTAAGCAACGAGGTGTTCGAGGAGATGCAGTCCGTTGGTCGCGCGCAGACGGCAACCGAGGCCGAGCTCGCCGCCGTCCAAGAGAACCAGGAGCGTATCGCCAAGGGCAAGCCCCCTCTGGAGGGGCCGGCTGCGGCGCTCAAACGCGCGCTAGCCAACGCTGGCGTGGACGCTACTCCGGTGTGCGACCTGGTGCGTGTCGACGACCCAGACTGGCAACCTGCCATCGAGTCCTATCTGGGTACGTCAAACATGCAAGCCCTGCTAGTTGACGAGATCGACGAGCGCAAGGCATTCCGGGTGTCGCGTCAGGCTGCGATCTACGATGCGAAGGTCGTGATGCCCAGCAAATTCTCCAGTCGCAGCAGCCCCAGGCGCGGTGCCGTGGCAGAGCTAATCAGTGGTAACAGCGCCGCAGCGGTCAACTACCTGCGATCCAAGTTCGGTGACACGCAACGGGCGGAGACTGAGGACGAATGCTTCGCTCATCGCTTCGCATTGACCAAGGACGGCATGTTGCTGGCTGATGGCGAGATGGTACGCAAGAAGCCGGGGAATCCCGCCCTCTTCAAGATCGGCCCGACCTCTGCAGCGACTCGCACTTCTATCGCCGAACAAGCCCGTCAGCTCCAAGAGAAAATTGATGACCTCAAGGAAAGGTACGCCAAACTCAAGCAGCTCTTGAATAACCTAGGCCCATTCGTGGGTGGAGAGCAGGAGAAGATTCATGAGGTTCTCGAAATCTTCGATCGCGTGATCAAAGAGGCTGCCGACGAGGAGGATCTGACGCAGCGTCTGCAAGCCCTCGATACTGACGAGTATCGCCACTTGGTGCATGTAGCCCAAGCAGCAGAGGCGACCTTGGGCAATGTGCGAAAACAGCTGCTTGCTGCTGCCGAGGCGGTCGGTGCAGCAGAGACAGCATGTCAGCAAAAGCGCGAAGACACCAAGACGAAGCAGTCCCGAGCCGTTACCCAGCAAGGAATCGCTGAAGCAGCACGTGAGGTTGACGGCTACGACGCCGACTACGCATCAGACCAATGGGAAAGGCTATTGACACGCCAGGGCCTGTCTTTCAATGAGATCGTCGCCGATTGCAAACACCGCAGCAACCGCGCTGAGACAGACTCCCGTCAGAAATGGTCCAGCGCCATGCAAAAGCTGTCGGCGTTCCTTGTCAGGCATAACGAGTTCATGCCTGCCGGGACCCAGGACGACTGGCGCAGCGCCCGCGCTTGGCTGGACGCACGGGTCATAGTCCTAACCGAGACGGGCCTGCGCGAAAATAAAGCCCGAATGGAAGATGCCCTGAGCGCTGCCAAGAGCACCTTCCGCAACGATGTTGCGGTGGCTCTGCACGAGCACCTTGAGTGGTTGAGCGACACCGTCAACCGAATGAACGAGGCCCTGCGCCTGGCGCCGATGTTCACCAACAACGAACGCTATCAGTTCCGCTCACATGTGCGACCTGCTTTCGCCGTGCTGCTGAAGTTCATCAAGGACGTCGCCCAATACGGCCCGACCGAGGACCTGCTCGGCGGTGCTGGAGAGTTGCCCAAGGAGTTCGAAGAGCTGATGCGCGAAAAGACGGTCACCGGGGCGGCCGCGATGAAGTCCCCCCTGGACGACTATCGCGAGTTCTTCGACTTCGACATCGAGGTGCTCCGCGAAGAGACCTCCACTGGCACGACCAAGCACATCGGCTGGCTTAGCAAACGTGTCGGGTCCGGCTCTGGTGGCGAGCATCGCGCTCCGCTGTATGTGATCGCGGGTGCCGCACTTTCGTCAGCCTATCGGCTGGAGCGCGGCGACGATACCGGTATCCGGCTGCTGGTGATTGACGAGGCCTTCATCAAGATGGACCCGAGGAATATCGTGGCCACCATGCGCTATTTCGAGGAGCTCGGCCTGCAGGTCTTCATGGCCAGCACAGGTGACGCCTTAGGTAGCCTGACCGCCTTCCTTGATCGCTACTACGACATCATGCGCGATGCCGAGAGCAATGTGGTAGTACTCGAGGGCCACGATATATCCCCCGAGACACGCGAGATGTTCCGCGCCGACCTGCCTGAATTCAACCCGGAACTGATCGAAGCAGAGATCAGAAGGCAATACCTACCGCAGGCCGACTCGACGGAAGATGCCGCAGCATGAGCCGCCAAGACCAGACCGAGATGGATCCGCTGGCCAGAAAGGCGTTGGAGCGACTACTAAAGTCTGCTGACAAGCATGCAGCCGGCGCAGCCGTGCGGCGGCCCGCCCTGACGGGCTCCGCGCTGTCCGAGTACCACGAGTTGCGCGGCCTAAAGGCCAAAGAGGACTTCGAGGCGGTGATGGCCTACGCTCAGGCCGAGGGCGCAATCATGGCACTGCGCCCTCGGAGGGATCCCCAGGGGCTCATTGAGCGCGTCGAACTGATTGACGTCGACAAACTGGCGTCGATCCTGGGCAAGGTGCCCCATGCGGTGCGAGTCCAGTCGGCAAGACGGGCTCTCGCCTCGCACCTCGGCGAGCACCCGATCTTGAACGACGTCTTGTCTAGTTGGGAGAGACTCAAGAAGGTCCGTGGCACGGGGCCCGACGCTGCTGCCAACTGGGCAATGGCATGCGACGTCATCACATACTGCCAGGCTCAGGTGGCGCTCGGCGCCACGGAAACGCCGGTGAGGGACGCCAGCGCACGCCTATTCAAGAATAGCAAGTGTATCGAGTCCCTCGTGCCTTGCCTCGATGCACTGCTGGCAGGCAACATCGACGACGACGCGCGCCCGGACGCTGAAGTTTTGCAGGAGCTCGGCCTCTACCGCGAGCCGCAGCCAGCGCGTCTGGCCGGCAACATCGTGGTCCGCCGGGAGCGCGGTGCGTTCCAGCTGGACTGCCCCTACTGCGCCCTGCCTCCGTCCACGGTCCTGGGGCTCGGGTCAATACCCAGCAAGGTGCTGACCATCGAGAACCAGACAACGTTCCACGTGTGGGCGCGCCAGCACTGTGACTCAGATGTGCTGTGCCTCTACACGGCTGGAATGCCCTCCCCCGCATGGCGGGCAATGTACCTCCGGTTGCTCTCCAAGCTCCCGGTTTCAACTCCAGTGCTGCATTGGGGCGACGTTGACGAAGGCGGTTTTCGGATCGCCGCCGTCCTGAGCCGGTGTGCCGCCGAAGCCGGCCATACCCTCCTGCCGTGGAAGATGAGTCCGTTAGAAGTTCCTGCGTCGTTGCGCCGGGCGGCACCAATACGCACCGTCGACAGGATGGTTAAGTACGCTCGGGAGACTGGGTGGGACAGTATTGCGTATGAATTGGCGGAAGCGAAGCTTGTCGCCGAGCAAGAGGGCTGAGCTGGTACACGCGAAGTACCTCTGCTTGGAACACGGTCATTTCCCACCCCCAAATCACAAAAGCGTGGATTAGGTTGCAAAGAATCGCAATCGCTTCTGATTCAGGAGTGGTTTCCGTCAATCGCGACGATCGGCGAGAAAACCGGTTTCGATGATCTAACGCTGAGTTGTTGATACCCACTCGATTGTCAATGGCAGGCCTCAGCCCCCTTGCGTCGCGGCGCTCCATCAAGTCGTTCCGGGCCGATACCGGCAACGATACCAAAAAATGCTATCGGCACTCGCCACCTCTTTATGGACCACAATGGAAATCAGCGTCAACCTCACCGAAGCAATCGCGAAGAAGAATCCTTCGATGCGATTGGTCGCAGTAATACCGTCATCGATACCGTCAGGCGTTTTCCAATGTGGTCCGACCAGAGCCAGCCAGTGTCACGACGTCAATTGAGAGAGCCTCATCCAAGGAGATTCACATTGCGGTCGCTGTGACCTGCCAAACAAGGAATCTCCCGATGTGGCGATACACCGATACATGAACACGATGATGCTTCTCGCACCGAATATCAGTTAGCCGGCTGATCAGATGGAAATCCAGCGCGATGCATAGCCTGAAAAAGTCGGTCCCGTGCTGCCTCGGTCACCCGCGGCTCAGACCGACTAACGGCTGGCCAACGTCCAATAAGCCAAGCTCCCAACCCGGATTTAACCATTTTGTTTCCCGTTGTCTCTTCCGCATCGGGCGCGGTGTTCTGATAATGAAGATAGTCGGCGAGAATGCCAGCTGGTGAAAACGGAAGAGGCGGACCTTCCGTCTCGCCTGCGACGCGAGCGGCCGCAGCGAATACCTCCAGATCCCGAATAGAGATCACCAGAGTCTTCGACCACAAGTCTAACGTTTCATTTTCCAGTTTAGTTCGGTACCAGTTACGAAAACGTTTCATCGAAACGAAAAATGGCACGTCTTCGTACGAGACAATTACATACAAACTCTTGTCTGCAACCGCACCTCTAAGATTGCGCGCGATCGAATCATTCGAAGCCAACCACTCCGAAAAGAATGCTTGCCCTTGACGAAGAGGTAATCGCCCACTGTCGTTTGCGCCAAGCAAATTTGAGAACCAACTCAGAAAGTCATCCAGTTTAACGGACTCGTAATGCCGCTGTGGAATTCGGTAGCATTTGGATTCGAAGATGACGGCCCTGTTATCCTGGCAATGCAGAAATCCATCAGGGCTCTCGTGCCCAGGCAGAAAATCGAACGGCGCAACAAATTCAACCTGCTCCGACGCTGATGCAATTTCGCGCAGCAAATCACGCATATATTCCTCAGCGACGAGCCCTAATGCACGATAGAACTGGACAGCACCGCTTCGCTCGCCCAAGTTCGCAATGGCACACTCCATAGCGTCAAAGAGATTCTGCAGATCCCACCATTGCAACATCAGGTGAGGAAGAGGAGCGAGTAAGCCCCACTCGCCCACCCTGACTATCGGGTATCGATGAAACAGATTCTGAATGGTGCGAGGGTATGCCGGAACCTTTCCAAGCTCACCCTGCACCTCTTGAAGCGCCGGAAAGGCCGTCTCCATGATTGTGGACAGCTGCGCTTCGCCGAACGCTGTGGGCTTCATCAGAATGCGAATATCCGGATGATAACCTGCGGACTGCCACAACCCCATGATGAGCAGCAATCTGTTCGATATGTCGAGGAAGGCTGTGCGTCCTAGCGATGCAACACGGATACGTTCGTCCGAAAGAAGCAACGCCCATATTTCCACGAACATGCGCCGGCTCCGACCAATTTCAAGCTTGGGCGCCCAGGTGGTCCCCAATTGTTCCAGATGGGTAAACCACAGTTTTCTTAGCAATCTCTCATACCTAAGCTCCGCCGGCAACTCAAGCCGTCCACTCAATGCATCATGGCTGTCACGAAGTTGGCTAACCTGGGCACAGGCTGACCTGAGAAGGTGGAGTATTCCTTCCCGGGCTGATACGCTCAGCGCTTCCCGCAATTCCCCAAGGTTGAGCTCAAGAAACCATTCTTTTACGACGGGGTGGAGATTCATATCGAAAATTGGTGAAACTCCAGCAAACGAACCCTCGTTCCTTTGCGCTACCTGATGCGTAAACAAGCGAACCACATTGACTGCATGAGTCGCATTTACCTTCTTCAAAGCATCACGAAATCGAGGCCACCCCGGAAAGTGTTCTTTTTCAAGATTTTGAACGGGAGTCCCCATCAATAGTTACCTCCTAGTAGAGGCCGTGCCTCTTACTGCATATCTTCACAGAAGCTATCGGCTCGTCATTTCGATCTCAAACTACTGCTAGGATCCTGCGTCATCGACACCATCAGGCATTCCTTGAATGCGCTACCGGCAAAACTTGCAGAAGCTAAGACACATTGGCGCCCAGACCAGTCGCCTCTCACCTGCTTCAGCATGAGACATAGCAATGCAATATCCCGTCGGCAGGTCAAAAAATCTTAAACAGCCGTGCGCGAGCCATCTCGACAAGGTAGATACTGCTGAATTGCCCTCGATTCAGGTCGGCGGTTTTCTGTACCTCGCTCAACCACTCACGGATCACAAAATCGTCCTCATCGCTGTATTCGCCCATTACGGAGACCAGGAGCACGCGGGCTTCAGGATAGTTCATCTTATGCTTGTCCCTTATGGCGCGAATGATTGGCTCTGGAAACTCGTCTATCGCCCGCTGGTGCCGCGTTCGCTCCTCCAGTGGTAGCCACACATTCGAAGCCGCCGCGGCGCGATAGTGATGCGCTTCGCGCGGCAACGCCTGAACCACCTCGAGAATGATCTCCGTGCCATCCTTGGTTACGATACGGGCGTCCCAAGGCTCCGTCTCACGCCCCAGTTGTACCTGGGCATCGACTTCTATCTGCTGGCGCCGGATGAAAACGCGGATAGGGATATGCTCCTCGCGCAGATATTTATAATCGCGAGTCTCCTGCCGATAATAACGGGGAAGCTCCAATATTTCGTTCGCAAGGCGTTGTGAATTCTCATCGAACCGGGTCAGAAAATCCCCGACGGACATTGAACCTTCCATAGCAAACATAAGACCATTGCTTGACACGCGTTTTCTCGACGTACTCTCCCCCTTTGGCGCTTTGACGACCGCGTTTGCGGCCGGACGTTGCAACTTGGAGAACATTCTCTGCGCAGCGTAGTGCCATTTGAGCGCCGCCTGCCCAACGGGAGCACAAAGGATGTGGCAGCGTAGCTGATGAGACCGGAACATTTCAGAAAGTCTCAACGAAATTTCGGCGCGTAGCTCCCCACGTGACGCATGAGAATCCTCGGTAAGAGACAGCACCAGATACCAGAAAAAATGCTGCCCCTCGCCTCCGAGCACAAAGGGGACTGGAACCGGCAACCCACCCTTGAAGTAATCAGTGCGCCACACGTGTGTCCGCCATTGCTGGCTGATCGTCTTGATCACGTCTGCGAAAGCCCTGTCCAGCTTCCTTGACGATGCCAGCCCTACCAGTCGGACAGGCTTGGTTATGAACGCCATGACAAACAGTTCATGCTCCGAAAAAAAGACGCTCGTCCGTCTTTCTTCCTCCTCCGCGATGAGCCGCTTCAACTCTGCATCCATTTTCCTGTGCCGCCCTTTGAAATTTGCAAGTCCACGTCTGCGTTCCGGCTCGCGCTCTTTGCTCACCCCAGATGAGATAGGTCAATAGGTTCGCAAGACTTCGACATTCGGCATAACTGTCACGCGAAAATCATGCCTCTCTGGTCGATCCGTCAGGAGTTCTCGCGCAGCCGGCGACTGCGCAACAGAATATCCTGCGGCGTCTATCCAGCGAATGCCGTCAGCTAAGGCGATAGGCCGTACATCGTAGCTGGCTCTCCGACCATCGACTGTTGTCAAGTGCGCTGGACTCCTTTGGACGTTCTCGGCAGCAGCGGCGTGAGCTTCGAGTGACCGTTGCCATGCAAGAAAGCGTCGCGGATCGATCAACGTCTCGGCTTCCACGCCTATGCCTTCAGCCCGCAGCCAGCCCTCGAATTCCCCGCGACGGCGCATCGCTTCATCGCGGGTACGGGCAAGCCCTTGGCCAAGTGCGAAAGCGACGAAGGGGTCCAGTGTCCCCCAGCGCAACAACTCGCGGAACCAGAAGCCGATCCAAGGCAAGCCGCTGATAGCGCGCCAGGTCTCTAGCGTAGGTATCTCTATGCCAGCATTCCGCCCCCATGCCTGGCTGACAGCGGCACCGACTGCTACGCCGAGACGAAACTCGAGATTTTCGGTGACGAACCGTTGCCAAGCCCGCAACTGCTCCGCGCCCGGCGGCATAGCGGCGCCCGACTGCATCCACCAACCCGTCACTCTCTGCCAGTCCTCAAGCACCGCTCTGTCACCAACCGTATCGCGTGCCCGGAATCCGATCCCAGGCTCTGCCCGGATCCGCTCGCCAAGTTGTGTGACCAGATTGAATCGGCGTTGCGCATCCCAGCCGCCATAGTCTGCAGCAGCCTGCAGGTCGGCAAGGAGCGCCGGTGCAACGAGTTCGAATCTTCGACCAATGTACGGCGTAAATCCGTACTGATAGAGCCTTCGCCGAAGCTGGGCGTCGGGATAGAGCCTCTCCACAAACGCGCGTCCACGCTTGATGAAGCTACGCTCAAGCCACGCTTCGTTGGCAGCGACAACCCGCGCAAAGGTACGCTGCCAAAGGTTCGCGAGAAAGGCTTCTGTACGCGCGCCATCTGCGGGAACTGCCTCGACACGCGCTAGCTCCTCTGTCGCAGACAGAAGGAAACTGTCCAGTTCATCGAGACTATCACCTAACAGGTCCGCAGGCACTCGTGATCCAACGCCAAGATTTACTCCGGCCGCTTCGGGCAAGGTAGCCTCCAGCCATGCGTGAAACTGTTCTTCGGTCTGCAATCCCAACAGCTCCGCAGCCTTTTGCCAGATGGAACGCAGTAGTACGACCAAGGGACTACGCACTTCGGCAGCGGCTTCCTCGGCCTGCAGTCGACGAAGTAAGTCGTCGTAGTGGCCCGCGCTGCGTAGGACTTGACGCAGTTGTTCGTTCCGCTGAGCTGGCGCCGTCGTTGACACCGATTCCGGTACCGCCACGAGCGTCATACCTTCGATTGACTCCGCTGCGCCGGGGCGCCCCGCCCGACCAGCAAGGTTGCGAAATTCCGCCGTGGACATCGGCATGACGATTGGCTGCCCTGTCACCGCGTCGAAACTTCTGCGTTCAAGGCTGGTAACGAAAATCATGTCGAAAGGCAGATTCACCCCTTCCGTGAGTGTTGCTGTTGCGAGCGTAATGGGGCAAATCCGGCGATCGATAAGGTCCGTCATCAGGCGGCGTAGCCTTTGAGGCATCTGTCCATGACTTGTCGCAACGCCCCGTTCCAGCAACCGCAATTCAAATGAGTCTTGACCACAGAAATCCCTGCAGACGGCGCGGGCCTCCTCGAAGAGCGCACGGTCATCCGGTGCTTCCGGGACAACAAATGGCTGGACGGCATTCCATCCCGGCAACGCGAATGCCTCTGCGTACCGCTTCATCAGCAGCTCCGGCGACTGCGCGACCGATATCAAGACGCGACGCCCGCCCTCAAGCAAGTGCAGTGCGGTCCACAACACGTAGAGCTGGGTAAAGTGCGCAAGGCTGTTGCGGATGACCGCCGACGGTTGCGGCATCACAGGAATCCGCAATGGCAGATATACCGGGGCATCACGCCCCCGGACATACAGCATCTGGCCATTCATGATGTCGAGCAGTGCCTGAGGAGGATGTCGCGGATCAACACGCAACGCACCGATGAGTTGCCGGCTGCTTCTATAGCCTAACCCGACAGGAGCGGCATCTGGAACACCTTCAATCCATTCCGCGACCGGTCCGGCTGCGCCGCCCGCTACGGCCGTCAGTGCAATGCGTGCCATCTGTGGTTTGACGGCAAGCAAGCGCGAGACCATCGCCTCAAGCCGCATTGAGCGGCTGCTGTGGGCAGCGAGCGCCTCGGCAGCCCTGACATCGCCCTCACTCACGACCTGATGGGCTTCGTCGACAATCAGCAGCCTGAGGCGGGTTACAAGAAGGTGGCCCACATAGCGCATAAGGGCTTCGGCTTTTTCGACTGTCGCAATCAGTACAACAGGACGATCTGCCGTCAACCAGTAATCGGTTATGCCCCAGTCTGCACCACCGTAGAGGCCGGTCACGACGAGGTCGCCGCCCAGCTCGCTCGTAAGCTTCGCTTCCACTTCACTGGCTAGTGCGCGGGAAGGTACGAGGTAGAGGGCGAGTGGTGCAGCACCCAGGTCCGGCTCAACCAGCAGAAGCTCCTTCACCAGCGCAAGGTTTGCGACGAGCGTCTTGCCGGATCCTGTCGGGGTGCAAAGGGCAAAACTCGAGGTTGCGATCAAGCGCTCAAGGCCACGAACCTGCGACGTCCACAAGATGCCACGCCCGCGCGCAAACTGCTCACGGGCGAAGCGCCAGAGACGCGGCCCGAACGCCGGTGCCCGGTCGGCGAGCTGTGCCACGCGGCCGTGAAGGCTGTTGGCGGCGAATCGCCTCTGTGTGTGTCGCAAAAATTGACGAATCCGATCCAGCCATCCGCATCGTCGAGGTCATACGCTGCGCATTTCATCTCATCCCGAAGCGCTTTCATGACGTCAGGATTGGACGTGTCCGTTTCGACCAGAACGGCGTGGGCGTCGCGCCGCTGCAGGTAGTCCGCGAGAGCGAGAGTGACCATGCTTTTGCCAACGCCGCCCTTGCTGCCTCCGACCAGATATATGGGTTGGGTCGTATCCACGCGCAACCTCCTACAGGTTTTCGATATCAGGTCTGATCTCAAACGAGAACGCGTCCTGAATCTGCATCGATCCCGGCTGATTTACGCCCCTTTCCCCTTGTTGTCGTGCGTCGTCACGCGCATTGCCTGCTCGCTTTTCGGCTTTCTTTCGTCCCGACAGCGGTTGTCCTCTACTCTTGCCCCGTGTATCGGTTACCTCGAAGCTCGCATCGGCAGGCATAGGACGATACAGCGCATATTTGACCGCGCCAATGCTGACGTCGATCCCTTTACGCTCGGCCTCCTGGACGATCTCTTCGAGCGTATAGCCCTTCGCCTGCGTCGCAGCGATCTGCGCGCGCTTCTCTTTCATCGCGTCGCTGACCGTAACGCGTTGCTCGTTCCGGGGTTTCTCGGGCAATGCTTCCAGCGCACGGAAAAATTCGTCCCACTCCGCCCGCGTATAGCTCTTTGCACCCCGCACGATTCGCTCCCATACGTCGCCTTCGAGGTCATCATGCGAATCAATAAAAGGCTCGTCAATACCCTGCCCGACACGCAAATAGGACGTTCGGAAGCGCTCGGAAGACGTCGGAAGTAGACGGAATAAAAAAATATTTCTGTCGACGTTTGCAAGCAAACAACTTCGAAGACCGAGGCGCGCGGAACGGAACGGGCGACTCTGCAAACTACTGCATGGCGATCGGCAAACCTCGGCCACTGAAAGCCACGAACTACGGTCGCCGAACATGCGACCTCGACGGACAAAGCCGACAAACGCCAGCGTTCGCGCTCGCAGACGTCATGGCGCACCGATACAGATTACTTACCCACACATCGCAAACCGTGCCGTTGGAGCGAGCTGACGTCTGGCTGCAACCAGTCGGACTGTGGCTACCGATCGAAGCGACGCGAGGTAGCGCCCTCTCAGATTCTTGACCCGGAGCTCACGAACTCTAGCGCGAAAGGGAACGAACTCGCAGCGCCGACCTCACGAAGCTAACTCGACGAGCAGTCTGCACAGACCGGAGACTCAAGCAGACTTTCTGCAGGTGGCTAACGGAATCGCATGGACGACGTCGCAGACTCGACGGGCAGACCTCACGGAAAGCGTCCAGCTAAGCAACGGAAAAACGATATTGCAAAAGTGATGGCAGGATAGGCTTGCGCCGGTTTTGGGCGCCATTGCGATGCTGCTCGAAACATCAGGTCCGATCCGATGTCCCAGGTGTTTTCTAGATCAACTCCTACAGCGCGCGCTATCAAGCACTTCCTGTTGCCCCCATTCGTCCACGGCTTCGCTCATAGCGAGAATCTGAGTTCCTCAGCACGCGGAGATTCGCAAAAAAGCGATTCGCTGAAATTTTCGTAGTCGAGATTGTTCGTTCACGGCTAGGCGTCTATATTGGAAGTGACCTGCCCCCTTCAATAGGGCCAATGGGCTTCTAGCAAAGTCCCTTTAAACCAACTCCTGGAATGCGGCAGGAGC
>NZ_QTPP01000067.1 GCF_003853415.1 Burkholderia sp. Bp9142 | reverse complement strand
CGCGAGACGCGCCCAGAAGCCTTCGTAATCCTGCTCGGCCTCGGCGGCCAGCGCCTGGTAGGCCGGCATGCCGGAAATGGCCGCCGCCTTCTCGAGCGCCTCGGGCGGCGCAAACTGACGGGTTTCGTGAAGAACCGATTCAATCGCAGACATCGACTACCCCTTGGTGAACATGAATCCTCTGCATGGCGGCGCGATCGTGCGCGCCGCGCGTCTTGGCCGGCGCATGCGCGCCGCTGTCTCCTACCCATCACCCGCGCCGGCCCGAAGGCTGCCGCGCGATGCTGCACCGCACCACGTCACACGATGGTGACCAGGCGACCCGGCAGCTTTCACAATAAGCGCTCCAACTTACCCGTCACTTACGCGCTACGGCCGTTTTCGCCCGCCGGGCGGCGCCGCTCCCAGCTTTACGCTGTAACGAGCGCGACCCTACAATCCTAACTGAACTCGCCTTCCGGACTCCAGCTTGAATCGCTACGCCCTCTTCCTCATTCTGTCGATGCTGTTTGTCGGCAGCAACGTCGGTATCGGTAAATCCATCGTCGTCTTCGTCCCGGTCGCCATCCTTGCCACGCTGCGCTTCGTGATCGCGATCGCCGTGCTGTGGCCGCTGTTCAGCCCGGTGAAGATGCGCGCGGTCCGGCGCGCGGAATGGCTGAACCTGTTCCTGCAGGCGTTCTTCGGCACCTTCATGTTTACGCTGCTGATGCTCAACGGCGTGCAGCGCACGAGCGCGGTCGCGGCCGGCGTGATCACCAGCACGATCCCGGCCATCGTCGCGCTGTTCGCGTGGCTGATCCTGCGTGAAAAACCGAACGGCCGTGCGCTCATATCGATCGCGCTCGCGATCGCCGGCGTCGTGACGATCAATCTCGCCAATGGGAACGCGGGCAGCGCGTCCGCGCACGGCGCCGGCGGCACGTCGTCCGGCTCGCTGACCGGCAACCTGCTGATCCTCGGCGCCGTCTGCTGCGAATCGATCTACGTGATCCTGTCGCGCCGGCTCACGCAGACGCTCGCGCCGATCGACATCTGCGCATACACGCACCTGTTCGGCCTGTTCCTGATGCTGCCGCTCGGCGCGACGGCGCTGTGGCATTTCGATTACGCGAGCGTGCCGGCCAGTACGTGGGCGCTCGTCGTCTGGTACGGGCTGTCGGCCAGCATCTTCTCGTTCTGGCTGTGGATGAAGGGCATCCGGCACGTGCCGGGCAGCCTCGCCGGCGTGTTCAGCGCCGTGCTGCCGGTCGCGGCAGCCGCGTACGGCATCGCATTCCTCGGCGAACGTCCGACGCTCGCGCACGGCATTGCACTCGCGTGCGTCGTCACCGGCATCGTGCTCGCGAGCCTGCGCGTGAAGCGCGTGCCGGCCGCCGCATCCTGATCCGTCCCCGGCAACCCCGGCGCGTCGCTGCAGTCGCGCCGGCCGACGCGTTACAATAGCGCGCCTTTTTCAAGATTACCCTCGATACCTGCGCACAGCGCCCAACCCTCCATCATGTCTGCCCCGCATTCGCCCGGCTCCACCCGTCGTCCGCTGCGCCCCCTGCCCGCGCTGATCTTCATGAGCCGCTGGCTCCAGGTTCCGCTTTATCTGGGCCTGATCGTCGCGCAGGCCGTCTATGTATTCCTGTTCCTGAAGGAAGTCTGGCACCTGCTGTCGCACGCGACCAGCCTCGACGAGATCAGCGTGATGCTCGCCGTGCTCGGCCTGATCGACGTGGTGATGATCTCGAACCTGCTGATCATGGTGATCGTCGGCGGCTACGAAACGTTCGTTTCGCGCCTCGGCATCGAGGGCCACCCCGACGAGCCCGAGTGGCTCGACCATGTGAACGCGGGCGTGCTGAAAGTCAAGCTGTCGATGGCGCTGATCAGCATTTCGTCGATCCACCTGCTGAAGACCTTCATCAACCCGGACCAGCACACGACGCACGCGATCATGTGGCAGGTGATCATCCACGTGTCGTTCCTCGTGTCGGCGCTCGTGATGGCGTGGGTCGACCGCCTGACGACCCACACGCACCCGGCCCATTTCCACGAGACGCACGCGCCTGCAGCGAACGAGTCCAGCAAGCCGGCCAAAGCAGCCGTCAACGCATAAACGCATTCCCCACAGTCCCACAGAGTCTCAGCCATGACCGTCATCAAACAGGAAGACCTGATCCAGAGCATCGCGGATTCGCTGCAGTACATCAGCTACTACCACCCGCTCGACTACATCCAGGCCCTCGGCCGTGCGTACGAGCTGGAAGAGAGCCCGGCCGCGAAGGACGCGATCGCGCAGATCCTCACGAACAGCCGCATGTGCGCGGAAGGCCGCCGCCCGATCTGCCAGGACACCGGCATCGTCACGATCTTCGTGAAGGTCGGCATGGACGTGCGCTGGGACGGCGCGACGATGGGTCTCACCGACATGATCAACGAAGGCGTGCGCCGCGGTTACACGCACCCGGACAACGTGCTGCGCGCATCCATCGTCAACCCGCCGGAAGGCGCTCGCAAGAACACGAAGGACAACACGCCGGCCGTGATCCACTACGAGATCGTGCCGGGCGACAAGGTCGACGTGCAGGTCGCGGCGAAGGGCGGCGGCTCGGAGAACAAGTCGAAGTTCGTGATGCTGAACCCGTCCGACTCGATCGTCGACTGGGTGCTGAAGACGGTCCCGACGATGGGCGCGGGCTGGTGCCCGCCGGGCATGCTCGGGATCGGCATCGGCGGCACCGCCGAAAAGGCGATGCTGATGGCGAAGGAATCGCTGATGGAGCCGATCGACATCCAGGAAATCATCGCGCGCGGCCCGAAGGACTGGGTCGAGGAACTGCGGGTCGAGCTGCACGAGAAGGTCAACGCGCTCGGCATCGGCGCACAGGGCCTCGGCGGCCTCGCGACCGTGCTCGACGTGAAGATCATGACCGCTCCGACGCACGCGGCGTCGAAGCCGGTCGCGCTGATCCCGAACTGCGCGGCAACCCGCCACGCGCACTTCGTGCTCGACGGCTCGGGCCCGGCCAAGCTTGAAGCGCCGTCGCTCGACGCCTGGCCGAAGGTCCAGTGGGAACCGAACACGGAAACCAGCAAGCGCGTCGACCTGAACACGCTGACGCCGGAAGAAGTCGCGAGCTGGACGCCGGGCCAGACGCTGCTGCTGTCGGGCAAGATGCTCACGGGCCGCGACGCCGCGCACAAGCGCATTGCCGACATGCTCGCGAAGGGCGAGAAGCTGCCGGTCGACTTCACGAACCGCGTGATCTACTACGTCGGCCCGGTCGATCCGGTGCGCGACGAAGTGGTCGGCCCGGCAGGCCCGACGACGGCCACGCGGATGGACAAGTTCACCGAGACGATGCTCGCCCAGACGGGTTTGATCTCGATGGTCGGCAAGGCAGAACGCGGCCCGGTCGCGATCGACGCGATCAAGAAGCACAAGGCGGCGTACCTGATGGCGGTCGGCGGTGCGGCCTACCTCGTGTCGAAGGCGATCCGCGGCGCGAAGGTGCTCGCATTCGAAGACCTCGGCATGGAAGCAATCTACGAGTTCGACGTGCAGGACATGCCTGTAACAGTTGCTGTCGATTCGTCGGGCACGTCGGTGCACCAGACCGGCCCGAAGGAATGGCAGGCGAAGATCGGCAAGATCCCGGTCGCAGCGGCTTAAGCGCGATCGAACGCAAGGCCGGACGGGAGTCCGGCCTTTTTACTTCTCATTCTCATTATTGCGCGCGGCCGGTTGTTCGAGGCTGATTCTCATTACACGCAAAAGGCAGGTCCGGCAAGGCTTCGAGGCTTGGCTTTTCTCGTTCGAGCGATTATCGTTCGGTTTCTGAAGCCCCACTGAACAAGGAACAGCCATGCAAGGCGACAAGAAAGTCATCGAATACCTGAACGCCCAACTGAAGAATGAACTCACGGCGATCAACCAGTACTTCCTGCATGCGCGCATGTACAAGCACTGGGGCCTCGACAAGCTCGGCAAGCACGAATACGACGAATCGATCGGCGAAATGAAGCACGCCGACTGGCTGATCGAACGCGTGTTCATGCTCGACGGCCTGCCGAACCTGCAGGATCTGCACAAGCTGCTCGTCGGCGAGGAGACCGAAGAGATCCTGAAGTGCGACCTGAAGCTCGAGCAGATCTCGCAGTCCACGTGCAAGGAAGCGATCGCTTACTGCGAATCGGTGCGTGACTACGTGTCGCGCGAGATCTTCGAAAAGATCCTCGACGACACCGAAGAGCACATCGACTGGCTGGAAACGCAGATTGACCTGATCGGCAAGGTCGGCCTGCAGAACTACCAGCAAACGATGATGGGTTCGCCCGAGTAATCACCACCGCTGCCACGATCGCCACCTCGCCGTCCGCATGACGATGACGCACCAACCGGCCGCTTCCGGGGTCCACCCCGCCGCCCCCGTCGGGATCTTCGATTCGGGGCTCGGCGGCCTGTCGGTGCTGCGCGCTGCGCGCGCGCACCTGCCCGGCGAGTCGTTCGTCTACGTCGCCGATTCGCACCACGCGCCGTATGGTCCGCGCGACGAGGCGTTCATTACAGAGCGCACGCTGGCCATCGGCGAGTGGCTCGCCCGCGAAGGGGCGAAAGCGCTCGTCATCGCGTGCAACACCGCCACGGCACGGGCGATCGCGGTCATCCGCGAACGCCTGTCGATACCGCTCGTCGGTGTCGAGCCGGGCATCAAACCGGCCGCCGCGCTGTCCACGACCGGCGTCGCGGGCGTCCTCGCGACGCAATCGACGCTGAACAGCCCGCGCTTCCAGGCGCTGCTCGACCGCTACGGCGCCGGCCGCCGCTTCATCTGCCAACCGGGCCACGGGCTCGTCGAAGCGATCGAACGCGGCGACACGAACTCGCCCGCCTTGCGCGCGTTGCTCGAGCGTTACCTGCAACCGATGCTCGACGACGGCGCCGACACGCTGGTGCTCGGCTGCACGCACTACCCGTTCTTCACGGAAACGATTCGTGACCTTGTCGGCGACCGCCTGACGATCGTCGACACGAGCGATGCCATCGCCCGCCAGCTCGCGCGGGTGCTCGACGAACGCGGCCTGCGCGCGCCGGCCGGCACGCGTGCCGCGCCGCCGCGCTTCTGCTCGACGAGCGACGGCCTGCAACTGCGCGCACTCGCGTCGACGCTGCTCGGCCTCGACGCGCCGGTCGAATCCGTCACCATTTCCTCGCCGAACGCGCGCGCCTGCGCGACCGCCTGACCCGCGCCGGCACACCGCCGGCGCGCCCTCTCCGTCCGCCCCGCCGTTTCAAGGGTCCGATGACCTTAAAAAAAGCCGAACCCAGGCTTGTCAACGTCCGCAAATTTAATGATAATAATTCGCATTAACGTTAGCTATCGCAACTCATCATGATCGTCTGCGTGTGCAAGTCTGTTTCCGATCGCAAGATTCGCGCGTCCCTCGCCGAGGGCGTGAGTTCTTTCGATGAACTCCAGTTCGAGCTCGGCGTGGCCACGTGCTGCGGCAAGTGCGAGGAGTCCGTACGCGACCTCATGGCCGAGCAAGGCGTCTGCGCGAGCCGGTGCGGTGTCGAGCACCACGCTCATCCGATCCCGGTGACGTTCTACGACCGCAAGGCCGCCTGAGCGGCGCCGAGCATACGCATGCGGCCCCGGCCGCATTTGATGTCTGACCGTCAGCAAGCCATCTTCCGCGCGAGCCAGCGGCTTACCTGCCAAGGAGCCTGTCATGGAATTGCTGATCGGATTTGTGACCACCGTGTGCATCTCGCTGCTGATCTTCCGCAAGTAGTACCGATCCACCCGCCGCGCCCCGGGTGCGACGTCGTTCTTTCAAGCTAACATGCAGGCTTCGCAATCCGCTCCTGCCGGCGTCCTGTCGGCTGCTCCACGAATGAATCCCCGGGTCATCACCGTCGCGGTCGGTGTGCTTGCCGCACACGCGATCATGTTGACGGCCGCGTGGCTCCATCGCAACGCTCCGCCGCCGAAATCGGTCGAGGTCCAGTCGATCACCGCGCAACTCATTACACCTGCGCCGATCGCCCAGCAGGTCGCAGCCGAATCGATCCCGCAGCCCGCGCCGCCGAAGCCCGCCCCGCGCGTCAAACCGAAGGTCGAGCCGAAGCCGGTGCAGAAGGCGGCGAAGCCGACGCCTCAGCCCGTTGCACAATCGCCTGCCCCGTCACCGACGCCCGCGCCGGCTGCCGATCCGACGCCGGCTCCTGCCGCGCCCGCACCTGCAGCGCCAGCCGCCACGCCCGGCCCGGCTCGCGACACGATGCAGGTCAGCGCGCCAAAGAACGTGCCGGCGCTCCAATGCAATTTCGTGAAACCCGACTACCCGTCGATGTCGCGTCGCCGCGGCGAATCGGGCACCGCCTATGTTCACTTCGTCGTCGGCGTGACCGGCAAGATCGAAAGCGTCGAGCTGCAGAAGAGCAGCGGTTATCCGCGCCTCGACGACGCCGCACTCGACGCAATGCGCTCGACGACCTGCCGTCCGTATATCGAGAACGGCCAGGCGATCCGCGCCGCCCGCACGCAACCCTACAACTTCGGGCTCACCGACTAACCTGCCTCATCCGGAAGATTCAAAGGAAACAAAAATGCAAAGCTACGGTATCGCGCACGTCTGGGCGCAAGGTGATTTCGTCACGCGCGCCATCGCGATCACGCTGCTCGTGATGTCGGTCCTGTCGTGGATCGTGATCATCGTCAAGGGCTGGAACGTGATTCGCCTGAACCGCCTCACGAAAAACGCGGAACAGGCATTCTGGCATTCGGACGACTTCGACGACGGCGTCAAGAAGCTCGGTCTCGCCGCATCGACGCCGAGCGACAACCCGTTCCTCGCGCTCGCGCTGTCGGGCAAGGAAGCCGCCGATCACCACCATCAGACGCAGCCGCACCTGCACGACCGCATGGACGTGTCGGACTGGGTCACGCGCTGCCTGAAGGACACGATGGACGAAGGCATCTCGCGCATGCAGGCCGGCCTGGCGATTCTCGCGTCGATCGGCAGCACGGCGCCGTTCGTGGGCCTGTTCGGCACGGTGTGGGGCATCTATCACGCACTGCTCGCGATCGGCGCAACCGGCCAGACGTCGATCGACCAGGTCGCGGGCCCCGTCGGCGAATCGCTGATCATGACGGCCTTCGGCCTGTTCGTCGCCATTCCCGCGGTGCTCGGCTACAACGCACTGACCCGCGCGAACAAGGGCGTCGTCAGCAAGCTGCGCCGCTTCGCGCACGGCCTGCACGCGTATTTCGTGACGGGCGCGCGCCTCGCGTCGTCGTCGCCCCGCGACGGCCTGCGTCTCGCGACGCGCGCCAGCTGAGACGGGGTGAACCATGGCAATGAACACCGGCTTCAGCGATGACGACGACGATGGCGTGATGAGCGAGATCAACATGACGCCGCTCGTCGACGTCATGCTCGTACTCCTGATCATTTTCCTCGTGACGATCCCGGCAATGCAGCACGCGGTGAAGATCGACCTGCCGCACGCAAGCAGCCAGCCCGTCGACGAGAAGCCGCAGACGGTCGACGTCGCGATCCAGGGCAACGGCACGATCCTGTGGAACGACCAGACGGTCACGCGCGAGCAGTTGCAGGCGCACATCGCGGAAGCGGCACAGCATCAGCCGCAACCGGAGTTGCATCTGCGCGCCGATCGCAAGGTTGCCTATGAGCGTGTGGCCGAAGTCATGTCCGATGCGCAGGCCGGCGGCCTGACGAAACTCGGCTTCGTGACGGAGCCGACCGCGAAGGCGAAGTAACGCACGCGCATTTTTTCGCGTCGCCGTTCGCCCTTGCCGGCCGCACCTCGCCGGCCACGCACAAAGTAAAAGGCCTTCATCGCCAGATGAAGGCCTTTTTTCATGCGCACGCGGGCGCCTTCGGGCGGCGGGCTCTTCGGCGGTATCGGTTGCGCCTCGAGCAACGCAAATGCGGCTACCGTGGTCTGCACGGACTGCGCGTTCTGCCCTATCTGGCTCGCAATATATGCGGCCACCTGATTCCGCTCACAACTTCCTTCGCGAAATGGGATTTCAATATAGGCCTGCGCGCTTGCGCATTCAAGGCCCCGGCGATTGAAACTTGCGATTGCAGGCGGCGCTTCAATGACAAAACAAATTTGCCACGACGCGCATCTTGCGTTCAGGTGGCCGAAGCATCAGCCGCCGCGGCTTCCTTCTTCCCGCGCTCGGGGCAGCTCGGCTGCTTGTAATCGCCGTGGTCGAGCTTCTCGACCAGGTAGTCGACAAACGCGCGGACCGCGGGCGGCATCCCCTGCCGCGACACGAACACCGCGTAGAGTTGCGGCACCGGCAGCGTCCAGCCCGGCATCACCGGCGACAACTGTCCCGCGCGCAATGCATTGCCGTACATCATCTCGGGCAGCGCCGCGATGCCGAGGCCGTCGAGCACGGCCTCACGGATCGTCATCAGGTCGGCCGTCACGAGCCTCGGATCGTGCTCGTGCAAGTGACGGGTGCCATCCGGCGCGATCAGGTTGAACACGTGCCGTCCGTCGACGCTCGGCGTATCGAGCGTCTCGAAGTGCGCCAGATCGTCCGGCACGAGCGGCGGCGCATTCTGGCTCAGCAGGCTCGGCGCGCCGACCAGCATCTGCTCGGTCCGCCACAGTGGCCGCACGACGATGTTCGCGTTCTGCGGCGGCTCGGAGCGCACGCGCAACGCGACGTCGATCGAATCCTCGAACAGGTCGATCACGCGATTCGTCACACGGATGTGTACCTTCACCTCGGGATAGCGGTGCAGAAATTCGGGGAGGATGCGCGACAGCATGGTCTGCGACAGCGTGACGGGGACGCTCACGCGCACCGAGCCGCGCGGCGACGAGCGCAGCTGCTGCACGGCGTTCATCGCGGCCTGGGCTTCGGCGAGCATCGCCTGGCAATGCTGGTAGAAGAGTTCCCCCGCCTCGGTCAGCGCGAGCTTGCGCGTCGAACGCTGCAGCAGGCGCACGCCCAGCGCGGCCTCGAGTTCGGTCAGCCGCCGGGACAGGCGCGATTTCGAGATACCCAGCACGCGTTCCGCAGCCGAGAAACCACCGTGTTCGACGACCTGTGAAAAGTACATGAGGTCGTTCAGGTTGTGTGCATCGATGTTCATGTCATCGTTCCAATTTCAGAACAATCCATTGCGAACCGCCGCAAATCGGACCGTAAAACGCCCAATATAATAGCGCTATGTTTCAAAAATAACGCTATTCCGATGACATCGAGGGCTTTTCCATGACGACCGCTCGCTCGCTTGACCGCACGTACCCCGCACTTCGCACGACCGAAGGCGGCGGCTTCGTGGTTCACCGCCCGTTCCCGACCCGGCTGCTGATGGATTTCGATCCGTTCCTGCTGCTCGATGAAATGGGCCCCGTCGACTACGCCCCTGGCGAAGCCAAGGGCGCACCCGACCATCCGCATCGTGGCTTCGAGACGGTCACCTACGTGCTCGACGGGCGCTTTCGCCATCGCGATTCGACCGGCCACGCCGGCGCGCTCGGGCCCGGCGACGTGCAGTGGATGACGGCCGGCGCGGGCGTGGTGCACAGCGAAATGCCCGACCCCGGGTTCGCGCAGGCAGGCGGACGCTCGCACGGCTTCCAGCTGTGGGTCAACCTGCCGCGGCGCGACAAGCTGATCGCACCGCGCTACCAGGAAATCCCGGCCGGCCGGATCCCGAGCGCGACATCGCCGGACGGCCGTGTGCAGGTCCGCGTGATCGCCGGCGAAGCGTTCGGCGTGCGCGCGGCGATCGAGACGCGCACGCCGATCCTCTACCAGCATTTCACGCTGCAACCGGGCGCAACGGTCACGCAGCCGGTGCCGGCAGGTTATCGTGTGTTCGCCTACCCGCTCGACGGAGCGGGCCGCTACGGGCCCGAACGGCAGCTTGTCGACGCACGGCACATGGTCGTCTACGGTGACGATGGCGACGCGGTGACGTTCGAAGCGGGCGATACGCCGCTTGAGCTGCTGCTGATCGGCGGCGTGCCGCTCAACGAGCCGATCGTCCGCTATGGCCCGTTCGTGATGAATACCGAGGAAGAGATCCGGCAGGCCGTCGTCGACTACCAGACCGGCCGCATGGGCCGCATCGAAGCGTGACGTGCGATGGGGGCCGCAGGTGCCGCGAAACCGCTCGTTTTGCGTCACAATGACTTCTTGAACCATGTGGCTGCCCGCCACCAGAAGGAACCCGTCCCCTTGAACTTCGAACATCTGATCCAGATCAACTCCGACGATCCGGCCGTGCCGGCCCTCACCCGCGACCAGCTCTGGGAAGGCCTGGTGCTGCGCGCCGAACAGCCGCAGCTGTTCGTGATCGGCCTCGACAGCTGCGTCATCCACGAACGGACGGATACGACGCTCGAACGCGAGCTGCACTACGGGCATGCGACCGTGCGCGACCACGTGACGTTCACGCCGAACCAGCAAGTGCGCTACGACATCCGCGCGGCCGGCGGTGAAATCGGCGGCTCGCTGACGATGACGATCGAGGAGCGCGACGACCACGAGCTGTTCCTGCGCTTCGAATATCGCACGACGCTGACTGTCACGGACGACAGTGAGGAAGCGCGTCAGACGCACGGCATCGTCAAGGAAGCGTATCGCACGTCGGACATCGACACGGTGCGCCTGATCCGCGAATACGCACAAGGGCGCAAGGATCCGGACCCGCTTCACTGACGTCGGCGGCGGCCTTCGGCCGCCTCTTTGATTCAAGCTATCGGATTTGTCATATCGATCGATAAAGAGTTTTTGTAAATGGGAATAGTTATCATTTAGAATCATTCCATCGTATCGACAGTCACCGATCAACCGAATGACCGACACCACGCGCCCGACCACGCTGACCTTGCGCCGCACGACCGGCACTGCAAGCGGCAACCGTCAGAAGACGGCAGCGGTCACGACGCCGGCGAAGCCCGCCGGAAGCCGCGATGCCGGCACACGGACCCTCAACAGCGATGCGCTGCTGCAAGGTCATAGCCATATCAGCATCGCGCATAACGGAGAGACATATCAGTTGCGTGCCACGCGGCTCGGCAAACTGATCCTGACGAAGTAGCGACAGCGTATTGTGGGGACCACCTCCCTGAGAGGTGTTGGGCAGTAGCCAGCGTAACGGCTTGCACGCGAGATCTAGACCCCTTCGTGCAAACACACTCAAGCAGCCGTTGCAGCAAGCCAAGCCACTTTTTTTGGTTCTCGCACAAGGAAGAAAAAAAGCGACACGTCGAAGGACGTGTCGCTTTTTTGTTTGGGCGTCCGGATGCAATGGAAAAGGCATCGCGGCTATCGGCGCTGCTGCTTCAGCGCGCTCCGGGGCCGGCGGCGGAACACTTTCGCCGGCTCACTCCGGAACGTGGCCGCAAGGCCGTCGATCCCGCCTCAGAAACCCCAGAACATCAACCACCACGCGCTGTCGACGACGGCCAGGCCGGCCGCGAACCACGCGAATGCTGCGAGTCGGCGCGGCCACGGCGCATAGCGCCCCGTCACCTTCCATGCAAGCCAGGCGCTCCACGCGTTCGCGCAGACCAGAATCGCGATGCGCACGTCGGTTGCCCAGCCGAGCGGCACGTGCTCGGCCCGCAGCAGCGACAGCGTCGTCGCCGACAGCCCGAGGAACACGCCCGCCCCCGCGATCGGGATCAGCGCCTGCGCGAGATGATGGAGACGCACGCGGTCGAAACGGCCGAGCATCAGCGTCGCGCCGGCCAGCAGCACGAGCAGCGCGGTGCCGTACACGAGCCCCGTACCGACGATGTAGCTGACGATCAGACCGCCGTCGAGCCACGAGAACACGTCATTGCGATCCGGGTAATGCGTGAGCAGGAACCACGGTGCATTGGTCTCGAGCGGCCACGTAATGTCGCGATCGATCAGCCAGCCCGCGAGCCATTGCTTGATCTGTACGAACCATGGGCTGACGGTCCAGTGGAACGCGCCGATCGCGACGCCGAGCAGGCCGTACAGGATCAGCGCCGTGTCCCACGGGTTCGCCTGCTGCGCACCGAGGTTCACGACCTCGTCGGACGGCGAGCGCCACGACAGCGCGATCGCGTCACGATGCCCGCTGCAGCGGCCGCACATGTGGCACGCGGCGGCGCCCTTCATGTTGCGCAACGGCACGAGCGGCGCACAATTGATCGGAATCACGCGGTGCCCGTGCTCGCCGTTCTTGTACGAGCGACGCCAGGCATCCTCGTCGACCTTGTAGCGCATCGGCGCGAGCCGCGACAGCAACCCGAACACGCCGTTGACCGGGCACAGGTACTTGCACCACACGCGCTTCTCGCGGCCGTACAGCACGCCGATCACGATCGCGCCGACGGTCGAGCCGCCGAGCACGAACAGCACCGCCAGCGGGTACTGGTACACGCTGACCATCTGCCCGTAGATCGTCGTGAGCCCGAATGCGACGAACGGCCAGCCGCCCCACCGCATCCAGCGCGGAATCGCGCCGCCGCGGCCGAACCGGCTCGCATATTCGGTGAGCGCACCTTCAGGGCACAGCACGCCGCACCAGACGCGGCCGAGCATCACCATCGACAGCAGCACGAACGGCCACCAGATGCCCCAGAACACGAACTGCGCGATCAGCGTGAGGTTGTTCCACAGGTGCGCGGAATCGTCCGGCAGCGGCAACACCGCCGGCACGATGATCAGGAACGCATAGACGGCGACGACGACCCACTGGATGCCGCGGATCACCGCGCCGTGGCGCTGCATCCACTGGCCGGCCTGCGCGAGCCAGCCCGGCTTGGCTGCGGCGACAACGCTCATGCCGCGCGACCCGCAGGAACGGCCGGACGGCGGCTCGCGCGCTTCATCAGCAGCCAGACCACCGCCCAATACGCCGCATAGGCGACCAGGTTGGTCAGCGCCGGGTGTGCGCGATAGCCGGTCAGCGTCGCGACGAGCGAACCGAACGTGCCGGAATCATCGAGGATCCCTGACGTGTCCCACACTTGCGAAATGCCGAGCGGCAGGATTTCCTTGTCGATCAGCTTGTCGACGCCGGTCTGGAACAGGCCCGCACCGAGGAACAGCAGCATCACTTCGGTGACACGGAAGAAATGCCGCCACGAGAAGTACTTGCCGCCGAGCTGCAGCAGATAGAACGTGAGGAACGCGAGACCGAGGCCGATCACGACCGCGAGCATCTGGCTGCCGTCCACATGCCCCGACTGGCCGAAACCGAGGCCGTACAGGAAGATCACCGTCTCGCTGCCTTCGCGGGCGATCGCGAGCGCGACCAGCACGGCAACGCCCCACCAGTTCGAATCGCGCGTGCTCTGCTGCAGCGACTGCTCCATGTCGCGCTTCAGCGTGCGGCCGTGCCGGCGCATCCACAGCACCATCTGCACGATCAGCACGCACGCGATCAGCACCATCGCGGTCTGGAAATAGTCCTGTGCGTCGCCGGACAGCACTTCGGTGAAGCCGACGAGCGCGGCGCCGAGACCGATGGCCATCAGCAGGCCGACTGCCACGCCCGTCCACAGAAAGGGCAGGCCGCGGCGCGCGTCGTCGTCGCCGTTCTTCAGCCATGCATAGAGGATGCCGACGACGAGCAGCGCTTCGACGCTCTCCCGCCAGACGATGAACAAGATCTGACCCATTGAATCCTCCTGACGTGCGGAGCAAGGTACTCGCGCGCCCGCACGCAGATAAAACGCATTACTTCGCGACGATCACGCCCTGTGCCTGCTGGTGGAAATCGTCGAAAAACTTGTACTCGCCCGGCGACAGCGGGGCGACAACCACGAACGAATCGGCGCCCGGTGCGAGCACCTTCTCCTTGCGCAACTGCACGCTCTCGAATTCGGCGGCGCCCTTGCCGGTATTCCTGATCTCGATCTTGAAGCGCTGGCCGGCCGGCACTTCGATCCGGGCGGGATTCAGCTTGCCGTCCGTCATCTCGAGCTTGAACGTCGGCAGATCGGCGGCATGCGCCGCGCCGGCGAGCCACAGCGCGGCGGCTGCGGCGACGATTTTCTGGGGAAATTTCATTCTGGGTTCTCTACGCCGACGGCGCGCCGAAGCGCGCCGTCCGTGATGCCACCGATCAGTACCCGCCCTTCTTGCCGATGCCGGCGAACGGGAAGTCGTATTCGAGGGTGACGGGCTTGAACCACGCGCCCACGCCCGTTTCCTTGTCGACGTGACGGCCGAACGCCATGTGACCCGACTGCATCGGCGGCTTGACGGTCATCGTCAGGTGGTACTTGCCGGGGCCGGCCAGCTTCACGTTGTCGCCATAGTGCGGGCCGTCGCTCGCGACCATGCCCATCAGGTCGCCTTCGGCCTTCCACTTGGTGTCGCCCTGCTTCGTCAGCTTGTACGTGACCTGCAGGTACGGCATCCAGTCGCCTTCCGCGAAACCCGTCGGGTTGTTCTTGACCGCGTGGATGTCCGCCTCGAGGTGGATGTCGGAATCCGACGCCTTGCGCATCATCCCTTCCGGATCCATCGTGATCGGCTGCAGGTACACCGCGCCGATTTCCATGCCGCCCTGGATCTGCTGCTTGCCGATCGGATATTCGGCCGCCGAGGCCGACATCGCGGCAAGCGCCGCCGCTACCGCAACCGACGTGCGGATGAACGAAGAACCCAACATGGACACTCCTTGTTATTTGTCTGACATGCTGCGAACCGCCCTCCTGGGCGGCTCACCGAAAACACTAACGCGATGAAGAACGTTAATGCGAACTATTCTCAATACATGCGGAGTTTAGCACCGAACCGGCTCCGGAACAAACGAGATCCTGCGTAAACCCCTGATCTGACAAGGCTTACAACGGCGTTACCGGGAGGCTTCAGTGACGTTTGGAAAGATTTACCGGCCGCCGTTGACGTGGTCGCCCACGTTCGCGCCGAATACGCGTTCGCGCAACAGCGCCAGCTGATCGCGAGTGGCCGCGGCCTTTTCGAACTCGAGGTTTTTCGCGTAATCGGCCATCTGCTTTTCGAGCCGCTTGATTTCCTTCGCGATCTGCTTTTCCGACATGTCCTCGAACTTCGCGCGTTGCTGCGCTTCCTTCAGCTCGGCGCGCGCGTCATCGGCGTTGTAGACGCCGTCGATGATGTCCTTGATGCGCTTCACGACGCCGCGCGGCGTGATGCCCATCTTCTCGTTGTGCGCGATCTGCTTCGCGCGGCGCCGCTCGGTCTCGCCGATCGCGCGCTTCATCGATTCGGTCATCGTGTCGGCGTAGAGGACGGCCTTGCCGTTCACGTTGCGCGCCGCGCGGCCGATCGTCTGGATCAGCGAGCGCTCCGCGCGCAGGAAGCCTTCCTTGTCCGCGTCCAGAATCGCGACGAGCGCCACTTCCGGAATGTCGAGGCCTTCGCGCAACAGGTTGATCCCGACCAGCACGTCGAACGTGCCGAGCCGCAGGTCGCGGATGATCTCGACCCGCTCCACCGTGTCGATGTCGCTGTGCAGGTAGCGCACCTTGACGCCGTGGTCGGCCAGGAACTCGGTAAGCTGCTCGGCCATCCGCTTCGTCAGCACGGTGATCAGCACCCGCTCGCCGGCGTTCACGCGCGCGTTGATCTCGGTCAGCACGTCGTCGACCTGCGAGCTTGCCGGGCGCACTTCGATTTCCGGGTCGACGAGCCCGGTCGGCCGCACCACCTGCTCGGCGACCTGCCCCGTCACGCGCTGCTCGTAGTCCGCGGGCGTCGCCGACACGAACACCACCTGGCGCATCTTGCGTTCGAACTCCGGGAACTTGAGCGGCCGGTTGTCAAGCGCCGACGGCAGCCGGAAGCCGTAGTTGACGAGGTTTTCCTTGCGCGCGCGGTCGCCGTTGTACATGCCGTTCAGCTGGCCGATCAGCACGTGCGATTCGTCGAGCAGCATCAGCGCGTCGGGCGGCAGGTAGTCGACGAGCGTCGGCGGCGGCTCGCCGGGCGCGGCGCCCGAGAAGTGCCGCGAGTAGTTCTCGATGCCCTTGCAGAAGCCGAGCTCCTGCAGCATCTCGAGGTCGAAGCGCGTGCGCTGCTCGAGGCGCTGCGCCTCGACGAGCTTGCCGTCGCGGTGGAAGAACTCGAGGCGCTCGCGCAATTCGTCCTTGATCGTCTCGACCGCACGCATCACGGTGTCGCGCGGCGTCACATAGTGCGACGACGGATACACGGTGAAGCGCGGAATCTTCTGCCGCACGCGCCCGGTCAGCGGGTCGAACAGCTGCAGCGTCTCGACCTCGTCGTCGAACAGCTCGACGCGCACGGCCATCTCCGCGTGCTCGGCCGGGAAGATGTCGATCGTGTCGCCGCGCACGCGGAACGTGCCGCGCTGGAAGTCCTGTTCGTTGCGCGAGTACTGCATCGCGATCAGCCGCGCGATCACGTCGCGCTGGCCGAGCTTGTCGCCGGTGCGCAGCGTCAGGATCATCTGGTGGTATTCGGACGGGTTGCCGATACCGTAGATCGCCGACACCGTCGCGACGATCACCACGTCGCGGCGCTCCATCAGGCTCTTCGTCGCCGACAGCCGCATCTGCTCGATGTGCTCGTTGATCGACGAGTCCTTCTCGATGAACAGGTCGCGCTGCGGCACGTAAGCTTCCGGCTGGTAATAGTCGTAGTACGAGACGAAGTACTCGACCGCATTGCGCGGGAAAAACTCGCGGAACTCCGCGTAGAGCTGCGCCGCGAGCGTCTTGTTCGGTGCGAACACGATTGCCGGGCGGCCGAGCCGTGCAATCGTGTTGGCCATCGTGAAGGTCTTGCCCGAACCGGTCACGCCGAGCAGCGTCTGGAATGCGAGGCCGTCGCCGACACCTTCGACGAGCGTCTCGATCGCGGTCGGCTGGTCGCCTGCGGGCGGATACGGTTGGTACAGCTGGAACGGCGACCCTTCGAAGGTCACGAATTTCGATTCGTCGAGCGCGTCGCCGACTTCGGCGTGATGTTCGGACATGGAGTGCGGCCGGAGCGAGGGCAAAAAAACTATTCTAGCGCTTCGCGGCGTTGCGAACCGCTGACGGCTCCTGACGCTCGGCAACCGGCCGAAATCGCAATTCGCCGCGCAATCGCCGCCTCCACAAGCGTGAATTCGCTACAATATCAGGCTCCTGTGCTTTCCGGCGCCGTGCCTGCTGGCGCGCGGTCCGCTGCGCCCGCCCGCCGGATGAAAGCCTGACCCTCTTTTCACTACTGCCGAATCATCATGTCGCTCTTCTCCGCTGTCCAGCTTGCTCCCCGCGACCCGATCCTGGGCCTGAACGAAGCCTTCAACGCCGATACGCGTCCGACCAAGGTCAACCTCGGCGTCGGTGTGTACACGAACGAAGAAGGCAAGATTCCGCTGCTGCGCGCCGTTCGCGAAGCGGAAAAGGCACGTGTCGACGCCGGCCTGCCGCGCGGCTACCTGCCGATCGACGGGATCGCCGCCTACGACGCAGCGGTGCAGAAGCTGCTGCTCGGCAACGATTCGCCGCTGATCGCCGCGGGCCGTGTGGTCACGGCGCAGGCACTGGGCGGCACGGGCGCATTGAAGATCGGCGCCGATTTCCTGCGCACCGTGAACCCGAACGCGAAGGTCGCGATCAGCGACCCGAGCTGGGAAAACCACCGCGCGCTGTTCGAAGCGGCCGGCTTCGAAGTCGTCGCCTATCCGTACTACGACGCCGCCACCAACGGCGTGAACTTCGACGGCATGCTGTCGGCGCTGAACGGCTATGCGGCAGGCACGATCGTCGTGCTGCACGCGTGCTGCCACAACCCGACCGGCGTGGACCTGACCGAAGCGCAATGGCAGCAGGTCGTCGACGTCGTCAAGGCGCGCAACCTCGTGCCGTTCCTCGACATGGCCTACCAGGGCTTCGGCGAGAACATCGAGGCCGATGCGGCTGCCGTGCGCCTGTTTGCCGCGGCCGACCTGAACGCATTCGTGTCGTCGTCGTTCTCGAAGTCGTTCTCGCTGTACGGCGAGCGTGTCGGCGCGCTGTCGATCATCACGTCGAGCAAGGAAGAAGCGACGCGCGTGCTGTCGCAACTGAAGCGCGTGATCCGCACGAACTACTCGAACCCGCCGACCCATGGCGGCGCAGTCGTCGCGGCCGTGCTCGCGTCGCCGGAACTGCACGCTGCGTGGGTGCAGGAACTCGGCGAAATGCGCGACCGCATCCGCGCGATGCGCAATGGTCTCGTCGAGCGCCTGAAGGCGAGCGGCGTCGATCGCGACTTCAGCTTCATCAACGCGCAGCGCGGGATGTTCTCGTATTCGGGCCTGACCTCGGCGCAAGTCGATCGCCTGCGCGAAGAGTTCGGCATCTACGCAGTCGGCACCGGCCGGATCTGCGTCGCAGCACTGAACACGCGCAACCTCGACGCGGTCGCCAATGCAGTCGCAACGGTCCTGAAGTAAGTCGGCGTCAGCGGGCGGCAGCCCGCCCTGCTGAAACAAAAAACGCGCTCCCCGGAGCGCGTTTTTTTTGCCGTTCTGCCGGCCGGCGGCGGCTCCGCACGAGCGGCACGCGTCGCGGCCGCCCGTGCCGGAGCCCGTTACTGCATGAACCAGCCGTGGCTGACGACGAACGACTGGCCCGTGAGCGCGGCGCTCGGGAACGCCGACAGGAA
>NZ_QTPP01000066.1 GCF_003853415.1 Burkholderia sp. Bp9142 | reverse complement strand
GCGACGCGGAACAGGGATCCGCCCAACTGCTGGGCCCGTGGAATCATGACGCGGCATAATCCGGAAGTCGGCATAACTGGGTTCATGCCGCTAGCGGCATGAACCCAGTTGTTGTCGATCGGCACGTTCCCGTCATCGAGATAGCGCGTGAGTGCCTCCCAACGTTTCAGGCTGTAGTCCAGCGCCTTCGCAATCGCCGAACCCTCCGCAACGGGTTTGCGCTGCGCCACTAGCCATTCATGGAGGGCATCGCATACCGGTTTGGCCTGGCGCTGGCGAAGCCGCTGCCGTTCGTCGGCATTCAGTGCCGCGGCCTCGCGTTCGATGTCGTAGAGCGCGGTAAAGAACGGCAGGGCCTGCCCGGCAACCTGGCTGCTGTGGTTGGCGTGTAATTCAAAGAACTTGCGTCGGGCATGGGCCGCGCATCCGATCTCGGTGATGCCGTGCTGGAACGAGGCCTTGTACCCGCTGTAGTCATCGCACACCAGCTTGCCGTGCCAGCCCTGCAGGAACGTGCGAGCGTGCGCACCGGCGCGGCTCTCGGCGAAGTCGTAGACCACTGCGCGCAGGTTGCTGAAGTGGGTCGGCGTATACGCCCATAGGTATGCCCGGTGCGTCTTGCCCTTGCCGGGGCTGAGCATCTGCACGGGCGTCTCGTCCGCGTGCAGCACACCCTGTTGCAGGATGGCCTGGCGGAGTGCATCGACCAGCGGCTGCAACTGCACACCACACCTGCCCACCCAGGCACCGAGCGTGGATCTCGCAATGGCCAGTCCCGCACGACCAAAGATCTGTTCCTGGCGATACAGGGGCAAGTGGTCGCCGTACTTGGCGACCAGCACTTGCGCGAGCAACCCGGCAGTGGGCACGCCCTTGTCGATCACATGCGGCGGAACCGGCGCCTGGATCAGCGTCTCGCACGCCTTGCACACCCACTTGCCGCGGATATGCCGCTCCACCGTGAACACGCCCGGCGTGTAGTCCAGCTTCTCGCTCACGTCCTCGCCGATGCGCATGCGTTCGCAACCGCACTGGCACGTCGTGCTATCCGGTTCGTGATGGATCTCGGTGCGCGGCAGTTGCGGCGGCAGCGGTGCGCGTTTCGGCTGCTCGCGTTGCCGTTCAACTCGTGTCGGCTCAAGCTGTTCGAGCTCCATCTCGATGGCAACCAGGTCGCCCTCGATGGCCTCGTCGAGCAGGTTCATCTGCTCACTGTTGAGCTGTTCGCTGCGCCGGCCGAACTGCTGGCGCTTGAGGACCGAGACCTCGTGGGTGAGTTGATCGATACGGGTCTGCCGGTAGCGTAGTTCTTGGTCTCGCTCACTGGCTTCCCGCTCCTTCTCCTTGATCGTCTGGTCCTTCGCCTCGACTTCGGCTATCAGTTGCGCTGTCAGGGCGCGCAACTGTTCCGGGCTGAGTGCGTCGAGGTCGGCAGGCAAGTTCATGCGGGCCAGTCTGCCAGAACCCCGCAGACGGCGGAAGCGCAACTGTTTACGTCCCGCGGGACTTAGACGACACGGATCACGCCGTCCTCGCCGATGCGCTGCCACGGCAAGCCCAGCACCAGGCCGGCCAGCTGTTCGTGCGTCAAGGCACGCTGCTTGGGTTCGCTGCCGAGGTGCGGCCAGGCGAACTGCCCCTGGTTCAGGCGTCGCGCGGCCAGCCAGATGCCGATCCCGTCGTGAATCAGGACCTTCATGCGGTTGGCGCGCCGATTGGCGAACAGATAGGCATGGTGTGGGTGCGCGGCGCCGAACACCTTGACCACACGCGCCAAGGCCGTATCGAAACCGGCGCGCATGTCCAGTGGATCGACCGCCAGCCAGATCTCGTCGACACGGATCACCGCAGCCACTCACGCAGCCAGGCGGCGCACTGGGTTGCCTCGGACACCGGCCAGCTCACCGTGATCGACTGATCTCCTCGGCGCACCTCGATGCGGATCTCTGGCGAATGCGGACTCGGCGTTCCCAATGCCAACGGCACAAAGGCTGGCAGTAACGGTGGTGTGGCCGGTGGACGGCCCAACGGTCTCTTGGGAAGTCGACCTTCCGCCTGATCGATCCAGCGCCGCAGCAGATTTGCGTTGAGCCTGTGTTCCAGCGCGACCGCCGCAACCGATACGCCGATTCCCTGGCAGGCAGCAACCACCTGCGCTTTGAACTCCTCGCTGTAGCGTTGCCGACGACGACGCTCCGGGAGTGCTTCCGATTCGATAGTGTTCACGTGTCCGCTTATTCGTTAGGTGGACACGATACTCCCAAGCGCCTCGGTCAAACTCAAGACGGGTTGGCTAGCCGCTTACGGACATCATTGACGACGGCCCGGTATCGGCCAGGCGGCGCAGCGTCGATGAATTTGCCGAAATTGTGTGAGTTCACCATGGGTGGGAGTTCATCTTCGTCATCGTCATCGAAACTGGTTTCAGCAGTGTCCATATGCAATGCGACCAAGTTCAAGCCCGGATTGCGCGCGTTTTCCGATGCCATCAACAGCGGCACCAGAGTCCAGTCGATTTTCTTGATCGGGAACTGGGCGACTTCCAGATCCAGATTTCTGTCCAGCGCCTGCTGGAGTTTTGTCAGCGGCCCTTGCAATGCGCTGCGGACCTGGGTGCGCGCTCGCTCAACGGTTACTTGCTGGCTAGACGTCAGTTGGGGCGCCGCAGGATGTTGATGTGCAATCTCGCTTGCCTGACCCGCGCTCGGCTTGGCAGGCTCACCTCGCCGGGCAATGGGGGGGGGGATTCTTGGTTGGGGTCACGTCACTGGGCATCGGATCGCGCCAGGAATGATTCAGCAATGGGTGCTCGATGCCCATTTTTTCCAGCGTCGCGCGATTGTCCAGCAGCTGGACGTCATTTTCAGCCGACGCCGACGTACCCGTACCGTGCTTGTCAGGCGTGCTCATGCTGCTGATATCGACACGCCGGAACGTTGCTCGACTGGAGGTCCCTGCGGCATTCAACCGCTGTTTGCGCGGAGGCGGCATCTTGGGGGCATCCGCAGGCGCCTTGCGACGACGTTCCTGCACAGCGGTAGTGGAGTTGCCCGACACGCTGGGCGTGGCGGCGCTCAGTGCCGGCGTACTCAGCCGAGCGGTAACGTGGTTGATGGTCATGCTGGCTCCGGATGGTAGTACGTTATCGCGCTGCATTTGAGTGCATGCATCGGCGCGAACGGAATACGATTGTTGTCCCGGCTTCACGATAGCGGGCGGACAATGTGAACCACGGACCGCATCCCGAAAGACTGGTATTCGAACCGAACTCCCAAGGTTGAATCTCCGGACTACGCCAATCTCGATGTCAGGCCTTCTGAACTCACGCGCTGAACCTCATGCTCAGCGGTCTGAGGCCGGCGCGCGCCTGCAGGGCGGCTTTATTGCGACCGACGCAGTCCGGAAGCTCCGCCAATTGCAAGCCTTGCTGAATCGCTGGCGTACCTTGTTCTTCCTGAGCCGGTGCAGCAGTGCCGGCGACCAGTGCCTCAGCCGCATTGAGGAACAGATCCTTCTGTTCAGAACCACGCACCTCGCTGTTGGCGGCAAACAGCTGGCGCTGGAACGCCTTCAGTTGCTCCTTGAGCAAGTCCCGCTCTAGGACGACCATTCTCGAACGCTTACCGCCGAAGTCGGAGACCATGTGTTGTTCACGACTTTCTCCCGTCGACCGGAATGGTCGATCGGGGAAGCTTGCTCCGATTATGCGAAGACGTTTCAGGTGCCGGCCGGCTTTGACCGGTACTCCACGGTCACCGCAGAACTCTACCCGTCGCGAGCCGGGCATAATGGGAACTGTGCCTGAGCGCGCTTATGCTCTGCATAACATAATAACGAACCTTGTTCATGCCCCTGCACTGGTCAGATTTGTAGAGCGATTCGGCGAGAGTATCGTCAGCGCCGAGCATGGGCGGTCGGCAATCGAGATTCATTCATATCGAAGCGCTGTACATGCGCCGCCGGAAGTGCTGCGCGTGTCGATCGTGTACTTGTCAAGGACGAAAGCCCTGAGCTAACTGTCGATCCGCGGCTCGGGGCGCTAGCGATGGAGTCGATCGAGACTGCTTGACTGACCGCATCCGGAGTCTTGGTGGTTCACCGCATTGCAGGGCTGTCGTCGAAATCGACGTTGACGGGGCATCCGATCGTCGCGACCGCTTGCGTGTCGGGGGTACGCTGGTTACCCCCGACACGCGGTTCAGATCGTTGATCTATATCGAGACAGCGTGGCGGTCAGATGTCTTGAAAGCAATCGACTTTGCCGAGGGAACGGACATCGAGTAGAACGCGTTGCTCGAAATTTGGAGCGACAGTAATTGCGACGGAGGACGCCGCCCAAAGGGCCATCGTAACGTGCCCGTATTGAAGGCCCTTCGCTTTATGGCCACATCCTCCGTTGACTCACTAGAAGGCATGTCGCATGCCGACAGTGAACGCGGTCTGCGTAGAATTCGGCAGCCCGCCGTACGTGCCCGGTAGTGGCGAGTCGACGTTGTACATTGCCTCCGTTGCGCCCCCGGAATTCGACAGAAACGCAATGTTGGCGATCAGCGAAGTCCGTTTAGACAGTGAATAGGTCGCCAGCATCCGGTACTCGGAGGTGTGGTTGTGCGCTGTCGTATTCTGTTTGTAGAGATAGTCGCCCGAGAGCGTGACCGTTGGGATCGCGACGAAGTCGATTCCCGCCTCGTAGACATTCGCGTTCTGTGCGGGTTGACTCGGGATCGACTGAAACGTGCCCGGACCGGTGATGTTGGCGTGCGCGTAGCCCAGACGCGCTCGTACCGGACCGAAGTCGTAGCGAGCACCGGTCGTAGCAAGCTTGTATTTGCCGCCACCGGCAGATGACGCGCTTTCCTGGTCGTAGGTCGCCCCAAGGTACAGCGGACCCGCTGTATAGCGGGCGCCGACGTTGAAGACCGAACCGCGCGTGAAGTCGCCTGCGAACCCGCCGAACGAATAGAAGCCAGCTACCTGCAGACCACCGAATGTCGGCGACACATATTTCACGGCATTGTTGTAGTACTCGCTGATCGCATCGAATTCATGGAACTTGAACGGAGCGCCCGAGTTGTAGCCAGCCCCAAATACGCTGCCCACGAGCCAATCGTCGTTCAGGTTCCATTGGTGCCCGAAGGTCAGCGTGCCGGATGGGCTATCGAACCCGACGTACGCGTTCCGGTCGAACATACCCGCGTTCGGATTGTCCATTCGTCCGGTTGATGGATTGAAGCCCATCTGGAGATTGAAGATTGCCCGCAGACCGCCGCCGAGGTCCTCCGAGCCCTTCATGCCGAACGTCGAGACGCCGAGGATGCTGTCCTGCACTTTGAATACGTTCTGGTTACCGTTGCCGACGTGATTGGCATATGCAAAGCCGGTGTCGATCATCCCATAAGCCGTTACCGATGATTGAGCGTTGGCCGAGCCGGCCATCAAGCTGAGCGCGGTTGCGCCGACAAAGCCGAAAGTGGATGTTTTCATCATGATGAAGAATGAGTTTCCATGGGGAACGCGTTCCATGCGATTACGCACGGCGCGACGCAATTGCATAGAACAGGGCACCGAGGCCGGCACCGACAAACCACGAGAAATTTGCAAGCCCCTTCATGGACGGCACGAGGACGCACGCCACCGCAATGGCCGCAGCCGGAATCAACGCGACAATCGCGGCCCGGTTCACTCCGCCGGTGTACCAGTACGCACCTTGCTCCGACATCGAGTACAGGTCGTCAGTCGTGACTTTCTGGCGCTTTACGATGAAGTAATCCACGATCAGCACGCCATACAACGGACCGATGAAGCTGCCGAGCACGTCGAGCGTGTAATGGATCACGGCAGGGTTATTGAACAGATTCCACGGTGTGATGAAGACTGACGCGACTGCCGCGATCATCCCGCCCGCCCGCCAACTGATTCTCTTCGGGGCAACGTTCGAGAAATCAAATGCTGGCGATACGAAGTTCGCAACGATGTTGATACCGATCGTGGCGATCATGAACGTGAGCGCACCGAGAACGACCGCGAACGGTTGGTCGATACGACCGACGGTCTCGACCGGATCCGTGATCAGTTGGCCAAAGACCGGCAACGTTGCAGATGTCGTGATCACCGTGACGAGCGAGAACGCAAGAAAATTGACCGGCAGCCCCCAGAAGTTACCCCGCTTAACAGCGTCGAACGATTTGCAGTAACGCGAGAAGTCACCAAAATTCAGCATCGGGCCGGAAAAGTACGACACGACGAGTGAGATCGCGGTGATCATTACCGGGACGCTGGACCAGCCGGTAAATTTCACCTCGCCGAGGTTCAACGCAATATTTCGAATTCCGGCGCGAGACACCATATAGCCGGCGAGAACGAACATGACGACGTACACGGCCGGCCCGGCGAAGTCGATGAACTTCTTGATCGTCTCCATCCCGCTCCAGAACACGAATGCCTGGAGCACCCACAACAGCATGAACGAACTCCACCCCAGTGCAGATAGACCGAGCCAACCGTGCTGATGGACGTCCGCGTACGGCATCAGTGCAGGGAAGAATTTGAGGACGACGATCACGAACGCGCTCGACGCGAGGTAGGTCTGAATTCCGTACCAAGCGACTGCGATTAGGCCGCGAATTACGGCGGGCACATTTGCACCGAGCACGCCAAACGTCGCGCGGCAAATCACCGGATAGGGTACGCCGTGGCGCTGACTCGACTTCGCGATCAGATTGCTGAAGACGTTCACGATCACGATGCCGATGACCAGCGAGACCAGCACTTGCCAACTGGCGAGTCCGAGCGCGAAAAGACTGCCCGCGAACACGTATCCACCGACGCTATGTACGTCCGACATCCAGAACGCGAAGATGTTGTAGGCCCCCCAATGTTGATCGGTGAGCGGTGCGAGATCATCGTTGTACAGACGATCGCTGTAACGGGATCGTGGGTCGGGCCCATGATCTGCTTTAGGAACTGAAGCAGTGGTTAAGTCAGCCATGACGGCCTCCAGGTGGCACAACGAGAATGCCGAGTTGAGTCGGATGAAGTAAAAAAACGTGCGCTTACGAATGCAGGTATGAAAATAAACTTCGTAATCCTAAGACAAAATCTGAGGCGAGAAATCAATCATAACTTTGACAAAAACATTGTCAACAATCTCGACAGCAAATTTTTTTAGCGAGACGGTTTGGCACCGGGAAAGGGCGCGAAAGTTACCAAAATAAAGCTTGTTCGCACCAGAATCGCGTGGGCTTGCACTATAAAATTGCTAACAATCTGTCGGCTGATCACCGAAAGTCGGCATTTTAGAGGTGGTTCTGCCCTGAGCGCAGCAGTGGGAGTCGGGGCAGCGATCGTTGGTGGTCGGAGGGGGGTGATACCTACGATCGCGAACGAGCATCGACCGTGATTACGCTCTCGGTGCTGATCGCACCGGCTCCGGCTGTCGGCATGCGAATCCGGGCGGTCGAAAGGGGGTTATTGACCGGTAGCTTCACGGCGATATCTGTCGAGCGCCGCGTCGCCTGCTCGGGTGATTTGTTTTACCGACTTTCCGAAGAAACGGAGGAAAGTCCGGAGACATGCGGGTCGTCGAACCGTTTCCAGCGAAAGAAGGCGGCGGAACAGAGCCAACTGCCTAAAAAAGGACCGACGATGGCAATGCCTACCAGACCGAAGCTGTCGTTCAGCTTTGCAATGGTGTTCCAAAAGGGCGACGACAGCCGGAAGTGCTCTGCGAACAGTCCGAGTCCTTCAATACTGCCGACGAGTACAGCAATCGCGACCGAGATCGACGAAATCGTAATGTTGTAGTAGAGCTTTCGGACAGGCTTTATATGCGCCCAACCATAGGCGCCCAACATCAGAATGTTGTCGGTCGTATCGATCAGCGTCATGCCAGCGGTAAATGGCGTAGGAAAGACGAGAGAGAGATTGTTCAACCTTCAAACGAAACGGGATGTCATCGCAACAAACGCGCACGTCCGCGGGACCGGGGATTTCCGACGGTGTGTGTTCCAATCCGTTCATCGAAATATCCCCGGCGGACATCACCCGTATTTAACGGCTACCTGAATACAGGAATCGTCCCTGAGTCGGTGCGGCGATCTCCCGCCTCTCGCAGCTTTCGTCCGAGTTCGGCAATGCGGCGTTCGCCCGACTCTAATGCTTGGGCCGACGTGTGGACCGAGTAATGGCCGAGATGCAGTGGATAGCGATGCGGCACGGCCGAGCCCAATACAAACACGGCCGCTTCGTCGTTCGGCGCTTCGAGAGCGATAGGGATCTCGCCAGCTTCGAAGATTACCATCTCGCCAGTATCGATCACGGCGCCGGTATTGAGCCGCCCCTTTGCTACCGCGAGCCAACCTACGGTATGTCCTGCCGGCGGTCGGTACGTCCAGCGCTCACCTGCGGGCAGCGTGACCAGAAGATAATTGATGTCGCCTGGTGCTGGTACGGGACTTTGCTTACCCTCGTAATTGCCCACGATGACGGTCGCGGGCCCGGACTGCACCATGTCGCTCGCTTCGATGTAGCGACTGACTGGCTCGCTGCTCTCAAGGTCTGCCGGCAAGGCGAGCCAGAGCTGGAAGCCCTGAACACGCGGCACATCGTCAGGTGACATCTCCTTGCCATGCCAGACGCCACTGCCTGCTCGCATCCATTCGACGCCGCCATAGCCGATCTTGCCGGAACCTGCCGCCGGATCGTGAAAACGCATGCTCCCCTCGGTCAGGACGGTGACGGTGGCGACACCCGAATGCGGATGAAGGGGCATGCTTGCCATGGCCTGGACCGTTGTCCGGTCGGCGTCGAAGAGGTCGAGAAACACGAAGGGTTTGACGACCCCGCCGAGATCGGACGGGCTCATCAGACGGGTGATAGGGCCATGACCCAGCCCTCGAGTGCGACGTACGATGCGTCGCGGGGTCGATTGATCGTTGCTCGTTGTCATCGCTTTCACTCCAGATGGTCAGTCGATGTCTATCGACCGAGAGTTACGCCGGGACGGTGTAGCCAAGCGACGGTTGCGGTGATCAGCAACAGCACAATGGCCGGGACGGGACTTCCCCCGATGACGAACAGGTGAACTAGAACCGCGACGGACATGGTGATGGCAAGCAATAGGCCGCCGAATAGGGTAGTTCCTGGAATCAGTATGGCAACACCACCCACGATTTCGGTAACGCCCGTTACGAAACGGAACCATTGACCGATGCCGATATGGTCAAAGATTGCGATCATCATTGGGACGCCTGCAAGCTTGGCGCCGCCGGCGGCCAGAAACGCGCTCGCGGCGAGAATCCGGAGTCCCCACGAGATATATCGAGTTGAGCGACGCGGTGCGGTAGAAAGTTTTACGTGCTGAGCCTTCATAATGTCCCTTCTTACGCAGCAAGTTGTTCGATATCCACCATGGCAGCTTCAATGGCCGCTGTCCTGCTCTCTTCACTAAATGCCAGACCTTCGGCTCGAACGAACGTCACGTCGGTGATACCGAGGAAACCAAAGAAATCCTGGAGATAGGTTTCCTGGTGATCCAGGAAAGAGGTGGGGGCTGGATCGGTGTACCGGCCGCCACGGGAAGACGCGATGATGACCCGTTTGCCATTCGCCAGCCCTTCGACGCCATTTTCGGTGTAGCGGAACGTTGCGCCCGGCACCGCGATTCGATCGAGCCACGCCTTGAGTTGCGACGGCAAGGAAAAGTTGTACATGGGGGCGCCGATGACAATTACGTCGGCAGAGAGGAAGTCCTCGAGGGCCTTTGCATTTCGAGCCACGGCTTGCTTGGCGTCCTCGCTTGTCGGCGCGAGGCCACGGAAGGCAAGAAATTCGGCGCCCGACAAATGGTCAATCGGCTCGGCGACAAGATCGCTTCGGACGACTTTGAGTTCCGGTGTCGCGTCGGTTAGCCGCCGGACGATCGCTGCCGTGAGTTGGCGGCTCACGGAGTGTTCATGCAGGATACTTGTGTCGATATGAAGGAGTGTCATGGCTTGACCTAAGGTATAAAATTGTTACTGAGTTTCGAAATTTAACGACCGGTGCGAATGCCGGCAATACGGCACATCAAGGGAACCCAGTATCATGAGTGTCACTAGCCATCCTGACGATTCCCAGCATACGGACTGTCAGAAGATCCGTCAGATCCTGGCTCGCGTTGGCGAAAAATGGAGCGTTCTTGTCATCATGCTGTTGGCGGACCGTCCGCACAGGTTCACTGAGATCAAAAATGCCGTTGACGGCATATCGCAGCGCATGTTGACGCTCTGTCTTCGAGGCCTCGAACGAGACGGTCTGGTCAAGCGAACGGTGCTGGGCGTGATGCCTCCTCACGTGGAATACGAATTGACTCAGCTTGGTCGCTCGCTAACGGAACCCGTTTTCGCGCTCGGGACGTGGGCCAGTCGTCACATCGACGATATTGACACTGCCAGAGCAGCGTTCGACGCGCGGGAGGAAGACCAGGGAAATTCACCGCCCGGAAGCTCGTGACGTTGGGCGATTGGCCGCGCGAAGCGCGACAAACGGCACGTTGTCGCGTCCCGAACGCGGCGAAATTCGCCCCAACGCTTATTTCGAGAGTGCAGCGCCGAACTTTCCGGCTTTGCTTGCTCGCTGCGAATCCACACGCGGCAGGCCTTGCCCGGTCAACAGGCGCCACAGGATGCGCAGCGTGATGCGGAGTTTGACCGATGCATCGAGCACACCGGGAATCAGGCTCAGTGCATAGTCGCCGAGATCCGTATCCCAGTTGTAAACCAGTTCCGCGGTGATCCCGGCGGTGGACGTCAAGCGAACACCTGCGCTTTCGAGTCGCTGCCAGGCAATCTCGTCGCCGATCTTCGTTGCCGATCCGCTGCCGTCCGTGACAACCTGTACGTTGAATCCTTCCTCGACGGCGCTGATGGCCGGCGCGATCACGCAGCCGTCGGCGCGTATCTCGATCCGTCCGTCCAGGTACTCCCATACGTCGATGTAACGGTGAATCAGCTTCCGGTTCGCCAGCGTATCGTCCAGCAGATACATCACCCGGTCGTACTGCACCGTCAGCGACTTCGTGACCCGGCGCGTCTCGCGCCAGGTCATCAGCCGATCCAGATTCTCGTCGCTCCGCAGCGGCCGGTGCGCATCGAAGTCGCTCCTCGGTGGCTTTGCGAAGCGTGCGTTGTAGGCAGCGATGAAGGAGGGCGCATAGCCGACGCCAACAACTAGTGCTCGTGCGGGCTATCGACCGCAGGTTCGTTTGTAGTGCTACGACGGTGCAGCGAACGTTTTGGATGCGACGATGCTCGAATGGGACGATTTCCGTGCGGATATCGTCCCATCCTGTCTTCGGGCATCTGACGTCAGCGTTCGACCTGCAACGCACCACGGGCGATCTGGTCGCGCTCGAGCGACTCGAACAGCGCCTTGAAATTGCCCTCGCCGAAGCCGTCGTCGCCCTGACGCTGAATGAATTCGAAGAAGACCGGGCCGAGCAGTGTTTGAGAGAATATCTGTAGCAGGAGCCGAGGGTTGTCGGATTGAGTGCTGCCATCCAGCAGGATGCCGCGAGCCTTCAAGTGTTCTACAGGTTGTCCATGGCCGTGAAGGCGTGTTTCGAGTGCCTCGTAATAGAAATCGTTGGGACCGGTCATCAGCGGAATGCCTGCCATCTGTAACCGGTCGACTGTCTCGATCAGGTCGTCGGTGGACAGCGCAATATGCTGAATTCCCTCGCCGTTGAACTGCATCAGGAATTCCTCGATCTGTCCGCTACCCCGTGACGACTCCTCATTCAGAGGGATGCGAATCTTGCCGTCGGGGGCCGTCATCGCACGCGATGCGAGTCCCGTATACTCGCCCTGAATGTCAAAATAGCGAAGCTCGCGGAAATTGAACAGCTTCTCGTAGAACCCGGCCCAATGAGCCATTCGCCCACGATAAACGTTGTGCGTCAGGTGATCGATGCGACGCAAGCCGTGGCCGGCGGGATGTCGATCCACGCCTTCGATGAACGCGAAATCGATATCGTAGATCGACTGGCCATCCTCGAAGCGATCGATCAGATAGATGGGCGCGCCACCGATTCCCTTGATGGCCGGTAGGCGCAGTTCCATTGGCCCGGTCGGAAGATCAACCGGCTGCGCACCCAGATCGAGAGCGCGACGATAGGCGTGATGCGAATCACGCACCCGGAAGCCCATCCCGCAGGCGCTAGGTCCGTGTTCGGCCGCGAAATACGAGGCCAGGCTGTTCGGCTCACGGTTGATAATGAAGTTGATATCGCCTTGCCGATAGAGCAATACGTCTTTCGATCGATGACGAGCTACGAGCGTAAAGCCGAGCTTTTCAAATACCGGCTCTAGCGTGTCGGCCACAGGCGACGCAAATTCGACAAACTCGAATCCTGTCAGGCCCATTGGATTTTCAAAGAGATCGGTCATCGTGATTCTCCAATAAGGGTTCTAATGCTTAGGCAAGGGCGCTGTACAGCTCCGGCACAAGCGCGAACAGATCGCCGACGAGGCCGTAGTCGGCCACGCTGAAGATCGGCGCTTCCGGATCCTTGTTGATCGCGACGATCACCTTCGAATCCTTCATGCCGGCCAGGTGCTGGATCGCACCCGAGATACCGACCGCGATGTACAGCTGCGGCGCGACGATCTTGCCGGTCTGGCCGACCTGGTAGTCGTTCGGCACGTAGCCGGCGTCGACTGCCGCGCGCGATGCGCCGAGTGCCGCCGACAGCTTGTCGGCCAGCGGCTCCAGCACCTTCGTGTAGTTTTCGCCGCTACCCAGACCGCGGCCACCCGACACGATGATCTTCGCGCTGGTGAGTTCCGGACGGTCCAGCTTCGTCACTTCACGGCTCACGAACTGCGACTTGCCGGCATCGGCCGCCGCGTCGATCTTGTCGACCGACGCGCTGCCGCCTTCGGCCGCCACCGGATCGAAACCCGTCGCACGCACCGTGACGACCTTGATCGGGTCGCTCGACTGCACCGTCGCGATCGCGTTGCCTGCGTAGATCGGGCGCTCGAACGTGTCGGCCGAATCGACCGCCGTGATGTCCGAGATCTGCGCGACGTCCAGCTTCGCGGCGATGCGCGGTGCGATGTTCTTGCCGTACGCAGTCGCCGGCGCGAGGATGTGCGAGTAGTTCTTCGCGATGTTCAACGCGGTCGCCTCGACGTTTTCCGCCAGGCCTGCGGCCAGTTGCGGCGCGTCGGCCAGCAGCACCTTCGAGACACCTGCGATCTTCGCCGCTGCGTCCGCAGCCGCTTGCGCGTTGTGGCCTGCGACCAGCACGTGGATGTCGCCGCCGATCTTCGCTGCCGCTGCCACCGTGTTCAGCGTCGCGGCCTTGACCGACGCGTTGTCGTGTTCCGCAATCACCAGAATCGTCATTTCTTTGCGCTCCCTCTTACAGCACCTTGGCTTCGGTCTTCAGCTTCTCGACCAGCGTCTTCACGTCCGGTACCTTCACGCCGGCTGCGCGCTTCCGCGGCTCGACCACCTTCAGCGTCTTCAGACGCGGCGCGACGTCCACCCCGAGGTCTTCCGGCTTCACGGTTTCCAGCGGCTTCTTCTTCGCCTTCATGATGTTCGGCAGCGTCACGTAGCGCGGCTCGTTCAGACGCAGGTCGGTCGTCACGACCGCCGGCAGCGTCAGCGACAGCGTTTCCGCGCCGCCGTCGACTTCGCGCGCGACCGTTGCCTTGCCGTCAGCGACTGTCACCTTCGATGCGAACGTCGCTTGCGGCAGGCCTGCCAGCGCCGCCAGCATCTGGCCCGTCTGGTTCGAATCGTCGTCGATCGCCTGCTTGCCGAGGATCACCAGCTGCGGCTGTTCCTTGTCGACCAGCGCCTTCAGGATCTTCGCGACGGCGAGCGGCTCGACGCTGTCGTTCGACTCGACGAGGATCGCGCGATCCGCGCCGATCGCCAGCGCCGTGCGCAGCGTTTCCTGCGCTTGCGTGACGCCGACCGACACCGCGATCACTTCGGTCGCCACGCCCGCTTCCTTCAGGCGCACCGCTTCTTCCACCGCGATTTCGTCGAACGGGTTCATCGACATCTTCACGTTCGCGATGTCGACGCCCGTGTTGTCCGACTTCACGCGGACCTTCACGTTGTAATCGACCACTCTTTTTGCAGCGACAATAACTTTCACGTTCGGTACCATTTGATCTTCAAAAGATTCGACCGGCATTGAGAATATTTGCCGGATCGAAAAGGTGCTTGAGACTCCGCATTAGCGCGATCTCGTTTTCGGAGCGGCTGTTGTGCAGAAAAGTTTTCTTGACGACACCGATTCCATGCTCGGCCGATATTGCACCGCCTACTTCTTTGACGGCCGAATAGACCAGTTCCTCGACCCGATGCAGTTCGTCCTGGCTATCGTGAGGCCCGGAAAGCACGTGTAGATTGCCGTCGCCGATATGTCCGAAGAACAGGTGGCGTTTCAACGGAAATTGCGTGGTCAGCGCTTGTCGAGTTGCTTCGACAAAACGCTCCATTTCTGCCACGGGAACGCCGACATCAAATGCCGCGTGGGGCTTCATGCTCGATAGCAATTCGCCCACTGTCTCGCGATAGGCCCACAAGCGGGTCGAATCGTCCAACGACTGGGCGACGATCACATCGTCGACGAGGCTGCTTTCGAGCGCATTGCCGAGGAATTCTTCGAGTCTCTGCCGGTCCTCCGCTTCGTTCGATCCGAGCGTCTCGATCAGCGCATATACGGGCGCAGACGTACCGAAGGGCAAACGTAGGTCCGCGATATCACAGGCGGCGTCCATGAAGTCGCTCCACATGACTTCGAATGCCGACAGGCTCGGCAATATTGCTCGGCTCTGGTGAATCAGTTTCGTTGCCGCTTCGAATGACGAGAGCGAACAAAGTGCGGTACATGCGCTCGTAGGTTTGGGGAAGAGCTTTACTACGAGTCGCGTGATGACTCCCAATGTTCCCTCGCTTCCTAGGAACAGATGTTTGAGGTCGATGCCGGTCGTGTTCTTCGTAACGCGATTCAGCATATCGATCACACGACCGTCGGGTAACGCGACCTCAACCCCGAGTACCAGATCGCGCATTGTGCCGAAACGGATCACGCGATTGCCCCCGGCATTGACTGCCGCATTGCCCCCGATCTGACAGGATCCTCGAGCGCCAAGATCGAGCGGGAAGTACCAGCCGTGTTCCTCGACGTGCTGCTGAAACATTTCGAGAATGACACCTGCCTGAACGGTGGCTGTTCCGCCGACGACGTCGACGTCTTCGATAAGGTTGAGCTTGGAGAGCGAGAGCGCGATCTCGTCGCCGCACGGCGTCGCACCACCAGCGAGCCCCGTGAGGCCACCTTGCACGACGACCTGGCGACCGAATCGGTTGCACACGTTAAGCGCGTCTGCTACCTGTTGTGGACTTCGAGGAAACAAGACGATGAACGGCTTCTTCGGTGTCGCTTCACTCCAGTCGCTGGCATGTGCCGACGTGGTTTCCGGGTCGCGGACCACGGCAGTCTCACCCAATGCGGCAATGAGGGCATTGAAAAAATCGTCGACAAGAGAGTTCATGATCTCGGGAAATATTCGAATCGAATAAAAGCGTTAGTGACTTTGCTTAACCGTGGTCGGCAGACGAAACACAATCCCGGCTGACAGCAGAAGAAGCGCAGCAATGATGTAAAGCGCCTTGTTCGTACCGCCAGTGTGATCGACAATCCAGCCGACCATATATGGGCTGACGAAGCCAGCCAAGTTGCCGATTGAATTGATGAGGGCGATTCCGGCTGCTGCGGCGACGCCGCTCAGCATCGAGGTCGGAATTCTCCAGAACACGGGGGCAAGGCACTGGAGTCCCATACAGGCGATGGTCAATGCGCCAAGCGACAGGAGCCGATCGTGACTGTACAGCGCGCTACCCACAAGTCCGAGTGCGGCCGCCATGCAGGGGACAAGATAGTGCCAACGATGCTCGCCGTATCGATCCGCACTTCGCCCGACGATGAGCATGGCGACGATACCGAATGCGTACGGAATGGCGGAAAGCAGACCGATAGTCAGTGGCGAAGCAACTCCTGTACTCTTGATGATGGACGGCAGCCAGAATCCAAAGCCGTATTGACCCATCGCCGAGCCGAAGTAGACGAGTGCCAGCAACCAGACTACGGGGAGGCGAAATGCGGCCGACAGCGATACGGAATGCTTCTGCTTTTCGTCCGCATCGATGTTGGAGATGAGCCGGGCACGTTCCTCGGCATCAAGCCATTTGGCATCGCGAATGCCGTCGTCCAGATAGAAGAGCGCTGCGATGCCGACGAGAAGCGAGGGCACGCATTCGAGCAGAAATAGCCATTGCCAGCCGGCGAGTCCGCTCTGTCCGTTGAATTTCGACAGAATCCAACCCGACAGGAGGCCGCCGCATACCCCGGCGATCGGGATGGCGGTCATGAAGATTGCAATGACACGGCTTCTTCGCTTTGCAGGGAACCAGTAAGTCAAATACAGGATGATTCCGGGAAAGAAGCCTGCTTCCGCCGCGCCGATGAGAAAGCGCACCACATAGAAGGCGGTCGTCGACTGAACGAACGCCATGGCTCCCGTCAAAACCGCCCAGCTGATCATGATCCGGGCAATCCAGCGACGGGCGCCGACCCGATGCATGATCAGATTGCTGGGTACTTCGCAGATGAAATAGGCGAGAAAAAAGATGCCGGCTCCCAGCCCGTAAATTTGTTCGCTCCACCCCAACTGCGACGACATTTGCAGTTTCGCAAAGGCGATGTTCACTCGATCGAGGAATGCGATGACAAAGCACAGACATAAAAACGGAACGATACGTCTCGTTACTTTTGCGTAGGCCCGCTCTTCGACTGCGAGCTCTGGCTGGAGGGCCGCAAGAATTTGATGTGCCACGTGGTGTCTCCAAACTTGGAATATGTGCTGATTGCCGCACCAGTTTGCGTTCACTCATCTCACAAGACAAACGATAAATTGCACGGTATTATTAAAAAATACTGTTCAATGGGTGCGAGATCATGTCGTTTGCCCGCTTCACTCCGAGGCAGCTCGCCGCCTTCCTGACCGTCGCGGACGTCCGAAATTTCGGAAAGGCCGGCGAGCGTCTGAATCTGTCGCCGTCGGCCGTTAGCCAGCTCATTGCGGAACTGGAATCGGCAATCGGATTTCGTCTGTTCGATCGCACAACGCGCAGCGTGTCGCTATCACCGGCTGGGCGCGAATTTCTGGCCCCCGCGAAGAGCGTGCTCAAGCACATCGAGCTTGCGCAGACCGCAGCAGAAGACATTCGCAACCGTGCCGCGGGCGTTGTCCGCATTGCGGCGTCACTCGTGATCGCGAGCACAATTCTTCCGGATGCCATCAAGGCGTATACGTCCGATCATCCGAAGGTTGTGATCCGGATACGTGATGCAGCTGTCGACAATTTGGTCGATATGGTGGCGAGCGCCGACGTAGATTTGGCGATTGGACCTGATCAAGGTGTGGGAGATGATGTGACGCGGATCGGTCTGTTCAAGAGCCCGTGGGTACTATGGTGTCCCGCACGTCACCCGCTCGCCAAGCGACGGACGATTGCTTGGGTCGACTTGAGGCAGCAAACGCTGGTCGCAGCTGGCCGGGATTACGAAAGGAATGTTTCATTAATGCACGCAGGTGCTTCGGAAGATGAACGCATCGTTCCGATGGACGTCGTGGACAACATCAGTACGGCGCTGGGAATGGCGGCGGCAGGAATCGCGCTTACTCTCGCGCCGGCATACGTGGGATTGCTTGCTCGGCCGCTCGGCCTGGTGATGCGGCCAATCGTAAAGCCGGACGTAATGCGCCAAGTTTGTCTCTATTGTGCGTCAACACGCGCAATGTCCCCGGCAGCCGAAGGTTTCCGTGATCACCTGATCGGCTGGCTCAAGGGTCAAGACGCTTTAGGGATGTCGGACTGACGGTTTCTCCGACGATGGCGGTGAAGTGCCGACCGCAACATGATCGCAGGCAATTGCCGTACCCCCGCTGAAGCGGGGGAATTGACTGCTATTTGACGGTCACTGTTCCACTTGATGCCAACTCAACGCTGCCGTCGGCAAGGTTCGCTTGGGAGAATGCCGCCGTCACCGTGATACCCGAAGTTGACGTTGGGGTCAGCGTACAGCTTGCTTGACCGCTACTGTTCGTATATGCGGTACAGCTTTCGCCTGTCGGCGAGACAGTGAACTTGACGGATGCATTTTGCAGGTAGCCGAACGGGTTTGAAACGACCGCGCTTGCCAGTACGGCTCCGCTCTGTGCCGCTGCGGTCGTGCGAATCTGCGTGACATGCCACGCGGCAATCGAAGCTGATGTATTGAGCTGCGCCACTTTTGCGGCAGCACACTCTCTCACCACCGCGAGCGAGCGCATCGCAAGCGCGTTACCGATCAGGAACGGGTTGGCCGTGCTGTAGGACGCCGGATTCTTGGTAAGCGAATCGAGTTTGGCGAGTGACCCGTCGATGAAGGCATGCGCCTGGATCGTGCCGGAGATTTTATTCGTCGCGGCGAGACTGTACATGCGTTCGACGCTATCTTGATACTGTTGAGCGAGCGATAGCGTGCTGGGGAAGCCAGCACCGCCCAATATGGCGAGCTGATATGTCGTATTCGAAATGCGAGCCGAAACGATAGCCGAGACCGTCCCTGCAGTGTGGCCTGGCGTAGACAGAAGCGTCATGCTCAAACTGCCAAAGTCCTTTTGCTGTGGCTGCAAGTTCGACGAGTCGATCGACGTGACGGTGAACTTCGGAACGCTGCTTTGACCGACGCTGGCGTCGGCACTACCCATATAGGTGGGAGTGCCGTATGTCGTTTGCAGGTAACCTGCGCCGCCATAGTGGTCGGGATGGCCGTGTGTGACGAGTGCTCCCTCCAGAGCCGATCCGGAGAGTCCCATCGCGGTCAGTCCCGGAACGGTAATGGACTGGGCATCGCTGGAATTATTCAGCGTATCGATCAGAAAAGCCTTGCCATTGTCCGCCTTGAAAGCGTACTGCAGAACATTGCGGTAGCCGAACGCCCAGAGGTTATCGAACATCTTCACGGGTGCGACGACCGTGCCATCGCTCAGCCCCGGGGGCGAGGATGTGTTTTCAGCTCCCCAACACCACTGTGGACGGATGCTTGTCGGATCATAGAGGGCAGCGCTCCCGCCCGCCGGCGCATCGCTTACGTTGGATGAGTTGCCAGCATTGGCCGTCGCAAGAGCCAGGTGCCGCTGAGTCTCGGTGAGACTAGCGTCGGGCGCCACGAAGCCGGCGGATGAGTTGGCCACTAACGTCAAGGTTGGCGTGGCCGCAAGACTTTGCGCGGTGCGAGGACCATCGGAGCCATCACCACCGCACCCAGTGACAAGCACGACTGTGAAACTCATGGAAAATGCGAGCGTGGTGGCTCGGCTGTATCGAGTCATTGCGTCTATATGAACGCGTCCCGTTTGCAACAGCTTTCTTGCGTTTCTGACAGACAGGATGGGCTGCGTCTCTATATCCGGC
>NZ_QTPP01000065.1 GCF_003853415.1 Burkholderia sp. Bp9142 | reverse complement strand
TGAACATGCCTGATTCCCTTCCTTTCCGTCGAGTTTATACACGACCTCATGGAAGGCGAAATTTCAGGGGAAGCTCACATGCTCCACACGTCCTAGATCGACCGCCCAAACAACTTGTTCACCACGCCGCGCAACCAGCGATTGCCCGCTTCGTGATGGTACCGTGCATGCCAGTGCTGTCGCACGGCGAATCCGTCGACGGGAAGCGGACAGGTGTGCACTGCCACGTCGCTCGAGTGTGCCAGCGTTTCGCCGATATGGCGCGGTAGCGTCGTGATCAGGTCCGTGCCCTGAATGATCGCGCCCAGTCCGAGGAAACCCGGCAATTCCAGCACGACCTGCCGCTCGATGCGCTCCCGTGTGAGGGCCTGCTCGAGTAGCTGTGCACCGGTCCCGCCCGCAATCGCGACGTGCCCTTCCGCGCAATACTGCTTCATGCTCAGCCGTGCGCGAATCCTCCGGTGCCGGCGACTGGCGAGGCACACCCAGTCCTGCTCGTACAACTGCTGCTGATAGATGCCGCCGGTGAGCCATGGCACATAACCGATCGCGAGATCGGCTTCCCCCGACTCCAGCGCCCGTTCCGTGTTCCCGTCGATCCTTGCCGCCTCCAGCCGGACGCCGGGCGCGTGCACACGTACATATGCCAGGATCTGCGGCAGCAACGTGATGTCGCTGGCATCGGTCATGCAGATCCGGAACCGTCGTTGCGCGGTCGCGGGATCGAATTCGATCTCCCACGCGGTGAATCGTCGCAGCGATTCGAGGATTTCCCGGCAGGGGCCGATCAGCGCGTCGGCCTGCGGCGTTGGCGCCATGCCGCCCGACGTGCGAATGAACAACGGATCGTGCAGGCATTCGCGCAGACGCCCGAGCCAGATACTGATGGTCGGCTGGCTCTGCCCGAGCTGCTCCGCGACGCGCGTCACGTTGCGCGTGTCGTACAGCAGGTCGAAGAGTTGCAGCAGCTTCAGATCGGGCAGGTCGGTCGGCAGCATCACATTATTGTCCATTGCAATGACGTCATTGTAGTCATTGAATTGCGAAAATAAGTGGCGGCGCCTATCTTGCGGCCATGCACCGGCCTTGTACGCAACCGACGTGCAATGCAGGAGGCCGGCGCGGCAGCGAACGCGCGAACCGCTCACACCGGGATCGGGCCGGACGCCGCAACGCTGGATTACGTCGACATCGGGTCGACCGAAACGCAAGCGACCAGGGCAGGCGCCCCGGTCGACAGGAGACATCATTGAAAATCGCAATTCTGGGGGCCGGCGCGCTGGGTTGCGCGATCGGTGCCACGCTCACCGAGGGCGGCCATGAAACCTGGCTGATCGCCCGATCGCCCGAACACGTCGCCACGATGCGCGACAACGGCTTGCGCGTCGACGATAGTCGCGGCTCGCGTCAGGTTCGCGTTCGCGCCACAACGCAGGCAACCGAAGCCGGCGTCGCGGAACTGGTGATCGTCCTCGTGAAATCGTTCCACACCGACGCGGCAATCCGCGGCGCGCGCACACTGATCGGCCCGGACACGCTCGTGCTGTCGTTGCAGAACGGCCTCGGGCATGAAGACATCCTGGCCGACGCGGTCGGCCGCGAACGCGTGCTTGCCGGCAAGACCTATGTGGGGGGCGTGTTGCGCGCCGCCGGGCATATCGAGTCCGGCGTGGTCGGCAAGCCGACCTACATCGGCGAACTCGACGGCCGTATCACGGCACGCGTGCAGGCGATCGCGGATGCGTTCAATGCCGCCGGGCTCGCGACGACGGTCAGCGACAACATCGTCGGCACGATGTGGGACAAGCTGCTGGTCAACGTCGCGACCGGCGCGCTGACGGGCATCACCGGATTGACCTACGGCCAACTCTACGACGAGCCGCGGTTGAAGGCGACGTCGCTCGCGGCGGTTGCGGAAGCCGTCGCGACCGCACGGGCGGCCGGCGTGACGCTGTCGATCACCGACCCCGCGCAGGCCTGGACGCTGGCGGCCGAGGGACTGCCGGCCGCATTCAAGACTTCGATGCTGCAGAGCATCGAGAAGGGCTCGATCACCGAAATCGACTTCATCAACGGTTCGGTCGTCCGCTACGGCGAGCGCCATGGCGTGCCGACGCCCGTCAATGCCACGCTCGTCGCCTGCATCAAGGGAATCGAACGCGCGATGGCCGAGCGCCGGCATCCGGGAGCCGCGGCATGAGCGCAACGAACGCCTATCTCGAACACGTGGCCGTCTGGGTGAAGGACATCCGCTGGCACATCCGGTTCTTCGAGGACGTGCTCGGCATGACGATGCGCGAGGTGGACGGCACGCCCGACGCACCCCGGCAATACTGGACCCTCGGCGGCCTGCAGTTCATCCACGCACCGGAACACGACGGCCCGGAAGGCCGGCTCGCGCACCTCGGCGTGATGTGCGAGGACCTGGAAGCGGCGCTGGCTGCCGCACAACGATTCGGCGTGACCCCAATGCCGCAGGGCCGCAACTGGATCCGGCTGCCCGACGGCCTGGCTGTCGAGCTGATCCAGGCAAAACCCGCGTCATGCGTTGCGCAGGCGCTGGCCATCGATCCGCGGGCGGAGGCATGACCATGACGATCGTCGAAAAATACTGGGACGATGCGCGTGAAGGCGACGCATGCGTGAGTCCGAGCTACACCGTGACGCGCGAGCGCATTCTCGCGTATGCCGACCTCACCGGCGACCACACGCCGGTGCACGTCGACGAGGACTATGCGAACGCCAGCCACTTCGGCTGCATCGTCGCGCACGGTCTGTTCGGACTCTCGATTGCCGATGGCCTCAAGACGCAGAGCGATTACCGCTTCGTGCCGGGCATGTCGCTCGGCTGGACCTGGGACTTCCTGCTGCCGATCCGGGTCGACGACGTGCTGCGCGTGCAATTCCGTGTGGGCGCGATGCGCGCGAGCAACAGCCGTCCGGGCTGGGGCATCGTCGTGCTGCCGTCGGATCTGGTCAATCAGCATGATCAGTTGGTTCAACGCGGCGAGCATCGCCTGATGGTGCCGCGCCGGCCGGGAGCATATTGATGCAAGCTCGTCCCCTGGAAGGCCTGCGCGTCGTCGACTACAGCCACTTCCTCGCCGGCCCCTACGTCGGGCGCTGCCTCGCCGCGCTGGGCGCCGAAGTGATCAAGGTCGAGCGCCCCGGCAGCGGCGACGCCGGCCGCCAGCACGCAACCGTGCTGGACGACCAGCAAAGCGGTTATTTCCTGCAGCTCAACATGGGCAAGCGCGGTGTCAGCGTCGACATGAAGAACCCGCGCGGCAAGGCGTTCATGCAGCGACTGTGCGATTCGGCTGACGTCTTCGTCGAAAACTACCGGCCCGGCGCGCTGGACCGGCTCGGACTCGGGTATGCCGACCTGTCCGCCCGCAACCCGGGGCTGGTCTACTGCTCGATCTCCGCATACGGCCATACCGGACCGGATGCGCATCGGGCGGGTTTCGGGCTGATCGCCGAAGCCAGAAGCGGCATCATGCAGATGGTCGGCACGCCGGGCGAGCGCCCGCCGCTGCTGCGCATCTCGCTCGGCGACATGTACACCGGCATTCATGCGGTCGCGGCGATCAACGCCGCGCTGCTGGGACGCGCGAAGAGCGGCCGCGGCCAGCATATCGACATGGCGCTGTACGACACGCTGGTATCGATGCACGAATACGCGGTGCAGTGCTACACGCTGCAGGGCGTGCTGCCCGAGCAGACCGGCCACGATATGCCCACGTCGACGCTTTACGGCGTGTTCCGCGCGGCCGACGGCGATCTCGTGATCGCCGCGCAGGTGGATGACGCGTGGAAGCGCTTCGCCGCACTCGTCGAAGCACACGGCGGCCAGGCAGGCTTCGGCGACGATCCGCGCTTTCATGACAGCGTGGGCCGCAATGCGTATCGCACGGACATTCTGGCGGTCGTCGAGCCGTGGGTCGCGGAGCGGCCGGTTGCAATGCTGCTGGCGCTGCTCGACGGCATCGACGTGCCGTGCGCGAAGGTGCAGCGTATCGACGAGGTGCTGGCTGACCCGCAGACCCATGCGCGGGGGATGGTCGTCGAGCAGCAGCATCCGCGCTACGGCACGCTGCGCCTGCCTAACCTGCCATTCCGTTTCTCCGATTGCGACACGACGATTCGCGATGTCGCGCCCGACCTCGGGCAGCACAACGCAGACATCGCGCGTTCGCTCGGCTTTGCCGCGGCCGAGATCGCCGCGATGCAGGCCGACGGCGTTCTCTATTCGAAGCGAGCCCATGATGACTGACCAGTATGCGGTGATCGGCAACCCGATCGGACATACCAAATCGCCGCTCATTCACGGCCTGTTTGCCCAGGAAACGCAGCAGGACATGCGCTATGCGGCGATCGAGGGGCCGGTCGAGCCGCCGGAAGGATTCGAACAGGTCGTGCGCACGTTTGCGTCGGGGGGCGGGAAGGGCTTGAACGTCACCGCGCCGTTCAAGCTTGCGGCCTTTGCGATGGCGGACGAGTGCAGCGAGCGCGCGACACTGGCGGGTGCGGCCAACACGCTGAAGTTCGACGAAGGACGGATGCTTGCCGACAACTTCGACGGGATCGGGCTGGTTCGAGACATCGAAGTCAATCTCGGCCTGCCGTTGGCCGGCAAGCGCGTGCTGCTGCTCGGCTCCGGCGGCGCGGCGCGTGGCGCGGTGCAGCCGTTCCTGGCGGCCCGTCCCGCCAAACTGGTCGTGGCGAACCGCGACGTCGCCAAAGCGCAGGCGCTGGCATCACGGGTCGCCGGACACGGCGCCATCGCCGTGTGCGGATACGCGGAGCTTGCGCGGATGGGGCGCTTCGATTTGGTGGTCAACGCGACGTCGGCCAGCCTGACCGGCGATCTTCCGCCGGTGCCGCCGGGTGTGTTCGGTCCGGACGGTACCGCATACGAATTGGCTTACGGCAAAGGCCTGACGCCGTTCCTGCGACTTGCGAGGCAGGCCGGCGTGCTCGGCGTGGCGGATGGCGTCGGCATGCTGGTCGAGCAGGCAGCCGAGGCCTTCGCGTGGTGGCGAGGCGTGCGCCCGCGAACGGGCGCGGCGATCGACCGGCTGACCGTGCCGCTCGATTGAAGGCAATGTGGGTGTGAACGAAGCCGATCCTGATGTAGCACGGCATCGATCGAAGCATGTTTCGAGTCGGTTGCGCTTGCCGGTGATCCATATCTGAGATGGAAGGGCGGCTGTCGCCCGCGTCGCCCTGCATTTCCAATGCGATGCGCGGCCGTTATTGCATGCGGGCGGCGATCGCGTTCGCCCGGCGCTCAGGACTCGGCGATTCCTGGTATCCGGAAACCGCTCGCTCGGAAGTTGCCGCTGATTGCACATGATCCGTCGCTGCCCGGCGGGCGACGACGGATCGCCCGCGTTGCCCCGCCATTTCCTACTCGTTCCCTGTCAATTCCGATCCCCGTTGCGAGGCATGGTCGGGCGATGCCCTTTCTCGGCGTAGCAGCGCGCGGTGCACGTATTCCAATGCTGGACGGACATCGAACGGCATGGAAAACCCTGTCTCGCGGATTATTTTGAGCCGTTGACATATGACGTCTCACCTAATACCTTGACGCCTGAGCTGCTTGCGCGGCTCGATGTCGGTGTTTCATTCAACGCGATTTTTGCCGCCCGCTAGGGCGCTGCAACGCCGTCCGGCCCCGTCGTGCCGCCAGGTTTGTATGACGAATGGCAATGACCCGGCAGCGTCGGCCTATTTACATTCACTGAGGTGTCAAATGAAGATCTCGTTTTCCGTCAAGCAGGCTTCAATGGCGACGACGCTCGTCGTCACGGGCCTGACATTCGGCGGCCTTGCACATGCCGCTGACGTTGCGATCGGGTTTGCCGCGCCGTTGACCGGGGCATCGGCACACTACGGAGCGGATCTGAAGCGGGGCGTCGAACTCGCTATCGACGACGCGAACGCGAAGAAACTCGTGATCGGTGGTCAGCCCGTTCGCTTTACGGTGGACGCCGAGGATGATCAGGGTGACCCGCGGACCGGATCGCAAGTCGCGCAGAAGCTCGTCGACGCCAAGGTCGCCGGTGTTGTCGGACACTTCAACTCGGGAACCAGCGTGCCGGCTTCACGCATCTACTACAACGCCGGGATACCGATGGTTTCGCCGACGGCGACCAATCCGACGCTGACGTCGCAGGGCTTCAGCACCGTGTTTCGCGTGACGAACTCGGATGCGCAGATGGGGCAGCTCGCGGGTCATTCCGCTGTCGAAGCGCTCAAGGGCAAGAGTATTGCCGTGATGGACGATCGCACGTCGTTTGGCCAGGGCATGGCCGACGAATTCGTCAAGGGCGTGAAGGCGGCGGGCGGAACGGTCATCGACCGAGAGTTCACTACCGACAAAGCAGTGGATTTCCGCGCGCAGCTGACGCGAATCAAGTCCTTCAATCCGGACGTGATCTTCTGGGGCGGTCTTGATCAGCAGGCCGGCATGGTGATGAAGCAGATGCGCCAGCTGGGTATCCGGGCGACGCTGCTGGGCGGCGGCAGCTTCGAGAACGACACGTTCCTGAAGGTGGCCGGCAACAGCGCGGAGGGCGCGGTGTCTTGGGACTACGGCGTGCCGCTGACCAGGCTGAAGTCCGGCAAGGCGTTCGACCAGAAGATGAAAGCCAAATACAACGAAGGCGTCGTTGCCTATTCGCCTTCCGCCTACGACGCAACGTGGGTGCTGATCAATGCGATGCAGAAGGCAAATTCGACCGATCCGAAGGTCTATGCACCGTTCATCAAGTCGGTTTCGTTCGAGGGTGTGTCGGGGAACATCGCATTCATGCCGAACGGAGACATGAAGGATCCTGCCGCGACCTTTTACAAGGTGATCGGCGGAAAGTGGGTGCCTCAGGCGATCGCCTACGGCGACAAGGTCGAGCCGATCAAGAACTGACGGGAACGGCATCGTGAAGCGCGCTTCGCAATGGCGGCGCGGCGCGGCGCGGCGCGGCACGAGCCGAAGCCGCCGTCGTCGGAGCAAATGACCAGGACACGATACGAACTAAACAGGGGTTTGGAAGAGAAAATGAGGAATCCATATTTTAAGATCGCGGTAATTTCCGCGGGCATGATGGCGGCGCATGCCCATGCGCAAAGCACGGTCACGTTATACGGCATCGTCGACACGGGCCTGATGTACGTCCATAACAGCGGCGGGAAGTCGACACAGCTGATGATGGCAAGCGGAACGGAATCGGGGTCGCGGTGGGGTTTGAAGGGCAGTGAAGAACTGGGCGGCGGACTGAAGGCGATCTACCAGATCGAGAACGGCTTCAACTCGACGTCGGGACGCCTCGGCCAAGGTGGCCGCATGTTCGGTCGCCAGGCATACGTCGGTCTATCCGATGCAGGCGGCTGGGGCTCGGTTACGCTGGGCCGCCAGTACGATCCGCTGATCGATCTCGTGCAACCGGTGCAGGGTGACAACTACCTCGGCGGATTCTTCTCGTCGCCGGGCGATATCGACAATGCCGATAACAGCGTGCGCGTCAACAACGCGATCAAATGGTCGAGCCCGATCTGGTCAGGGCTGCAATTCTCCGCGATGTATTCGTTTGGTGGCGTAGCCGGTGCGACCGGGTCCGGCCAGACGTACAGCGGCGCGGCTGCGTACACCAACGGGCCGCTCGCGGTCGCGGCTGGCTTCCTGCATGTCGACAACGGTAATGGCTCGGCCGCCCAGCGCGCGAATACATCTGCCGATTCCCTGTTCAACAGCAGCGTCAACGCGGCATATGCTTCCGCGCGTTCGGTCAACATTGCGCGAGCGGGTGGCCGATATGCGCTGGGGGCATTCACGCTGGGTGGCTATTACAGCTATTCGCAGTACAACCCCGATGCCTCGTCGGCGTTCGGCCGATCCGAGAAATACCACAACGGCTCGGTATACGGCGTGTGGCAAGCCAGCCCGGCGCTGCTGGCCGAGGTCGGCTACAACTACCTGCGTTCGCTGGGCGATTCGTCAGCCAAGTATCACCAGTTCAGCGTGGGTGCCGACTACAACGTCAGCAAGCGCACGGACATCTATACGGTCGCGTCCTACGGGCACGCGACAGGCCAGAGCGGCGCCGGCGCAGCCCAGGCAGTGATCGGGTCCATGGATATCGATGCCGGAAAGAGCGCTCAGGTCATCGTGACGGTTGGCCTCCGGCACCGGTTCTGACCTGTTTCGAGCGACGTGCTCCAGGAGCGATTGAACGGCTCCCGAACGACTGAAGCGGGAGCCGCTCTTGATGATTGCATGGGGGTTTCTCATGCCTTGGCATATGACGTCTCACTTAATACGTTGAATGTAGTCGCCTTAGCCTGACACCGCGACCCCGCGGCGATTTCACTGTCGATTTCACGGGGATGTTTCGATCGATTGATGGCCTGTTGCGATCGTCCGTCGCAGGGCTTGCCCGGATCGAGCCACTCCAGAACCGTTGAGGTATCACATGAAGACCACGCTGTTGTTCAAGCCCTTCTTGCTCGCCATGTCGCTGGCGGCCGGAGTTCTCGTATCGGCTCCCGGCGCTTATGCCGGAGATGTGGCCATTGGCCTTGCGGCGGGACTGACCGGTCCGTCGGCGCACTACGGGGAGGACATCAAACGCGGCGCTCAACTCGCCATCGAGGACGCCAATTCCAGGAAACTGGTCATCGGCGGGCAGCCGATTCGCTTCGTCCTGCAGGTCGAGGACGATCAGGGCGACCCTCGCATCGGCGCGCAGGTGGCGCAGAAGCTCGTGGACGCACACGTGGCCGGCGTGGTCGGGCACTTCAATTCAGGGACGAGCATTCCTGCCTCGCGGATCTATAACGATGCGCGCATTCCGATGGTATCGCCCGCCGCGACCAATCCGACGCTCACCTCGCAAGGCTTCCCCAATGTCTTCCGATTGATCAATTCCGATGCGCAGATGGGGCAACTGGCCGGGCGCTTCGCCGTCGAATCGTTGAAGAGCAAGAGCATCGCGGTGATCGATGACCGCACGGCTTTCGGGCAGGGTATTGCCGACGAATTCGTGAAGGGCGTGCAGAAGGCGGGAGGAAAGATCGCCATGCGCGAATATACGACCGACAAGGCAGTCGATTTCCGGGCGCAGCTGACTCATATCAAGTCGGTCAGCCCGGACGTCGTTTTCTGGGCCGGCCTCGACCAGCAGGCGGCAACGATCGCAAAACAGATGCGCGCGCTGGGTATCAAAACCGTGCTGCTGGGCGGCGGTAGCTTCCAGAACGACACCTTCCTCCAGGTGGCCGGGCCGCAGGCGTCGGAGGGTGCATTGTCGTGGGGATATGGCGCACCGCTCGATGCGTCGAAAAACGGCAAGCAGTTCGATGACCGGATGAAATCCAAATTCGGTCATGGCGTGGTCGCATTTGCCCCGAACGCTTATGACGCAACGTGGGTCTTGATTCGAGCGATGCAGAAAGCGAATTCGACCGATCCGAAGGTTTATGCCGGCGAAATCAAGTCGGTCGCCTTTCCGGGGATCACCGGCGATGTGGCGTTCTTGCCGAACGGTGATCTGAAGGACCCGGGCGCCACGCTGTACAAGGTCGAACAAGGCAAATGGACACCGGTTGCCACGACCAATGGCGACAAGATCGAACCCATCAAGGCCAATTGAGCATCGGGTGTCCGTGAAGCGCTCGGCGCGGGACCGACGTTGCGGTTCCGCGCGCCTGCTTCATGATCGGCCTCGCGATACGACAACAGATACGAAGACAGTCGCTGGTCAGCCGCGGCTGCGCGTCTCGTGTATCGGCAGGCTCCCCGTTCAGGCGGCCGGACGATGTCGCTGGTCGCCCCAACGTGCATGGCGCGCCGCGCCGGAAGGATCGCATGGAAGAAGTCATCGTTATCGGAGCGGGTGTCATTGGCTGCTCCGCCGCGCTTAATCTGGCTCGTCTCGGATTCAGGGTTCATGTCGTCGACGGTTCGACGCCGGGTTCCGGCTGCTCCTTCGGGAATGCCGGAATCATTGCTGTCGATCATGTTGCGCCGCTTGCGAGTCCGCAAACGGTCGCCGGGATTCCGCGCATGCTGTTCCAGCCGAACGGCCCGCTACGTCTGAATGCGCGGGGACTGCCGCGCATGGCTTCCTGGATGCTCGCTTTCGCTGCGCAATCGATGCCGTCCAGTTACCGGCGCAATACCGAAGCGCTTGCCAGTCTCGTTACCGCCGCTGCGCCGGCATGGCAACGCCTGATTCAATCGCGTGTGTTGCCGTACGATCTGTATCGGGACATCGGTTCGCTTTACGTCTTCGAGCGTCCTGAGAAGCCCGAGGCGCGGCGCCGGCATCTGGAGATCCTCGACCGCTATCACGTCGATTACACGGAACTCTCCGCCGACCGCGTGCGGGCGGAATATCTGCCGGGCCTCACGCGAGCGATCAGTCATGCCCGTTATTTTCCCGGCATGGCTTCGGTCGCGAATCCGCTGCGTGTCGTTCACACCCTCTTCGATGCGGCTCGTTCCGCTGGCGCGACGTTCGCACAGGCGCACGTCGCGCATGTCGAGCCGCTGCCTGACGGCCGCGTCGGCGTGCACGCCGGTGGAAACGTGATGGCGGCGAACAAGGTGCTGATCGCCGCCGGCGCTCGCAGTGCCGAACTGACCGGCAAACTCGGGACGACGATCCCGCTGACCAGCGAACGCGGCTATCACGTCGATCTGCACGAGCCGGCGGCCGATTGCCTGAGGGTCCCCGTCAGTTTTGTCGAGCGAGGCTTCACCTGCAACCCGATGGAGAACGGCATACGGCTGGCCGGCACCGTCGAACTCGGTGCCGACGACGGGCCGGACTGGAAAAGGGCAGACATGTTGGTGAGCCAGTTCGCGAGCCTGTTCCCCGATCTGAATTCCCCGCGGATGTCGAGCCGATGGTATGGGGACCGACCGACGCTTCCCGATTACCTGCCCATGATCGACGCGTTGCCGACGGCCCGCAACGTATTCGTTGCGACAGGCCACCAGCATCTCGGCCTCACGCTTGCGCCGCTGACCGGTGAACTGGTCGCGCAGCTGATCGCCGGCAATGCGACGTCCATTGACCTGAATCCATTCGGCGCGAATCGCTTCAAGCGGTAACGGTTCACATTAAACGTTTCGAGGAGAGCAACACGATGAATGACATTCCCGTATTTGGAAGCGGCGCGACAGCGGCACTGCTGGATTTCGGCGCGCTTGTGGATGCATTGGAGGCGGCTGGTCGCGAGCTCGACGAAGGGCGTATCCACTGCCCGGTTCGAATCGGTGTGCCATTGCGGCAAGAAGGGACCTTCCAGTCGATGCCGGCCAGTGCCGACGATCTGGCGATCCACAAGCTGGTGAGCGTGAACCCGTCCAATCTCGCAAAGGGATTGCCCACGATTTTTGGCCTGGTCACGGTATGTGATGGAGGAACCGGTGAGCCGCGATTCGTACTCGACGGCCCAACGCTCACCGGCCGCCGTACCGCGGCATTGTCGATGCTCGGCGTGCGGCGCCTGCATCCGGGGACGCCGACATCGTTCCTGGTCGTCGGTACCGGCGTTCAGGCCCGGTATCATGCCGCTGCGATCGCTGCGCTGTATCCCGGTGCGCGCTTGTACGTGAAGGGAATCGATGCATCGGCCGAGCGCAGCTTTTGCGAGTCGGTAGAACGCGAGGGCGTGATGGCGATTCGCGCGGAAGGGGGCGTGCCCGCCGACATCGACACGGTCATCACGATGACGACGAGCAAGACGCCCGTATACGACGAGGAAGCGAGAGCCGACCGGCTCGTCATTGGTGCAGGCTCTGCCACGCCTGACGCCGCTGAACTGTCGCCGAGGACGATTCGTGGCAGCGCGCTGTTCGTCGACAACCTCGCTGGTGCGCGTTCCGAAGCCGGTGATTTCCTGCAGGCCGATGTCGACTGGTCGCAGGTCACATCGATCGGGTCGATCGATCCGGCCAGTGTGCTGCGCGGTACTCCCGTTCTGTTCAAGACGGTCGGTTGCGGCGCCTGGGATCTCGCTGCATGCCGGGTCGCCCGTGACTCCTTGAGCTCGAAGGAGGCGGCCACGCACTGAGCGACTTCATCGACCGTGAATGCAACTGCAGGCCGACGACAGCATGCCTGTCGTCGGCCTGCAGCCGTGCCGGTCGATCCGATGCAGCGGAAGTGCTGCCCGACGGGTCACTCCGATCGCGCGCTCGTCAGGTTATGGTAGCGCTCGAGGCTCTCGTTGAGATGGCGCCGCATCGCGCGGCGTGCGCCGCTCTCGTCCTGGCGCTCGATGGCGTCCAGGATATCGCCGTGTTCGCGCTGAATCCGCTTGATATACGTCTTGCGCTCTTTCAGATTCGCCTTGGCGTGCTTCAAGCGCAGATCGCCGATGATCTCCTGCCCCAGGGAGCGCAGGATCGAAACGAAATGCGGGTTCTCGGAGCACGTGGCGACGGCCAGATGGAATTCGAAGTCCGCCCGCGCGCATTCGGCATCGTTGTCGATCGCGACGATCTCCATCCGCGCATACACTTCCTTGAGTGCCTTCAAATGCGGCTCGGAGCGGCGCCGTGCGGCATAAGCGGCACCTTCGGTTTCGATGCCGCTGCGCAACTCGAGGACGTGCATCGAATTGTTCAGCGTCGCCGAGTCGATGAAATTCAGTTCCGATGCCTGATCGGTTTCATCTGCGACGAACACGCCAACGCCATGGCGGGCGATCAGGCGGCGTCCGAGCTTGAGCGACGCGACTGCTTCGCGAATGACGGTACGACTCACGCCGAATTCCGAACACAGCTCCGGTTCGGTCGGCATTTTGGAGCCCTTCGGATATTCACCGCGATCGATTTTGTCGCTCAGCGCCTGAATGACGAGTTCGGTCAGGCTGCGTCGCCGCCCGGAACTGGCGGCATTCTTGAGGAGAGTTTCAGCGTCCAGAGACATTCCGTGTGCCCCACACAGGATAGGATGGCTCTGCAATTGTCGGATGCAGGCATACCGCGCCGGCGCCCGGTTATCTGTGTGACCTGCGCCGTATGACATATTATGACTTTAGCATACTCGCGGGTACGCCCGCGCTCGCCTCGCGGACAAGGGCGAGGCGAGCGCAGGTTTGTTGATCTACGTCACGCGTAGATATAGCCGCCACTGACGATCACGTTCTCGCCGGTCGCGTAGGTATTGCGGCTGCTTGCCATCATCACGACCCATTGCGCGATTTCCTCGGGTTCGGCCGCGCGGCCGAGCGGGTTGGCTGCAGCCAGCTCACCGAGGAAACCAAGCTTTTTCGCGCGGTCGGTAGCAAAGCCTGCCGGCGCGACGGAGTTGACCAGGATGCCATCCTTCGCGACCTCCTCGGCGAACGATCTGGTGAGACTGACGACAGCCGCCTTCGTGGCAGCATAGTGTCCATTTTGCGGATGCGCCTTGAACGCGTCGACCGACGTGATGTTCACGATGCGGCCAGCCACGTGAGCTTCGACCTTCGGCCGTGTGCGCATATGCTCGATCGCGGCGACCATCATGTGATAGGTGCCTTTGATGTTGACCGCGTTTTCAAGATCCCATTCGTCGTCCGAAATTTCGAGCAGCGGGCGGCGCGGATAGATCGCCGCGCTGTTGACGAGGCAATCCACGCGTCCCAACGCTTCCAGCGCCTGGCCGAACACGGCATGCGCCGAGTCTTTGCGCGTGATGTCGCCTTCAGCGCCGAATACCCGATGACCGTCCGCCCTCAGGGTGCGGACGGTTTCATCGAGCAGCGGGCCGTTCTTGTCGACGAGTGCGATGCACTCCGCGCCGTCGGCGAGCATCAATTTGGCGACCGACAGGCCAAGGCCCGAGGCGCCGCCCACGATGACAACACGTTGATTTTTCATGATTGGTGATTCTCCGTTCCTAAAGACGGTGACTAGCTGACCGACACGATTTGCGAACCGCCCGCGGCCTGGTCGGTCGGGAACACTTCCATTCTCGACACGTCGACACAGTCGGGAAGGGCGATGGCCGTCGCGATCAGTTCGGCGATGTGTTCCGGCTGAATCGAGCGGTACGCGTCGTAGAGCTTTTCGTTTGCGCCGGCTTCGCCGAGCGCGGTGCGATACAGGCTCGTCTGGACGCGGCCCGGCGCGATTTCGGTCACGCGAACCTTGCTGCCGAGCAGGTCGCAGCGCAGCGAGTCGCAGAACATGCTGATTGCGGCTTTAGTTGCGCCATACACCGCGGTGTTCGGGTGCGGAAAGCGGCCGGCGCTGGAGCCGATGAAGAACAGGTGACCACGCTTTCGCTTGAGCATGCCGTCAAGGGCCATCTGCGCGATGCGCAGCGGCGCACGCAGATTGACGTCGATCATGCGGTCGATGTCGGCCGCCGCGCATTCGTCGAACCTGGCGATGGCCGGCAACAGCCCGGCGTTGTTGACGACGACGTCGATTTCCACGCGTTCGAACAGTGCCTGCAGCGGCGACGTGTCCTGCAAGTCGACGGTGATCGGCGTCGCGCCGAATTCCTGCGCCAGCGCATCGAGTGCGGTGGCGTCCCGTCCGAGTGCATAGACTTTCAGGCCGTCCGCGGCAAGCCGGCGGGCGATTGCGCGTCCGATGCCGCTCGATGCACCGGTGACGAGCGCGGTTTGGTACGGCTGAGCATTCATGGTGTTGCCTTTCGTTGTGCGGTGTATCGGGGTGGCCTCAGATCACGCCTTCCTCGAGGAACGGTCGATTCTCGACGACGCGGTCGTAACCGAGCGGCGAGAGATCGAGCGAGCGGTACTCGCCGTATGTGATCAACTCGCTGAGACCGCGGCCGACTGCCGGCGCCTGTTGCAGTCCATGGCCGCTGAAGCCGTTGGCGAACAGGAAATTCGTGACTTCCGGATGCGGTCCGACGATTGCATTGTGGTCGAGTACGCAGAAATCGTAGTGTCCCGCCCACGAATTCACGACCTTGATCGCTTCAAACGCCGGGATCCGCTCGGCGAGTGCCGGCCAGATGATCTCGTCGAACTCCGAATGCACGACGTCGAAGTCGTTGACGTCGGCAAGCGGGTCAGGATCGGGATAGCAGCCCGTCAGATAGTATTGCCCTTCCGGGCGGAAGAAGATGCCCGTTGTGTCGATCGTGAGCGGCACGGTGCCCGCGAGCGGCGTGCGGCAGTCGAACACGAACAGGCATCGCTTGCGCGGCTCGACCGGAATCTCCAGGCCAGCGAGGCGAGCCATCGCCGGCCCGCGTGTGCCGGCGGCGTTCACCATCAGGCCGCATCCGATCGTCTCGCCGCTCTTCAGCTTGATGCCGGTGATGCGCGAGCCTTCGCGAACGAGATCGACCACCTCGTTTTCGATGTACTCGATGCCGAGCGAGCGCGCCTTGCGGCGCATGCCCTGCAGCAGGCCATAGCTGTCGAACCAGCCTTCGCCGCTTTGCCCGTACACGCCGTTGACGAGCTGGTCTGTGTTGAGCCACGGGAAGCGGGCCTTGAGCTGTTCGGGATCGAGCAGCACGACGTCCGCGCCATTCTCGCGCTGCGTCTTGTAGTTGCGCTCGAACATCGGCGCACCGGCCGCATCGCCGAGATACAGATAGCCGTTTTCCTTGAAACCGAGTTCCGGTGCATCACCGTCGACTTCGACGAGTTCGTGGAACCGGCGGATGAACTCGGTGCCGAACTGCGAGATCTTGATGTTCAGCGGATTCGAGAACTGCTGACGAATCGACGCGCTCGACAAGGCCGTCGCGGACTGCGCGTACGTCCAGTCGCGTTCGACGACGAGCACCGATCCCTTGAAGTCGGGATTCTTCGCGAGGAAATAGGCTGTTGCGCTCCCGACGACCGCGCCGCCCACGATGACGACGTCGTAGTGCGTCTTTGCTGCTTGCTGTGCCATCTCTTTGCCTTTCAAAAGTATCGTGCCGGGCCGGCGCTCAGTCGACCTTGGGATCCTCGAAGTGCCCGTCGGCCGCGAACTGGCCGCCCTGGAAGCGCACCGCCGGATGGCGCGGGTCGGGCACGACCGTATTCGCATAGACTTCCGCGCGGTAGACGTCGGCCGCGTCCTTCGGGCGATAGCCGAGGTAGGCGGCCTGCGTGTTGTCCCAGAAGTTCGCGCTGTTGTTCGAGTTGCCGTACACGATCATGTGGCCGACACTCGGCGTCATCAGCGACTGGACGCACAGATGCGAGAAGTCATCGTAGGAAAGCCAGGTGGCAAGCATGCGGCGATCGACGGGCTTCGGGAAGCATGAGCCGATCCGCAGGCAAACCGATTCGATGCCGAACTTGTCGAAGTAGTAGCGCGACAGGTTCTCGACGAACGTCTTGCTGACGCCATACAGGCTGTCCGGACGCTGCGGCACGTTCGAGTCGATCGTCTGCGTGCATTCGTAGAAGCCGATCGCATGCACCGAGCTCGCGTAGATCACGCGCTTCACGCCGGCCTGGCGTGCGCCTTCGTAGATGTTGTAACTGCCGACGATGTTCGAGTCGAGAATGACCTGGAACGTGTTCTCGCGCGGTGCGCCGCCCATGTGGATGACCATGTCGACGCCTTTCAGCATCTCGAACACGGCGTCGCGATCGGCCAAGTCACAAATGAAGTGCTTTTCGTTCTCCCGTGCCTCGCCGAGCGATTGGCGGGCGTTCAGGCTGAGCGTCTCCGCATAGGGGCGCAGCGAGTCGCGCAGGACGGAACCGAGCGCGCCGCCGGCGCCCGTGATCAGGATGTTCTTGAACGGCGGTTTGGTGATGTTGGTCATGTCGCGGGTCCTTATCGGGTGGCCGACGCGTTCAGTGCGTCGAGCGTGATGCCGTAGTCGTCGCGCAGTTGCGCTTCGGAGATGTATTCGTTGCGGATGTCGCGCAGCAGCTCTTCCTTGCTGCGTTGTTCCGGGGCGCCGACACCGCCGCCACCTGGCAGCGACAGCACGACACGCTGGTACTCGGCAACTGCCTGCGTGCCCTTGCCCTTCATCCTGGTGCCGTCGGACAGCGTTACCTGTCCGGCTGCACCTGATTTCCCGCCTGCGTGGCCGCGCGCGGGATGATCGATGCGGTCGAACATCGCATTGAAGCGGAATTCGTAACCGGTACGCGGTCCGATTTCCACGATCTGACCGAGGCCGCCGCGGTGTTTGCCCGCGCCGCCCGATCCCGAGCGCATTTCCTTGCGCCACACGACGATCGGGCCGACCTGTTCGGTCGCCTCGACCGACATCGCGTGAACGCCGCTCGGAAACGCGGTTGCCGAGAGGCCATCGAGTTCGGCGCGCGCACCGGTTCCGCCGCTGTTGAACATCAGGATTTCGGCGCCCTTGAGCTCGGAAGCCTCGCTCACGGGGCGGGCACTGACGTGGAGGTTCCAAAGTGCACCGGCGCCTTCAGTCGGCACGCGATTCGGCAGAATCTTGTCGAGTGCGCCGAGCACCAGATCCGGAACGAAGTGGCCAAGCACATGCCGTACGGCCACCGGGCTCGGTCGCTGTGCATTCAGGATGCAACCGGCAGGCGCTTGCACACGGAACGGTTCGAGCGAAGCTGCATTGTTGGGGACCTCGGGCGCGATGATGCATTTCAGCCCGTAGCACGCATAGGCCTTCGCGTACAGCAGCGGGACGTTGATGCCGAAAGGACTTGCGGGCGACGATCCGGCGAAGTCGGCGAGCAGGTGATCGTCGGCGACCGTCAGCGTGACGTTCAGCTTGACAGGCGTGTCATAGCCGTCGAGCGTCATCTCGTTGGTCTGCGTGCCCTTCGGAAGGGCGGCGATCCGTTCGAGCGTCGCTTCGCGGCTGCGCGCGAGAATGAACTCGCCGATACCCTCGACGTCGGCGAGGTCGAACTCCCGCAGCATCTCGAGCAGACGCTTGTGCCCTGTCTCGTTGCACGATGCAAGCGCATAGAGATCGCCGACGACCTTGTCGGCTTCACGAACGTTGTTGCGAATGATGTTGACGAGGTCCCGGTTGACTTCGCCACGTTCGATCAGCTTCATGATCGGCACGAACAGACCTTCTTCGTAGACTTCGCGCGAATCGGGGCCGAACCCGCGTCCGCCGATGTCCACCACGTGCGCGGTGCTTGCGAAATAGCCGATCAGTTCGCCGTCGAGAAACGACGGGGATACGACCGTGAAGTCGTGCAGGTGCCCGGTGCCCCGCCACGGGTCGTTGGTCAGGTAGACGTCGCCTTCATACATGCGCTCGACGCCGATCTCCTTCATGAAGTGTTCGACGGCCTCCGCCATCGTGTTGACGTGACCTGGCGTGCCGGTGACCGCCTGCGCGAGCATGCGGCCGCGCTTGTCGAAAATGCCTGCCGACAGATCGCCCGCCTCGCGTACGCTGGTGCTGAATGCGGTGCGGATCAGGGCCATCGCCTGTTCCTCGACGACGGAGATCAAGCGGTTCCACATGACCTGCATGTGGATCGTATCGATATTGTTGAGAGACATGGTTACTCCTGATTCGCGGTGGCAGCGGTCAATTCTTTCGACGTGACGAGAAGGCAACCGTCGGGCTGCACAGTCGCGTTGAACGAGGACGTGACGAGGGTCGAGGTCTCCGGTTCGACGATGATGGCCGGACCGACGACGGTTTCGCCCACGCGCAGCGAGCTGCGCTCGACGATGGCGGCCTCGACGGATCGATGCAGTGCCGCATCGAAGATCTGGCGCGTCTGCGGCGTGCCGACCGGATCGAGCCCTTCGACCAGTTTCAGTCGTTCGACCGGGGGGAGCGGCGAGCTTGCCTTCACGGCCCAACTGACGATCTCGATATCCAGTCCGTCGATCGGACGGCCGAAGAATTGCGTATAGGCTTTCGTGAACAGCTCGGCAAACGTGGCGCGATCTTCCGCGTCGAATCGGCGATAGGGAATCGCGATGGGGATTTCCCAGCCTTGGCCGACGTACCGCATGAACGCCTTCACCTCGACCACCGGCTCCATGTCGCCCGATCCCTGGCGCGCGAAATGGTTCGCTTCGGTGCTGAGTTGCTCGACGATCTCGTTGAGTACGTCGGCATCGAAATCGTTGAACCGCATGCTTGCGCTTCGGACGCTTTCATAGCCGAAGGGAGCACGCAGAAAGCCGATCGCCGAGCCCACGCCGGCGCCGGGCGGCACGACGAACTTCTTGATGCCGCTCTTCTCGCACAGCCGCGCGGCGTGCAGCGGGCCGGCTCCGCCGAACGTGATCATCGTGTAGTCGCCAATGTCCTTGCCGCTTTCGACCGCGTGCACGCGCGCGGCGTTGCTCATGTTTTCGTCGACGACTTCCGCCACGCCGTATGCGGCTTCCTCGGGGTTGAGCGACAGCGCGGCGCCGACGTCGTCGAGCATGGCACGAGACGCGTTGTCGACCGACAACGGGATGGAGCCGCCAGCGAAGTTGTTCGGATCGAGTCGGCCGAGCAGAAGATCGGCGTCGGTGACGGTCGGTTGCATGCCGCCGCGCTGGTAACACGCGGGGCCCGGCTCCGATGCGGCGCTGTGCGGGCCGACGCGGATCTGGCGCATCACGTCGAGCGACGCGATCGAACCGCCGCCCGCACCGATTTCGACCATCTCGACGACCGGGATCGAGATCGGCATGCCGCTGCCTTTCTTGAAACGATAGGTCCGCGCGACTTCGAACGTGTTGGCGGTCTTGGGCGTGAAGTCGTCGATCAGGCAGATCTTGGCGGTCGTGCCGCCCATGTCGAACGACAGTACGGTGTCGAGCCCGTATTGCGCGGCGATATGCGCGGCGAAGATCGCGCCGCCGGCCGGGCCGGATTCGACGAGACGCACCGGGAACTCCGATGCGCTTTCGATCGATACGATGCCGCCGCCGGAGTGAATGATGAAGATCGGGCACACGGCGCCGGCGGCGCGGACCTGACCCAGCAGGCGGTCCAGATACGATTTCATGATCGGGCGCACGTATGCGTTCGCGCAAACCGTGTTGAAGCGTTCGAACTCGCGAATCTGCGGCGACACTTCGCTCGAGATCGACACCGACACGTTCGGCAGCCGCTTCTCGAGCGCGTTGCGCATCATGCGCTCGTGAACGCCGTTGACGTACGCATGAATGAAGCCGATAGCGATGCTTTCGTATCCGCCTTGCTCGATGCGATCCGCGACGCGGTCGATCTGTGCCTCGGTCGGGGCCAGCAGGACGCCACCTTGTGCATCGATGCGCTCGCTCAACGTGAAGCGGTCGCAGCGCTCGATGAGCGGCGGCGGAAGCTTGATGTTCAGGTCGTATTGCTCGAACCGGTTTTCGGTCCGCATCTCGATGGTGTCACGGAAGCCTTCCGTCGTGATGAAGGCTGTTTTCGCTCCGCGTCGCTCGATGAGCGCGTTCGTGGCGAGCGTCGTGCCGTGAATGATGACGCCGATGTCCTTCAGCTCGATGCCGGCCTTGCTCGCGACAATGCCGACGCCTTTGATGATCGCGCGTTCGGGCGCTGTGTAATCCGTAAGGACCTTGGTGGAAAAGAGCTTCCCACCGAGTTCGAGCGCGACATCGGTAAAGGTCCCGCCGATATCTACGCCGACTCGTGCCTTGTCGTGACTGGCCACCATGACTCTCCTGTTTAAACCATTGCATGCGCCCGGCATGTGCGGGGCGGATTCGCGATTCACGAACAGCGGATTGTGGGGAGGGCGCGAAGGATGCCCATCACGATCCTTGCCGGCTCGGCACCTGATCTCAAGCGGGTACGGAACCGATGTTTTTTGCTCGTTGACATATGATGAGTGACGTCTTACAGTGCTGTCAACAGAGACAAATTAATTTTCGTCTTCCACGTTCCGGTGTGTCCCGGATTTATTGTCTAAGTTATTGTTTATACGTGATATTTTGTTGTCTCGTTCCACTGGGTGATGTCCGGTGTCAACGTCTGGATGTAACTATACGCGACGCGCAAAATTTGCAAAAACTATTTTTTTCGGGGATTTTTGAGGGCGGCGCGGAAGGTGTCGCGGTTCGGCGGCAGCGGCCATTTCGGCCGTTCTGAAGGCGTGCCGTCGGGAAGCGGCGCGCATTGCGTCGTCATGCCAGCGATGGGTGCTGGTCGGTTCATTCAATTTGCCTCAGCGAGTGGGGCGTTATGGAGTGTCGGTGGATATTTTCGTTCAGCAGATTCTCAATGGGCTGGTGCTCGGCAGCGTGTACGCCATCATCGCGTTGGGCTACACGATGGTGTACGGCATTCTCGGCATCATCAACTTCGCGCATGCGGACGTGATGATGGTTGGTGCGATGGTCGCCTTGTCGGCGATCACCGTGCTGCAGAACCACTTCCCCGGACTCGGCAACATCGCCACGCTGACGATCGGCCTCGTTATCGCCGCGGCCGTGTGCGCATTCCTTGGCTTCACGATCGAGCGCGTCGCGTACCGGCCGCTGCGTCGCGCGCCCAAGCTCGCCCCGCTGATCACCGCGATCGGCGTGTCGATCCTGCTGCAGACGGCCGCGATGATCATCTGGTCGCGCAACCCGCTGCCGTTCCCGCAATTGATGTCGACCGATCCGATCAACGTGATCAAGCCGACCGACACGACGCCGGGCGCCGTGATCTCGCTGACCGAGATCGTGATCATGGCCGTCGCCTTCGTCGTCATGGGGAGCCTTCTGCTGCTCGTGCACAAGACCAGGCTCGGCCGCGCGATGCGCGCGATCGCGGAGAATCCGAACAATGCGAGCCTGATGGGCGTGAACCCGAACTTCGTGATCTCCGCGACCTTCGTGATCGGGTCGATGCTTGCCGCGGTGGCCGGCGTGATGATCGCATCCGAATACGGCAACGTGCACTTCTACATGGGCTTCATCCCTGGCCTGAAGGCGTTCACGGCGGCGGTGCTCGGCGGGATCGGCAACCTCGGCGGCGCGATGGTCGGTGGCCTGGTACTCGGTCTGATCGAGCAGTTGGGGGCCGGCTACATCGGTGATATCACCGGCGGTGTATTCGGCAGCAACTACCAGGACGTGTTCGCGTTCATCGTGCTGATCATCGTGCTGGTGTTCCGTCCGTCCGGTTTGCTGGGCGAACGTGTTGCCGATCGTGCTTAAGGAGACTGATGTGAATTCGACTCAACCGATCGAAACCCCGATGACCCTCGTCGAAGAGCGCAACACCGCCAAGACCGTCATCATCGGCATCCTGACCGCGGTCTTCGTGATCGCCGCGCCGATCATCATCGGCTCGGCCGGCGGCAACTACTGGGTCCGCGTGCTCGACTTCGCGATGCTGTACGTGATGCTCGCGCTGGGCCTGAACGTGGTGGTCGGCTTTGCCGGCCTGCTCGACCTCGGCTACATCGCGTTCTACGCGGTGGGCGCGTACACGGCGGCATTGCTGAGCTCGCCGCA
>NZ_QTPP01000064.1 GCF_003853415.1 Burkholderia sp. Bp9142 | reverse complement strand
AGCGGCTTCGCCTCGAACGGGCCGAACTTCGAGAAGTCGACCTTCGGCCACGGCAGCAGGTTCAGCTCGCCGCCGCCTGCCGGCGCGGCTGCCGCGGCCGGTGCCGCGCGCTGGCCCGTCATCGCGCCCTTCACGAAACCCGAGACGTCTTCCTTCGTAATGCGGCCCTTCGGACCCGAGCCCTGCACGCGTGCGACTTCGACGCCGAGTTCGCGCGCGAACTTGCGCACCGACGGCGACGCGCGGCTGGCGCGATACTCGCCCGACGACGCTGCGGCCGGTGCGGCAGCAGCCGGTGCGGGTGCGGGCGCAGCCGTCGCCGGTGCCGCAGCCGCAGCCGCAGCCGGTGCCGGCGCCGCTGCGCTTGCCTGCGGTGCGGCAGCAGCCGGTGCGCCGGCGGCGTCGAGCAGCACGATCAGCGTGCCTTCCGACACCGAATCGCCCATCTTGACCTTGATGTCCTTCACGACGCCGGCGGCCGGGCTCGGCACGTCCATCGTCGCCTTGTCCGACTCGAGCGTGACGAGCGACTGCTCCTTCTCGACCGTGTCGCCGACCTTCACGCCGATCTCGATCACCGGCACATTCCTGTAATCGCCGATATCCGGCACGTTGATTTCAATCACATCCACCTCAGGTATCTCCCCATGCCATCGCGGCACCGCACGGTGCGCGCCGAACGCACCCATCTAGTATTCGATGTCGCCAGAGCCCATCAACATGCTCGTCAGCCCGGACCCTGCCGGGATCATCGGCCATACGTTTTCGGTTCCGTCGATCTGAAAGTCCATGAAAACGGTGCGATCCTTCATCGCCAACGCTTCGCGCAGCACCGGTTCGACGTCGCCAGGCTTGTCGATCCGGAAGCCGACGTGCCCGTAAGCACGGGCGAGCGCGACGAAGTCGGGCAGCGCATCCATGTACGAATGCGAAAACCGGTCGCGATAATGCACATGCTGCAACTGCCTGACCATCCCGAGATAGCCGTTGTTCAGCGAAACGACCTTGACCCCGAGGTCATACTGCTTGCAGGTCGACAGTTCCTGGATGCACATCTGAATCGAACCGTCGCCCGTGACCGTCACGACGTCCGACTCGGGAAACGCCCGCTTCACGCCCATCGCGTAGGGCAGCCCGACGCCCATCGTTCCGAGGCCGCCCGAGTTGATCCAGCGCCGCGGCTTGTCGAACGCATACAACTGAGCCGCCCACATCTGGTGCTGGCCGACATCCGAGCAGATGTACGCGTCGCCGCCCGTCACCTCCCAGAGCGTCTGGATGACCGATTGCGGCTTGATCACGACGTCGTCGTCCTTGAACGCCAGGCAACGCCGGGCCCGCCATGTTTCGATCTGCCTCCACCACCGGGTTCGGTCGGTCGTGTCGGCCGTCATGTCTTCCAGCGCGGACAGCATGGCCTGCACGGCGGCCTTGACGTCGGCGACGATCGGTACATCGACGGCCACCCGCTTCCCGATGGTCGCCGGATCGATGTCGACGTGAATGACCGTTCGTCCGACCGACAGGAAATCTTCCGGATTCCCGATGACGCGATCGTCGAATCGCGCACCGAATGCGATCAGCACGTCGCAGTGCTGCATCGCCATATTCGCTTCGTAGGTCCCATGCATGCCCGGCATGCCGAGGCATCGCGAGTCGGTGCCCGGAAAGGCGCCGAGCGCCATCAGCGTGTTGGTCACCGGTGCGTCGAGACGCTTCGCGAGCCGCGCGATTTCGTCGCTCGCGCCCGACGCGATCGCACCTCCGCCGACAAACAGACACGGCCGCTGCGCGCGCGCGAGCAGGTCCGCCGCCCGGCGAATCTGGCCCGCATGCGCGTCCTTGGGTGAACGGTAGGAACGCAGCGACACGGATTCCGGGTAAACGAATTCGGCGCTTGCCTGCAGAACGTCCTTCGGAATATCGACGACCACCGGGCCGGGCCGCCCCGTGCTCGCGATATGAAATGCCTTCTTCAATGTCACCGCGAGGTGCGCCACGTCGAGCACGAGGAAGTTGTGCTTGACGATGGATCGCGTAATCCCGACGGTATCGCACTCCTGAAACGCATCCGATCCGATCGACGCCGTCGGCACGTTGCCGGTGATGACGACCATCGGGATCGAATCGAAATACGCGGTCGCGATACCGGTCACCGCATTCGTCACGCCCGGCCCCGATGTCACCAGCGCGACCCCGACCCTCCCCGTCGCACGCGCAAAGCCATCGGCCGCATGAACCGCTGCCTGTTCATGCCGAACCAGCAGGTGGGCGATATCCGCACTTTCCTGAAGCGCGTCGTAGAGCGGCAGGACCGCGCCGCCGGGATAGCCCCAGACCGTGTCGACGCCCTCTCGTCGCAGCGCCGACACCACCATCCGGGCGCCCGACAGTATCGTCGCGCGGCCCGCGTCTGCTGCATCGGCCCTTGCGACCTGCCGGAGCTCCGATTCCGCATGATTCACATCACTCTCCCCATCTCGCCAAACATCCGTCAAACCACATCCCCCCCCGCAGGCGACCCGTCGATCCTGCCTTCATCGGCCGGAGGACGGCATCGACCGTCGTACGGTTATCGCAGCCAGGGCTCGACGCGATTGCTGTTCGTTCTGCCGTATTTTTCGATCGCATCCCGCAACACGGATTTTTCGACCGTCCCGTCATCCACCAATGCCTTCAGCGCGGCCAGCACGATGGCGACGCGATCCACCTCGAAGAACTCGCGAAGCGCCGCGCGGGTATCGCTTCGGCCGAATCCGTCGGTTCCGAGCGTGACGTATCGGCGCGGCACGAACGCCCTGATCAGTTCGGGTACCGCGCGGACGTAGTCGGTTGCCGCGATCACCGGGCCGCGCGTTGCACGCAGGGATTCGGTGACGTAAGGCACGGCCGGCTCGTCATCGTCGAACAGCCGCGCGCCACGCTCCGCGGCCGACCCGTTGCGATGCAGTTCGGTGAAACTCGTCACGCTCCAGATCGCCGCCTCGATACGCCAGTCGTCCTTCAACATGCCCGCGGCCGCCATCACCTCGCCGAGAATGGCGCCGGATCCGAGCAGCTGGACCTGTGCCGTATCCTGCGTCGCCGGATCCAGCGCATACATGCCGTTCAGCACGCCATCCCTTACACGCTCCGCATCGGCCAACGACGGCTGCGCGTAGTTCTCGTTCGTGACCGTCAGGTAGTAGAAGACGTCGCGTTGTTGCCCGATCATCTGCCGCATCCCTTCGTCGACGATGATCGCGATCTCGTACGCAAAGGCGGGATCGTAGGCACGGCAATTCGGCACGGTCGATGCCGCGAGCAGGCTCGTGCCGTCCTGATGCTGCAACCCCTCGCCGCCAAGCGTCGTCTTCCCCGCGGTCGCGCCGATCAGGAAGCCGCGCGCACGCTGGTCGGCGGCGGCCCAGATCAGATCGCCGATTCGCTGGAAGCCGAACATCGAGTAGTAGATGTAGAACGGCAGCATCTGCAGATCGTGGACCGAGTACGCCGTCGCCGCGGCGATCCACGACGAAATCGCGCCCGCCTCGGAGATGCCCTCCTCCAGAATCTGCCCGCGCGTGTCTTCGCGGTAGTACAGCATCGACCCCATGTCCTCGGGTTCGTACAACTGCCCGAGCGGCGAATAAATGCCGACCTGACGGAACATGTTCGCCATCCCGAAGGTACGCGCCTCGTCCGCCACGATCGGCACGACGCGCGGCCCGAGCGCGGCATCCTTCAGCAGCGCCGTCAGCATCCGGACGATCGCCATCGTCGTCGACATTTCCTTGCCGTCCGCGTCGAGCGCGAATTGCCCCCACGACGACAGCGCCGGCACCTGCACCGCGGCGGACGCGACCTGACGCCGTCGCGGCACATAGCCGCCGAGCGCGGACCGGCGCTCATGCAGGTAGCGCATTTCCGGGCTCGACGCCTCCGGCTTGTAGAAACGGAGCTGCTCGACGTCTTCATCGCTCAGCGGGAGACGAAAGCGATCGCGGAACGCGATCAACTGCTCCACGTCGAGTTTTTTCTGCTGGTGCGTCGTCATGCGGCCCTGGCCGATCGCGCCCATGCCGAAGCCCTTCATCGTCTTGGCGAGAATGACCGTAGGCTGCCCCTTGTGTTTCAGCGCGCGATCGTAAGCCGCATGAAGCTTGCGGGTGTCGTGACCGCCGCGCCGCAGACGCTCGATCTCTTCGTTGCTCAGATGGGACGCAAGCGCGGCCAGCTCGGCGTTCTGCCCGAAGAAGTGCTCGCGGTTGTACGCGCCGTCGTTCGCCGAGAACGTCTGAAACTGCCCGTCGACGGTATGTGCAAACGCACGAAGCAGCGCGCCGGTTCGGTCGCGCGCGAACAGGGCATCCCAGTCCGATCCCCACACCACCTTGATGACATTCCAGCCGGCGCCGACGAACTGCGCTTCGAGTTCGTCGATGATCCTGCCGTTACTGCGCACGGGACCATCGAGCCGCTGCAGGTTGCAGTTGATCACGAACACGAGGTTATCCAGTTTCTCGCGCGCAGCCAGAGACAATGCGCTCAGGGATTCCGGCTCGTCCATCTCGCCGTCCCCGAAGAAGCCCCAGACGGTTCGGCCCTCCGTCTGCAGCAGCCCCCTGTTTTGCAGGTAGCGCATGAAGCGCGCCTGATAGATGGCATTGATCGGACCAATGCCCATCGAGCCGGTCGGGAACTGCCAGAAGTCCGGCATCAACCAGGGATGCGGATACGAACACAGGCCAGGCCCGGCAATCTCGCGCCGGTAATGCGTCAGGTGTTCATCGTCCAGGAAGCCTTCGAGGAAGGCGCGTGCATAGACACCCGGCGACGAATGCGGCTGGAAATAGACCAGATCGTCGCCCGGCCCCGTACCGCCGTCTGCCGCCCCGCCGCGAAAGAAGTGATTGAAGCCGACTTCGAACAAGTCGGATGCCGACGCATAGCTCGCGATGTGCCCGCCGAGTTCGCCGTACGCACGATTCGCACGCACGACCATCGCAAGCGCATTCCAGCGCAGCACGGCGGAAAGCCGCTCTTCCAGTTCGAGGTTGCCGGGATAGCGCGGCTGTTGGTCGAGCGCTATCGTGTTCTCGTACGGCGTCACGTTGCTGCGCTGCGCGGCGAGCCCGCTCTTGCGTGCATGCTCGGCAACCCGATCGAGCAGGAACTGCGCCCTGTCCTGCCCGACCGATGCGACGACCGCATCGAGCGCTTCCAGCCATTCCGCCGTTTCAACCGGGTCCGCGTCGACGTTCGCCGTATCGGCGTGCTTTGCCGCGTCGATGCCACTGGATAAGTTTGTCATTGCAAGTCTCCCGCACGCCGCCCATCGACGCGCATCAATCTGTTCATGCTACCGGTCGAGGTGCAGAATATGTTTCTGAACTGCTTGTAATTTCGACGCGGACCAGTGTAAATATTCCGGATACAGACACGCTTCCAGACGATTCCTTCCATGAGTTCCCACACCAAACGGCTCGACCGAATTGACATCGGCATCCTCAACGAATTGCAGCAGAACGCGAAGATCACGAATGCGGAGCTGGCGCGCGCGGTCAACCTTTCGCCGACGCCCTGCTTCAATCGCGTGCGTGCGCTTGAAAAGCTGGGCCTCTTCAAGCAGCAAGTGACGCTGCTCGACCCCGAGCCACTCGGCCTCAGCATCAACGTGTTCATTCAGGTCAGTCTCGAAAAGCAGGTCGAGCACGCCCTGCAACGTTTCGAAAAGGCGATCTCCGAGCAGCCCGAGGTCATGGAGTGCTATCTGATGTCCGGCGACGCGGATTACCTGCTGCGCGTGGTGATGCCCGACATGCGTGCGCTGGAGCGCTTCATCATCGAAAGGCTCACGACGATTCCCGGTGTGTCGAACATCCGCTCCAGCTTCGCGTTGAAGCAGGTGCGCTACAAGACTGCTCTCCCGCTGCCGACACAGGGGCTCACGCTCGTCGACGCAAGCAAGACGGCCGACTGGGATTGAGCGTCGTACCGTGGCGGCTCGGCGCCATCACGGTATTCGGCACGCCCGGACGGCGGAACATCGCCCGCCGCCGCTTCCCGGCAGGCGCACGAGCATCCTGCGCCTGCCGATCGGTTCGCTTGCAGGCCGACCGTGCACCCCGTCGCGATCACTCGCGATCACGACGGGCATACCTCCTGCAGTTCGCGTCCCGTCCGGTCAGAAGCGGTGACGAAGCCCGATCTGAACCAGTTCCTGCGTACTGGTACCCGCATAGCCGAACGAGCCGATCGATGCCTGTGCCGGCTGCAGAACGCGCTGGCCGGCCGAGTTGTACGTGGCCTGCGTCCCGCTCGCATGCTGATACGAGCCGATCAGATAGACGTCCGTCCGCTTTGACAGCGCGTAATCCGTGCCCAGGCCGACCTGGTGATAGATCGCGGACGTATCGCCGCTTGCACGCATGTAGGTATAGCCCGCACTCAGTCGCCACGCCGGATTGACCCAATACGTGACATAGCCGCTGCCGACGTTGTAAGTCTCGTTCGACTGGAACGCGGAGAATGCATCATGCTTGTATTGCGCGTTGCTGTATGACGCGCCGAGCACGAACGGCCCGGCCGTGTACTGCGCCGCCGCGCGGAAGATCGCGATCGAATGGGCGGTCGTGTAACCATTGTTGATCGGGCCGTCGAAGATCGAGTCGCTCGACGACGTCACACCCCAGTTCGACGCTTTCGTCGTGGTTCGCCCCGCGCTCGGATTGTTCGTATGGAAGTAGCCGGCGGCGGCGGCCAACGGACCGCTCTTGTAGCTCACTGCCCCGCCCCACGCCTGCCCCTGCCCGGTCGCGCCCGCGTTATTCCCGAATGCGTACAACGCTTCGAACTGCAGCCCGGCGTAAACCGGCGACAGGTACTTGACCGCGTTCGACACCCGCAGGCTGTTGTCGTAATTGTCGACGTCGCCGGGTGTGCCGGCCGTCGACGCGATATAAGCGTCGGCGGTCAGCCCCTGTACGGTGTCAACCACCGGATCGTATTGCCGGCCCAGCCTGATCGTGCCGAACCGGTCGCTCGAAAGCCCGACGAACGCCTGGCGCCCGAATTCCCGCCCGCCTTGATTCAACGCGCCGTTCGCGGAATTGAACCCGTTCTCGAGCACGAACACGGCCTTGAGGCCGCTTCCCAGATCCTCTTCGCCTCGCACGCCCCATCGGTTGCCCGACATGGTTCCCTGCTTCATGCCGACGAAATTGTCGCGGCCGCTTTGGTGATTGACGTAGATGACGCCCGTATCGATCACACCGTAAAGCGTAACGGTGCTTTGCGCGCTGGCCATGCCGGACAGCGCGAGTGCAGAAATGGCGACAGCGGATTTCGTGTACATGAAGATCTCCTGAAATAGTTAATCGATTTATTGGTTTTTACTTCCACGTCATCTGTATGATTCGCACTACGAACCTATACGCGTGTATCCGTGTGCATGATCGACGCTTCCGACGTCCGGATGCGCCTGCGGGTCATGCATTGCCGCGCACCTGATTTCCTGCCGGCCTGCCGCGCACGCCGCCACGGACGGCGTGCGCCTCGTTCCGTCAGCGCTCGAGGATATTCAATGCGCCGTCGGTCGACATCAGCGATTCGACACCGTCCTTGCGGACCACGATCATGTCTTCGACCTGCAAGCCCCAGCTGCCGAGCTCGTAATACGGTGTCTCGACGCACATCGTCATCCCCTCCTCGATGACGACTGTGCTCGACGGCGTCAGGTTCGGCACGTCGTAGCCATCGATGCCGATGCCATGCCCGACGTGACTGCGCTTGTAGTGCGGAATCCCTTCGCGCTGAACCGCCTTGACCGCGGCATCGAACACGTCGGACGTCTTCACGCCCGGACGGATCATGTCGAGCGCCGTGAGAACGCCGACATGCAGCGCGCGATGGTATCGACGAATCCGCTCCGTGGGCTCGCCGAGCACGGCAATGCGCGAAATGTCCGCGCGGTAATGACGGTAGCGGCCCCCCACGTCGAAGCGGATCACGTCGCCGTGCTCGAGCTTCCGGTCGCCCGGCTCGACGTTCGGCATCGCGGAGCGCGGGCCGGAGCCGATACACCCCAGCACCGGGTAGCCGCCTTCCCGTGCCGTGCGTTCATGAAACGCCAGCCCGAGTTCGCGTTCGCTGACACCCGGCCTGGCAATTTCCAGTGCGGATGCGATCGATTGCTCCGCGATATGTGCGGCACGCCGCAGGCGATTGACTTCCTCCGGCGTCTTGACCGCGCGGACCGTCCGGAAAATTTCGAGCGCCGGCTTGACCTTCGCGTTCGGCAGGCGGGCCTGGATCTCCTCGAAGTTGCCGGGCATGAGGCCCAGCTCGTCGAGCCCGATCACGCCGCCACTCAGGCCGCAGTCGTCGATGGCCGCGCACAGCGCATTGATCGCCGTTCCGTGGTCCGGCAGGTTGTACAGTTCGAGCTGACGCTGGTCGAGCGCATTCAGCGTCACGCCGCTCGCCTGCTCGACCGAGAAGAACCCGTAGCGGTACACCTTCGAGATCCAGACGTCCTCCTGGTCGGCCAGCTGGTCGAGCAGGCTGGTCGTCGCGATGATCGCGGGCTCGCCGCGACCGGGCGCCGGAATGAGCACATACGATTGCGGACCGCGACGGATCCATTGGGAGAGTGCCCAGTATCCGCTCGAGTACGTCACGTTTTCCGGCAAGGTGGCGACAATGGCGTCCAGCCCATTGCGCGCCATCATTTCATTGAGCCTTTCGAGATTCAGCAACATATCTGCAACGTCCTATGTTCGAGGAAAAAATTCGCCCCGGCGCCGCCAGGCGCACGCTGCCGAGGCACCGCATATGCATACCGTCGATACCGTCGCGACGCGGCGTTCCAGCCAATGGATGTCATGCCGCGCGCGAACCGTGCCACCCGGCTATTGCTGGATCCACGCATTCCAGCGTTCCAGCAGCCGGTCGCGGTTTGCATTGATCCACGCGACGTTCGGGCTGATGAGCCTCGAACGGAGCGCGTCCGTGACAGGAAGGCCCTTCTGCGTGTCGGGCGACATCAGCTTCATCGCGTCGGTACTGACCGGAACACAGCCGAGGTTCTCGCAATGCTTGGCCTGGGCTGCCGGCGACGCGGCGAAGAACGCCAGCAGTTTTTCGGCAGCGGCCTTGTGCGGCGCGCCCTTCGGAATCATGGCGCGGTCGGAGATCATGATCGCGCCGTCGAACGACGACTTGATATTCCGGCCTTCCTTCTGGAGCACGCTCGCGCGCGTCTTCCAGATCATGCCGGCGACGTACTGGCCGCTTCGGTATCCCTGAATGCTTTGGTCGCCGGTCTTCCACCACATCGACACCTGCGGCCGGATCTCGTCGAGCTTGCGCAGCGCCCGATCGACATCGAGCGGAAACAGCTGATTCGACGCCACGCCATCTGCCATCAACGCAACCGCCATCACGCGCCATGGATCGTTGAAATCGGGCAATGCACGGCCGCCCGGAAAGCGCTTCGTGTCCCAGAACGCCTTCCAGTTCGTCGGGCCGCCCGTGGGAAACTGATCGCCGTTGTACGCGAGATAGGTCACGCCGTAGTCGAGGTCAAGGCCGGCCGAATCGCACGCACCGGACAGCAGGCCTTTCCCCGCGAATTTCTGGCAGAAGCCGCTCATGTCCTCCGTGATGGCCTTCACGGGGTCCGCATGCGCTTCGATATCGCCGAGAATCACCACGTCCCAGTTCACCGAGCGCGATTGCGCCATCGCGCGCAATCGCGCGATCTGCTCCTGTGCGGTCGCGGTCACGACGTTGACGGGGATGCCCGTCGCTTTCGTGAATGGCTCGAAGAGGCTGGTCCGCAGGCTTTGCTGGTACGAGCCCCCCTCCAGCGCGACCGTTACGGATTCCTCGGCACGGCTCGCCACCGAACAACAGAAGGCGAAACCGCCAACGGCCAGCAGGCCCACAAGTTTCTTGATCGATTTCACGTCAGTCTCCTAGATCTGGTTTTTGCTCGAGTTTCCACGGGTCCGTCTTTCCAGCATGCGGATGCCCGTCATCAGCACCAGCGACAGCCCGATCGTCATCGTCGCGACCGCCGCGATGATCGGCGTGAGGTTGTAGTCGATGTCCTCGAAGAACTTCCGCGTAATGGTCTTCCCGCCGGTATCGGACAGGAAGAACGCCACGGTCGCCTCGTCGAACGACGCGAGGAAGGCAAACACCGCGCCGGCCGCGATGCCGGGCGCGATATCGGGCAACACGACCGAAAAGAAGGCCGTCAGCCGCGTTGCGCCGCAATTCAGCGCCGCGCGCTCCAGCACCGGATCGAAGCTCTTCAATGCCGCGGACACGGTGATGACGACGTACGGCACCGCGAGCACCGTGTGCGCGATCAGGAAGCCGCCGAAATTCCCGATCAACCCGAAAGGCGCGAAGAACAGGTACAGCGCGATCGCGATGACGATGTGCGGCACGATCAGCGGACTCAGCGCGACGGCCTGTACCGCCGCCTTGCCCGGAAACGCGCCGCGAACCAGCGCGATCGAGGCCATGGTGCCGATGACCGTGGCGGAAATCGTCGTCGCGAAAGCGATCTTGAGGCTGAACCAGGTTGCCGACATCCAGTCGACATCGCTGAAATACCGCGCATACCATTTCAGCGACAGCACGTGCGGCGGAAACTGGATATACGCCGCGTCGCCGAACGACATCGTCACGATGATCAGGATCGGCCCGATGAGGAACAGCAGCACGAGAAGTGCCACGCCCACAAGCGCCATCTTCCCGACCGACAACGGAAAGCCGATCCGGCCGACCGTTGGCGAAGACAAACCGATGGAAGGAGTTTTCATATTACAAACGCCCCGAGAGCGACATGAAGCGCCGGAAGACCACCGTCACCGCGACGGTCGCCGACAGCAGGAGTGTGGAAAGCGCTGCCGCGAACGGCCAGTTGAACGTCTGCGTGACCTGCTGGCCGATCAGCGTGGCGATCAGCAGCGTGCTCGGCCCGCCGACCAGGGCCGGCGTCACGTAGAAACCCAGCGCCAGGACAAAGACGATCAGCGATCCTGCATAAACGCCCGGCATGCTGAGCGGCAGCGTCACGGTGGAAAAGGTCCGCACCGAGCTGGCGCCCAGGTTTGCGGAGGCCCGCGACAGATCCACGGGTATCGCCTTCAACGCGCCATACACCGGCAATATCATGTACGGCAGAAGGACATGCACCATCGCCATGACGACGGCCCCCTGGTTGTAGATCAGCTTGAGCGGGCTATCGATCGCGCCGGCACCGATCAGGACGTCGTTCACGATGCCGTTGCGCTGAAGCAGCACGATCCACGCGTACGACCGCACCAGCACGCTCGTCCACATCGGGATGAGAATGCACACGGTCATGAGGAACGCGGTCCTGCCCTTGACGCGCGTCAGCAGCCATGCGACGGGATAGCCGAGCACGCACGTGATGCCCGCGACCGCGAGCGCAATCGCGAACGTCCTCGCAAACACGCGCACATAGAGTGCCGACGCGACGTGCTCGTAATGCTCGAAGGTCAGGCCCGGGGAAAACAGGCTCGTCAGAAGCAGCTTCCCGACCGGATAGACGAACGCGATGGTCAGCAGCACCAGGAATGGCGACAGGAGCAACAGTGAAGGCAGCGCGCCGTAGCTGTCGCCGGACCGGGTGGCCGATGTTCTTGTCGACGTGCTCATCTCAGCCTCCGCGGAACACGTGCAGCGCCGACGGCTCGAACGTGATGTCAACGGCCTGGCGCTCGTCGATATCGCCGTCGGCGGATTCGCCGGACTGCGTCTGCACATGCAACACCGTCCCGTCCGCGAGACGCACGACGTACCACTGGAACGCGCCGACATACGCGCGGGCCTCGACGACGCCGCCAATGCTGCTCCCGAGGTGCTGATGCGCCCGCCCGATTCTCAACCGCTCGGGCCGAATCGCCAGATCCAGCGTGTCACCCGCGGCCGCGGAGATGCCGCCACGCACCTGATGCCGCGGCAACCGGATCAATACGTCGCCGACTACCCGCACGGTTACGCTCTCGTCGTCGATCGCCACGCATCGGGACGGAATGAAGTTCATTTTCCCGATGAAGTCCGCGACGAAAGGCGTCGCCGGGCGCTCGTAGAGGTCGAACGCGGTTCCCACCTGCTGAATGCGCCCGTTGCCCATGACGGCGATCCGGTCGGACATGGTCAGCGCTTCTTCCTGGTCATGCGTCACGTAGACGACCGTCACGCCGAGCCTTTGCTGCAGTTGCTTGATCTCGATCTGCATGCGCTCGCGCATCTTCTTGTCGAGCGCGCTCAGCGGCTCGTCCATCAGCAACACCGGCGGCTCGAAAACCAGTGCTCGCGCAACGGCGACGCGCTGCTGCTGCCCGCCGGACAACTGATTCGGCATGCGATCGCCGAACCCGTTGAGCTGCACCATCGACAGCGCCCGCTCGACCCGCTCCGGAATCTCGGCCTTCGGCACCTTGCGCATCCTGAGCGGATACGCGATGTTCTGATGCACGGTCATGTGCGGGAACAACGCATAGCGCTGAAACACCATGCCGATGTTTCGCTTGTTCGGCGCCATCCGCGTGATATCGGTCGCGCCGAGCGTCAGCCGCCCCTCGCTCGGCAGCTCGAACCCCGCCAGCATCATCAGCAGCGTGGTCTTGCCCGAACCGGACGGCCCCAGAAGCGACAGGAACTCCCCGGCGCGAATGTCCAGGTCAATGCCGCTGACGACCGTCGTCGCCCCGTATTGCTTCGCGAGACGCTCGATCCGGATCGGCGCGCCATCGATCGCAACGCCCACTCTGGATGGCCACGAGACGTCCCTCGCAGTGCCTGCCCGGCCGGCCTGTGCCGGATCGAAAACGGCCAGCGCGGCCGTGGGATGCTTGGTGTTCATGCTGGTACCCGAAAAGTGGCGGCGTCGACGGCAACCGGATCACGGTAGCCTGCACTGGTGCCGATCAGTACGACCCTGTCGGTCCCGGCCAGATGCCCTTGCGCCAACAGGTGAGGAATGGCCGCATAGGGCGCGGCCGCACAGAGCTCCAGGTAGATGCCTGACCGTTGCGCCAGGTCGTGCTGCGCGGCGTCCGCCAGTTCGTCGGCTATGACGAGTGCGGTTCCACCGGTATCGACGACGGCGCGCAACGACTGGTCCGTCGCCGTCGTGCCGGCAATCGACGCCTGCCGCGTCGATCCGGGAAACTGGTCGGTGATGACGGCCTCGTGACGAAGCACTTTCGAGATGCGCGGGAAAGGCTCGACAGCAACAAGCTTAGGCAACGGATGATTCCATTGCCCACGTTGCGCAAGCGTTGCGAAGCCCGCCGCGATTCCCCAGATGATGTCGCCTCGGGCGGTGGGCACGATCACCGCGTCCAGACCTTCCCTGCATTCGGCGGCCAGCTCGAACGCGACCGTCTTGTACCCCTCGACGCCCCATGCGCAACTCCCGACCGGCGGCAGCAGATAGTTCGTGAGCGGAAACCATCCCTCGTGCTTCACCGCCTCTTCCATCACTCGCCAGCGATCCAGGCTGTTCTCGGCGACGACGACATCCGCCCCGTAGGTTGCAAGCGCGCGACGAACGGGTTTGGGCAGGCTCGCCGTCACGATTACCCGCGATGCGAGACCGGCCTTGGCTGCGTAGCAGGCCATCGAGATACCCGCATTGCCCGAGCTCGCGCAGATGATGCCGCTGGCGCCCACCTCCACGGCGCGCGCCACCGCCAGCGGGCTCATGCGGTCCTTGTGGCTGCCGGTCGGATTCATCCATTCGGCCTTGATCCACAGCCGGCCCAGGTCGGTCGATTCAAGCTCGATGAGCGGTGTGCCGCCCTCGCCCAGAGACGGCCACTCGAGATACGGGAGATAGGCCGCCCATCCCGACATGTCGCCGCCGCTCGGCAGCGGCGCGCCGACGTCCTGCTTCTGCTTCGCATAGACCGCTGCCACGCTGGTCGGTCTCCCCGCCGCGCGGCCCTCGGGACAGCCGCCGGGATAATCCCCGACCGGCAGCACCGCGCCGCCGGCCAACGACTGGAAACCCACCAGGTCAGGGTTTTGCCGATACACATTGGACATCAAAACGTCTCCTCCAGATTTCGCTTTCGTATCCCTCGTGCCTTGTGGCGCCGAGGGTGTGCTCCCAGGCCTCCATTCCCTCACAGCCATGCTATGCTGTCCAATGCATACAAAATTGAGTTCCATGCCTTGAGGTAATGTCTATGGAAGCGAGGCAGATCGAAGCGTTTCGCGCGGCGGCCATCCATGGCGGTTTCACCCGTGGAGCGGAAGCGCTGGGCATCACGCAACCGGCGCTGACCCGATCGATCGCCCGGCTGGAGGCCGGCATCGGGTTTCCGTTGTTCGAGCGCGGTCATGGGCCGGCGCGCCTCACGCCGGAAGGGGCGGCGTTCCTTCAGGAAGTCGAACGACGATTCGTCGCGGTCGACCAGTTGCGCCGTATCGCGCAGGACATCCGCAATTTCGGAACCGGCAGGTTGCGCATCACCTGCATGCAAGTCTTTGCGAACGGGGTGATTCCCGGTGCACTGCAGCGTTTCCGGCAGTCCTTCCCCGAGGTGACGATATCGCTCCAGGTGCGGCCATCCGCGACGGTCTACGAATGGGTCACCGGCGGCCGTTGCGATATCGGGATCGCGGGCCCCAAGAGCGGGTTTCTCGGCGTCGAGGAAGAGCCGTTCATGGCGTTGGCCGGTGTCGTGGCGGTCCCCTCCGGCCACCGGTTCGCGCGATTGAAGCGCCCGATCGTGCCGGCCGACCTGGACGGCGAACCGTTCCTTGCGCTGGCGCTGGAGGACGGCACCCGCCACGTGATCGACCAGATCTTTGCCGATTCACACGTTCATCCCGCCATCCAGATCGAGACGCAATATGCCGAAACGCTTTGTGCGCTGGTCGCGAAGGGACTCGGGGTCGCCATCGTCAATCCCGTGCTCGCGGCGGAGGTCGCGCACCTGCCGATCGTCATGAAGCGTTTCGAACCGCGCGTGCGGTTCGAAAGCCGCCTTTTGTGGTCTGCGTCTCATCCTCGTACGAGAGTCGCCGAGGCATTTGTCGCATGCATGCGCGAAGAGGTCATGAGCAGCCTTCGTGCGCTGCCCTATGCCGACGAATTGACATGAATCCGCCGGCGCGACGGATCATCCTGAACCGCACTTGTCACGGTCCGCGGCACGCGCCGATCCGGGCTTCGGCGACAGCGCGCCCGTGCCGGCACATTGATCCGGTAACGGATCAGGCGCGACGCGTGATGGCGTCGCCGGGGCCCACCGGCCGCCCCGGCAATCCCGGCGATCGAACGGACCCGTCGCCCGTTCGGTCACCGGTCGCACCCACGCCCCGCGTCACGGACAGTTGCCGATGACGTAGTAGCCGGCCGATGTCTGCGCCAGCGTGTTCGAGTAAAAGATATTGTCCAGCCCCATGCTCTGGTTCGATCCGTTCGCGTAGGCCGTGCCGCCGGAATCATGCGCACGGCCGGCCTGCACATGGGCATAGTTCGTCGCCGTCGTCTCGGTACACGCGAAGCTCGATTGAGTCGTCGCCGACACTGCGGACGATTGAGCGCTCTCCCCCGCGCTCGGATCGATTTCGGTCACGGTATAGGAATAGGTCGTCCCCGCAATCAACCCCGAATCGGTGTAGCTTGCGGATGCGGAAGAGCCGACCTTGCTGCCATTGCGATAGACGTTGTAACTTGTTGCATTGGCAACGGCATTCCACGAAAGCGCAACGCTCGTCTGTGTCGTGCCCGCCACCGCGAGGCCGGTCGGCGCGGAGCCTGACGGCGCCGGCCCCGACACCGCGCGAAGATTATTCTTGACCCAATAGTCCATCAGGAATACCGGATAATTGATGTGGGTGGCATCCACGTAGTTCTTGTTGTTGCCGCCGGATCCGGCCGGCCACGCATGCGACATGCCGGAAACCGAGATTTCGTGGGTCCGGACCTTGCCGCTGCTGTCGGAATACGGCGTGTTCGTTCCGCCTCCCGGAATCGTCACTTTCGCGCCCTGGGTAAAGGTGCCGCCGTAGATGATCCGGAAAGCCGCCGTGTCGAGCGGGCCGTAGGCCTGAGCGACCGTGTAATCCGATGTCCCCCAGACCGCCCCGGCAATCTGCGTCGCAAACTTGCCCGCGTTGGATCCCGCCCACGCCTTGCACTGGTTCGCCGCCGTCGTCGCCGTATAGCCACTCGGCACGTAGCTGATCTGTGCGGTGGTCGTTCCCGGCGGCGGCCCGGCATTGATCCCGATCCCGGCGAACACATCCGGTGCGATGCAACCCAGCACCATCGTCATGCCGCCCCCGGAAGACAGGCCCGCGACATACACCTGATTGGGATCGATCGCGTACTGCGAGTTCGATACGAAGCGGTTCACCAGATCCAGCAGCACGCCGACATGCCCGGCACCGCGGCTCGGGGAGGTGTTCGCATAATCCCAGCAGTGATTGCTGTACACGTTGCCGGTCGCGTTCGGCGCCAGGATGATCGCACCGTACTGATCTGCAATCGCCTTCCAGTTGAAACCGGCCGCACTGCTGTTGCTGATCACGTCGCCAGACGCGGTCTGCAGGCAACCATGCAGTACCAGTATCAGCGCGCGCTGCCCGTTGGGCGTCGTGGGCTGGCTCGCGGGCCAATAGTAATAGCCGGTCAGGTTGCCGCCATTCACGGAATCCGCGGCCCAGGTCTGCTGCCCACTCCAGGTTCCGGGGCCGGGTGTGACCGCGGCCAACGCGGAACTCGTCGCCAGCGCGACGAGGAAACCGACAAACCATCGCCATTGGTGTCGTGAAAGCAATTGCATGACGTCTCCTTGACTTGTATGGATGCTGCTTACGAGGCAAGCGCCGCGGACGTGGTGGACTATCCCGTCTCGATCAGCTGACCGGTTCGGTGGAGCGGATCGACACTTCACCAACCGCGTCGAGAACCAGACGGACGAACCGCCGCCCCCGGCGCCGATCGAACTACAAGCAGCATCCATGCCCGTTACCGACACGGCATGGCACGACCATAGCCAGGCAACCATCGGCGCCGCGCGCCTCTCGACGCGCAATCGCCGCTTCACCGCGCTTTCCCGCCATTGCGATCCTGAATCAACAATGAGGAATCCACACTTTATTTGCGGAAATGCGCCCGCACCGGCGATAAAGCGGGATTCGTAGGGGGAATTCCCACTCCCGCGCGAATCCACAAGTTGAGACACTGCTCGCCTTCGTCTCCCATCCGAGACGGTTCGCGGCAAGCAGGACCGGGCGGCACTGTCACACAACAAGGAGAAAATCCGAATGGCAACCGAGGTCGACACCATCCTGGGCGACTACAGCTATGTGTGGGGACGCGCAATGCGTTCGCTCTTCGAAACCTTCAACAATTCCAGCGAAGGCACGCTGATCGTCGACCGACAGGCCCGAATCGTCTGGATCAACGAGAAGTATGCCGCGCACTTCGGCTTTGCCGATCCCAAGATCGCGATCGGTCTCGATTGCGAGGCCGTCATCCCCAACAGCCTCATGCGAGAGGTCGTCGAAACCGGAAAGCCCATCCTGCTGGACATACTCGAAACCGAGCACGAACCTTTCGTCGTGACGAGATTGCCGCTGAAGGACGACAGCGGCGCCATCATCGGTGCCATCGGCTTTGCCCTCTTTGGAGAATTGAAGGCACTCACACCGCTGTTCAGCCAGTATTCGCGCTTGCAAGCAGAGCTCATCGCGACGCGACATGCGCTTGCACAGACTCGGCGGGCTCGATACGGCCTGTCGAATTTCGTCGGCACGAGCCCCGCCAGCATGGAAGTGAAGCGTCTCGCGCGGCGCGCCGCGCAGGTCGATTCCCCCGTGCTTCTGCTCGGTGAAACCGGTACCGGCAAGGAACTGATCGCACATGGGATACACGCCGCATCGGCGCGTGCTGACAAGCCGTTCGTCGCCGTCAATGTCGCGGCGATTCCCGATTCGCTGCTCGAGGTCGAACTGTTCGGCGCAGCCGCGGGCGCCTATACCGGCGCCGACCGCAAAGGCCGGATCGGCAAGTTCGAACTGGCGCACGGCGGCACGCTTTTCCTCGATGAAATCGGCGACATGCCCCTGTCGCTGCAGAGCAAGCTCCTGCGCGTGCTGCAGGAAAAGGAGTTTGAGCCGCTGGGCACGAATCGCATCGTCGTGAGCAATGCGAGAATCATTGCGGCAACCTCGGTCGCCCTTGCCGAACTCGTCGCCGCTCGCCGTTTTCGCGCCGACCTCTACTACCGGCTCAACGTGCTCACCATTCACACGCCACCGCTGCGAAAGCGCACGCACGATATCGCCGCGCTGTCCGACATGATCCTCGATGAACTGGCAACCCACCACCATATCGATCGCCCGGTGCTCGGCGAAGACGCGCTGCAACGACTGCGCGAGCATGCGTGGCCGGGAAATGTGCGCGAATTGCGCAACACGCTCGAGCGGGCGGTGATGTTTTCCGATCGCCCGTGCATCACCGCGAACGTGCTGGCTCCGTTCGTCGGCGACGACATCGACGCGACGCTTGCCGATCCCGAATTTGTCCGAGATCCGGCCGCGGCGCATGAAATGGACATCGACGGAGCAAGCTACGAGGACGCGATGCGGAGGTTCGAAAAGCGTTTTCTCGGCGCCGCGCTGCGATCCGAAGACGGATGCGTATCGAAGGCGGCAGCACGGATCGGCATCGGACGCGCGACCCTCTACAAGAAAATGGCCGTGCTCGGGCTTTGACATCGACAGGTGTCAGCCGTCTTTCGCGCCTACTTCGGGCGCCGACCGGGCCATCCACGGCGAAGCGGCGGACACACGCCGGATGCCGCGCGCGGCGCCATGTGCGTGCGCCATTCGTCTCCATTCATGGACACGATGTCTCCGATCCGGGACGCTCTCGTCCCGCTTCACCGGGTTCGACCTCGCAGGCAGGTCACTCGCCACACGCGCTGATCTGCGTTGCAGCATGGTCCGGATATTGCTCGTCGGTTCGTCGACGAAGTCCGATACAAACAATGCGACGAACGGAGACACGCATGACACACGATACGGCGACCGGCCGGCAACGCCATCCTGCCTCGGCATTCACCGCGGCCTGCGCCGCAGTGCTGGCGACGACCGTGCTGGCCGGATGCAACGGCGATGACACCGTCAAGCCGCAGGCCAATCAACTGCCGGCGTTTGTCGCCGGAGGCGTCCGGACCACGGCCTACGACGGCAATACGGACGACCTGCTGACGGGCGGCCTGGGCAAGACGGGACTCGCCTCGGCAACGCCGCCCGCCTTCGCGAATGCCGCCAGCCCTACCGCAGCCGAGTTGCGCCGGCTGGCCATCTGGTCCAACTATCGTGCGCTGGTCGACATGTCGTCCAACGGCGGGTATGGGCGCTTCTGGGGACCCAATGTCGACCTCGCCGGCAACGACACGCTCGGGGAAGGCAAGATCGCCGGCACCGAATATCTGGCATTCGCCGACGACGGCAGCGGCACGCAAAACGTCAGCCTGCTCGTCCAGGTTCCCGCCGGGTTCGATCCCGCCCATCCCTGCATCGTCACCGCGACCTCGTCGGGCTCGCGCGGCGTATACGGCGCGATTTCGGCGGCAGGCGAATGGGGACTCAAACGTGCATGCGCGGTTGCCTATACCGACAAAGGCACCGGAAACGGTGCGCACGAACTCGCGACCGACACCGTCACGCTGATCGACGGGACGCTCGCGAGCGCCGCATCGGCCGGCCATCGCAGCATCTTCACCGCCAACGTGGGGGCAGCGGCACTCGACGCATACAACCGCGACTTCCCGAACCGCTACGCGTTCAAGCATGCGCACTCGCAGCAGAACCCGGAGCAGAGCTGGGGGAAGGACACGCTCGAGGCCGTGCAGTTCGCCTATTGGGCGCTCAACCAGCAGTTCGGTCCGCTGCTGGACGGGTCACGCCGTGGCGTCCGCTATCTTCCCGGCAGTATCGCGACGATCGCCGCATCGGTCAGCAACGGTGGAGGCGCGTCGCTGGCTGCCGCCGAACAGGACTCGCAAGGCTGGATCACGGCCGTGGTCGTTGGCGAACCGCAGGTCAACGTGAACATGGGCGCGGGCGCACAGGTGCGTGAAGGCGGCTCGGTGATCAGCTCCGCGGGCAAGCCGCTGGCGGACTACATGACGCTTGCGAACCTGCTCCAGCCGTGTGCGGCAGCGGCCGACGAACTGGCTACGGCGCCGTATCTGAGCGCGCTGCCGCTCGCCACCACGCGCGCGATCCGGGCCGCACGCTGCTCGTCCCTCGCCGCGGCCGGCGTGATTTCCGGCAGCGACCTGCCAAGCCAGGCTTCGAGTGCGCTCGCGCAATTGCATGCGGCGGGCTATGAAACCGATGCGGATTTCCTGCAGGCGCCGATGTGGGACTCGCAGGCCGTGCCGGCCGTCGCGGCCACCTATGCGAACGCCTATACGCGTTCGAGCGTGACCGACAACCTGTGCGGCTTCAGCTTCGGCACGACGAACGCTTCCGGCGCTGCGGCCGCACCTGCCGGCCGTTCACCGATGCTCAACGTCTTCGGCACGGGCAACGGCGTGCCGCCGACCAACGGCATCAATCTCGTTTACAACGCCGGCACGAACGGGGCGGCGGACCATCGGCTCGCCACCGGTGACGCGAGCTACGCGGGCGCCGCGTGCCTGCACGCGCTGTGGACGCAAGGCAATCCGGCGATGGCGGCCAGCGTCGCGGCCGTACGCGTGACGGGGAAATTGCAGAACAAGCCGACCATCATCGTGCAAGGCCGCAGCGATGCGCTCGTTCCGGTCAACCATGCGTCGCGCGCGTATCTTGCGCAGAACAGCATCGCCGACGGTGCGCATAGCCAGCTGTCGTTCTATGAAATCACGAACGGTCAGCACTTCGATGCATTCCTGTCCGTGGCCGGCTTCGATACGCGCTTCATCCCGGTTCACTACTACTATCTCCAGGCGCTGAACCTGATGTGGGACCGCCTGACGCGCGGGACGCCGTTGCCGCCGTCGCAGGTGGTTCGGACGACACCGCGCGGCGGCGTGCCAGGACAGGCGCCGCAGCTCGCCGTGGCGAACCTGCCGCCGATCGCGGGCGTGCCCGCCGCGAATGCGATCCAGGTGACGAACGGCATCGTCGATATCCCGCACTGACAGGTCAACCTCACGGCCGGCCGCCTGCCGCGGGTCTGTTTCGACTACGGATAGACGGCCGGCTGACAGGTGCCGGCGGAACGCAGGCCAGGCGATGACGGACCGCGATGGGGATGCTGCAAGCGCTTGTGTCCAGGCAGAGTTGAACGGCAGCCGCAGCGATGGTCAATTCGGCTGCCTGCAGCCGAACCGTAGCGAGGACGGCTAGAAGCGATGGCGCAAGCCCGCATTCAGACGGAGCTGAGACGATCCGTTTGCATCGAGCCCCGTCGCGCCAATGACGGCCTGCGCGGCACCGCGTCCGTTCATGCCATCGGCATGCGTGTAACCGCCCAACGCGTAGAGATCCGTTCGCTTGCCGAGCAGCAGGCTCGCTCCAGCGCTCAATTGTCGATAACGCGCCGCCGAATCGCCGGATGCATGCAACTGGTTGAACGCGATGCCAACCATGAGTGCCGGCGTGGCTTGCCACACGCCATATACGGACGCGTTGCGGAACGCCTGCGTGCGCGCGAACCGCGATGCCGCGTCGGGCCGGTAGCGTGCGTTGCCATGGTAGCCGCCTAAAGTCACCGCGCCCAACGTGTATTGCGCCGCGATGCGGACGATATGCACGGAGGCCGCCGACGCATAAGCGGCATTCACCGCACTGTTGAACAGTGAATCCGCACTCGACTCGCCGCGTGTCCCATGCGCCGGATTACCGAGGTCGACGTGCAGATAACCTGCCGCGGCCGCGAATGCGCCGCGCCGATACGCGAACGCCGCGCTGTGCGCAAGCCCGGAACCCGTCGAGCCCGGCACGCCGTTGACAGACACGAGCGCCGACGCCTGCCAGCCGGCCGTACGCGGGCTCGACCATTTGAATGCGTGATTGAACCGCGCGCTGGAATCAGCGTTGTCGACGTCACCCGGTGTCGAGAACGTCTGGCCGAGATAGCCGTCGCCCTGGAGCGGTTGGACGAGATCCGCCAGCGGGTCATACAGCCGTCCCGCAATCAGCGTGTGCCCGCCGGGCGTGCGCAAGCCCACGTGAGCCTGACGACCGAACAGCCGGCGGCCCTGGTTCGCCCGGCCGCTCACCGCATTGAAGCCGTTCTCGAGCTGGAATAACGCCGCTGCACCGCCGCGCAGCGGCTCGACGCCTTTCATGCCGACACGCGAACCGGACAAGCTGCCACTCTGCAGTTCGATTCTGCCGGGAGCCCCGGCGCTACGCGTGTAGACGACGCTCGTGTCGACGATCCCGTAAAGGGTGACCGACGATGCGCTCGCGTCGTCGGCCGCGAGCAGCGCGAGCGCGACGCCGGCCGGCACCGCGGCGCGTCGCCTCCCCCGGCAACTCACAGATACTTCAGCCATCCGATATCCTTGCGGCGCTGCTTGAGCCGCGCGAACCATGCAACGGGCCAGTACAGCGGAACGATCAGAAGCGCCGAGGTCAGCCAGACTCCCCATAGTGCGTCGAACCCGAAGTACTTCCCGTGATTCGCGCCGAACGTTGCGAGTGCGATCAGATAGAGCATCTTGAGCACGTACAGGTGCAGCAAGTAGAAGAACATCGGCGCGCCGCCGAGTATGGCAAGCCGCTGCGCGACGGCACAACGGTCGCGCCGTTCGAGCCATGCGAGCAACAGCAACGTGGCGCCGAGCGTCGGCAGCAGGAACATCAGCGACGGCGGATACTTCGTCGCGGCAAGGAAGCTCATCGTCGTGCGTAGCGCATCACCGGTTGCGATCCATGGCTTGTCGCCATACACGTTCAGCCAGCGCAGCGAGACATACGCCGCGACCAATGCAGCACCGGTCGCGACGAGCCGACGCGCACGCATGTCCGGCACCATGCCGCGCGCGAACCAGGGGCCGGCCGCGTAGCCGAGGAGGATCACGCCGATCCACGGAAGAACGGGGTAGCTTGTGCGCACTCTGACGCCGTCCCACAGATCGATGAACGCGCGCTGATGCAGGATCGCCCACGGCACGAAGCCGGCCGAGCCCGGCTCGAGCCTCACGCCGTCGAGCAGGTTGTGCCCGACGACAATCGCGATGCCGAGCACGAACTGCACCACCCGCGGCAGGCGCAACAGCGCGGCGAGCGCGAGCATCGACAGCCCGATTGCCCAGATCACCTGCAGCCAGAGCGTGGACGGCGGAAACTCCGCCGTCCACGCGAACGACACGAAGGTCAACTCGAGAAAGATCAGGAACGCGCCACGCTTGACGAGGAATGCCGTAGTTGCCGCGACTGGACGGTCCCGACCGTACAGCCACGCGGAGAGGCCCGTGAGGAATACGAACGCCGGCGCGCAGAACTGGCTCGTGAGTCGCGTGAAGAACAGCGATGGATCGACGGTCAGCGCGTCCATCGGATCGGACACCTGGCGATGCAGGAAGAAGGTTTCGCGGACATGATCGACGAGCATCAGCAGCATCACGAGACCGCGCAGCGCGTCGATCGCGATCAGGCGAACGCCGCCGTCAGCTGGAGCGACGGGAATGGAACGAGGAGACATTGAGCAAAGGCACGGAATGGAGAACGTCGAATCGGAACTTGCTCAACTGCGTCATCCGTGCGGTCAAGGCAACGAATCACAATTCATTTAACTTTGAATCGTGGCTGTTCAGTGAGCCAATGCCTGCATGGCTTTCCGCTCCGCCCCCTAATACAAAATTTCCGTCGCCCCGCAAAAACACTAAAAAAACACTAAAAAGCAGAAGCGACGCAGCCTCATCCGACGATCGCTGGAAGTCGCCAGCGTTCTCGGCAGCATCCGAACTGCTCGTCGCTTCAATGCCATCAGTCACCGTAGAGCGTGACCAGCCCGACTATCCGACAATGGCACGCTCAACACCGACAACCTGGCGAGGCAGCAACGTCGAACGACGGCGCGCGTTGGATCAACCGATTTTGACTGCCGGCTTATCTCCGTTGATTCCGTCTTCGAAATTCAACGTCTCACGCAGTTTGTCCAGCACTTCCCGATAGCTGTCATGCAGCTCCGGCCAGTCCACGCCCGGCTTCAGTGCCGCAGGATCAAGCCGCCCAGCGGCCACGGCCAAGCGCGCTGCGGGATGACGATGTCCGACTTTGGCCAGCCAGCCGGCGCATGCGAACTCCTCCCCTTGGCGGGATTGATGACATGCAAACATACTGGCTCCATAGTCCGGTCCCATACCCCGGTGATCAGGGCACGTACCAGCCAACTTTTCGGCCAGTTCGAGATCGAAGTTTGGAATATCTGTCGCACCCGCGGCACGGCGCCAAGGACATGACGCACAAGGTCTGCCAGATGTTTTCATAATTCAAACCCTGCATTACTCTCCATACTTACCTCATCGACACCGTTGCGATCTCGTGACATACCGCCTCAGAGTCCGCGCATCACTAGATCCGCAGGCAGTTCGCGGAGGCATCCAAGCAATGTTGACACGGTCTATCCTATGCTTTCTGGATATTGAAGTTCGCGGCAGCATACGCCGCGTTGCAGTTCCAGACCTCGACGTCATCTCGATAAAAGTGAGCCCAACCAGCTTTCACCTTAACTCGGGCGCCGGGAAAAACTAAGCTATGTCCGTTCGCTGCAGCTGACAGCGGGTTGCGCTCGCGACACGTCGCCACGTATTCGCCGTCAGGCAAAGCGTCCCTGTTCATGATCGACCTCAATTCTTCGTTACACCTGCGCAACCGCGAGCTGGATCACACCAACCTCTGTGAATTCCGCATCACATTTTCGTCCCAAGATGACCTCCTTCTTGGATCGCATGCCCCTCTGTGTGGCAAAACGAAACGAACGTGCTCGCAGCTGCGTCATTTTCGATTTCTTAGGCAAGCTCGTACTTATCAAGTAGTTCGAGCTTTCGCATCTCTTTGCGACGCCGCTCTTGTCGCGATTCTTCGGTCGGAATGATGTCACGCTTGGCAGCCAGCGTCGCGTCGTAGCGTTCAATTTCCGCCACGAGAGTTACGAGTTCCTTAAGTTCCGCTCGAGCTCTGGTGAACATATCATTTCCTTTCTCAGTGTATTGGCCGTCGGCACGATTACTTGATCAACTGCATCCCCGCGACCTTCGAGGCCGACACGTCGAAAGTAGCCGTGTACTCGCACTCGGCTACATGCCCAGAACGCTCGATCAAGCAGTCCGCGAAATCCGCCTTTGAAGACGCGAAAACGCGGAGTGCCTTACGTACCGTTTCAGCACTTTCGACGACCAGCTCTTTGGTCCCGATCATCGATTCGATGATGTCCTTCATCTGCTCTCGTTCGACACCGTAGCAGCGCCCAAGTACCCAGACAACCTCGATCAATGCGACCTGCGAAACATATCCCGGCCGCTCGGGCGACAGGGACTCCATCAGCGCCGTCGCCTTCTTCGACTGAACCTCATCGTCTTGCGCGAAGTAGCGGACTAGCACGTTTGTATCCAGTCCGATCATCGCGCTGACGCCCCCTGCTCGGCGATGGCCTGATTCATGTCGTCAATCGACACCGGTTTCTCAGGCTTCTTCACAACGCCCTTGAGCTCCACGAGCGAGCGCGTCGCTGGATAGACCTCGTACCGGCCTGTCGCCTCGTTGAAGCTAAATTCGATCCGGTCGCCGGCCTCCAAGCCAAGCTGATTACGCACGTCCACCGGGATCGTGACCTGACCCTTTGAAGTAATAGTTGCTGCTGCCATGGTGACACCTCCCGACTCCTTACTTTATGGTAAGGAAAACCAAAAAGCAAGAATGACTTCCATACGTACCGGACCGCCAACCCTAAATCCTCGGCCAGGATCATTATTTCCACCGCCATGCCTAGATCGCTCACTCTCCAGTCATACATGATATGGATTTACATATCATATGTTTTTGCATACCATATCGATGACCAGTAGGAGGCAACGTCGACATGTCTATTGAGGGCCGTCAGGAAAGAGATGCCAAAGTAGGCCGGATCCTTCTCTGGGAAGGTCGGGTCAGTCGCGGCAGGCTCGTCACTGAGTTCGGATTGAGTCCTATACGAGCCAGCGAGTGGCTTCGCGACTTCCGTGAGTCGTATCCGGATTGGGTGACTTGGGACAGCAAGCGCAAGGCGGACGTGGCGACCTCCATGGCGTACTCGGACGCCGAACGCGCCGCGCACGCCTCGCGAACCTGTCCGCATTTTTGTGGGCGAGGCGGTTGAACAACGCGTTATCCACGCGCCTGCATAAATCGCTCGCCGAAC
>NZ_QTPP01000063.1 GCF_003853415.1 Burkholderia sp. Bp9142 | reverse complement strand
ACTTTCGCTATCTGATCCGAAGATCAGCTCGCGGCCATCAAGCGCCCACACTTATCGGCTGTTAATTTTTAAAGAGCATTTCTGCGAGAAACCTGAAGTTTCTCAGCAGCGCTGCGTTTTCAGCAGCAGAGAAGCGAGATTATTAACCGTTTTTTAAAACTCGTCAACAACTTTTTTAACTACTTCGTTGCGACGACTGCGGTTTAAATCCGTGTGCGCTGGGGCTCTACAACTTGCCATCAACCGCACCCGCTTCCCTTCTTTCCCCCGCGCTGCGTTTCCGTTAGCGCGAAAGAGGCGTGATTCTAAGCACCTGTCTCGGACTCCGCAACCCCTTTTGTGAAATTATTTTGACATGCGGCGCCAGGGACCCGTTAAGCCACGCCATTGCTCATATATAAGCGATACGGCAGGCCAGACCTCGGTATCCCGGGAACAGCCCCGCCGCATCGAACGCAACCCTCCGTCGCTCACCGCCCCACCATCGCCCTCACCACCCCGTCCCGACGGATCAACCCGTGATACAGCGCAGCCGCAAAGTGCGCGAGGAACGTAGCGAAGAACAAGTAAGCCAGCACCCGGTGCGCGACCCGGAGCCAGGCAAACGTCACCGGATCCGCCGAAACCAGCGCCGGCAACTGCACGCCGCCGCCCAAGGTCACCGGATATCCGCCGGCCGACAGCATCGCCCACCCGATCAGCGGCATCGCCAGCATCAGTGCATACAGCACCAGATGCGACCCATGCGCGGCAACCTTCTGCCACCCAGGCAGATCCTCGGGCAACGCCGGCGGCTTCGACACGAACCGCACCACGATCCGCACACACACCAGCACCAGCACGGCAACTCCCAGCGGCTTGTGCAAGGCCACCAGAACATCGTGCCGCCCGGAAACCGACGCCACCATCCCCACCCCGATAAACAGCATCGCGACGATCATCGCGGCCATCACCCAATGCAGCACCCTCGCCGGCAAGCCAAACGTCGTAGTCGCCTTCATCACCGTCCCTCCGCACTCAATCGCGCCGCGCCGGCCACGCCGGCCTCTTCACTCGTCCTGCGCAGATACGAATCCGCATAAGCCGCCGACCGCGCCGCCAGCAACGGATCCCCCGACACCTGAATCCCCTGCGGCAACACCGTCGGGTCGTAATTCACGTCCCGGCACGGCCCGCTGTCCTGCGGCTCCACGCGATCGAGCACGAGCGTCCCCGCGTCGATCGTCGTCCGCTGCGCGGGCCAGGTCTTCGTCGCGTCGTCCACCTGATCTCCGGGCTCGGCCAACGTGACCAGCAGCTTCCACTTCTGCGCACCGTCCGCGATGCGCCGCGTCAGGTCCTGCTGCAACACGTTCGGATCCGCGGCCGTGGCGACGTCGCCGGCGCCGGCCGTCTGCTCCGGCACGACCCGCCACCTCACCGCCTGGCGCTTGCCCGACGCGTCGACGAAGTAGAACGCGTTCAGCCCGTAATAGCTTTCGGTGACGTAGCTCGCGCTCGGCTTCGCACCCTTCACCCATGCGCGGAACGCGGCCGTCTCCGGATGCGCGCCGAAAAACGCCTTCACCTTCACCGGATCGGGCTTGCCCGTCGCCGGATCCGGCCGGGTCGCCAGCAACTGCGCGTAGAACGCCTTCGGCGTCGCCACCGGAAACACGGGCATCGCGTTCATCCCGGTCCGCCATTGCTGGCCGTCCGGCGCGGTGAGCTTCAGCGCGAGGCTGCGGATCGGCACGCTGCTGTCGGGCGCATACGGATTCCCGCCCGGCAGCGCGAACCGCCCGACCACCGGCGTGCGCACCGCCTTGAAGAACGGCGCGACCGAATACGCGCTCGCGGCGCCGTTGCCCTCGAAGTAGCCGGTCACGCACACGCCCTTCGCGTGATTGCGCCGGAAACCCGGATGCTCACCGCCGGCCGTCTGCAGCGCGTCGACGAGCCGGTGCGGGGTCAGACGCGCCGGCGCGAGCCAGCCGCCGACATACCCGAACGTTACGGCCACGCCGGCCACCGCGCCGCCGATCACGGCCCAGCGCCACCACCCGCGCCCGGGTTCGCGCGGCGGCGAAGAAGAGGAAGATTGCTTCATGGATGCACTCCCGATCGTCAGATCATTGTCGAACAGGCGTAGGACGCCGCCCGCGCCGCTTTATTCCATGAAGAAATTTTTCCTATGCTGACGGAATAAGCGGCGCCGACCGGCGTCCTACGTGGCATCTCCATGCTTATCGGCTAGCGCCCAGGCCATGCCCCCAAACGCCCCCGACGACGACGCGTTGCGCGAACTCATCCCCAGGCTGCGACGTTTCGCGCTCTGGCTGGCGCGCGACGTCCATGCGGCCGACGATCTCGTCCAGTCGACGCTCGAGCGCGCGCTGTCGCGCTGGACCAGCCGCCGCGACGACGCATCGCTGCGCAGCTGGCTCTTCACGATCCTTTACCGGCAGTTTCTCGACGGCAAACGCAGCGCGAAGCGCTACGCGTGGCTGCTCGGCCGGATCCGCACCGACGACGAGCCGCACTGGCCTTCCGCCGAACGCGAGGTCGCCGCGCGCGCGACGCTCGAAGCGTTCGGCCGCCTGTCCGACGAGCAGCGCAGCCTGCTGCTGCTCGTCGCGGTCGAAGGCTTCACGTATCAGGAAGTCGCCGACCTGCTCGACGTGCCGATTGGCACCGTGATGTCGCGACTTTCCCGCGCGCGCCAGGCGCTGCGCCAGCTCAGCGACGGCGAGCTTCCCGCTCCTTCTCTCCGCTTGATGAAATGAACACCCTCCGCCCCGACGAACACGATCTCCAGGCCTATGTCGACGGCCAGCTCGACGACGATGCGCGCGCCGCGGTCGAGCGATACCTCGCGCTGCATCCGGAAAGTGCGGAACAGGTGAAGCAATGGCAGCAGGATGCGCAGCGGTTGCGCGCCGCGCTGGAGAGCGTGCGGATGCCGGGGGAGAATCCCGAGCTCGATCCGGCGGCGATTCGCGCGCGGCGTGCGGAGCGCTCGCGGATGCGGTTCGCGATGGCCGCTTCGTTCGTGTTCTGTATCGGGCTCGGAACGTTCGGCGGGTGGCAGGCGCGCGGGTGGAACGCGCCGCCGCCCATCGCGCCGATGAGCGATGCGGTCGAGGCTTACCGGATGATGGTGGTCGATCAGACGGCGAAGGTGGATTTCCGGCCGACGAGTGCGGGGGATTTGCAGGGGTGGCTCACTCGGCGCGTCGGCGCGTCGGCGAAGCTGCCGGATTTGAGTGCGGCGGGGTTCAGGCCGGTCGGCGGGCGGCTGTTCACGACCGACAGCGGGGCCACGGCTGCGATGGTGCTCTATGAGGACAATGCCGGGCGGACGCTGAGCTTCTATCTCCGGCCAGCGGAATCGGCACATCGGCTGCTGCCGGCCGGGCAACGCGTGGATGGCGCGTTGCTGGCGCGGTATGGGTCGGTGAACGGGATTAACTTCGCGGTGGTCGGGCCGGCCGATAGTCTTGGTGAACAGGCAGTCGCGCGGGCGCTCGATCAGCAGATTTGATCGGTACAATGCGCGCCGCGTTGGCGGCCGTTGCCTGGGGTCCGGCTCAACTAGCCCGAAAGCGCTCACGCCCACCATTCGGGCCCACAGCATTTGGATTCGCTTTCGGGGTGGTTATCCACACCGCGAATCTCGTCACGAGGCGTTCGCCAATGGGCGCATCCTTTTCGGCTCCGATGTCACAGGGTTTGGCGTCGTTTCAGCGCAGGATATCCACATCAGCCGCAACGACTCAGCATGCCACCGCTCGTCGAATCCCTCACCTTTGAGGCGCACAGCATTTTGAGTGGCTTTGGGCGGCGATATCCACACCGGCTTCACCGAGCCAATGCACAGGGTTTTGATTCGGCTGCGCTCGGGTTGTCAACATCCGCGTGGGCGCTTCGGGTCGATGCTCACCGGTGGGTTGCACAGCGTTTCGGATCGTTTTGCGTGCCGGTTATCCACACGTGACGATCAAGCGCTACGCCGGCACGGACGTCACTTGGTCAGGTAAATCCCGAGAATCTCGCCGGTTTACGGGGAGACCACGTACTTGACCGACGTTCCGAGAGGGCTTGCATTGCCGAGCCCGCGCATGCCGGGTAGCATCCTTGCAACGAACGTGACGCTGATGACGTCGTGCTCGTCCATCGGAGCCCCACGTGCCTCACGTTCGTCCGTGATGCCGATCTCGAAATTGCGCGGATCCTGATCGGTCGTCGAGAAGTTCTCGTAGGCCGCCTGCAGGCCAAGAAGCGTCGCGGTATTGAATTTGACGGAACAGCGGTCCACCGTGCCGAAATTCAATCTGCTCATGCCCATCTCCCGAGGCGGGCCATCCGCCTGTCCTTCCGCTGCCGCGCTACGCACGCCTCACCAGACGCCACGTCACCCAGTGCACCTTGAGCTCGCCCAAGTTGTCCCTGACCAGCATGTCCGGCATGGCCGCCCCGGCTTCGACGCGCAGCGTCTTGCCACCGTATTCGTCCGTCTGCCATTCACCGGTAACCGGGCAGCGATCGCCGGTGCGAACCTGCGCGACGGTTTCCTGGTTCGGCCGCGGCGCTTGCGGCGGCTCGAGGAAATACTGCGATTCGTCGGGGATGACGCCGTCCACGTATCGCTTGTCTTCCCACAACAGTCGCCAGTGCGTCTTGACGGCCGTTCTCGTCTCGTCATCCCTGAGGTTGGGCGCGCGGATGTCGCGGATCAAATAGTTGAAGCAGCCATTGCCGCGCAAACTGCGATTGCCGACCGGCACGACACCCAGCAACTTCGATTGCTCAACGGCAACGGGTTCCCAGATACCGTCGCAAGGCACCTTGTCGCCGGACTTGATCACCGGCCCGACGGCCTCCGGAACCTCGGGCAGGTTCTCCGGAAACACCGGATACGGGAGCGTGTAGAAGGTGTTCTCGTATGCACCCGGGGACAGCAGCAGCCCTACCGAGCGCAGTTGTGCTAGGTCGTTGTTCAAACTCGACGGCTCTAACGGAGCATTCTCCATCTGGTATTCCGATGCGTGCAGCAGTTGGGCCAGCGCATCGATCTTCGGCGGGTAGGCAGCCATCTGCGCACCGCGCTCCCAGTAATCCTGATGCGGGAAGAAATACGCGTTCAAATAGTCGTACCGATCAATCGCGTACTCCAGCGGCTCGCCACGCTGCCACACGAATCGATACCCCCGGGCCAGCTCCGTCAATCCTCGATCGTAAGAAGCGAGTATTTCGAAGATGGTCGGCAAATGGTCTGCGTGTACGCGCTCCGGATCGTCTTCCGGCCAAGTCTTCACCGCATTTTCATACTCGTTCGCGAAGATCACAAAGGCATCGCGCTTGCGCTTCCAGAGCGAAAAGCTGGTCAGCCGTTGAAGCAGCCAGAAAATCCTGCGCCGCGTCGTGTCATCCGTCATGTCGTATTGCTTGATCGTATTCGTCATCGCTGACCTTCGTAATTCGCTGCCGATCGTGTCGCTGCGGTCACTTTGCTGTTGGTCGCCTTGGTCTGGATTTCGTCACTCGCCAGCCGACGCGTATCCGTCGAGTAGTGGATGTCGTCCTCGTACTTGCTGTAGCCGTAGACCTTCTCGACATTCTCCCAGTTCGTCTTGTGGAACTCGATCTTGACGCCGTCGAACTCCCTCTCGACGTGCAGATTCGCGTGCCCGGCGAAATTCTCGAATTCCTTCTTGATCTTGTTTCCTTCTGCGGTCACATATTCCGACAGTTTGCCGAAGTCGACGACCAATTGATCGGCGCCGCCTTCAAGATACTGAACGGGCGTCACCGAGCCATACTGCTCGGCAATCTTGCCAGCCCACGCATTGGCTGTCGGCATCCGCTCACCGAAATCGTGCGGCAACTGCATGACCACGATGAACCCGTTGCCGTTCCACGCATCCAGCACCGCACAAAGCCTGCGCCACTCCTCCGCGGTCTTCGGCGGCTCGCCGAATCCCCAGAACGCGGGGCTTCTGCCGCCCGCCGAGCTACCACCCGGGTATATCGCCAGTTCGGACGGGTTGCCAAACACGCGAAACACCTTCTTGCCCGCGAGCTCCTTTGCCGTCAGTGCCTTGATCTCGCCGCTGAACGATGCGACATCGGTAAAGACCTTGTCTTTGCCGAACATTGGCATCTTGCCTATCTTGGCAAGAATGTCCGGCCATCCCTCGGCAATTTTCGGGCCGTATTTCGCCTTGAGCCACGCTTCGACCTTACCTTCGTCAGCCAGGCATTCCGCCGACGGTATCCGACTGCACGACGCGCACCCAGCACGACGCGTTCTCGTTGCCAGGGTTAAGGCGGTCCCATACGAACTGCACGCGAATCCGCTTCAGCTCGTCGGTATAAACCTCTTCACCCTGGGGCCCGACGACGATCGCCGTCTCGAGATGCATCTTCGGCTTCTCGTGTTCAAACGGGCTGCGATACGGCACGCTCACGCGCTGCGCCTCGACCTCGACGAGATAGAAGCCGACCGAGCCGTCGTCGTGCGATACCTGCAGCCCAGGCGTGTTTTCGTATCGAGCGCGTGTCCGGTCCAGCGCGCGCGCCAGGCTATGCGGGAAATCGGATTCGGTGCCGGGCACCGGCAGGTTGTTCTCAATCCACCATGCGACTTCGATCGCGGCAAACTCGCGCTGCTCGGCGGAATCGCGATCGTGCTCAGGATGATCGGCAAGCGTGAAACGCCGCCCCGCATCAATGCCCCGCACGCCACCCGCCCCGAGGAAGCGCTTCGCCTGCGACTCCCATCCCTCCATCCGGATCTTCGACAGGTGGTCGCCACGCGACTGGTCCAGATACGTATAACCGCCCGTGTACTCGTACACCTCGAGCTGGTCGGGCAATGCGCCCTGGCCGCCCATGGTCGGCAGCGACGTACCCTTTGGGTTTGCCGCCTGCGCCGGATTCTTGTAATCGAACGTACGTGTCGCCAGGGTCACGCTCTGCAGCGTGCGCGTGCCCGACCATTGCGTGAACGCGTCGGCTTCACCAGCCGCGCCACCGTGATAGAAACGCACGGTTTCGGGTGACAGCGGTGCGAACGCCTGCAGGTTGTCGGTAATCAATAGCGTATGCGACTTGCCGTCGTCGGCCTGCTGCCACGCGCAGTAGAGCCCCTCGTCTTCCATCAACCGGTGCACGAGGTTCCAGTCCGTTTCATTCTGTCGCGTGAACGACCGGTTCGGCAAAGGCTGCGACAAGACAAAGCGAAACTGCCCGCGCGCTTCCGGATGCATGCCGAGCACGTCGGAAATGATGTCCTCGGCGTTCTTGTCGATCCAGATCTTCTCGTCCCGACGAAACCGGAGCACATGCATCCATGCGTGCAGTTCCAACTGATAGGTCGTCAGACTGCCGTTCGCGCCGAGTCGACGAGCGGCGTACACGTACCCACTGATGGGCCGGTAGGAATTGTCCGCCTGCCGAATCCAGAGCGTCGCAGGCTGCGCGATCAGCTTCTTGAGTTCGAAGCCGTCGTCGCCCGATATCACGTCGAGCGTGAATGAATAGTCTCGGCCGATCCTCGATCGGCCCACCGCGCGCTGTACGGTGAGTGCGTTGGCGCCAAGCGGCGTATCCAGCTTGAGCAAACGGTTCTGCTGAAGCAAGCCACCGCGAATCGAGGTGCCGATGTCCGGCATGTTCATAATGCAGCCCTTTTTTATTTCAGCACCCTCGGATGGTGTCTCTCACACTATCTATCGCGCGGGATTTTACCGGTTTATCAGGGCTTCACTGTTAATCATCGTTGGCAGGATCGTTGAGAATCTTGAATTCGGTGCCGTGCTTCACACTGGTATCGGTGACAACGACAAGCAGTCGCCCATCACTCAAATCTCCTTGCCTGGGATCGTAGCGAAACTCCGCCCCAAGAACACGGCTCGAGTCGCGCCTCTGTGGGACGCCCGCTTGCCACAGCCAATCCCGACGACTTCGCGATCGACCGAACGATCTTCGACTCCGTGATGCTCGCGTCGAGGAAGCGAATCGTATCGAACAGGATCGTCACGCTCACCAGTCGCCCTTCGGCCATGTCGATCAGGCATTCGCCCGTGTGTTCACCGAAGGCGATCTTTTGTGATACGCGATAACGCGCCGCGTTGTCCTTCAACACCTGGACCGGTGAACACAAGCGCCGGCGATTCTACAGACCCGACCGTTCGCACATTGACCGCAGGCCTCACAGCCTGCCGACTTGGTTGTCAGTCCACCGCGCGCAGTGCATATCCCGCCCGGATCACAGTCGCCGGACTGTGCTTATCCAAAGGTGTTAACAGAGTTCGTATACATACGTAGTGATAGTTAACAAGCCCGCGGCCTCACAGTGGATAACCTCCGTAACGTACTGAATTTTCAACACGAAGCGGAATGCATAACCACCGGCAATGCACAGGCAAATCTCTGTGAAGCACAGAACAACTTTTCGTCGATTCACGGCCGCGGCGACATATCCTCAATCGTTCCACTGTGAATCCAGAGGCTTGCCGAACGGTTATCCAGAGGGCAATGTGGATAACCTCACTGCGTATCGACGCGTTTTGCTGTGATGCCAAGAGGTGACGCCAGCACGCCCGGCATCGCTAGGCGACATCGATCGTTGGCGCTCACGCCCCCGATAAAAAAATTTTCACGAAGGGGCTTGTGCTCCTCGAAAACCCTCTCTATAATTCGCGGCTTCTTAGGCTCGTAGCTCAGTTGGTTAGAGCACCACCTTGACATGGTGGGGGTCGTTGGTTCGAATCCAATCGAGCCTACCAACGAACAAAATGAAGGGGTCCGGCAGCGCGAATTGCCTACAGGCAATCCGGCTCGCCAAACATACGAACGCCACGCGGCAACATCGCGTGGCGTTTTTCTTTTTGCGGTCGAAACTGTGCATGCAGGTGCGCGACGCATCGTGCGAGCCACGCACGGCAAAGAGCCGGCAATCGACCAGGCAGGGCGCGGAGCAGGGAACGCGGGCGCAAGGCGCCCACCGGCCACCCTCAATGCAGATGCTTCAACTTGTCAGGATTCCGCACGACATAGATCGCGACGATCTTCCCGTCGTCGATCTCGAGCGCCGTGGTCTGCAGCTCGCCGTCGGCTTCCAGCGTGACGAACCCAGGCAACCCGTTGATGAACCCCGCACGCACGAGCTTCGACGCATGCGCGGTGAACAGTTCGGCCAGGTATTCGTGCACCTTCATCACCTGTTCGAAGCCGAACACCGGCTTGCCCGCGGCCGGGCGCTTGCCGCCGCCGTCCGAATGCAGGCTCACGTCCTCGGCCAGCATTGCGCCGAGCGCGCGCATGTCGCCGCTGCGTGACGCCGCGAAGAACGCCTCGGCCAGCTCGATCCCGCGCTGCTTCTCGACATGGAACCGAGGCCGCGCCTCGCGCACATGCGTGCGTGCGCGTGCCGCGAGCTGCCGGCATGCGGCCGGGTCGCGCTGGATCGTCGTCGCGATCTCGTCGAACTCGAGGCCGAACACGTCGTGCAGCAGGAACGCCGCGCGCTCCAGCGGCGACAGCCGTTCGAGCGCGAGCATCAGCGGCAGCGTGACGTCCTCCTGCTCATCTTCCTCGACGACCGGCTCGGGCAGCCACGGGCCGATATAGGTCTCGCGCTGGTGCCGCGCGGACTTCAGCTGGTCGAGGCACATGCGCATCACCATGCGGCGCAGGAACGCCTCGGGCACGCGTACTTCGGTGCGATCGACGTCCATCCAGCGGATGAACGCCTCCTGCACCATGTCCTCGGCGTCCGCGACGGAACCGAGCATCCGGTACGCGACGCGGATCAGCGTGCGACGCAGCGGGTCGAAGCTCGCCGCTGCGTCGGCCCGGTCTTCGGCACTGCCCGTGGCCGGATCGTGGCGGGTCATCACGCCACCATCTTCGCCGCCGCAGCCTTCGCTTCGGCCGGATCGACCCACAGCCCGAAGCCGACGGCAAGCCGGTTCCAGCCATTGATCACGTTGATCATCAGCGTGAGTTTCACCTGTTCCTCCTGGCTGAAGTGGTCGTTCAGCGCCGCATACGCGGCTTCGTGCGCGCCGTGGCCCTCCGACAGCCGCGTGAGCGCGTCGGTCCAGCCGAGCGCCGCGCGTTCGCGGTCGGTGTAGCAGGGCGCTTCGCGCCACGCGGCCAGCAGGTTGATGCGCTGCTCGGTCTCGCCTTGCTCGCGCGCCTCGACGGTGTGCATGTTAAGGCAGTTCGCGCACGCGTTGATCTGCGACGCGCGGATCTTGACCAGCTCGATCAGCGTCGGCTCGAGGCTCCCGGCAGCGGCGACCGACATGGTCATCCAGCTCTTCATCAGCGCGGGGGCGGCGGCAAACGGATTGAGTTTCGCAGTCATGGTTCCTTCTCCTTTCGTGTGGGTTCCGGTGATATGACGAGCGAGCACCCCGCGCATGTGACATCGGCGCAAAAAATTTTTCAAACGCCGGGAAGCGTGCGGAGGGCAGAGCCGCTGACCATCGCGCGGACAGCCGCGATACCGGCGCCCGGATCGGGACCGATATCGGCCGCATGGCGCCGTTCCTCCGGAGAACCCGCGCCATCGACCTTTCATCGGCGTCGCGCGGCTGTCACGAAGCGTCGGCAGCGCGAACGCGCAGGCATGCACATTGCGTTCACCTGCCAAGCCCTGTCATCACGGGCATCGACGGTTCGTCACGCCGCCGGCCCGCGCATGGCGAATGCTTTCATTTTTCTTTCGCGTTCGTTTCACCCGAAATCCGATTCGCGACGTTCACATTTCTGGCCCATACTGTTCTGCATGGGCAGATGAAGTGACGCCGCATCAGCGGCCCGGCGCGCGCGCCGGCTGCCCGACGACGCAGCAACGAAGGTCGCACGTCAGCCGCGCGCATCCGAGCGCAAGGCTTTCCTTTTTCCGGCAACGCAACGCAGCGAATCGCGACGTGAACGGTAAACCGATGAGCCTCCCTGCATCCCAGCTTCAGCGCCGTTACCAGGACGTGCGCGCCCATAGCGTCGCATTGACCGCGACGCTGTCCGCCGAAGACCAGGCCGTGCAGTCGATGCCCGACGCGAGTCCGGTGAAATGGCATCTCGCGCATACGACCTGGTTCTTCGAAACCGTCGTGCTGATGCGCCGCGTGCCCGGCTACGCGCCGTTCGACGACGCGTTCCAGTTCCTCTTCAATTCCTATTACGAAGCGCTCGGCCCGCGCCATCCGCGGCCGCAGCGCGGGTTGCTCACGCGTCCGTCGCTCGACGACGTGCATGCGTACCGGCAGTACGTCGACGCAGCGATGCTGCGCGCGCTCGATGATGCCGATCCGGCGCTGCTTGCCGCGATCGCGCCCGAGATCGAGCTCGGCCTGCATCACGAGCAGCAGCATCAGGAGCTGATCGTCACGGACATGCTGCATGCGTTCTCGTGCAATCCGCTGAAGCCCGCGTTCCGGCCGCGCAACAGCGCCGCCACGCACGCCGCACTGGCCGTGGGCGACGCCGGCCCGTTGCGCTGGCTGCACCAGCCGGGCGGGCTCGTCGAGATCGGCCACGACGGCGACACGTTCTCGTTCGACAACGAACGTCCTCGCCATACGGCGCTCGTGCGTCCGTGCGAGATCGCGAACCGTCTCGTGACGAACGCGGAATTCGCGGACTTCATCGCGGACGGCGGCTACGCACGTCCCGAATACTGGCTGTCCGATGGCTGGGCAACGGTGCAGCGGGAAGGGTGGTCAGGGCCCGCGTACTGGATTCCCGACGACGACGGCGATGTAAAAACCGTCCATGCATGGCGCGCGTTCGGCCTGCACGGCGTGGAGCCACTCGCGCCCGATGCGCCCGTGTGTCACGTGAGCTTCTACGAAGCGGCCGCATATGCGGAATGGGCCGGCGCACGCCTGCCGACGGAGTTCGAATGGGAAGCCGCGTTCGGCACGGACGGCATTCAGCAGATGCTCGGGCACGTATGGCAGTGGACGCGTTCGTCCTACGAGCCGTATCCGGGCTTCCGTCCGCTCGCGGGAGTCGCCGCGGAATACAACGGCAAGTTCATGGTCGGCCAGCAGGTCCTGCGCGGCAGCAGCATCGCGACGCCGCCTGGGCACGAACGGCCGACGTACCGCAATTTCTTTCCGCCGGCCGCGCGCTGGCAATTCACGGGAGTGCGACTTGCGCGAGACGTCTGACCTGACGGCCACGAGCGGTGGCCTGCAACCCGCCCGCGATTCGCGGCCGAGCGCGTTCGAGCGCGACCTGATCGACGGACTGTCGCGCACGCCGCGCAGCATTTCGCCGAAATACTTCTACGACGCGGCCGGCTCCGCGCTGTTCGACCGGATCTGCGAACTGCCCGAGTACTACCCGACGCGCACCGAACTCGGGATCCTGCGCGATCGCGCGGCGGAGATCGTGCAGCGCGTCGGCCCGCATGCGGACATCGTCGAATTCGGCGCCGGTTCGCTAGAGAAGATCCGCGTGCTGCTCGACGCGTGCGCGGACAACTACGCGAACGCGCCGGCGCGCTACGTGCCGATCGACATCTCGGCCGACTACCTGCACGGCGCGGCCGCGCGGCTGCGTGCCGCGTATCCGTGGCTCGACGTCGCACCGATCGCGGCCGACTACACGAAGGCCGACCAGCTGGCCGAGCTGACCGAGACGCCGCGCCGGCGCATCGGCTTCTTCCCCGGCTCGACGATCGGCAACTTCTCGCCGGAAGAAGCCGACGCGTTCCTGCGTGACGCCGCGCGGCTGTTGCGCGGCGGCGGCCTGCTGGTCGGCGCGGATCTCGTGAAGGACGAGCGCACGCTGCATCACGCGTACAACGACGCGCAGGGCGTGACCGCGCAGTTCAACCTGAACCTGCTCGCCCGCGCGAACGCGGAGCTCGGCGCGGACTTCGATCTCGACGCGTTCTCGCATTGCGCGTTCTACGATCGCGAGCGGCAGCGCATCGAGATGCATCTCGTCAGCGATATCGCGCAGACGGTGCATGTACGCGGCCATGCGTTCCGCTTCGAGGCCGGCGAGCGCATCCACACGGAGAACTCGCACAAGTTCACGATCGACGGCTTCCACGCGATCGCGCGGCGTGCAGGTTTCGAGCCGGATACCGTGTGGACCGACGCGGACAGCCTGTTCAGCGTGCACTGGCTGCGCAGCGTCGACGATATCCGCGCGTAACGTCGACGCGGACGGCTCGCAAGGCGTGCATGCAGTTTGCGTGCTGCATGTGTCGACGGCCCGCTTTCCGGCAAAAATTCCCGCTTCCGCCGCTTCGATGCGCCGTTGCAACGGCGTGTCGAAGCGCGCGTCACCCTTGTCCCGCAAGGCTTTGCGCCCCTCCGTAAACGTCCGTTACCGGTCTCGCAGACCGGTTTCACCTGTGTCGGCGTACGGTGCCTAGACTCCGAACCGTAGTCACATGACGCACGACACGTGCAGGGAGTCGCGAAATGAGCAAGAAACTTATTCTCGGTGCAGTTCTCGGTGTAGCGGCGCTGGCAGCTTCGGGCGTCGCCTCGGCCCACGTCGACCTGTCGGTCGGCATCGGCGTGCCGGGCGTCTATGCGGCGCCGGAGCCGGTCTACGTCGCGCCGCCGCCGCCGGTGATGTACGCGCCGGTGGGCTATCGCGACGACGACTGGCGTGCGCGTCAATGGCGCGAACACGAGTGGCGCCGCCGTGAATGGCGCGAGCACGAGTGGCGTGAGCGCCGCTGGCATGACGGCGACGGCTGGCGCGGCCGCTGGAACTGAGCACGGCGACCGGTTCGCGAGACACTGATCACGACGACAAGAGGAGAGTGATCGCATGATGCCCATTCGACACATCAGGGCGAGCGCAACGGCCGCCGTCGTTGCGCTCGCAACGATCGGCAGCGCGCACGCGGCGGGTTGCATGAAGGGCGCGGTAGTAGGCGGCGTCGCTGGTCACTACGCGGGACATCACGCGGTGGTCGGCGCGGTCGGCGGCTGTATCGTCGGCCACCACATGGCGAAGAAGCACGAGCAGGAACAGGCCGCGCAGCGCAAGGCCGCCGCGCATGGGATGGCGGCGGCGCAGTAAGCTCATTGACCGGCGGAACGGCAGGCGCCGTTTCCGCCTTTCAACTTCCTTGTCTGGCGACGGCCGGCCGCGCATTCCGCGCACGTGGCCGGCATACCGGACATTGATCGGACGAATGCATGTAATGCGCGTCGTTACGATCATTTACAACGCCAGGTAGCGCGGAAACCGCGTGTTCCTAGAATGCAATCATTCAAACACGCTCCCGGGAGCAAATAATGAAAACCCAACGATATCTGTCCGTGCTGGCAGCCGCGCTGCTCGCACTCGGTGCCGTCTCCGCGAATGCGGCAGCCGGCGGCAATGGTGGTGGCGGCGGCAACGGCGGCGGTCACGGCGCAGGCGGGATGGGTGGGATGGGTGGCAACGCGGGCGGCATGTCCGCCGGCCACATGAGCGGCGAAGCGCTGAGCAACTCGAACGGCTTCAGCTCGGGCGACCGCGACAAGGGCCTCGCGCGCGCGGCCGACCGCTCGGACTCGATCGCCGATCGGGCGGGTACGCAGCCGGGCCACGGGCATACGCACAGCCATACCGCGCACACCAAGACGACGTCCACGCATCACACGCATCGCAACGCGTTCGGCCGCACGCTGTAAGCCGGCGCATGCAGGAGGAAGAAGGGCGCTTCGGCGCCCTTTTTTCATCGCGGCAGCAAAAGGGCCTGTCGCGCCGAAACATCGAACCGACCCGATTTGCAACCAGCCGTAACGGCGTACGCAGGCGCGCGAGGATACGAATCGCTTTCATGCGAATGACAGACGGATTCGTCATATCGAAGCGGGCTGCGCGGGCCCGTCCATGAAAAAAGGGCGGCTCGTGGCCGCCCCTTCGCTTCAGCGTCCCGCGCCTGCCAGCGGCGCGACGGTTGTAACAGGCTCGAACAACGCATCGGCCCGCCTGACGCGCACGAATCGCGCGGCGTCTTCGCCGTCCACCAGCGCACGGAAATGCGCCTCGCCGCACGCGAGCTTCGCGCGCTCGTGCTCGGTCGTCACGTCGCCATCGGCATTCGGCGTATCGACGACGAAATACAGCCGCTCGCCGCCGTCCTGCTCCGCGAGCACCGCCCAGTCCGGGTGATAGCTGCCGAGCGGCGTCGGCACGCGGAACCATGCGGGCAGCTTCGCGTACAGCTTCACGCCGTGGTGCGCTTCCAGCGCATCGGCGAACGCGCGCTCCGCGTCGGTCTCGCACACGACGGCCTCGTGGATCGACTTGCGCGCATCGGGCCGCAGGTTGCGCAGATAACCGGTCAGCGCCTCGCTCTCGAACGATTCGAGCGCATGCACGTGGCGATCGCCGAGCGTGCGGTACGCGATGCCCGCGACCAGCGCGAGCCGTTTGCAGCGGTTGATCGCATCGGCGGCCAGCGCGATGAACTGCTGCGGATTCACGCGGAAATCGTCGAGCCGGCCGCTGTCGGCCAGGATCGTCGCGAGCGAGCGGCGCGTGAGCTGCGTGCGGTCCTGCAGTTCGGTGAGCAGGTCCGGCAGCGGCAGCTCGCCTTCGTCGATCAGCACCGTGCCGGCGCCGGCCACTTCGATCGCCTCGATGCCGGCCTTGCCGATGTCGATCTCGGCCTTGCGCCACTGCAGCCGTGCGCGAGCGATGTCCGGCGCGTCGCGCAGCGCGGTCGTGCAGTCGCGCACGAGCTTCGCGTTGTCGAACTCGACGCTGTACACGGTGCGATGACGGATACGCTCCCACAGTGCGCGGAAGTCGTCGCCGAACACGACGGCCTTGCCCGACGCGTCGCGCCGCAACGCGATCGCGCGACGTTCGTCCGCATTGCGCACCGCGAAGCGGCCCGACAGCTTGCGCAGCGTCGCGACGATCGGCGCGCGCAGCGATTCGAACGCTTCGGGCAGCACGAGCGCGCTCTGGCGCAGCGCATCCTTCAGCCGGTCGAGCACCTTGCCCTGCGCGTCGACGTAGCCTTGCTCGTGCAGATGGGTCCACAGCACGCGCGACAGCTCGATGCCGAGTGCATGCGCAGGCCCGTCGCCTTCCTGCACCGGCAGCGCCGCGAACTGGTGTTCCTCGACGATCCCGAAGCGGATGCCGGTATCGGCCTCGATTTCCTTCTGCAGGTTCTCGGCGAACGACTCGTAGCGCTCGGTCGCGATCACGGTGAGCGTGTTCACGCCCGGGTCGCGCACGCGTTCGCCGTCCTGGTCGACCGCAAGCCGCAGCCCGCGGCCGAGCGTCTGGCGGCGCTCGCGCTCGGTCTGGATGTCGCGCAGCGTGCAGATCTGGAATACGTTGGGGTTGTCCCAGCCTTCCTTCAGCGCCGAGTGCGAGAAGATGAACTTCAGCGGCGTGTCGAACGACAGCAGCGCTTCCTTCTCGCGCATGATGAGGCCGTACGCGCGCTCCGCGTTCTCGCGCGCCGCGGCGCTGCTCTCGCTCGTGTCGGTCCAGCCGCCCTTGCGGTCGATCGAGAAGTAGCCGTTGTGCGCGCGCTCGACCTCGAGCGCGACGTCGACGCCGTCGAACAGCGCACGGTAGGCCGGCACACGGGCCGCGCGCGCATATTCCTCTTCGAAGATCAGCGCGTAGTCGCCCTTCACGGGCATCCCGTTCTCGTCGTAGCGGCGATAGCGTTCGACCGAATCGACGAAGAACAGCGACAGCACCTTCACGCCGCGCTCGGCCAGGCGCAATTCCTTGTCGAGATGCTCGCGGATCGTGCGGCGGATCATCTCGCGCTGCACGGCGAGCGTGTCGATGTCGCCGAACGCCTCGCCGAGCGACAGGAATGCCTCGCCTTCCGGATGACGCAGCTCGACGTACTCGGCGCCCTTCACCGCATGGACTTCGCCGACCCGCAGCCCCACGTACAGCGCGCGCCGGGTCAGGCGTTCGAGATCGTCGCCGTCGGTCGCCGACACGATCTGGCGCTTCACGCCGGCCGCGGTCGCGACGTCGAGCTCGATGCGCGCGCCGATCGCGCCGCGCCGGTTCGACACGCCGACGAGCCGCACGTACGGCTTGTTGTGCGCATCCTCGACGATCGCCGACGCGATCTCGATCTGCTTGACGAGCTTGCGCTCGTACGCGTCCACCGCATCGAGCCGGTACACCATGTGGTGACGGTCGACGTGCGTCGCCGAATAGCGCAGCGTGCAGAGCGGGGCCATCGCGGCGAGCGCCTCGCGCCCGCGCCCCTCGAGCCCGCCGTCGACGCTTTGCGGCTCGTCGACGATCACGATCGGCCGCGTCGCGCGGATCAGGTCGATCGGCTTCTCGCCGCCGGTCTTCTCGCTGTCCTTGTAGAGATTGTTGATCTCTTTCTTGTTGATCGCGGCGACCGTCATCACCATGATCTGGATCGCCGCGCTCGCCGCGAAGTGGCGCACCTGGCCAAGCTTCGCGGAGTCGTACAGGAAGTAGTCGTACGGCACGCCCGCGTACAGCGAGCGGAAATGATCCTCGGTGATCGACAGCGTCTTGTGCACGCCTTCCTTGATCGCGATCGACGGCACGACGATCACGAACTTCGTGAAGCCGTAGCGGCGGTTCAGCTCGAAGATCGTGCGCAGGTACACGTAGGTCTTGCCGGTGCCGGTCTCCATCTCGACGGTGAAGTCGCGCGAGCCGGGCAGGCCGGACGGCGGCAGCCCACCGCGCAGCTGCACGTCGGCGAGATTGCGCGCGAGCGCGTCGTCGGTCAGCGACAGCCGGTTGCCGACACCCTGTTCCGACACCGCGAAGCCGAGCGAGCCTTGCGCCGCGGCCGTCGTGCCGGGCGCGGCGTTCGCGAGCACGCTGAAGTCGCCGCGATACGATTCCTGGCCGCGAAACAGGTCGCAGACGGCGTCGATCGCCTCGCGCTGGTAGTCGAGATCCGCTTCGAAATGCAGCCGCATCACAGGCTCCGCACGCGCTTCACGCCGTGCTGTTCGAGCAGCGCGGCGAGATTGAGCTTCGCGACGTCGTCGACGAAGCCGCTGTCGCGGAACAGGCACGTGACGTCGCGCGTCGCGCCGGTCGCATCGAGCAGCTCGACGATGCCGTCGGCGAGCGGGCCCGCGTCGTCGCGCGAAATGCGCGCATCGAAGCACGCGACGATCGAGCGGCCGATCAGGTGCACGGTCTTGCGGGCGACCTGGTGATGCTCGACCGGCGTGCACAGATCGAGGCCGAGCTTCAGCGTCAGCTCGGCGAGCAGGTCGTCCTCGGTGCGGCCGGTCTTCACGTGTTCGACGGATGCGAAGAGGGCGTGGTCGAAGTCGTCACGGCGCGGGTCCCACTCGATCACGTTGGTCGTGTCGAGCCGGTACACGCGGAAACCGAGGTCGCCATAGCTTTCCGGATAGTCGCGCGCAACCTGCTGCGCGGTGCGGCGCAGGCGTTCCTTCGTCACTTCCGCGAGCGTCAGCGGCTTCTTCAGCTTCGCGCAGAAATCGGCGGCCGCGAGCTGTGTCTTGTCGCGGCGGTCGAGCGCCTCGGGCAGCTGCACGAGGATGTAGCGGCGCGCGCCGCCGTCGGTCGCGTTCACCTGCATCACCGCGTGGCCGGTCGAGCCGGAGCCGGCGAAGCAGTCGAGCACGATGTCGTCGCCGCGCGTGCACCAGCCGATCACGGCCGCCGCGAAATCGACCGGCTTCGGCAGGTCGAACGGGATGCCGAGCGTCTTCAGCAACGCGTCGTCGGAACCGGCGAACGGCAGCACCGACGGCACGTTCTCGTACATGTTCTCGTCGAGGTAGTAGATCCGCTGCGGCTGCGTGGTTTCATCCGCGCCGAATTCGATCTGGCCGCGCTCGATCAGCGCCTGCATCGTCGCGGGCGGATTGCGCCACCCGCGCGCGGGCATCGCGCACGGCTTGCCGGTGGCCGGGTGGATCAGCGGCGTGAAATACTCTTCCGGCGCCTTCTTCTTGTTCGGCCAGGCCATCGACACGAGGCGGTACACGCGGCCTTCTTCCGACAGCCGGTCGTACATCACCTCGCCGCCCGACAGATTGGTCTGCGCCTTCATCCACGCGCGGTACGCCTTCTGCGCGTCCTTCGCGTTGCCGCTGCGGTACACGGCGTCGTGCGCGGCGTCGAGCATGCGCTGCGCGTTGCGCTTCGGGCGCTTCAGCGGCGCCTGTTCGAGCAGCGTCTCGGCGTTGCGCGCGAACAGCACCAGCGATTCGTGCTGGTACGCGACGCCGCGCGCGTCGCCCTTCGGATTGCGCTTGTCCCATACCGCGACGCCGAGCTCGTTCTCCTCGCCGAAGATCTCGCGCAGCATCAGCACGAGCGCATGCACCTCGTGCTCGTCGATGTGCACGGCGATCAGCCCTTCGTCGGACAGCAGCGCGTGCGCGAGCTTCAGGCGCGGATACATCATGTTCAGCCAGTCGGTGTGGAACCGGCCGTTCGCCTCGGTATTGGTGCTGCGCTTCACGCCGCCGTCGGTCTGGCCCGTCATCGCCAGGTAGTGGCGGATGCTGTCGCTGAAGTCGTCCGGATAGACGAAATCGCTGCCGGTGTTGTACGGCGGGTCGATATAGACGAGCTTCACCTTGCCCGCGTAACTCTTGTGCAGCAGCTTCATCACGTCGAGGTTGTCGCCCTCGATCACGAGATGGCGCGTGTCGTCCCATGCGACGCTATCCTGGGGGCACGGACGCAGCGTGCCCGTCGACGGCGTGAGCGCGGCCTGGCGCGCGCTGCGCTTGCCGTGCCAGTGGAAGCCGTAGCGCTCGTCGGCGTTGCCGACGGTGCGCTCGCCGACCAGCGCCTTCAGCACGTCGACGTCGACCGACGCGCCGTCCGGGCCTTCGGTCACGAGTTCGGGGAACAGCGCCTTCAGGCGCGCGACGTTGTCGGCGGTGAAATCCGTCGACATCGCCTGCGGGCTCGCCGCATCGAGTTTCTGCATCGTTTTTTCCATCGGAGCCCGGCCGCGTGCGCCAGGACGTCGGGCGCACTCACGGCACCGGCGGCAATGGCCGCCCGGGCAAACCCGAAACGCTAGCGAGTCGGTCGGCGCAGGTCAAGCACCGATGTGAGGCGATCGTGCGCGCATCGGGCGCGCATCGGGCGCGCATCGGGCGCGAAACGCCCGCCCCACGGGCCGCAGGCGGCTTCGGGCGGTGCCGCACGGGCCGGCCGGCGGGCGCTTCCCGGGCGTTCCGGAACGCACCGGAAACGACGAAAAAAAGGGCACGGTCGGCGCAAAGCGCCGGCGTGCCCGCATGGAGAAATCCCGGAGGGAGGGTGCGGCAGGGCCGGATGGCCCCGCCCGGATGGCCGTCGCCGAGGTCAGAAGCGCGTGCGGATGCCCGACGTCAGTTCGAGCTGGTTCTTCGCGCCGAACGTCGACGACACCTTGTAGCCGCCGTGCAGGCGCATGTAGTCGCCGGCCAGGTACAGCTCGGTGCGCTTGCTCAGGTGATAGAACACCGACCCGTAGATCGTCTCCTTGAAGCCGTTGCCGACGCCGTTGGTCAGGCTGAACGCGCCGAGGTTCGCGTTCGGCGTGAAGCCGTCGGCGTTGTACGCGGCATTCTTGATGCGCATCTGCTGATAGCCGAGCTCGTAGTCGAGCGCGCCCTTCGGCGCGATCTTCATCGACACCGTCCACGAATCGTCGTGACGCTGGCCGAGCGAGCCCTGGTCGCCGTTGTAGCGGAAGTAGCCGGCGTTCAGGCGCACGATGCTGAACGCGTAGTTGCCGCCGACCGAGAACGTCTGGTTCGTGAAGCCGTTGTGGTTCACGTGGTTGTAGAAGCCCGACACGGCGAACGGCCCGCCGTTGTAGCCGAGCGCGACCTGGTACGCGGAGCCGGTCGCGAATGCGGTCGAGTTGCTGAACTGGTAACCGGCGCTCGCGAAGATGCCGTTGCTGAACAGCTTCTTCCACGCGAGGCCGTTGTTGTAGCGCGTGCCGGTCGGGCCGGCCGCGTAGAAGATCATCTGCTTGAAGTTGTTCGAGTTGGTCCAGCCGCCTTCCTCGGTCGTCAGCTTCGCGGAGCCGTACGCGTCGCCGTAGATCGCCGACGCGTCGCGCGCGATCGAGTTCTGGAAGCCGGCCGTCAGCTTGCCGAAGCGCTCGTCCTCGACGCCGACCCACGCGTCGCGGTCGAAGATCTGGCCTTCGTCTTCCATCTGGCCGTTCGCGACCACGAATTCGCTTTCGAGGCGGAAGATGATCTTCGTGCCGCCGCCGATGTCCTCGGCGCCTTTCAGGCCCCAGCGGCTGCCGCTGAACCACGGCTCGCCTTCGTTGCCCATGCCGATCACGTGATTGCCGTTCGCGTCGGCGTGGGTCCGGTAGGTCGGGAAGCTCAGGTCCATCAGGCCGTAGAGCTGCACGCTCGACTGCGCATGCGCCTGGGTGCCGGCGCACAGGCCTGCCGCCGCGATGGAAAGGGCAAGGGTTTTTCGTTTCAAGATCGTCTCCTCCGAGCTGCCGCATTGAAATCTGTTCGTTGGCAGTACGTAATGTATGCCGGATGTTGCCGACCACAGCGAGAGGGCCGACGCGTAGCATCGTAGAGGGTGCAATCCTTCACGCCGCTTTCCCGGAGGAAAGAATCGGATCGGTGAAAACACCGAACGCGCAATAATCGAGAATCGGGCAGGCGGGCGAACGCGCGCCCGGCCGGCCGCCAGTTGGCTGGCTGCCGGCACATTACGTGCTACGAATCGACGCCCGGGGCAGGGCCGTCAGTCCTGCGCGGTCTTCGCGCGCAGGATGTAGCCGAGCCCGCGCAGCGTGATGATCTCGGCCGTGCTGCCCGCGAGATGCTTGCGCAGCCGGTGGATGTAGATGTCGATCGCATCCGCGCTCGGCTCGTCGTCGAGCGCGAACACGCTGTCCATCAGCCGCGCCTTCGACACTGTCTTGTTCTGCTGCAGCATCAGCGTTTCGAGAATCGCATGCTCGCGGCGGCGCAGCGCGAGCACCGTGTCGCCGCAGCGGAATTCGCGCGTGCCGAACGCATAGGCGAGATCGCCGCACACGAGCTGCGTCGTGCCGACGCCGGCCTGCCGGCGGATCAGCGCGCGGATCCGCGCGACCAGCTCGCGCGATTCGAACGGCTTGACCACGTAGTCGTCGGCGCCCGCGCCGAAGCAGTCGACCTTGTCGTCGACCGAGCCGTGCGCGGTCAGCATCAGCACCGGCACGTTGTCGTTGCGGCGCCGCAATCGCGCGAGCACTTCCTTGCCGCTGATGCCCGGCAGCCGCATGTCGAGCAGCACCGCGTCGTAGCGCTCGGTCTTCAGCACCGTGTCGGCGCGTTCGCCGTCGCCGACGCAGTCGACCGCGAAATCCTCGCCGCGCAGCAGGTTCACGATCCAGTGTGCGAGTTCGGCGTTGTCTTCGACCAGCAGGAGTTTCATGGCGACTTCATCTCTTCAATCGTACGCGGGCAGCCGCACAGTCACGACGATACCGCGATTGCCGGGCCCCGGCGCGAGCGTCGCGCTGCCGCCGTGCGCCTGCGCGATCTCGCGCACGATCGCGAGGCCCAGGCCCGAGCCTTCGGTGTCGGCCGACACGCGGTAGAACCGCTTGAACACGTGCGGCCGCGCTTCGGCCGGAATGCCGGGGCCGTTGTCGACCACCTCCAGCACGACCGCGTCGCCGTCGCGCCGCGCGGCGACCGTCACGCAGCCGCCCGGCTGCGTGTAGCGTACCGCGTTGTCGACGAGGTTCATCACCAGCGCGGTCAAGAGGCTGTCGCTGCCCGCGACGTCGAGCCGCTCGCCGAGATCGGCGCCGAGGTCGATGTCGCGCCGCTGCGCGAGCACGATCGTTTCCTCCAGCACGCTCGACACCACGGCGGCGAGATCGACGCGATGCGTGAGCAGCGTCGACGGCGTCGCTTCCGCATGCGCGAGCAGCAGCAGCTTGTCGGTCACGTCGGCCATCTTGCGGCTGCTGCGCTGCATGCTGTCGAGCACCGACGCGAGCTCGCGGTCGTCGTGGTCGCGCTGCTGCGCGTACTGGATCTGCGTGTCGAGCACCGCGATCGGCGTGCGCAGCTGATGCGCGGCATCGGCGATGAAGCGGCGCTGCGTGGCCGTGTGCGTGTTCAGCCGCGCGATGCACTGGTTGATCGCGTCGACGATCGGCCGCAGCTCGTGCTGCAGCCGCTCCGGGCGGATCGGCTCCAGTTCCATCGGCCCGCGGTCGGCGACATCGTCCTTCAGCTTCATCAGCGGGCGCAGCTCGAGCGTGAGGCCGAGGTAGACGAGCACGATCGCGAGCACCAGCATCAGCGACAGGCGCACGAGCTGCGGCCGCCAGATCGTCGCGACCATCGCGTCGTACGAGCGCGTCGTCTTCGCGACGACCACCGTGACCGTCTCGACCTGCCCCTCGTTGTACAGCTGGCGATCGTACGCGGCCGCGCGCAGCCGCACGCCGTCGAGCGACGTGTCGTACAGCGTCGGCTCGACGCCGTGCCGCTCGGGCACCGTGAGCGTCGGGTTGCCCGCGAGCAGCCGGTCGTGGCCGTCGATCACCTTGTAGAACACCGAATCGCGCGACGGCGATTCGAAGATCTCCAGCGCGGCCGGCGGCACGTCGGCGGCCGGCAGCCCGTTGCGCCATTCGACGTCCTCGCCGATCGTGCGCGCGGATGCGACCAGCGCGCTGTCCTGCACGAGCGCGGCCGTGCGCCGCGCGGTGTCGTACGACATTGCGCCCGCGATCAGCACGAAAGCCGCGAGCGGCAGCAGCAGCCACCACAAGAGCCGCCCGCGCAGGCTATGCGCCATTCCTTCTCCTCAATGCCGAACCGCGCCGGGGCAACCGGCGCGGTTCGGGTGTGTCATCCGATGCGTGCGATGCTCAGAACGCGGCGGGACGCCACTTGAGCAAGCGCTTCTCGACCCAGGTCAGCAGGTAGTCGGCGGCCAGCGCGACCACGGCCAGCACGATCATCGCCGCGAACACGCCGCTCGCGTTGAACGCGCCCTGGGCGGTGGAGATTAGCAGGCCGATGCCCTGCTTGGAACCCAGGAATTCGCCGACGACCGCACCGACCAGTGCGAAGCCGAAGCTCACGTGCAGGCTCGCGAGAATCCAGCTCAGCGCGGACGGGATCACGACAGCCGTGGTGATCTGCCGGCGCGACGCGCCGAGGATCTGCGCATTCGCGATCAGGTAGCGGTCGGCCTCGCGCACACCCTGGAACGCGTTGCCGAACACGACGAAGAACACCATCACGACGGCCAGCGCGATCTTCGACGCCATCCCGAGGCCGAGCGCGATCACGAAGATCGAGCCGAGCACGACGCGGGGGATCGAGTTCGCGATCTGGATGTACAGGCCGAACACGTCGGCCATCAGCTTGTTGCGGCCGAGCACGATCCCGCAGAACACGCCGGCGACCGAGCCGATGATGAAGCCGATCCCGGTTTCCTCCAGCGTGACCCACACCTGGGTGAGCAGCGGGCCCTGCGACGTGCCGTTCGCGAACCAGTCCTGGAGCTGCGCGAAGATCAGCGACGGCATCGAGAAGAAGAACGGATCGATCCACTTCAGGCGTGCGGCGAGCTCCCAGCCGCCGAGCACGACGACGAGCACGGCGATCCGCAGCGTGACGATCAGGTTGCGCCGGCGGCGCAGCCGGCGTTGCGCGGCGCGCTCGTCGTCCTCGAGCGTCGTCGCCGGAAGGGCGGTAGTGGGAAGCGTCATGTCGGTCATGCTCCTGTCCTTGCTGTGTCTCTTGCCATTGCTTGCCGTGCGGCGTATGCGTCAGCCGATCTGCACTTCTTCGCGCAGGTCGTGCCAGATGTCCTTGGAAATCTCGATGAAGCGCTGCTCGTAGCGGATCTCCGACGTGACGCGCGGACGCGGCAGGTCGATCTCGTACACGCGCTTGAGCGTCGCGGGGCGCGCGGTCAGCACGAACACGCGGTCGGCGAGCGCGATCGCCTCCTCGAGATCGTGCGTGACGAACACGACCGAGCCCTTGTTGGCGGACCAGAGCTGCAGCAGCTCGTCCTGCATAAGCGTGCGCGTCTGCATGTCGAGCGCGGAGAACGGCTCGTCCATCAGCAGGATTTCCGGCTGGTTGATGAAGGTCTGCGCGAGCGCGACGCGCTTGCGCATCCCGCCCGAGAGTTGATGCGGGTAGTGCTTCGTGAACTTGTCGAGGCCGACCTTGCGGATCCATTCCTCGGCCTGCGCGTAGGCGACGTCCTTCGAGCGGCCGCGAAACAAGGGGCCTGCCGCGACGTTGTCGATCACGTTGCGCCACGGGAACACGGCGTCGGCCTGGAACACGAAGCCGATGCGCGGGTCGATCCCGTCGACCGGGCGGCCCATCACGCGCACCTCGCCCGACACCGGCTTGAGCAGCCCGGTGATCATGTTCAGCGTGGTCGACTTGCCGCAGCCGGTCGGCCCGACGATCGCGATGAACTCGCCGCGCGCGACGCTCATGCTGAAGTCGCGCAGCGCGACGGTGGCCTTGCCTTCCGGCGAAATGAAGCGGCACGACACATTGCGAAACTCGATCGCCGGTGTGCTCGGGGAAACTGCCTGGTTCATCGCATTCGTCCTGCGGGTGAGGAGGGCATCGCATCGTGGCGACGCCGGGCCGGTCAGCCGGGCCGGAACGGGGAACGCGCGGCGGCGGGATCGCCGCCGCCGGCGCCTGTACCGATATCGATTACTTCGCGTTCACGAAATCGTTGGTGTAGGTGCGCGCCAGGTCGATGTGCTTGCCCTTCACCGACGGGTTGAACGCCGACAGCACCTTCAGCACGGTCGCCGGGCCGTCGGCCGGCATCTTCGCGTCGGCGGTGTACATCGGCAGTGACGCCTTCAGCGCGGACACGTACAGGCCCTTGTCCTTCTGGTAGTCGGCCGGCATCTTCGCGGCGATTTCCTCGGCGCTGTGCGTGTGGATGAACTGCATCGTCTTCGCAAATGCGTGCGCGAGCTTGGTGGCTTCGGCCTTGTGCGAATCGGCCCAGGCCGACTGCACGTACAGGCTCGCGGCCGGATAGGTGCCGCCGAGCGCGGCGCGCGTGCCTTCGACGGTGCGCATGTCGACCAGCACCTTCGCGTCGCCCATCTTCTCGAGCGCGGACACGGTCGGCTCGGTCGTCATCCCGGCGTCGATGCGGCCCTGCTTGATCGCGGCGATGAAGCTCGCGTCGGCGCCGACCGGCAGCATCGTGTACTGCGTCGACGGCACGCCGTGTTGCAGCGCGAGGTATTGCGTGAGGAAGCTCGTCGACGAGCCGAGGCCCGTCACGCCGAGCGTCTTGCCCTTCGCGTCGGCCATCGACTTGAAGGTCGGCGCGGCCTTGGTCGACACCATCTCGACCTCGCCCGGCACCTGGCCGAACACGGCGATCGCCTTGACTTCCTTGCCCTTGCTCTGCAGGTCGACCGTATGGTCGTAGAAGCCGACGACGCCTTGCACGGCGCCCGCCAGCAGCTCGTTCTCGGCGTCGACGCCGGCCGGCTGCGACAGCAGTTCGACGTCGAGGCCTTCGGCCTTGAAGTAGCCGAGCTCCTGTGTGAGCCGCGCGGGCAGGTAGATCAGCTTCGCGATCCCGCCGACCATGATCGTGATCTTGCCGCCGTCGTCGGCGAACGCGGGGTGAGCGGCGAGCGCGCAGCTCAGGCTGGCTGCAACGGCGAGGGTGCGCAGGATGGGTCGCATCGGGGTCGTCTCCTTCGTTGTATTCGTATGGCGCGATGCTTGCTGCATCGTCTCAACGAGTATAGGGAGGCGAAACCTTCTGCTACCTTTCGCGGGACGGCGATTCCGTTAGGGGTTTTCCAGCAATCGGGGACGCAAGCGGACTAGCGCCAGCCGAGCAGCACCCGCCCCATCGCATCGAGCCCCATGTCGAACAGGTGCGACACGAACGGCACGAGGTTCGGGATCATCAATTGCACGAGCAACAGCCCGACCAGCATCGTGACCGGAAAACCGATCTGGAAGATGCCGATCTGCGGCGCCGCGCGGTTCAGGATCCCGAGCGCGAGGTTCGCGATCAGCAGGGCCGCGACCACCGGCAGCGCGAGCAGCAGCCCCATCTCGAACACGGTCGCGCCGAACGCGGCGAGGGTGCGCCAGCCGGGCGCGTGCAGCAGGTCGGCCGATACCGGCAGCGACTGGAAGGATGCGGCCAGCGCCGCGAACACCTGCAGGTGGCCGTCCACCGCGAGGAACGCGAGCATCGCGATCGCGTTCAGGAAGCGGCCCATCACCGGCGTCGCGCCGTTCGAATGCGGGTCGAAGAAGGTCGCGAAGCCGAGCCCCATCGACAGCCCGATGAAGTCGCCGGCCGCCTCGACGGCCGCGAACACGAGCTGCATCGTGAAGCCCATCGCGATGCCGATCAGGAACTGGGTGACGACGATCCAGATGCCCTGCGCGGAGAACACGGTGACGCCGGGCATCGCGCCGAGCGTCGGCGCGACGACCAGCGCCAGGAACGCGGCGATGCCGATCTTCACGCGCACCGGCACCGCCGCGTGGCCGACCACCGGTGCGGTCGCGACGAGCGCGAGCATTCGCACGAACGGCCACAGGAAGGCGGTGAGCCAGCCGTTGAGCTGCGCGTAGGTAACCGAGAACATCGCGGTTGAACGGAGCCGGGCGCGCCGGTCAGCCGGCGCCGAGCGTCGCGACGTGCAGCAGCGTCTGCCGCAGGTAGTCGAGCATCGTCGTCAGCATCCACGGGCCGGCGATCACGAGCGTCGCGGCCACCGCGAGCAGCTTGGGGATGAACGACAGCGTCGATTCGTTGATCTGCGTCGCGGCCTGGAACAGGCTCACGACGAGGCCGACCGCGAGCGCGACCAGCAGCAGCGGGGCGGCCAGCAGCAGGCCGACCATCATCGCCTGGTGCGCCAGCGTCATCACCTGTTCGGGCGTCATCGCGCGACTCCTCCGTTCAACTGAAGCTCTGCGCGAGCGAGCCGATCAGCAGCTGCCAGCCGTCGACCAGCACGAACAGCATCAGCTTGAACGGCAGCGACACGGTGGACGGCGACACCATCATCATCCCCATCGACATCAGCACGCTCGCGACGACCATGTCGATGATCAGGAACGGGATGAAGATCGTGAAGCCGATCTGGAAGCCGGTCTTCAGCTCGCTCGTGACGAACGCGGGCACCAGCAGCGACAGCGGCACGTCTTCCGGACCCTGCATCGGCGCGGCCTTCGAGATCTTCGCGAACAGCGCGAGATCGGTCTCGCGGGTCTGCTTCAGCATGAAGGTCTTGAACGGCGCGACGCCGCGCTGCACGGCCTGTTCCATCGGCATCGCGCCGTCGGAGAACGGCTTGTAGCCGTCGGCGTAGGCGCGGTCGAGCACCGGCGACATCACGAAGAAGGTGAGGAACATCGCGAGGCCGACCAGCACCTGGTTCGGCGGCGTCGTCGCGGTGCCGAGCGCCTGGCGCAGCAGCGACAGCACGATGATGATGCGCGTGAAGCTCGTCATCATCAGCAGCATCGCCGGCAGGAACGACAGCATCGTGAGCAGCAGCATCGTCTGCACGCTCAGCGAATAGGTGGTGCCGCCGTTCGGGCCCGGGCTCGTGTTGAACGCGGGCAGGCCGGCCGCCTGCGCGTACGCGAGCGCGGGGGCGAGGCAGAGGATCAGCACGGGCGCGAAACGCGCCGCGCGACGCAGGAATTCGTGTTTCATCGGAATGCAGGAACGGAAAGAGGGCACGACGCCATGTCAGCGGATGTCCTTGCCGCGCCCGAAGCGCTTCGCGGCTTCGCCCGCGAGCGCGTCGCGAAACCGCGCGCCGAACGTGCCGGGCTGGCCGCGTTCGGCGGAAGGCGTGCCGGCGGGAAGGTCGGCCGACGCCGGCGCCACCGCCGAGCCGGCCGGCAGCGTATGCAGCAGCCGCACGTTGCCCGGCGCGACGCCGAGCACGAGCCAGGTATCACCGATCTCGACGATCGTCGCGCTTTCCTTCGCGCCGAGCCCGACGCTCGACACGACCTTCAGCGGGCCGCCGCGCCGCGCGGGCTGGAACCCGAAGCGGCGCGCGAGCCACGCGCAGCCGAACACGAGGCCGATCACGACCGCGAGCCCGACGAGCGTCTGCAGCACCGCGCCGACGCCGAGCGACGGCGCGGCCGAGCCGACCATCACGCCCGACGCGATCGCTCCGGCGTTGTTCACCGCGTTCATGTCGGCGGCGCAGGCCGGCGCGCATGCGAACGACGCGGCGACGGCCAGCGCCGCCACGCTCGGGAACAGGCGCGCGCCGCGGCCGGACTTCCCGGCGTTCACCGATTCAGCTTCCGGATGCGTTCGGCCGGCGTGATGATGTCGGTCAGCCGGATGCCGAACTTGTCGTTGACGACCACGACCTCGCCCTGCGCGATCAGGCAGCCGTTCACGAGCACGTCCATCGGCTCGCCGGCCATGCCGTCCAGCTCGACGACCGAACCCTGCGCGAGCTGCAGCAGGTTGCGGATCGCGATCTTCGTGCGGCCGAGCTCCACGGTCATCTTGACCGGGATGTCGAGGATCATCTCGATGTCGTTGTGCGTCGAGCTTGCCGCGGCTTTCGACAGCGGCTGGAACACGCCGGCGCCGGTCGCGCCCGCCGGCACCGGCTGCTGGTTCTGCTCGGCGAGCGCGGCGGCCCAGTCGTCCATGCCCGGATCCTCTTCCGCCGCCGCGGGTGCCGCCTGCACGGCCGCGGCCGATTCCGCGAGCGCCGCGTCGGCGAGCGCCTGCGGGTCGAGTTCGGGCGTCGGGTTCAGCTCACTCATATCCACCTTCCTTCATCGTGTCGCCCGCGCTGATCATCTTCTGCACGCGCAACGCATATTGACCATTGAAAATGCCGTAGCCGCATTCCATCACCGGCACGCCGTCGACCTTCGCGGTGATCGTGTCGTCGATCTCCAGCGGCAGCACGTCGCCCGCACGCAGGTTCAGGATCTTCTCGAAGGTCGACGGGATCTCGGCGAGATCCGCGCTCAGCTCGACCTCGGCCGACTGCACCTGCTGCGACAGCACGCGCACCCAGCGGCGGTCGACTTCGAGTGCCTCGCCCTGGATCGGCGACGCGAGCACGTCGCGGATCGGCTCGACCATCGAGTACGGCATGCAGATGTGCAGCGTGCCGCCCGTCGGCCCGAACTCGATCGAGAACTGCGTGACGATCACGATCTCGTTCGGCGTCGCGACGTTCGCGAACTGCGTGTGCATCTCCGAGCGCACGAATTCGAACTGCAGCGGCCGCACGCTCTTCCATGCGGTCGTGTAGTGCTCGAACACGAGGTTCAGCAGCTTGCCGATGATCCGCTGCTCGGTGGCCGTGAAGTCGCGGCCCTCGACGCGCGTGTGAAAGCGCCCGTCGCCGCCGAACAGGTTGTCGACGACGAAGAACACAAGGTTCGGGTCGAACACGAACAGCGACGTGCCGCGCAGCGGCTTCACGTGCACCAGGTTCAGGTTCGTCGGGATCGGCAGGTTGCGGGTGAACTCGCTGTACTTCTGCACCTTCACCTGGCTCACGGAGATTTCCGCGGTGCGCCGCATGAAGTTGAAGATGCCGATCCGCAGCAAGCGCGCGAAGCGGTCGTTGATGATCTCGAGGCCGGGCATCCGGCCGCGGACGATCCGCTCCTGCGTCGCGATGTTGTAGGGGCGGACGCCCGACGTGTCGCGCTGCTCGTCGACCGCGTCGGTTTCGCCCGTGACGCCCTTGAGGAGGGCGTCGACCTCCTCCTGGGACATGAACTCCTGGTGGCCCATGCGCGCTCCTTTTGCGGCCGCGTTACTGGACGACGAATTCGGTGAACAGCACGTCGTCGACCTTCGCGCGCTGGTTGCCCGGCTGCGTCGGCTGCTCGATCAGGTCCCGCAGTTCCTTCGCGAGCGAATGCTTGCCGTCCGGCGTCGCGAGGTCCTCGGGATGCTTGTTCGACAGCGCGAGCAGGATCCGGCTGCGGATCTCCGGCATGCGCGCGGTCAGCTGCTCCTGCGCCTTCGGGTCGGTGAGCTTCAGCGACAGGCCGACGCGCAGGTAGTGCTGCACGCCGTCGTCCGACTGCAGGTTCACGGTCAGCGGGTCGAGCGGGAAGAACACCGGCGCGGCAAGCGGCGCCGGCTCGGCGGGCGCGCTCGCATGGCCGACGCCAGCCTTGCTCAGGAACACGTACATGCCGCCCGCGGCGGCGGCGGCCGCGCCCAGCGCGATGACGGCGATGAGCGCGATGCGCTTGAACTTGCCGGACGAAGCCGGCTTGTCGGCAGTCGGGTTTGCGGTCGTGGAGGCCATGTGAATGCGTGCGTGATGTCTCGTAGCATGCATTGTTCGGCATCCGGGCCGGGCCCGATGGGCGGAAAAGAGGGGGGAATTGCGGCTATCTCAGCCGATTGTCGGCCGGGTGTCGGCGCGAGGCAGGGCGGGAACGGCGGGAAAACGACCGGGCGGGACAGAACGGGCGCCCGGGCCGCAGGGCGCGGGGAGGGCGGGCAGCGGCGCCCGCCCGGGCGGCGTCAGGTCGGCAGCAGCGACAGGAGCGGCGCGATCAGCACCATCGCGACGCCCGCGATCATCATCGTGAGGCTCGAGACGACGCCTTCCTCGTTGCCGATCTCGCGCGCCTTCGCGGTGCCCACGCCGTGGGCGGCCGCGCCGAACAGCGCGCCGCGCGCGAGCCGCGTGCGCAGCGGCACCAGCGCAAGCACGATCTCGCCGAGCAGCATCCCGCAGATGCCGGTCGCGATCACGAACAGGGCGGTGAGATCCTTCGGCGCGTGGATCTTGTCGGACACGGCGAGCGCGAACGGGGTCGATACCGAGCGCGTCATCAGCGAGCGCTGCAGTTCGGGCGACAGGTGCAGCAGCTTCGCGAGCAGCAGCGACCCGCACACGCCCGCGGCGATCCCCACCGCGACGCCGACCGACAGCGACAGCCAGTGGCGGCGGATCAGGTCGCGATAGTCGTAGATCGGCACCGCGAACGCGATCGTTGCCGGGCCGAGCAGCCACATCAGCCAGCGCGTGTCGCGGAAGTAGACCGAATACGGGATGCCGGTCAGCAACACGAGCAGCACCAGCACGCCCGGCACGAACACGAGCGGCGAGAACAGCAGCGTCTTCCTGTATGCGTAGAGCCGCTTCGACGCGAAATACAGCACGACCGTCAGCACGAAGCAGCCGACGGAGATCGCGGTATTCACCTGGTCGGCGGACAGGATCGACAGCAGCGCAGGCATCGCAGGCCCCGGCTCAGTGGGCGGACACGGTGGCGAGGCGCGCGCGGCGGCGTTCGGCGAACACGCGCTGCGCGGCGAGCCGGCGCTCGAGCTTCGCGGCGAGGTCGACCGCAACAGCCACCGCGACCATCACGAACGCGGTGCCGGCGAGCATGACCAGCGCGATGCGCCAGCCGTCCTCGCGGAACAGCCCGCCGTACTGGACCGCCGCGACGGCGGCCGGCACGAAGAACAGCAGCATGTCGGACAGCAGCCAGTTCGCGCCGTCCTTCACCCACGCGGGCGCGACGCGGCCCGAGAACAGCAGCACGAGCAGCACCGCGAGGCCGATCACGCCGGACGGCACCGGCAGCCCGACCGCGCGCACGGCCCAGTCGACCGCCATCCACAGCACGCCGAGCGCGGCGGCCTGCAGCACGATCCGGCCCGTGCGCGCAACGTTGCCCGAAGCGGGGCGGGCGGCGGCAGTAGCGATCGGCTTGGTCATTGCGGGCTATATGAACGCGTCCCGTTTGCAACAGCTTTCTTGCGTTTCTGACAGACAGGATGGGCTGCGTCTCTATATCCGGC
>NZ_QTPP01000062.1 GCF_003853415.1 Burkholderia sp. Bp9142 | reverse complement strand
GCGACGCGGAACAGGGATCCGCCCAACTGCTGGGCCCGTGGAATCATGACGCGGCATAATCCGGAAGTCGGCATAACGTCATCGAGCGCGACATCAGGCCGTTTGCCACCGCGAGAAAATCGTGGTTGTTCAGCGACACGGTCGCCGGCGCGAAGGCGAGCGCGGTGGTCTACAGCTTGATGCTTACATGCCGCGCCTGCGGCGTCGAACCGCACGCCTGGTTGTTGCACGCGCTGACCGAATTGCCGCAGGCGCGGACATCAGCGACCTGCTGCCGTTCAACCACGCGAAGCGGCAAGCCGAGGCAAGCGTGAACTGACGCACCGAGCGCGCGTCGACCACCACGTCGGCGCGCACTGCCGAAACCCAGACGTGGACATCGTCGGTCGTCCCGACCATCGCGATGCGGCTACGCTCGCCCGTCAGTTGCAAATGATTCTCCATTCCGTGTGCTCAATCCAGCGCTTACCATCGCTTCACTCTCAGTGTTGTTTGATTCCTTGTTTCAACGTTTACCCCTCCCGCTCGGATGACGTCCGCCGGAGGCATTTCAACGGCCTGTTAATGTTGTGGTCCATTGATGCGGCAGCGATGACTTGCCGCCGCCAACGTCATGACAAATCAGCTTAGCCGAGTGCGAATTTCAACGTGCCCAGGCTGCCGACTTCGACCACGCCATCGCTATTGACGAAGGAACGCGTACCTTCGGCAACGATTGTGTTGTTGGTCAAATAGGCGCCGTTCCAGCTATCGACAATGTTGTAGGGACGTTGGTCGGGGCGCTGGCTGCCGCCGAAGCTAATGTTGAATGGCGCGACGCCGTCCTTGCCTTGGGCCTTGCTGAACACCCAGCCATAGTGTCCGACGTTGCCTTCGGAAGTGAACGCGCCGATCGGGCTATAGTTGGTGGTATAGACGCCAGCGATGACACCATTGGATGGATCGGCGGACGTGATTTTGAATGTGAAATTCTTGTCCGACGAGGTATAGGTGCCGGTGAGAGGTACGTTTGCCATGGCAATCTCCATTTTTTATGGATTTGAAGGATGCAGTCGAGCGCGTCGGTCGCGCACCTGCCAAAGCAATATAGGCGTCGGATACCGTGGATACACCCTGTAAAGCTTGACAGGGCCGAAAAGCAAAGACGCATGTTTTTCGGCGTAGATATCCATAGGGGTATGAACATGATAAGCGCGAAAGATATCTCGTTATCGTGGCGTTTGACGATGTCTGCAAACAACCCCGCGCAAGATCGAGTGGCCGTTGCGGAACCGTGCGAACGGCGCTTCGCGACCCGCTGCTGCCGGTCGAGCAGTCGGAGTGCAAGGGCAAGTATCTGAGCGGAGCGGTCATTTCGTACCATCACTCGAGGACAAGTCGTCGGCCTTAGCCGACATTCAGGCGTCAGTGTTCGTGTAGCCCCTTGAGACGCTTTTCTTCCATTCGTGCTACTGCGATCGCGACTGTCAGGTTTCGCTATCCGTGAACTCGCACTCACGAACCGTTTCCGTCGCTTCAATCAGCATGCGTGACCCCGTCGTGCGAGCAGCAGGGTTGGGAACGGGCACCGCTTTCTAACTACCCCACATCGCACGCACCACCTGGCTGAAACGGAGCGGACCACGGGCGATGCGCGAGCTGGACAGGTTCAAGGTCATTCAGGACGTGCCGGACGGTAAGGCCAAACCATGGCGTGCGGCGGAACGACTGGGATTGACGACACGGCAGGCAGCACGGCTTATCATCGGGACGCGCGGGCTTGTATCATCGCTTGGAACGTATCACGTCCGCTTTTTAGTGTTTTTTTAGTGTTCGGACTGGGGTAAGGGACGTTTCGTTTTAGGGGCCGCGGCGGAAAGCCTTACGAGCATTGGCTGACAGCACAGCCACGATTCAAACTTAAACGAATTGTGACCCCTGTCACCGGCAAAATTTTGCACAATGGCGACAGCGCGGCGTTGCGCCGCGATTCGCCCCGGGCAGGCCGGCTTTCCGGACCCTGGCCGGCCAGAAACGCCGTTCGAGACCGAAGAGCGCCGCCGACGTGCCGCCGCCGACCGCCATGGACCACCCCAAACGCATCCTGATCGTCGAAGACGACGCCGACATTGCCGACGTGCTGAGCCTGCACCTGCGCGACGAACGCTACGAAGTCGTGCACAGCGCGGATGGCACCGAAGGCCTGCGCCTGCTCGAACAGGGCAACTGGGACGCGCTGATCCTCGACCTGATGCTGCCCGGCGTCGACGGCCTGGAAATCTGCCGGCGTGCACGCGCGATGGCGCGCTACACGCCGATCATCATCACCAGCGCACGTTCGAGCGAGGTGCACCGGATCCTCGGCCTCGAGCTCGGCGCCGACGACTACCTGGCGAAACCGTTCTCGGTGCTCGAACTCGTCGCGCGGGTGAAGGCGCTGCTGCGGCGCGTCGACGCGCTTGCACGCGATTCGCGGATCGACGCGGGCACGCTCGACGTCGCCGGGCTGTCGATCGACCCGATCGCGCGGGAAGCTGCCGTCGACGGCACGCGCATCGACCTCACGCCGCGCGAGTTCGACCTGCTGTACTTCTTCGCGCGGCATCCGGGCAAGGTGTTCTCGCGGATGGACCTGCTGAACGCCGTATGGGGCTACCAGCACGAAGGCTACGAACACACGGTGAACACCCACATCAACCGGCTGCGCGCGAAGATCGAGGCCGATCCGGCCGAACCCGCGCGGATCCTCACCGTGTGGGGGCGCGGCTACAAGCTCGCCGCACCGGACCAGCGGGACACCTGATGAAACTGACCCTCACCCAGCGGCTGTCGTGCGTGTTCGCGGTGCTGCTGCTCGCGTGCTCGGGCGCGTCGGCATGGCTGCAGATCCGGGCGAACGACATGCGCGAGAAGGAGGTCGTGCAGGGCCTGTCGCGCGATCTGGCCGCGCACATCGCGAGCAGCACGCCGCTGATGGACGCGAACGGGCTGCGTCCGGACGCCGTGCGCACGCTGTTCGGCCAGCTGATGGGCGTGAACCCGAGCGTCGAGGTGTACCTGCTCGACAACGCGGGGCGCATCAAGGGCGACGACGCGCCGCCCGGCCACGTGAAGCGCGACCGCGTCGATCTCGCGCCGGTGCAGCGCTTCATCGCGGGCGAGCCGCTGCCGATCGTCGGCGACGACCCGCGCAGCCCCGACGCACGCAAGGTGTTCAGCGCCGCGCCGCTGCAGCGCGCCGGGCAGCCGCCGTCGGGCTACATCTACGTGGTGCTGCTCGGCGAGGCGCACGACCGGCTGGCCGCGCGCGTCGATGCCGGCAACGTGCTGCGCACGACGCTGTGGTCGATGGCGGTGGTCGCGCTGCTCGGCCTGCTCGCGGGCCTGACCGCGTTCAGCTTCATCACGCGCCCGCTGCGCCGGCTGACCGACGCGATGCGCCGCTTCGACGCGAACGGTACACCCGACACGCAGCCGCCGGTGCCGCAATCACCGCCGGGGCGGCGCGGCGACGACATCGCGGTGCTCGAATCCGCGTTCGCGCAGATGGCCGACCGGATCGGCGAACAGTGGCGCGCGCTGACGCGCCAGGACCAGCAGCGGCGCGAACTGATCACGAACATCTCGCACGACCTGCGCACGCCGCTGACCTCGCTGCACGGCTATCTGGAAACGCTGTCGCTGAAGTCCGACACGCTCGCCGAGTCCGAGCGCCGCCGCTACCTGTCGATCGCGCTCGCGCAGAGCACGAAGGTCGGCCGGCTCGCGCAGGCGCTGTTCGAACTCGCGCGGCTCGAGTCGGGCAGCGTGCAGGCCGAGCGCGAGCCGTTCTCGCTCGTCGATCTCGTGCAGGACGTATTCCAGAAGTTCGAGCTGGCCGCGCAGTCGCGCGGCATCGCACTGCATGCGCGGATTCCGCCGCGCGTGCCGGTCGTGTCGGCCGATCTCGCGATGATCGAGCGCGTGCTGACCAACCTGCTCGACAACGCATTGCGGCACACGCCGCAGCACGGCGAAGTCGAAGTCGCGCTGACGCCGCGGGACGATCGCGTGGTGGTGACCGTGTCGGATACCGGGGAAGGGATTCCGCCTGCGCGGCGCGCAGGGCTGTTCCAGCGGCCGCAGCGGCCGATGAGCGGCGGCACGGCGACGAGCGGCGGGCTCGGGCTGCTGATCGTGCACCGGATGCTGGTGCTCAACGGCAGCGGCATCCGGCTCGTCGATCGGGCCGGGCGCGGCGCGGTGTTCGAGTTTGCGCTGCCGCTCGCGCATCCGGCACCCGGCGAACCGCGCTGAACCCGGCGGCGCACTGCTTGCGCGCGCTGATCTGCCGCTGATCTGCCGCTTACCCGCCGCTTACCCGCCGCGCTTGCGCCGCACGTCGCTGGGGGTCGTGCCGGTCCAGCGCTTGAACGCGTGGCGGAACCCGACCGCATCGCTGAAGCCGAGCGTCAGCGCGATGTCCTCGGTGCTGAGCGTCGTGGTGCTCAGGTAATCGATCGCGAGCGCCTTGCGCACGCTCGTCAGCAGCTCGCTGTACGACGTGCCTTCGGCGTCGAGCTTGCGGCGCAGCGTGCGGGACGTCATGCACAGCGTGTCGGCGATCGCGTCGATGTCCGGGAACTGCCCGGGCGTGCGCGTGAGTTCCTGGTACACGCGCCGCGTGACGCCGGCCTGGCTGCGCAATTCGTCGAGCAGGCGCGCGCAGTGCGACGACACCTGCGCGGCGGTGATCGGGTTCGCGAGCTGCGGCGCGCGCGCGAGCCACGCGGCCGGGTAGCTCAACACGTGGTGCGGCTGGTCGAACGCGATCGGGCATTCGAGCGCGTCGGCGAGCTGCGCCGCGTGCGCCGGCCGAGGCTGCGCGAACTGCGCGCGGGCCGGCACGCACCACGCGCCCATCACGTCCTTGATGATCGTCACGTGCAGCGCGAACTGCATGTCGATCAGGAAGCGGTACAGCGGCAGGTCCGGCTCGGGCAGCGCGGCTTCGTGCGGATCCGGGAACAGCCACGACGCGGTGTCGCCCTGTTCGACCCAGCGGATCGCGAGCATGCCGTTCGCGAGCTGGTGATATTTGACGGCCGAATCGAACGCATGCGCGAGCGATTCCGAGCACAGCATCGCGTAGCCGTACATCCCGTAGCTCGACGCATGCAGCCGGCGGCCGACGCGCACGCCGAGATCGGTGCCGTCGTAGCGGCCGACCGCATTGCGCGCGGCGCCCAGGAACTGCAGCGGCGACGTGAGCGTGAACGGATCGGCGACGGCATCCGGCGACAGGCCGGTGCCGTCGAGCACGGCGGCCGGGTCGAGGCCGAGTTCCTGGGCGACGCCGACGAGCACGGCCAGCTTGGCCGGCGAGAAGCGCTTTTCGCGCAACGCGTGGGCGGGCAGGGCGTCCGGCAGCGAGGCGGTGCCGGTGGCCGTCGGTTTCAAGAGCGCACTGCGCGGCATGGCGGGTTCTGCGTCCGATTTGATATCGTTCCGGTGCGCGATTCTGCGCCGGAACGCGCGGAGGCGCCATAGGGTTCACCCTGATGCGCACGGGCGTGCATGGCCCGGCACGGTGAACCGATGCACGGGCGGAAGCGGCGACAGGCGGCCCGCCGCGCGCCAGCGTGTCCGTTTCGATCATCTTTTCGACCGTCCGGATCATTTTCAAAGCCGGTCTGGCGGGCGATAGTCGCCGGTCAGGCGGCGGCCTGCGCCCATCCGGCGCGCGGGCCGCCGTGCGAACGGCGCTGCCCGGTGCCGTCCCCCGAGGAGCAGGACATGACGAAGAGACACTGGATCGGGTCGTACGGCTCGATCCCCGCCGAGATCGATGCCGATCGCCATCCTTCCGTAACCGCGCTGCTGGACGATGCGATGCGCCGCTTCGCCGAGCGTCCCGCGTTCCGCACGTTCGGCCGCACGCTCACCTATGCCGACGTCGATCGCCTGTCGAGCGCGCTGGCCGCGTACCTGCAGCAGGTCGCGGGCGTGCGCAAGGGCGACCGCGTGGCCGTGATGCTGCCGAACGTGCTCGCGTTTCCGGTGGTGACCGTCGCGGTCGCGCGGCTCGGCGCGATCCAGGTCAACGTGAACCCGTTCTACACCGCGCACGAGCTTGAACACCAGCTCAACGACGCGGGCGTCGAAGTGGCCGTGGTGTGCGGCGGGTCGATGGGCACGTTCGCCGACGTGGTCGGCAAGACGCGCATGCGGACCGTGCTGAGCGTGGGCCGCGGCGATCTCGGCGTCGTCGATGCACCGGCCGGCGCGTGCGACGCGCTGCCGCCCGGCTCGATCGCGCTCGCGGACGCCCTCGCCGCGGGCGAATCGCTCGCCTTCGAGCCGGCCGCGCTCGAAGGCGGCGATCTGCTGCTGCTGCAGTACACGGGCGGCACGACCGGGCTGTCGAAGGGCGCCGCGCTGTCGCACCGCAACCTGGTCGCGAACATCGAGCAGTTCGGCGCGATCGTGGCGGCCGCGCGGCGGCCGGGCGAGGAGGTCGTCGTCACGGCGATCCCGCTGTATCACATCTTCGCGCTGACGGTGAACTTCCTGTCCTACTTCGCGATCGGCGCGGAGAACTGGCTCGTCGCGAATCCGCGCGACATGGACGGCTTCATCGACGTGCTGAAGGCCGCGCGGCCGTCGGTGTTCGTCGGCGTCAATACGCTGTATGCAGGGCTCGCCGGCCATCCGCGGCTGAAGGAAGTCGACTGGTCGCGGCTGAAGCTGTCGGCCGGCGGCGGCGCGGCGGTGATCGACGTGATCTCCGCGCGCTGGAAGGCGGTGACGGGCAACTTCATCCGCGAAGGGTACGGGCTGTCGGAAACATCGCCGGTGGTCACGTTCAACCCGCAGTCGATCGACGCGTTCACGGGCACGACGGGCCTGCCGCTGCCGTCGACCGACGTGAAGCTGCTGGACGACCAGGATCGCGAGGTGGCGATCGGCGAGGCGGGCGAGATCTGCGTGCGGGGGCCGCAGGTGATGGGCGGCTACTGGCAGAAGCCGGAGGCGAACGCGGCCGCGTTCACCGCGGACGGCTACTTCCGCACCGGCGACATCGGCGTGTTCGACGCGGCCGGTTTCCTGAAGATCGTCGACCGCAAGAAGGACATGATCATCGTGTCGGGCTTCAACGTGTACCCGAACGAGGTGGAAGCGGTTGCGACCGCGCTGCTGGGCGTCGCCGAATGCGCGTGCATCGGCGTGCCGGACGAGCGCACCGGCGAGGCCGTCAAGCTGTTCGTGGTGCTCGTGCCGGACGCGGCCGTGACCGAAGCGGCGCTCGTCGCGCATTGCCGTGCGAACCTCGCGGGCTACAAGGTGCCGAAGCTGATCCGCCTGGTCGACCGGCTGCCGAAGTCGACGGTCGGCAAGATCCTGCGCCGGGAACTCAGCCGCGCCGATTGATGGTGCCGACGCGCCGCGCGCCCGGCGGCGCGCGTGCCGGCGTGCCGAAGGCCCCGAAGGCCCCGAAGGCCCGGTATGGGCCGCTCAAGTACAATGCGAGCGGTTCGACCGACGGGGACGCGATGACCGGTTCAGACTCACCTTCCGCCCGGCCCGGGCATGCGCTGCCTTCACCGAGCGCGACGGTGCCGATCTCGCTCGTCAACGGTTTCCTCGCCAGCGCGGGCGCGCAGCGCGACGTGGTCGAGCGCTACCTGCGCGGCGCCGGCATCCCGCTCGAGCTGCTCGGCGAGCCGCATGCGCGCGTGACGGAAGAGCAGTTCTCGACGCTGTATCGCACGCTCGCGATCGACCTCGACGACGAGATGCCGGGCATCTTCTCGCGCCCGCTGCGCGGCGGTACGCTGAAGTACCTGTGCCTGAGCCTGCTCGATGCGCGCAACCTCGAAACGGCACTGCATCGTTTCGGCCAGTTCTTCCATATCCTGCTCGACGACTTCTTCGTTGAATCGAAGCGCGACGGTCTCGTCGCCCAGGTGCTGTTGCGGCCGAACCCGGCCGTCGGCCCGATCGGCGCGCTCGGCCAGGAGCTGATGCTCAAGCTCGTGCACGGCGTGTGCTCCTGGCTGATCGGGCAGAAGATTCCGCTGCTGCAGATCGAGTTCGCGTGCCCGCGGCCGCGTCATGCGGTCGAGCACCTGTACTTCTTCTCCGGCTCCGTGCAGTTCGACCGCGAACGCACGCTGATGCGTTTCAGCGCGGACTACCTCGACGTGCCGATCCGGCAGAGCAAGCGCAACCTGCGCAAGTTCCTCGCGCGCGCGCCCGGCGACTGGATCTTCGAATCGTTCAGCGAACAGCTCGTGTGCCATCGCGTGCGGCAATACCTGTCGGCGGCATTGCCCGACCTGCCGGTGATCGACGAGGCGGCCGAGCATCTGCATTGCTCGGTGCGCACGCTGAGCCGCCACCTGGCGGCCGAAGGCACGACGTTCCAGGCGCTCAAGGACGAACTGCGGCGCGACATCGCGATCCAGCGGCTCACCGACACGCTCGACACGATCGCGGCGATCGGCGCCGATATCGGCTTCGACGATCCGAGCGCGTTTCATCGCGCGTTCCGCCACTGGACGGGGAGTACGCCGGGGACTTACCGGCGGCGCGCGTAGCGCGGATTTTTCAAGCGCGCTCCCATAACCGGGATCCTTGGTGCGATCCCATGGACGGCTCCCGGTCGTTCCGGTACCGCGGATGTGCGTCGGCCCGTCGCGCACTGCTGCGTGACGGGCCGACGGGTGATCGGGGCCGCGCGCGGCTGAAACGGGCGGGCTGCCCGCTCCATGCGCGCGGCCGCACTCAGGCTTTCAGTGCGCCGAAGATTTCATTGAGCATCGACTTCGCGTCGCCGAACAACATGCGGTTGTTGTCCTTGTAGAACAGCGGATTGTCGACGCCCGCATAGCCGGACGCCATGCTGCGCTTCATCACGATCGACGTCTTCGCCTTCCACACCTCCAGCACCGGCATGCCGGCGATCGGGCTCGACGGGTCGTCCTGCGCCGCCGGGTTCACGATGTCGTTCGCGCCGATCACCATCGACACGTCGGCCTCGGGGAAGTCGCCGTTGATCTCGTCCATCTCCAGCACGATGTCGTACGGCACCTTCGCTTCGGCCAGCAGCACGTTCATGTGCCCCGGCATGCGGCCCGCGACCGGGTGAATCGCGAAACGCACGTCGACACCTTTTTCGCGCAGCAGCTTCGTCAGTTCGAACACCGTGTGCTGGGCCTGTGCAACGGCCATCCCATAGCCGGGTACGATGATCACGCGCTTCGCTTCGCGCAGCAGCTCGGCCGTTTCCAGCGCACTCACCGCCACGGCCTCGCCGGCCGGCTGCGCGCCGCCGCTCGCTGCCGCCGATGTGCCCGCGCCGCTGCCGAAGCCGCCGGCGATCACGCTGATGAAGTTGCGGTTCATCGCGCGGCACATGATGTACGACAGGATCGCACCGGACGAGCCGACCAGCGCGCCGATCACGATCAGCAGGTCGTTGCCGAGCATGAAGCCGGTGGCTGCCGCCGCCCACCCCGAGTAGCTGTTGAGCATCGACACCACGACCGGCATGTCCGCGCCGCCGATCGCCATCACCATGTGCACGCCGAACAGCAGCGAGATCACGGTCATCACGGCGAGCGGCAGCATGCCGTCCTGGATGCTTTCCGCATGCAGGAACGCGCGGCCGTAGTAGATCACGATCAGCAGCGCGGCCAGGTTCAGCCAGTGCCGCGCCGGCAGCAGCAGCGGCTTGCCGCCGATCTTGCCCGACAGCTTGCCGAACGCGATCACCGAGCCCGCGAAGGTGATCGCGCCGATCAGGATGCCGACGTAGATTTCCACTTCGTGGATGGCCTTCTCGGCGCCGGTGAGCTGCAGCGACGTGTCGATGTAACTCGCGAAGCCCACCAGGCAGGCCGCGAAGCCGACCAGGCTGTGCATCAGCGCGACCAGTTCCGGCATCTGCGTCATCTGCACCTTCTTCGCGGCGTACAGGCCGACGGCACCGCCGACGACCAGCGCGGCGATCACGTACGGAATGCCCGCGGCCGACACGCGCGGGCCGGCCACGGTGGCCAGCACGGCGATCAGCATGCCGATCATGCCGAGCAGGTTGCCGCGGCGCGCGGTTTCAGGATTGGCCAGCCCGCCGAGGCTGAGGATGAACAGGATCGCGGCGCCGATATAGGAGACGGTAGTCAGGTTGGAAGTCATTATTGTTGTCCCCTTATTTGCGGAACATCGCCAGCATGCGCCGCGTGACCGCGAAGCCGCCGAACATGTTGACGGCCGTGAGCGTGAGCGCGCCCACCGCGAGACCGAGGATCAGCCCGGACGGACGATCGCCGGCGTTGGCCAGCTCGCCCAGCGGCGGCGCGATTTGCACGAGCGCGCCGATCGCGATAATCGACGAGATCGCGTTGGTCACGCTCATCAGCGGCGTGTGCAGCGACGGCGTGACGTTCCAGATCACCATGTAGCCGACGAAGCACGCAAGCACGAACACCGTGAAGTGCGACAGGAAGCTCGACGGCGCGAACTGGCCGACCAGCAGGAACGCCAGCGCGCCGATCGCGAACACGATCGCGAGCGACTTGGCCGACATCGGCTCACCGCTGTGGCCGTGACCTTTGGACTTCGCAGGCGCGGCCACTGCGGGCGCGGCCGCCGGGGGCTTGGGCGCGACGGCCGCCTGCTTGATCGGTGGCGCCGGCCACGTGACGTTGCCTTCCTTGATGACGGTAAGGCCGCGGATCGCGTCGTCGTCGAAGTCGACGTTGATCTTGCCGTCCTTGGTCTTGCACAGCTCCTCGACCACGCGCAGCAGGTTGGTCCCGTACAGCGTGGACGACTGCCGCGACAGGCGCGACGCGAGATCGGTGTAGCCGACGATGGTCACGCCGTGGCGCACGACCGCCTCGCCGGGCACCGTGAGTTCGCAGTTGCCGCCCTGTTCGGCGGCCATGTCGACGATCACGCTGCCGGGCTTCATCGACCGCACCATCTCGGCGGTGATCAGCTTCGGCGCCGGCTTGCCGGGGATCAGCGCGGTGGTGATGATGATGTCGGCGTCCTTCGCCTGCTGCGCATACATCGCGCGCTGCGCCTGCTGGAAGCCTTCGCTCATCACCTTCGCGTAACCGCCGCCGCCCGAGCCTTCCTCTTCGTAGTCGACCTTGACGAACTCGCCGCCCAGCGACTTGACCTGATCGGCCACCTCGGCGCGCGTGTCGTTCGCGCGCACGATCGCGCCGAGGCTCGCGGCCGTGCCGATCGCGGCCAGACCGGCCACACCGGCGCCGGCGATGAAGACCTTGGCCGGCGGGATCTTGCCGGCCGCCGTGACCTGGCCGTTCAGGAATCGGCCGAACGCGTGGGCGGCCTCGATCACCGCCCGGTAGCCGCTGATGCCGGCCATCGACGTGAGCGCGTCCATCTTCTGCGCGCGCGACAGCGTGCGCGGCAGCGAATCGATCGCCAGCACCGTGGCGCGCCTGGCGGCCAGCTGCTGCATCAGTTCGGGGTTCTGCGCCGGCCACACGAAGCCGATCAGCGTGCCGCCCTCGCGCATCAGCGCGACTTCGTCGGCACTCGGCGGGCGCACCTTGAACACGATGTCGCTCCCGGACCAGAGCTCGGCCGCCGTGGCGGCGATGCTCGCGCCAGCCGCGCGGTACGCATCGTCGTCAAAATTCGCGCCGGCACCGGCGCCGCTTTGGACGGCCACCGAAAACCCCAGCTTGATCAGTTTCTCGACCACCTCGGGCACGGTCGCAACGCGCCGTTCGCCGGTGGCTGTCTCCAGAGGAATCCCAATCTGTAGTGTCATAAGTGTGAAAGATGGGTGATGGCCATCGCGATGCGCGCGGGCCGGTGCGTCAAGGTACCAGAATCATGTGTGTGTTTAGTGGCTCGCGCGAGGGTTTGCGTTGAAAATAGAACGACCGTTCGCGGAACGCGAATAGAGTATGCCCGATAACGACGGCGCTTTCGAGGAGGCGAGTGCCTTGAGCGCCTGTTCCGTTGCACTGTTGTGTTTTATCCACGTGCGGGTCGTATCGCGTCGGCCGGACGGATGTTGACGAGATGCCCGGACTGCTGCTTTCGCGGTGCGGCGCTACCGTGTGAGCCGACCTGCACGCCGCGTCATCGCATGGATTTCCCATAACCGGCTTCCTTTGCGGGTTCCCATGGCTGGCTTCCTTCTTCCGTCGGCGGTCCTGTCGTTGAATCGCATCCGCGCACGCCGGGCACGATCCGGCCGACCTCGAAACGCACGCGCGTCATTCAACGGCAGTCTGTATCCATCCCGACCGACCGGTAGGCCAATGGCCGGCTGCTGACCGCTGACCACTGACCGCAGGCGGCCCCGCCGGCCTGTCGCGTCGATCGTCAGATCAATTCAGCAGGCACCAGATCGCGAGGAACGGCGCGTCGCCGGAGCGCATCGCATGCAGCGCGCCGCGCGGGTTGTGGATGCCGCCGCCGATGCCGGGATCGAACCATTCGCCGTTTTGCTGGCGGAATTCCCCGGCGGTCATGAGCACGTACGCTTCCTCCGGTGCGTGACCATGATCCGGATATCGGACCCCGGGCATCATCAGCGAGAAGCCGAGCTGAATGTCGCCGCGGCTTTCCGCGCCGCCGGGCCCGCAGATCATCCCGTTCACGTGCCCGTCGATGTAGTTCGGACTGCCGTCCTTTCCCGAGGTGCGGCGCGACCAGCCGACCACGGGCTCGAGCGACTTGATCAGCTGCGCGACGCTGGCGAACGTCGGGTCGACGCGCGCGACCGACTCGAGCGCCGCGTCGAGCCATTCGCATGCGGGGTATCGCACCGCGAGCCGCGTTCCGTTGTCCGACGGGGTCTGCAGCCGTGCGAATACTTGCGGCGCGAATGCACGCGCGGCGGGGGGAAGCTTGTCCGACTGAAACAGATCGCCGGCTATCCGGACGAAATCCGCGATGTTCTTCGGGCGTTCACTCATGCTGGTTTCTGCTCCCGCGGTCACTTGGCTTGATGATACGAAAGTCTACGCAGAAACGTGCGGGTCCGGACAGCAAAAAATGGCGGCCGATTTGACACCGGCCGCCATGCGTGCACCGCTGTTGCCGTCCGGCCCGCGTCGCGCGTCGCTATCGGCGATGCATCACGCCGCCGCCTTCAGGCTGCCATGCAGATCGATGGCGAATTGCTTCCCCGGACCGACATCAACCACGCGAAGACGGCCTGACATGGTGTCTCGCGATGTCGTTGCCAGCCGGAAGGCGGCGCCTGCCATGAGGATTTACAGCCAGTCGGTTTCGAACGCGCAGTCGGTCAGCGACACGCAGCCGTGCTCGGTCAGCACGACCTGCTGTTCGAGCTTGACGCCCTGGCTGCCGCCTTCCGCGCCGATGTAGCTTTCGACGCAGACCGTCATGCCGACCTCGAACCGGCCGTCGTAACCCGCGCTGTCCCAGTCGACCTGGTGCGCGATCGACGGATACTCGTCGACCATCCCGATGCCGTGCGCCAGGCAGCAGTAGCGGTTCTTCACGAACGGGTCGGGGATCTTCCACGCCTTTTCCGAGAACTCGCGGAACGTCATGCCGGGCCGCAGCAGATCCATGTTGAAATGGACCTGTGCATACGCGTATTCGTACAGCTTGCGTTGCTCGTCCGACGGACGGCCGTCGCCGACGAGCCAGGTACGGGAGATGTCCGAGCAGTAACCGTTCGGCCCGACCATGTCGGTGTCGAACGCGAGCAGGTCGCCTGCCTCGAGCACCCGCGACGAACATTCGTGCATCCACGGGTTGGTCCGGTCGCCGGAGGCCAGCAGCCGCGTCTCGATCCATTCGCCGCCATGGCGGATGTTCTCGTAATGCAGGTTCGCCCAGATGTCGTTCTCGGTCAGGCCCGGCCGCAGTTCGCGCCGCATCCGCTCGATCCCTTTCTCGGCGGTGCGCAGCGATTCGCCGATCAACACGAGCTCGCCCGACGATTTGATGAGCCGGGCGGTTTCCATTAGTTCCTGGCCGTCCGTCAGCGTGAGTCCGTGCTTCTCCAGGTACGCGGTGCCGAACGGGTCGAGGCGATCGACGGCCAGGAAGCGCTCGCCCGGCGCGTGCTTGCGGAACACGTCGACGATCTCGGCGCCCCACGTCTCGGCGCGCTGCTCCGCATCGGGGCCGGCGTTGAAGTAGGTCCAGCTGACCGCGCCGCGCAGTTCCACGTCGAGATCCAGGCCGTCCCACACGTGCTCGCTGCTGTGGAATTCCCACGCGACGATGCGCCCGGTGGCGAACACCATCACGTAGCGTGCCGGGTTGCGCCCGGCCCACACCTGCATGTTCGACGTATCGGTCGCGTAGCGAATGTTGACCGGGTCGTACAGCAGGATCGCCGGGATCTTTTGCGCGAGCAGCTGTTCCTGAACCCGGGCCAACCGGTATGCGCGTACGTCGCGCAAGACTGCATCCTTGTCATTCTGATCAATAGCACTGCTTACATCGAGGAGCTGAGCGCCCGCCATACTGTGCCTCCTGGGGTTGTTCTGATGGTGCGTTTGCAGGGAATGTGGAGTGAAGCGCGCCGGCGTGATCCGGGCTCATGTGGAAAGGCCCGTGACCGTGCCGCGCGCGCGTTTTCTGCCGGACTAGAGTTCGAGTACGAGGTCCGACGTCGGGCGGCTGCAGCAGAGCAGCCGGAAGCCCTTCTGGACTTCCCGGTCGCGAATCCCGCCGTTGTGCTGCATGTCCACCGTGCCGTCGAGTACCTTGGTCTTGCAGGTGCCGCAGATGCCCTGGCTGCAGGACGACGGAATCGCGAGGCCGGCCTTTCTCGCCGCCGACAGCACGGTGTCGGTGGCGTGCATCGTGAACGTCTTCGACGAGCGCGACAGCTTGATCGTGAAGGTCTCCGACGACGCTTCGGATGCGGGTGCGGCAGGTGCGGCCGGTTCCGGCGCGACGCCGGCGCCGATGTCGAAGCTCTCCTGGTGATAGCGCGCGGGATCGTGACCGCCGCTGCGCAGCACGTCGCGCACCGCATTCATGTAGCCGGCCGGGCCGCAAGTGAAGGCTTCGCGCGCGGCGTAGTCGGGCACCTGTTCGGCAAGCAGCGGCAGGCTGAGCCGGCCGATCGGTCCCGGCCAGTGCGCCTCGTCGCCGACGCCTTCACAGACGAAGAACGTGCGCAGGCGCGGCGACAGCGCTTCGAGCCGCCGCAGTTCCTTGCGGAACACGATGTCGGCGGGCGTTCGCGTGCTGTGCACGAACACGATGTCCAGGTCGAGCCCGAGGTCGATGCTCGCGCGCGTCATCGACATCAGCGGTGTCACGCCCGAGCCGGCGGACAGGTACAGCAGCTTGGCGGCGGGCGCTGCCGTCGGCGTGAAGCTGCCCGACGGGCCGTACGCCAGCAGCTGGCTGCCCGGCTTCATGGTGTCGTGCAGCCAGTTCGACATGACGCCGCCGGGGACCCGCTTCACCGTGATGGACAGCAGATAGGGGCGCGTCGGCGGCGACGAGATCGTGTAGCAGCGCTCGACCGGCTGGCCGTGGACGTGCGCCGACACCGTCATGAACTGGCCGGGTTCGAAGCGAACGGGCGAGCCGTCGCCCACGCGGAACTCGAAGCTTTTGACGTCGTGCGTCTCGTCGACGACGCGGCAGCACGTCAGCACCTGCTGCTCGCCGCTCGCCCAGGTTCTTCCGGTGCTGTCCCACGTGCCGGGGTTGGAGAATCGGTCGTGTGCTTCGGGGGCGGGATCGAACATGCTGGCTACGGAGTTCATGGCATCGCTTCCTTGGGGCGCGTGGCACGCTCGACGTGCACGCAGTCATTCGCGAAAGCCGGATTTCGATGACGGGCCGCTGTCGCGCCTCGTTCCGATGTCTCGCTCCATGCCCGGAGTGCCTTCGCAGTGGCCCGAGTATTGGCGGGCACTAAAACAGCGTCAATGCGCTTTATTTTCCGGCCGCCATTACATTAGGTTATGCGTGACGCGCGCCCGCGCGGCCATTGCCGCGGCGGCAACGATCGGAATATTGCCGCGGTGGATTTCGTTCGCGATGAAGTGATGCGAGCCGGCAAGGTGCGGAGGATGCTTCGCGTTCGCCGCAGGCGGCGCGCGCCGCAATCCGCAATCGATGGATCAGTGCGTTCCGGCGGTGGGGCAGATCGCGATGGGCCGCCCGATTCCTCTCCAGCCATTTCGTGCCGGCCGAATCGGGCGTCCGACGCGGTTTGTTCCTCTAACATCCGGGCTGGGAGTGCGTGGAGCGTTGTCCGGGCGGCCTCGGGAGGGCGGAAGTCGCACGCTGGTCGCCGCCCGTCTGGCTGGTCTTGAGGCTGTTGCCAGGCCCCGCCGCATAAGCAGTTTCCCGTATTAGACACATTGAAGTCTTGACGAATACAATTTGTATACAGACGATGCATGCAACAGGAGAGCACATGAAGGCGAATCTCGTGGACACGGAACGTGACGATGCGCAGTCGCCGTCGCTGGATCGCAAGGCGGTTCTGGCGCAGACGCTTCGACACCGGATCCTCAGCATGGAGCTCCAGCCCGGGGCGACGCTGGACGAGGTGGCGCTCGGCGAGGAGTTCGGGCTGTCCCGTCCGCCGGTACGCGAGCTGATGCGGCAGATGGCGGCGGAAGGCTATATCGAGCTCGAGGCGAATCGCGCGGCGCGGGTCGCGTCGATGAACTACGACTCGCTGCGCAACTATTTCCTGGCGGCGCCGCTGATTTACGTGGCGACGACCAAGCTGGCCGCGATGCATGCGACCCAGGTGGAAATCGACGGGTTGAAGCGTATCCAGGAGCGGTTTCGCGCGGCGGTGGAAGGCGGCGGGGTGGACGAGCGGGTGCTGCAGAACGACGAGTTTCACCTCGCGATCGGCAAGATGGCCCACAACCCGTACCTGCTGCCGAGCCTGTGCCGCCTGCTGATCGATCATGCGCGGCTCGCGAAGACGTTTTATCAACCGCGCGACGAGAAGATGGAAGCCGAACTCGTCGAAGCGGTCCAGCAGCACGACGCGATCATCGACGCCATCGAGCGCCGCGACGCGCAGGCCGCCGGAGAGATCGTCAGCGCGCACGTCTACCTGGCGCGCAGAAACATGGCGTCGTACGTGGCGCCCGAAGGTGTCGACGTATCGATTGATTTTTAGCACCACGAACCGAGCGGCTGGTTCGGTTCCTCATGAAACCCCGTGTCGATGAGAGACTGATATGACTGAGTTGCTGTCCAGGAGCGAGTATCAACGGATCGCTCGTGAATTGAACCTGCCGCGCCGCGTCGTGATCGACGGCGAAGCGCGCGCGTCGGCGTCCGGCGAAACGTTCGCGACGATCAACCCGGCAACGGGCGAGCATCTCGCCGACGTGCCGGCGTGCGCGAAGGAAGACGTCGATGCCGCGGTCGCCGCCGCCCGCGCCGCGTTCGACGACGGCCGCTGGTCGAAGCTGCATCCGGCCGCACGCAAGCAGGCGATTCTCCGGCTGGCCGATCTCGTCGAGCAGCATGCGCTCGAGCTGTCGGTGATGGAGAGCCTCGACAGCGGCAAGACGATCTACGACTGTCAGACGGTCGACATTCCGGAAACGATCAACGTGCTGCGCTGGCATGCGGAAGCGATCGACAAGATCTACGACCAGGTGTCGCCGGCCTCCGACGGCCATATCTCGATGATCGTGCGCGAACCCGTCGGCGTCGCCGGCCTGGTGCTGCCCTGGAATTTCCCGCTGCTGATGCTCGCGTGGAAAATCGGTCCGTCGCTCGCGGCCGGCTGCACGCTGGTCGTGAAGCCCGCCGAGGAAACCTCGCTCACGACGATGCGGGTCGCCGAACTCGCGCTCGAGGCCGGCATTCCGCCCGGCGTATTCAACGTCGTGACCGGTACGGGCCCGGCGGTCGGCGAACCGATCGGCCGGCATCGCGACATCGACATGGTGTCCTTCACCGGGTCCACCGACACCGGCCGGCGCTTCCTGTCGTACTCGGCCGAGAGCAACCTCAAGGAGGTCGTGCTCGAGATGGGCGGGAAGAATCCGTGCGTCGTGATGGCCGATGCGACCGATCTCGATGCCGTCGCGGGCCACATCGTCAACGGCGCATTCTGGAACATGGGCGAAAACTGCTCGGCGATTTCGCGGCTGATCGTTCATCGCGACATCAAGGTGCCCCTGCTGGACAAGATCACGAAGCTGGCCGACGAATGGCATGTGGGCGATCCGCTCGACCCGGCCAACCGGATCGGGCCGCTGGTGTCGCCGCAGCATTACGAGAAAGTGCAGTCCTATCTGGGCGGCGACCACACCGTGCTTTACGGCGGGCAGACGAGCGAAGGCCGTTATGTCCACCCGACCATCATCGACGTCGCGAACAACGACGCGAAGCACGCGCGCGAGGAAATCTTCGGCCCGATCCTGTCCGTCATCACGGTGGACGGCATGCAGGAGGCGATCGACATCGCGAACGACACGGACTATGGCCTTGCCGCCTCGGTATTCGCCGGAAATGGAAAGCGCGCGATGCGTGCGGCACGTGCGATTCGCGCAGGCACGGTGACGGTGAATGCATTCGGCGAAGGCGACATCACGACCCCGTTCGGCGGCTTCAAGCAGTCGGGCTTCGGCGGACGCGACAACTCGCTGCACGCCCATGACCAGTACACGCAGCTCAAGACCCTCTGGGTCGACCTGAACATTAACGAAGCGGACGAGGCATGACGACATGAAAGATTTTGCTTTCCCTGGCATCAACCTGGCAATCAGTACTCCTTTCGATGAGAACGGGAAACCGGATCATGCGCGCCTGGAGCAACTGATCGAGCGCTATCTCGCTGTGGGCATCGAAGGCTTCGTGCTGAGTTCCGGCACCGGCATGCACGTGTATCTGTCGCAGGAGGAATCGAAGGCGCTGGTCGCATTCGGCGCGAAGGTCATCAACGGGCGGGCACGCGTCATCGCGCAGACGTCCGCGCTGCTCGTCGACGATGTCGTCGAGCGCACGCGTCATGCGGCCGATTGCGGGGCGGGCGGCGTGATGGTGCTGCCGCCGTTCTTCGAAGGCCCGACCGACGACGACGGCGTATTCGCGTTCTACGCCGCCGTCGCGCGCGGCGGGCTGCCGATCATCGGTTACAACGTGCCGCAGGCGGTCGGGGTCGAGATCACGCCGTCGCTGCTGCGCCGGCTGTGCGAGATTCCCGAATTCCTCGCGGTCAAGGACAGCAGCGGCGACCTGGCGAAGCAGGCCGCGCTGGTCCGCACCGGCCTGCCGATGATGAACGGCGCCGATCCGCTCGTGCCGTATGCGATGTATGCCGGCGTCAGCGGCCTGATCTGGGGCGGCGCCAACTTCGCGCCGAAGACCTGCCTCGAACTCGTCGCGGCCGCGAGGGAACATCGCTGGGACGACGCGCGGGAATGCTGGCGACTGCTGGAGCCCGCGATGTCGCTGATCTGGGAAGGCGACTACGTGCAGTCCGTCTACGCCGCGGCCGAAATGACCGGCTATGGCGCGGGCAACCCGCGTCGCCCGCTGTCGCGGCTGTCCGCCGCGAAGCGCGACGCACTGCAGACCGCCGTCGGCGCGCTGGTCGAGCGCGAACGGCGGGCCGTGTAACGGAGCGGGTGAACCATCATGTTCGTAGCGAGCAAACTCCCGCAGCATCTCGGCAAGTCAGGCTGGGTCGAGATGCTGCCCCCGCGGGCACCGCGCGCGCCGCTCACCGGCACGGTGAACGCCGACATCGCGATCATCGGCGGCGGGTTCGCCGGCCTGTCCGCGGCGCGGCGCCTGTCGCAACTCGATCCGCGCCTGACGGTCGTCGTGCTGGAGGCCGGCGAAATCGCCGAAGGTGCGACGGGCCGCAATTCGGGCTTCATCATCGACTTGCCGCACGAAGTGTCGTCGGAAGACTATGGCGGCTCGGGCAGCGACGAGCGGCGACACGACATCCAGGTGCACCGGATGGCGATCGCGCTGGCCCGCGACCTGGCGCTCGAGAAGGGCTGGGGCAAGGACATCTTCGACCCGTGCGGGAAGTACAACGTCGCGATGGGGCCGCAAGGCGACAAGCATGTCGCCTCTTATGCGGTCCAGCTCGATAAGGTGAACGAACCATATCGTCTGCTCGATGCGAAAGAGATCGAGACGGTCACCGGCACGCCGTCGTTCACGTCGGCGATCTTTACGCCCGGCACCGTCATGATCCAGCCGGCGGCCTACATCCGGGGGCTCGCCGATTCATTCCGCGGTTCGGTCAGGCTTTTCGAGAATACGCCCGCGCTGTCGCTCGAGCGGCAGCGCGCATCGTGGTGCATCAAGACCCCGAACGGCACCGTCAACGCCGGCAAGATCATCCTGGCGAACAACGGGCATGCACAGAGTTTCGGTCTCTTCAAAGGCGTGCTGATGCATGTCTACACGTATGCATCGATGACGAAGGCATTCGATCCGTCGCGGCTCGGCGGCGAGCGCGCATGGGCCGCGACGCCCGCGTTCCCGATGGGGACCACGGTGCGTCGCGTGCGCGGCGACGACGGCGACCGGATCCTGATCCGCTCGCGCTACACGTACAACCCGCGGCTGCAGGTGACCGAAGGCGCGATCGCACGCGCGGGCCGCGTCCACGACCGCAAGTTCGACGCACGTTTCCCGATGCTCGGGGGCGTGCCGATGGCGTACCGCTGGGCAGGCGCGATGGCGCTGACGTGGAACGGCGTGCCGGCGTTCGGCGAAATCGAGCCGGGCCTCTTCGCGGCGATCGCATGCAACGGCGTCGGCGCGACCAAGGCGACGGCGTCGGGCATCGCGGCCGCCGAGGCGGCGCTGGGCATGGACTCGTGGCTCGTGCAGGTGTTCCGCGGGTTCGCGGCGCCGAAGCGGTTGCCGCCGCAACCGTTCCTGACGATCGGCGCGGCGGCCAACCTGAGCGTCAAGGAATGGTCGGCCGGCATCGAATGAAGGACAACCCCGACACGCCGGCGGATCGGCAGGCATCGGAATGATGGAGGAAAAAATGGACTGGATACACACGTTTCCGCACATGCAGGACGACGCGCTTCTGAACATGAAGCGCTCGATCGACGACGGCTTTCGCGCTTTTACCGCCGCGTACGGCGACCCGATCGACGCGACATTCCAGCCGCTACAGCAATTCCTGACGGCGGCCGAGCACTTCATGACGCGCACCCCGTGGCCGATCATCATGCTGTTGGTGCTCGCAGTCGCATGGGTCGCGAGCCGGAACTGGAAGATCGTCGCGGGCTGCTTCGTCACGCTTGCCGCGATCGGCTATCTCGACATGTGGGAGGACACGATGCGAACCGTGTCCATGATTTTCGTCTGCACGTTCCTGTCGATCCTCATCGGCTTGCCGGTCGGCATCCTGATGGCGAAGTCGAACCGGATCCGCAAGCTGGTCGATCCGGTGCTCGACGTGATGCAGACCATGCCGAGCTTCGTCTACCTGATTCCCGTCGTGATGCTGCTCGGCATCGGGCGCGTGCCCGGTCTCATCGCGGTCGTGATCTACGCGATTCCGCCGATGATCCGCCTGACCAATCTCGGGATCCGGCTGGTCGACGTGGACATCATCGAAGCCGCCGATGCGTTCGGTTCGTCGGGCTGGCAGCGGCTCGTGAAGGTGCAGCTGCCGCTTGCGCTGCCGACCATCATGGCCGGCGTCAACCAGACCATCATGATGGCCCTCGCGATGGTGGTGGTCGCCGCGATGATCGGCGTCCAGGGGCTCGGCCAGCCGGTACTGAAGGCCATCGCCAACCAGTACTTCACGCTCGGCATCTTCAACGGCCTCGCGATCGTCGGCATCGCCGTCATCTTCGATCGCGTCAGCCAGGCCTACGGCAAGCGGCTTCAAAAGCACCAGGAGGTGGTCCATGGCTGACATCAAATCCGGCGGCATCGAGATCCGCAATCTCTACAAGGTCTTCGGGCCGAAAGCCGCGTCCCATGTCGATGCCGTCAAGAACGGCTTGTCCAAGGCCGAACTGCTTGCGCAGACCGGCCACGTGCTGGGGCTGAGGAACATCAACCTCGACATTCCCGCCGGTTCCATCCAGGTGATCATGGGCCTGTCCGGCTCGGGCAAGTCGACGCTGATCCGCCACATCAACCGGCTGATCGACCCGACGGCCGGCGAGGTGCTGATCGGCGGCGTCGACGTGTGCCGGATGAAACTGAAGGAACTGCGCGAATTCCGCCGGCGCCAGACGGCGATGGTGTTCCAGAAGTTCGCGCTGCTGCCGCATCGCAACGTGCTCGAGAACGTGATCTACGGCCTCGAAGTGTGCGGCGTGGCGCGCGACACGTCGGTCGACACGGCGATGCGTTGGCTCGAACGCGTGGGCCTGAAGGGCTTCGAGCAACGCTATCCGAATCAGCTGTCCGGCGGCATGCAGCAGCGCGTGGGCCTCGCTCGCGCGCTGTCGATGGACGCGCCCGTGCTGCTGATGGACGAAGCGTACTCGGCGCTCGACCCGCTGATCCGGATGGACATGCAGACCGTGCTGCTGGATCTGCAGAAGGAAATCCGCAAGACGATCGTCTTCATCACGCACGACCTCGACGAGGCGCTGCGGCTCGGCGACCAGATCGCGATCCTGCGCGACGGCAACATCGTCCAGCAGGGCACGAAGCAGGACATCGTGCTGCGCCCGGCCGACGAGTACGTGACCAACTTCGTCAGGCAGGTGAATCGCGGGCGCGTGGTCTGCGTCGAGGACGTGATGGCGCCGCTGCGCGCGAGCGCGGCGACGGCCGGGATGCGGGTCGCGGCCGGCACGACGCTCGAGAGCGCGCTGTCGATGTTCACGCGCGATCCGGATGTCGATCGCCTGACGGTCGTCGGCGAAGGCAACCATCCGCTCGGCACGGTCGACCTGCGTCAGCTGGCCTGCGCGCTGGCGACGCCGGAAGACGCAACCGGCCTGCCGCACGTGCAGCCGGACGCGCGTGCACGCGTGGAGGCCGCCGTCGCGGCGGCGCGCGGGTGAGCGCACCCGTGACGTCCGCGCGAGACCATTGATCCGCATCTCGCTATCAGGCCGGCGATTCGAACGATCGCATGTGCCCGCAGTAATGCGCTCGACAGTTTCCGGGTCGGTCCGGAAATTGAAGGGCGTACAGACCAACGCATACCGGGGAAGGTCCGGCAACTTTGAGGAAACGGCAATGAAACTGAAATTTCTTGGGGCACTCGTGGCAGCTGGGGCTTTCTGCGGCGGCTCGCACGCCTACGCTGCCGGTTGCGGAAACGTGACGATCGCCAACATGAACTGGCAAAGTGCGGAGCTGGAAGCGGCCGTCGACAAGGCGATCCTCGGCGAAGGCTACGGCTGCCAGGTGAACACCGTGATCGGCGATACCGTGCCGACGATCACGTCGATGGTCGACAAGGGCAAGCCGGACATCGTGTCGGAAGGGGCCATTGCGTTGCTCCCGGCGATCGTGCAGCGCGGGATCGACGAAAAGAAGATCGTGATGGGCGCGAAGACCATTCAGGAGGGCGCGGTCTACGGCTGGTATATCCCGAAGTACATCGCGGATGCGCATCCCGAGATCAAGACGATTCCGGATGCGCTGAAGCACCCGGAGCTGTTCGCCGACCCGGAGAATCCCGGCAAGGGGGCGATCCACAACGGCCCGCAAGGCTGGGGGATCACGACCAACACGACGCAGCTGTTCAAGGCGTACAAGGCGGAGCAGGCCGGATTCCGGCTGATCGATACGGGGTCCGCGGCGGGGCTGGACGGGTCGATTGCGAAGGCCTACGAACGCAAGAAGCCCTGGCTCGGCGTCTACTGGGCGCCGACGTCGCTGCTCGGCAAGTACCAGATGGTGAAGCTCGATGCCGGCGTGCCGGTCGATCAGGCGGAATGGAAGCGCTGCACGACGGTGGCGAACTGCCCCGATCCGAAGCCGACGGGCTGGCCGGTCGGGCAGCTGTATACGCTGGTCGCCAAGTCGTTCGCGGACAAGGCCAGTCCGGACGTGATGAAGTATCTGAACACGCGCAGCTTCAAGACCGCGGACCTGCAACAGGTCATGCTCTGGATGACGGCCAACCAAGCCACCGGCGACGACGGCGCGAAGCGCTTCCTGAAGGAAAAGCAGGACGTGTGGACGAAGTGGGTGACGCCGGCCGCGGCGGAGAAGATCAAGGCGTCGCTGTAACGGAGAACCCAGGCGCGGGATCGTCATCCCGTCTCGGCGGTTCGGCCACCGGCGGGCGCGCGGCACGGATTGCCGCCCGCCCGTCGGTGGCGTGTACGGAACAGGCAACTCAACCCCCTACAACAGGTTCACGGTGAAGCGGGCATGGACGGTGCAAAAGGTTATCGGCGACTGATCCCTTCGTTGACGGCGCTGGTGGAGTTCGAGGCCGTCGCCCGGCTGCGCAGCTTCACGCAGGCCGCTTCCGAGCTTGGCGTCACGCAGGCCGCGGTCAGCCGGCAGATCCGTCAGCTGGAGGAACTGCTCGGCGTGCGCCTGCTGGACCGCCTGCACCGTGCGACGACGCTGACCGCCGAAGGCGCGGCGCTTCATGCGGTCGTGGCCGAGGCGATGGGCAAGATTGCCGGCGTGTTCGACCGGCTGTCGACCGGCATGGAAGACGAAGAGCTCGTGCTGGCGACGACGGCGGCGTTCTCGCATTTCCGGCTGATGCCGAGTCTCGCGCGGCTCAAGGACCTGCACTCGAACCTGCGCATCCGTCTCACGACGACGATGTTTACCGCCGATCTGCGCCACACCGAGGTGGACGCCGTGGTGCGCTGGGGCAACGGCAAGTGGAGCGACGGCACCGCGCATCTGCTGTTCGATGAGCAGGTGTTTCCGGTCTGTTCGCCCGCGTGGCGAGACCGGTACGGGACGCCGGGTTCGCTGGACGAGCTCGCGAACATGACCTTCATCGAGGAAGACTCGACGTCCGAAGGCTGGCTGAGCTGGGACAAGTGGTTCCGGGCCGTCGGCGCGCGTCCGGCCAAGCTCAAGTACGGCGTGCGCACCTGCCTGTATCCGGACGCGGTTCAGGCCGCGTTGCTCGGGCAGGGTGTCGCGCTCGGGTGGAGCCGGTTGCTCCACGAGCATCTGGCGTCGGGCGACCTGGTGCGTCTGATGGACGTGTCGCTGCCGTTGAGTGACGCGTATTACCTGGTCGTGCCGCACGGACGCTCGGTCACGCCGTCGATTCAGAAGCTGATCGACCTGTTGAAGGACGACGCCGGTGTCGCGTGACGTGGGCGGGCGGAAGGAATCCGCATGCATCCCCGCGCGTTTCGATCAATTGACGATCCTCATCACTGAACGCAGTTTCGCCGCCAGGGCGAACTGCCTTGTCCCGCGACCTTCGAGCGAATTTGCTCGAGCACGCGGGATTTTTTTGCGCGCACGACCACACCGCAATTGCCCCGGAAGGCCGCGGCTCGCCGCGCCCGTCGACCCATAATCCAATGTAATGATTCGGGGAAAATAAAGCGCATTGACGCGTTTTTCCGGCAATCCAATACTGCGGCTAACGCGGGATCGATCGAAGTCCCGCTTCCCCATCAACGTTGGAGAAGACGATGTCAGACGTTCAATTGAAGCCCCTTGGCGAACTCGTGCGCAGCCGCGAGCCGGGCTGCGGGTTGCCGGGGGAAGTGTTCAGCCGGCCCGATGTATTCGAGACGGACGTCGACATCTTTTTCCACAAGCACTGGATCGTGGTCGGCGTGACCGCGGACGTCCCGGAGCCGGGTGACGTGTCGGTCGTCGACATCGGCAAGGCGTCGGTCATGATCGTGCGCGACGACGACGAAGCGATCCGCGCGTATCGCAACGTGTGCCGCCATCGTGGCGCGCGCCTGAAGGAAGAGGGGAAGTCGACGGTCGGCATGCTCGTGTGCCCGTATCACCAGTGGACCTACGACCTCGACGGCAGCCTGCGTCACACCAAGCACATGGGGAAGGATTTCGACCGTACCTGCCGCAATCTCCTGCCCGTGCATGTGAAGGTGGTCGGCACGCACGTGCTCGTGTGCTTTGCCGACGAACCGCCGGCCGACATCGCGCACCTCGAGGAGACGATGGGGCCGCGCTTCGCGCCGTACGAGCTGCAGAACACGAAGATCGCGTTCGAGTCGGAGATCGTCGAGGACGGCAACTGGAAGCTCGTGATGGAGAACAACCGCGAGTGCTACCACTGCGAGGCCGGGCATCCTGAGCTGACGCAGTCGTTCCTGCCCGAGTCGACCGGTTCCAGCGCGGACGACATGGACGAGGCGTCGCTGAAGGCCCAGCAAGCCTACGAGAAGCTCAATGCCGACACGCAGCGCAACTGGGAAAGCGAAGGGTGGCTGTGCAAGGCGGTCGAGGCGCTGTCCGGCGACGTCGCGACGCATTTCCGCACCGAGCGGCTGCTGATCGCGGGCCACGGCGAATCGCAGACGATGGATACCAGGGTGGCCTCGCAGAAGCTGCTGGGCAAGCTCACGCGCCGCGACCTCGGCGACACGCACATGTGGACGCACAACTCGTGGACGCACGTGATGAGCGACCACGCGATGATCAGCTACATCATCCCGCTCACGCCGGAAAAGACGCGGGTCCGCACGAAGTGGCTCGTGCATGCGGATGCGGTGGAGGGCGTGGATTACGACCTGACGAAGCTGACCGAGGTCTGGGCCGCGACGAATGCGCAGGATGCGAGCCTGGTGGCGATCAACCATCGCGGCGCGCAGGACCCGGGTTACATCCCGGGCCCGTACTCGCCGTCCACCGAAAACTACGTCGACCAGTTCGTCGGCTGGTATGCGGGGCGCCTCGACGCGCACGGCATCTGACGTGCGGCGCATCGCGCGAACGCGCCCGGCGGGCGCATGCGCACGACTGCCGTTACGTGCACTGCTTCGCCGGCGCCGCGGCGCGCGGCGCCCGCTTGCGCGTCGCGAGCCAGCACAGCACCGAGCCGCCGCACACGCAGAACGCGCCGGTCCAGAAGCCGGGCGACAGCGACGCATCCAGCAGCAGCGCGGCGAGGCCGGCCGAGATGACCGGAATGAAGTACGACACGCCGGCCAGGATCGCGACGTTGCCGCGCATGATGCCGATGTTCCATGCCGAATAGCCGAAGCCCATCGCCGCCGACGCGAGCACGAAGCAGGCGAGCGCGTTGAAGCTGAACACGATCGTGTGCTCGCCGTCGAGCAGGTATTTGATCCACAGCGACAGCGCGACGAGGATGAAGAACAGCGTGATGCCGTTCTTGCCTTTCGCGATCTTGATCGTCACGGTGCAATAGGCTGCCCAGATCAGCGAGCCGGCGAAGGCCAATCCGTAGCTGAGCGGGTTGTCGACGACATTGGCCGCCATGCCGGCCGTATCGAAGCCGTGCTCGCCGCCGAGCACCCAGCCGACGCCGGCCATCGCGAGGGTCACGCCCGGCACGATCAGCAGGTTCGCGCGCTGGCCGAGGAACAGGATCGCGAACACCATCGTGAAGGTCGGCCACAGGTAATTGACCATGCCGACCTCGATCGCCTGGCGCGCGGTGTGCGCGTTGCCGATCGACAGCGACAGGCACCATTCGTACGCGACGAACAGCAGGCTGCCCCACAGCAGATAGCGGCGCGGGAAATCGCCGAGCCGCGGCAGCCCGGTCGTCACGAGCAGCAACGCCGCCGCTCCCGTGTAGATCATTGCGGCGCCGCCGGTTGCGCCGAAGCTGTCGCTGACACCGCGAATCAGCCCTACCACCGAACTCCATAAAACGATTGCGACGAATCCGATCAGCGTCGCCCTGTTCCTGCTGTTCATGCCTGTTTCCTGCCAATGCCGGGTGAATACGTTGCGCCGGGCCGATTGCCCGGCAGATGCGACAAACCGGCCGCGATCGCTCGTGGCGATCGCGGCCGGCCTGCGGGTGCTGCGTGTCGACGAGATTATGCGGCGCGGGTCGGTACGTCGATCCAGATGGTCTTGATCTCGGTGTACTGGTCGTGCGCCCAGATCGACTTGTCGCGGCCGCCGAAGCCGGAAGCCTTGTAGCCGCCGAACGGGGTCGTGATGTCGCCTTCGCCGAAACAGTTTACCGTCACCACGCCGGCCTGGATCGAACGCGACAGGTAAATCGCGTCGTTCAGGTTGCTGGTGTAGACCGATGCCGCGAGGCCGTAGACCGAATCGTTCGCGAGCGCGATCGCCTCGTCGGTGTCCGTGAAGGTCGTGACGGCCAGCACGGGCCCGAACACTTCCTCCTGGAACAGCGTGTTGTCGCGGCTCACGCCGTCCACCACGGTCGGCTCGACGAAGATGCCGTGCTCGGTCGACCCGCCGAACACCACGTCGAGCTTGTCCGCGCCGGCCTGGTCGAGGTAAGAGCGGACCTTGTCGAAGTGCGTCTTGCTGACCAGCGAACCGACGCGGTGCTCGGGATCGAGCGGGTCGCCCATCTTCCATTCACGCATCTGCACGCCGATGCGCTCGAGCAGCGCCGGCTTGATGTCGGCATGCACGATCAGGCGCGACGACGCCGAGCAGTTCTCGCCCATGTTCCAGAACGCGCCGTTCACGACATGCTGCGCGACCGCGTCGAGGTCCGCGACGTCGCGCATCACGACGGCCGGGTTCTTGCCGCCGCATTCGAGCACGATCCGCTTCAGGTTCGATTCCGCCGCGTAGTGCAGGAAGCGCCGGCCGGTCGCGGTCGAGCCGGTGAAGCTGACCATCGCGACGTCCGGGTGGCGACCGAGCGGCTCGCCGACTTCCTTGCCGCCGCCCGGCAGCACGTTGAACACGCCGGCCGGCACGCCGGCTTCGTGCGCGAGTTCGGCCACGCGCAGCGCGGTCAGCGTGGTTTCCTCCGCCGGCTTCACGACGATCGAGCAGCCGGCCGCGAGCGACGGACCGATCTTCCACGCCAGCATCAGCAGCGGGAAGTTCCACGGCAGCACGAGGCCGACCACGCCGATCGGCTCGCGCACCACCAGCGCGAGCGCGTTCGAGCCGACCGGCGCGGTGTTGTCGTAGATCTTGTCGATCAGCTCGGCATGCCAGCGGATCGTGTGGATCGTCTCCGGCACGTCGATGTTCTGGCATTCGCGGATCGGCTTGCCGCTGTCGAGGCTTTCCATCGTCGCCAGTTCGTGCGCATGCGCTTCGAGCAGATCGGCGAACTTCAGCAGGATGGACTTGCGCTGCGACGGCGGCAGCTGCCGCCAGCGGCCGTCGGCGAAGGCCGCCTTCGCGCGGGCGACCGCGTCGTCCACGTCGCTGGCGTCGCACGCGGCGACGTGCGCGAGCACCTGATCGGTGGCCGGGTTGACCGTCGCGAATGTCTTGCCGGCGTTGGCGGGGCGAAACGCCCCGTCGACGAAGGCCTGCGTCGGCAGCTTCAGTTCGGCCGCGATGGCCGCGTATTGCGACGCGCTGAGCAGTTCCGCCATCAGGCCTGGCCTCCGACGACTGCCGCGATCTCGCGCTTCACGTCGGCGACGATCTGCTTGAGGGTGGCCTTGTTCGCTTCGTCGAGCGGCTGCAGCGGCGCGCGCACGCCGCCGCTGCGCAGGCCGGCGAGTTCGCTGCCGTACTTGATCGACTGCACGAACTTGCCTGCGTCCTCGAGGAAATCCATCAGCGGCATCATTGCCGACATGATGCGGCGGCCCTTGCGGAAGTCGTTCTCGACCACGCACGCCTGGTGCAGCGCGACGTGTTCCGCCGGCAGGAAGTTCGAGCCCGCGCAGACCCAGCTGCTCGCGCCCCACGCGAAGAATTCGAGCGCCTGGTCGTCCCAGCCGCACGACACGCTGATGTTCGGGAATTCGCGCGCGAGCATGTGCAGCTGGGCGGTGCTGCCCGAGCTTTCCTTGATCGCGACGAAGTTCTTCGACGCGGCGGTGACGGTGCGGAAGAACTCGCGGCCCATCGACACGCCCATGCGCGCCGGGTAGTTGTAGAGCATCACCGGCAGGCCGGCGGCGCGGTCCACCGCGATCGCGTGCGCGGCGTTTTCCTGCTCGGTCGGCAGCGCGTACGGCGGTGAGCCGACCAGGATCGCGTCGGCCTTGATGTCCTTTGCCGACTTCGCGTATTCGATCGAATCCTCGGTGCGGATCGCGCCGGTGCCGATCACGAGCGGCACGCGCGTGCCGATCACCTGCTTCGCGTACGCGCCGAGCTCGATGCGCTCCTGCATCGTGTGCGCGTAGTACTCGCCGGTCGAGCCGCCGATGATGATGCCGTGCACGCCGGCGCCGATCAGGTATTCGAGGACCTCGGCGAACGCCGCCTTGTCGATGCCGCCTTCGGCGGTCAGGGGCGTGATGGCCGGCGTGTAGATGCCGTTGAAGTTCATGGTGTGCTCCCGCTGGAATGAAAGTAAGCGTTGCGTGGGAAATGCCGACGCCGCGGCGGCCGCGGCGTGCGTGAAATACGGGTCAATGACTGAGCGAGGCGGCTTCCTGCAGCGACAGCGATGCCGTTTCGGGCGCGAGCGCGACCGAGGCCAGCAGGCCGACGAACGACACGGCCGCCGCCGCGTACATCGTGTTGCCGATGCCGATGTTCTGCAGCGCGATCGGGACGAGCCACGTGCCGACCGCCGCGCCGATGCGCGACAGCGACGCGCCCATGCCGACCGCGAACGCGCGGATGTCGGTCGGGAAGATTTCGTTCGGATAGACGAGCTGCAGCACCTGCGCGCCGCCGATCAGCAATGCATACGCGCCGAACAGCACGAGGATCAGCATGGCCGAGCCGTTCGAGCACGCGCCGAGCGCCAGCAGCGCGAGCGCCGACCACAGGAAGCTGTGGATCACCAGCGCGCGGCGGCCGAGCGTGTTGATGACGCGCGTGGCGAGTGCACAGCCGACCACGAACAGCAGCGTGATGGCGACGGAACCGTATGCTTCCCAGTCGCCTTCGAGGTGCAGCGCCTGCAGCACGCGCGGCGCGAACGAGTAGACCGCGAACACCGGAATCACCGAGCAGGTCCAGAACAGCACCACGAACAGCATGCGCTTGCCGTAGCCCGAGTGCAGCAGCGCGCCGAGCGAGATCTTCCGGTCGACCGGCTCTTCCGGCAGGTTGCGGATCGAGAACGACGGCCCGTATACCTTGCGGATCACCGCGTCGGCTTCCGCCTTGCGGCCCTTGTTGAGCAGCCAGCGCGGCGATTCCGGCGTGCCGATGCGCACCAGGAACAGCGCGACGCCGATCACGGCCGGGCTCGCCAGCACCCAGCGCCACGCGTCGGGGCCGCCCTGCGCGAGCAGGATGTTGCCGACGATGTACGCGAGCGCCGCGCCGAAGAACCAGATGATCGTCAGCATCGCGAGGCGCGGGCCGCGGTACTTGCGCGGCATGAATTCGGTCAGCAGCGAGCCGGCCACCGGATACTCGATGCCGACGCCGATCCCGGTGATGAAGCGCAGCACGAACAGCGCCTCGGCCGATTGCACCCAGAACTGCGCGATCGAACAGACGATGAATATCACGGGGCCGAAGAAGTAGGGCCGGCGGCGGCCCATCAGGTCGGTCAGCCAGCCGCCGAGGAAGCCGCCGACGAAGATGCCGAGCAGCGCCGACGCGGCGATCATGCCTTCCCAGAAGCTGGTCAGGTGCAGCGCGGCCGAGAACTGCACCATGGCTACGCCGATGATGCTGAGCACGTAGCCGTCCATGAGCCAGCCGCCGCCCGAGCGCACGGTGAGCAACTGGTGAAATCCGTTGAGGGGTACGTCTTCGATGGATACCGTCGTTTTTGCCATAGGGTGTTGTCTCCTTCCTTCCTGATGAATGGGGCGATCTCCGTGGGGCGCGCGGTATCCGTGCGGCGCCCGATCGCTGAATCGTGGATTCGGTGGGTGGTCGTTCGATGCGGCCGGTTCAGCTCTCCAGGCCCGCCTTGCGCTGGCCCCACCAGAGCGTCGCGTTGACGCCGGCGGACAGGAACGGCTCGGGCGGCGTGCGGTTCGGGCCCGACGTCGCCAGCAGGAAATCGGTCAGCGCATCGCGCTTGCCGGCCAGCCAGTCGGCGAGCAGCGTGCCCGTCACGGTGCCGCGCGTGATGCCGAGGCCGTTGCAGCAGAGTGCGCCATAAACGTTCGGCGCGAGCTGGCCGAAGAAGCCCTTGTGGTTCTGCGACAGCGCCAGAGAACCGCTCCACGTGTAATCGAACTCGACGTCGGGAAGCATCGGGAAGCGGCGCTCGAACGAGAGCCTGTGGCGCGCGAGCGCGCGTTCGCGATGGCGGTCGTTCGGGCGGCCGTTCGGATTGAAGCTGAAGCTGTTGCGGATCAGGATGCGGTTGTCGTGGGTGCGGCGCACCGTGCTGCCGAACGGGTCGGCCGGAATCACGCCCCAGAACGGCTGGCCGCCCAGTCGCGCTTGCTCGGCGCCGGTCAGCGGCCGCGTGAGGCTCGCGTACAGGAACACCGGCAGCATCGTGCGCTGGAGGAAGCCGAAGCGCATGCCGAATGCGTTGTTCGAGAGCACCAGCTTGTCGACGACGATGCGGCCGCCGGCATGCGAGAGCACGATCCTGTCGCCGTATTCGACGTCGGTGATCGGCGTGTGCTCGTGCAGCGTGACGTTCGGCGGCAGGCTGTTGGCCAGCCCCTTCACCAGCGCGGACGGCTGCAGCAGCATCGTGCCGGGCGTGAACAGCCCCTTGCGGTAGAAGCCGGTGCCGATATGCGCGGGCAGGTCCTTGCCCTCGATCACTTCGTACGGCTGGCCGAGCTTGTCGAGACCGCGCCGGTACGCGTCGAGCACCGCGACGCCGCGCGGCTCGACCGCCGCCTGGTACTTGCCCGACGCGCGCAGATGGCAATCGATCCCGTGTTCGTCGACCAGCGCGCGCAGGATCGACTGGCCGAGCAGGTTCAGTTGCAGGGTCGTCTTCGCCGTATCGATGTCGCCGATGTAGTCGTCCGCGCCGATGTCGTGCGGCAGGTCGATCGCGAAGCCCGCATTGCGCCCCGACGTGCCGAAGCCGACTTCCTGCGCATCGACCAGCACGACTTCGTCGTCGGGGAAGTTCAGCGCGAGCTGGCGCGCCGCGGCGAGCCCGGTGAAGCCGGCGCCGATCACGCCCCAGCGCGCCTTCGTGGTGCCCGTGTGGCACGGCCGCGGCACGCGCGGCGGGCTGGTGTGGTACCAGCCGCACGCTGCGTCGTCGGCAGGCAGTGCACCGACCCTGACCTTGCGCGCATCGCGTTGCGGCTGCGCAATCTCCTCGACCGTCGGCGAAGTAACCCTGAGCATTCGTGAATCCAGTGTCTCGTTGATTGAAATGGCGCGCGCCTTCGAGCGCGCCTATGTCGTTGCTGGCAGTTGCAGTCCCGCGCTGTGCGGGTAATCCGCAGGAAGAATTTTGTCGTGCGTCTAATAAACTATAGTTAGTAGACAAACTATAGTCTAACAATCGGATCGCGGGAATTGCGGGTTAACCCGTGTCGTACGAAGCGGTTCGAGCGGCAGTGGAGCGGGCGAAGACGGGGGACGGGGCGGCGGGAGGCAGGGAATGCCGTCGTGGCGAGGCTTTCGTGAAGCAACAGGAAGCGGCGCGCACATGCCGTGGGGCAGGGGACGGGCGCTAGCCACGGCCCGAGGCGGGCCGTATAGTACGCGCTTCAAATCGACGAGGGCGTTATGAAAGGAACGGGTGGGGAGTCGGCACCGGCGGACGCAACGCAACCGGCGGATCGCAAGTCGGCTTTGGGCGACGCATTGCGGCGCCGGATCGTGAACATGGAACTGGCGCCGGGCGCACTGATCGACGAAGCGGCGCTGGCCGACGAGTTCGGCATGTCGCGGCCGCCGATTCGCGAGCTGATCCGGCAGATGGCCGCGGAAGGCTACATCGAGCTTGAGCCGAACCGGGCGCCGCGCGTCACGTCGATGAATTTCCAGTCGCTGCGCAGCTTCTTCATCGCGGCGCCGGTGATCTATATCGCGACCACCCAGCTGGCGGCGCTGAACGCGACGCCCGACGACATCGCGCGGCTGCGGACGATCCAGGCGCATTTCCGCGCTGCGATCGAAAGCGGCAACGTCGCGAACCGCGTGTTCTACAACGACGAATTCCACCTCGAGATCGGCCGGATCGCGCAGAACGATTACCTGATGCCGAGCCTGCGCCGCCTGCTGATCGACCACGCGCGGCTCGGCAAGATGTTCTACCGCTATCCGGCGACGGACACGATGCAGCACACGCTCGAAAGCGCCGTCGTCCAGCACGACCGGATCATCGATGCGCTCGAGCGGCAGGACGCCGACGCGGCGGGGCAACTGGTCCGCGATCACTTCGAATTGTCGCGCCGCCGGATGACCGAGTACGCCGCGCCCCAGGGGATGGCCGTCTCCGTGAACCTCGGCGATCCGGTGCTGGCGCAGGACAAGCGATAGCGGAGGGCGGCCGGCGCGCCATGGTCGCGGATTCCGCAAGCAGTCCGGTGCGGTCCGTCGGCCCGCGCTGTCGTCGTCCACCATCCGCCCCGCGATCCGCCGCCGGGCCTTGCCGTCCCGTCGGCTGCATCGAGTACGGGGCACCATCCCATAACCTGCTCCCTTCGCCGGCTCCCATGGCCGGCTTCCTTCGGCGATTCCCGTTGTCGGCGCCCTGTCGCCGGCCTTGCCGCCGGTTCACGGCACCGTGGCACGCCGGCGCTTCGACCCCACCGCCCCATCCCTTCATCCATCCGGCCGGCACGCCGATTGCGCGTCTCGTGTGTGCCGAAACCGGTGCCTGAAACCCCCGCACGGACGCCCGCGTCGCGCATCGCCTCGCGCATCGCGTGGCCGGTTTTGTCACCATGTGGGCCGGATATGACAATGGGAATCGGCCGGTGCGGCATTACGATGGTTCACGACGTCGCCTGGCGCTGGCCGGTTTTGCCGCAGCCGCCCGGGCTGCGCGCTTCATTCACCGCCTGATTGGAACATCGACCATGAGCTATAACGCCCCTGTCAAGGACATGCTGTTCGTGCTGAAGGAACTCGCGGGCATCGACACCGTTGCGCAGTTGCCGGGTTTCGAGGACGCCGGCTACGACACGGCGCAGGCCGTGCTCGACGAATCCGCGAAATTCTGCGGCGAGGTGCTGGCGCCGCTGAATGTCGAGGGCGACCGCAACCCGAGCAGCTGGAAGGACGGTGTCGTGACGGCGACGCCCGGCTTCGGCGCGGCGTTCCGCCAGTTCGTCGAAGGCGGCTGGCAGGGCCTGCAGCATCCGGCCGAATACGATGGCCAGGGGCTGCCGAAGCTGATCGCGACGCCGTGCATCGAGATGCTGAACGCATCGAACCTGTCGTTCGCGTTGTGTCCGCTGCTCACCGACGGCGCGATCGAGGCGCTGCTGACGGCCGGCACCGACGAACAGAAGCAGCGCTACGTGCCGAAGCTGATCTCCGGCGAATGGACGGGCACGATGAACCTGACCGAGCCGCAGGCCGGCTCCGACCTGGCGCTGGTGCGCTCGCGCGCGGAGCCGCAGGGCGACGGCACGTACAAGGTGTTCGGCACCAAGATCTTCATCACGTGGGGCGAGCACGACATGGCGGACAACATCGTCCACCTGGTGCTCGCGCGCACGCCGAACGCGCCGGAAGGCGTGAAGGGCATTTCGCTGTTCATCGTGCCGAAGTTCCTGGTCAACGAGGACGGCTCGCTCGGCGCGCGCAACGACGTGCACTGCGTGTCGATCGAGCATAAGCTCGGGATCAAGGCGAGCCCGACGGCGGTGCTGCAATACGGCGACCACGGCGGCGCGACCGGCTACCTGATCGGCGAGGAGAATCGCGGCCTCGAATACATGTTCATCATGATGAACGCCGCGCGCTTCGGCGTCGGGATGCAGGGGATCGGCGTGGCCGACCGTGCGTACCAGAAGGCGGCGGAATTCGCGAAGGAGCGCGTGCAGAGCCGCCCGGTCGACGGCTCGGCCAGGCAGTCGGTGACGATCATCCATCACCCGGACGTGCGCCGGATGCTCGGCACGATGCGCGCGCTGACCGAAGGCGCTCGCGCGCTCGCGTATGTGGCCGCCGCGCACAGCGATATTGCCCACCGCCATTCGGACGAGGCGACGCGGGCGCGTCATCAGGCAATCTACGAATATCTGGTGCCGGTCGTGAAGGGCTGGAGCACCGAGATGGTGAACGATGTGGCGAGCCTGGGCGTGCAGGTGCACGGCGGGATGGGCTTCATCGAGGAAACCGGCGCCGCGCAGTACTACCGCGATGCGCGGATCCTGGCGATCTACGAAGGCACGACCGCGATCCAGGCGAACGACCTGGTCGGCCGCAAGACGATGCGCGACGGCGGCGCGGTGGCGAAGGCGCTGATCGCGGAGATCGGCGACACCGTCGCGGCGCTCGGCAAGGTCGACGGCGCTGCGGCCGCGTCGATGAAGGCGCAGCTGGAGAAGGGCGCGCGCGCACTGTCGACGGTGGTGGACTACGTGGTCGCGAACGTGAAGCAGGACCCGAACGCGGTGTTCGCGGGCAGCGTGCCGTACCTGAAGCTGGCGGGTGTGGTGCTGTGCGGATGGCAGATGGCGCGCGCGCTGCTGGCGGCGCACGCGAACCGCGCGAACGACACGGCGTTCTTCGATGCGAAGATCGCGATCGCACAATGCTATGCGGAACACGTCCTCGTGCAGGCCGGCGCGCTCGAAGCGTCGATCGTCGGCGCGAAGGGCAACGAGAGCGTGCTCGCGTTGACGGAAGACCAGTTCTGACCGTGACGGTCGGGGCGCAGGAGGAGACAGGATTTTGACCACACAGGACTTGCTCGCGCAATACGGCCCGCGCGAATCGATGGAATACGACGTCGTGATCGTCGGTGGCGGCCCCGCCGGGCTGTCGGCGGCGA
>NZ_QTPP01000061.1 GCF_003853415.1 Burkholderia sp. Bp9142 | reverse complement strand
CTGCGCTCGCTCGCCAAGGGCGAGGCGATCACGCAGGACACGTCCACGCTCGAGAACCCGGCGATCCTCGACCAGCTCGCCGAAGTGCGCTGATCGCGCCTGTCGCGCGCGTTGCGCGCACGAGCCCCTGCGCGGCGATCCCGATTGCCCGTGCAGGGGCTTTTTGCTAAATAACGGCATGACCGTTCCGTCCCGTCCGGCGCCTGCTGCGCCGCCGCCCGTTCCCGAGCCGCTTGCGCGTGCCCATGCGCGTTATTGGCGCTTCAACGTCGCGCTGATCGTGGTGTTGATGGCGATCGGCTTCTCGGTGTCATTCGTCGTGCCGTTCTTCGCGCCCGCGCTGGCCGGCATCCGCTTCGCCGGTTTCAGCCTGCCGTTCTATGTCGGCGCGCAGGGCGCGATTCTCGTGTATCTCGTGCTGATTGTCGTCTACATCGGCCTGATGCAGCGCGCGGACCGCACGCTGCGGCGTGCATACGACGACCACGCCGCGCACGCGGGCAATGTCCACAATGCCCGCTGATCCATGCTGACGCATCGACTGATTCGCGCGTACGCGCTCTACACGCTCGGCTTTCTCGGGTTCGTGCTGCTGCTGTGGCGGATCGAGCGCGCGACCGGCTCCGGCGTCTGGATCGGCTACGTGTTCCTGTTCGTGCCGATTGCCGTGTACGCGGTGATCGGGCTGCTGTCGCGCACGTCCGATCTCGTCGAGTACTACGTGGCCGGGCGGCGCGTGCCGTCCGCGTTCAACGGGATGGCGACGGCGGCCGACTGGCTGTCGGCGGCATCGTTCATCGGCCTCGCCGGTTCGCTTTACGCAACCGGCTACGACGCGCTCGCTTACGTGATGGGATGGACGGGCGGGTTCTGCCTCGTGGCGTTCCTGCTCGCGCCGTATGTGCGCAAGCTCGCGCGCTACACGATTCCCGATTTTCTCGGCACGCGCTTCTCGAGCACCGCCGTGCGCGCACTTGCGGCCGGTGCGGCGATCCTGTGCTCGTTCGTGTATCTGGTCGCGCAGATCCAGGGGATCGGGCTGATCGCGACGCGCTTCATCGGCGTCGACTTCGCGATCGGGATCTTCTGCGGGCTCGCGGGCATTCTCGTGTGCTCGTTTCTCGGCGGGATGCGCGCGGTCACGTGGACGCAGGTCGCGCAGTACATCATCCTGATCAGCGCGATCCTGATACCGGTGTCGCTGATCGCGATGAAGAACGGGCTCGGGCCGGTGCCGCAGTTCAATTACGGCAAGCTGATGGAGCGCGTGGCGGCGCGCGAGGCGCAGGTGCGCGATGCAGCCGGGGAGCAACGGGTGCGTGACGCGTATCGCCGGCAGGCCGCGGCCGTCCAGGCGCAGCTCGATCGCTTGCCCGGCTCGTATGCGGACGCACGCCGGCAACTCGTCGACCAGCTGGCGGACCTGCGGCGCCACAACGGGCCGCTGCGCGAGATCAACCAGCGCGAGCGCGAGCTGGCCGACTTCCCGCGCGACCCGACGGCGGCGCGCGTGACCTGGACCCAGGCGCGCGACGACCTGCTGGCACGCGCCGAGCCGCCCGTGCCGATGCACGAGCCGTTCCCCGCCGCGAGCGACGACGAGCGCAAGCCGCGCGAGCGGAATTTCCTCGCGCTGCTGCTGTGCCTGTCACTCGGCACCGCGAGCCTGCCGCACATCCTCACGCGCTACAACACGACGACGTCGGTTGCATCCGCGCGGCGCTCGGTCGGCTGGACGCTGTTCTTCATCGCGCTGTTCTACCTGAGCGTGCCGGTGCTCGCGGTGATGATCAAGTACGAGATTCTCACCAACCTCGTCGGGCGGCCGATCGCCGAGCTGCCCGCGTGGGTCACGCAGTGGCATCACTCCGAGCCGGACCTGATCAGCGTCGTCGAGGTGATTCGCGACGGCATCGTCCACTGGTCGGAAATCCAGATGCAGCCGGACATGGTCGTGCTGGCCGCGCCGGAGATCGCGGGGCTGCCGTATGTCGTGTCGGGGCTGATCGCGGCGGGTGCGCTGGCTGCCGCGCTGTCGACCGCGGACGGGTTGCTGCTGACGATCGCGAATGCGTTGTCGCACGACGTTTACTACTGCATGGTCGCGCCCGACGCATCGAGCCAGCGGCGCGTGACCATCTCGAAGGTGCTGCTGCTCGGCGTCGCGCTGTTCGCGTCGTATGTCGCGTCGCTCAATACGGGGAAGATTCTGTTTCTGGTCGGTGCCGCGTTTTCGCTGGCGGCGTCCAGTTTCTTTCCGGTGCTCGTGCTTGGGGTGTTCTGGAAACGCACGACGACGCGCGGTGCGATCGCCGGGATGGTGACGGGGCTCGCGGTATGCGTGTACTACATCGTGTCGACTTATCCATATTTCACCCAGCTGACGGGCTTCGCCGGACGTACCTGGTTCGGGATCGAGCCGATCAGTTCGGGCGTGTTCGGGGTGCCGGCGGGGTTTGCGGTGGCGATCGTGGTCAGTCTGCTCGATCGGCAGCCGGATGAATATACGCGGGCGTTGGTGGATTACATCCGGCACCCGTGAGCCGGGAAGGCTCGGGAGGGCCTGCGGTTCAGGGCCGGAGCGGCCGGGCCGCAAAAGGAAATGCCCGCTGGCGCGGGCATTCGAATTCTGGCGGAGAGAGGGGGATTCGAACCCCCGATAGGCGATTAACCTATACACGCTTTCCAGGCGTGCGACTTAAACCACTCATCCATCTCTCCGGAAGACCGAGAGTATAGCAAACTCTCGCGGCTGCCCGCCACTCCCTTCGACGATCCGTCGGAGGCGGCCGGAATTCCGGCCGCCGAGGCCGATACGGCGCGCTTTCGCCCATGTCAGAAGTCCTTCGCGTGAACGATCCAGCGTCGCAGGTGCTGTCCGATGGCGTCGCCGAATCGGCGAGCGCGCATCGGGACGAACGTGCGATCATGGGACGTTCGCATTCGTCGCAATGAGCAACCCGAAGTACGACCTGTTCATGTCCGCGCTGCTGCCGCAGTTCGTCGACCGGTCGCACGCGGTCGCGCTGCAGTACGCGATCCTCGCGGCGACGATCGTCGCGGTCGACGTGATCGGGATGACCGGCTACGCGCTGCTCGGCGTGCATTCGGTGCGGGTGTGGAAAGCGGCCGGGGAGAAGTGGCTGAACCGGATCAGTGGTTCGCTGCTGCTGATGCTCGCGGGGTATGTCGCGTTGTATCGGAAGAGCGCGAACTGACGCGGTCGCGTATCGAGCCGTACCGCCGGTAGCGCCGGTGCCCGGACGCACGCCGGCCCGAGTCTGCTATCTTCCCGGGCATCTCATCGCTTTCCCGCCGATTCTCCATGACCGACCGCATCGTCGCCGCATTCGATTTCGACGGCACCATCACGACCACCGACAGCTTCCGCCATTTCGTCCGCTACGCTGTCGGCACGCCGCGCTTCGCGTGGGCCGGGCTGCGCGCGCTGCCGTGGATCGCCGCGATGAAAGCCGGACTGCTGTCGCGCGGCGACGCGAAGGCGAAGTTCGCGTGGTTTGCGTTCGGGCCGATCCGCGAGGACGCGCTCGACGTATTGGCGCGCCGGTTCGTCGACAGCTATCTGCCGAACCTCGTGCGTCCGGACATGCTGGAACGGGTGCGCGAGCATCGCGCGCGCGGACACGAAGTCGTGCTGGTCAGCGCGTCGCCGTCGCTGTATCTGGAGAAGTGGGCGAAGACGGCTGGCATCGACACGGTGCTCGCGACGCGCCTCGCATTCGAGCGCGGCACGTTCACCGGGCGGCTGAACGGCGAGAACTGCTGGGGCCCGCAGAAGGTCGTGCGGTTGCGCGGCTGGTGGGGAACTCAGGCGCCCGGGAAACTGTTCGCCTACGGCGACAGCCGCGGCGACAAGGAAATGGCCGAACTCGCGAACTGGGCGTGGATCCGCGGGCACGGACCGATGCCGTCGATCGGCGATTGACGGACTGCCGTGGACCGGCGCGGCGAGCCGTGCGACGCGCTGCCGTTACGCGTCGGCCCGCTGCACGCCGTGCGCACCGCGAGTCGGACGATACGCGCCCCAGCGATTCGCCCGCTTGAACGTGCCGACATCGTTGAACCGCACGCCGACCTCACGCAGCGCCGCATGCGCGGTGCGCGCGGTCAGCTGCCGGATGTAGAACGGATCGCGTACGACGAAGTGATGGATCGCGTGGGTGCTGCCGAAGTTGAAGCAGAACAGCTGGAACGGCAGCATCCACCACGGGTTGAGCACCTGGGTCTGCTGGATCACGTTGCGCGAATCGATGTCGCCGAAGTAATGCATGTTCGAGCTGACGAAGTTGATGCAGAAGCTGCGCACGAAGTTCGGCCCGAGCCACACGACCGCAAGGAAATCGACGACGTGCATCGCCCGCTCGACGACGGCCGGCACGGTCACCGCATGGCCGAACGCGTGTAGTGCGAACAGGCCGGCGTGATAGACGATGAACGCGTGCCACAGCGCGTAGTACGCATGACCGACCGGCATGTAGGACGACACCTGCTCGACACGCAATTGCGCGCGTTCGGCCGCATCCTGCACCGGCTGCGCGGCGACATACTGCTTGACCTTGCGGCGCATCGCATCCGGCCGCAGCACGACGGCGAGCATCCCGTCCGCGATCATCAGCAGCCGCTTCACGCCCCAGCGCTCGCCATTGGTGATGCCGAATTCCTCGAGATCCGATTCGCCGCCCGACACCTTGTGGTGATGCAGGTGCATGCGCCGGCGCGTCCACGGGTTGATCGTGCCCGGCCGCGTGAGCCAGCACAGCGCCATCATCAGGTGATAGGCCCACGGCGTCTTCTTGAAGTACATCAGGTGGATCAGGTCGTGCTCGAGTTCGTGGATCAGCGACGTGACGAACGCGGCGAGCGGCAGCGCGATGTACCACGCGATCGCGCCGCGCGCATACAGCCAAGCGATCGCGAGCATCGCGCTCACCGACACGGCCATCACGGTCGCGCCGACGAGGCTCTGGTTGTCGAGCAGCGGAAAGCGCGCGCGGATCGCGTCGCTCGCGGCGTTGACCTCGCGGCGGACATACGCGACCTTGTCTGCGTCGTGGCGAAAGACGGTTCGTGCGGGTTGGCTCATCGACCGGGATCCGTGCGGGAAGAGTGGGGCGCAATGCCGATGTGACAAGCATAGGCGTGCCCCGTTGCGCACGCGAGGGCCGTCGGTGCCAATGATGGTGTCATTTCAGGCCACCGTGGCCGGTGCGTCGGCGCCCGATGTGGCTGCGCGCGGCTAGAGTGCCGCCGTGGTGTCATTGCGGGCCAGCGACGCTACAATCCGCCGAAACCGCTCCGGAGTCCGCCGCATGGCCCTGTCCGTCCCGGATGCCGCGCGTCAGTTGAACAAGGCGACGGTATCGTCCGCGTATGCGCTGTTCATGCTGATGCTCGCCGAGGAGCGCGGCATCGATGGCGGCCGCATTCTCGCCGGCTCGGGCGTCGAGCGCGACCGGCTCGCACAGCCCGATGCGCGCATCACGCCGCTGCAGCAGGCCGCGATCGTGTTCAACCTGCTCGACGCGACGAACGATCCGTCGATCGCGATCGAGATCGGCCTGCGCAGCAGTCTGACGAAATCCGGGCTGATCGGTTTCGGGCTGATGAGTTGCGCGACGCTCGGCGAGGCGATCGCGCTCGGCATCCGCTACCTGCCGACGCGCGTGCCGTTCTTTTCGGTGCGGCTCGCACAGCTCGACCGGACCGTCGACATCGACGTGCTCGAGGCGTTTCCGCTCGGCCGGCTGCGCCAGTTCGCGGTGGAAAACTTCCTGGTCGAGACGGCGATCCTGTTCAACTCGCTGCTCGATCCCGCGCCGGGGCGCACGCTGCAGTCGCGTGCGGAGCTGCATTTCGAATGGCCGGAGCCGCCGTGGTTCGAGCGCTATCGCGCGCGGCTGCCGCGCTGTCATTTCGATGCGAGCGCGAACCGCATCCGCTGCGATGCCGCGCTGCTCGACGAGCCGATCGGCACCGCGAATGCGCAGACCGCGCAGCTGATCGTCCAGCAATGCGAGGCCGAACTCGCGCGGCTCGGCTATGCGGAAAGCATCGTCGAGCGCGTGCGCAACCTGCTGATCTGCGGTGAAGCCGGCTATCCGCCGGTGGACGACGTCGCGCGCGAACTGCACGTATCGGCGCGTACGTTGAAACGCAAGCTCGCGGAATTCGGCGCGACTTATTCGGCACTGCTCGACGAGATCCGGCTGCGCGATGCGCTCCGGTTGCTCGAGGGCACGCGCCTGCCGGTGGACGAGATCGCGGCGCGGGTCGGCTACACCGACCGCGCGAACTTCACGCGAGCGTTCAAGCGCTGGACCGGCGTCGCGCCGAGCGAGCGGCGCTGACGGCGCGCCGGGCGGCGCGGGCCGGTGCCGGCCGTGCCCCAGGCGTCGATCCATCGGTCATGCGACCCGTCAGACGATCGAAACCCAGTTCGCACCGCGGCCGCCCGGCACGCGCGCGTGCAACGCCAGCGTGCCGTCGTCGGGCGCGATCGCGTAGACCGACACGTATTCCGACTGCTCGCCGCACGCGACGAGCCACCGTCCCGACGGATCGATCGCGAAGCCGCGCGGCTGCGTTTCGGTGGCCGTCGCGTGCGCGGGTTCGAAGCCGCCGTCCGCATCGCGCCGATAGCAGAGCAACTGGCTCGACGTGCGTTCGCTGACATACGCGAAGCGCTCGTCGGGTGTCAGGTGGAGATCGGCGGCCCATACGGCGGGCTCGGTCGGCGCAGGCGGGCGCGCATGGCCTTGCGCGAGCCCGGCGACGGCCGGGTGGCGTGCGCTGACCTGCGCGTCGCCCAGGCGCCCGCTGCCGGTGTCGCGCGCGAAGGTCACGAGCGTCGCCTGGAATTCGCTGACCACCACGAGCGCCTGCCCGTCGCGCGCGAAGCGCAGGTGACGCGGCCCGAAGCCGCCCGGCACGCGCGTTTCGCCATGTTCGCGCGCACGCAGGCCGCCGGCATCCTCGATCAGCGCGAACGTGAAGATCCGGTCCGAGCCGAGCGAGCTCACATACGCGAAACGATTGTCCGGCGACACGACGACCGCATGCGCGTTCGCGATGCCGTCCGCGACCTGCAGCGGCGCACCGTCGCCGTCGCGCACACGTGCGGCGTCGTAGAGGCTCAGCGAATTGCCGCCGTACGACGCGCCGAGCAGCCAGCGGCCACCGCGGTCGAGCGACAGGTACGCGTGGCTCGCATCGATCGCGGTCGCGCCGATGCGCGCGAGCGCGCCGGTGCCGGTGGCGACGCGGAACGCGACGATCGTCGGCTGCTCGCCGCGCGTCGCGACATACAGCCGCGCACGATCGGGCTGCACGGCGATGGGCATCGCGACGTCGCCGGCCGGGTAGCGGGCGAGCGGCGCGAGCGCGCCGTCGGACGCGAGCGAGAACGTGGCGAGGTCGCCGTCGGCGGCATTCGAGACGACGACGGTCAGGCGATCAGTGTTCGGCATGGCGGAGCATGGCGGTGTGCGTGAAAGGCTCGTCGGCCGGCAGGCCGCGCGGCGGATCGCTGCGCCGGTGCGTGCGTGCGAACAGCGCGGCGACCGCGGCGACGAGGGATGCGATCGCGAGCGCATACAGGCCGCCCGTGATCGAACCCGTATGTTGCTTCAGATAGCCGAATGCCGTCGGGGCGACGAAGCCGCCAAGGTTGCCGACCGAATTGATCAGCGCGATCACGGCCGCGGCCACGCGTGTGTCGAGGTAGCCCTGCGGGATCGGCCAGAACAGCGACGACGCGGCCTTGAAGCCGAGCGCGGCGAAGCAGATCGACGCGAACGACCAGACGGGATCGTGCGACGTCGACGCGAACAGTCCGCACGCGGCGAGCACGAGCGCGAACGACAGCCAGCGCTGCGGATGCTTCCATTTCGCGGACAGCACCGCGAAACCGTACATCGCGCCGATCGCGATCATCCACGGAATCGTGTTGTAGAGGCCGACCTGGAAGTCCGTGAGGCCGCCCATCTTGCGGATGATCGTCGGCAGCCAGAAGGTGGCCGCGTAGATCGTCAGCTGGATCGCGAAATACAGGAAGCAGAACAGCATGATCTGCGGGTCGCGCAGCAGCGTGGCGGCCGACACGTGCACCTTCGAGCCTACGTCGCGTGTCGCGCGTTCTTCATCGAGTGCGGTCTGGAGCGCCGCGCGTTCGTCGGCGGTGAGCCAGGTCGCGTCGCGGATGTGCGATTTCAGCAGCAGCCAGCTCGCGCCGCACAGCGCGACCGAGAACATTCCTTCGATCAGGAACATCCACTGCCAGCCCTGCAGGCCGAAGCCATGGATCGACAGCAGCGCGCCCGTGACGGGCCCGGACAGCACCGACGCGAACGCGGAACCGCCGAGGAAGATCGCCATCGCCTTGCCGCGTTCCTGCGGCGGCAGCCATTGCGACAGGTACAGCACGACGCCGGGGAAGAAGCCGGCCTCGGCCGCGCCGAGCAGAAAGCGCAGCATATAGAACGACGTGTCGTTCCACACGAACGCCATCGCGGCCGCGACGATACCCCACGTCGCCATGATCCGAGCGAGCCAGATGCGTGCGCCGTAGCGCTGCATCAGCAGGTTCGACGGCACTTCGAACAGCGCGTAGCCGACGAAGAACAGGCCGGCGCCGAGCCCGTACGCGGCCGCGCCGATACCGATCGACGCTTCCAGGTGACGGTCGACGAAGCCGACGTTCACGCGGTCGATGTAGTTCGCGATGAACATGATCAGCACGAGCGGCAGCACGTGCCATTTCACTTTCGAGATGGCGGACGCGAGCGGATCGCGGCCGGGCAGGGCGGGCGGGGTCAAGGGAGTCTCCGGTCGGACAGCGAACGGGGCGGCGGCCCGCGTCGGCATGGTGATCTAAGTAGTATGTCGTCGTATGACATGGTACGCTCAAGATCCCGGCGTGGCGTCGCGGGTTTACCCGAGATATGCCCAAATATTGGGGAATATCAGGAGAATGTCATCGGCTTCTACACATCAGATGACGTATGACATGGGTGGGCTGCCCGCCGGCCGGCAACCGGCGCCCGGCTTGCTGCGCTGCTCCGCGTTTTGGCGAAATTCGCGTCCGGGCAACCGGCCGGCTTCCCGCGCGGCCCGCTACGCCATCGACACGACGCTGTTCAGCAGCGTCTTCACGAGCACGGCCTGCCGTGTCGCGCCCGTCTTCGCGAAGATCCCGCGCAGGTGCGCGCGGGCGGTGTTCTTCGTGATGCCGGTCGCGGCGGCCGCTTCGTCGAGCGTCAGGCCGTCGACGAGCAGCAGCGCGATCTCGGTTTCCATCGGCGTGAGGCGAAACAGCCGGTGCAGCATGTCGCGCGAGGTCTGCGGCGACGATGCAGGATCGCGGACGAACACCGCGACGGCCGGCCGGTGCTGGCGATCCTCCGCGCCGCGATAGGGCGCGAGCGGGCGCAGCAGCACGTTCAACGGCATCGCGCCGCCGGGGCGCGACAGCGTGGTGGCCTCGATGCGCCCGAGCGCGCCCGCGCGGAAATGCTCGAGCGCGGCCTGCAGCGCCTTCTGCAGCCGGCGCTCGTCGAGCGGGCACGACGCATGGAGCCGCTCCTGGCGCAGGCACAGGCCGTCCTGCCGCTCGATCAGCCGCTCGGCGATGCGGTTGTGCTTGATCACGCGGCCGTCCTCGTCGAGGATCGCGGTGCCGACGTCGAGCCTGTCGACGGTGCCCGCGTACAGCGCGCGTTCGGCGTCGAGCACGTCGAGCGCCGCGTGCAGCTCGACCGCGCGCTGCAGGTGCGGCAGCAGCGTCGCGACCTGCGCGCGTTCGGCCGCGGCGAATTCGCGGCCGTGATGCGCGCGGCTCACGAAGAACGCGCACTCGACGCCGCGCTCGCCGCGCAGGTTCGCGCCGAGGATGAAGCGCAGGTCGAGCGGTTGCAGGTACTGCCGGTAGAAATCGTGCGCGCACCACCGGGCGGCGCCGAACAGCCCGTCGGCCGTGAACACCTGGCCGGGCGGCTGGTCGAGAAACGGGCACAGCGCGTAGAACTGCTCGCTGTACGACGGCTCGCCGGGCAGCAGCGGACCGTGGGCCGATGCGTTGATGATGAGCCCGCGCCGCGAGCCGCCGGGGCTGCGCAGCACGAGCGTCGTGAAGCTCGCGTCGAGCCGCACGCGCATCGCTTCGAGAAAGGCTGCCCACGGCGTCGTTTCGGACGGGCCCTGATAGACGAGCCCGAGCCACGCGCTGAGTTCGCGGGCCGTCCATGCCGCGTCGTCGAAACCGTCGTGCGCGGCCGTGTCGTCGGGCGCCGGCGCGATCTGCATGCTCGTGTTCTCCTGGGGCGGGGGTGAATGCTCCCGGCCCAGCATACCGACCGGCCGGCGGCCCGCGTCATCCGAACGGAGTAGACGACGCGGGCCGTGCCCGTGCGGCTGCGTTTGTACCGCTTATGCCGCGCGTTCGCGCAGCAGGTACGCGACGATCCGGTCCGCCGCGGTTTCCGGCGACTCCGTCACCGTATCGATGCGCAGTTCCGGCTGCGCGGGCGGCTCGTACGGCGAGTCGATGCCCGTGAAGTGCTTCAGCTCGCCCTTGCGCGCCTTCTTGTACAGGCCCTTCGGATCGCGTTCCTCGGCGACCGCGAGCGGCGTGTCGACGAACACCTCGACGAACTCGTCGGGACCGACCCGCGCGCGGGCCATGTCGCGTTCCGCGCGGAACGGCGAGATGAACGACACGAGCGTGATGAGCCCGGCATCGAGCATCAGCCGCGCGACCTCGGCCACGCGCCGGATGTTCTCCACGCGATCGGCCTCGGTGAAGCCGAGGTCGCGGTTGAGCCCGTGCCGCACGTTGTCACCGTCGAGCAGGTACGTGTGCCTGCCGAGCGCATGCAGCCGCTGCTCGACGAGGTTCGCGATCGTCGACTTGCCCGCACCCGACAGCCCGGTCAGCCACACGATGCGCGGCGTCTGCGCCTTCTGCACCGCGCGCGCGTCGCGGTCGACGTCGACGGCCTGCCAGTGCACGTTGTGCGCACGGCGCAGCGCGAAGTGCAGCATCCCGGCGCCGACCGTGTCGTTGGTGAAGCGGTCGATCACGATGAAGCCGCCGGTGTGGCGGTTGCGGTCGTACGGATCGAACGCGGCCGGCCGGTCGAAGCTCAGGTTGCACACGCCGATCTCGTTCAGTGCGAGCGTGCGTGCGGCGAGATGCTCGCGCGTGTTCACGTCGATCTTGTACTTCGGCGTCGCGCAGGTCGCGCCGACCGTCTGCGTGCCGAGCTTCACGAGATACGGCCGGCCCGGCAGCAGCGGTTCGTCGTGCATCCACACGAGCGTCGCCTCGAACTGGTCGGCCACCTCGGGCGGTGCGTCGGCACGCGCGATCATGTCGCCGCGGCTGATGTCGATCTCGTCGGCGAGCGTGAGCGTCACCGCTTCGCCGGCGCGCGCGACGCCGGCTTCACCGGCCGGCGTGATCACCGACGCGACGCGGCTCTCCTTGCCGGACGGCAGCACGCGCACGCGTTCGCCGACGCGGACTTCGCCCGATGCGATGCTGCCGGCGTAGCCGCGGAAGTTCAGGTGCGAACGGTTGACCCATTGCACGGGCAGCCGGAACGGTTCGTCGCGCGTCACGCGCTCGACGAACCGCAGCGTGTCGAGATGCTGCATCAGCGGCGGGCCCGCGTACCACGGCATCCGCGTGCTCGACGCGATCACGTTGTCGCCGCGCAGCGCGGACATCGGAATGCTGACGATCTCCTCGAGACCGAGCTCGGCCGCGAACGCGCGATAGTCAGCGTCGATGCGTTCGAACACGGCGCGGTCGTAGTCGACCAGGTCCATCTTGTTGATCGCGAGCACGACGCGCTTGATGCCGATCAGCGCGACGAGATGGCTGTGGCGGCGCGTCTGCGTGAGCACGCCCTTGCGCGCGTCGACCAGGATCACCGCGAGATCGGCGGTCGACGCGCCGGTGATCATGTTGCGCGTGTACTGTTCGTGGCCGGGCGTATCGGCGACGATGAACTTGCGTCGAGTGGTTGCGAAGAAGCGGTACGCGACGTCGATCGTGATCCCCTGTTCGCGCTCGGCCGCCAGGCCGTCGACGAGCAGCGCGAAATCGAGTTCGCCGCCTTGCGTGCCGACCTGCTTCGAATCGGCCTCGAGCTGGGTCAGCTGGTCGTCGAACAGCAGGTTCGATTCGTAGAGCAGGCGGCCGATCAGCGTGCTCTTGCCGTCGTCGACGCTGCCGCAGGTGATGAAGCGCAGCAGGTCCTTCGCCTGCGCATCGTCGGCGGGCGTGGCGGGAGTCGGGTGCGCGAGCGCCTCGGGCGCGGTGAGAACGTGTGTCATCAGAAATATCCGTCCTGTTTCTTCTTTTCCATCGAACCGGCCGAATCGCTGTCGATCAGCCGTCCCTGGCGCTCGGACGTGCGCGTGTCGCGCATCTCCTGCAGGATGTCGTCGAGCGAGCTCGCATCGCTGTCGATCGCGCCCGTCAGCGGATAGCAGCCGAGCGTGCGAAAGCGCACCTTGCGCATCCGCGGCACTTCGCCTGCGCGCAGCGGCAAGCGGTCGTCGTCGACCATGATCAGCGCGCCGTCGCGCTCGACCACGGGCCGCTCCTTCGCGTAGTAGAGCGGCACGATCGGAATGTCGTGCAGCCGGATGTACTGCCAGATGTCGAGCTCGGTCCAGTTGGAAATCGGGAACACGCGCAGGCTTTCGCCCTTGCGCTTGCGCGCGTTGTACAGCGACCAGAGCTCGGGCCGCTGGCGCTTCGGGTCCCAGCGGTGCTGCTCGGAGCGCAGCGACACGATGCGCTCCTTCGCGCGCGATTTCTCCTCGTCGCGGCGCGCGCCGCCGAACGCGGCGTCGAAGCCGTAGTGGTCGAGCGCCTGCTTGAGCCCTTGGGTCTTCCACACGTCGGTGTGCACGGCCGAGCCGTGCGTGAACGGATTGACGTCGTTCGACACGCCATCCGGGTTCACGTGCACGCGCAAGTCGAGGCCGAGGCGCGCGGCCGTCGCGTCGCGAAACGCGATCATCTCGCGGAACTTCCACGTCGTATCGACGTGCAGCAGCGGAAAGGGCGGCTTCGCCGGGTAGAACGCCTTCATCGCGAGATGCAGCATGACCGAGCTGTCCTTGCCGATCGAATAGAGCATCACCGGGTTTTCGCTTTCCGCGACTACCTCGCGCATGATGTGGATGCTCTCGGCCTCCAGTCGCTCCAAGTGGGTCAACATCGTTCGTCTCCTTGTTTCATGCCGGTGCCGCGCGACATGTGCGGCGTTTCGTGCATGACGCCAACGGTATCGAGCGAGGGCGGTCCGGTTCTTCGTCCGGGTGGACTAAACCGCGGCTCGGCGGCGCAGCGGATCTTTCCTTAGTCCACCCGGACGAAGTGGCGCGTGGAGCGCTCGCTTAAGGTGAGCGCTCGATCATCGGCGGAGACGACACATGACGGACGACACACGTGCCACGCAACTGCTTTCGGGCCAGACCTGGGCCGATTTCTGCGACACGCTGAAACGCAGCGGACAGCAGATCCTGCGCGCCGAGGCGCCGGACGATCCGCTCACGCGCGCGGAAGGTTTCCGTTACCTGAGCCGGCTGATGCGCATCGCGCTCGACATGCACGTCGAGTTCGCGGACGGCGCGTGGCCCGGTTTCTTCTCGCCATCGCACGAGACCGCGAAGATCGGCGCGGACAATCCCGACAACCTGTACCAGTACGCGCGCCTCGACGGCCGCTGCGACTATCGCGTGACGGGGCGGCGCGGCACGGTCGCGTACCTGAGCTTCGGCACCCAGAAGGGCGGCTACGAGACGGACGGCAAGATGCTGCAGACAGGCTTTCTCGATGCGAAGCAGCTCGAGATCGCACCGGACGGCAGCTTCGAGATCGTGCTGAGCGAAACGCCGCGCGCGGGCAACTGGGTGCGCATGGAGCCCGGCACGAACGCGCTGCTGGTGCGCCAGACCTTCCTCGACCGGCGCGCGGAGACACCGGCGCAACTGAAGATCGAGCGCATCGGCACGCACGATCGCCCGGCGCCGCTCGACCCGCTCGTGCTGCAGGGCGGCCTCATGCGCGCCGCGCAGTTCGTCGAGCAGACGTCGAAGCTGTTCGCCGACTGGGCCGCGAGCTACGGGTCGCACGTGAACGCGCTGCCGCCCGCGGACCAGGCGCTGTGCCAGTCGGTCGGCGGCGATCCGAACATCTACTACTACCACTCGTGCTGGGCGCTGGCCGATGACGAGGCGCTCGTGATCGACGTCGACACGGTGCCCGACTGCGATTTCTGGAACGTGCAGCTCAACAACTACTGGATGGAGTCGCTGGACTACCGGCACTTCGACATCTGCGTGAACAAGCATGGCGCGCGGCTGAATGCCGACGGCGGCGTGACGGTGGTGGTCGCCGCGTCGCGGCCGGGCGGCGCGAACTGGCTCGATACGGCCGGGCATCGGACCGGCACGATCTGCTGGCGCTGGGTCGGCGCCGCGCAGCCGGTGCATCCGCGCACGCGCGTCGTGAAGCTCGCGACGCTGACGGAGGCCGCATGAACGCGCCGCTCGACCGGATCCGCACGCAGCTCGATGCCGGCGGGCTGATCGCCGAGGCCGTGTCGCGCACGGGCGGGCTCACCGCGTTCGGCGACGGACCGTATCGCGAGGCGCTCGACGTGATGTGCGCATCGCTGATCAATGAAGCGACGCTGTCCGCGCGCGGCGCGGAGATGATGCGCGAGAAGCTTGTCGGCCAGCTCGTGAACCGGCTCGTCGTCGAGTATTACTGCCGCCGTCATCCGGAGATCGCCGACATCGGGATCGACGATCCGCTCGTGATCGTCGGGCTGCCGCGCACCGGCACGACGCTGCTGCAGCGGCTGCTCGCGGTCGATCCGCGCTTTCATTCGGCCGCATGGTGGGAAACGCGTTATCCGGCGCCGCTCGCCGGCGAGACGCTCGACGCGCCAACCGTGCGCATCGCGCGCGCGCAGGCCGAGGTCGCGACGATGATCGACTGCATTCCGCAGATCCTGACGATCCATCCGCTCGACGCGATGCTCGCCGACGAGGAGTTCATGCTGATGGAGCACTCGTTCGTGTGCGCGATGGATTCATATGCGAACGTGCCGACTTATACGGCGTGGCTCGCGAAGCAGGATCTGACGCCGGTCTATGCGCACCTGAAGCGGATGCTGCAGTTCCTGCAGTGGCAGAAGGCGCAACGCCGCGTCGCGCCGGCCGAGCGCTGGCTGCTGAAGACGCCGCAGCACCTGCATGCGCTCGACGTGCTGTGCCGCGTGTTTCCACGTGCGCAGGTGGTGCTCACGCACCGCGACCCCGCGCAGACGATTCCGTCGATGGCGAGCATGGCGCACACGCTGTGGCAGATGTATGCGGACGACCCGGATCCACGCACGGTCGGCGCGCAATGGAACGCGGGGATGGCACGCGCGATCGGCGCGGCGATGGCGGCGCGCGATGCGCTGCCGGCCGAGCGGTTTCTCGACGTGCGTTTCGAGGACACCGTGTCGAATCCGCTTGGCGTCGCGCAAGCCGTGTACCGCTTTGCCGGCATGCCGCTCGATGCGCGGCAGCGCGCGGCGATGACGGACTGGCTGGCGCGCAACGGCCGCGACACGCGCGCCGCGCACGACTATTCGATCGCGCGCTTCGGCTTCACCGATGCGCAACTGGCGTGCGACTTCGCCGCGTATCGCGCGCGGCACCTGCAGGCGGCCGGCTGACGGTGCACGCGCGGGACCAACGACAACCAGGAGACAAGCCATGTTGCTGAAGGACAAGATCGTCGTGATTTCAGGGATCGGGCCGGGGCTCGGCGTGAAGCTCGCCGTCGAGGCGGCACGCGAGGGCGCGCGCGGCGTGGTCGTCGCGGCACGCACGAGTGAGAAGCTCGACGACGCGGAAGCACGGATCCGCGAACTCGGTGTGGCGTGCGACGTGCTGAAGGTGCGAACCGACATCGCCGAGCGTGCGCAGTGCCGCCAGCTCGCGACGCAGGCGGTCGAGCGCTTCGGCCGGATCGACGCGCTCGTGAACAGCGCGTTCGTGCACGGCACGTTTCCGGAGGCGGTCGAGGCAGCCGATCTCGACGGCTGGCGCACGGTGTTCGACACCAACGTGTTCGGCACGATGGCGCTGACGCAGGAAATCGTGCCGCACATGAAGCGGCACAAGCGCGGCGCGATCGTGATGATCAACACGCAGGCGACCCGCAAGCCGTTTGCAGGGGAATCGGGCTACGCTGTATCGAAGGGGGCGCTCGCGGTTGCGGCAAAATACCTGGCGCGCGAGCTCGGCGTGCACGGGATCCGCGCGAACAGCATCCACATGGGGTGGATGTGGGGCGTGCCGACGCAGGCGTATTTCCGGCAGGCGGCCGCCGAGTACGGGATGACGGAAGAGGAGATCATCGCGCCGATCGCGTCGAACATCGCGCTCGCGAAGCTGCCGACCGACGACGACTGCGCGCGCGCGGCGCTGTTCCTCGCGTCGGATTATGCGAACGCGGTGACCGGCGCGACGCTGGATGCGAACGGCGGCGATTTCATGCCCTGAGGATGGAGCAACGAATCATGCAGGAAACACAACAGGGACGGCATTTCTTCGCGTTCAATGGCGACGCGGACGGCCTGTGCGCGCTGCAGCAGTTGCGGCTCGCGGAGGGCGAGCGCGGCACGCTCGTGACCGGCGTGAAGCGCGACATCAAGCTGCTCGAGCGAATCGACGCGCGTGCCGGCGACCGCGTGACCGTGCTCGACGTGTCGCACGACCAGAACCGCGACGCATGCACGCGGCTGTTGCGCGACGGCGCGGCGGTCCGCTACTTCGATCACCACTTCGCCGGCGAGCTGCCCGGCGATGCGCGTTTCGATGCCTATATCGACACGGCCGCCGACGTCTGCACGAGCGCGCTCGTGAACCGCTATCTCGGCGGCCGCCACGTGCGCTGGGCGATCGTCGCGGCGTTCGGCGACGAACTGCCGGCGCTCGGCGACGCGCTCGCGCGCGAATACGGGCTCGACGAAGCCGAACGCAGCACGCTGGCCGAACTCGGGCTCTACCTGAACTACAACGCGTACGGCGACTGCGTCGGCGACCTGCATTTCGATCCGGCGGTGCTGGCCGACGCGATGCTGCCGTGCGTCGATCCGCTCGACTTCGTGCGCGACACGCCGGTGTTCGCCGCGCTGCGCGACGGCTATCGCGACGACATGGCGCGGGCCTGCGCGCTCGCACCGCTGCGCGACGTGCCGGGTGCGATGTTGATCAGGATGCCGGATCATCCGTGGGCGCGGCGCGCGACGGGGATGCTCGCGAACGAACGGATGCGCAATGCGCCGCAGGCGGCGCTCGCGGTGCTGTCGCCGCGCGCGCAGGGCGGGCTCGTGGTCAGCGTGCGCGTGCCCGACGGCCGGCCGCTCGGCGCCGACGAGTTCTGCCGAGGCTTCCCGACCGGCGGCGGGCGCAAGCGCGCGGGCGGCATCAATCATTTGCCGGAAGCGGAGTTCGACGCGTTCGCCGAGCGCTTCGAAGCGGCGTTTCGTCTCGACTGAGCCGAGGGCCGGCGACACGCGCGCCGTGCAGCGATGCCACGGCGCGCGCGTCGTGCGACATGCCGGTTCAGCCGGTCGCGCCGGCGAGCACGGCCGGCACGTTGTGGCCGTAGCAGCGCTCCTCGACACGCTCGGCGATGCGCCAGCCCTGCGCGGTGCGCACGAACCGGTCGACGTACCACAGCCCGAGAAACATCACCTGCGTGCCGCCGTCCGTCAGCGCGACTTCCATCGGATTGAAGCAGATCGTGCGGCCGCGCGCGGTGTCGCCGTCGAGCGTGATCGACAGGTTGCCGACCATGTGCTGGTACTGAGGGAACTGCGGCAGCACGGTGCGCAGCCATGCTTTCACGGCCGGATAGGTGCCGGCGATGCCGCCCATCGCGCGATAGTCGATCTTCGCGTCGCGCGTGAACACCGCATCGAGCGCGTCGAAGTCGCGCGCATCGATCGCGTTCGAGTACGCGACGATCAGTTCGCGGATGTCGTGGTGGTCGGAGAGGGTCCGCAGATCAGGCATCGGCGGTGTTCCATCACGCGCTCTTGCGCCGGCGTGCCGCATGCAGCGCTTCCGCGCGCTGCTTCACGTCGCGCGCGCACTGGTCGAACCCCTGTTTCACCCAGCCGCCGTGCTCGCGCATGATCGTTTCCGCGTTGATGCCGAGAAACTGGTCGGTCGTGAAGTACTGGCAGCGTTCGGCGCCGTCGGCTTCGACGTACTGGTCGCGGCGCGCGGCGTCCTGGTTGTCGGCGGTCGGGCGCTGCTCCCACGACAGCAGGCGCTCGGGCTCGCACGCGACGAGGATTTCGTTGACGGGAATCACCGTCTCCGTGCCCGGAATGCGCACCTGCATGTGCACGAAGTCGCCGATCCGGCCGGTCGTTTCGAGGCCGACGCAGAACGTGTTCCATTCGCCGTAGCGCGGGAAGTCGGTCAGCACTTCCCAGACGACGGAAGCGGGGGCGTCGATCGCGACGGTGATCGAGGTGACGAGATTGGCTGGTTTGGTCATGGCGGGTTTTCGGGTGAGCGTGAGGGGGAGGACGGGATCGCGGGTGCGCCCGCCCGGAAGGACGCGCGCCGCGACGGCCGAAACGGTCCGCGCGGGTGCCGGCGGGCATGGCGGATGCGCCGCACGACGCACGTGGCCGGTTGGCGGCCGGCGCATGCCGCGCACCGCGGCGACCCCGACATCGAGCGTAGGCCGGCGCATGCGGCGAAGAATCGTCGGAATGGACTAGGTGTTTCACCGGGCCGTCGATCCGCCGGCTGTATGCGATGCGCGATGCGCGCACGGGGACCGCATGCGTTTCGAGCATCGACATCGCGCGACCCTGCCGCGACAATACGGGTCACTTTTCCGTTTCCTGCCCCGAGGTGCCCGTGCCAGCCAAGTCGTCCGTCGCTCCTGTCGTCGTGTGGTTCCGCGACGATCTGCGCGTGACCGACCAGCCCGCGCTGACGCGCGCGGTCGCGTCGGGCCGGCCGCTCGTGTGCGTGTATGTCGACGACACGGGCGAGGGCGCGGGGCGCGCGCCCGGCGGCGCCGCGCGCTGGTGGCTGCACGGCTCGCTCGCCGCACTCGACGCGGCGCTTGCGCGTCATGGCGGACGCCTGTTGCTGTTGCGCGGCGATGCACCGCGCGAGATCGAACGTGTCGTGCACGACACGGGCGCGGCGGCCGTGTACTGGAACCGCCGCTATGCGCAGCCGCAGCGCGATGCCGATGCGGCGTTGAAGGCATCGCTGAAGGCGCGCGGCCTCGAGGTCGAGAGCAGCAACGGCAGCCTGCTGAACGAACCGTGGGAAGTGCTGACGGGCGCCGGCACGCCGTTCCAGGTGTTCACCGCATACTGGCGCGCGGTGCGGCGCGATCGCACGGTGGCGGCGCCGCTGCCGGAACCGGCGCGGATCGTGTTTCATCCCTGGCCGGCCGGCGTGCGCGAACACGCGCTGGCGCTCGACGCGCTCGCGTTGCGCCCGCATGCGCCGGACTGGGCGGGCGGCCTGCGCGACGCGTGGCCGGCACCCGACGAAGCCGGCGCGCAGGCGCGGCTCGACGCGTTTTCAGTCGAATCGCTGGCCGGCTACGCCGATACGCGCGACCGGCCCGACTCGTTGGCGACGAGCCGGCTGTCGCCATTCCTGCGCTTCGGCAACGTGTCGCCGCGACAGGTGTGGCATGCGGTGCAGGGCGCCGCACAGGCGGGCGGCGCGGCGTGTGGGGCCGGCGCCGAGAAATTCCTGAGCGAACTCGGCTGGCGCGAATTCAGCCACGTGCTGCTGTATCACTTCCCGGCCCTCGCGACCGATAATTTCCGCGCGCAGTTCGACGCGATGCCGTGGCGCGACGATCCCGCCGCGCTGCGCGCGTGGCAGCGCGGGCTGACGGGCTATCCGCTCGTCGATGCGGGAATGCGCGAGCTGTGGGCGACCGGCTGGATGCACAATCGCGTGCGGATGGTCGTCGCGTCGTTTCTCGTCAAGCATCTGCTGATTGACTGGCGGGCGGGCGAGCGCTGGTTCCACGACACGCTCGTCGATGCGGACGCCGCGAACAACCCGGCGAACTGGCAATGGGTGGCCGGCTGCGGCGCCGACGCCGCGCCGTATTTCCGCATCTTCAATCCGGTGACGCAGGGCCGCAAGTTCGACCCGCAGGGCGCGTACGTGCGCCGCTGGGTGCCGGAACTCGCGGGCCTCGACGCGGCGACCATCCATGCGCCATGGGACGCGTCGCCGGTGGAGCGTGCGGCGGCCGGCGTGCGGCTCGGCGTCGACTATCCGGCGCCGATCGTCGATCACGACGGCGCGCGCCGTCGTGCGCTCGATGCGCTGGCCACGTTGCCGAAGCGTCACTAGGCGTCGCTGAGCGGCGCCGGCCAGCCGCGCGGTGCGGCTTGCCGCGTCAGTCGCAGAATGCCGCATGCTCGAGCAGCGCGAGCGCGATGCCCGAATCGAAGTAGGCCGCGCCGCACCACGCGACGAGCGCGAGCACGCCGGCGGCCAATGCCGCACGGATCATGCCCATGCCGCCTTATTCGACGCCGGACGCACGATGCGCGCGTCGTCGATCGGCAGGTGCAGGAGCGCCGCCAGCACGCCGAGCGCGATCGAGCCGATCCACAGCGGCAGGTACGAATGCGTCGCGTCGTACACGAGCGCGCCGAGCCACACGCCGAAGAAGCTGCCGAGCTGGTGCCCGAAGAATACGAAGCCGAACAGCGTCGCGATGTAGCGCACGCCGAATACCTGCGAGACCACGCCGTTGGTCAGCGGCACCGTGCCGAGCCACGTGAAGCCCATCACGGCCGCGAACACGTAGACGCTTGCGGGCGACAACGGTGCCGCGACGAACGCAGCCATCGCCAGCGCGCGCACGAGGTACAGCACGGACAGCACGTACTTGCGCCGCAGCAGGCCGCCGAGATGGCCGCACGCGTAGGTGCCGGCCACGTTGGTCAGCGCGATCAGCGCGAGCGCGACGCTGGCGTGGCGCGCCGGCAGGCCGTGATCGAGCAGGTAGGCCGGCAGGTGGGTCGCGATGAACGCGAGCTGGAACCCGCATGCGAAGAACCCTGCGTTCAGCAGCCAGAAGCCGCGGTGCGCGAACGCTTCGCGCACCGCCGCGCGGATCGACTGGTCGGGGCCGTCCGCGCGGCTCGCCGCCTGCGCGGGCCGGTCGCGCACCAGCATGGCGAGCGGCGCGAGCAGCGCGGCGACGAGGGCGAGCGCGACGAATGCATGCTGCCAGCCGATGCCGCCGATCAGGACTTGCGCGACCGGCACCATGCAGAACTGGCCGAGCCCGCCGATCGCGCCGGCGACGCCGAGCGCCCAGCTGCGCCGGTCGGGTGCAAACAGCCGGCTCAGCGCGCCGTAGATCGACGCGAAGGCCGATCCCGACAGCGCGATGCCGATCACGAGCCCCGCGCCGACCGTGAACACGCCGGCCGATGCCGCCAGCGCCATCGTGACGAGCCCGGCCGCGTACAGCAGCATGCCGGCGACGATCACGCGCACCGACCCGAAGCGATCGGCGATCATCCCGGTGAACGGCTGGGCGATGCCCCAGATCAGGTTCTGCAGCGCGAGCGCGAGGCCGAACGCTTCGCGCGACCAGCCGTGGTCGAGCGTGACGGGGGCGAGGAACAATCCCTGCACGTGGCGGATGCCGAGCGCGGCGCCCATGATCAGGCCGCCTGCGAGCACCGGCAGCCAGCGGCGCCGGGCATCCCGTTCGATCGGGGTCATGCGTGTCTCCGGATGAATGCGTGCGGCGCGACGGCCGCGTTCGATCCGATTAGACGATCCGGTGCCGGGGGCGCTCAAGCGATCATTCGGTCGGGTTCGCATGCGTGTCGGGAATGCGATGCGGAATGGCTGCGAGGCCGGCGGAGCCTGAGCGCCGCCGCGACGCAGGCAGGGGCGTATCGGCAGCGAGGTTGCGGCGGAACCGGCACACCTTAGCATCGCGTGCCGGAGGCGCGATCCGGCGCGCATTACCGCGCAGGCACCGGCCCGACGCGGAACATCGCGCCCGGCCTACCGCTGCGCCACGTCGTACGCGCGCATCGCCGCATCGCACTCGGCCGCTTCCGCGAGAATCCAGTCGCGCACGTCGGCGACTTCACGGCGCGGTGCCGGATCGTGCCGGAACAGCCAGTAGCCATAGGCATCCGACAACGCCTGCGAGTGCGGGCCGAGCACCGCGAGCCGGCCGTCCGCGAGCATCGGCGCGACGAGCGCGAGCCTTCCGAGCGCGACGCCCTGGCCGGCGATCGCGGCGTGAATCACCTGGTCGTACTGGTTGAAGCGCAGCACGCCCTTCGGGCGCGCGTCGCCGAGCCCGGCTGCCTGCAGGTGCGCACGCCACTGCAGTTGCGCTTGCGGCGGGCCGTCGAATTCGAGCAGCACGTGATCCGCGATCACGGCCGCGTCGGTGACGGGCCGGGTGGCCAGCGCGGGGTGCGCGACCGGCACGACGATCTCGTCGAACAGGCGCACGGCGCCGGCCGGCGCGCGCTCGCGCGGGCAGTAGCGGATCCCGAGGTCGATGCCTTCCGCGCGCAAATCGAGTACCTTGTCGTTCGCGGCGACGCGCAAGTCGATGTCGGGCAGGCGCGCCTGCAGGCGCCCGAGTCGCGGCAGCAGCCACAGCGCGGTGACGCCGATGCTCGCGGTGATCGTGACGGGCTGGCGCTCGCGCGCGGCGGCGAGCGACGCGACCGTGTCCTGCAGGCTGAGCAGCGCCGCATCCGCGGCGCGAAACAGCCGCTCGCCTTCCGGCGTGAACGCGATCTTGCGATAGCCGCGCTGCAGCAGTGCGACGCCGAGATGCGCTTCGAGCGCATGCACCTGGCGGCTGACCGCCGATTGCGTGACGCACAGGTCCTGCGCGGCGAGCGTGATGCTCATGCGGCGGCCGACGGCGACGAAGCCGCGCACGAGGTCCAGCGAAGGGAGACGGACGAGCGGCGTTGACATGCGTAGGGCTCATGCGAACGGAGTAGCAAGATTGGTTGAGAACGCCGGGCGCGTCAAGTTCAATGGAGGCTGGCCGATCGGGTAGGCGCCGGGGCATGCAGTGCCGTACAGGAGACAGGATGACGATTTCGAACGAAGCAGGCGGGGCCGTGCGCGGCACGCGCGCGACGCAGCAGGCGGCCGAGCGCCCGGCGGGCGCGTTGCCGCCGGAGCCCGTGACGCTGAGCGCGGCCGACGGTTACGTGCTGCGCGGCTACGTGTGGCAGCATCGCGGCGGCGGCGCCGTGCGGCCCGTGACGATCGTCAATTGTGCGACGTCGGTGCGCTGCGACTATTACTTCCGCTTCGCGGCCTGGCTGTTCGCGCAGGGGCGCGACGTGCTCGTCTACGACTATCGCGGGATCGGCGGCTCGCGCCCCGCGCGGCTCGCGACGCTGCGCGCGAACTGGCTCGACTGGGGGCGGCTCGATTGCGAGGCCGCGCTGCACTACGCGCGTGACGCGTTTCCGGGCCAGCCGCTCGACGTCGTCGCGCACAGCATCGGCGGCTGCGTGCTCGGTCTTGCGGCGTCGAACGCTTGCGTGCGTCACGTGGTGACCGTCGGCGCGCAGTATGCGTACTGGCGCGACTATCGGCCGGAAGAGCGGCGGCGCATGTGGTGGAAGTGGCACGTCGCGATGCCGGCGCTCGCGGCCGTGTTCGGCTACGTGCCCGCGAAGCGGCTCGGCTGGATGGAAGACACGCCGCGCGGCGTCGCGCTGTCGTGGGTGCGCTCGCAACCGCGCTTCGAGGACGCCTACACACACGGCCCGCTCGCCGAAACCGCGGCGAGCCGCGCCGCGTTGCCGGCCCGCTTCGCGCGGCTGTCGGCGCCGATGCTCGCGATCGGCCTCGACGACGACGGGTTCGGCACGGTCGACGCGATCGAACGGCTGGTCGGCTACTACACGGGCAGCGACGTCACGCACCTGCGGATCGCGCCGCGCGACATCGGCGCTGACGAGATCGGCCATTTCGCGTTCTTCCACAGCCGCTTCACCGACACGCTGTGGCCCGTCGCGCTGTACTGGCTGCAGCACGGCGCGCTGCAGGCCGATCCGCCCGGCAGCGTCCACGCGCGCCATCCGGCGCAGCGGGCGAGACTGGCGGGTAGCGGCATGCCAGGTGCGGTCGCGCACGGGTGACCTCGCCCGCATGCGCGGCCAGGCCGTTGTATCGCCGAAGCGGCCGCGCCGGCTGCCGCTGCCGACAATCGCGGCCGCGACGTGTCGGTCTTCGTTCCGCGCGATCGATTAACATCGGACGTTTGATTCGACTGGCTGCTGCGTGCCGATGCCCATTCCGTCCGATTCCGAGATTCCCGCCGACCTGTCCCGCGCGTGGCGCGTGCACCGGCTCGAGGTGCCGCCGGCCGCGTCGCGTGCCGGCGTGCAGGTCGCGCGCATCGATTTCGACTGGCGCGTGCCGCTCGCGTCGCCCGCTTACGCGGCACTGAGCGACGCCGAGCGCGCGCGTGCCGGGCGCTACCTGCGGCACGAGGATGCGGTGCGCGGTGCCGCGACGCGCGCCGCGCTGCGCGACGTGCTCGGTGCGGCGCTCGGTGTCGCGCCGCGGGACATCGCGATCGTCGTCGACGAATCGGGACGGCCGTCGCTGGATCCCGCGCACCGCGCGACGCTCGATTTCAACGTGTCGCACGCGGGCGATCATGCGCTCGTCGCATGGACAGGTACGGGGCGCGTCGGCGTCGATATCGAATGCTGCAACCGGTTGACCGACTGGCGCGCGCTGACGCGCGAAGTGTGCGCGGCCGCCGAGGCCGCGTATCTCGACGGCCTGCCGCTCGCCGCGCGTGCCGACGCGTTCATGCGCGTGTGGTCCGCGAAGGAGGCGCTGCTGAAGGCGCTCGGTACCGGCATCGTCGGCGGGCTGCGCGCATTCGCGGTCGTGCCGCCGCGCGATGCGGCGACGCCCGCGACGACGATCGTCGAGCCGGCCGCGCCGGCCGCCGGCGTGGCCGCGTTCGACGCGGGCTGGTTCGACGCGGCGCCCGGCTACGCGGCGTGCGTCGCGTGGAGGCGCTGAGCCTGTGTCAGCACGCGCCGCTCACTCGAGCGGCGCGTCGTTCGGCGCCGCGTAGCGCGCCTTGATCACGTCGCTCATCGGGAAGTCGAACGCGAGCCCCTTCGGCGGCACCGGCTTCATGAACCACTTGTCGTACAGCGCATTGATCTCGCCGCGCTTCATCAACTGCACGAGCACGCCGTCGACGAGCGCCTTGAACTGCGGATCGTCCTTGCGCAGCATGAACCCGTACGCCTCCGACGATTGCGGCGTGCCGACGATCGTCCAGTCGGCCGGCTTCGCCGCGAGCTGGCGCACGCCGGCGAGCAGCACGTCGTCCATCATGTAGGCGGCCGCGCGGCCCGATTCGAGCGTGAGGCGTCCTTCGCCGTAGTCCTTCGCGCTGATGATCTGCATGTTCATCTTCTTTTCCTCGTTCATCTTGCGCAGCAGGCGCTCGGACGTGGTGCCCTGGTTGGTCACGACCGTCTTGCCGGCGAGATCGGGGAAGTCGCGGATGCCCGAGCTCGTGCGCGTGAGCAGGCGTGTCGTCGCGACGAAGAAGGTGCTCGAGAACGCGACCTGCGCGTGGCGCGCGGCGAGGTTGGTGGTCACTCCGCATTCGAGATCGACGGTGCCGTTCTGCACCAGCGGGGTGCGGTTCTGCGACGTGACCGGAATGAAGCGCACCTGCAGGTCGGGCTTGCCGGTGCGTGCCTTCACCGCGGCGATCACGCGGTCGCACAGGTCCTGCGAGAAGCCGACCACCTTGCCGCTCGCGTCGACATAGGAGAACGGCACCGACGTCTCGCGGTGGCCGATCGAGATCAGGTTGGCCCGCCGGATCTTCTCGAGCGTGCCGGACAGCGGCTCGGCGGCGAGCGACGTGCCGCACGCGAGCGCGCAGGCGGCGACGAGCAGGCTGCGGCCGGACAGGGCGGTCAACCGGGGCGGGATGGTCATGGCAGGTCTCCAGAGGCAGGTTGCAGGGGAGTGAGGATTCGTATGTTGCCAAAAACAAAATATTTGCAACATATGTTAATTACCCTGCCTGCCGGGCCGGTCCGGCGGGCCGCGCCGGGCATCAGGGAAACTCCCGAGTCGAAATCATGAAAAACGGGGTTGTCTAGACAAGTTCCAGTGGCTACACTGCAACTCATCCCGAACTTGTCTAGACAGGATTGCTCACATGATTACGTTGACCCCCGGCCACCTGACCCTCCCGCAACTGCGCAAGATCGCTCGCGAATCCGTACAGCTCAAGCTCGACCCGGCGAGCTTCGCGAAGATCGACGCCGGCGCGAAGGCCGTCGCCGACATCGCGGCAAAGGGCGAGCCGGCCTACGGCATCAATACGGGCTTCGGCCGCCTGGCCAGCACGCACATCCCGCACGATCAGCTCGAGCTGCTGCAGAAGAACCTGGTGCTGTCGCATGCGGTCGGCGTCGGCGAGCCGATGGCGCGTTCGTCGGTGCGCCTCCTGATGGCATTGAAGCTGTCGAGCCTCGGCCGCGGCCACTCGGGCATCCGCCGCGAGGTGATGGACGCGCTGATCACGCTGTTCAACGCCGACGTGCTGCCGCTGATCCCGGTGAAGGGCTCGGTCGGCGCATCGGGCGACCTCGCGCCGCTCGCGCACATGTCGGCCGTGCTGCTCGGCGTCGGTGAAGTGTTCATCCGCGGCGAGCGCGCGAGCGCGCTCGACGGTCTGCGCGTCGCGGGCCTCGCGCCGCTCACGCTGCAGGCGAAGGAAGGCCTGGCGCTGCTGAACGGCACGCAGGCGTCGACGGCGCTGGCGCTCGACAACATGTTCGCGATCGAAGACCTGTACCGCACCGCGCTCGTCGCGGGTGCGCTGTCGGTCGACGCGGCAGCCGGCTCGGTGAAGCCGTTCGACGCACGCATCCACGCACTGCGCGGCCATCAAGGCCAGATCGACGCGGCCGCGTCGTACCGCGACCTGCTCGAAGGCTCGCCGATCAACCAGTCGCACCGCGACTGCGACAAGGTGCAGGATCCGTACAGCCTGCGCTGCCAGCCGCAGGTGATGGGCGCATGCCTGGACCAGATGCGCCACGCGGCCGACGTGCTGCTGATCGAAGCGAACGCCGTGTCGGACAATCCGCTGATCTTCCCGGATACCGGCGAAGTGCTGTCGGGCGGCAACTTCCACGCTGAACCCGTCGCATTCGCGGCCGACAACCTCGCGCTTGCCGCATCGGAAATCGGCGCGCTGGCCGAGCGCCGCATCGCACTGCTGATCGACGCGACGCTGTCGGGCCTGCCCCCGTTCCTAGTGAAGGACGGCGGCGTGAACTCGGGCTTCATGATCGCCCACGTGACGGCCGCCGCGCTGGCATCGGAAAACAAGACGCTCGCGCACCCGGCGTCGGTCGACTCGCTGCCGACCTCGGCGAACCAGGAAGACCACGTGTCGATGGCGACGTTCGCCGCACGCAAGCTCGCCGACATCGCGGACAACACGAAGCACATCCTCGCGATCGAACTGCTGGCCGCCGCCCAGGGTGTCGACCTGCGCGCGCCGTACCACACGAGCCCGAAGCTCGCGCCCGTGATGGAAACGATCCGCGGCAAGGTTGCGCACTACGAGCTCGACCACTACTTCGCACCGGACATCGCCGTGATCGCGACGCTCGTCGGCGAGCGCGCGTTCGCGAAGGTCGCGCCGTTCTCGTTCGCCTCGGAACAGTAAGCCCATGAGCGCGCCGGTCTACCAGGAGATCAAGGATTTCATCCTGGGCCGCATTCACGCCGGCGAGTGGGCGGAGGGCGACCAGGTGCCCTCCGAGAACGAACTGGCCCGCGAGTTCAAGGTCGCGCGCATGACCGTCAACCGCGCGTTGCGCGAGTTGACGGCCGAGCAGGTGCTCACGCGCATGAAGGGCGCCGGCACCTACGTCGCGCGGCCGAAGTACGAGTCGACGCTCGTCGCGATCCGCAGCATCTCGGAAGAGGTCGATGCCCGCGGGCATGCGTACCGCGCCAGCGTGCTCGGCCTCGAGACGATCCGGGCCGACGAGGCGCTCGCGGACGAGATGCAGGTGGCCGTGCGCGCGAAGCTGTTTTATTCGCAGGTGTTGCACTTCGAGAATGACGAACCCGTCCAGCTCGAAGAACGGTGGGTGAATCCGGCGGTCGCGCCGGATTATGCGGAGCAGGACTTCACGAACACGACGCCGAACCTGTACCTGATGCGCGCGGCGCCGCTGCAGCGCGTCGAGTACCGGATCGAAGCGGCGGCTCCGGCGCCCGAGCGGCGCGAGCAGCTGCGGATGGACGACGTCGAGCCGTGTCTGGTTTTACATCGGCGCACCTGGTCGCAGGGCGTCGTCGCCTCGGTGGCGAATCTGTGGCACCCCGGCAGCCGTTATCGCTTCACCGGGCATTTCTGATTCCTATTGATATTCACTTTCCCTCGGGAGCAGTCGTCATGAACCATCCGAAACACATCGATCCCCGCCTCGATCCGACGCGCACGATCCGCGCACCGCGCGGCAGCGAGAAAACCTGCAAGACCTGGCTGGCCGAAGCGGCCTACCGGATGATCCAGAACAACCTGGATCCGGAAGTCGCCGAGCATCCGCATGCGCTCGTCGTGTACGGCGGCATCGGCCGCGCGGCGCGCAACTGGGAATGCTACGACCAGATTCTCGCGTCGCTGAAGGATCTCGAGGAAAACGAAACGCTGCTGATCCAGTCGGGCAAGCCGGTCGGCGTGTTCCGCACGCACAAGGATGCGCCGCGCGTGCTGCTCGCGAACTCGAACCTCGTGCCGCACTGGGCGAACTGGGACCACTTCCACGAGCTCGACCGCAAGGGCCTGATGATGTACGGCCAGATGACGGCCGGCAGCTGGATCTACATCGGCAGCCAGGGCATCGTGCAGGGCACCTATGAAACGTTCTTCTCGGTCGCGAACCAGCACTTCAACGGCGACCCGTCGGGCCGCTGGATCCTGACGGGCGGCCTGGGCGGCATGGGCGGCGCGCAGCCGCTGGCCGCGACGATGGCCGGCTTCTCGATGATCGCGGTCGAGTGCGACGAGACGCGCATCGACTTCCGCCTGAAGACGCGCTACGTCGACAAGAAGGCGACGACGCTCGACGAAGCGCTCGGCATGATCGACGAAGCGAAGCGCACCGGCAAGCCGGTATCGGTCGGCCTGCTCGGCAACGCGGCCGACGTGTTCGCGGAACTCGTCAAGCGCGGCGTCACGCCGGATTGCGTGACCGACCAGACGAGCGCGCACGACCCGATCAACGGCTATCTGCCGCAAGGCTGGACCGTCGCGCAATGGCGCGAGGCGCAGAAGGTCGATCCGCAAAGCATCGTGAAGGTCGCGAAGCAGTCGATGGCCGTCCAGGTGCGCGCGATGCTGACGCTGCAGGAGCGCGGCGCGGCCACGCTCGACTACGGCAACAACATCCGCCAGATGGCGCTGGAAATGGGCGTCGAGAACGCGTTCGACTTCCCGGGCTTCGTGCCGGCCTATATCCGCCCGCTGTTCTGCGAAGGCAAGGGTCCGTTCCGCTGGGTCGCGCTGTCGGGCGATCCGGAAGACATCTACAAGACCGACCAGAAGGTGAAGGAGCTGATCCCCGACGATCCGCACCTGCACAACTGGCTCGACATGGCGCGTGAGCGCATCGCGTTCCAGGGCCTGCCGGCACGGATCTGCTGGGTCGGCGTGAAGGATCGCTATCGCCTCGGCCAGGCGTTCAACGAGATGGTAAAGAACGGCGAACTGAAGGCCCCGATCGTGATCGGCCGCGACCACCTCGACACCGGTTCGGTCGCGAGCCCGAACCGCGAGACGGAATCGATGAAGGACGGCTCGGACGCCGTGAGCGACTGGCCGCTGCTGAACGCACTGCTGAACACCGCGGGCGGCGCATCGTGGGTGTCGCTGCACCATGGCGGCGGCGTCGGGATGGGCTTCTCGCAGCACTCGGGCGTCGTGATCGTCGCGGACGGCACCGCCGACGCGCACGAGCGTCTCGGCCGCGTGCTGTTGAACGATCCGGCGACGGGCGTGATGCGCCATGCGGATGCCGGCTACGAACTCGCGCAGCAGACGGCCCGCGAAGCCGGCCTGAAGCTGCCGATGCTCGGCCGCTGAGCATGACGGCGCTCGACCAGGCGCCGGTGCACGCAACGCTGATCCGCGCGGCGGATCTCGTTGCGTCGCCGTGGAAGAACGGCGGCGGCGTGACGCGCGAAATCGCGGCATTTTCCCCCGAGGGGACGTCCTTCGGGGCGCCGCCGGGCGCCGCGCTCGATGCGTTCGCGTGGCGCGTGAGCGTTGCGGACGTCGGCGCACCCGGGCCGTTCTCGCGTTTCGACGGCGTCGACCGCACGCTCGTGCTGCTGTCCGGCGCGGGCATGACGCTCGCGGAAGCGGGCGGTGCGCGCCATGTGCTCGACGCGTCGCTCGCCCGTGCGGATTTTGCCGGGGAAACGCCGATCGACGCGACGCTGCACGACGGCGCGACGCGCGACTTCAACCTGATGACGCGCCGCTCGGCCGCACGCGGGAGCGTCGACGTGTGGCCCGAAGGCACGCACCGCGTCGAGCGCGCCGATACCGTGCTGCTGTTCTGCGCGGCCGGCGCGGTCGGCATCGGGATCGACGGCGCGCACTACACACTGCAGGAAATGGACACGCTGCGGCTCGACGGGCCGCGGCGTGCGTTTGACGTCGTCGTGAGCGGAGGCGGCGCGCTGCTCGCCGTGTCGCTCGCCGTCGGCGAACGAGACTGAACGCATGAAACCGACTGTCTGGCATCACCTGAGGCTGTGTCCGCACGGCCACCCTGACGAAACGATCGACGACGCGGCGATCGCCGTCGACGAAACTGGCACGATCGTGTGGCTGGGCGCATTTTCCGCGCTGCCGCACGGTTACGCACACTGGCAGCGGGAAGACCTGCACGGCGCGTGGGTGACGCCGGGCCTTGTCGACTGCCACACGCACCTCGTGTACGGCGGCACGCGCGCCGACGAGTTCGCGCAGCGCCTCGCCGGCGTCAGCTACGAGGCAATCGCGCGGCAGGGCGGCGGGATCGTGTCGACGGTGCGCGCGACGCGCGCGGCCGACGAGACGACGCTGTTCGTGCAGGCCGCCGCACGCCTGCAGCCGCTGCTCGCCGAAGGCGTGAGCGCGATCGAGATCAAGTCGGGCTACGGGCTCGACCTCGCGAGCGAGCGCAAGATGCTGCGCGTCGCGCGCCAGCTCGGCGAGCGCTTTCCGGTCACGGTCTACACGACGTTCCTCGGCGCGCACGCGCTGCCGCCGGAATACGCGGGCCGCGCGGATGACTATATCGACGAAGTGTGCGAACGGATGCTGCCGGCGCTCGCCGACGAAGGGCTCGTCGACGCGGTCGACGTGTTCTGCGAGCGCATCGGCTTTTCGCTCGCGCAGACCGAGCGCGTGTTCGAGGCCGCGACGCGGCGCGGCCTGCCGGTGAAGCTGCACGCGGAGCAGTTGTCGAACGCGGGCGGCACCGCGCTTGCCGCGCGCTATCGCGCGCTGTCCGCCGACCACCTCGAATTTCTCGACGAAGCCGGCATCGAGGCGATGAAGGCAGCCGGCACGGTCGCCGTGCTGTTGCCCGGCGCGTATTACTTCATTCGCGAAACGCAATTGCCGCCGATCGAGCTGCTGCGCAAGCACGGCGTGCCGATCGCGCTCGCGACCGACCACAACCCCGGCACGTCGCCGCTCGAATCGCTGCTGCTGACGCTGAACATGGGCTGCACGCTGTTCCGGATGACGGTGCCCGAGGTGCTGCAGGGCGTGACGCGCCATGCGGCCGCGGCGCTCGGCCGCGCGGATCGCCACGGTGCGCTCGAGATCGGTCGCCAGGCCGATTTCGCGGCCTGGTCGGTCGGCTCGCTGTCGGAGCTCGCTTACTGGATCGGCCGGCCGCTGTGTGAGCAGGTCGTGCGCGGCGGTGCGACGGTGTTTCGCCGGATGAACGGCTAGCCTTGCAAGAGACGAGACTCACCATGACCGAAATGACGCTGTTCGCGGACCATGCCTATCTGCCCGACGGCTGGCGCCGCAACGTGCTGCTGCGCTGGGACGCGGCCGGCACGCTGACCGACGTGACGCCCGACACCGATGCGCCGGCAGGCGTCGCGCGCGCGGCCGGGCCCGTGCTGCCCGGCATGCCGAACCTGCATTCGCACGCGTTCCAGCGCGCGATGGCGGGGCTCACCGAATACCGCGCGAATCCCGCCGACAGCTTCTGGAGCTGGCGCGACCTGATGTACCGCTTCGCGCTGAAGATCACGCCCGACGCGCTCGCGGCGATCGCGCGCTGGCTGTACGTCGAGATGCTCAAGTGCGGCTACACGTCGGTATGCGAATTCCACTACGTGCATCACACGCAGGACGGCTCGCGCTATCCGCAGATCGCGGAACTCGGCACGCGCGTGATCGACGCGGCGCGCTCGGCCGGCATCGGCATCACGATGCTGCCCGTGTCGTACCAGTTCGCCGGCTTCGGCAACAAGCCGCCGCGCGATGACCAGCGCCGCTTCATCAACACGCCGGACGGCCTGCTCGAACTGCTCGACTCGATGCGCCGCGTCGCGCCCGAGCACGGCGGCCTGCGCTACGGCGTCGCGCCGCATTCGCTGCGCGCGGTGTCCGAAAACGGGCTGCGCGTGCTGCTCGAAGGCCTGCCCGACGACGCGCCGGTGCATATTCACATCGCCGAGCAGACGGCCGAAGTCGACGATTGCGTGCGGGCCTACGGCGCGCGTCCCGTGCAATGGCTGCTCGATCGCTTCGACGTCGATGCGCGCTGGTGCCTCGTGCACGCGACGCACGTCGATGCGGCCGAAACGGCCGCGCTCGCGAAGCGCCGCGCGGTGGCCGGCCTGTGCCTGACCACCGAAGCGAACCTCGGCGACGGCGTGTTCCCGGCCGTCGACTATCTCGCGCAGGGTGGCGTGATCGGCGTCGGCTCGGACAGCCACGCCTCGGTCGACTGGCGCTCGGAACTGCGGCTGCTCGAATACGGGCAGCGGCTCGTGCATCGCGCGCGCAACGTGCTCGCGAGCGACACGCAGGCGCAGGTCGCCGACCGGCTGTTCGATGCGTCGCTCGCGGGCGGCGCGCAGGCCAGCGGGCGGCGCATCGGTGCGCTGCGCGAAGGTTGCCGCGCCGACTGGCTCGTGCTCGATCCCGACCATCCGGCGATCGCCGAACACGGCAGCGCAGCCTGGCTGTCGGGCGCGGTGTTCGCGGAGCACGGCGACACGCCGGTGCGCGACGTCTACACCGGCGGCGAACGCGTCGTGAGCGGCCGCCGCCATCGCGACGAAGCGCTCGCGTATGCCGACTATCGCGCCGCGCTGGCGCAACTGCTGCGCTGACGCGCGGCACCCGGCGCACGCCGCGCGCGTGCGCCGGCAAGACTCTTACGGTGATGCGACATGACTGAACAACCGGCTGTATTCACGCTGAAGCAGGGCACGTTGCCGCTGCTGATCTCGATTCCGCACGCAGGCACCCACATCCCCGACGACATCGCCGCGACGATGACGCCCGACGCGCGCTTCGTCGACGATTGCGACTGGCACCTCGAGCGGCTGTACGGGTTCGCGGCGACGCTCGGCGCATCGATCCTCGTGCCGTCGCACGCGCGTTACGTCGTCGACCTGAACCGTCCGCCCGACAACGAGAACCTGTACCCGGGGCAGGACACGACCGGGCTCGTGCCGGTCGACACGTTCGACAAGGCGCCGCTGTATCCGGCGAATGCGCTGCCCGGCAACGACGAGATCATGCGCCGCCGCGACCGCTACTGGCGCCCGTATCACGACGCGCTGCAAGGCGAGATCGCGCGCCTGAAGCGCGAGCACGGCCGTGTGCTCGTGTGGGAAGCGCATTCGATCCGCTCGCACGTGCCGCGTTTCTTCGAAGGCCGCCTGCCTGACTTCAACTTCGGCACGTCGAGCGGCGCGAGCGCCGCGCCCGGCCTTGCCGAAGCGCTCGCCGCATGCGTGACCGCGCACGGCGGATATATGGCCGTCGCGAACGGGCGTTTCAAGGGCGGCTACATCACGCGTCACTACGGCGTGCCCGCCACCGGCGTCGAAGCCGTGCAGCTCGAACTGTCGCAGATCACCTACATGGAAGAAACGCGTCCGTACGCGTACGACGAAGCGCGTGCCGCGCGGATCGTGCCGCTGCTGCGGACGCTCGTCGAAACCGCGCTCGCACATCGCTGATCCGTCGGCACGCTGCGCGCGCCACGGCCGCCGGCGCGCAGTGCGCACGCCGGCGCAGCGCACAAAACGGCATCGACCCGGCCGGCCGATGCCGTTCTTTTCGTCTGATCGATGTCGGGATCGACACCTGAAAATTTGACGCAATTTTCAGGTGATATAAGCTGAATGTCAGGAAGTTGTCACGCGCGCAGCGGCGGCGACGGCGTCGATCAGCGCCGCACCGAGCCGGAATCCGTTGCGAGACACCTTGCCGACGTGTCGCCGCGCGGCATTGCCGCCTCCGCTTCATAGCGACACGTGTCCTGCCTTCATCAGTCAGTCGAGTACGATCGTGAAAGCCGCCAGCCCTTCGATACGCCGGACCCGAAGTCCGTCGGCGGGCGCGCCGCCTCAGGCCGGGCCGATCCGGCATGCTGATCGCGGCACGCGCGCCGCCCTCATACGCGAGCCTCGTTTCTTCGCTGTGTCCCATTGCGGCCTGCGCCGCTTCAACCTGGTGGCCGCGCACGTATTCAGCGCGGTGCAGTGCGACGGCAGCGCGTCATTGTTGCCCTAGCGTCCTTCTCCTCTTTCGCATCGGGCCGCACCGACTGTTGCCGCACCGTCCGCGCGGCACGATCGCGCATGGGCGCGTGTCGCGCCACCGCGGGCTTCCACCGTTGCGCGCGTCCGCACGCGTCGCGCGCTTATCGCGGAGGCGATCATGCGACCGCGCCCGATCGTAGCCGTCACTGCCGACCGCATGCTGCGCGGCGCCCATCCGAACCATACGGCCGGCGAGAAGTATCTCGTCGCGCTGGTCGACGGCGCCGGCGCGCTCGCGTTCGTGCTGCCCGCGCTGGGAGCGCGGCAGCCGGTCGACGCGATCGTTGCGTCGATCGACGGGCTGCTGCTGACCGGCAGCTATTCGAACGTCGAGCCGCATCACTACGGCGGCCCGGCGAGTACGCCCGACACGCTGCACGACCCCGCGCGCGACGCGACCGCGCTGCCGTTGATCCGCGCGGCGATCGACGCGGGCGTGCCGGTGCTCGCGATCTGCCGCGGCATGCAGGAGCTGAACGTCGCGTATGGCGGCACGCTGCATCAGCGGCTGCATGCGAGCCCCGGCTTCCACGATCATCGCGAGCGCGACGGCGATCCGCTCGAGCGGCAGTACGGCCCAGCGCACCGCGTGCAGCTCGCGCCGGACGGCTTGCTGCAACGGGTCGCGCGCGGCGCGCAGGACGCGATGGTCAATTCGCTGCACGACCAGGGCATCGCGCGGCTCGGCGCGGGGCTCGCGGTCGAAGCGAGCGCGCCCGACGGGCTGATCGAGGCCGTCAGCGTACGCGGCGCGCGCGCGTTCGCGCTCGGTGTGCAGTGGCACCCCGAATGGCGTTTCGCGGAACAGCCGCTGTCGCGCGACATCTTCGCGGCATTCGGCGCGGCGTGCCGCGCGCGCATGACACACCGCATTCATGCGGCCGGCGGCACCATGCCGTCGCCTGCCGCATCCGACGTCGACTGAACGAGGCCGATCATGCAACCCGAACTGAGCGAATTCCTGCGTCAGCACCGCATCACCGAAGTCGAGGCGATCATTCCCGACATGGCCGGCATCGCGCGCGGCAAGATCATTCCGCGCAACAAATTCGAATCCGGCGAATCGATGCGCCTGCCTCAGGCCGTGATGGTGCAGACCGTCACCGGCGACTATCCGGAGGACGGCACGCTGACCGGCGTGACCGATCCCGACATGGTGTGCGTGCCTGATCCGTCGACGATCTGCCTGGTGCCGTGGGCGGTCGACCCGACTGCGCAGGTGATCCACGACTGCGTGCACTTCGACGGCTCGCCGGTCGAGATCTCGCCGCGCTATGTGCTGCGCCACATACTCGACCTGTACAAGGCGAAGGGCTGGAAGCCCGTCGTCGCGCCCGAGCTCGAGTTCTACCTGGTCGACATGAACGCCGATCCCGACCTGCCGTTGCGTCCGCCGGTCGGGCGCACGGGCCGCGCGGAGACGGGCCGCCAGTCGTATTCGATCGAGGCCGTCAACGAGTTCGATCCGCTGTTCGAGGACATCTACGAGTACTGCGAGATGCAGGGCCTCGACATCGAGACGCTGATCCACGAGGTCGGCGCCGCACAGATGGAGATCAACTTCGTGCACGGCGACGCGCTGTCGCTCGCCGACCAGGTGTTCCTGTTCAAGCGCACGGTGCGCGAGGCGGCGCTGCGGCACAACATGTACGCGACGTTCATGGCCAAGCCGATGGAAGGCGAGCCGGGCTCCGCGATGCACATCCACCAGAGCCTCGCCGATGCGCGCACCGGCGACAACCTGTTCGCCGACGAAGGCGGGGTCGTGTCACCGATGTTCCACAGCTATCTCGCGGGACTGCAGAAATACACGCCCGCGCTGATGCCGATCTTCGCGCCGTACATCAACTCGTATCGCCGCCTGTCGCGTTTCATGGCCGCGCCGATCAACGTGCAGTGGGGCTACGACAACCGCACGGTCGGGTTCCGCATCCCGCAGTCGACGCCGGTCGCGCGGCGCATCGAGAACCGGATCCCGGGCGTCGATTGCAACCCGTACCTCGCATTCGCGGCGACGCTTGCGGCCGGTTATCTCGGTCTCACGCAGCAGCTCGCGCCGACCGAGCCGATTGCGTCCGACGGCTACGACCTGCCGTACCAGCTGCCGCGCAATCTCGAGGAGGGCATCTCGCTGATGGCCGCATGCACGCCGCTCGCCGGCATTCTCGGCGACAAGTTCGTGAAGGCGTACCTGGCGTTGAAGGAAACCGAATACGAAGCGTTCTTCCGCGTGATCAGCTCGTGGGAACGCCGTCATCTGCTGCTGCACGTGTGAGCGTGCGGCACCGACTCGCGGAGCAAACATGACCGAACGAAACGAAGCCGCCGCCGCGCGGACGACCGCCGAATACCGCGCGCTCGACGCCGCGCACCACATCCACCCGTTCTCGGACATGGGCGCGCTCAATCGCGC
>NZ_QTPP01000060.1 GCF_003853415.1 Burkholderia sp. Bp9142 | reverse complement strand
TGCCGTTGGCCCGCGAGGATCCACCTCCTGCTTCTGCTCTCACGTTCACGGGTGGGACGCGTTCATTTCAATTCTCCTATTTTTCTCGAAAAATGGCAGGAATGCTGCCGATAGCATTTTTGGCAAAACTACTCTTCTATATGTCGATATTTGATGAACACTCGTGAAGCTTGTCTGAATAATCGGATAGATCTTGGTGCGAAGGGCATGGAGCCGGAGGTTCATGCAATTCGCTTTGCAGCCGGATAGGCGAAGACGATCCGCGCGAAGGGGCTTCGCTTCATCAACTGCTCGATCATGGTGACGAGGTTGGTCGGATGGGAAGAGGTCGAACCGTCAGCTATATCGACTTTAGCGCCGCATTTCCGATCGCCACCACGGAACAAAATGCAAACAATTCGGCGTCGCTCATCCACCGCTATTCGGCTGGACCGGCGGGATGGAATGGCTGTTTTTTCGTTTGGAACAGTGAGCTTCCCTCGGTTTTTCGCCTTCCAATGGTCCCGAGTTATGCAGCGGCGTCCTTGGTCTGCTGAGCTTTGATCCAGTCCCGAAGGAACCGCTCCGGAGAAACAAAGCCGAGCGACGAATGACGACGACTGCGGTTGTAAAACACTTCGATGTATTCGAACAGATCGGCCTTCGCGTCCTAGTGCGTCTGGTAGCGCGTGGCGTGAACCCGTTCGTTCTTCAAGCTGTTGAAGAAGCTTTCCGTAGGGGCATTGACGCTCCTATGTCAAGTAGCACGGGCAGAATCGGCCAAGTCGGCCAGAATGAGCGGGTACAGCTCCCTGACGATATAGCGCTTCAGGCAGCGGTGAATCTCCTTGTTTGACATGCCTTCCTTGGTTCGTCGTTCGGCGTATGCACCCTTGGCCTCGGCGTGCACCGTCCGAATCATCGTCAGCAATTGCGTGTCCGTCAGCCGCGTTCGTTCCGGCGTACCGCCGCGCTTCCACGCGCGATAGCCATTCACGCTGACCGACAGCACCCAGCACAGCGACGACGGCGGATACTGCCCGACCTGCCGGTCGATCCAGGCATACCTCACAGCAGGTCCTTCGCGAAGTATGCTGCCGCCTTTTTTGCGATCTCAAGCTCCATCTGCAGGCGCTTGTTCTCCGCTCGCAGCCGCGAAAGCTCCATTTGCTCCGGCGTGACTGGCTTCGCTCCGGCGCTGTTGAGCTTGCCCGACGCCTCGGCCTTTACCCAATTGCGAAGCGTCTGCTCAGAGATGCCCAGCTCCCGGGCCACTACGCCCACGCCCTGGCCATCCTTGACCCGCTGTACGGCGGCCAGCTTGAACTCCGCCGTGTACACCTGTTTCGGTACCTTGAACATGCCTGATCTCCTTCCTTTCCGTCGAGTTTATACACGACCTCTTGGAAGGCGAAATTTCAGGGGAAGCTCACTGCTGATGTTAAAGCGCGCGCGATCGGCATAGTGCGTATCGCTGCACTGATGGTGGTGGCCAGTTGCTTGTTGCCGAAGGCAATCCGTGCCTATGCGGAGATTCAGCCGCACGTGGTGATCCGAATCCGCGATTGTCCCGTCGATCGGCTGGTGGAAGCGGTCGCGGACGGCGATGTCGATTTGGCCGTTGGTCCCAATCGCACGTGCGACGGGGACGTGGATGGTTCGGTGTTGTTTGATAGCCCGTGGGTGTTGTGGTGCGCGCCGAACCATCCGCTGGCGGACGTTTCTCGGGTGAATTGGCAGGATCTGCGCGGTCACGCGTTGGTGGCAGCTGGCAGAGACCACGAACACAATGTTTCCCGCATGCACGCGGCCTTGCCCGAGTCGGAAAAGATTGCCCCGATCGACGTTGTGGAGAATATTTCCACCGCATTGGGAATAGCTTCGGTTGGGTTGGCGGCCACTTTGTCGCCCGCATATGTGGAACCGCTAGCCAAATCCTTCGGGTTGGTCATGCGCCATATCATTGAGCCGGAGATTGTCCGTCAGGTATGGTTGTATCGACCGGCGCGGCGGCTCAGTTCACCGGCGGCGGAGGGATTCGCCGAACACTTGGCGGCGTGGATTACTGTCCATGTCCCTGGGTGATCACTTGGCCGGTAAGCGCAGGACAACTACGTTCCATGAACGCGCGATGTCGCAGGCGACGATGTGAGACCAGCCCAACTCCTGTCCTGGTCTCAGGTGGAAATCTCAACTGAATACAGCTATCCGAAATGCTCGAGCAGGATATCGATCAGGCAACGAATCTTTCGCGCAAGGTGTGGGGTGCGAGGCCGGACGACGTACATTCCGCCCTCTGGAAGCAGATAGCGTGTCATGACGGGAATCAGCGCACCCGACGCAATTGGGCGGTCGATAAGGAAGTCCGGGAGGGCCGCTATTCCCAGGCCCGCGACAGCCGCTGCGGCCAGGGCCGCGCCGTTATCGGCCTTGAAGCGACCCTGTGGGTGCACGGTGATGGTTTTGTTGCCGTCCATCAAGCGCCAGCTTTCCGTGCCTTGCAGTAGCGCTTGATGCCGAGTGAGTTCGTCTGGCGTTTCAGGTGCGCCGTGCTCCTGTATGTAGGTTGGACTTGCGACGACCTTCCCTCGAATAGATGCAACCCGGCGGGCGATCAGGTTGGAGTCTCGTAGATAGCCAACTCGTACGGCACAGTCGAAACCTTCCGTTACGATATCGACGAAACGATCGCTATAGCTTGTATGCACGTGGAGGAGAGGGTACCTGCGTGCCAGCTCCGAAAATACCGGAGCAAGATGCGTTGGTCCAAGGGACAGGGGGGCAGCGACCCTCAGCAAACCTCGAACATCTCCCGCGGACAGAATCGCTTCGCGCGCTATGTCCATCTCCGAGCACGCTCTTGCCGCATGCTCCCGGAATGTGGCGCCTGCCTCGGTGAGGACAGCACCGCGGGTTGATCTGGCGAGAAGCTGAAGACCGAGTTCCTCTTCCAACCTCAGCAAGCGCCGGCTGACGATTGACTTGGAGACGCCAAGCCTGCGGGCGGCTGCCGATACGCCGCCTGCATTTGCCACCTCGACAAACGTCTGCAGATCTTCGATATCCATGAACGTTCCTCATTGTGCGACACCGCGTGTCACGATTTGAGGCTAGTGTAGCCAACTGACCGACGTTATGGTTAGTGATCGAGGGCGACTTGAAACTGCAAAATTCACTTGTCGAATAGGAGCAAACCGATGCGGTCTGATTCCGAACGTTCTCGTCAATCCGTCGCAATCACTGGGGCAGGCAGCGGTCTTGGCCGAGACATCGCGCTTGGCTTCGCCGCCAAGGGTTATGTTGTCTACGGGACTGCGCTATCCGCCGCGGAAGTCCAGGAGTTAAAGGACGTCTCTGGCGGACGTGTCGACCTGACCATCTGCGACTTGACGAATGAACAGGCCGTAAATGGCTGGGCCGGTGTCGTTTCCGATGCGCTTGGTGAGGCAGGCCTCGGTCTCCTGATCAACAACGCAGGAATCTTGACTCCCGGGCCGATTGAGGTGCTTCCGCTTGATTCTATTCGGCGCGAATTTGACGTCAACGTGTTCGGTGCATTGTCCGTGATCAACGCGTTCCTGCCGGCGCTCAGGACGGCTCGAGGCCGTATAGTTCAAGTTAGCACGTGGACAGCGAGCATGCCCCTTCCTTTTAACGGGCCATCGGGCGCGTCGAAGGCGGCTATGGAAGTATTTGCTGACGTCTATCGTGCCGAGCTCAAACGCTTTGGCATTGACGTAGTGATTGCTGTCGCGGGAAATATGAAGACCGGCGGCCCCGCGAAAACGGCAACGGCTCTTACGCGCATTGCCGACGCGATGACCCTTGAGCAACGCCTGTTGTATGAAGATGCGTTCCGTACCTTTGCTTCCACTCTTAACAATATGCAGAGCGCGGGGCTGGATTCCGTCATCGCCGCCACGCGCGTGATTGAATTGGCGGAAGCGGTTCCTGCGCCGAGCCGAGCGCCGGTGGGCTCGGATGCAGAAGAGATGCTCCGTATTGTACGGGAGAAGCCCGACAGTGAACTCGACGACCTTCGCCTTCGGATCGTCGGCCTAGGCTAAAGGCATTTGATTCACTCAAATTTCGTAGAAAGGAAGTCCCATGATCGTGCTCGTTGATACTAGTGATAGTCGTGCAGTCCGAAACAAGGACAACGTCCTCGCGCTTTACGATTTGATGATCAATCAAAAGAGATCAGAAGAGGCCAGTGCCAAGCTCGTCAGCCCGGAATATATTCAGCACAATCCTCTAATCCCCGATGGCGCGGACGCACTCGGAAAATATTTCGGTCAGGTGACGCGTGAGCGTCTTAACGCTCGTGTCGTAGTTCACCGAATTGTTGCTGCTGGCGACTATGTTTGGGCGCATGTGAATTTCTTTAATCTCTTCAATGATGATCCGAACGATACCGGAGTCGCTGGCGTTGATATCTACCGGATGGATGCCGACGGGAAAGCCGTCGAGCACTGGGACGTCCTGCAATTGGTCGGCGACGCGAAGAATTCGGCTCCCTGGGTCGGAGCTGCTATCCCACGTGCCAATCAAAACGATATGTTCTGAGAAAGTGGGAACTGGTAATCCTCGCGCGACAGAGCAGCCCCGGGAAAAGTGATGCTCAAGTGAGTGCCGAACACCGTGTTCCTTCGAACCGGTATCTCTGAATAGCATTTTTTTATTTTGGCTGATTGACGTTTCTGCTTGGTTTCCAAGCTCGTCCAATCTCTACCATTCTTGCAATCTTCACGTGCGTCGAAACGTTCGTCATTCATCACAATTTTTATGACCGGGTCAGGCGCTCCGCTTTCCCATCGCTTGCAGAAATCCTGATCCAACTGGATTCAATTGTGAAATTGAAGCGGAATCGAAGCATATCGGTTTTCGTACTATCGGCAACCGCTTGATTAGTCTGGGAAAACGTTAACGCTCGTTTAACTGCTCCCGATTTCAACAGTCAGTGTCGTGAGTTAGAAATTCATTGAATAAATTGCTGCCTGTAGTAGTGTTTGGTGAATGCACAAACACAACGAGGCGGCGATGGGCGGACGACCGAAGGCGGAACTTGTGTTGAGCGAATCGGAGCGCGATCAACTCACGGCCCTGACGATGCGGCGTAAGACGGCGCAGGCGTTGGCGTTGCGAGCGCGGATCGTGCTGGCCTGCGCCGAGGGCATCGACAACAAGACGGTCGCGGCGAAACTGCGGGTCACGCAACAAACTGTCCCGAAGTGGCGTTGGCGCTACGTGATGCATCGGCTGGACGGTCTGCTCGACGCGCCGCGTCCTGGTGCGCCCAGATCGATCGACGACGCACGTGTCGATGCCGTGATTGCGAAGACGTTGGAGTCCGTACCCAAGGGCGCGACACACTGGAGTACGCGCACGATGGCACGGGAGATGAGCCTTTCGCAGACTGCAGTGTCGCGAATCTGGCGAGCCTTCGGCCTGCAGCCGCATCGGCAAGAAACCTTCAAACTCTCGAGCGATCCGCTGTTCGTCGACAAGGTTCGCGACATCGTCGGCTTGTACCTCGATCCGCCACTCAAGGCGATGGTGCTGTGTGTCGACGAGAAGAGCCAGATCCAGGCGTTGGACCGTACGCAGCCCATACTGCCGCTGGCGCCCAGCATTCCTGAGCGTCGCACTCACGACTACATGCGCCACGGCACCACCACATTGTTTGCCGCGCTGGACATTGCCACTGGGGAGGTCATCGGAGAATTGCACCGTCGCCATCGCAGCAGCGAATTCCTGCAGTTCCTGCGCACGATAGATGCCAACGTGCCGGCTGATCTGGAGGTTCATCTGGTGATGGATAACTACGGCACGCATAAGACGCCTTCGATCAAAAACTGGTTCGCTCGACATCCGCGCTTCCAGGTTCACTTCACCCCAACGTCCGCATCGTGGCTCAATCAAGTGGAACGTTGGTTTGCCACGCTGACCGAGAAGTACATTCGACGTGGCACGCATCGCTCGACACGGCAACTTGAAGAGGCGATCCGGCATTACCTCGACGTCTATAACGCGAATCCTCGGCCGTTCGCCTGGAGCAAGTCGGCCGATGAAATTCTCGCGAGCCTCGAACGGTTTTGCGCACGGGTCTAAACGATATCGAGATGAACGCCATGAACATCGACACAGCTGCGATTGACGACGCCGTCCTCGCGCTCCTCTATTTGACCTTGCATGACCACAACCGCGGCTGGAAGAGCTTCGATTGGGACGCACTCAACCGACTCCATGAGCGCGGCCTCATCGGCGATCCCGTCAACAAGACGAAATCGGTGATCCTCACTGACGACGGTTTGCGCGAATCCGAACGTCTCTTCAAGCAGCACTTCGTCACTGCTGGCAGCAAAACCGATTAATTAAACGAATTTACAACTCACAACACTGATATGTATGGACCGGATCAATAAGCCGAACGGCGCTCAGGTGAGCGTGTTGCATCCGGACCGACCAAAATGTTCGATCAGCATATCGGTCAGGATCCGCACCTTGCGGGATGGAAATGCGCCAGGTGCGCGCACGAGGTACATCCCGGCTTCGGGCGCCGGAAAATTGGTCAGTACCGGTACAAGCTCCCCGCGCTCGATATGCGCGGCAATCAAAAAGTCCGGTAGGGCAGCGATCCCCACCCCAGCCAAAGCGGCTATTAGCACGGCTTCGCCGCTGTCGACGGTGAATCGGCCACGTGGACGCACGACGACGGTTTCTCCTCGGTCCCGCAAGGGCCAGACTTCCCCTTTTTTCAGTACGGCATCATGATGCACGAGCTCTTCGAGCGTCATCGGGGTGCCATGGTCGGCAATGTAAGCAGGGCTAGCGACAAGCCAGCCCCGAAACGTGCAAATTTGCCGCGCAATTAGACTCGAGTCGGGCATGAATCCGAGTCGTACAGCACAGTCGAAACCTTCGCCAATGATGTCGACAAACCGATCGCTATACGACGCGTCGAGCCGCAGGCGTGGATGTTGACGAGCGAGATCGGCGAACACTGGGGTCAGCCGGGTAACTCCGAACGAAAGGGGGGCAGCGACGCGAAGCAGCCCACTCACCTCTGCCTCCGGCGATAGCGTTTCCTGTGCAGCTTCGAGTTCCATTACTGCGCGCAAGGCATGCTCGCGGAATGTCGCGCCTGCCTCGGTGAGGACAGAGCCGCGCGTCGTTCGGGATAGCAATTGTGCGCCAAGTGCTTCCTCCAGCCGGGCCAGACGACGGCTGACAATCGACTTTGACAACCCGAGGCGCCGTGCGCCGAGAGCGACGCCCCCCGCTTCCGCCACTTCGATAAACGTTCGCAAGTCTCCTAGATCCATAGCATTTCTCTCGGCACATCTCGTTCGGGTTTGGTAGATCGTATTCGGGGCTCTAACCCCTCGACTCATACTATCCCGAGTGTTCCCAAATCTGCAACTGCGACGCCACCATTCCGGGGCTAGTCGGTCGATTTCCGGAACGATAAGCTCATACACAGTTCATCATTCTTTTGGGACATTCAACCTATGTGGAATTCATCGATTGCGACAGTGGGGCGGGTTCTCCTCGCCGGCCTGTTTCTCGCTAGCGGCCTGTCGAAGCTGGGCGCCGTAGCCGCAACTCAAGCGTACATCGCCTCGGCGCACCTGCCGCTTGTTGGATTCGTCTACGTACTGACGGTTATTGTCGAGGTTGGCGGTGGATTGATGTTGTTACTTGGCTTCCAGGCCCGTCCAGTGGCTGCCGTGCTTGCGATCTTCACCGTGGCTGCCGCATTCGTCTTCCACCACAATTTTGCTGACCAGAATCAAGCCATCCACTTCCTGAAGAACTTCGCGATCGCGGGGGGCTTACTGCAGGTGGTCGCGGCAGGTGCAAGTCGCTTTAGCCTCGACTCGCGTCGCCTGCAGAAGGTCTGATCGGGCGTGGCCTAAATAAGGAAATCACAATGAAACTGCTGCATGTCGACTCCAGCATCCTCGGCAATCAATCGGCGAGCCGACAGCTCACCGCTGAAATCGTTGCTTCGTTGTCGAAAGCTCATCCGGCTTCGGAAATCATCTACTACGACCTGGCCGCCGAGCCGGTCGGCCATCTTACCGGTTCCGAATTCGCGGTGCTGCGTGGTGCAGAACCACAGGATGAGGTAACGAAGCGGGAAGCGGCCCGAAACACCAAGTTGCTGGAAGACTTTCTCGCTGCGGATGTTGTCGTGCTTGGGGCTCCGATGTACAACTTCTCGCTGCCTACGCAACTTAAGGCATGGTTCGACCGCCTGGCGGTGGCTGGCAAGACATTCCGTTACACGCCCAACGGCGTGGAGGGGCTCGTCAACGGAAAGCGTGTGATCATCGCTTCGTCGCGTGGTGGCTTCCACAGTGAAGGGTATCCGACAGCGTTCCTCGATCATCAGGAGAGCTATCTCAAGGGCTTGTTCGGATTTATCGGTGTCACGGACATCTCTTTCGTCCGTGCAGAAGGACTTGGGGTCAGCCCCGAGGTTCGCGAAGCCGCTATGGTTTCTGCTTCCGCCGAGATCGAAAAGCTTGCTGTTTGACAAAGTGATGGTCTGAGGGGCGTGACGACGATGATGAAGAGCTTTGATGAAGGGAGGGATCCTATGCCCGGCCTCGCCACCGGCAGCGGCACTGACGAAGGCGTCGCGCCGAGACGCATCGTATACCGAACCCGTGGCCATGGTCGTGGCCCCATCACGCGCTTGATGAGCCCATCCGATCTTGGTCAGCTCCTGAAGCCGTTCGTGTTTCTTGATTTTTTCAACGCAGATGAGGCTGCCATCCGGGCCATGTCAGGGGATAGCGGGTTTCCGATTCACCCTCATTCTGGCGTCGCCACCGTCACGGTCATCACCGAAGGACATGTGCGTTTCGACGATCCTGCCATCGGTTCAGGTTCGATTGCCTATGGTGGTGTGGAGTGGATGCGGGCTGGCGGGGGCATCTGGCATGGCAAGGAAATGTCCCCGGGTGACGTTTCGAGCCTGCATGGTGTTCAACTCTGGCTCGCATTGCCGCCGGAATTGGAGAACGGGTCACCGGAAAGTCGCTATATCGAAGCGAAGGACATGAGGCGGGCCGGCCCCGCTTATGTCATTGTTGGCGCCTATGAGGATGTCTCGAGCCCCGTGCCCGCCCCGGAAGGGATCAACTACCTCTTGGTCACTCTGCAGCCTGGCGAGCGTTGGGTCTACCGCCCACCGGCGAAGCACACCGTCGGGTGGCTGGCGCTCACCAAAGGCGAACTTGATGCCAGCACACGGATCACCGCAGGTGACATGGTGATTTTCGAGCAGGGTGAGGAGCCTATCATTCTGCAGGCAGCGGCTCACGAGAGTGCTGTATTCGTGCTGGGCTCGGCCGTGCCCCATCCGCATCCCTTGCATCTTGGCTACTACTCGGTTCACACCTCTGCGGCAGCGCTGGAAGAGGGTGAGCGGCGCATCGCCGAACTGGGCCGTCAGTTAAAGGCGGCGGGGAGCCGACGCACGGCGTCCGGGACTATTCCGGTCTTCCGCGAAGCGTGAGCGCAGGAGGCACCCCGGAGCAGCCGTCTCATTTGAGGAGCGCCATCGCATGAATGTAATTCGCAACGCGTCCGCGAAAACGGTCGTCGTCCTTGGTGCCACGGGCCGGCAGGGCGGCGCGGTGGCGCGTGTGCTTGCGGCGGAAGGTCAATGGCAAGTCCGCACTATCTCCAGAAATCCAGACTCTGAAGTAGCCCGCCGTCTCGCCAGCAGCGGCATTGACGTGGTCCTTGGGAATATGGACGATCCAACCACGCTACTGGCGGCCTTCAGGGATGTATACGGCGTCTATTCCATGCAAGGTACCGACCAGGGCATGGAGACTGAGGTCAAGCGAGGTATCGCCGTTGCGAATGCGGCACTGGCTTCAGGTGTCGAGCATTTCATCTATGCGTCTGTCGGAGGTGCGGACCGAGGGACAGGTGTTTTGCATTTCGAAAGCAAGTGGCGAATCGAAGAACACGTTCGCCGGATTGGCTTGCCGGCGACCATCATCCGGCCAGTCTTCTTCATGGACAATTTCATCAGGCTGCCGATGCGGCTGGTACTGATGGCATTGATGCGCAGCTACGTGCCGAGGGCAAAACCGCTGCAGATGATCGCGGTTGACGACATCGGTAAGTGGGTCGCACGTGCCTTCAGCAATCCAGAGTATTTTGTCGGCAGAGTCGATGAGATCGCCGGCGACGAATTGACATCAGGTGAGATCGTCGCAGCGTTTAGGGACCATGGCTGGTACCCAGGCCTACCGGTCCCGTTTCCACGGGGAGCTTTACGTCCGCTTCCCACCGACGTTCTCAAGATGTTCGAATGGTTTGCGGTCGAGGGCTACAAGGCCGATATCACTGCTCTGCGAGAGCTGCAGCCGGGAATGCTGCGCTTCACCGATTGGTTGTCTGCCAACCGACGAGGCAGTTCGACGAACAGGATCGCCATGCGGGCGTGAAGGCCCGTTGCAATAGTTGGGCGGGCGGCACGCACTGATCGCTGCGACACGCAAAGCGACATCCCGAATCACAACAACGACACGGAGACATCAAATGGAGAATGACGGATCAGCCGCGGACGTGGTCCGGCAGCAATGCATTGGCGATATTCTTCGCCGCACGGCACAACGCTTTCCCGATAAGGAGGCGATCATTTGCGGCGACGTCCGGTGGACGTATGCTGAATTCAATCGAATCTGCAATCGAATCGGGCATGCGTTGCTCGAGAGAGGCATCGGCAAAGGCGACAGGGTCGCCATTCTGTCGCGGAATTCTCATGCGTTTGCCGCGATGCGCTTTGCTGTTGCCCGGATTGGGGCGATCCTCGTGCCGATCAATTTCATGCTGAACGCGGACGAGATCGCATACATCCTGCGCAGTTCTGGGGCAGAGACGCTGGCCGTCGGTCCGGGGCTCGAAGAGGTGGGGCTGGAGGCCGGTCGTAGGGATACCAGAGTTCAGCGGACGTTCTGGCTGCCTGGCGAAGGCCCTTCTGCAGCATCGCTAGAGATGGAGACCTTCGACGATTTGATGACTGGCACCGACGAGCCCCTTTCGATTGGTGTCGACTCCCGTTCTCCCGCTCAGATCATTTATACCAGCGGTACCGAATCGTTACCGAAAGGCGCTGTTCTGAGTCATGACGCGGTACTCTGGGAGTATGTCAGTTGCGCGATCGAAGGAGAGATGTCAGGAAGCGACACGCTGCTTCATGCGTTGCCGCTCTTCCACTGCGCTCAGCTCGACTGTTTCCTTGGACCGGCCATCTACCTGGGGTGTACCAACGTTATTACGGGCACGCCGCGGCCTGACGTCATCCTGCCATTGATCGAACGCAATTCTGTCAATTCATTCTTCTCCCCGCCGACAGTCTGGATCAGTCTCTTGCGTTCGGAACTTTTCGACTCAACCGATCTGTCTTCTCTTGAAAAGGGGTACTACGGCGCATCGATCATGCCGGTGGAGGTTCTGCTGGAGATGCAGCGGCGCTTGCCGAAGGTTCGCCTTTGGAACTACTACGGTCAGACAGAGATTGCGCCGCTGGCGACGGTGCTGAAACCTGGCGAGCAGTTGCGCAAGGCAGGGTCCGCTGGTAGGCCGGTGCTGAATGTCGAAACTCGTGTCGTTGACGACAACATGGACGACGTCAAGCCGGGTGAGGTAGGCGAGATCGTGCATCGTTCGCCGCAGCTCCTTTCGGGGTATTTCAATGCACCGGAAAAGACCGAAGAAGCATTTTCAGGCGGATGGTTCCATAGCGGCGATCTGGCGGTGGTCGACGACGAGGGCTACATCACCGTCGTCGATCGCAAGAAGGACATGATCAAGACCGGCGGCGAGAATGTGGCGAGCCGGGAGGTGGAGGAGATGATCTTCCGCTTGCCGGAAGTCTCTGAAGTGGCGGTGGTGGGAATTCCAGATCCTCGATGGATGGAAGCGATCCTTGCCGTGGTCGTGATCAAGAACGGATGCGCGCTGGATGAAAGTCGGGTGCTCGAGTACTGCAGGCAGCATATGGCCCACTTCAAGGTTCCCAAACGAGTGGTCTTTGTGGACAGCTTGCCTAAGAATCCGAGCGGAAAGTTGCTCAAGCGCGAACTACGCCGCCATTTCGAGACGGCATTGGCAGCGACCAGTGCAGGTTGATCAGGTATAGGCCAAGGGTAAAGAGATGAATGAACGTGATGTCGTTGTGATCGGAATGGCTCGCACTGCAATTGGCACCTTCGGCGGTTCACTGAAGGATATCCCACTTACCCAATTGGGCACCGTGGCGCTGCAAGCCGCGCTGCACAGATCGGGCGTCGAGCGCGCGGAAGTGGGCCATGTGGTCATGGGCAACGTCGTTCCGACCGAACCCCGGGACGCCTACCTCAGCCGGATTACCGCGATCGATTCGGGCATCCCGAAGGAGGTGCCGGCCTTCAATGTCAACCGGTTGTGCGGTTCTGGCCTTCAGGCAATCGTGTCCGCTGCGCAGGCGATCAAGTTGGGGGATGCCGACATCACCATTGGTGGAGGTGCCGAATCGATGAGCCGCGGCCCATATCTGGTTCCGGCCTTGCGTTGGGGCGCACGTATGCACGACTCCAGTCTCGTCGACTACATGAACGGAATTCTCCACGACCCTTGGAAGCAAATTCACATGGGAATCACGGCGGAGAACGTTGCCAGGCGTTACGGTATTAGTCGCGAAGATCAGGATGAGTTGGCGCTGGAGAGTCAACGGCGAGCGGCTCGCGCGATCGCGGCAGGATATTTCACGGCGCAAATCGTGCCAGTGGAGATCAAGACGAAGAAAGAGCCGGTCCTGTTCGATACGGACGAGCATGTCCGCACCGATGTCACGCTTGATGGGCTGGCGAAGATGAAGCCGGTGTTCCAGAGGGAGAACGGAACGGTGACGGCCGGCAACGCGTCTGGACTGAATGACGGAGCAGCCGCAGTTGTCCTCGCCGATGCAACGCGGGCGGTGGCGTTAGGGCTAAAACCTCTGGCGCGTCTGGTTGGCTATGCGCATGCAGGAGTTGAGCCCGAATACATGGGAATCGGACCGGTACCGGCAGTTCGACTGGTTCTCAAGCGTTGCGGCCTCACCACCGGCGATCTCGACGTAATCGAATCGAACGAGGCGTTTGCGGCACAAGCCTGTGCTGTATCGAGAGAACTCGATTTCGATCCGGCCAAGGTCAACCCGAATGGTTCGGGAATCTCGTTGGGCCATCCCGTGGGTGCCACGGGCGCAATTATCGTGACCAAGGCGATCTACGAACTTCATCGCACTGGTGGGCGCTACGCCTTGGCCACCATGTGTATCGGTGGCGGGCAAGGCATTGCTGCCATCTTCGAGCGCATTTAAGGGAATATGCATGGACATTAAGATCGTTGGCGTCGTGGGGGCCGGAACTATGGGTAACGGCATCGCCCAGGTGTGTGCTGCCGCGGGTTTCGACGTAGTCATGGTTGATATTTCTGAGGCTGCTTTAGCGAGTGGCCTCAGAGCGCTAACCGGTAGCCTGGAGCGTTTGGTAAAAAAAGAAAAGCTCACTGAAATCGACAAGGAGGCGGTGCTGCGTCGGATCAAGATTTCGACGAATTATGCAGATCTGGTTGCTGCCGATTTGGTGATTGAGGCCGCCACTGAAAACGAACAGCTCAAATTGCGGATTCTGCAGGACGTCGATGCCATCGCAAGACCGTCCGCACTCATCGCCACTAACACGTCTTCGATTTCCATCACGAAGCTGGCTGCAGCGACGCGGCGCCCGGAGCGTTTCATCGGCACGCATTTCTTCAATCCCGTACCAGTAATGGCCTTGGTTGAACTTATTCGCGGGCTGCAAACCGCCGACGAAACCCTTGCTCGGATGCAGGCCTTCGCAACGGCGATCGGAAAAACGTTTGTCGTCGCGCGCAACAGCCCGGGCTTCGCCGTCAATCGCATCCTCTGTCCGATGATCAATGAGGCAATCTTTGCGCTTCAAGAAGGACTCGGTACCGCTGAAGATATCGACAATGGGATGAAACTTGGGGCAAATCATCCGATCGGTCCGTTGGCGCTCGCTGATCTGATCGGTCTCGATACGATGCTCTTCGTGATGGAGGTCTTTCACCAAAGCTTTGGCGACCCCAAATATCGTCCGGCACAGCTACTCAAGGAAATGGTCGATGCTGGATACCTCGGCCGTAAGAGTGGACGCGGTTTTTACAAGTACGAGTGAATTCGAGGACAACAGTGACCACCGGAGCTGAACGATGAAAAGCAACGACACTGCGGTCTTGTTGGAAAAGCGAAATGGCGTTGCCAGCATTCGCTTCAACCGGCCGCGCAGCCTCAACGCGATTTCACCGGAGTTGGCAGAGTGCTTTCTTCAACGCTGCCAGGAGGTTGCGACTGATTCCACGTGCCGCGCCGTTGTGATCAGCGGTGAAGGTCGCGCATTCATGGCTGGCGGCGACCTGAGCCGCTTTCATCAAGATTTCTCCAATGCGGCGGAAACCGCAAGGGCCATGATTGAGCCGATGAATACGGCGCTTTCCATTCTGGTCTCGCTTCCCTTGCCGGTGGTGGCCAGCCTCCATGGTCCCGTGGCCGGTGCCGGGATGAGCGTTGCCCTCGCCTGTGATCTGGCAGTCGCATCGCGCGACGTGCAATTTTCGTTTGGCTATACGCAGATTGGTGCAAGTCCGGATGTGGGCATGTCATGGTCGCTACCCCGCATTGTTGGGCTGCGTCGAGCGATGGGCATTGCTTTGCTCGGGGAAACATTAAGCGCGGATAAGGCGCTGGAGATCGGAATCGTCAATCGCGTGGTGCCAGAGGAAGAGCTGGCTCATGTGACCGATACGTTGATGATGCATCTCGGCAGTGGGCCAACGATCGCCTATGGACAGGCCAAGCGCCTACTGCGTGCTTCGTGCACACATAGCTTCGAGCAGCAGCTTTCCGAGGAACTCGGAGCGTTCCAGGCGTGCGCGGCAACAGATGATTTTATTGAAGGAGTATCCGCCTTCATCGAAAAGCGCAAGGTCACTGCATTCTGCGGCGTATAGCGCGACGGACACCCATCGAGACGTTAGTTGAGGGAGGTCCGATGGGCAGTAGCGTGAGGACTGGTCAGGGTGCGTGCCCGCGATACGCGCGAGGGGATACCGGCCCGAGATCGTATAGGTCGTTGACTCCGTGCGGCCGGTAGTGAGTCACCTGACGGAGGGGAATCGGGTGGCTCCATCGTCCGATTGATCGTGCAGCCGATCGTGATCGCTCTGGATTCAGGCACGGGGCACGCGTTGCCCCGTTTCGAGAACCACTCCCCTAAGCTGCATACTCGGCTCGGCGAACGAACGGTGCTGCAGCCACACTGGCGGCTGTGCACGACAGCGGCCTCCCATTTCATGTCGAGGATGTCGGACAACTACATATGGGTGACGATGTCGCGGCAGCGGCGCAGCTTTGCGCGATCGGTTCGTCTGCCGCACCATGATCGAATAGGCGAGGTGCTGGTCAGCGTCTCAATACGAGGGACTGCCGTCATAGATCGAGTACCAACAGCGGTGACTTGGAGCGTGAGCAGCACGGCAAGAACTGATCATTCCCGGCGCGCTCCTCCTCGGTGAGATAGACGTCGCGATGTTCCGGCTCACCGGACAGAACGCGGGTCAGGCAGGTGCCGCATACGCCCTGCTCGCAAGAGGTCGGGATGTCGAAGCCGCGGGCGGCCAGGGCTGCGAGGACAGATTGGTGTGGTCCGACGGAGATAACTTCACCAGTGCTGGCCACTTGCACATTGAACGTCTCGTTGGAGGCAGCAGGCAGCGCCGCTGCGGCGAAGTGCTCGTGATGCAGATTGGCCTCATTCCAGCCGGCGGCCTTGGCCGTGCTCAATACGGCGTCGATGAAGCCGGCCGGTCCGCACACATAGGCATGCGTGTCTGGAGCGGGGGACGCCAGCACGGCGGCCAGATCGATGTGCTGATCGGGAGGCACATTGTCGAAATAGAGGCTTACGCGATCCCGTAGATCCGGTTGGGCCAGCCGTTCGCGGAACGCTGTACGTTCCGGTTCGCGAGTACAGTAGTGCATCTCGAACGACATGCCGGTACGTGCCAGGCACTCGACCATGCTAAGAATCGGGGTGACCCCGATGCCGCCTGCCAGCAGGATCGAATGCTTTGCTTCCGGATGCAGCGGAAAGTGATTCTTGGGTTCGCTGATTTCGATCAGAGCACCTTCGGACAGAGCGTGCATCGCGATTGATCCGCCGCGGGAATTTGGGTCTCGCAACACTCCGATCATATAGCGGTGCGTCTCGTTGGGGGCGTTGCACAGGGAGTACTGGCGCACCAATCCCATGGCGAGATGAACGTCAATGTGAGCCCCTGCTGAAAACGGCGGGAGGTGGGCGCCGGCCACGGGTTCCAGTTCAAATGCATGGATATCGGCGGCGATCTCGCTTTTTTTGACGATCCTGACTTTCATTGAACAATCCTCAATACACTGTTGGAGCCGGTTTCTTCCGAAGCTGGGCTGTGGAACGGGAGCGCATTGCTTCGATAACGCTGCCGAGACAGTCCTGGCCCGCTAACCGCTGCTTGCGTTACGCGAACTGCGACCGAGTAAATAACCGACGGCGAGTACGGTCAGCAGTTGAACAGCAATGTTGAATTCGGTGGATGCGTATGCAACGGGCAGTGCGCCGCGCGCCGAGCCGAGTTCGTTGAGTGCGAGGCCAGCCAGCAGCACAGCCACGACGGCGATGGCAAGCGCGGTAGTCGCTATCCTGCGGTCGGCTCGACTCGGGCCTGCGACAACTGACGGTGCCGGGGAGGAAAGCGTCTGCCGTGCCGGAGCGGGGAGGGGCTTGGCGCGTCCCGCATCCTCGGGCGTGATGGGTTCTTCCTGCGGCTTAGTAAGGTCGGCTTGGGTTTGCGCTTCGATCTCCCTTGCCAGGTTCTTGAAAAAGACGGCAGAGAGTGTTTTCGTGGTCGCGTCAATCATCCTACTTCCGAGCTGTGCCAGCTTGCCACCGACTTGAGCCGAAAACGTATAGGACAAAAGTGTCTCGGCGCCATCCGCGGTCAATTTTACGATCGCACCACCTCGTGCATGACCGGCAACGCCCCCCTGGCCTTCCCCAGTGATGCGGTAACTGTTTGGTGGATCAAGTTCACTTAACGTCACCGCACAATTGAACCGGGCCGAGACTGGGCCGATCTTGATGGCGACGACCGCAACCATCTCATTTTCGGATTGCTCGCTCAGCTCCTCGCAGCCAGGTATGCAAGCCTTGAGCGTCGCAGGGCTGTTCAGTGCGGCCCAGACTACATCGCGGCTGGCTGGAATACGCACTTCACCCGTCATGTCCATGTTTGCATTTCCTCTTGTTTCAAAGGGGGGATATGTGTGATGCGATCAAATGTACCGTGCAAGAAAATCACCAATGGCCGGTCGAACGATATGTGATTTATCGTGGCAGCAGTGTCCGCTGTCCATGAGGAGCATCGTCTCGATATGCTCGCTCTTGATATCGGCAAGGAGTTTCTCTGCGTTGTAGAACGGCGTAACGCGATCGAGTCCGCCATGGATAACTAATGTGGGTACAGTGATCCGATCGGCGTAACCTTGCAGGTTAAGAAAGGAGAGGTAATCCTCTGCCTCCTTCGCATTCGCTTTGCCCGTGATAAAGGTGAGTGCGGTCCGGTTCGGGGGCGTATGTTGATCCATCGGCAGCAGATCGTAGACTGCGCCCCACGCCACGAGCACCTTGATACGACGATCGACAGAAGCCGCGCGTGGTGCGAAATAACCGCCCATGCTGCGGCCGACGATGCCGATGCGTCCTGTGTCTACTTCGGGACGTGTCTCCAGATAATCGATCGCAGCGCTGATTGCTGCCTCAAAATCGGGAATCGTCCGCATTTTGAAGACTGTCTCTCCCTGCCCGGGGCCGTCGAACGCCAGGGTCGCCATGCCACGTTTGAGGCAGATGTCACTCACGGACCGATAGTCTTCCTTTGTCGTATCCAAGCCACCAATCAGGAGAACGACGGGTGGTTTTTCCAGGCTTTCCGGAGTTCGGAGGTAACCAGTGATATCGATGCCGCGGAAGGGGAAGGTGACAATCTCAGCCGGTGGATCCAAGAGGGGAGCTGCGCGTGCAAACGCGTCGGTCTTGGCTTTGTGAATTTTCTCCTTGACGTTCACATCGTCGAAATACAGAAACTGCGCATAGTGGTAATAAAGCGATGCCCGGAAGAATTCATCGGCGGCTGTCACGCCGGCATCTTTCATCAGTGCTGCTTCGCCACGGCTCTCGGCTTCTGCTGCGTAGGCCGACCAAATCTTCCGCCAGTCATCCCAGTCGCGAATTTCGTTCCGGATGTTGATCAAGTCTCGATAGTGCACGCCGTCGGCGAGAAAACGGTCGATGCCCTTATCGATTACAGATTGTGGAGTATCGGCAATCATGTTGGTTCCCTTCGGTTGAATGTTGTACGTGAGAGGGAGGATCAATATGGTATTGATTTATACGATGCGTCTTTGGCGAAAATCGCCTTCGTTGCAATTATCGGATTCAAATCTTCACCTGAGTCAATTGGACCCATGTGCATGGCTTGCTGAAATGATGGTCGCAAAAGGGTCTAGTTGGAAGTAGTTTGTTTTGATGCGAGGCATGCAGCCTCGGTATGGCGGTAGCTGTGACGATGGAACGGGAAGTGGTCGGGCTCGGCCGACCTGACATGCAATTTCAGCTGCAGATTCCTCTTCTCTATATTGATCGTCCGATCACTTCCTTCATGATTTCGGAGGTGCCGGAATAGATGCGCTGCACACGTGCGTCGCGCCAGAATCGGGCGATGGGGTACTCGTTCATGTAGCCCGCACCACCATGGAGTTGCAGCGCCTTGTCGCAGACCTCGAACTGCAATTCCGAATGAAACAGCTTGGCTGCCGAAGCTTCGGTGGCTGTCAGTTCCTTGTTGATGTGGCGCGTGATTGCCCAGTCGATGTGGGCCCATCCGACCTGTAGCTTGGCGGCCAGATCGGCGAGGGTGAAGCGCGTGTTTTGGAAGTCGAACACGGTTTTGCCGAAGGCCTTGCGCGCCTTGGTGAAGGCGACCGCCTCGTCGAACGCGCGCTGTGCGGCAGCCTGCGCAATGATCGCGTTTCCCAAACGCTCGACGGGCAACTGCGCCATGAGATAACTGAAACCTTTTCCTTCCTCGCCGAGGAGGTTGGCGATAGGGACGCGGACGTCGTTGAAGAACAACTCGGTCGTATCCGAGGCTTTCTGGCCGATCTTGTCGAGGTTCCGGCCGCGAGCGAATCCTTCCCGACTTGTCTCCACCAGGATGAGCGACATGCCCCTATGTCCAGCCTCGCGGCTGGTTTTGACGGCTACCAGTACCAGGTCAGCGCACTGACCATTGGTGATGTATGTCTTGGTCCCGTTGATGACGTAGATGTCACCGTCTCGAACGGCAGTCGTTTTGATTGCCTGGAGGTCCGAGCCCGCGTCGGGTTCCGTCATGGCGATCGCTGTGACTACTTGCCCGGCGATCATCCTGGGAAACCAAAACTGCTTCTGGTCCTCGGAGCCGTAATGAAGCAGATACTCGGTTACAACGTCCGAATGCACGACGGGGCCGGGTATGGAGCCAAGATAAAAGAGCTCCTCCAGGAACACGGCGTTGTAGCGGAAATCCAGCCCTAGGCCGCCATATTGCTCCGGAACGCCCGGGCACAGCAGGCCGGTTTCACCGCACGCGCGCCAAAATGCGCGATCAACCATTCCCTGCTTTTCCCAGCGCTCCAGATTCGGCGTGACGTGGCGCTCGAGAAAGCGACGAAGATGATCGCGGAACAGGCTGTGTTCCTCGTTGAAGGCGGTACGCGTGGAAGTGTTCAGCATTTCGTTCTCCGTGGATCGCGGTGTATTCAGGTTCAGCCGGGAACAATGACACAACCGACCATACATCTGACACGGTCGTCATGGATTCGCAATCCTATTCCAACGCCTTGGCGCGCTTCGATCGATTCGGCTGGGCGCTGGAGCGGTCAATTGCCGCCCCATCACCTTTAGAAATTGACGTTGTCGGCACCTTTCAGTGCCAGGATATCTCGCGCTTCGGCAGGCGTCGCGATTTCGAGCGACAGCTTTTCGAGGATTTCACGAATGAGGCGAACCTGATCGGCATTTCTTGTGGCCAGTTGTCCTTTTCCCAAGAACACCGAATCTTCAAGACCTACTCGAACGTTAGACCCATTGATCGCCCCCATCGTATTGAACGGCATTTGATGGCGACCGATCGCCATCACCGACCAGCGATAGTCATTGCCGAACAGCTTGTCTGCGGTTCGCTTTGCGTGCATGAGGTTCTCCGCGTCAGCCCCCTGTCCACCAAGCACGCCGAAAATGGTCTGAACGAAAAGGGGGGGCTTGACGAGCTTGCGATCGAGGAAGTGTGCAAGCGTGTAGAGATGTCCGATGTCGTAGCATTCGAATTCAAATCGGGTTCCGTTGCGATTGCCCAGACGATCAACGATCTGCTCGATGTCCTTGAAGGTATTCTTGAAGATAATGTCCCGAGTTGCTTCGAGGTAGGGCTTCTCCCAGTCATACTTGAACGTCTTCATTCGTTCCAATGCGGGAAAAGCGCCGAAGTTCATCGATCCCATGTTGAGAGACGCGAGTTCCGGCGCGGTTTGCTCTGCCGCTGCGATTCGCTCGTCCAGCGTCATTTGCGGGCTACCGCCCGTGCTGATGTTGATGACGGCATCCGTTGCCTCCTTGATCCGCGGCAGGAACTCCATGAAAACTTTGGGATCGGGCGTCGGACGACCGTTATGTGGATCGCGCGCGTGAAGGTGCACAACGGCCGTACCGGCGCTCACTGCTTCGATCGCGTGTTCGGCGATCTGGTCGGGCGTAATGGGCAAATACGGACTCATGCTGGGCGTGTGCACCGAGCCCGTGATTGCGCATGTGATGATGACTTTGTTGGCCATGATGGGCTACCTCCAATTGAGTTGAATCTCCCTGCGGGAGCACTGGTTCGACTGCGTGTTCTTTATTTGCAGGTCTGAGAGAACGTTCTGATAAGCGCGGCGAAGCCAGCGGGATCCTCGACGCAGGACATGTGTGCGGCATTGAGCGTCGCCATTGAGGCACCCGGTATGGCAGCTACCAACTCTTCGCCACGGCTCGGGGGCGTGGAAGGATCGTGTGAGCCGACGATCACGAGCGACGGGCAGCGGATCTGTGGAAGTGAGGTGCCAAGATCCTCCACTTCAAGTACCTTTGCGCACTCGGCGTAGCCTTGCGGATCGATAGCTGCGATCATGCGGGTGATCTCCTCGACCACAGGATTGCCGTCCGTGCGGAAGGACGGCGTGAACCAACGTTGTAGCGTCGCGTCGACCAGCGGTTCCATGCCTTCGGCCAAGGCGGTAACGTAGCGGTCCCGCCACATCTGCGGCGGTGGATAACTGGCGGCGGTGTTGGCCAGCACAAGGCCCGCGACGCGCTCGGCAGCGTGGACGCCTAGCCACATTGCGGTGAGCCCACCCAAGGAGAGGCCGCAAACAATCGCTCGGTCTATGCTCAATGCATCAAGGACTGCGAGCGCGTCCGATCCCAAGGTGCCAATGTTGGCGGGATGTTCGCCAAGCGTGGACTGGCCGTGCCCGCGCGTGTCATAGCGGATCAGCTGGAGTTCGGGAAGAGCGGCGACGACTTCGTCCCAGATGCTCTTGTCGGAGGCGAGTGAGTTGCTGAAGAGAATCGGCAACGGTTCACCCGGGTCGCTTATGTTGTATTCGAATGCAATTGTCGCCCCGTCGCGTGTTTGTGTGTGTCCGTGCATGGTGTCCCTCTACTGATGGTGGGCGCAGTATAGGTTTCTCGCGATGCGATAAGGCATGCTTTATTGGTATGGCAGCCAAGCTCTTGGCATTCGACGAGTCGGTCTGCTGCAGTAACGGCGGCTTGGCATGCCTGCGATGCCAAATCGGCATTTGCTTCGATACCCGAACCTGCTGTCAAAATATTGGAAATTGGAGACGGTCACGAAGACGAGAGGGACAGGATGAGAGTACTCGAAGGGAAAGTGGCGCTCGTCACGGGCGGGGCCCAGGGAATCGGTGCAGCCTTTGGGCTTGCCCTCGCGCGCGCTGGTGCCGCTGTCGTGCTTGCCGATATCGTCGACGCCAGCCATGCTATTGAGGATATCAACGCGGCAGGCGGTAATGGCATGGCGGTGACGCTCGACGTATGCGATGCGGGGTCGATTGCCGAAGCAATCGAGCAGGTGTCGGCCGCGTTCGGTCGCCTCGACATTCTGGTCAACAACGCCGGGATCGCCAGTGCGTTGACCGCGAAGGCGTTTACGGAGATCGACGATGACGAGTGGGATCGTGTCCTGCATGTCAACCTGCGCGGTGTTTTCTCGTGCATGAAGGCCGCGGTTCCGCTGATGCGCAAGGGCGGTGGCGGGGCAATCGTCAATATCGCCTCAGCGACCGCCCTGAAGGGGACGCCGGGCTACATGCACTACCTCGCGTCCAAGGGGGGCGTGATCGCAATAACGCGTGGGGCTGCGCGCGAGCTCGGCCAGGATCAAATTCGTGTGAACGCCATTGCGCCCGGTCTAATCATGACAGACAACTTGCGAGATCACGCCAGCTATCGCGGCGAGGTTCTCGATGCAATCATATCGGCGCGCTCGCTCAAGCGCGAGGCGGCACCGGAAGATGTGGCCGGGACGCTGCTCTATCTCGTGTCGCCGCAAAGTGCCTTTGTCACCGGCCAGACCATCGTGGTCGATGGTGGCGTGGTGATGAACTAGTGATCCGGCCCGTTGACGCAGCTACAAACAGGAAAGATTCATGAACACTACCGGGCATCCCTCCGGGGACTTCGACGTGCTGGACATCGACCCATACAGCGAGGAATCCTTGCGTAATCCGTCCAGCTACGCCTCTGCGATCCGCGAGACCGGGCGGGCGGTTTGGATCCCGCGTTACCAGATGTGGGCCGTTGGCAGATACGAGCATGCCAAGGCCGCACTGGATAACTGGAGGGTCTTCGTAAACGGCTTTGGTACCGGGTTGAACGACGGTCCCGGAAAGGAGCGCTGGCGTCCTCCCAGCCTGTTGCTCGAGACCGATCCGCCCGATCATGAGCGCTATCGTAATGCGCTTGCGCCAGCAGTCGCTTCGTTCAGGGCGCGCCGTCCTGAATTGGAAGCACGTGCCGCCGAATTCGTTGACCGGTTGGTTGCGGCGCGCAGCTTCGACGCCGTGAGTGATCTGGCGGAACCGTTCGTTACCCGCGTGTTTGGGGATGCCGTTGGACTGCCTCACGAGGGGCGCGAAAACCTGCTTCCCTATAGCGATCTGGCTTTCAATTCGTTTGGACCAGCGAACTGGCTGGTCGAAGCGGCGAGGGAAAGTGGCGGCGGGGCAGTCGAGTGGGTCACCGAGGCGTGTAAGCGCAAGTCGTTGACCTCGGGTGGTATGGGGGCGATGGCCTTTGCTGCGGTCGATGCCGGCACCATCGAGGAGTGGGAAGCCGAACGGCTGGTCCGTTCGTTCCTGACAGCCGGCCTTGATACTACGGTCAACACGATCGCATCCACGCTTCGTTACCTGAGCGCTGACCCAGAGCAGTGGGGGAAACTTCACGCCAATCCGGGTTTGGCGCGTCAGGCCTTTGAGGAAACGCTACGTTTCGAATCGACCGCGAGCATCGTGTATCGCTGCGTCGATGCTGATATCGAGTTGGCCGGCGCGCAAATGAAAAAGGGGGACAAACTGATGATCTCGGTGATGGCGGCTAACCACGATCCGGCTCAGTTCAAGGGTCCGGAACGGTTCGACATCGAACGCCGAACTCCGTCCGTGGGCTTCGGCTGGGGCATCCACACTTGCATTGGCCAGATGATTGCCCGCACGGAGGGCGAAATTCTGCTTGGCGCACTGGCAAAGCGAGTGGCGCGACTTGAATCTGCCGGTGAACCGGTGCGGCGGCTCAATAACACGGTCCGGGGCTTCGGCAGCGTGCCGGTAATCGTGAAACCTGCCTGACCCCGTTTCTGTAAAGCAAATTGGAAGCGTGACCTCGAACGTAGGTGCGGAAAAAGCGAGGGGCGCCGAGATCAATGGCCGAAGTGCGACCAAAGGAATGCTGGTAGATGAACATTGCTGTCCATTACGAGCCGCGTGCACGGCGTATTCCCCTTCCGAGGCTAGGCGGGGATATAGCGGCGCTCGACTTCGGTCCTGAAGATCGACCGATCGATGTCGTTTTCTCCCACGCGAATGGGTTCAACGCGCGAACCTATCGGACGATTCTGGCGCCGCTTGCGACTACGCTCAGAGTGCTCGCACTGGATTTGCGCGGTCACGGCGCATCAACGCTTCCGGCGGAGCCGGATCGGTGGAACCGCTGGGACGGCTATGCAGAGGATCTGCTGGCGCTACTAGAAGCGGCGGTGGATCGTCCGGTCGTGCTCGCGGGGCATTCCATTGGCGCAACCACCAGCCTGATCGCGGCCGTCAGGCAGCCCGATCGCATTCGCTCGCTCGTGCTTTTCGAGCCCGTATTGCTACCGCGAGCGCAACGCATGGCACCGCTATGGGATGAGCCAATGGTTCAAGGTACCCTGCGGCGGCGAGATACCTTTCCCGATCGCGAGGCCGCGTTGGCGTCGTACCGCGGTCGAGGAGCTTTTACCGGCTGGAGTGATGCGGAGTTGACCGACTACGTCGCCGCGGCTTTCCGCGATACGCCCGACGGCCAGGTGACTTTGACTTGTCGACCGGAATGGGAGGTTCTGATGTATGCCTACCACGACTATGATCCTGATGAACTGTTGAGCGACGTGCGTCGCCCGGCGCGCATCTTCGCGGCCGAGACGGGTTCGACGATGGGCGCGGAGGCTCGTGAGTTGGCGGCCGGGGTAGAAGTTGTGCCGTCGACAACGCATTTCCTGCCGATGCAGCGACCGCAACTCGTACGAGACGCGCTCCTGGCCGCGGTGGAGGATGCTGGCGGTAGCCCGTAGGAAACTGGAGCTTGATGCGTATGCTTGATACGTATATCTGGGCCAATCCTTCGCGTCGCGTGAAGCCGTAACGTCTTTCGACCATCGGGTGTGGATCGGTAAGCCGCGGGCCAGCGCAATCAACGGACCTCACCGAGCGTGTCGCAGGGAGGTGAACTCGGAGGGGGGCGGTACTTCGAGTTCATTGAACGGATGCACCGATGACAAGTTTCGTGCAATCGCACGCGTTCTCTCGAGCCGGAGAGCCAAGAGTCGAGCATGCGCATTCCGGATTGCACTCGGTGCGTTCTTTTAGCGAGCAATGTCATCGACTCTTCTGCAGCGTCTACGTCCGAATCGAATGCGATGGGCCGCCCGGCCAAGAAAATTACCGCGTCGGGAATCCGTCATAGCTCCGAGTCCGCGACCATGGACGAGTCGAAGTCGGCTGGACGGAAAGTGAAAGTCCGGCGGCGCGAGCAGCGGCGTGCGATCGAGGCACGCCGCGCAAACGTGATGTGGCACTCCATGAGTGCGCGGAACGAGGCTTTGAGGAGGACGGCGTGCGTCAAATTGGCGAGCGTGCCGGTCTTGAGTACACCCTGAATACTTGCCACTTCAAGAACAACACTGCGCTTTGACGTGCGGTCTCGGGCGATGCATTTGCTCAAATGGATTCCATCTGGGATGCCGGGCTGAACAAGCGCAGGGTTGCCGAGTCCCGTTGGCCGGCACGGAAATGAGCTGACGTCGTAGCCCAACAGTGCGCGTCAGCATTCGATGAAAGCGCGTTGCTAAAGACGATCGGGAAATGGAATATTCATCAGGCTATTAAGCATAACTATAGATTGTGTCGTGTACGAAAAATTTGGAGAACATCACACGTTGATGTGGTCATCTCATTCAACGTTTGTATAGGTTAGTAGTTCATATCGTTATGGATTGGTGATTATGGAAACGCGCCGAAGCGGGTGCGCTATTCCTAATCCGTCAACGTGGCATAGCACGTTGCGTTCGGTGCCATGGTGTCGGTGTAAATACCGCGAGTGTGGAGTTTTTTGTTGACCGAAGGATAGCGATGAACTACAAATACATCTGGAAACACGTCGCAGCGCATCTATGCTGAAGACGGAACGAAAGGAGGAGACACATATGATCGAAGTACCTGTTTTGGTGGTGGGTGCGGGGCCGGTGGGATTGGCCACGGCGCTGGAATTGCAAGCTCGAGGGATTCATGTGCTCGTCGTGGAGCGCAACGATACGACGACACGGCATCCAAAGATGGATGTCACCAACGGTCGGTCGATGGAGCATTTTCGCCGCTTGGGCGTTGCGGAACGTATCCGCGATGCTGCGGTACCCCGCGAAAATTGTATGGACGTCTCTTGGGTAACGCGGCTCGCAGAGTGGGAGTTGGCGCGGTTTCCCTATCCGGATGTTCACGCGTGGCGTGCGAAGATCGCTGCGCACAATGATGGCACGATGCCGCTGGAGCCCAACATGCGGTTGAGCCAGGTCGTGCTGGAGCCGGTATTGCGCGACATTCTGCTTGAACGAGGTGTAGACATTCGCTTCGGGTGGGCATTCGAAAGTTTCGAGCAGGACGAGGATGGCGTCACCGCGACTGTGCGTGAGGTCAAGTCGGGAGAGATCCACAAGGTACGCTGCAAATTGCTCGCTGGTTGTGATGGTGGCAGCAGTAAAGTGCGTGAGCAGCTTGGTATTGGTCTCAACGGAAAGTTCGCGATCGCCCGCGCTTTCATGGTTCATTTCCGCACGCCGTCGAAAGAACTCATGCAACGCTTTGGTGTTGCTTGGCACTATCAGGCACCGGTTCACGGCACGATGATCGCGCAAGACGATGAGCAGATCTGGACTCTTCATACGGTCCTTCCCGAAGGCGTCGATCCGGCCACTGTCGTTCCGGAGCAATTGGCCTTTGATTGTTTGGGAGCGGAATTTCCGATCGAAGTGCTTCAGTCCAATACCTGGACCCCGCATCTGGTCGTGGCGGACGGGTATGGCCACGGGCGCGTGTGGTTAGCCGGCGATTCCGTGCATCAGTACATTCCAACCGGCGGTTTCGGCATGAACACGGGTATCTGCGATGCGGTAGACCTTGGTTGGAAATTTGCTGCAGTGCTGCAGGGCTGGGGCGGGTCCGGGTTGCTGGAAAGCATCGAGGCGGAAAGGCGCCCGGTAGGTCTGCGAAATTGTGAGGCCGCCGGCGCGAACATGGATGTGCGTTTCAAGATCATGGCAGCCTATGATCCAAAGATTCATGAGGACAGCGGTCACGGTGCAGCGGCGCGAGATGCGCTTGGGGCACTGATACGCGAGCTCGGCAATGCCGAAAACGAATCACTTGGGATTGAGCTGGGATACCGCTATAGAGACTCGCCGATCGTTAGCGGTCAAGATGACGAACCTGAGTGGCGATTGCTCGATTATGTTCCGAGCACATGGCCGGGCGTGCGGGCACCGCACGTTTTTCTCGAGGACGGGACGGCCATGTTTGATCACTTTGCGCAGTGGTTCACGTTATTGCGTTTCAACGACCAAAGCGTGGCGCCGCTGGTCGAGGCTGCGGAACGCCGCGGCTTTCCGCTGACCGTGGTTGACATCCGGGACGCCAATGCAAGGCGGATCTATGAGTGCGACCTTGTACTGATTCGTCCTGATCAGCATGTGGCATGGCGTGGAAATGCGATGCCTGACGACGCGCTTGAGGTCATCGACCGCGTGCGCGGGTTCCAATGAGGTTTGCTTCCCAATCGTCCAACATCTGAGGAATTGAAATGAGCAATACCCCGATTAGTGAGCAGCCGGGACAACCTGCCGTGCCGGCTCCCGCGCGCCCCGATCCGATTGTCCGCGCTGATGCCCTTGCCCATGTTGTCTTCGAGCGCAAGGACGTCGCGACGATGGAGCGGTTCCTGACAGACTTTGGTTTTCTTCCCTGCGACTCTTCGTCAGGAAAGAGCCGATATTTTCGGACCCGTGGCAATTTTCCCTACGGTGTCGAGCTAATTGCCTCCGAGCGGGATGCCTTCGTTGGTTTTGGCTTTGTTGCTGGTAGCCGGTCTGATCTGGAGAAGCTCGCGGCCGCCGAGGGGGCATCCATCGAGGCGATCGAAGGCCCCGGCGGCGGTGAGCGCGTGAGGCTTGTCGATCCGAGTGGCTTTCGTGTCGATCTAATCCACGGCTTCACGCCGGTTGAGCCTGTCCCAACGAGAGCTCCCATCACGCAGTTCAATTCGCCCGGAACAGCCATCCGGGTCAACGCAGGTGTGCGGACCGAGGTTGCACCGTCGCCGATTAAGCGCATGGGCCATGTCGTGTTGCAGACGCCGTTATTCGGGGAGATGATGGCTTGGTACACGGGGCGATTCGGTTTGATTCCGTCGGACATGCAAACACTCCCGGACGGGACGCCGGCTCTTGCCTTTTGCCGGTTGGACCGGGGTAGTAGTCCTGCCGATCACCATAGCCTTGCGCTCGTGGCTGGGCCTGCTCCCAAATTGCTTCACGTGTCGACGGAAACGATTGATCTGGACGCCATCGGTCAAGGGCAGCAGTTCCTGTGGATGCAAGGTTGGCACCACTTTTGGGGTATGGGCCGGCATCGATTGGGAAGTCAGCTCTTCGATTATTGGCACGATTCGGTTGGCGATGAATGGGAACACTACGCTGATGGTGACGTCATGACCGCTGACTATCCGACTGGTTTCCATCCGCTGACCCTCAGCGGCTTGTGGGAGTGGGGGCAGGATCTGCCGCAGTCAATGCGCCCGGCACTGCCGCCGCCTCCCGAAGCACCACCGCCTGTTCGCGCTTTGATCGAGGCCCTTCGCAAACCCGCCCGCCCTTGGTGGCCTGAATTGGACTGATTAACCTCGGAGGATATGCAAGATGTCGTTAATGATTGTGCGGTTTGACAATGGAGCCGGTGCGAGTTGGGGATTGCTGATGTCGGAGGCGCCCACTCGTCCGGAAGATCAAATCAAGGTTGCCGAGATTGCCACTGACGCAACCACAACGGGTGAGCTGATTTCGGCGATCGAAAACGGTCTTCAGTTGCCTGAATCGGGCGAGGGCAAAACCGTGCCGGCGGGGAAACTGCTCAGTCCTGTGACGAGCGATGCAACGCTTGTCTGTCAGGGACTTAATTATCGCAGTCATGCCGACGAGACTGGGGCTTTCAAACGCAAGCAGAATCTGATCTTTGGCAAGGCCAGCTCGTCGCTTAACGGGCCGTATGCCGATATCGTGCGCCCGGCGGATGTCGAGCTCCTGGATTACGAGGCCGAGGTCGGAATTGTTTTGCGTCGGGATCTGGAGGCTGGGGCCGTCGTTACGGAAGATCAGCTGGGGGCCTATGTTGCGGCTGTAGTTCTTTGCAATGATGTGTCGGCTCGGGACACGATGTTCGGCGCGCCTTCGCTTCAATGGTACAAAGGCAAGAGCTATCGGACGTTCTGTCCGGCTGGGCCAGTGCTCTATTGGGTGAGTCCGGCCGAGACGGTACAGACCTTGGAGCGGCTCGAATTCACGCTTAGCTACAAGGATTCTGTGCGGCAGTCCGCGAGTACTTCACAGATGATCTACAAACCCGCAGAGACTCTGACCGAACTTGCCAGCATGATGGATCTGAAAGCAGGTGACATGGTGCTGACGGGTACGCCGGGTGGAGTGTTGATCGGATATGCATCGCATGCCCGGATGAGAGACGTGATCGTCAACAACATCATGGACGACGAACGTCGCCGTGATGACTTTCGAAAGGAGCTGCAATCGTCAGTCAGTTTCCTGCAGCCGGGCGACACACTGAGCCTAACTCTTCACGATGGTCATGCGAATCGCGATTTGGGGGGCCAATTCAGCAGGATTGTCCAAGGATGATCCGGTTCGAATATCCATTTCGATTGGTTGTGATGCAGTGCACAATACCCTCGGCGGGAGGGAGCCGACAACCCGAGCTTAGTTTTGGCAGGGTGTCGAAATTCTATCGAGAGTTGAAACTGTCTCACAAGCCGCCGTCGCAATAGGAGTGATGGCGTTCCACCAAGTGGAACGCCATGTTCGACGCTCTGTGTCTAGCGAATCGATGTTTGAAATTCTAACCTTCACTCTAAGGGGCGGCGTATAGCGGCGTCCGGGAAAGAGGTTGCCGCAGTTGTCATCGGCCAATCTCGCACGCAAGGCCGAACGTGAGTGTCAAGGCGGTAGCTGAATACGAATAGCGCTGGTCCGGGACGTATTTTTGCTGGCCGTCGTCGAGTCTAAGGGCGAGAAGCGATTAGGGTATCTACCGTGCCATAGGCGTCGCTTCGAATATAGCGTCGAACGTAATAAATAATCTTCAGTTTTTACGGAAGCTCAGCGATGGACCTGCGGCAAATTATGTATTTCCTCAGAGTGTATGAGGAACGAAATCTCACGCGTGCCGCAGATCGGGCTCATATAGTCCAGCCGGCACTGAGCCGCCAGATTGCGGCACTCGAAGAGGAAGTTGGCGCATCGTTGTTCGATCGTGGACCTCGCGGCGTAACGCCGACTTCGATCGGCTCGAAGTTTTACGAATTGGTCCTTCCGTTGATCGGCAACCTTGCAGAGGTCAAGCAGCAAATTGTTGAATTGGCTCAAACAGGCCCTGTCACTGGAAAATTGACTTGCGGATTTCCGCCGACTTTCAGCCGTGCCATGCTGGGGAAGGTGATCTGCAAATTTGTCGAAAGATATCCCGACGTTGCGTTGCAAATTTCCGAGGGATTTAGTGGACATCTGACCGCGCAGGTGCGTTCGGGTGAGCTCGATTTTGCACTGGGACTGGTGCCCGCGGACTGCAGCAGCCTTATCGCCGAATTTGAGTTCGATGAGGGGCTCGTCCTCATCTCCGGGAGCCGTGTCGCCGGCCCCTCATTCACACCTGTTCGCCTGGAGCAAGTCCCGGAGCTTAAGCTGGTGATGCCGTCTGAGTCAAATCTCATCGGCCGTCAGTTACAGACTCTGATCGCGGAAGGGATTGTACGACCGTCTCGTGTCATGGTAATGGATGCCTTTAACGCCAGCTATGATCTCGTTCGGACATCTGACTGGTGTCTGGTAGCGCCGATTAGCGCGATTCTCTTCAACGGCGACCGGCCGAATTTATTCATTTACCCAATCTCGTCACCAATAATCCGATATTCGCTTGGTTTGGTTCGCGACCGCTCCAAGGCATTGTCTACAGCTGCGTTTGCGTTCATTGACATGGTCAAGGAGTCTGCTGACCTGGTGGATATCGAATGGCGCAGCCTCGTTCAGGCGGCGTAAAGAAGCGAGCGTTGAGGTCATAGACGGCGACCAGCTTGCGTTGGTAGTGCCGATGAGGGGGGGCTACGCATCAGTGTACGTTCGACTCTTGCAAGCTATGTGGTGCGATGCATGGCTGACATAGCGAAGCATCATTTCACACACCCATCCAGTTCATTTAACGTAACCACCGATGCATGAGACATCGGGTCACGTGCGGAAGAGACGGCTTCTTTCAGTGACCGTTGCCCAGGAAAACCACGCTCGTTCGGTTGTCGCGGCACGCCCGCGATCGCTTTTCGAGTGGACCGCCGTAGCCTGGAACCGAAACATCGATTTGGACGTGAAGCGATGATTGGAAAGAGTGTTCGCCGCAAGGAAGATGTACGCTTTTTGACCGGGCAAGGCTGCTATGTCGACGACGTCCAGTTTCCGGGTCTTCTTTACTTGGCTTTTGTGCGCAGTCCACATGCTCATGCCAACATCCAGCACATCGATTCGTCTTCGGCACTCGCCGTTCCGGGCGTTGTCGGTGTGTTCTGGGGCGACTCATTGCCCGAGTTCAATACTACTTTGCCGGCCCTGTTTGGTACAACGAGTACCGGCCCGTCGTACGTCGACAAGCTCGAGTTGCCGCAGCATCCGGTATTTCCGAAACACATTACCTACGTTGGCGAACAAGTAGCTGTCGTAGTCGCCGATTCGCCATACGCGGCCGCCGATGGCGTCGATGCCGTCAGGGTCGACTATGAGATATTGCCTGCTCTGACGGACTGGGCGGCGGCGATGGTAGAGGACGCACCGCCGATTCACGCGGGATATTCGAACCGTGTGGCGCACCTGAAGCACAGTACGGGGGATGTCGACGCTGTATTCGCCGGTGCAGAGATGGTCCTGCGTCAGCGATTCGAGACGTCCAGTCTCAAGGCCGTTGCGATCGAGGGGCGTGGCATCGCAGCACGCTGGGACCAGAACACTGGCTCCATGGAAGTCTGGTCCACCACGCAAATGCATTACGCCATGCGCGACAAGTTGGCGCAGGTGCTGGACATCGCTCCTGATCGCGTTCGCGTGATCGCTCGTGATATCGGAGGTGGTTTCGGGCTGAAAGGGGCGTTTTATCCCGAAGACATCATTGCGCCGATTCTTGCCCGTTACCTCAATCGTCCCGTGCGTTGGAGCGAAACGCGCCTTGAGCACATGCTCGCATCGAACCATTCGGGGCGGCAGACACACGACGTCGTAGTCGCGTTCGATCGCAGTGGACGTATTCATGCACTTGACCTCGTTCTTTACAAGGAAGTCGGATCATATTGCCATTTCGAAATGATGCTCGCGAGTAATACGATCAATCATCTTCCGACGCACTACAAGGTTCCGGCGCTGCGCGTCGAGGGCTGGGGCATTCTGACCAATACACCCTGCGCAAGTCCATATCGCGGGGCGGGGCGCGTGGAAGCGGTGTTCACGATGGACCGTATCCTGGATGCCATCGCTCTCGAAACAGGCCTCGATCCAGTCGAGGTGCGTCGTCGCAACATCGTTCGCCGTGTGGACATGCCTTATCGCAGTGGTCTCATTTACCGAGACGGCGTTCCTGTCTGTTATGACAATCTCGACTTCGAATGTCTACTCGAGGCCGCTGTCGAAAAAGGCGATTACGCCGGATGGAGAAGGCGGCAGGCCAAAGGGCGCGCCGAGGGGCGGTGGATTGGCATTGGCATTGGTAGCTATGTCGAAGCAGGGGGAATCGGACCTTGCGAAGCAGCGACGGTCACCATCCAGGACAATGGCCGTATCTCAGTCAAGATCGGTGTCAATTCGCAAGGCCAGAGCCACGAGACGACGTTGGCGCAAATCTGTGCAGAGACACTGAGCGCCGATTATGCCGAGGTCGATGTGCTCGGGGGCGATACGGGAATGCAGCGAATCGGCTTCGGTACGGGGGCGAGCCGCGTCGCGATCAACACCGGCAACGCGGTCTACAAGGCGTGCATTGCGGTACGCGCGAAAGTTATCGCAATGGCTGCCATATTCCTCAAGTGCGACGAAAGCGAATTGGTGATCGAGAACGGAGCAGTAGGCATACCTGGGAAAAAAGAGCGCATGCGCTTCGGCGATCTCGCGCGGGCATCCGTGAGGCGTCCTGAAATGGCCGCACTTGGCGGACCAGGTCTTCAGGCTACGGAGTTCTTCTATCCGTCCACGGTCGTATGGTCAAGCGGCGTCAATCTTGCCGTTGTCGAGCTGGATGCTGACACGGGCCGTGTCGAGGTGCTGAAGTATGTGTTTGTTCACGACAGTGGCGAACCACTTCATCCCCAAGTAGTTGAGGGCCAGCTTTCCGGCGGATTTGCGCAAGGCTTTGGTATGGCTATGGGCGAGCGGATCGCATATACCGCTGACGGACAATTGCTCTCTGCGTCGTTGCTCGACTATTTTGTTCCCAGGGCAACCGACATTCCGGACGTCGATTTCGTCCATTTCAGTTTCCCGACGCCAGACAATCCACTCGGAATCAAGTCCGTTGGCGAAAGCGGTCCCAACGCGCCGCCAGCAGCATTGGCTGCGGCTATCGAAGATGCTCTAGGCGGCAGGACACCAATCACGAGCTTGCCAGTTCGCTGGAGAGACATCCTAGCGGCCATGCGCGGGAATCCGTTCCACCTGAAAGTCGAAGAGGAAGCGGTATGAGCACGCACAACATCACGCTTTGCATAAATGGCGAACACCGTGATTGCACGGTGGAATCGCGCACGCTACTCGTGCATCTTCTGCGTAATCAATTGGGGCTGACCGGGACACACGTTGGATGCGATACCACCCAGTGTGGCGCATGCACGATCAGCCTTGACGATTTGGCCGTGAAATCCTGCACCATCCTTGCCGTGCAAGCGGATGGATGCGATATCGTCACCATCGAGGGTATGGCTAAGGACGGAGAGTTGCACCCGATACAGGAAGCGTTCAGTGTCGAGCATGGCTTGCAGTGCGGGTTCTGCACACCGGGAATGGTGATGAGTGCGCGGCAGCTCATTGCCCGCTATCCCGACGCAGACTCGCACGAAATTCGCCACCAGCTCGAGGGCAATATTTGTCGCTGCACGGGCTATCACAACATCATCAAAGCGGTGCAGCGGGCAGCCGAGCACGCGCGATCCGTCGCAGGGGAACAAGTACTGGAGCGCGCTGTTCCGAAACGCGAGAACCCGTACCCGACCGATCTCCACCAAAGTCGCCACAGCCCGTCGTAGGGAAACTCATGTACCCGGCTCCGTTTGATTATCACCGTCCCGCTGACATTGCCGAGGCGCTCGAATTACTGGACAAGTATGGCGAGGACGCGCGCATTCTCGCCGGCGGCTTCTCGCTCATTCCGGCAATGAAGCTTCGCATGGCGCAGCCCGCGCACTTGGTCGATATCGGTGGCATCGAGATATTGAAAGGCATTCGAATCGAAGGGGATGTCCTCTCGGTTGGCGCGATGACGACCCATTGGGAAATCGAGTCATCACCGCTCGTCGCCGAATGGTTCCCCGGTCTTTGCAGAGCAGCCGGCGCAATTGCCGATGCGCAGGTTCGGAATCGCGGCACGATCGGTGGTTCACTGTCCTATTCCGATCCGAATGCCGATTATCCTGCCCATATTCTCGCACTTGATGCCCAACTGGTAACGATCGGTTTGGAGGGCGGCAAGATTATCGACGCCACGGACTGGCAACAGGATTTGCTTACCACCGTGATGGAACATGGCGACATTCTCATCGATGTCCGGTTTCCGAAGCCTGCACCTCTAAATGGCTCGGCCTATATCAAGGTACCTCATCCCGCTTCACGCTTCGCTGTAGTCGGCGTGGCGGCTTCGTTGAACCTGGACGAAAGCGGGAAGGCACGTAACGTACGTATTGGTGTGACTGGAGCAAGCACGGTGGCCAAACGGGCGCAGGTAATGGAGCGAGAGCTCGAGGGTACCGTCCTCACGAGAAAAACAATCGAAACAGCGTGCAAGCAAGCGTCCGAAGGTATCGAATTTAGCGACGACATGTTGCTTTCCGCTGAAGATCGCGCACAACTTTGCCGAGTGACGGCGTGCCAGGCGGTTCTGGCAGCATGGTCGCAAGCCTTGAAGCAGGAGACGTTGTTATGAAAGACCTCCACGGAAAAATCGTGTTTGTAACTGGTGGCTCTGGCGGGATTGGCGAGGGCATCGCTCGCGCATTCGCTGAGCTGGGGGCTCGCGTTGCCATTGCAGATATAGACGAGGCTCGCGGAATGGCGGTGACCGAGGCGTTGAACCACCAATCCGGTGATGCGGCCTTTATTCCATTGGATGTCACGGATCGTACTGCGTGGCGTCGTGCGTTGGACATAGTCGAGACCCGCTGGGGTCTTGTTGACATCCTTTGCAATAACGCGGGGGCCAGTGCTCTCGGGATGCCGATATCGGCCTTGTCGCCAAGCACCTGGGATCGCTCGGTTCAACTCAATCTCACCTCGGTCTACAACGGGGTCGCGGCTGTCGTGGAAGATATGTGCTCTCGCGGCAGTGGTCATATCGTCAATACTGCGTCGATAGCAGGTCTCATGGCTGATATCCCGAATGCGACTGCTTATACCGCAACCAAATTCGGCGTGGTTGGTTTGTCGGAGACACTTGCGGTTGAACTTGCTCCCCACGGCGTGGGCGTCACGGTCGTGTGTCCGGGGGCTGTGCGGACCTCCTTATGGAAGAGTTCGCGTTCTGCGCTTGGATTACCACCGCATTCCCCGAGGGAGTCCGTCAACTCACCGTCGGCTTCGCCGGATGCAATGGATCCACTTTTGTTGGGACGGCTGATCGCCAAGGCCGTACAGGAGAGCCAATTTTACGTGATAACGCATCCGGAATATGACGCAAAGGTGGAGGAGCGATATCGAGCGATCAGGCAGGGAGCGCTATGGACCAGGGATGCCTTGAACGCAACGACGACCGAAATTAATCGATGACGTTGACTGGTTTATATTTGAGAGGGTGGTGCCTCCGAAATCGAGAAAGTTGAGTAAATTTTACGGGTGTTTTAATCGGGCTGGGCCAATGCGGCGTTCGCCGAGGATGATTGACTTGGATGCACAGTTGTTGTGAGGCGTAGCCTTGATCGATCGTTTGCTGGAAGGTTAAAAGAATGTGTTTTATTGCGTATTCCGCATTTCGATGCCGGATGTTCAGAGATGTAGACTATGCAATGAAATAAATTGTCGCATCAATAGAAGTCTCGAAGGTAATCGCGGTGTCGTGATGCTCTGAAAAAGACGGCTACCAATCCAGCTTGATGGATAAATAAGAATTGTATTTTTAATTCTAGCTATATAAATAGTACTCCATATTAAATGAATGATTATGTGTCAACGATGACAACCATATTGGCTTGCGTTGCTTGAATTGTGCTCGTCTGATTCCGCCGGAGCGGGCTCCATATCATCAGGATGTACGCGGCTGGAAAATCATCGTTTTATATCAATAATATATTTTTATGCTTATTTAAGTGCGATTGATTTTTGATCGAAAAATATGGGTTCTCGCAGTAGAGGTGCCCGCATTACAAAATTTGGAGACGACATGAAGTACGCAGGCGTAGCATTTTTTTTGTCGGCAGGCGCAATCTCAATGGCCCATGCGCAATCGGCCGGGCAGTTGGTTCTTAATGCGGGCTGGTTACATTTGGCACCTCAGGATTCGAGTCAACCCTTGACGGTTAATGCGCTAGGGCGATCGAATCCGGTGCCCGGGAGCGGGGCGACCATTGCTGACACTGACACATTTGCTTTCACGGCAAGGTACTTCGTGACGGACCACGTTGCAGTCGAGACGATCCTGGGTATTCCGCCCAAGTTGCATGTGAAAGGCACTGGCACGCTTACGTCGGCGGGGGAATTGGCTACTACGCGCGCCTTCAGTCCGGCTATCCAGGCACAGTATCACTTTGGCGAGCCCTCGGCGCGGTTGAGGCCATATGTTGGAGCTGGTATCGCATACGTATGGTTCAGAGCAATCAACTTGAGCGGTCCGGTGGGAAGCGGACAACTTCTTTATTCTCCAACGCTGGGCACTCGACTTGAGGGACCGACTTCGGTATCAGCGAGCAAGTCCTTTGCGCCGATTGTCAATGCTGGGTTGACTTACAACATTGATTCGCACTGGTCTATTGGTGCGTCCTTGTCTTATATGTGGTTGTCTACCAAGGCAACTCTCACAACTCAATCTTCTCTTGGCACTGTCACGACGACTACCAAGGTGAACGTCAATCCATTCGTCAGTTTCGTTTCGATCGGGTATCGATTCTAGTGCATCAGCGGGATGCCGGTGGCGAGCCATTTTTGCGGCCAATTTCCGCAGAGAGGGTCTTCGTCGCCGGGCGCAACGAACGTAAAATTTTGGAGGTTTCTTATGTCACCGTTCAGCACGGATTCAAAGAATCTGGCAGCAGTGAAAGCGTGTTTTGCTCGAGGTGATGCTGGACGCCTAGATCTTTTTGATCTATTTTCTGACGATTTTCAGTTTTATTTCCCTAAATTCGGCATCGGCAGGGGAAAGGCGCAATTCTCTGATTTTATTGATGGATTGATGCGAAAGGTTAAGGTGTTGATTCACGATGTTGATGCAATGCAATTTTTCGAGGGGAAAAATTTTGTCGTGGCTGAAGGGATTACAAGAGGAATTTTTCATGATGGAGAATCCTGGCTTGGGGGGCGAACTCCAGGCGGTCGCTTTTGCAGCGTTTATGAATTCGGTGGTGATGGGTTAATTAATAGAATGCACGTCTATCTTGATCCGGATTATACGGGTCAAGATGCATGCCGGTTTCTCTGGGGCGCCGATCGAAAGTGGTGACATTGTGTCGCCGGTTGCAGCGCGGGATTGCGCAGTATTTGATCGTTAAAATGCGCATCTTTAGGTTATCTTCTTGTTATCGATTTCCTCATGCGACATAAAGGCCAGTTGCGTACGCAGAGAAAGGCTGAAACCCGTGAGCGTCTTCTTGCGGTGGCACGGGATGAATTCGGCAGGAAAGGATTTTCTTCTACTAGTGTGGAAGACATTGCGACGGCCGCTGGCTATACACGAGGCGCGTTCTATTCGAATTTCGAGAGCAAGGTTGCAATGTTCGCCGAGCTGCTACGTCGTGATCAAGAACACATCGGTGCCGGTTTCAAAGTGATCCTGAAGCAACTTTCTACATGTACGGAAATTGAGCTCGATATGATCGAAAAATGTCGTTATCAGCTCCAGGAAAATTGCTCTTTTACGCTCTGGCTCGATGCCATGTTGCTTGCGAATCGTGACGCCAGTTTTCGGAAACACTTCCGCATTTTACGTTGCGAACAAATAAAGCAATTCGACTCTGATGTCCGGGGTTTGATTGCGCGCACTAATGCGCCGGTGAATATATCTATCGAGAAGGCGATGTTGGCTTTGTTGAGTCTGTTCTTTGGTGTTCATTTATTGAATTTGTATCAGGAGGGGGTGGAATGAAATAAAAACAATATATTAAAAATAAATGTTCATGTATTGTGGGGGTATTGGTTAATGGTGCGATTGGTTTGATGGTGTTTTGGTTGTGTAAATTAACGTCGCAAAATTGATTTTGGATGTCCGGAGTTTTAGGGCATGTCGTTATACACAACGTCACCGCCGGTCCGCGGTGGCGAGAAAGGTCGTTTACCTTCAATGACATAGCGCCGCGCTTGTAAACTGTCGGCGTTTGCCGTTTACTCTCCGCTTTTGAGCGGACGCCTTGGTCACGGAATCGACGCCCTGGACACAAACGGAATTCGAGCAACTGGACCTTGGCGACGCGCGCCTGAACAAGCGAGCGAGGCTAATGAGATGGTCACCCCCACCCTACGAGCGGGTTACGCTGTAGGGTGTTTTTTTCTGGAGAGGCCATCATGCAAGACGTGACGCTGGTTGGAATCGATCTGGGCAAGCATTCGTTTCACCTTCACGGTCAGGACCAGCACGGCAAAGCCGTGTTTCGCAAGAAGATGGGGCGCAAGCAGTTGATCGAGTTCTTCGCCACGTTTCACGCCTGCACCGTGGTCATGGAAGCGTGCGCCGGTGCACATCACATGGCCCGCAAGCTCGCCAGCTTTGGGCATTTGGTCAAGCTGATCTCGCCGCAGTTCGTGCGGCCCTTCGTCAAGAGCAACAAGAACGACTTCGTGGACGCCGAGGCGATCTGCGAGGCGGCATCTCGCCCCGCCATGCGGTTCGTGACGCCAAAGACGGAATCGCAGCAAACGCTGTCGGCCCTGCATCGGGTCCGCGATTCGCTGGTGCGTGATCGGGTAAAGGCCGTCAACCAGATACACGGTTTTCTGCTCGAATTCGGCATCAGCCTGCCAATCGGCAAGGCCGTCATCACGCGCCTGCCGGCCGTGCTGGCCGAGCATCCACTGCCACCGCACCTGATCGCCATTCTCGAACGCCTGCATGCCCACTTCAAGTACCTCAGCGAACAGATCGGCGAGATCGACAAGGAGATGACTCGGCAACTGGCTGTGGACGAACTCGGCCAGCGTCTGCTGACAATTCCCGGTGTCGGCGCGATTACCGCGAGCGTGCTGGCCGCCGAGATGGGCGATGGCAAGCAGTACGGATGCAGTCGCGACTTCGCGGCATCGATCGGACTGGTGCCGCGCCAATACAGCACGGGCGGCAAGGCCAACCTGCTGGGGATCAGCAAAAGGGGCGACAAAAATATCCGGCGCCTGCTGGTTCAGTGCGCCCGGGCTTACATGCAGCAGCTCGAGCGACAGACCGGCCCCCTCGCCGATTGGGTCCGTGCCATGCTGACGCGACGGCACTCCAACGTCGTGGCCTGTGCGCTCGCGAACAAGCTGGCTCGCACCGCCTGGGCGCTGGTGACCCGCAACACCACCTTCGATGCGGGATCGGCTGCCATACCTGTCTGATCAGCCAATCCCGCTGACTGCCTTACCGAAGTCAACCCACCTGGTTTTGCGATCGCTGAAATTGGATGACGTGAACGGCACACCGGCCTGACGGACAACCTGGCAACAAAATCGGCTCTCGAAGCCGAGAGGCTTTTTAGGACCGTCAGGCGCGACTCTCATCGTGGCGCGGGTGACCTTTCCCCTCTGAAGTATCCCACTGTAAAGTTAGTGGCAAGGCCGCAGGAGAGACCTTGTCATGAAGAAATC
>NZ_QTPP01000059.1 GCF_003853415.1 Burkholderia sp. Bp9142 | reverse complement strand
GAGCCACCACCGGAAGAGCCACCACCGGAAGAGCCACCACCGGAAGAGCCACCACCGGAAGAGCCACCACCGGAAGAACTGCCGCCCGAACCTCCGCTGCCGGAAGCATTGCCGCCGCGGCCGGTGCCGCTCGAGCCGCCCGTACTGCCCGTCCCGCCGGTGCCTGCGGGGCCGACGGCGCCGTTGCCGTTGTTTCCGCCGCTGCCCGGGCTGCCGCTGCCGCTGCTTCCGTCGGCACCGCTGCCGCCATTGCCGCCGATACCTCCGCCGGCATACACGAGCACCGCGCAAGCGGCCGGGTTGGCCGCACATGACGCTGCGTTCCCGGCCAACATCGTCACGGCGTCGGCTCCAGGGTTCGCATTGGCCGCGGCGTCAGGCGCCGCGTTCTGCTCGACCTGGGCGGGCGGGGCAGTGGAAGTGCCGTCACCCGGCAGCGCAGTCACCGGCACGACAGTTGTCGTGTCCTGCGCGACGGCATACGAGCAGCAGCACGCAATCGCGGCTGCGGCCAGCAGGGTCGTGCGATAGCACCGTCCCGTCGCACGGGACAGTTGTTTCGTTATGCTCATCATTGGCCTCCCGGTACGCGCGATGCCTCGTTACGCGCGTCGATCACGTGTGATGCAAGGGGACCAGCAACGATGCAATGTCGTTTCGATGGCCGATGCGTGTCGGACCGGCACCTGAGGCCAGCCGCGAACACGGATCGGCACGCGGGCCCGCCGTGCGAATCCCTAACTGCGAGATTCGTGCCACCGGCGGGCTACGCCCGTGGCGCAAGGGGCGCATGTCGCGCGCGATAGCGCGCGCGACGCCGTTGTGCGCTTTCTGTTTCTGAAATGAAACGTCTGACTACGTTTGGCGTGCCGTTGTGTCGGCAGCACGCGCCCAGCGATGGCAGAGGATCGACCCGACCCAAGCGACGAGAAACAGCGCGACGATGCCGTAACCGATCGGCCCGAAGTGCTCGCCGAGCGCATCGAGCGCATCGCGTACGGGGCCCGTCAGCGACAGTTTGTCGGCGAGCAGGCCTGCGGCCTCGACCCCGCCGACGGCCAGCGCGACGACCGCGGACAGCAGCGTGATGCTCGCGTTATAGAGCAGCTTGCGCTGCGGGTCGTCCATCGCCCAACCGTATGCGTGAATCATCAGCACATTGTCGGTCGAGTCGATCAGCGTCATGCCGGCCGCGAACAGCGCGGGAAACAGCATGACCGTATAGAGCGGCAGCGCGTGGCTCGCCTGCGCGGCCGCGATCGCGAGCAGCGCGATTTCTGTTGCAGTATCGAAACCGAGGCCGAACAGCACGCCGACCGGATACATGTGCCAGCTTTTCGACACGAACCGGAACAGCGGGCGCAGCAGCCGCGATACGAGGCCGCCGGCGCGATGCGTGTGCGCGCCGCCGTGAGCATGGTCCGGCGTGCCGCGATAGCGCCGCCATACGCCGCGCAGGATCACCAGGTTCATGCACGCGAGCACCAGCAGGAAGGTCGCGGACACCGCCGTGCCGATCGTCCCGCCGATCTCGCGGAATGCGTCGAAGCGGTCGCGCAGCGCGAACGCGGTCAGCGCGATGCCAAGCGTCGCGGCGATCACGATCGTCGAGTGGCCGAGCGAGAAGAACAGGCCGACGGTCACCGGGCGCTGGCCGTCCTGCATCAGCTTGCGCGTCGCCACATCGATCGCGGCGATGTGGTCGGCGTCGACCGCATGACGCAGCCCGAGCCCGTACGCGATCGCCGCGGTGCCGAGCAGCAGCGGATGGTCGCGCAGCACCGCGAGCGTCCATAGCCAGACGGCGGCGTTCGCGGCGATCAGGCCGGCATACAGCATCAGCAGGCGGCGCAGGGCGGGGGTGGGCGGCATCGGGGTGGTTCCATCGGACGAATCGCGATGCATTGTGGCATGCGAAAAAGATACCCGGCGTGCCGATCAAAAACGTCGTCGGCCACCCGCCTCGCCGCGTTCGACGGACGAAAAAAACCCGTCCGGAACCGGACGGGCCTGGCGCTTGCGCGCAGCAGGGCGTGCGCCCCGCGCTTACTTCACTTTCGCGTTGATCACGGCTTCCGACACGTTCGCCGGCGTTTCCGCGTAGTGCTTGAACTCCATCGTGTAGGTCGCGCGGCCCTGCGTGGCCGAGCGCAGCGACGTCGAATAGCCGAACATCTCGGCAAGCGGCACCTCGGCGCGCACCAGCTTGCCGCCGCCGCCCGCGATGTCCTCCATCCCCTGCACGATGCCGCGCCGGCTCGACAGGTCGCCCATCACGTTGCCCATGAAATCCTCGGGCGTTTCGACCTCGACGGCCATCATCGGCTCGAGCAGTACCGGCTTCGCCTTGCGCATCGCTTCCTTGAACGCCATCGAGCCGGCCATCCGGAACGCGTTTTCGTTCGAGTCGACGTCGTGGTACGAGCCGAACGTCAGGTGCACCTTCACGTCGACGACCGGGTAGCCCGCGAGCACGCCGCTCTTCAGCGTTTCGGTGATGCCCTTGTCGACAGCCGGGATGAATTCGCGCGGAATCACGCCGCCCTTGATCTCGTCGAGGAACTCATAGCCCTTGCCGGGGTTCGGCTCGAGCGTGATCACCGCATGCCCGTACTGGCCGCGCCCGCCCGACTGCTTGACGAACTTGCCTTCGACGTCGGTCGCCTTCGTGCGCACCGTCTCGCGATACGCGACCTGCGGCTTGCCGACCGTCGCCTCGACGCCGAACTCGCGCTTCATCCGGTCGACCAGGATTTCGAGGTGCAGCTCGCCCATCCCCGAGATGATCGTCTGGCCGGATTCCTCGTCGGTCTGCACGCGGAACGACGGATCTTCCTGCGCGAGACGGTTCAGCGCGAGGCCCATCTTTTCCTGGTCGGCCTTCGTCTTCGGCTCGACGGCCTGCGAGATCACCGGCTCCGGAAATTCCATCTTCTCGAGGATGATCGGCTTGACCGGATCGCACAGCGTGTCGCCCGTCGTCGCTTCCTTCAGGCCGACTGCCGCCGCGATGTCGCCCGCGCGCACTTCCTTGATTTCCTTGCGCTCGTTCGCGTGCATCTGCAGGATCCGGCCGAGCCGCTCCTTCTTGTCCTTGGTCGCGTTCAGCACCGTATCGCCCGATTCGACGACACCCGAATACACGCGGAAGAAGATCAGCTGGCCGACGAACGGGTCGGTCATGATCTTGAACGCGAGCGACGAGAACGGCTCGTCGTCGCTCGGATGACGTTCCGCCGGTTTTTCCGGATCGGCGAAGTCGTGGCCGAGGATGGCCGGCACGTCGACCGGCGACGGCAGGTAGTCGATCACCGCGTCGAGCATCGCCTGCACGCCCTTGTTCTTGAACGCGCTGCCGCACAGCATCGGCACGATCTCGTTCGCGATCGTGCGCTGGCGCAGCGCGGCCTTGATCTCGTCCTCGGTCAGCGATTCATGGTCGTGCAGGTATTTCTCGAGCAGTTCCTCGCTGGCTTCCGCAGCGGCCTCGACCATCTTCTCGCGCCATTCGTGCGCGAGCTCGACGAGATTCGCCGGGATGTCCTCGTAGGTGAACTTCACGCCCTGGCTTTCGTCGTCCCAGACGATCGCCTTCATCTTGACGAGATCGACGACGCCCTGGAAATGATCCTCCGCGCCGATCGGAATCTGGATCGGCACGGCGACGCCCTTCAGGCGCTCGCCGATCTGGCGCTGCACGCGGAAGAAGTCCGCACCGACACGGTCCATCTTGTTGACGAACGCGATGCGCGGCACCTTGTACTTGTTCGCCTGGCGCCACACGGTTTCGGACTGCGGCTGCACGCCGCCGACCGAGTCGTAGACCATGCACGCGCCGTCGAGCACGCGCATCGAACGCTCCACTTCGATCGTGAAGTCGACGTGCCCGGGGGTGTCGATGATGTTGATCCGGTGTTCGGGATAGTTGCCGGCCATGCCCTTCCAGAAGGCCGTGGTAGCAGCCGACGTGATCGTGATGCCGCGCTCCTGCTCCTGCTCCATCCAGTCCATCGTGGCCGCGCCGTCGTGCACTTCACCGATCTTGTGGCTCACGCCGGTGTAAAACAGGATGCGCTCGGTCGTCGTGGTCTTGCCGGCATCGATGTGAGCGCTGATCCCGATGTTGCGATAGCGCTCGATGGGGGTTTTGCGGGGCACGTGAACCTCCTGGTGGTTCGGATCGTAAGCGGGCCGGCTGAGTCGGCCCGGGTTGGAACAAGCTAGATTTAAAGCATAGCGCTTGTCCGGGGCTTTTGCAGATGCGGGCGGCGTCTGCCGAATCAAGGCGCGCGCCGCCGCCGGCAGGCGAAAAAAAAGCCGGCGCGCAACGGGCGGCCGGCTTCGGTCGATGCGCGGCGCCGCCGCGGCATGCGCCGTTACTGGGGCTTGGGCAGCCCGTCGAGCTTCATGCCCGCCTTGATGCCCTTCGCGGCGAACCAGCCCTTGCTCATTTCGAGCGCATAGACGCCGTTGTTGCGCGGGCAGTGGTTGTCGGTCGTCTCGGCCCGCATCTCGTCGATGTCGGTGATCGTGCCGTCCGCGCGGATGAATGCGATCGACAGCGGGATCAGCGTGTTCTTCATCCAGAAGCAGTGCACGGCGTTCTCGTTGAACACGAACAGCATGCCTTCGTTCGGCGCGAGCTGCGACCGGTACATCAGCCCCTGTTCGCGGTCGGCGTCGTTCGCGGCGACGGCCGCGTCGATCACGTACATGCCGGCGCGCAGCTTCGCGCGCGGGAACTCGCTCGGCTGCTTGGCACCGGGCGGCATCTGCGCGTGGGCGGCCTGTACGCCGAATGCGAGGACGGCGAGCGCGGCGGGAAACACGGCGGCGCGCGCAAGGCGGCCGAGCGATGAGCGCAGGGAGAATCGCACAGCAGGGCTCCTATCGGGAAAACGAGACCCGCATGGTACGCGAAGCACGCAGGCGGGCACAAAAAAGAAAAAGGCAGATCGCCTCGCGGTGATCTGCCTTTCAACGCCGTAAGAACGGCAAGACTGCGTGTTCTTGACTGCGTTATTACAACCAGCTTGCTTAGTTCGAAGCAGCGGCCGGAGCTTCGGCTTCGCTTGCAGCCTTCTTGGCAGCGTGGTGCTTCTTCGCTGCGTGGTGCTTCTTGTGCGTTGCCTTCTTTGCCGGTGCCGAAGCAGCTTCTGCCGGAGCAGCAGCCGAAGCAGCAGCCGGAGCCGAAGCTTGTGCGAAAGCAGCCGTTGCGAAGAGACCAGCGACCAGAGCGGCGATCAGTTTGTTCATGTTGTGTTCCTCAGCTTTAGTTAATTAACCAAATGACCCGGCATGGGAGTCATGACGTCTAACGGTGCCATCCACCTTTCGGTTGACAGACGCTCCGAGAAATTTCTCATTGCGCTGCGGGCGCCGAATCGTATTCGAAGAAAACGTCGCTTTCGTGACGCAAACACGGAAATACCGGTTCGGCTGCCAATGCCGGATAGCTTAGGGTGGCATCTGCGTGGTTTAACGCGCGATCTTCGCCGGCGGTTGACGAAAAAGATGACGAAAAATCGAAAGTAGCCGACGCGGTCATGCGTCGCGGGAGAAACCGTCCCACGGGGCCCGCGGCGGCAGCGCGATTGTTTCGCCCGGTGCAATGCCGAGCGCGAATATGTCGAGCGCGCCGATGCCGACGCGCACGAGACGCAACGTCGGGAAGCCGATCGCGGCCGTCATCCGGCGCACCTGCCGGTTCTTGCCTTCGGTGATCGCGAGCTCGATCCACGTGGTCGGGATCGCGGCGCGGTAGCGGATCGGCGGATTGCGCGCCCACAGCGCGTCGGGCGGTTCGATGAATTCGGCGCGGCACGGGCGCGTCACGTAGTCGCCGAGATCGACGCCGCGCGCGAGCGCCTTCAGGTCGGCCGGACCCGGCGCGCCGTCGACCTGCGCCCAGTAGCGCTTGACGAGCTTGTGGCGCGGCTCCGCGATGCGCGCCTGCAGCGCGCCGTCGTCGGTGAGCAGCAGCAGGCCCTCGCTGTCCGCGTCGAGCCGGCCGGCCGGGTAGACGCCGGGTGTCGTTACCCAGTCGCCGAGCGACGGCCGCGTCTCGTGCGCGGAAAACTGGCAAATCGTGCCGAACGGCTTGTTGAGGGCGATCAGGGTCATGGCGGGGGCGCCCGCCCGGCGCGCCGCGGGGAAGCGGGGCGGGCGGTCTATGGCAAATGGCGGAATCTTAATGCATAATACGGAACGGCAAGTCATCTGTCTTATATAAGACATAAGGGAAGACTTGATACGCAGCGTCGCGCTTCGTGCCGCCGGCCCCGGTTGGGGCGCTAGAATAGCGGCTCGCTGTCGCCGTCACGAGGGTGGCAAGGCCGCCTCGCCGCGCGCAGTTTCGACCAGCATCACCTGCTCAGCCACGTCACTGGAGTCGATCATGCCGTATCAGCACATCAAGGTTCCGGAGGGCGGTGACAAGATCACCGTCAACAAGGACTTCTCGCTCAACGTTTCCGATCAGCCGATCATTCCCTATATCGAAGGCGACGGTACGGGCTTCGATATCACGCCGGTCATGATCAAGGTCGTCGACGCGGCGGTCGCGCATGCCTACAAGGGCAAGCGCAAGATCCACTGGATGGAGATCTTCGCGGGCGAGAAGGCGACGAAGGTGTACGGTCCGGACGTGTGGCTGCCGGACGAGACGCTGCAGGTGCTCAAGGAATACGTGGTGTCGATCAAGGGGCCGCTGACGACCCCGGTCGGCGGCGGCATCCGTTCGCTGAACGTCGCGCTGCGCCAGGAGCTCGACCTCTACGTGTGCCTGCGCCCGGTCCAGTATTTCAAGGGCGTGCCGTCGCCGGTGCGCGAGCCGCAAAAGATCGACATGGTGATCTTCCGCGAGAACTCGGAAGACATCTACGCGGGCATCGAATGGGCCGCGGGCTCCGAGCAGGCGAAGAAGGTCATCAAGTTCCTGCAGGACGAAATGGGCGTGAAGAAGATCCGCTTCCCGGAAACCTCGGGGATCGGCGTCAAGCCCGTGTCGACCGAAGGCACCGAGCGTCTCGTGCGCAAGGCGATCCAGTACGCGATCGACAACGATCGCAAGTCGGTCACGCTGGTGCACAAGGGCAACATCATGAAGTTCACGGAAGGCCTGTTCCGTGACGCCGGCTACGCGCTCGCGCAGAAGGAATTCGGCGGCGAGCTGATCGACGGCGGCCCGTGGATGCGCGTGAAGAACCCGAAGACGGGAAGCGAGATCGTCATCAAGGATTCGATCGCCGACGCGTTCCTGCAGCAGATCCTGCTGCGTCCGGCCGAATACGACGTGATCGCGACGCTGAACCTGAACGGCGACTACATCTCCGACGCACTGGCCGCGCAGGTCGGCGGCATCGGGATCGCGCCGGGCGCGAACCTGTCGGATTCGGTCGCGATGTTCGAGGCGACGCACGGCACGGCGCCGAAGTACGCGGGCAAGGATTACGTGAACCCCGGTTCCGAGATCCTGTCGGCGGAAATGATGCTGCGCCACCTCGGCTGGGCGGAAGCGGCCGACACCATCATCGCCGCGATGGAAAAGTCGATCCTGCAGAAGCGCGTCACGTACGACTTCGCGCGCCTGATGGAAGGCGCGACGCAGGTGTCGTGCTCCGGCTTCGGCGAAGTGCTGATCGAGAACATGTAAGACCCCTTCCGGGGTCGGCCGGCGTGGAGCCGGCCGCCCCGGCGCCTACTGCCGGCGCCGGGGCGTTTCGTGGATGGCAGGTTTGTTGGCAGGGCGGCCCGGCATGCGGGCCGCGGCGCCGCGATGCGGCCTGCATGCCCTGCAAGGTAGAACATGACGGCCCTCGCAACACCACCGCCCGGCTGAGCCGGCGCGCCCCTTTCGCGATCCACCCGGTCGCTCCCCGCCGGTTACCGCCGGCGCTCCTCAGTTCAACAATCACGTAGCAATGCTTTGACCACCATGTCCACTTCGCCCAAGATCATCTACACCCTCACCGACGAAGCGCCTGCGCTCGCGACCTATTCGCTGCTGCCGATCGTCAAGGCCTTCACGCGCTCGTCGGGCGTCGCCGTCGAAACGCGCGACATCTCGCTCGCCGGCCGCATCATCGCGGCATTCGCCGACGTCCTGCCGCCGGAGCAGAAGGGTTCCGACGATCTGGCCGAACTGGGCCAGCTCACGCTGAAGCCGGAAGCGAACATCATCAAGCTGCCGAACATCAGCGCTTCGGTGCCGCAGCTCAAGGCCGCGATCGCCGAGCTGCAGGCGCAGGGCTACCAGCTGCCGGCGTATCCGGAAGAGCCGTCGAGCGACGAAGAGAAGGCCGTCAAGGCCCGCTACGACAAGATCAAGGGCAGCGCGGTGAACCCGGTGCTGCGCGAAGGCAACTCCGACCGCCGCGCGCCGCTGTCGGTCAAGAACTACGCACGCAAGCACCCGCACAAGATGGGCGCCTGGAAGGCCACGTCGAAGGCGCACGTCGCGCACATGAGCGAGGGCGACTTCTACGGCAGCGAAAAGTCGGCGCTGATCGCCGAGGCCGGCAGCGTGAAGATCGAACTCACGACGGCCGACGGCGCGAAGCAGGTGCTGAAGGAAAAGACGGCCGTGAAGGCCGGTGAGGTCATCGACGCATCGGTGATGAGCCGCAAGGCGCTGCGCAGCTTCATCGAAGCGCAGATCGCCGACGCGAAGGCGCAGGACGTGCTGTTCTCGGTGCACCTGAAGGCGACCATGATGAAGGTCTCGGACCCGATCCTGTTCGGTCACTTCGTGTCGGTGTTCTACCGCGACGCGCTCGAGAAGCACGCGGACGTGCTGGCGCAGGCCGGCTTCAACCCGAACAACGGGATCGGCGACCTGTACGCGCGCCTGAAGGACCTGCCGGCCGACACGCGCGAAGCGATCGAAGCCGACGTCAAGGCTGAATACGCAGCGCGTCCGCGTCTCGCGATGGTCAACTCGGACAAGGGCATCACGAACCTGCATGTGCCGAGCGACGTGATCGTCGACGCATCGATGCCGGCGATGATCCGCGAGTCGGGCTGCATGTGGGGGCCGGACGGCGAACTGTACGACGCGAAGGCCGTGATTCCGGACCGCTGCTACGCGGGCGTCTACCAGGCCGTGATCGAGGACTGCAAGCAGCACGGCGCACTCGATCCGGTCACGATGGGCAGCGTGCCGAACGTCGGCCTGATGGCGCAGGCGGCTGAGGAATACGGTTCGCACGACAAGACGTTCCTGATCCCGGCCGACGGCGTCGTGCGCGTCACCGACGAAGCCGGCAACGTGCTGCTCGAGCACGCGGTCGAGTCGGGCGACATCTGGCGCATGTGCCAGACGAAGGACGCGCCGGTGCAGGACTGGGTCAAGCTCGCGGTGAACCGCGCCCGCGCGACCGGCGCGCCGGCCGTGTTCTGGCTCGACCCGGCACGTGCGCACGATGCGCAGATCATCGCGAAGGTCGAACGCTACCTGAAGGATCACGACACGAACGGCCTCGACATTCGCGTCATGACCCCGGTCGACGCGACGCGCTTCTCGCTCGAGCGCATCCGCGCGGGCAAGGACACGATCTCGGTCACGGGCAACGTGCTGCGCGACTACCTGACCGACCTGTTCCCGATCATGGAACTCGGCACCAGCGCGAAGATGCTGTCGATCGTGCCGCTGATGGCAGGCGGCGGGATGTTCGAAACGGGCGCGGGCGGCTCGGCACCGAAGCACGTGCAGCAGTTCGTCGAGGAAGGCTTCCTGCGCTGGGATTCGCTTGGCGAATTCCTCGCGCTGGCCGCGTCGCTCGAACATCTCGGCAATGCGTACCAGAACCCGAAGGCGCTCGTGCTCGCGAAGACGCTCGACCAGGCGACCGGCAAGTTCCTGGACGAGAACAAGTCGCCCGCACGCAAGGTCGGCGGCCTCGACAACCGCGGCAGCCACTTCTACCTGTGCCTGTACTGGGCGCAGGCGCTGGCCGAGCAGACCGACGATGCCGCGCTGAAGGCGCAGTTCGAAGGCGTCGCGAAGTCGCTGTCCGACAGCGAAGCGCGCATCCTGGAAGAACTGTCGGCCGCGCAGGGCAACGCGCAGGCGATCGGTGGCTATTACCGTCCGAACGTCGAGCTGACGAGCCAGGCGATGCGCCCGAGCGCAACGCTGAACGGCATCGTCGACGCCGTCGCCTGACGCCGGCCGCGCCAGCGCGCGCGCCACGGCAGCGGCAGCGGCAGCAGCCGATGCGGCGGGCCCGGCGGCTCGCCGTTGCGCCGAACATGAAAACGCCCCGGTCGCCCGGGGCGTTTTTCGTTGCAGGCGTGCCATTCAGACGTGAACGATTTCCCATTCGGCGATTTCGTCCGGCACTTCGAGCGTGGCCGTGTCCAGTTCGGACGGCTGCTCGCAGTCGCCGCGGGAGATGCGGTCGGCCGCGACTTCCGGGCACGAGAACGCGCCGAGCAAAGCGTTGCCGAACGTCGCTTCCCAGCCACCGTTTGCCGGCAGGATGTAGAACGACCCGAGCGCTGAACCAAAGCGAAATCCCTTCATTTCCGTTCTCCCTTTCTGATGACAAGCGATTCTGTTGTGCCGCCCGCCGGCTCGTCCGGCTGTGGCCCGACTGGTTGCTTGCGCCGAGGTCCGTATCGAACGTCGTGGCGAAGCGTCAGTCCATGGAACAAAGTCTACGTCCGCGGCCGCGCCCGATGGTGCGCGTAGAACGCTTTCTCGAAACAAAAATTCGTGTTTAAAAACAATGTGTTATTTCAGTAGTTTTGTATTGCGGAACGATTTTTGGCATCGCGAAACAGCGAATTTGTGCCGTGCACCACGAATTTTTATAACGCAGAGACTTGTTCCACATCGTGAAAAATTGACGGGTTCATGCATCGAACGCGCGTGGCGTGCGGCTGTCGGGACGAACGGCGGGTGCGAATTGCCTCGATCGGGCGTGGCGAAAGCGGGTGGCGAAGGTCGCGGACCGGGGCGGCCGGCGGTGAATGCAGCGGGGGTTGCGGTATCGGACGATGATCGAAAATGCCGCGCGAACGGTGCCCGGGCCGTCGGGCCCGGCCACGCACTGCGGCGTATCGCCGCTCGCGCGATGCCGCGGCGCTTCGGTCGCGGGCTGCGGTTATGATGACGCGGGCATCAGGTTTCGCGTCGCGCGCGGGCGCTTCCGCACTGGCCGGCGCGGGTGTCGCGACGGCCGCGCGACGCAGCACGAATAACGAGGAACGATTGATGATACGGAGAACCTTCCTGTCCCGCGCCGTCGGCGTCGCGGCCGCATCGCTGTTGGCGCGCACCGCCTGGGCGCAGCATGCCGGACACGCGGGCATGGCAGGCATGGATCAGATGGACGACATGCCCGGCATGTCGGGCATGTCAGGGATGGCGGGCCACACGCAGCACACGAAGCCGGCGCCGGCCGCACTCGCGGCGGCCGATGCGCTGCCGGCCGGCGCGCCGCTCGCGTCGCTGCGCACGCTCGCGAACGAAAGCCGCGAGCCCGGCACGTTCCGCGCGACGCTGGTCGCGCAGCCGGTCGCGCGTCCGATGCTGCACGGTGCGCGTCCGACGACGTTCTGGCAGTTCGGCGCAGGCACGCAGGGGCCGGTGGTGGGCCCGCTGATCGACGTACGCGAGGGCGACACGGTCGAAATCCGCTTCGTGAACAAGCTGCCGCAACCGTCGACGATCCACTGGCACGGCCTGCCGGTGCCGCCCGACCAGGACGGCAACCCGTCCGCCCCCGTCGCGCCGGGCGCGTCGCGCGTGTACCGCTTCACGCTGCCGAAGGGGAGTGCCGGCACCTACTGGTATCACCCGCATCCGCACATGATGACCGCCGAGCAGGTGTTCCGCGGGCTGGCCGGCCCGTTCGTCGTGCGTGCCGCCGACGATCCGCTCGCCGGCTGGCCCGAGCGCAACCTGTTCGTGTCCGACCTGAAGCTCGCGCGCGACGGCACGATTCCTCCGAACGACATGATGGACTGGATGAACGGCCGCGAAGGCCAGTTCGTGCTGGTCAACGGTGCGCGCCGGCCGCGAATCGACGTCGCGAGTGACGAGCGCTGGCGCGTGTGGAATGCGTGCAGCGCGCGCTACCTGCGCGTGGCGTTCGACGACGGCCGCGCGTTCGAGCATGTCGGCACGGATGGCGGGCTGTTCGATGCGCCGCGCCGCGTGACGTCGCTGCTGCTCGCGCCGGGCGAGCGCGCGGAACTGCTGGTGCGCGCCGGCGACCGCGCGTCACGCGCCGTGTTGCAGGCGGCCGAATACGACCGTCGCAAGATGGCGATGTCGCATGACGACGGCCACGGCAGCCTGCCGCCCGATCCGGCGCTGCCGCTGGCCGACATCGCGTTCGCACCGGCCGCCGCCCGTGCGCTGCCGGCGACGCTGCGCGCGGTACTGGCGCTCGGCGAGCCGGTCGCGCACAAGGACGTCGCGTTCGGCGAAGAGATGGACATGGACGCGATGATGAACGGCCCGGCGCATGGCCGTCCGGCCGGGATGCGCTTCACGATCAACGGCGCGACCTATGCACCGCACCGTGCGACGCTGACGAGCCGCCGCGGCGAAATCGAGCGCTGGGCGATCCGCAACGCCACCGACATGGATCACCCGTTCCATTTGCACGGCACGCAATTCCAGGTGATCGAGCGCGCATCGGACGGCACGCGCACGAGCGAGCCGTTCCGCGCGTGGCGCGATACCGTGAACGTGCGCAGCGGCGAGACCGTGACGATCCTCGTCACGCAAGACATGCCCGGCGAGCGTATGTTTCACTGCCATATTCTCGAACACGAGGATCTCGGCATGATGGGCACGCTGAAGGTCGTGTGACGAGTATCGAATATGTTTCACGCGTATGGCGGCATTCGATCTGCGCGTGCGACAGGACAATGCGTGTTCAATTATCGGGATTGAACGAAAAGGCCGGCCAATCGAATTAACGAGTGGCCGGCCTGAAAAAAAGAAACCCGGCGTAATGCCGGGTTTCTTCGTCCGATATCCGGTGCCTTTACGCGGCCTGGATGTTCGACGCTTGTTTGCCCTTCGGCCCTTGAACGACCTCGAAGCTCACCTTCTGGCCTTCCTTCAGGGTCTTGAAGCCCTGCATGTTGATGGCCGAGAAGTGCGCAAACAGATCTTCACCGCCCTCGTCGGGAGTGATGAAACCGAAGCCCTTCGCGTCGTTGAACCACTTAACGATACCAGTTGCCATTTTCCTACTTCCCCTGTCACACAGTCGCTGCTACTTACCACGAGCACGCTCGAAAAGCTAAACGACCGGAAAATACAGCCGTTCCCCCCTCACAAGCTCACCTTCGGCCTCTTTCATTTCGCCGACCGGCGAGTTGAAAAAAGTGCCAGCTTGATTGTTGGCGCTCTTTATTTGAGTGTCAAGCGGAATTTTTAGACGGTTGGAGGGCCGTTGTAAAGAACCCATTTTCAGGGTTTTTCCGGCTTTGCTGTGCAGCATGCCGCCGAGCGCGCGGACTTGAAAAGTCGCATAATCGGTTCATATACCAGGCTCGAGTGACACGCGATCGAGTCGTCCCGGCTTGTGGGATACTGGATGCGAATGCGACGGTCCGGTGCGGTTTCCCCCTGACGGTTCGTGTTCCGCGCCACGCGTGAAAGCCGGCACCGCAGCCGGCTTTCCTATGGCACGAAGACGATCGCGGGTCGTCGGGAACCAGGGAGGGCGCCGGCCGGTCGGTCGGGTAATGGCAGGATTGCGGGCCTGTCCGAGTTGTTTAGAATGGGTGTATGGCGATTATCCCGGACAAGCAGGACAGCACCGTCCTGGAACGCAAGCAGCAGAAGCTCAAGCCGCCTTCGATGTACAAGGTGGTGCTGCTGAACGACGACTTCACGCCGATGGAGTTCGTCGTGATGGTCGTACAGGAGTATTTCAAGAAGGATCGCGAGACGGCCACGCAGATCATGCTGAAGGTCCATCGCGAAGGGCGAGGGGTTTGTGGGGTCTATACGCGGGACATCGCGTCGACCAAGGTTGAGCAAGTCGTTACCCATGCGCGGCAGGCCGGGCATCCGCTGCAGTGCGTGATGGAGGAAGCATGATTGCCCAGGAATTGGAAGTCAGCCTGCACATGGCGTTCATGGAAGCACGCCAGGCGCGCCATGAGTTCATTACGGTCGAGCATCTGCTGCTGGCCCTGCTGGATAATCCGACGGCAGCCGAGGTGTTGCGCGCGTGTGCGGCCAACATCGAGGACTTGCGTCAGAACCTGCGCAATTTCATCCACGACAACACACCGACCGTCCCGGGCACCGACGATGTCGATACCCAGCCGACGCTCGGTTTCCAGCGCGTGATCCAGCGCGCGATCATGCACGTCCAGTCGACGTCGAACGGCAAGAAGGAAGTGACCGGCGCGAACGTGCTGGTCGCGATCTTCGGCGAGAAGGATTCGCACGCGGTCTATTACCTGCAGCAGCAGGGCGTCACGCGCCTGGACGTCGTGAACTTCATTTCGCACGGCATCGCGAAGACGAACGGCGGCGAAGCCGCGAAGTCGACCGACGCCAACGCGGAAAGCGAGGACGCGAACGCGCAGAAGGAAACCCCGCTCGCGCAGTTCACGCAGAACCTGAACCAGATGGCGAAGGACGGCCGCATCGATCCGCTGATCGGGCGCGAGCCGGAGGTCGAGCGCGTCGTCCAGGTGCTGTGCCGCCGCCGCAAGAACAATCCGCTGCTCGTCGGCGAGGCCGGCGTCGGCAAGACCGCGATCGCGGAAGGGCTCGCCTATCGCATCACGCGCGGCGAAGTGCCGGACATCCTCGCGAACGCGCAGGTGTATTCGCTCGACATGGGCGCGCTGCTCGCGGGCACCAAGTATCGCGGCGACTTCGAGCAGCGTCTGAAGACGGTGCTGAAGGAGCTGAAGGAGCGTCCGCACGCGATCCTGTTCATCGACGAGATCCATACGCTGATCGGCGCGGGCGCCGCATCGGGCGGCACGCTCGATGCGTCGAACCTGCTGAAGCCGGCGCTGTCGTCGGGCACGCTCAAGTGCATCGGCGCGACCACCTTCACCGAGTATCGCGGCATCTTCGAGAAGGACGCGGCGCTGTCGCGGCGCTTCCAGAAGGTCGACGTGACGGAGCCGACCGTCGAGCAGACGGTCGCGATCCTGCGCGGGCTGAAGTCGCGCTTCGAGGAGCATCACGGCGTCAAGTATTCGTCGGGCGCACTCTCGGCCGCGGCCGAACTGTCGGCGCGCTTCATCACCGACCGTCACCTGCCGGACAAGGCGATCGACGTGATCGACGAAGCGGGCGCGGCCCAGCGCATCCTGCCGAAGTCGAAGCAGAAGAAGACGATCGGCAAGAGCGAGATCGAGGAAATCATCTCGAAGATCGCGCGCGTGCCGGCGCAGAGCGTGTCGCAGGACGATCGCAGCAAGCTGCAGACGCTCGATCGCGACCTGAAGAGCGTCGTGTTCGGCCAGGATCCGGCGATCGACGCGCTCGCCGCATCGATCAAGATGGCGCGCGCGGGCCTCGGCAAGATGGACAAGCCGATCGGCGCGTTCCTGTTCTCCGGCCCGACGGGCGTCGGCAAGACCGAAGTGGCGCGCCAGCTCGCGTTCACGCTCGGCATCGAGCTGATCCGCTTCGACATGTCGGAATACATGGAGCGTCACGCGGTGAGCCGCCTGATCGGCGCGCCGCCGGGTTATGTCGGGTTCGACCAGGGCGGCCTCCTGACCGAAGCCGTCACGAAGAAGCCGCACTGCGTGCTGCTGCTCGACGAAATCGAGAAGGCGCATCCGGACATCTTCAACGTGCTGCTGCAGGTGATGGACCACGGCACGCTGACCGACAACAACGGCCGCAAGGCGGATTTCCGCAACGTCATCATCATCATGACGACGAACGCGGGCGCCGAGTCGATGCAGAAGGCGACGATCGGCTTCACGACGCGCCGCGAGACGGGCGACGAGATGACCGACATCAAGCGCCTGTTCACGCCGGAGTTCCGCAACCGCCTGGATTCGATCATCAGCTTCCGCTCGCTCGATGAGGAAATCATCATGCGCGTGGTCGACAAGTTCCTGATCCAGCTCGAGGAGCAGCTGCACGAGAAGAAGGTCGACGCGCTCTTTACCGACGCGTTGCGCAAGCATCTCGCGAAGCACGGCTTCGACCCGCTGATGGGCGCGCGGCCGATGCAGCGGCTGATCCAGGACACGATCCGTCGCGCGCTGGCCGACGAACTGCTGTTCGGCAAGCTCGTCAACGGCGGGCATGTGACGGTCGACGTCGACGAAAACGACAAGGTGCAGTTGTCGTTCGACAAGCTGGCGAATCCGCCGCACAAGCCGAACGAAGAGACGGTCGAAGTCGAGTAAGCGATAATTCGTTGTTCATGCGAACGGCGCGGGAAGTTCTCCGCGCCGTTTCGTTTTATCCGGCGCCGGCGGTGCCATGGTGGGGCAGGGGAGTGGTAACGCAGTGACACGACAACAACGGTCGTTCGACAGCATCGTCGCGCGCGAACAAGGGTTGCGCCATGCGCTGACGTCGGGGCAGATGGCGATGATCGCGATCGGCGGCGCGATCGGCACGGGGCTGTTCCTGGGCAGCGGGTTCGCGATCGGGCTGGCCGGCCCGAGCGTGCTGGTCTCGTATGCGATCGGCGCGCTGATCGCGCTGCTGCTGATGGGCGCGCTTGCGGAAATGACGGTCGCGCATCCGACGGCCGGCTCGTTCGGCGCCTATGCGGAGCACTACGTCGGCCCGCTCGCGGGCTATCTCGTGCGCTATGCGTACTGGTTCGCGGTGGTGTTCGCGATCGGCACCGAGATCAGCGCGATCGCCGTCTTCATGAAGTACTGGTTCCCGGCCGTGCCCGGCTGGTACTGGGTGATCGGCTTCTCCGCGCTGCTGATCGCGGTGAACCTCGCGAGCGTCACGCTGTACGGGGCGGTCGAATATGCGTTCTCGCTGTTGAAGATCGCGGCGATCGTCGTGTTCATCGTGCTCGGCGCGTATCTCATGTGGTCGGCGCCGGGGGCTTCGGGCATCGGCTTCGCGAACTACACCGCGCACGGCGGCTTCATGCCGAAAGGGCCGTGGGGCACGTGGGTCGCGGTGATCGTCGCGATCTTCAGCTACATGAGCATCGAGGCGGTCGCGATCGCGGCCGGCGAGGCGCGCGATCCGCAGCACGCGGTCACGCGCGCGTTCCGCTCGACGGTGTTCCGGCTCGTGCTGTTCTACCTGCTGACGCTGTCGCTGATGCTCGCGATCGTGCCGTGGACGCAGGCCGGCACCGACGAAAGCCCGTTCGTGAAGGTGATGGCCGCGACGCACGTGCCGTACGCGGCCGGCGTGATCAACTTGGTGCTGCTGATCGCGGCGCTGTCGGCGATGAACAGCCAGCTCTACGTGACGACGCGGATGATGTTCAGCCTGTCGCGCGCGCGGCTCTCGCCGGCGGTGTTCGGCCGGCTCGGCAACAACGGCGTGCCGCGTGCGGCGCTGTGGATCTCGACCAGCGGCGTCGCGGTCGCGGCCGTGCTGGTCGCGCTGTCGCCCGACACCGCGTTCACCGTGATGATGGCGATCGCGATGTTCGGCGCGCTGTTCACGTGGCTGATGATCTTCGTCACGCACCTGCGCTTTCGTGCACGCTATCGCGGCCCGGCGCTCGCGTTCCGGATGTGGGGCCACCCGTTCGGCAGCCTGCTCGGTGCGGGGCTCGTCGGCGCGATCCTGCTCACGACCGCGTTCACGCGCGATTTCCGGATGACGATGGTGGTCGGCGTCGTGTTCGTCGTGCTGCTGACGCTCGCGTACGCGCTGCACTACCGGCACCAGCACGCGCGTTGACGCGTGACCTCGCGCCGTGCGGGTGCGGCGAGGCGGTGCAATACCGCTAAGGTTCCGTTAAGCCGGCGGCGGCTACATTCGAACCTGTCCGCGATGCGGGTTGGCGCGCGCCAGCCCGTCGCCACCTGCAAAAGGGGTTCGAATGAACAAGCTTCCTCAAATCACGCTCGCATTCTGGATCATGAAGATCTGCGCGACGACGCTCGGCGAAACCGGCGGCGACCTGCTGTCGATGACGCTGAACGTCGGCTACGCGGTGAGCTCGATCCTGCTGTTCGGATTCTTTCTCGTCACGCTCGGCGCGCAGCTCAGGACGACCGGCTATCGCCCGGCGATCTACTGGGCCGTGATCGTCGCGACCAGCACCGCCGGCACGACGATGTCCGACTTCATGGACCGTACGCTCGGCCTCGGCTATGCGGCGGGCTCGTCGATCCTCGTCGCGATCCTGCTGGCGATCTTCACGGTGTGGCGCCTGAGCGGCGAATCGCTGTCGGTCGACCTGATTCGCACGCGCAAGGTCGAACTGCTGTACTGGATCGCGATCCTGTTCTCGAACACGCTCGGCACAGCGCTCGGCGATTTCCTCGCGGACAGCTCGGGGCTCGGCTTCGGTGGCGGCGCGCTGCTGATCGGCGGGCTGCTCGCGGCGATCGTGCTCGCGCACTATTTCACGCGCATATCCGGCGTGCTGCTGTTCTGGGCGGCGTTCGTGCTCACGCGCCCGTTCGGGGCAACGGTCGGCGACCTGCTGACGAAGCCGGTCGCGAAGGGCGGCCTCGCGCTCGGCACGGCCGGCTCGTCAGCGGTGCTGCTCGGCGTGCTGGTGGCGATGGTGATTTACGCGAGCATCGCGCAGGCGCGGCGACGCGAACCGCTGCCCGCGCGAATCGTGCAACCGGCCGGCGAATGACCCTGCACGGAAAGAGAAAAGGGGCCGAGGCCCCTTTTTTACTGCGTCGCTCAGTGACGGCCGGTGCTGCCGAAGCCGCCTTCGCCGCGATCGCTCTCGGCGAAGTCGTCGACGATGTTGAACTGCGCCTGCACGACCGGCACGATCACGAGCTGCGCGAGCCGCTCGAACGGGTTCAGCACGAACTCGGTCTGGCCGCGGTTCCACGTCGACACCATCAGCTGGCCCTGGTAGTCGGAATCGATCAGGCCGACGAGGTTGCCGAGCACGATCCCGTGCTTGTGGCCGAGGCCCGAGCGCGGCAGGATCAGCGCCGCGTAGCCGGAATCCGCGAGATGGATCGCGAGGCCCGTCGGCACCAGCGTCGTTTCGCCCGGCTGCAGCGTGACGGGCGCGTCGAGGCACGCGCGCAGGTCGAGGCCCGCGCTGCCGGTGGTGGCGTAGGCGGGCAGGTAATCGCGCATGCGCGCGTCGAGAATCTTCAGGTCGAGTTTCATGCGGTCGTCGAATCGGTCGGGAAGGGCGCAGCGGCGCGTGCCGCCGCGCAAGGGATCAGATCAGGCGGTTGTCGGGCAGGCGTTTTGCGATTTCGGCGACGAGCACGTGCGCGAGCTCGTCCTTCGGCGCGCGCGGCAGGCGCGTGAGGCCGGCTGCCTCGAACAGCACGACTTCGTTGTCGTCGCGGCCGAACGTCAGCGGGCCGAGGTTGCCGACCAGGAGCGGCACGTTCTTGCGCTTGCGCTTCTCGTCACCGTGCACGTCGAGGTCGCCGCTTTCGGCCGCGAAGCCGACGCAGAACGGCGGATCGGGCAGCGCCGCGACCGACGCGAGGATGTCCGGGTTCTCGACGAATGCGAGCGTCGGCATCTTGCGATCGGCCGTCTTCTTCATCTTGTGCTCGGCGGGCTGGTCGACGCGCCAGTCGGCGACCGCGGCCACCGCGATGAAGATGTCCGCGTCGGACACCGCCTGCATGACCGCGTCGTACATCTGCTGCGCGGTCTGCACGTCCTGGCGGTACACGCCCCACGGCGTGTCGAGCGCGACCGGCCCCGCGACGAGATGCACGTCGGCGCCGGCCTGCTGTGCGGCGCGCGCGAGCGCGAAGCCCATCTTGCCGCTCGAGCGGTTCGTGAGGCCGCGCACCGGATCGAGCGGCTCGAACGTCGGGCCGGCCGTGATCAGCACGCGACGGTGCGCGAGCACCTTCGGCGCGAAGTGCGCGACGATCGCCTCATAGATCGCCTCGGGTTCGAGCATGCGGCCGTCGCCGACTTCGCCGCAGGCCTGCGCGCCCGAATCGGGACCGAGCACCGACACGCCGTCGGCGCGCAGTTGCGCGGCGTTGCGTTGCGTGGCCGGGTTCTGCCACATCTGGCGGTTCATCGCGGGTACGACGAGCAGCGGACAGTCGCGCGCGACGCACAGCGTCGACAGCAGGTCGTCCGCGAATCCGTGCGCGAGCTTCGCGAGGAAATCCGTCGACGCGGGCGCGATCACGATCGCGTCGGCTTCGCGCGACAGGTCGATGTGCGCCATGTTGTTGTCGATACGCGCGTCCCACTGGCTCGTGTAGACGGGCCGGCCGGACAGCGCCTGCATCGTGACGGGCGTGATGAACTGCGCGGCGGCTTCGGTCATCGCGACCTGCACGGTCGCGCCTGCCTTCGTCAGCAGCCGGGTGAGCTCGGCGATCTTGTAGCAGGCGATGCCGCCGGTCAGGCCGAGAACGAGGTGTTTTCCAGCGAGTTCTGCGTGCGCCAACTCAGGCCTCCAAGGGTCAAACGGAACGGTCGGCGCGAAGCCGGCCGTCGACACCGAGTATGCGCGCTCAGCGCGAGCCGCGCACGCGACGCAGTTCGTCGTAGATCAGCAGCACCGCGCCGACCGTGATCGCGGAATCGGCGAGGTTGAACGCCGGGAAGTGCCAGGCGCCGAGGTGGAAATCGAGGAAGTCGATCACGTGACCGTAGACGAGCCGGTCGATCACGTTGCCGAGCGCGCCGCCGAGGATCAGCGCGAGCGACAGGCTGAACAGCCGTTGCTGGCCGTGGCGGCGCAGCAGGAAGCAGATCACGAGCGTCGCGCCGATGCCGAGCGCGGTGAACGCCCAGCGCTGCCAGCCGCCCGCGGTCGACAGGAAGCCGAACGCGGCGCCGCGGTTGTACACCAGCACGAGGTTGAAGAACGACGTCAGCGCATGCTGTGCGCCGTACGCGAACGTTTTCAGGATCGCGATCTTCGACAACTGGTCGAACAGGATCACGATCAGCGAAATGCCGAGCCAAGGCGCGAGCGCGCCGCTGGCCGGTTTCGACAGGGTTTTCGCCATTTAAGCAGCGCTCCGGGTTTCGCCGTTTTCAAACAGGTTCGAGAAGCAGCGGCCGCACAGCGTCGGATGATCGGCGTGCGCGCCGACGTCCTCGCGGTAGTGCCAGCAGCGTTCGCACTTCTGGTACTTCGACGCCGCGACGTCGACGCTTTCCTGCGCTTCGTCGTCGACCTTCACGACCGTCGCCGCCGACGTGATCAGCACGAACTTCAGGTCTTCGCCGAGGCTCGTGAGCGCATCGTAGCGCGCGCCGCTCGCATGCACGGCCACTTCGGCCTGCAGCGACGAACCGATGCGGTTCGCGGTGCGCGCTTCCTCGAGCGCCTTCGTCACGTTGCCGCGCACGTCGCGCAGCAGCGCCCACTTCTCGATCAGCGCGGCGGAGCCGGCGACTTCCGGATACGCGTAGTAGGTTTCCGTGAAGATCGTGTCACTGGCCGGCTGGAACACCTTCCACGCTTCTTCCGCGGTGAACGACAGGAACGGTGCGAGCACGCGCAGCAGACCGTGCGTCAGGTGGTACAGCGCGGTCTGCGCGGAGCGGCGCGCGCGCGAATCGGCCGCGCTGGTGTACAGGCGGTCCTTCAGCACGTCGAGGTAGAAGCCGCCGAGATCTTCCGAGCAGTACGTCTGCAGCTTCGCGACGACCGGGTGGAATTCGTACTTCTCGTAGTGGCCGAGCAGTTCCGCCTGCAGTTGCGCCGAGAACGCGACCGCATAACGGTCGATCTCGAGCCATTCGTCGACCGGCACCGCGTGCTGCGCGAAGTCGAAGTCCGACAGGTTCGCGAGCAGGAAGCGCAGCGTGTTGCGGATGCGGCGATAGCCTTCCGTCACGCGCTTCAGGATTTCCTCGGAGATCGCGAGCTCGCCCGAATAGTCGGTCGACGCGATCCACAGGCGGATGATTTCCGCGCCGAGGCGGTTCGCGACTTCATGCGGGTCGATACCGTTGCCGAGCGACTTGCTCATCTTGCGGCCTTCGCCGTCGACCGTGAAGCCGTGCGTGAGCAGGCCCTTGTACGGCGCGCAGCCGTCGATCATCGACGCGGTCAAGAGCGACGAGTGGAACCAGCCGCGGTGCTGGTCCGAGCCCTCGAGGTACAGGTCGGCCGGGAACTGCAGCTGATCACCGTGCGAGCCGCGCAGCACGTGCCAGTGCGTCGTGCCCGAGTCGAACCACACGTCGAGCGTGTCGCGATTCTTTTCGTACATGTTGGCGTCGTCGCCGAGCAGCTCGCGCGGATCGAGCGACTGCCACGCCTCGATGCCCGCCTGCTCGACGCGCTGCGCGACTTCCTCGAGCAGCTCGAGCGTGCGCGGGTGCAGCTCGCCGGTTTCCTTGTGCACGAAGAATGCCATCGGCACGCCCCACTGGCGCTGGCGCGACAGCGTCCAGTCGGGACGGTTCGCGATCATGCTGAACAGCCGCTGCTTGCCCCACGACGGGTAGAACGCGGTCGCGTCGACGCCTTCGAGCGCCGTTTCGCGCAGCGTCTTGCCGTCGTCGCGCGGCGTCACGTCCATGCCGGCGAACCACTGCGACGTCGCGCGGTAGATGATCGGCGTCTTGTGGCGCCAGCAGTGCATGTAGCTGTGCGTGTACTTCTCGCTGCGCAGCAGCGAGCCGGCCGCGTTCAGCGCGTCGACGATCTTCGGGTTCGCGTCCCAGATCGACAGGCCGCCGAACAGCGGCAGCGATTCGATGTAGCGGCCGTCGCCCATCACCGGATTGATGAAGTCCGAATCGGTCATCCCGTGCGCCTTGCACGACTGGAAGTCCTCGATGCCGTAGGCGGGCGACGAGTGCACGACGCCGGTACCCGTGTCGGTCGTCACGTAGTCGCCGAGGTACACGGGCGCGGTGCGCTTGTAGCCGGGATGGGCCGACGCGAGCGGGTGGTGGAAGCGCAGGTTCGCGAGCTTCACGCCGGGTGTGGTCGCGACGACGCGGCCGGTCAGCTTGAACTCGGCCATGCACGCGGCGACGCGCTCTTCCGCGATGATCAGCAGCCCGCGCTCGGTGTCGACCAGCGCGTAGACGATTTCCGGATGGAGGTTCAGCGCCTGGTTCGCGGGAATCGTCCACGGCGTGGTGGTCCAGATCACGATGCCGCCCTCGGCGCGCGGCAGCGCCGGCAGGCCGAACGCCTGCGCGGTCTTTTCCGGTTCCGCGAACGCGAACATCACGTCGATCGTCGGATCGGTGCGGTCCTTGTACTCGACTTCCGCCTCGGCGAGCGCCGAGCCGCAGTCGAAGCACCAGTTCACCGGCTTCAGCCCGCGGTACACGTAGCCCTTCTCGATGATCTTGCCGAGCGCGCGGATCTCTTCCGCCTCGTTGACGAAGTTCATCGTCTTGTACGGATTCGCCCAGTCGCCGAGCACGCCGAGGCGCTTGAAGCCGACCTTCTGCTTCTCGATCTGCTCGGTCGCGTACGCGCGCGCCTTGCTCATCACTTCGGCCGCCGGCAGCGACTTGCCGAACTGCTTCTCGATCTGGATCTCGATCGGCATCCCGTGGCAATCCCAGCCCGGCACGTACGGCGCATCGAAACCGGCCATGTTGCGCGACTTGACGACGATGTCCTTCAGGATCTTGTTGACCGCGTGACCGAGGTGGATGTCGCCGTTCGCATACGGGGGGCCGTCGTGCAGGATGAACTTCGGCCGGCCCTTGCTTGCCGCGCGGATCTTTTCGTAGATGCCGCGCGCTTCCCATTCCTTCACCCACTGCGGTTCGCGCTTGGGCAGGTCGCCGCGCATCGGGAACGGCGTGTCGAGCAGGTTGACCGGATACTTGGCCTGCGGTTTCGAATCGGCTTTCTTGTTGCTCATGATGGGATCGCTATCTAAATCGGGGGACGCTCGTGCGTCGTGAATCGGGGAGGCGCGCGTGTCGGCGGCGCGAGGGTGCGGCGCGGGGGCGCCGCCGGCCGGATCAGCTAATTCGGTCGGTCGCCGAGGTCGAGAAGCCGGTTGCGCGGCTGCCCGGCGCGCGGTCGCGCTCGACGAAGTACGCGCGCGCATTCGCGACGTCCAGCGCGATCGCGCGCGACAGCGCCTCGAGATCGTCGAACTTCGCCTCGTCGCGCAGCTTCTTCAGGAACTCGACGCGGATCAGCTTGCCGTACGCGTCGCCGTGCCAGTCGAGCAGGTGGACTTCGAGCAGCACGCGGCCGGAATCGTCGACGGTCGGGCGCAGCCCGAGGCTCGCGACGCCCGGCAGCGGGGTGGGGCCCAGGCCATGCACCTGCACGACGAAGATGCCCGCGAGCGCCGGCCGCTTGTGTGCGATCGGCAGGTTCAGGGTCGGGAAGCCGAGGTCGCGGCCGAGCTTCAGCCCGTGCGCGACGTGGCCGCTGATCGCGTAGCCGTGGCCGAGCGCCTGCGCGGCGGCGTCGAGATCGCCCGCGGCGAGCGCGGCGCGCACGCCCGAGCTGGAGATGCGCGTGCCGTCGCTGCCTGCGACCGTACCCATCTGCTCGACCTTGAAGCCGTACTGCTCGCCGGCCGCCTTCAGCGTGTCGAAGGTGCCCGCGCGCTTCGCGCCGTAGCAGAAATCGTCGCCGACCATCATCCAGCGCGTGTGCAGCCCGTTCACCAGCGTGCGTTCGACGAACGCCTGCGGGGACTGGCTCGCGAACGTGTGGTTGAAGTGCTCGACGACGACGCGGTCGACCCCGTGGTCGCGCAGCGCTTCCAGCTTGTCGCGCAGCATCGCGATGCGCGGCGGCGCGCCGGCCGGGTTGAAGAATTCGCGCGGGTGCGGCTCGAAGGTCATCACGCACACGGGCAGGCCGCGCGCGTCCGCTGCCGCGCGCACGCGCGCGAGCAGGGCCTGGTGGCCGCGATGGACACCGTCGAAGTTGCCGATCGTCAGCGCGCACGGCGCGCGGCTCTCGGCGTTGGGCAGGCCGCGGAAGACTTTCACGATAGCGGATGCAGCGTCGGGGAATGGGCGGTGGGATGCCGCAAAGCAGAAGATTATAAACGTTCGGGCGGCCCGGCGGCCGAGAAGGGGGGAAACGCGGGGGCGAATGGTAAAATTCGCAGATGAAAAAACTCGTGATCCTGATTTCCGGTCGCGGCAGCAACATGGAGGCCATCGTCCGCGCGTGCGCGCAGGAACGCTGGCCGGCCGAGGTTGCCGCCGTGATCGCCAACCGGCCCGATGCGGCCGGCCTGGCTTTTGCCGCGTCGCACGGGGTGGCGACCGCGGTGGTCGACCATCGTTCGTTCGACGGCCGCGACAGCTTCGATGCGGCGCTCGCCGCCGAAATCGACCGTTTCGCGCCCGATCTCGTCGTGCTCGCCGGCTTCATGCGCATCCTGACGCCCGATTTCGTCAGACGATATGAGGGCCGCCTGCTGAACATCCATCCGTCGCTGTTGCCGAGCTTCAAGGGCATTCATACGCATCAGCAGGCGCTGGATGCCGGCGTTGCGCTGCATGGCGCGAGCGTGCATTTCGTGATTCCCGAACTCGACAGCGGCGCGATCGTCGCGCAGGGCGCGGTGCCCGTGCGCGCGGGCGACGACGCGGCGGCGCTCGCGCAGCGTGTGCTGACGGTCGAGCACGTGCTGTATCCGCGTGCGGTGCGCTGGTTCGTCGAGGGGCGCCTGCGCCTCGAGAATGGGCGGGCAGTGGTGGCGCCGGAAGAGGCGCGCTGGATTTTCGCGGATCAACCGCATACCGAAACGAGCGAGGGCGTATGAAGCTGCACGGATTCCTGATTGGCCAGACCGAGACCTTGCTGGCCGAGGTGCTGAAGTTCACCGGCCCTGCCGACGCGACGACGAGCCGGTTCTTCCGCGCGCATCCGAAGCTCGGGCATGCCGAGCGCGGCGTGATCGCCGAGGCGGTGTTCGCGGTGCTGCGCCGGAAGATGGAGTTTTCGCACCTGGCCGAGAGCGGCACGGGCAGCCCCGCGCGGCGCCTTACGTTACTGGGCATGATGCAGACGCAAGGCCGCAACGCGCTGAAGCCGTTCGTGTCCGCCACCGAGGCCGCGTGGCTCGAGCACGTGTCGAAGATCGACCCGGCGAGCCTGCCGGTGCGCGTGCGCACCAACCTGCCGGACTGGATCTACCAGGCGCTGTCGGCCCGTTTCGACGCCGACGAGCTCGGGCAGCTCGCCGCCGCGCTGAACTACCCGGCGCCGCTCGACCTGCGCGCCAACGCGCAGAAGGCGACGCGCGACCAGGTGATCGACGCGCTGCGCGCGAACGGCATTGACGCGGGCGCAACGCCGTTCGCGCCGCATGGCGTGCGCGTCGTCGGCAAGCCGGCGCTGACGCGCCTGAAGCTGTTCGAGGAAGGCCAGATCGAGGTGCAGGACGAAGGCAGCCAGCTGCTGTGCTCGCTGGTCGCGCCGCGCCGCGGCGAGATGGTCGTCGATTTCTGCGCGGGCGCCGGCGGCAAGACGCTCGCGCTCGGCGCGATGATGCGCTCGACCGGGCGCCTCTATGCGTTCGACGTGTCGGAAAAGCGCCTCACGAAGCTGAAGCCGCGCCTCGCGCGCAGCGGGCTGTCGAACGTGAACCCGGTGCTAATCGACAGCGAGCACGATGCGAAGATCAAGCGGCTCGCCGGCAAGATCGACCGCGTGCTGGTCGACGCGCCGTGCAGCGGCCTGGGCACGCTGCGCCGCAACCCCGACCTCAAGTGGCGCCAGACGCGCACGTCGATCGAGGAGCTCGCGCCGAAGCAGGCGTCGATCCTCGCGAGCGCCGCCCGTCTCGTGAAGAAGGGCGGCCGGCTCGTGTACGCGACCTGCAGCGTGCTCGACGCGGAGAACGAAGCGATCGTCGAGCAGTTCCTGGCCGACCATCCGGACTTCGTGCTGGTGCCTGCGCAGAAGGTGCTGGCCGACCAGCGCATCGAGCTCGAGACCGGCGACTACCTGTCGCTGTGGCCGCACCGCCATGCGACCGACGGCTTCTTCGCCGCGGTGCTCGAACGGCGCGCGCAGTAACGGCGGCTCGGACGGATGATGGAGAGTCTGCAAAGCCGCCTGCTGTCGCACCGGCTGGCCTCGGTGATGCGCGATTTCCACCAGCCGGTGATGATCTGGCAGGCGGCGATCCTCGTCGGCGCGCTGTGTTTCGCATGGGTGGCCGCGCGCTTCGTGCACGGCCGGATCGATGCGCGCCGCAGGGCGGCCGGACGCGCGCCCGGTGCGGGCGCGCAAAGCCTGAAGCGCGCGCTGTTCCCGCTGTTCGGCGGCATTTTCGTCGGCGTCGTGCAGCTTGCGTTCGACCCGTTCATGTCGACGGCGCTACTGTCGCTCGCGCTCGTGCCGCTGTTCGGCATCGGGCTGATCTACGTGCTGTTCTTCTTCGCGCGGCGCGTGTTCGCGCGCGATGGCCACACGCATGCGTGGCTGTCGATCGTCGAGAAGCTCGTGTCGACCGTCGTGTGGGCCGCGATGGTGCTGACCGTGCTCGGCATCCAGCGCGACGTGCTCGGCTGGCTCGACAGCGTGCAGTTTCGCGTTGCCACTGCGCATCTCACGCTGCTGTCGGTGATCTCCGGCGCGCTGTGGGTGTGCGTGACGCTGATGGTCGCGATGTGGCTCGGCTCGGTGCTCGAGGATCGCCTGACGCGCGCGAGCACGCTCGACGCGAACCTGAAGGTCGTGCTGTCGCGGGTCGGCCGCGCGCTGCTGGTGTTCGCGGCGATCCTGATCGGGCTGTCGCTCGTCGGCATCGACGTGACGGTGCTCGGCGTGTTCGGCGGCGCGGTGGGTGTCGGCCTCGGCTTCGGGCTGCAGAAGATCGCCAGCAACTACGTATCGGGCTTCATCATCCTGCTCGACCGCTCGCTGCGGCTCGGCGACGCGATCAGCGTCGGCGGGCTGCAGGGCGTCGTCACGCAGATCCGCACGCGCTACACGGTCGTGCGCGGCCTGGACGGCAACGAGACGCTGATCCCGAACGAGAAGCTGATCACCGACGTCGTGCAGAACCAGTCGTCGTACCTGACGCGCGGCTACGCGAAGGTCGCCGTGCAGGTCGCCTATACCAGCGACGTCGAGCAGGCGCTGTCGGTGCTCGCGGAAGCCGCCAACGGCGTGCCGCGCGTGCTCGCCGAGCCGGCACCGACCCCGTACCTGGTCAGCTTCGGCGCGGACGGGATCGATCTGGAGCTCGGCTTCTGGATCGAGGATTCGGCGACGGGCACGTCGGGCGTGCGTTCGGCCGTGAACCGCAACATCTGGCGGCTCTTCGGCGAGCACGGGATCTCGATTCCGTTCCCGCAGCGCGAAGTGCGCGTGGTCGGCCTGCCGGACGGTCTTGCGGCGACCGGCGCGGTGGCCGGGGGCGTGCCCGTGCCCGTGGCCGGCGGCGGCCCGGTGGACGGGCAGGTGTCGGCGGCCTAGGCGCGCCGCGCCGGCGCGAATCGGGCAAGTTCAGCGGCCAGAAGCGGATCACGAGGCTCTCCCGGTCCGTCAATGGACTGTCCGCGTTGCGTCAAGACAAGAAAATATTCATTTTTTACAAAGACTTGGAACGGTTGAAGTAAAATTCCGGTCTACACGCGGTATGCTTTCATTTTTATGACGTCGGCTTGCGCCGGCGTCGCTCTCATCACAGGTAACTGCCTTGTTGAATTCCCTGCTCGATTTTCTTTCCCACGGGCTCCTGCATTTTTCGTGGTGGCAGGTCGCGCTGTTCGCGCTGGCCGTCACGCACGTGACGATCATCGGCGTGACGGTCTACCTGCACCGCTGCCAGGCGCACCGCGCGCTGGAGCTGCATCCGATCGCGAGCCACTTCTTCCGCCTCTGGCTGTGGATGACGACCGGCATGCTGACGGGTCAGTGGGCCGCGATTCACCGCAAGCACCATGCGAAGTGCGAGACCGAGGAAGATCCGCACAGCCCGCAGACGCGCGGCATCTGGAAGGTGTTCCTCGAAGGCGCCGAGCTGTATCGCGCGGAAGCGAAGAACGAAGAGACGATGCGCAAGTTTGGCCACGGCACGCCGAACGACTGGCTCGAACGCAATCTGTACACGAAGTATCCGATTCTCGGCATCAGCATGATGATGGTGATCGACGTCGCGCTGTTCGGCGTGCTCGGCCTGACCGTGTGGGCCGTGCAGATGGTCTGGATTCCGTTCTGGGCCGCCGGTGTCGTGAACGGCTTCGGCCACTTCTGGGGCTACCGCAACTTCAACTCGGCCGATGCGAGCACGAACCTGTTCCCGTGGGGCATCGTGATCGGCGGCGAAGAACTGCACAACAACCACCACACGTTCGCGACGTCCGCGAAGCTGTCGAACAAGTGGTACGAGTTCGACATCGGCTGGATGTACATCCGCATCATGTCGGCATTCGGTCTCGCGAAGGTGAAGAAAGTTGCGCCGACGCCGCGCCTGAACAAGCCGAAGACGGTGCTCGACCAGGAAACGCTGCAAGCCGTGCTGTCGAACCGCTACGAAGTGATGGCGCGCTACGGCAAGGCCGTGAAGCGTGCGTACCGCCAGGAGCTCGCGCACCTGAAGGAACTCGGTTCGAGCGAGAAGTACCAGCTGATGCGCGGCGCGCGCAAGTGGTTCCACAAGGACGCTGACGGCCTCGACGAGCCGCAGAAGAAGCTGCTGCCGGAGATTTTCGCGAACAGCCAGAAGCTGCATACGTACTTCCAGCTGCGCCAGGATCTGGCCGCGATCTGGGATCGCTCGACCGCATCGCGCGAACAGCTGCTCGCGCAATTGCAGGATTGGTGCCATCGCGCGGAACAAAGCGGCATCAAGGCGCTGCAGGAATTCGCGACGCGTCTGCGCCGCTACGCCTGATTCGAAATCGATTAGAATCTCAGGACGTCACAAACCCCGCGTTGGCGGGGTTTTTTCTTTTGGGCCGACGGTTTTCGAAGGACGAGCGGAGGCGCCGGAATTCGTATGAGGCTTGGGGCCGCGCCGACGTGGCGCCCCCGGGGCGAGCGTAGAGGATGGGGCTGGAGTCGGCGTCGAAGCGCTAACTCGGGTCGACCGCGAAGCATGGGACCAGAGTAAGTGCTAAAGCACTAACTCGGGCCGACCGCGAAGCATGGGGCCCGAATAAGCGCTAAAGCACAAACTCGGGCCGACCGCGAAGCATGGGGCCCGAATAAGCGCTAAAGCGCTAACTCGGGCCGACCGCGAAGCATGGGGCCCGAGTAAGCGCTAAAGCGCTAACTCGGGCCGACAGGAGATATGGAGATGCAATCGACGATCAAATCCGTCGAGTACGACCGGCCGGTCTCGGCAGGAACCGTCTGTGGCGTCGGGCAAGCGTGGGCCAAGGTGCCCGATGCTCCGTCCGCCGAAGAACGCGCAGCACTGAAGGCGCGCATCAAGGCGCTGCTCGCCCGTGAAAAGGCCGTGCTCGTCGCTCACTACTACGTGGATGCCGAACTGCAGGAACTGGCCGACGAAACCGGCGGCTGCGTCGCCGATTCGCTCGAAATGGCCCGCTTCGGCCGCGACCACGACGCGCAGACGCTCGTCGTCGCCGGCGTGCGCTTCATGGGCGAAACCGCGAAGATCCTGAGCCCCGGCAAACGCGTACTGATGCCCGATCTCGACGCGACCTGCTCGCTCGACCTCGGCTGCCCGGTCGACGAATTCTCCGCGTTCTGCGATGCGCATCCCGACCGCACCGTCGTCGTCTACGCGAACACCAGCGCCGCCGTGAAGGCGCGCGCGGACTGGATGGTCACGTCGTCGATCGGACTCGAGATCGTCGCCGACCTGCACGCGCGGGGCGAGAAGATCATCTGGGCACCCGATCGCCATCTCGGCAGCTACATCCAGAAGAAAACCGGCGCGGACATGCTGCTGTGGCAGGGTTCGTGCCTCGTCCACGACGAATTCAAGGGCATCGAGCTCGACCTGCTGCGTGCCGAATATCCGGACGCGAAGGTGCTCGTGCATCCCGAGTCACCGGAAAACGTCGTCGCGCAGGCGGACGTCGTCGGCTCGACGACGCAGCTGATCGACGCGGCCGTGAAGTTCGATGCGACGCACTTCATCGTCGCGACCGATCTCGGCATCCTGCACAAGATGCGGCTCGCGGCGCCCGGCAAGACCTTCATCGCCGCGCCGACGGCCGGCAACAGCGCGACCTGCAAGAGCTGCGCGCATTGCCCGTGGATGGCGATGAACGGCCTCGCGAACCTCGCCGACGTGCTGGAACGCGGTCACAACGAGATCTTCGTCGATCCCGCGATCGGCGTGCGCGCGCGTCTGCCGATCGACCGGATGCTCGATTTCGCGGCGGCGCACAAGAAGCGCGTGCAGGCGAGCGGCGATCTGCAGCGCGACCAGCAACTGTTCGCGAACGTGGGGGCTGCATGACTGGTGCAGTCTCCCCGCTGTTCGACAGCGTCCGCGCACAATACGGTGCGGCATTCGACGAAGCGATCGCGCGCAACGTCGCCGATGCGATCGCCGAAGACGTCGGCACCGGCGACCAGACCGGGCGCCTCGTGCCGGCCGGCAAGCCGCGCCGCGCGCGCATCATCGTGCGCGAGGAAGCGGTGCTGTGCGGCGTGCCGTGGTTCGAGGCCGTCATCGCGCGGATCGATCCGTCGATCGTCGTGCAGTGGCGCTATCGCGAAGGCGACCGGATGACGCCGGATTCGACGGTCTGCGAACTCGAAGGGCCGGCGCGGGCGCTGTTGACGGCCGAACGCAACGGGCTGAATTTCCTGCAGCTGCTGTCGGGCGTCGCGAGTGCGACGCGCCGTTACGTCGATCGCGTCGAAGGCACGCGCGCGAAGATCCTCGATACGCGCAAGACGCTGCCGGGCCTGCGGCTCGCGCAGAAGTACGCGGTACGGGTCGGCGGCGGCGAGAACCAGCGTCTCGCGCTGTACGACGGCATCCTGATCAAGGAAAACCACATCGCGGCAGCCGGCGGCGTCGGCGAAGCGCTCGATGCGGCGTTCGCGCTGGATGCGGGCGTGCCGGTGCAGGTCGAAGTCGAGACGCTCGCGCAGCTCGACACGGCGCTCGCGCATGGCGCGCAGTCGGTGCTGCTCGACAACTTCACGCTCGACATGATGCGCGAAGCCGTGCGCGTCGCGGCCGGCAAGGCCGTGCTCGAAGTGTCGGGCGGCGTCAATTTCGATACGGCGCGCACGTTCGCGGAGACGGGCGTCGACCGCATCTCGATCGGCGCGCTGACGAAGGACGTGCGCGCGACCGACTATTCGATGCGGATCGTCGACTGACCGCGCATCATCCCGTCTGACGAAAAAAGCCGTTGGCACGCAAACGCCAACGGCTTTTTTGTGTGGCCGACAAGCCGGGAAGGGGCGTACCGGTCAGCGGCGCGAGCGGGGCGTGAGCACGCTCGGCAGCGCCTTCGGCAGCGTGTGCGGCCAGTCGCGGCTGTAGTGCAGTCCGCGGCTTTCGCGGCGCGAGTATGCACTCTTCACGATCAGCGTCGCGACGTCGACGAGATTGCGCAGTTCGAGCAGGTCGCGCGTCACGCGGAAATTCGCGTAGTACTCGTGGATCTCGTCGCGCAGCAGCGACAACCGGTGCTTCGCGCGTTCGAGACGTTTGTCGGTACGCACGATGCCGACGTAGTTCCACATCAGCCGGCGCAACTCGTCCCAGTTGTGCGCGACGACGACTTCCTCATCCGCATCCGACACGCGGCTTTCGTCCCAGGCGGGCAGCGTGGCCGGTGTCTGGCCCTCGAAGCCGGCCGCCTCGATCGCTTCGGCCGCTGCGCGGCCGATCACGAGGCATTCGAGCAGCGAGTTGCTCGCAAGCCGGTTCGCACCGTGCAGCCCCGTGTACGACGTTTCGCCGACCGCGTACAGGCCCGCGAGATCGGTGCGCCCCGCGAGGTCGGTGACGACGCCGCCGCACGTGTAGTGCGCGGCCGGCACGACCGGAATCGGCTGCTTCGCGATGTCGATGCCGAATTCGAGGCAGCGCGCATGGATCGTCGGGAAGTGTTCGCGCAGGAACGCTTCCGGCTGATGGCTGATGTCGAGATACACGCAGTCGATCCCGCGCTTCTTGATCTCGAAGTCGATCGCGCGCGCGACGATGTCGCGCGGCGCGAGTTCCGCGCGCGGATCGTGCGCGGGCATGAAGCGCGTGCCGTCCGGCAGCTTCAGCAGGCCGCCTTCGCCGCGCACGGCTTCCGAAATCAGGAACGATTTCGCGTACGGATGGAACAGGCAGGTCGGGTGGAACTGGATGAACTCCATGTTCGACACGCGGCAGCCCGCGCGCCACGCCATCGCGATGCCGTCGCCGGTCGCGGTGTCGGGGTTCGTCGTGTACAGATAGACCTTGCCGGCTCCGCCGGTCGCGAGCACCGTGTGCGGCGCCTCGATCGTGATCGTGCGGTCGTTGTCGACGTCGAGCGCATACAGCCCGTGACAGCGGCGGCCGGGCAGGCCGAGCCGGTCCGACGTGATCAGGTCGATCGCATGGTGGTTTTCGAAGAACGTGATGTTCGGATGCTGGCGTGCGCGGTCGGACAGCGTCGCGAGCACCGCATGGCCGGTCGCGTCGGCCGCATGGATGATCCGGCGATGACTGTGGCCGCCTTCGCGCGTCAGGTGGAAGCCGAGTTCGGCCGCATCGTCCTTCGTGAACGGCACGCCCTGCGAGATCAGCCATTCGATCGCTTCGCGGCCGTGCTCGACGATGTAGCGCGTCGCGCCTTCGTCGCACAGGCCGCCGCCGGCGACCAGCGTGTCGTCGACGTGGTTCTCGATGCTGTCCGCCGAGTCGAGGACGGCCGCGATGCCGCCTTGCGCGTTATCGCTCGCCCCCTCCATCATCGAACGTTTCGCGATCAGCGCGACACGTCGCGTGCTGGCCAGGTTGAGTGCGACCGACAGCCCTGCCAGGCCGCTGCCGACGATCGCCACGTCGAATTTCATGCTGCATCTCCATCGTTACGCTTTAGATCTTGTGCGTTCCGTCGGCCGTGGCCGCGGAAAGGGGAGAGCATACCGCGTCGGGCCCGCGCGTGCGCGCAAAACAAAAAGCCCCGCATGTGCGGGGCTTTTTGGTCGCCGTCAGGCTGCAGAAACCGGAGATTACTTGATCTTGGTTTCTTTGTATTCCACATGCTTGCGGACGACGGGATCGAACTTCTTGATCGCCATCTTTTCCGGCATGTTGCGCTTGTTCTTCGTGGTCGTGTAGAAGTGACCCGTACCAGCGGTCGACTCGAGCTTGATCTTGTCGCGTGCGCCTTTTGCCATGATTGTGCTCCTTGGGCTTAGGCTTCGCCGCGTGCGCGCAGGTCAGCGAGCACGGAATCGATGCCGTTCTTGTCGATCAGGCGCAGGCCGGCGTTCGAGACGCGCAGGCGCACCCAGCGGTTTTCGCTCTCCACCCAGAACCGGCGGTTTTGCAGGTTCGGCAGGAAGCGGCGCTTCGTCTTGTTGTTTGCGTGGGAAACGTTGTTGCCGCTCATCGGCGCTTTCCCAGTTACTTGGCATACGCGTGCCATGAGAGCACTCCTAATACGCTAAATTCGGGGTTCGATCGCCGATGAAGGTTCCATCGCACCGCCACGTGATCCATGGCTGCACTCAGAACGCCGAAGCCTTTGCAGACAAGGCCCTTCGATGGCTAGAACTGGTTGGAAAAAAGACAGACGACGATTCTAGCAGAAAAAGTTCAGAAAAATCAAACCCAATTTCGCTTCGTCGTTGCGGCGACCCCAGGGCGGGTCGCCGGGCCACAGTCTACAGCCAACCGGCGCGCGCGAACGAAAATGTATCGGCGGTGCCGACGACGACGTGATCGAGCAGCTTTGCGTCGACGAGCGTGAGCGCTTCGTGCAGCGCGCGTGTCAGGCGGCGATCTTCCGCACTCGGCTGCACGGCGCCGGACGGGTGATTGTGCGCGATGATCAGCGCGGCGGCATTCAGTGCGAGCGCGCGGCGCACGATCTCGCGCGGATAGACGGCCATTCGTGTCAGCGAGCCGCGCGCGCTTTCTTCCACGTCGATGAGGCCGTGACGGGCATCCAGGTACAGCGTGACGAACACCTCGTACGGCCGCGTGCCGATCCTCAGCCGCAGATAGTCCTCGACGGCCCCCGGCGAATCGATCAGCGCGCGCGTGCGCGCCTTTTCGGCCAGCGCGCGCCGCACGATCTCGGTCACCGCGATCAGCAGCGCGGAGCGCGCCGCGCCGATGCCGGGGTGCGTCGCGAACACGTGCGGCTCCGCGTCGAGCATGTCGCGCAGCGAGTCGCCGAACCGGGCGAGCAGCGCGCGAGCGCTGGCGAACACGTCGCGGCCGCCGCCGCCGGTGCCGAGCAGCAGCGCGACCAGCTCGGCGTCGGTCAGTGCGGCCGGCCCGCGCTCCAGCAGCCGCTCGCGCGGCAGGTCGGGTCGCCAGTTCCGCGGGCGGCGCTTGCGCGGCAGCCTGGCGGTGCCGTTGCGGCGGGCCGCAGCGGCCGGGGCATCGGCGGGGTCGCGACATTCGGTCGCCGGGGCGACGAGGCAGGATGGCAGCATGATCGAAACTCCATTGGCGGCGGCCGAGTGCGCGACGACGTCGCACTTTCAGCCTTGCACGCTCAGGTGACTTACAATATTGGCTTTGCGCCGGGCCTTTCGGCCGTTTCGGGCGCCGACGAACACGAGTAATCCATGAGCCTCATCGATCTATCCGAAGTGAAGCCCGGTTCCCATGTGACGCTGCATTACCGGCTTGCACTGGCCGACGGCGCCGACATCGTCAACACCTTCTCCGACAAGCCCGCCACGCTGCTGCTCGGCGCGGGGCAACTGGCGCCCTCGCTGGAACAGATTCTGATCGGGCTCAGGGTCGGCGACCATTCGACTTTTCAGCTAACGCCCGAGCAGGGGTTCGGTCCCCGCAATCCCGACATGCTCCAGCGCGTGACGCTGTCGACGCTGCGCGAGAACGGGATGGTCGGCGACGATTTCACGCCGGGCGACCTGATCGAGTTCAATGCGCCGGACGGCGGCCGCTATGCAGGGGTGCTGAAGGAAGTCAGCGAAACCTCGGCGCTGTTCGACTTCAATCATCCGCTCGCGGGCCAAGCGCTCACGTTCGAAGTGAAAATCATCGGAATCCTGTAATCATGAGCACCACCGATACGCTGTCCGGGCAGACCGTCGCCGCCGATGCCGAAATCCTGCTGGCCCAGCCGCGCGGCTTCTGTGCAGGGGTCGATCGCGCCATCGAGATCGTGGAGCGCGCGATCGCGATGCACGGTGCGCCGATCTACGTCCGTCACGAGATCGTCCACAACAAGTACGTGGTCGAGGATCTGAAGAAGAAAGGCGCGATCTTCGTCGAGGAACTCGAGGAAGTGCCGGCCGGCAACACCGTGATCTTCAGCGCGCACGGCGTGTCGAAGGCCGTGCGCGACGAGGCGGACGTGCGCGGGTTGCGCATTTACGACGCAACCTGCCCGCTCGTCACGAAGGTGCACGTCGAAGTGGCGAAAATGCGCCAGGACGGCGTCGACATCGTGATGATCGGCCACAAGGGCCACCCGGAAGTCGAAGGCACGATGGGGCAGGTCGAGCGCGGCATGCATCTCGTCGAAAGCGTCGAGGACGTGCAGAAGCTCGAACTCGCCGATCCCGAGCGCATCGCGCTCGTCACGCAGACGACGCTGTCCGTCGATGACGCGGCCGAGATCATCGGCGCGCTGAAGGCGAAGTATCCGAAGATCCGCGAGCCGAAGAAGCAGGACATCTGCTACGCGACGCAGAACCGCCAGGATGCGGTGAAGTTCATGGCGCCGCAGTGCGACGTCGTGATCGTCGTCGGCAGTCCGAACAGCTCGAATTCGAGCCGCCTGCGCGAGGTGGCCGAGAAGCGCGGCGTGGCCGCGTACATGGTCGACGCACCCGACCAGATCGATCCGGCCTGGGTTGCCGGGAAGCGCCGCATCGGCGTGACGGCCGGCGCATCGGCGCCCGAAGTGCTGGCCCAGGCCGTGATCGCGCGGCTGCGCGAACTCGGCGTGCGCAACGTCCGTGCACTCGACGGCATTGAGGAAAACGTGTCGTTTCCGCTGCCGCGCGGGCTGAACCTGCCGCCCGCTGCCTGATTACCGCATCGCACCCGCGGTACCCCGAAGCGCGCCTCCCGGCGCGCTTTTTTTTGCGTCGCGAAAAACGAGATCGCAACCATTATTCACATTAATAGTGCAACCCGGTTGCTATGCCTGTGCTTAACCGTCTCTCAAAATTGGTTGCAATGCAGGAAAACCCCATCGAATCAGGATTATTGGCGTCCTATAAATGGAGTTACAATGCGCCCGTTTTCAAGCCGGAATGGCTTTGAAACAGGGTTTTGGCAAGGCGCGGGAGACCTATTCGATGCATGTGAAGTTGGCTTACGCCATGTCCGCCGCCGCACCGGTTGCAATGCTTGCCGGTTGCAGCAAAAAGAGCGACGACGGGGCGGGCAGGGAGGCTGCGGCATACGCAGTACCGGCGGCCAGCGATGTGCGCGCTGCCAGAACCGGTCGTGCGGCGCCGTCGGCGTGCCGCATTGCGCAATCGGACAGTGACAAGGATAACGGGGCACGTTTGGCGATCGAGGCATTCAACGCACAGGGTCCGCAGATCGGCATGCATTCGGCACGGCGGGCAGTACTCGCCGGCGGCGTGGCGGCCAACCGGGCGACGGACACGCGGTTGGCAGGACAACGAGCCGCCGACCGTGATGCGGCAGCAGGGCGCGTCGAACGACGGGCGCCCGGGTTTCGGGGCAACGCAGGCGACGTGCAGATGTCACTGATTCCCTTTCATTTCGATTCGACGAAACAGCGTGTCGCCGCGACCCACCGCGTCGCGGCCGGCGGCCTGCTTCGTTTCACGAATTCCGATCCAGTCCCGACGAAAGTCGGGCGCCGCCTTTGCGATGCCGGTTCGGGCGCCGCGCGGGCGGCGGCGGACGGCTCGCTTGCAGCGCAGGCGACGGCGTCCGGCATCGGAGCGCAAACCCTTGGCGGCAACGGCATGTGCGCCGTCAAGGTGGTCGAGCCCGCGGGCGACGCGGCGCGGAACCTGATCTGCCCGGATGCGGGGCTTGCCCCGGCCCGGACGGAAAAAGGCACGGATTTCGGGAAACCGGAGGCCGGCCGTTTCGGCACGTTGCCCTACGACTTCAAGGAGGCCAAGTACACCGTCCTCGATGTCGTGACGATTTAGCGACGGGACTCTTGATGGCACCGGAACAGTGCGGTGCCGTTTTTGTATCCGCTCCGGCGGCAAGTCCGGCCGTACAGGCCGGGCGGCGCGCGCCGGGACGATCCACCCTTACCGGTATCGACTAGTACCCGCAGTGTCGCCGAGAAGGCGCGATTCCTCGCTTACCCGCGGGGCGCAACGTCCTCCGGCAGCATGGGCCAAGGAGCTTTAAATGGATATTTTCGTCCAGCAGATCCTCAACGGGCTGGTGCTCGGCAGTGTGTACGCCATCATCGCGTTGGGCTACACGATGGTGTACGGCATTCTCGGCATCATCAACTTCGCGCACGGCGACGTGCTGATGATCGGCGCAATGGTTGCCCTGTCGGCGATCACCGTGCTGCAGAACCACTTTCCTGGACTCGGCAACGCCGCGACGCTGACGATCGGCCTTGGCATCGCTGCGGTCGTCTGCGCGTGCGTGGGCTATACGATCGAGCGTGTCGCGTACCGGCCGCTGCGCCGCGCACCGCGTCTCGCCCCGCTGATCACGGCGATCGGCGTATCGATCCTGCTGCAGACGGCTGCGATGATCATCTGGTCGCGCAACCCGCTGCCGTTCCCACAATTGCTGCCGACCGATCCGATCAACGTGATCAAGGCGACCGACACGACGCCCGGCGCCGTGATCTCGGTGACCGAAATCGTGATCATCGCAGTGGCGTTCATCGTGATGGGCGGCCTCTTGCTGCTCGTGCACAAGACCAAGCTCGGCCGCGCGATGCGTGCGATTGCCGAAAGCCCGAACACCGCGAGCCTGATGGGCGTGAACCCGAACTTCGTGATTTCGGCGACGTTCATGATCGGCTCCGCGCTCGCAGCGCTGGCCGGCGTGATGATTGCGTCCGAATACGGCAACGTGCACTTCTACATGGGCTTCATCCCCGGCATGAAGGCGTTCACGGCAGCGGTGCTCGGCGGGATCGGCAACCTCGGCGGCGCGATGGTCGGCGGCGTGGTGCTCGGCCTGATCGAGCAGCTCGGCGCAGGCTACATCGGCAACCTCACGGGCGGCGTATTCGGCAGTAACTACCAGGACGTGTTCGCCTTCATCGTGCTGATCATCGTGCTGGTGTTCCGTCCGTCGGGCCTGCTGGGCGAACGTGTCGCGGACCGCGCGTAACGGAAGGGGAGCAAACAACATGACATCCATTCAACCGATCGAATCCTCGACGTCGCTCGTCGAAGAGCGCAACACGACCAAGACCGTCATCATCGGCATCCTGACCGCGGCCTTCGTGATCGCCGCGCCGATCATCATCGGCTCGGCAGGTGGCAACTACTGGGTCCGCGTGCTCGACTTCGCGATGCTGTACGTGATGCTCGCGCTGGGCCTGAACGTGGTGGTCGGCTTTGCCGGCCTGCTCGACCTCGGCTACATCGCGTTCTACGCGGTGGGCGCGTACACGGCGGCATTGCTGAGCTCGCCGCACCTGAGCTCGCAGTTCGAGTGGATCGCGGCGCTCGCGCCGAACGGCCTGCACATCCCGTTCCTGCTCATCGTGCCGATCGCGATGGCGCTCGCGGCGACCTTCGGGATCCTGCTCGGCGCGCCGACGCTGCGCCTGCGCGGCGACTACCTGGCGATCGTGACGCTCGGCTTCGGTGAAATCGTGCGGATCTTCATGAACAACCTCGACCGTCCGGTGAACATCACCAACGGCCCGAAGGGGATCACGGGCATCGATCCGGTGCACGTCGGCGGCTTCAACCTGTCGCAGACGCACTCGATCTTCGGCTTCCAGCTGCCGTCGGTCTACATGTACTACTACCTGTTCGTGCTGTGCGCGCTGCTGGTGATCTGGACGTGTACGCGCCTGCAGCACTCGCGTATCGGCCGCGCCTGGGCGGCGATCCGCGAGGACGAGATCGCGGCGAAGGCGATGGGCATCAACACCCGTAACGTGAAGCTGCTCGCGTTCGCGATGGGCGCATCGTTCGGCGGTCTGTCGGGCGCGATGTTCGGTTCGTTCCAGGGCTTCGTGTCGCCCGAGTCGTTCACGTTCTGGGAATCGATCGTGGTGCTCGCGTGCGTGGTGCTCGGCGGCATGGGCCACATCCCGGGCGTGATCCTGGGCGCGGTGCTGCTCGCGATCTTCCCGGAATTCCTGCGCTCGACGATGAGCCCGCTGCAGCACGCGATCTTCGGCCACGACATCGTCGATACCGAAGTGATCCGTCAGGCGCTGTACGGCCTCGCGATGGTGATCATCATGCTGTACCGCTCGGAAGGCCTGTGGCCGGCGCCGAAGCATGAGGACAAGATCGCGAAACTGGCGAAGCGCAGCGCCAAGTCGGTGCGCGCTTAACCGACGGACAAGGGGATATCACACATGAGCGACAAACAAATCCGACTGTCCGTCAAGGGCGTGAACAAGCGCTTCGGCGGCCTGCAGGCGCTGTCCGACGTCGGCCTCGAAATCAAGGAAGGCGAGATCTACGGGCTGATCGGCCCGAACGGTGCCGGCAAGACGACGTTCTTCAACGTGATCACGGGCCTCTACACGCCGGATTCCGGCGAGTTCAAGCTCGATGGCACGGAATACAAGCCGACCGCGGTGCACCAGGTCGCGAAGACGGGCATCGCGCGCACGTTCCAGAACATTCGCCTGTTCGGCGGGATGACGGCACTCGAGAACGTGATGGTGGGCCGCCACGTGCGGACCAAGCACGGGCTGCTGGGCGCGGTGTTCCAGACGCCGGCCGAGCGCCAGGAAGAGCGCGAGATCAAGGAACGCGCGATCGAGCTGCTCGAATA
>NZ_QTPP01000058.1 GCF_003853415.1 Burkholderia sp. Bp9142 | reverse complement strand
TCGGCGGACTGTTTCGTTCGTTGGCCCCAGCTGCGAACGTCATCGACCGGCTCAGGCAGGTAGTAAGCGGTATGGACAATCCCGATGGATACGCTCATGGCGGGTTGAGATATACGAGCGGCCTGCCATGTGATTCGAACAATGCGCAACCGACGAAGCCGCCTAGGCCGATGCCCCACGTCAGGATTCGCTCGCACACTGGCAGGTCGTGAGATTCGAATACATTGGCGAGCTGCACGATAGGTTCGGCTGCGCCTAGATAGGCGCGACGGCGGTCGGAAAATTCAATGAGACTGCGACCGAGATGTCGGCAAATTGCTTCATCAAGTTGCGGATCTATTCCTGCTCCTACGACGGTGCCAACGTCGTTCGGTTGAAGCGCGTGTCGGAGCAGTATTGCGTCGATCGTCGATCGCAGAGCCCGAACCCAATCTGTGCGGATAGCTTGGTTTGAGAGCGGGGCGGATGTCGTGAGCCGGTGGAGGCGGTTGGCGCGAGCGTCGATCACCACCAGTCCGCAAGATGCAGGTCCGGAACGCTCCACCAGGATGGCGCCGGCTGCATCGCCCTGCACGATTCCCTGGTCGGTCCATCGCGAAAACGGCGAACACCACTTTTCTGCAGCGACGATCAAGATGGTGTGGATTTCGGGCTCCGCAATCAGCAGATCGCTGGCCAACTGCAGCGCAGTGAACGTGGAGGCTCCCTGCTGTTGGGAGACGGCGAACGGGAAGCACGGCGCGCCGATTACTGCGCGCAAGCGTCCAGCAGTCGTTGTGGATACGTGCTCGTTGAGGCTACTGTGGCAGAGCATGGCAATGTCGATCGGCGCTGCATCGGCGGGCCGCGCCGCACATATTAGCTGTGCCACTTTCGCGGCGAGTCCGGATAGATCGGTATCGCGCTCAACCGGCACACAACGAATTTCGTCCGCTGCTGCGTTAACTGCAGCGCTTCTGGTTACAGACGCTTTCTTTGTGGGGTGGGGAGCGTAATCCGCTTGCCACGACGCGACCCAAGCGTGCCAACCGGACCGTATCGGAGCATCATGCGTCGGCTCGATTCCGCAATCACGATAAACAGCGACTGTGCGCGGCACATAGCTTGCAAGCGCTGTGATCACGGGGGCATTCATGGTGTGCGCGGTAGCGCGAGGTCCGCGGGCAGCAGGTCATAAAGAAGCCGCCCGACGCGCGTGCCATCGACGGGATGACAGTCTCGTTGCAGTCCGATCAGACGAAAACCCAAGCGCGCGAGCAGACGTTGCGACGGAACATTGCCGTCGACAGCCCATGCAGTGATGCACCGCAGGTGATCACGGACGAATGCTTCCTGAAGGAGGTATGCCGCGGCGTTGTAGGCCATATTGACGCAGATTGGCCGCAACCGATCGCGAAGGATCCAGAATGAGCCCGTCGCGAAGCGGTGCGTGACATCACTGATGGCGACCACACCGCTCGGCACGGTATAGCCGGCCGAACCGAATACGCGTATTCGATGCTGTCTGCTATGGACCATCGCTTGCACCGCCAAGGCGGGCAGGGCTTGGCGGCCGAGCCCGAAGTCGAACCACCGACTGATGGTCGGCTGGGCGAGCCAGGCGACGATGTCGTCGATGTCATTCGGCCCTGGTTCGCGCAACCAGCACGTGGAGGAGGTTGCGTGCGATGCAGTGTTGTCCATCGAGGACTGGAGCGTGCGATCCGTAGGGGCGCAGCCATTCATGCGTCGACCTCCCGATTCGCCATTTGCGGTTCCGAGAGCCAGCCGAGCGCCGTGTCGATGCGCAGCAGGAGTTGTGCAATCCAATGGCTGCTCTGGAAGCGGGCTGCCGGCGGGAGACCTTCAACATAGCCGTGGCCGCCGCAAAGCTGCACGAATTCACGACTGACGTTGACCGATTCGGCCGCGACGTGTCGCAGTAACTGACGGACCTGCAAGGCCGGCCGCGACGGGCCGGCTGCACTGACAGCTTGCAGAAAAAGATGGGTGCCATGGGCGGCGATCAGCATGTCGGATAATCGCGCCGCGACGAGTTGATGGTTTGACAACGGCTTTCGGAACGCTTGCCGAGTTGCCGCGTAATCGAACGCGAACCGGATGCTATGTTGCATGGCGCCCGTCAAGAGCGCAGCGAGATAGAGGCCGATTTCCGTCAGGTACGTTTGCGCGGGAGGAGTGCTATCGCTGCCGGCTCGCGCAATCACGGCAAGCGGCGTTTCGGCCGCGGCCTCGTCAGAATGCAATTGCTCCAACACGAGGGCGCCGAGCGTGGCGATGCCTGTCGATCTCGAAGATCGCTGATCACGGGAGCGCTCGGTGAGGAGGAGGTGCCGCTTGTCATCTATCCGCATGGTGAGGGTCGCCGCGCCGCCCAGTGGACCAAGTTGCCATATTGTTGCGTTGTCGATGCCGGGTACGGATAACGCGATCGCTGTTGTGCCATCGAAATACGCCTGAACAGGCCGAGCCAGAACTGGACCGAGTGTATTGTGCGTCCGGAGCACCATGAGCGTGGGTGCGGTCAGTGTCAGCTCCAACGCACGCTCGAGCGGTCCAGCGGCGAGCGCTTCGACAACAAGTGCCAGACCGTGACGATCGATTCCCAGGCCGCCGTGTTCCTCGGGTAGGACCATTGCTCCAAGATCAAGCGTTGCGGCTGCGAGTCTGACGGTTTCTTGCCATGCTGCTACGCTGGGTGAACCGGTAAGCAAGGGCTCCAGTCGGTCGCGCGCGAAGCGTTGGCTGGCAATATAGAGGTTGCGTTGATCATCGGTCAGTGCCCACGGCGCCGGGGCCGGCCCCGACGGGAAGGAATCAGGGGAGAACATCACAATCCTCCACAAAGAACGAGGGTGGATCAGACGAGCATCTCGATCGCATTCGGGTGGCCGAGAAAGTCTCCAGGGCTAGCTGTGCGTCCATACGCACCCGATTGGAAGACGACCACAAAGTCCCCAATGCGAGCCTCGGGAAGGAGCACGTCATCGGCGATCCGGTCGAGCGGCGTGCACAGGCATCCGACGATGTGGCAACGCTCCGTAGGGGTTTGTGTCTGGCGATTCCCGATCGCGACCGGAAAATTGCGGCGCAGGATCTGCCCGAAGTTCCCGGATGCAGCCAGGTGGTGGTGCAGGCCGCCATCGGTGATCAGGAACGTTCGGTCTCGGGATACCTTGCGATCGATGACGCGGCACACATAGATGCCGGCTTCCCCGACCAGGTATCGTCCAAGTTCCAGGGCCGTGCGTGTGTCCGGCAAACGATCGCGGAATACGCCGAGCCAATCGTGCATGGCATCGGCGACCGCGGCGAGGTCAAGTGGTGTTTCCCCTGCGAAATAGGGGATGCCGAAACCGCCTCCGAAGTTCACGTATTGCGGAGCGGGCGACAGGCCAGCGGCCAATCTCACGACGAGATCTGCGCTTTTCCGTTGAGCCTCGATGACGGTCGGGGCGTGCAGACACTGGGATCCCCAAAAAATGTGAAAACCGGCCAACGTCACTTCTCTAGCATCGAGCTCGCGCAGTAGCTCGGGCACCTGTTCCGCATCGAGCCCAAAAGGGGTGGCCCCGCCACCCATGCGCATGCCGCTGTGATCGACGTGAAAGTCCGGGTTGACTCGTATGGCGACCTTCGGTTGCACACCCAGCTCCCAGCCGAGTGCTGTCACTAGGTGCAACTGGGTGACCGATTCGAGGTGAATGTTGACACCGCTCGCGACGGCGCGACGCAATTCGTCGCGGCTCTTGCCTGGGCCGGCGAAGCCAATCAGTTCTGCGGGCATGCCCGCATTTAGCGCAAGTGCCATCTCGTTGGCCGATGCCACGTCGAACCCGTCCATTTGTGGCGCGAGATGATGAACGACTGCGGCCATCGGGTTGGCCTTGATCGAGTAATGTAGGTCGATACCGGCTGGCAGCGTATCGCGCAGCGTGCATACTCGCTCGTCGAGCGTTGCGCGATCATAGGCGAAGAACGGTGTGCGCCCTGCGCGATCGGCCAGACGAGTGATCTCGACGCCGCCGACGGTGAGGACGCCGTCGCGCTCGCCAAACAGTCCGTTCATGATTGCCCCACTTCGGCGGTGGCGTCAGGGCTCGAGAAGGCGGCGCGCAATGCGGCCCGATCGAATTTCCCGTTAGGGTTGCGTGGAACCGTCTCGCGAACCACGATGCGATGCGGCACCATGTAGCGCGGCAGATGCTCCACACACCAGACCTGAAGCGTTTGAGCGTCGAAGCCCGTGGCGGCCGGCACGACCAACAAGACGATCGCTTCGCCAAGTTCATCGTCAGCGATGCCGAAGGCAACCGCTTCCGTGACAAGGCCACTGTCATGAACGACTTCTTCGATCTCTTCAGGGCTGATGCGATAACCGGAGCTCTTGATTTGCGCGTCGTTGCGCGCGACGAAGTACAGGAATCCTTCTGCATCTCTCCGTACTAGGTCGCCTGACCAGACCGCACGATCTCGTGGCGCGCCGCCCGGCTTCAGTTCGGGCGAAGGTCGATAGCGCTGGGCTGTGCGCGTCGCGTCGTTCCAATAACCGAGCGTGACGCAGGCTCCGATATGGACCAGTTCTCCGGTTTCGTCGGGTCCGCAAGGCGAGCCGTCATCGCGCACGACCAGAATCCGGGCATTAGGGACGGCTTTTCCGATTGAATCGGGGCGGTGGCCCACCTCTGCGGGATCGAGAAAAGTTGAACGAAATGCCTCGGTCAGGCCATACATCAAATAGGGTTTGGCCTGCGGAAACAATGCCCGGAGTTGCTGCAAGACGGGCGTCGGCAGCTTGCCGCCAGTGTTCGCGAAGTAGCGCAATGTCCGGTGTGCCGGCTCGGGCCAAGCCGCACGGACCAGGTGCATCCATAATGGCGGCACGCCCGTGAATGCTGTAATACGTTCGCTCGCGCAGGCATCGATGACGTCTTGCGGTGCAAGATAGTTGATGAGCACGGCAGTAGCCCCAGCGGCCCAGGTGGAAGTGAGCTGACTCAGGCCCGCATCGAAACTGAGCGGCAGAGCGGCGAGGATTCGATCCGATGAGACGTGGCTCAGATAATGGGCAACGCTCCAGGCGCCCTCGAGCAGGTTGCGGTGGCTCAACATCACGCCTTTCGGCAATCCAGTCGAGCCTGATGTGTAGAGAATGGCGGCCAGATCCGTATCGACATTGGCCGGCGCCGGTGATTGTGGTGGATTTTCACTATCGCGCTCCGTGCGATTTCCGCTTGCGGACTCGGGCCAGCTTTGAACGTGCGTTGTTGTTCGGAGATGTCGGCTTGCGGAGCCGGCATCGTCCACGATGATGGTGTTGGAAACGCCGGTGAGACCATGTTCGTCAAGGACCCGCGCGCGCAGCGCGCTGGTAATCAGGCATTCGGCACCGGAGTCGAGCAGGATGTGAGCGACCTGCTGGGGTTTGAGGAGCGGATTGATCGGAACGAACACGCATTGCGCAGCAGCTGCACCAAGCATCGACACGACGGTTTCGACACGTTTGTCCAGATAGATCGCAATGCGTGCGCCGGCCGCGAATCCAAGCGCGTCGAGCGCATTGCCCATGCCTCGCGCGCGGTGAACCAGGTCCTGATAGGTTACTCGGGCGGAACCGCAGACGAGAGCTTCCGCGTCAGGTGTGCGGTTTGCGGCGGTTTGCACGAGGTCGAGGACGTTTCTCATGATGGTATCCGGATCGAATGTCGAGCGTTGAAAGGAAATCGTTCAGGTGATCAGTGACGGACCACCATGGCACCGAAGCAGCCGGCGAGGCCGCACGAAAACAGCAGCGACCAGCCGCCCGGTTCCCGGTTCGAACATGTCTGGAAGTTAATGAATGGATCCGCGCCAAAGACGTGACCGATTGGCGCGAAGTTCGCCGTGAAAAGTCGCTCACGAGGAATGGAAAGCATTGTCATCAGCCTGAACCAGCCCGGAAGATTGGCGTGATGAGGCAGTACGTGCGTAATCTCGCGTGTCGTGATGCCTGCCTGTTGAATGGCGGCCCGCATGGTCGTGAATGCAGACCAGTAGTACCGGTCGTCGGGAACCGGCTGCAGATCCTCGTCGGTGCCGCGGAAGGATCGTCCGTCTGTATACACGTGCAGGCCCGCAATGGCGTTTCGATGACCGTCTCGTTCGAGCAATAGCGCACAGGCACCGTCGCTATGGAGGGCAAGATCCTGGATTGCTCGCAGTCGGTCGCAGTGGGAGCCGATCACATCGGCGCAGACCACAATCGCGCGCCGGATGGAGGGCCGTCGCAGGGCGAGCGTCTGCAATACACGGATCGCGGCCATTGGCGAGACGCAGTGCTGCTGCGTGACTGAAAATGCCAGCGCACGGTTCAGATCTGTTTGGGACTGAATCTGTTGGGCGGTACTTGCTGGTGGTGCGATAACGCTGGTCTGAATCGTGTGTGTGTACACGAACACATCGATCGTTTCAGGCGCTACTCCGGTGTCGCGTAGCAGAGACGATATAGCATCAACGGCGAGCGTCACGGGTGATTCGCCAGCCGCATCGTGGAACTGCGTTACGCCATTTTCGATCAGTGCACGCGCACGCGTCGACGGCTGACCACAGCGCTCCGCCCAACGATGCGCATCCACAGTTCGATCTGGCAGACTGAATGCGATGCCAGCCAGTGCAAGCGAGCTAGCCTGTTGCGACGCAATCATGATCCACCTCCGCGAAATTCAAGGAGAGCGCAACCGGCCTGCCCTTGGAAGCCGGTGGACCAAACGAGGGCATGTTGTCCCTCGCTAGGGTTGATCGACCGCAGCAGCGCGTCGAGACGTGCAGGCGTGTCGGCGGCGCAGAAATGGCCGGGCGCGTCCATACGTATGTGGCAGACCCGTTCGGGCCGCAGTCCGCAACGTGTATTGGTTTCGTGAGCCAGTCGAGTGTCGATTGGCGCTGGAAGTACCCAGTCAACATTGGCAGGTTGCACACCTGCGCTTGCGCACGTCTCGCTAATGACGTCCGCGAGCGTCGAGATGTAGACGGGTTCGCGCTCACTTGCGAGAGGTGGGATTCCGGGCGTCCGTACGGTGAGCCCGCTCACGCGCCATCCCGGGCCGGGGTGTCTCGCGATCAGTGCGGCAGCGGCCCCGTCACCCATGTCGATCAATGCAGTGACCCGACGTGGGAACGGCCGGCGCCAGCGCTCCGCGGCGACAATCACGACAGTACTCAGTCTGATGTCAGCGGCCATCATCGCTACGGCAATCTCCAACGCCATCAGGAACGACACGCCTTGAAGCTGGCCGACCGCCAGCGGTGCCCGGCCTGATCCAAGTTCGCTGTGGAGACGGCAGGCACACGACAATGCCAGATCATGCTCGAAGCTCGTTGTGCATACGATGATCTGATCGGGTATGGGCGCGGCGACCTGAGGCGAAGAATCAAGCAGCGCTCGTACCGTGGCAAGTGCCATGTCGGATAATGTTTGGTCAGACTCCGCAGCGACCCGGTTGTCAGTAACCGGCGATGCTTGCGGCAATGGAATGCCGGCCACGCCGAATGGGGCGCCACTGTCGCGCCACCGTAGCGTATCGGCATACACGGCTTGCATCACGTCCTCTCGCGCGGACCCGCCCGAAACCATGAATGGTTCGACGTGTGCATCGGGCGAGATGCACGGTGATGGGATATATCGCGCCGTGGCGACAATGCGTGGCTCGGCACTAGTGAAGTTAGTCGAGAGATGCATGGGATTCGACGAACGAGACGAGATTGCCGAAACGCAGGAACAAATCGGCGGACAGATCCTCGGGGGCCAGCGTGAAGCTGAAGCGCTGCTCGAGTTGCAGCAACAAGTCGGTCATATTCATCGAATCCACGCCGACATCGAAGAGGTTGGTGTCGTCTATGATGAGATCGGTGCTCAGGGTGCTGCCAAGTACCGATAGCAAGCAAGCTTTCACTGTCTCGGACACGCTGGTGGAGCTGGGGGAAACGGGATGGGTTGCCATGAACGATCTCCAGTGCGAAATTTCGGACGGGTTCAGGATGGGTGTGCTTCTGTAGAGCGCTGCGACGCGGGAGAGATGGCCTCCCAGGGAAGAGATGCCGAGCGGAGTGCGGAGCGAGCAATCATGAGCCGCTGCAGGTCCCCGGTGCCTTCCATGATGTCGAAGGCCTTTGCATCGCGATAGCTTTGCTCGAGCGACGGAAAGGCAGCGATACCATCAAGGCCGGCGAGATCGATTGCCGCTCGGGTGACCCGGGCGGCTACTTGTGACGCATACGCCTTGGCCATCGACGCATCCACCGAAGTGGTCATTCCTTGATCGGTTTTCCACGCCGCGTGTCGGCAGAGCAACTGGGCTGTAGCGATTTGCCGATCGATCTCGAGTAGAGCGTCGTTCACATCGACAGTGCGCTGGCGTTGATTCACAGGATTCCCGCCTGCCTCGAAATAAGCCGCGAGATCGTCGCGTACCCGTCGACATGCGCCCACCATGACCGCGGAAAGTAGGGGGCGGAAGTAATCCCATGCGTGTTGTGCGCCCGAAAACGCGTCGTTGAGGGGCTTTTCGTCACCGCGTCTGAGAAGCGCGTCGTTAGGGACTTCACAATCGGTGTAAGAGAGAACCGCAAGCTGACTCGCGCGCAGGCCGACCATTTTCTCGATGCGAACGACAGAGAAGCCCGGGATATTGCGATCGACGTGGAACGCTCGAACGCCGAAACGACCAGCGTGCCGATTGATGGTGGCGAACGTGATCACGTCGTCCGCGCGTGCGCCGTTGGTGATGAAGCACTTGGTGCCGTTCAGCACCCAGCCGCGTGCCGTCTTGCGAGCGGTGGTCCGCATCGCGGTCGCATCCGAGCCGCAGTCGGGCTCGGTAATGGCAAACGCGCCCCAGCGCGGTGTGTCGCTGCGAAATCGGTTGAAGAAGCGGGTCTGTTGCTCGCCGCTGCCGAGTGCGAGGACGGGCGGCATTGCAAGGCCAGGGCCGGGCAGCGCGAGCGCTAGCGCCGCGTCGGCGTACCCGAGATATTCCATCAGTGTGGTGCGCGACATCAGTGATTGCACGTCCGCGCAACCGCCGTACGCGGCCGGAACGAGATTCAAGTTCAGTGCAGTTACGTCCGAGGGGACACAAACTGCATCTGGAATTTGCCGTGTCCGGTCGGCTTCGGGGCCGTGCAAACGCATGCGTGCAGCAAGCTGATCCAGTTCCAGGCCGTCGGCCAAGAGGTTGGCACGGATTGTCGCAAGCGTGGATTGCACCTGAGACGACTTCACCGACTGTGACATGAGGGATTCCCTCCTGCTGGCGACCTATATCGAGTGACCGACATGCAGGGAAGCTGCGGGTACTCGGCGCATGGCGTTCGGATTGCAGCGTAGGTCTTGCTCACCATCCCTGCTACTCCTAACGTTGGGAGGGAGGTGCATGAAGCCGGAAATCTCGCCGTGCCGGGCAGGGATGCCTGATAATGGCGCCGGGATACAGCAGTGAATGGCCAACGACGGACGTGACCGATATGGCAGGGCGAAAACCGACAACCGAAAAGAAGATGTCGCCGGCGCAGCCGGATAAACGAGGTTCGCGCGCAATCAAGCGCGGCGACCAAGTGGCCGAGCAGATCAAGCGTTGGATTAACGACGGGCAGGCACGGCCAGGAAAGCGCTTGAACAAGGAGGCCGAGCTTCAGCAGATGTTCAACGTCAGCCGGGGTTCGATGCGCGATGCGCTCAAGGCGCTGGAGATGCAAGGGCTCGTGAGACTGAGTACCGGGCCGGATGGCGGCGCGACGATTACGCGCGTACCACTGGCCCGAGCATTCCAGTCGCTGCAGAACTATCTGTTTTTCGAGAGCGTCACGCTCGAGGACATTTATGCGGTACGCCGCACGCTGGAACCCATGGTGGCGGCGGGTGCTGTTCCCCATCTGAGCGACGCGGATTTCGAAGCGCTCGAGCGCAGTGTGTCCGTTTGCGAGCCGTTCGAAGCACGTCACGCCGAGGCGCTCGACCAGCGCCATGAGGATATTCACTTCCACGATGTACTGGCTGCGGCGCATCCGAATGCGTTTCTGCGTAGCCTGTGCCAAATCATTAACCAGATGCTGCATACGCTGGTGATCGTGGCAGGAAACGTGACGCAGCAGGACTATCAGGCATTCGGGCGGCACACGGTTGCAGCACACCGTGCAATCCTGGATGCTGCGCGACGTCGGGACGCCGACGCAGTCGCGCAACTCATGACGGCGCACATGGACGAAGCGCATTCGCAGCTGCGCACAGTGCACGCTGCGCTGCAGCAGAAGCTGGTACTGGACTCCGAATTGGATCTTAGCGAACGCGGCGAGTCATGATTGGCGATCAATTTTGACGCTCGCTGCGATCACCGGTTCGCGGACACGGTAACGACATCATCAGACCGGCTGAACCTACATAGTGTGCTGTCGATTCGATGAATTTGGATGTGTGCGGACGTTGCCGCCGGTTCCGCCGGTCAGCGTCACCCCCCATGACGCCTCAGCGTACGTTCGCTGCGAACGCGGTGTAATCCGCTTGGTCGTCTCAGGTCATTTGCACCTCACCCCGGCGGCAGAAGCCGACAGCGCGCGCGTCATCTCCGCAAATGGTGCTCTTCCCAATGCGAGCTCGAGCACATGGCTGACCCAAAGGACCAACGCATCGCAGTGACGGCCTCCCACGATCTGTACGCCAATGGGTAGTTGGTCATCCGTTAAGCCTGCGTAGAGACTCGCCGCCGGTAAGCCTAGTTGATTACACCATGCAGTGAAATGTGGAAACAGTTCATTGCTCGACGCTACCTCGGCGAGCGGCATGGCGACACGCGGGTACACAGGGCAGATCAGGATATCGTGTCGCTCGAAAAAAGCATTGACCGCGGCACCTAGGTCGCCGCGTTCGATCAGCGCACCTAGTAATGCCTCACGCGACACGTCATCTCCTGCACGAGCATATGCCTGCAGCGTCGGATCCAGATCATCGATGCCACTTGGCATGCCAGACGTGAGCTGTCGGCAGAACGCACGCCAGAGGGTCGCATGGACGGCGTTGCATCGACCGATGCTGGGCGGATCGGCAGCATCAACTCGGGCGCCCAGTTCACGGAGGGTGATTGCGGCACGCATCACGGCGGCATGGATTCCAGGTTCAACCGCAATCGGCAGCCCGAGCGTTGGGCTATAGGCAATACGGATACCGTCAGGGACAGGCCGACATTGCAGACCGCGTGCGTAGTCACCACCATCGAACGGTAGGGCGTACCAGTCACGGCTGTCTGGCAGGCTGATCACGGTCAGGATGCGTGCCGCGTCTTCGACGCAGCGCGTCATAGGGCCGACATGGCTGAGCAAACCGAACGGGCCGCGTGGCGCATGGGGCACGCGCCCGAAGCTTGGTTTGAACCCGAACGTTCCCGTGAATGCAGCGGGAATACGAATGGAACCACCGCCGTCGGTCCCGATTGCTGCGGAGCCCATCCCGAGCGCAACTGCTGCTGCTGCACCACCGCTGCTGCCGCCGGGCGTACGTGTGAGATCCCACGGATTGCGTGTAGTACCGGTAAGGGGGCTGTCCGTGACGATCTTATGTGCAAAGTCGGGCAACGTGGTCTTGGCAAAGCAGATTGCACCCGCTTCACGCAGCCTTGCAACGCAGGGACTGTCCGAATGAGACGCTTCCGGCGTGGTAACCCGAGAGCCGAACCGAGTTGCGACGCCTGCGATGGAAACGTTGTCCTTGATCGTGATCGGTACACCGTCAAGCGGCCCCAGGGGTATGCCGCGTCGCCATCGGGCCTCGGAGGCCTCTGCCATGCTGAACGCTGTGTCGGTGATTTTGCAGACCGCATTGACCACCGGATCGAGTGACTGAATGCGATCGAGCGCGTCACGCAAGACGTCGACCGGCGAGGCTTCACCGTTTTCGTAGAGGGCGCTCAGCTCGTGCGTCGTTAGCTCGCAAAGGTAGTTGGTCATCTCGGCTCCAATTAATTATAATAAATTGAAGGTAGGCGCGATGATGATGTGTGTCAAGGGTGCTTGAGGATGGGAATTTATAGGGTAAACGCGACGATGGCGGTCGTTGACAGTCGATTTCTAGACTCGTAGATTAGTGATAATAAATTTGTCGAAGAGGGTCGGCGCCGCCGGAAGGCGGCCTGTATGGTCTAGCGCTTCCAGCTCGCCTGGTGGCGAAGTCAGGTATATCCATCGAGCGCGCGTCACCACGGCCGTCAGCACGGCGCTGGCGGGTAGGGCTACGGCAAGTGTTGCGACGGGGGAAGTGCTCCGCAGAGATGGGGAGCCGAAACAGAGCGGATCAACGAAGACTGATGCGGTCCTCGGCGCCTTTGACTATTTGCGATAGCGGTGTGTCGAGTGCATCAGCCAGAACGAGTAGGGCTTCGAGTCCGGCAACCGTCTCGGCGCGTTCGATGAGCGAGACGGTGTTGGGGTGGACGTTTGCGCGAACAGCAAGCCCGACCTGTGTCAGCTTTTTTCTTTTGCGACGGCTGCGTATCTCGTTGCCGAGCGCTTTGATGAATGATTCTGTGGTCATGCCAACTCGATTTGATTAGGCAAATCGAGTATCGGGGAGCATTCGCTCCGAAATTCACAATAAATTGTGAATTCGATTTGTTTTGTCCTAATATTCACAATATATTGTGAATTTTGTGGGCGATGTCGGTCCAGCGCTGGGCCGGCGGAAAGGGGGGGGTGAGTCAGGGGGACGTTGACTGCCCCTAGGGTGACGTGTCACGTTGAGATCGCATGCGCCCCTTTGATTGGTGTGAGCTTGTGAGGAATATATGGTAGGAATCCTTAATATATTGAGTTACGTCTGCATCTTGTTGCTGATTGCTTTGGGGCTAGCCATTGTTTTCGGCCTGATGGACATCGTGAACCTCGCACACGCTGAATGGGTGACGATCGGTGCCTACACGTTGGCCGTCGCGCAATCGTTGGGCGGGCCCCATGCGTTCTGGCTCGCGTTGTTTGTGGCGCCGGTGGTTGGTGCGGTGCTCGGGTGGTTCCTCGAGCGCCTCGTGATCCGGCTCCTGTATGAACGGCCGCTCGACACATTGCTCGCGACGTATGCGATCAGCTTGATCGTCCAGAAAGCCCTTGAACTGATTTTCGGCACACATCCGATGTTGGTGTACGCGCCCATAAATGGGGCGGTTCCCGTGCCGGGAGGCAGCTATCCGGCGTATCGGCTGTTCGTGATTGGCGTTGCAGCGGTGGTGACGACCGGTTGCTGGCTGCTATTCGCCTATACGCGCTTCGGAACTCAGCTGCGTGCTGTGATCCAGCACCCGGCGATGGCGGAGGCGGTCGGTATTGACACGCGACGGCTGAATCGGCTGGCGTTCTGTGGCGGTGCCGCACTCGCATCGTTGGCGGGCGTCCTTGTCGCGCCGATGATATCGGTGGAGTCCCATCTTGGCGTCGCCTATCTGGCCAAGGCGTTCTTCGTGATCGTGTTGGGCGGTATCGGTTCGATCGCCGGCAGTCTGCTGGGTAGCGCCTTCGTCGGCACGGCTGAAACGCTGCTCAGCTATCGAGTGGATCCGTCCCTCGCCTCGGCGATCGTGCTGATTCTGTCGATCGTTCTGATCCGTTTTTGTCCACAAGGCCTGTTGCCCGGTTTCAGCGCCGCCCATCAGCTTCACGGTAAAGGTTGAATCATGCTCCAACAACTTCTTGCGAGTAAGCGCCGCTGGCTGTTTCAGCCAGCGATCAGTATCGAAGACATCTCTCCAATGGCAATCGGCGCAGCGATTGTTGCTGCCGCACTGATCTTGCCGTTTTGCCTAGGGAGCTATCTGCTTTCGATCGTGCGGGATGCGCTGATCATGGGACTGCTGGCGCTGAGCTACGACCTGTTGTGGGGCAGGGCTGGCGTGCTAACGCTCGGACACACGACCTTCTTCGGACTCGGCGCGTACGGTTTCGCAATCGCCACCGTGCAATATGGACAGACGTCAGCCATCGGAGTGATCGTGGGACTGGTCTGTGCCGTGGTCGTCGCGGCCGTGTTGGGCTATTTCCTGTTGTTCGCCGGTGTGCGGTTGCACTTTTTCGCCGTTATCAGCATGGCCGTGCTGATTGTCGTCCAGCAACTGGCGACAAGCTGGCAGTCGGTCACGGGCGGTGACACGGGCCTCCTCGGCATTCCGGGATTGTCCTTCTCGCCGGTCGGGCAGACGCTCGATTTGAGCGGAGCGCGCGGGTCCTGGTACACGGTCGTGACCGTGCTTGCCGTGCTGCTCGTCCCGACCTGGCTCGTATGCCGCAGCCGTTACGGCAAAGTCCTAACCGCGATCGCGACGAACGAATGGCGCGCAAAGGCATGCGGCTATCACACGTCCGGGCACCTTTTGCTGGTGTTCATCGCATCGGCCGGACTTGCCGCTATCGCAGGAACGTTGATGGCCGCCTGTTCGGGGGTAGTGGCGCCCGATGTGTTCTCGCCGGTACTGGCCACCGAAGTCATTCTATGGGTGGCGATCGGCGGTAAAGGCACGCTCGGTGGTCCGGTGCTCGCCGCCGTCGGGTTGACGCTGCTTAAGCAAACAGTATCGAGCGCAACTACTGACGGATGGCCGCTGCTGCTCGGCGCATTGTTCCTCTGCTGCGTGCTGTTCCTGCCCAATGGCGTACGAGTCGGTGGCTTGATCGCCTGGGCACGTCGGATCGACCGAATTCGACGGGGACGTAGCCCCTTACATCGTGCCGAGCGCGTGGAAGGAGGCCGGTAATGGATACGCCGCTGATAAAGGGTGAAGGGTTGCAGCGTGCGTTCGGCGGCATTCATGCGGTCGACAACGTCGATGTGTCGATTGGTTCACGCGATCTGCTGTGCGTGATTGGCCCGAACGGCGCAGGCAAGAGCACTTTGGTCGGACTGTTGTCCGGTGCGATCGCGCCGGGGGCCGGAGAGTTGTATCTCGCCGGTGAGCGCATGACAGGTCAGCCGATGCACCGATTTTGCCGACGCGGTGTGGTTCGCAAGTTTCAAGGCACGAACACATTTCTTTCAATGAGCGTGCGCGAGAACCTCGTCGTCGCGGGCCTCGGTGTTGCCTCGTACCGGGACACGCCGATGCCGGACCCGGACGCCATTCTGGACGAGATAGGACTGTCGGACCAGGCCAACATATGTGCGATGACCCTGCCGCATGGTGAGCGCCAGTGGCTGGAGATCGGTATGGCGATGATGTGCCAACCCGCGTTGCTCTTGCTCGATGAACCGGCCGCCGGCCTGTCGGTCGCCGATGCGCAGCGGCTCGTATGCCTGATTCACCGTCTGCGCGAGCGCTGTGCGGTACTCGCGATCGAGCACGACCTGAACTTTGTCGAGGCGCTACGGTGCGAGACCTGGGTCATGCACCGCGGCCAGATCGTTCGACGAGGTTCCTATGCGGACATCGCGCGCGATGAAGAAATCCGGCGCATCTATCTCGGTCAGGGAGCAGGTCATGCTACACATTGAGAATCTGTCTGCCGGATATGGCGACGTTGCAGTGCTGCATGAACTCAACCTCGACGTCGGGCCAAACGAAGTTGTTGGTGTGCTCGGCTGTAATGGCGTGGGCAAGACGACCCTGGTCAAAGCGATCATGGGCTTGTTGCCACGCATGACAGGCGACGTGCGGTTTCAGGAGCAATCCATCAACGGCTTGCGCACCCATGCGATCGCCCGACGCGGCATCGGATTGGTTCCTCAGGGGCGCTGGATTTTTCCCAAGCTGACCGTGCGCGAGAACCTCATGATGGGCACGCAGGCTGCGGGTGGTGGGGCGATTCTCGACGAGGTGTTCGAGTATTTCCCCATTCTCAAGTCCCGACTCTCGCAGCACGGCGGCACGCTGTCCGGCGGTGAGCAACAGGTGCTTGCGATTGCCCGGGCGCTGTGCGGTCGGCCGAAACTGCTGTTGCTGGACGAACCGTCCGACGGTGTGCAGCCGAATCTGGTCGAGCTGATTGGCGAGGTCATCCCAACGTTGTGCCGCCGATCGCAGCTCGCCGTGCTCCTGGTCGAACAGAACCTCGATCTCGTGCTGCGCAGCGCGCAGCGCTGCATCGTGCTCAAGAACGGGCGAGTTGCCCATGCCGGCCGCATCGAGCCGCGAAGCGGCGCCGCGGGGGCTCATCCGTTGGCGCAATATCTGTCGCCGGCCGCCGAGTCTGACCGGTCTTCAATCGCTACACCACATTCGACGCATTCCCACCTGGATCTCACCCGATGAAGACTACGATGAATCGTCGCGCCTTTACTCGAACCGCCTTATTCAGTGCCGTCGGCGCACTCACCACTTCCGCTATGCCATCGTTGGTACGGGCTACCACGCCGCTCAAGATTGGCTTGCTTGCACCGCTGAGCGGTCCGCTCACCCGAGTGGGTGAGACCAACCGCAACTGCGCGCAGTTGGCCGTCGACGAAATCAACGCCGCCGGTGGATTGTTGGGGCGCCCCTTGCAACTGAGCGTCGAGGATACCCAGATGTCCACCGCCGTGACGCTGCAGAAGGCCCGGCAGCTGTTGATGCGCGATGAGGTCGCGGTCCTGACCGGCATGGTGCTACCGTCCGAGCGCGAAGCAGCGTTGCAGGCCGCCAAGTCCGCTGGGCGGCTCGTGATCTTCCCGAACTTCGACGACGGGCGCTGCGATCCGAATCTGTTCACTACCGGCCTGACTGTCAACCAGCGCGTCGACCCACTGACCGATTGGCTAATGCGCAAGGGTGGTCGCACGGTCTGCGCGGTGGTCTCGGACATCGGCAGCAACCGCAAGGTTCTGATGCCCAGACTGCAGGCAGCGGTGAAGCGTTACGGCGGGCAGTTCCTCAACGTGTACTGGTTGCCGTTCGGCACACGCGATTATGGGGCGGTGCTGCAGCAGATCGCAAGCCAGCGCCCGCAAATCGTCTGGCACAGCATCGGCGACGACCCGGTCACCTTCGTCAAACAGTACCGCTCATTCGGCATGAAACCGCAACTGGTGACTGACATTGCGCACGAGTCGTTGTCGATCGCAACCACCGGCGCGTCGACCGGAATCATCGGCGTGTCCTCGTATTTCATGAGCGTTGACAACCCGGAGAACCGGGACTTTCTCGCGCGCTACACGGCACATGAAGCTGGCCCACACGACCCTCGGTTAGGGCAGTTGGCAGTGGTGCTACCGCACGGCGAGTGCACGTATGCCGGACTTCGCCTGTTTGCAGCGGCCGTCAAGGCGGCCGGAAGCGTCGACGTTGCCCGCGTGAAAGCCGCGCTGCCGAGTGTTTCGTTGAATCTGCCGCGTGGCAAGGCGGGCGTGAGCCGGGACGGCGACCATGTGTTGTGCCAAACCCGTATCGGCAGGGCACTTTCGGACAATAGTTTCGTGGTGTTGGACTCGGCCGGACCGATTCCACCGCAGTGCGAGGGGTAGGCATGAGGTAATCGAACACGTTCTAATTTCTCTCAATTACTAAGGATTACATATGAATGATGTACTGGGAATGAACGTCGAGCAGCTCATGATCGGCTACCGGCGTCGCTCGTTCTCGCCCGTCGAGGTTATTTGCGCGGTTCTGGACCGGGTCGCGCTCTTCAATCCCCTTGTCAACGGCGTGTGCAGCCTCGACGAGGACAGCGCGCTGGCCGCCGCACGCGAGTCGGAGCAACGCTGGATGCGCGGGGAGCCATGTGGATTGCTGGATGGCGTGCCGGTCTCGGTCAAGGACCTCGTCGCCGTGCGCGGACTGCCTACCCGATACGGATCGCTCACGTCACCCAGCGCGCCGGAGGCCGATGATGCACCCGCGGTCGCGCGATTGCGACAGGCCGGCGCGCTGCTGTTCGGCAAGACCACGACCTCGGAGTTTGGCAACAAGATCGTCACGGACAGCCCGCTCACCGGCATTACCCGTAACCCGTGGGACCGGCGTCTCACATCCGGCGGAAGCAGCGGGGGATCAGCTGTAGCGGTTGCGCTCGGCATGGGACCGTTGTCGCTGGCCACCGATGGCGGCGGGTCGATCCGCGTCCCAGCCTGCTGGAGCGGGGTGGTCGGAATGAAACCGTCGTTCAACCGGGTGCCGGCTGGTACGGCGGTGAGTTGGACTCACCTGTCGACGCTTGGGCCGATCGCGCGCTGCGTAAGCGACGTGGCGCTGATGCTGACCGTGATGGCGCGCCAGAGCGATGCGCGAGGCCTTGCTTCTGCTTGTCCCGATCTGCGTATCGGTCTGGATGATGGCATCGCCGGGTTGCGCATTGCCTATTGCCCTGCGCCTGCGGGCGTACAGGTCGAGCCCGACATCACCTCGAGCGTCCGTCAGGCGATGGGCGTGTTCGAGGCGCTCGGGGCACATGTCGAGGAAACGGCAGTGAAGCCGCTTGACGGCTATCTGGAGAGCCGCATGCACGCGATCCAGTGGGCCGTCTTCTTTGCACAAAGGGCCCGGCAGCTTCCTCCCTCGGCGCGGTTGCAGCTCGATCCGGATGTGTGTGCGCTGGCCGAGGCGGGCGATAGCGTCCCCACTTCGACCTTCGTCGATGCGCTTCAGGCGCGCCACGCGCTGACGGTCGCGATGGCCGCGTTCTTTGAAGACTACGACCTACTGCTCACGCCGACATTCCATTGTGCCCCGCCGCTCGCGCAGGGGCGGCCCGAGCACTCGCGCATGGCACCGCCGTTGACGTCGTGGTGCAACCAGACTGGGTTGCCGGCGGCGAGCGTGCCGTGTGGTTTGCCTGGCGGGTTACCGACGGGCCTACAGATCATCGGTCCGTCGGGCGGCGATGCGCTGGTGCTGCGCGCGGCACGGGCGTACGAGTACGCACGTGGTCCGTTTCCAGCTCCGCCAGAGGCGATCCGGGATCGGATCGAGGATATGGAGGTGCGCACGTGAATCCGCCTATTGCCAAGATCCTGGTTCATCTGGTCGAGCGACGTGCAGAACTACACGTACCGGTCGATCCGCCGCATCGACAAGTCGTCGCGGCAGCGGTCCTGCGGCTCGACGGCTGGCGAGCGGATGAACCGCTTGCGACGCTTGAGTCGCTCTATGAACTGGGCACAGAGCTCGGCACGTTGCTCACAGGCCGCGCGCGATGGGCGTTGGATGTCCCGCCGTCGGCAATTCAGGCCTACGGCAAGGCAGCGCTTGTGGGCAGCGAGGTCCCGCTCGAATGTGCGGCGGCGATCTTGCATCCCCGTATGGGCAAGGCCATGCGCGAGAGCTTGCCAGGCGCCACGTCGTTGATCCCGTCGGTCACCAAGCGCGGTGCGCCAGGGACGTGTGTGGACGTTCCGCTGCACGGCAGCACCGATATGTGGAGCTTTGACCACTTCGACACGGTCTCGCTGACGCTCACCGATGCACCGGCGCCGAACGAGATCGTGGTGGCGATCGCGCTGGCCGACAGCGGTCGGCCGCTCGCGCGTGTGCGACCGGACTGAAAAGTGTCGATGCCAAGACGGCACGACACGCACAAACAATCACAAAGAGGAAGGAGACATCATGCAGATAAGAAGACTTCGGGGAAGCGCGGGTAAGTTGGCTGTGATGTTGGGCATGTGGACCTGTGCCGGGATCGCACATGCGCAATCATCGGTCTCGCTGTATGGGTTAGCGGACGCTTTCGTTGGCGACGTGCATCCCGCCGGTGCAGCCGGCAATGCGTGGCAAGTCGGTTCTGGCGGGATGACGACTTCGTATTGGGGGATGTCCGGTAAGGAAGATCTGGGCGGGGGTATGAAAGCCATCTTCACACTCGAGAGTTTTTATCGCATCAACGGCGGCCAGGCCGGCTCGTTTCCTGGACAGTCTTTTTTTGGGCGAAATGCCTTCGTCGGTCTGAGCGGCCATTTCGGAGAGTTGACGCTGGGGCGCAATACCGCGCCGCTGTTCGTGTCGACGCTGCTGTTCAATCCGTTTGGCAATTCGTTCGTCTTCTCGCCGATTGTCGTACATAGTTTCCTTGGCTCGGCCATGGGTGCTGCGTCACTCCAGAGCGATACGGCGATCGATAATTCGCTTCTTTATCAGACCTCTGAGGTTGCCGGTCTGTCCGGAAGCCTGCTGTACAGCAATGCCGGCGTTGCGGGCCATGCCGGGCAGGCTAACTACAGCGCGAACGTGTTGTACTTCGCCGGTCCATTTTCTGCGACGGCGGCCGTGCAGAGTTTGCATACGGCATCGCTGTTTCTCAACGGCGCCACCGCGCAGACCGCATGGATGGTCGGTAGCGCGTATCGGTTGCGTGTGGTCAAGCTGTTCGCCCAGTACGAGCGCGTGGGCAACAACAATCACGTCACGGACGATACGGTGCAGTTGGGGGCGAGCGTTCGGATAGGGTTAGGAAGCGTACTGATGTCGTGGGCAGGAACGCGGCGACGACCGTCGGTAGGCGATCATATCCGTTGGTCGACGGTCGCGCTGGGTTACGACTACCCGTTATCGAAGCGGACCGATGTGTATGCAGCTTGGCGTTATGACACGATTACAGGTGTGTCGACTGGCAACAGCGTGGGTGCCGGGATGCGAGTCAAGTTCTGAGCAGCACTGAACCGTTGGAGCCGAACATCGCCGGAGTGGGTATCCGGCCTTCAGCCTAGCGCTCGCTGGAGTTCGAGACGGCAGCTTGCGTTCGGCTGGATGTGAGGCTCGCGGTATCATGTCCCAACATCATTATGAACACTTCATGGCTCATGGTTTTGCCGAAAGTCCGACGCTCGGGTCGCCAGCCGCTTACGAAAGGCGATCTCCTGCCATTGCCGACCGCGAAGGTCCGTGCGCTGTCCCTCGAAAATCATATGGCGCTGGCCGCGGTGCGGGCCGGACATGGAGGAGAAGAGCAAATCAGTTGTCTGCTCCGGGTCGTCTATCTTGCGTTTTATATGCGCAGCGAGACCGGACCGGGCGCGGATTTGAGTATGTATCGGCAAGCCGAGGCCGCTTTGGATGCATGCATTGCTCGTGCGGAGCAGGGTGCAGCTTGGCTGTTGCTCGATCGCGAGCAGTCCACGATCGAGCAGATCTTGGTTGTTCATGACGAACAGTTGGCGGCCGTGCCGATGCACAGGTACTGCGCTGCCTGGGAAAAGCTCCAACGACTGATGACGGGGCAGCTCGCGTCACCCATTACGGCGTCGAGCGCGGCGTCGTGAGACCGACAAGTCTCGCGTAGAGCACCCAGAGATCACCTTCACCTATGGGGAAGTTGCGAAGTCGGCCGCCGCGGGGACGTTGCATCAACGCGCGATGACCTCGCACCGCGCCTCGGTCATACCATCCGCGATTTCCGCCGGGATTCCGTGCTGAACCGACGGGATGTCCCGTCGATACGACGGGTTTGGTCCATTATCATCTTCGCTGCTTGAATGCTCTTCACTTCCGGCCACGTTCATGCCGGATATGGAGGGCGAATCATGTCTTGGAATGAAGACGGAACGCGGACAATCTTGCGCCGACGACAGGTCGAGCAGTGCACCGGTCTATCGAGATCGACGATCTACAAGCGCATGCAAGACGGAACGTTTCCCCGCGCGATTGCGCTTGGCGGGCGAATGGTAGGGTGGCGGGCGGCCGATATCGAACAGTTCTTGGCAGATCCTACGCGATATCGAGCGTCGCAGGCGCGCGAACCTGAAGAGCAGGACGGCAGCGATGAAAGACGATAAGCCGCCGCCGTCGCTTGATGAGCGTCTTCGCAACTGGGGGCAGTCGAATCGTGGCGCCCATGATTCCGTTGATGCCGAGTATGTGACCCGAGCGTGGCGAACACTGACGCCCCGAAATCGGGACCTTCTGCGAATGGTCTATCTCTGGCATGCGAGTCGGGAAGTCGTGTGTCGACGGCTGAAGATTGCCCGTCATCCGCGTCAACATTTCGATCTGGAGCTCCATGCGGCACAGTCTGCGCTTGCCCGCGCGCTGGCAGAAGCCGAGACCCAACAGTGATGTTCGCGGGATGAATGCAGGGGCGCTTCCCAGAATGCCCGCGCTGGCGAAGCATGAGTCGCAGCCGCTTCGCGTCGGTGTGTCATGGAAATATCCCGTTCACCCCGGGGCAAAAAATATAGGAATGGCCAGGAGCTTCACGGTACGACAGGGATATCGTGCTGCCTCGTCGACGCATGTCGGCTCTTGAATCGGCGTGCTGGCTGGCCTACAGTGAAGCCAACAATCTGATCCGGTCAACGTGCGCAGCACGACCGAGTACGCGTTAGCGGCCCCGCAGCATTGATGTTTGTGTGATGGTGTAGTGTGCCGTAGCGCTCGTGAGAAAGCCTGCAATCGCAGGCTTTTTTGTTTTCCGGTGTGGTATCGACAATGCCTGTTGAACACGTCGCGCCCCTTCCACATGCCGCAAGCCTTCATTTCCCTGAAGGGACGTCGATGCTCGGAGCCCCATCCGAGGAATGACGACCATGAAATCGCTTCTGGTGGCTTCGGCCCATGGTGGTACAGGCAGAACGACAGTGGTGTGTCAGTTCGCCCATTATCTTCGTCTTGTGTGTGGATATCGTGTGTTGGTGCTTGATCTGGCCGAGCCGGCACGTAGTGCCATTTCGCTTACACGCGGCGCAAGCGCACGGTTGATGAAGTGCGGGGCGCTCAATGTTAGGTCTGACAGACTGACCTGTCCGGCTGGATCCTGCATTGGAGTGCCTGCCGCGGACGCCATTGCGGGTATTGCGTACCGAGACGATCCGGTCGGTGCGCGTTGCTACGCCAACTTGCGACATCTACTGTCCCAAGTCGCGCCGTTGTTTGACGTATGTCTGATCGATAGTTCGCCGTGGCCTGATTCGCGAGCCATTTGTGCAGCGGCGCTCGTGGATGCGCTGATCAGTCCCGTTCTATTGTCGCCTGACACGTTTGAGCAGGTGGTCGAATTCGTCAATGGTAGCAATGGCGTGCGTAGCGTCCGAGCCCGGCTCAATCCCTCCTTGTGCTTTATAGGCATCGTGCCCAACTGCGTCGAGACGAGCCTGCGGCAGGAGACTCAATTCAAGCGGCTCGAGGCGTGCATAGCCGCCTGGCTTGTTCCGCATGATCAGAGTCCAAGCGGCCATCTATTGCTACCTCGGCTCGACACCATCTCGCAGGCGCAGGCGAACGGGGTCTCGATGATGGACCTCGGTTCGGCCGACTTGGCCGCTAATCGCGAATGGCAAGCCATGCGCGTGTGTTTCGATGTGCTCGCTCGTCGACTCTTCTCTGCGCATGAACCGGCATTACAGTCGGAAATAGTCGAGGTGTGCCATGAGTAATTCCGCGTTGCCTTCGGACGTGCGACAAAGCGTGTGGCGTCGCGTACTGTCGCTTGCGGTCGCGCTTGGCGTGTCGATGGCGTGGTCCGACGTTGCACGAGCGGACGATTGGGGTTGTCAGGTGAGGTTGTGTCTGTCTAATCCCGGTGGCCCGGAGCAGTACACCGAATGCGTGCCGCCAATCGAGAGACTATGGGCCACGCTGCGAGACGGCGATCCTGTTCCAACCTGTGATCTTGCTACAACTGGGACGTTGAACGGAGCGGCAAGCAACAACGCACATGCCACCCACTATCCTACGACGTCAGCAGGGCATCTCCTGCAGCAGGTCGTTCGCCCAGCAGAGGGGAATCGATAATGCCGCTCGATTTCTTGTCGCTCGTGCACTATTGCGCGCCGCAGATCGCCCCGGTCACGATGGCGGCGATCGTGCGCACCGAATCGGGATTCAATCCCTACGCGATCGGCATCGTTCACGGGCAGCTTCGTCGACAGCCATCGAATATGGCCGAAGCGGTCGCGACAGTGCACGCGTTGGAGTCGGGCGGCTGGAATTTCAGTGTCGGGCTCGCGCAGGTGAATCGAGAAAACTGGCCGACCTATGGCCTGACCGCCGAGAACGCATTCGAGCCTTGTCGCAACCTGGCAGCAGGCGCCGCCATTCTCCACCGCTGCTTTACAGCGGCCGTGACGACCGGAAAGTTCCACGCACGGACCGATTATCAGGCTGATGTACAGGCTGCACTACGCGCGAGCCTTTCCTGCTATGCGAGCGGCAATTTCTCGACCGGCTACCAGACAGGCTACGTCCGGCGTGTCGTGGAGAACGCGGCGGCGCAAGCCTCCTCGGATTCGTTCGTTCCCGCAATTGCACCTATTCCGGTCGTATCGATGGATTCTGCAGCGCCGATTCGCGCTCCGGGTTCTGAACCTGAGGTTCGGAAGCTATCGCGGCGGGATCGTGATGGTCTGAACGCCGCTTCGCCTGACACCCAAGAGCGGCTCAAACCGAACAGTAGCGCGGTGGTGTTCTAACTCGCCGTTGAAGAAATAGACAGCGATATATCGAACAGGATCCTAACATGTGCTTAGGAATGCGATTTAAATGGCGGAGATTAGTCGGAATAGCGATGCAATTGCTGTCTGACCGAAAGATGGCGCTGACGATCATTCTTGCCACTTCGTCCCTGATTTTCACGTCGCCGGCCTGCGCACAACTCTCACAGGTCAATACGCTGCTCAACACGATCCAGACGACGCTGCTGAGCGTCGGGGGCGTGATCTGTTCGATTTCCATCATCTGGGCGGGCTTTCGGATGATGTTCCAGCACGCCCGGTTCGGTGATATCGCGAACGTGTTTATCGGCGGTCTATTCGTCGGTTGCGCGACCGTCATCGCCGGCATGCTGATTCCGTCGAGCTGATCCGGAGGCGCCGAACCATGTATTCGCTCAAGGATCCCGTATTCAAAGGCTGCACGCGTCCCGCGATGCTCTGGGGTGTGCCGCTGGTGCCATTCCTGATGGTCGGCGGCGGCATGCTGATCCCAGCGATCTGGGCACTGCTGGCCAGCCCTGCGCTGGGTGTCGCGATCCTCTTTTTGATGATCCCGGTGTTCGTCGCGATGCGGGTAACGACGCGCCATGACGATCAACGGCTTGCCCAGCACGCGCGACGCGTTCGCATGGCGCTGCGTCAGGGCAATCGCCGCTTCTGGGGTGTACATGCCTATGTGCCGGTACGCCTGAAGAGGAGGGCATGACATGCCGCGCAAATCGCATGTCGGATCCGTCGCGCGCCGGGAAGTGCCGCTTGCCGGCTATATCCCGTACTCGACGCATGTGACCGACCACGTCATCAAGACGCGAGAAGGTGACTACCTGCAGATCTGGAAGATCGCCGGCATTGCGTTTGAGGCGGCCGATCCCGCCGACATCCTTGCGCGACATGATGGGTTCAACCAATTTGTGCGCGGATTGGCGGGCGGCCATGTGGCGCTGTGGTCGCACCGTCTGCGCCGACGGGTGTCGGACCGATTCTCGACGCAGTACGACAACCGCTTCTGCGAGGACCTGGCAACGCGCTACTACGCGAGTTTTGCCGGCTATCGGATGATGGCCAACGAGTTGTATTTGACGGTGGTCTACCGGCCCAATCGCACCCGCCTCGGACGTGTCTTCAGCCGAGCGGCACGCCGCACGCGCGACGATATCCGGCGCGATCAGCTCGACGCACTGAAGATGATGTCGGAGCTCGCTGCCCAGGTCGAATCGAGCCTGAAGCCCTATGAACCGGTCGCGCTTGGTGTCTATCGCAGGCCGAGTCCTATCGTGGCCACTTCGCGCCGCTATTCGTCGGCGTTGGAACTGCTCGGCTATCTGGTCAACGGTGTCTGGGAACCGGAGCCCGTGCCAACCGGCACGATTCGCGAGGCGCTACCGATTTCGCGGCTCTTTGTTGGTGCCGAGAAAATCGAGATTCGCATGCCGACGGCAACGCGGTTCGCGGCGATGCTCGACCTCAAGGATTATCCGGAAGACACCGAACCGGGCATGCTCAATGGCCTGTTGTACGGCGACTTCGAGTATATCGAGACGCAGAGCTTCAAGATTCTGGATAAACCCACGGCGAAGGAGGCGTTGGAGCGGCAACGCAATCAGCTTATCGCCGGTGAGGACGTTGCCCTGTCCCAGGTCGACGCGATCGACCGCGCCCTCGATGATCTGATCAACGGGAGTTTCGTTCTTGGCGAGTATCACTATTCGCTGGCGGTGCTCGGTGACTCGCTGAATGAAGTGTCTCGCAGTGTCGCGAAGGCACGAACGCAACTGGCCGATGCCGGGTTCCAGACGGCATTGATCGATCTCGTGGCTGATGCAGCCTGGTTTGCGCAACTACCGGCCAACTGGCGCTATCGGCCACGCGAAGCGAAGCTCACCTCGCGCAATTTTTGCGGTCTGGCAAGCCTGCACAACTTCGCGACCGGCAAGCGCGAAGGCAATCCGTGGGGCGAGGCAATCACGATCGTCAAGACACCCAGCGGCCAGCCGCTCTATTTGAACTTCCACGCGACACCGGATAAGCAGGATTCACTTGACGAGAAGGCACTCGCCAATACGCAGATCATCGGCCGGGCAGGAGCCGGCAAGACGGTGCTCGAACTGTTCTTGCTCGCGATGGCGACCAAGTATGACCTTACGGCGGTGCTGTTCGACAAGGATCGCGGCACGGAGATCGCGATCCGTGGGATGGGCGGCACCTATACCGTGTTCCGTCGCGGCGAGCCCACCGGGCTGAATCCGTTCCAGATGGCACCGGATGAGCCTGTGATCGATTTCTGGGAGCGCCTCGTGCGCAAACTCGTCGACATCGGCGAGCCATTGTCTGCAAAGGACGAACTCGACATCTCACGTGCCGTGCGAGAGGTTGCGCGTATGGACAAGTCCCTACGCCGTCTGTCGATGGTACGGCAGCTTCTCCCGAACGTAGGCGAAAACAGCCTGCATGCGCGGCTGGCCAAATGGTGTGCGGGCGGACGTCTGGGGTGGGTACTCGATAATCCGACGGACTGCATCGATCTGGCGCACGCGAAACTGTTTGGTTTCGATGACACAGAGTTGCTGGACGATCCCGAGGTGTCGACGCCGGTGACGATGTACCTGCTGCATCGGACCGAAAACCTGATCGACGGGCGACGCTTCATCTATGTGATGACCGAGTTCTGGAAGCGGCTCGGGGACCCGGTCTTCACTGATTTTGCGAAGAACAAGCAGAAGACAATCCGCAAGCAGAACGGGCTGGGGATTTTTGATACCCAGTCGCCGGCCGACGTATTGCGAAGCGAAATCGCAAGTGCGCTGATCGAGCAGAGCGCGACGTTTTTCTTCCTGCCGAATCCACGCGCCGACTATGACGACTATGTGCGTGGCTTCAAGCTGACCGAGGCCGAATTCAACATCGTGCGCAATCTTGGCGAGAGCAGCCGCTTGTTCCTCGTCAAACAGAGCCATCGCTCCGCGATCGGCCGACTCGATCTCGCAGGGCTTGGCGATGTGCTCGATGTCCTGTCTGGCACGACCGACAACGTCGAGCTGCTCGATGCGATCCGTGCCGAAGTCGGAGATATGCCGAAAGACTGGTTGCCCGTTTTTCATGAGCGACTAGCGAAGCGCCGGGCAGCTCAGGCGAGCTCGCGCTTGTCGCCGACGTCCGGGCCGGGAGGTGCGCGATGAGCGGCCTCTTTACTGCCGTGGGGGGCACCCTCGAAAACGGCATGTCGACCTACGTTACGACCGTGTCGTCGGCGCTTTCCGGAGCACTCGTGCCGGTCGTGACCACGGGCGTCACGATCTGGGTGCTGGCCTATGGTCTCGCGGTGGTGCGCGGCGAAGCCCACGAGGCGGTGCCGGCCTTTGCCTGGCGAGGGCTGAAAGTGTCGATTACGCTCGCGTTCGCGCTGAGCGCCGGGATCTACCAGCAGCAGGTCGTCACAGCCGTCAACGGCGCGACGGCCGGGCTGGCCCAGACAATCCAGAACGCGGCGAACACGACGGGTGGGGGCAATCCGGGATGCGGGTCGGCCAACGGCAGCACCGTGACCGGACAGGGTGCCGCGACCAGCATTTACCAGACACTCGACTGCTACGACCAACAGGTGGACCTCGTGATGGACGCCTACTTTAACAAGGCGACGCATGAGGGAATCAGTCCGAGCGGTCTGGCCGCCGCGATTGGGGATTTCCTTTGCGGCCTCATTGCTGCGCTTGGCGGGTCCATCTTTTTGATCGTGCTGGCCTTCGAGGTCGTGATGGCGAGGATGCTGCTCGATCTCGTGCTCGGACTGGGTCCGATCTTTATCGCGTGCGCCGCGTTTGCGCCCACTGCGCGATTTTTCGAAGCGTGGACCGCGAAGGTTGCCAATTACGCGTTGCTACAGGTTCTGGTTGCTGCCTTCCTTGGCATGGCGCTCACGGCGTTTTCGGCCGATCTCACTTCTTTCCACGCGACGGGCGGTTCACCCGGTGACGGTTCGTCAGCCCTGATGCAAGCCGTTTCCGCCTCCCTAGACGATGCCGCCGCGGCGGCGGCCGCGATTGGACTCTTTGCGACCGGGGTGTTCCTCGCGATGGTCGGTTGGCAGTTGCCTTCGGTTGCAGCGGGCTTGTCTGGCGGCGCCACGCTGTCGGGTTTCGGCGCGTTTGTGGCTGGCATGGCATCGCGAAGCCTCGTCACGGCGATCGGGCGAGCGTTTAGTCGTAACGGACGAGGCCCGCCCTCCGGTGGCGAAATTCGCGATCGGACGGGTTCGGGCGGGAGATTTGGGTCGGGCGGCGACGGGGCCCCAGCTTACCAGCGCGCTGCGCGCGCGAATTTGGGCCAGCAGGACAGCTGACCAGGAGGTAATGACCATGAATGGGCGAAGCAAATGGATCACTGTCGCATTCGTGTGTGCGGCGCAGTGCGCTGGCGCTCACGCGCAAGGGATCCCGGTTTACGACGCGCAGAACGTTGTGCAGGCCATTGCCACCGTGGGCCAACTCAAGCAGCAAGTGCAGCAAGAAATGCAGATCTATCAGTCGACGATTGGTTCACGCGGTTTCGGCACGCTTCTAAGCAATCCGGTCGTCGCCAACTCGCTGCCGTCGAACTGGCAGAACGTCTATACCGCGATCCAGAACGGCGGCTATGCGGGCCTGACGGGCAGTGCTCAGATATTGCGCTCGGCCAGTCAGGTCTACGACTGCGAAGACCAAACCGGGGTGGATCAACAGTTGTGCCGGCGCACGCTCAACAAACCCTACCAGGACAAGGCGTTCGGCCTGCAGGCATACCAGACCGAGCTGCAGGAGCTGGACCAGATCCAAAGTCTCGCGCAACAGATCAACGCGACGCAGGATCCGAAGGGCGTCGCGGAATTGCAGGCGCGTATTCAGACCGAATCCACGGCGGTCGGCAACGAGATGACCAAACTGCAGCTCTTTCGCATGCTGGCCGAGACGGAGGACAAGCTCGTGGCCGAGCAGCAAAGTGAGCTGGTGCTGAGCCGAGCGGGTAAGACCAACCGGCTCCAGGACCAGATGGTGCCCGCGTCATTCGGAAACTGAGGCGACACCATGTCCATACTGAGTTCGTTGACGTTTGCCGGGTGCCTCGCCTGGAGCCTTGCCGCCTGCAGCAGCGGGCCTCCCAAGCCCGTGTTGCCGGACGGCCTGCACCGGGTGCCAGTTAATCGTGTACCGCCCGTGCCTGACCTGCCAACGACCGTGCCGGCTGCTCCGGACCAGCAGCCGGATGCCGGAGATCACTCATGAGCTCGCACGATTATGGCCGCGTGCTCGACATTGAGGCGTCGCTGACGCACCTGCAGGAGTGCTCTGAACGTCGTGCATGGCATGTCGCTTACGCTGCCGTTGGCATTGCCGTGCTGAGCACGGTAGCACTCGCAGTGATGGTGCCGTTTTATCGAGTCGTGCCTCTCCCCATCGAGGTCGATCGCCTGACGGGCGAATCCCAGGTGATCGACGTGCTCGACGCCCGTCATGTGCATACGAAGGAAATCCAGGATAAGCACTGGGTTGAGACTTATGTGCGCGCACGCGAGCGCTATGACTGGGGTCTGCTGCAGATGGACTACGACAGCGTGCTCACGATGAGCGATGACGTCGTTGCTCGCGATTTCCGTGGCATCTACAGCGGTCCCGATGCACTGGATCGGCAGTTGGGTGCAGGTGTCGAGCGTCGCATCCGGATTCTCTCGGTTACGCTGCCGCCCGACGAACCTGGCCGTGCGGTTGTGCACGTCGAACGGACTTCGTTCAAGAATGGCGAAGCCCATGCCGAGCCGACGCAGCGCTTCGTGATCACGCTGGCCTATACCTACCGGCCGCCCGTGTTTACGCGTGAGAGCGTGGCGATCGTCAATCCATTCGGCTTCAAGGTCACGGCCTATAGCCGGGATGCGGAATATACGCCGTCGGCCTCGGCGGTAGGAGGCACGCCATGAGAGTGCTTTCGTTTGGCATCGCGCTGGTGAGCCTACTGTTCGTGGGGGGCGCGAGGGCGGTTGATCTGCCCGGTTGGAACGGTGACTCGCGCGTTCGCCAGGTGATCTATCGAGCCGACGATGTGGTGCGCGTGGAGGCTCAACGCGGCTTTGCGACGCATATCGCGTTGGGTTCCAACGAACACATTCAGGTAGTCGCGCCTGGTGATCGAGACGGCTGGCAGGTGGTCGCGAGCAAGGGCGATCACGATGTGTACTTGAAACCGCAGCTTGCCGCCCACGATTCAAATCTCGAAATTCGCACCGACCGGCATAGCTACAGCTTTGATCTCGTGGTGCTTCCGCTGAAGTCGAAGTTCGGCAATGACCGCGTGATGTATCGCGTGACTTTCGTCTATCCGGACGAGTTGGCGAAGCGGGCGTCGAGGGAACCGGACGCCGAGTTGGTCGCGAAGCGCCTAGCGCAACCGGCGGTCGTGCGTAACGCACGCTATTCAATGCAGGTGATGCCGAGCTCCGACGACATCGCGCCGACCGCGGCATGGGACGACGGACGTTTTACGTATCTGCGTATCCCGAACAACCGACGCATGCCGGCGATTTTCCGGGTGGCCGACGACGGCACGGAAAGCGTGGTCGACAAGCACATTGACGGTGACACGATCGTCGTGCACGAGGTGGCGAAGCGATTCGTGTTGCGACTCGCACGAGAGGTCGTTGGAATCTGGAATGACGCTTACGACATCGACGGCGTGCCCGCTCATGACGGCACGACGGTCAACGGGGTGAAGCGCATTCTGCGGAGCCGTCGCGATGAATGACGATACCCCGCACAACGTGATTGAGCCCGACGACGGCTCCGACCGTCAGTCTGAAGGTGGCCAGAACGCGAGCGCGTCAAATGCTTCCGCTGATCGCGGTATGCCAGCGTTGGGGCAATATCGTGGTGCACGCCCGCGCGCCTGGTGGCTGACGCCTATCGTGATCGTGCTGATCGTCGGGGTGGGCTCCGTCTGGACCGTGCACGGTTTTCTCGCGCGGCACGATGCCGAAGCGAAGGCGCGGCGCGATTCGATGGCCGGTACGTCTTCCCAAGGGCGTATGTTCAACGACCTGCCCGCGTCGTCGGCCGGTAGCGCAGCCTCGGCCACGGTACCAGCAAGCGCGGTTGCCGTGCGTCCCGCATCGAATTCGGGCGTGGTCACGCCTGCTCGTATCCCACGCGCTGCGACACCTCGCAGTTACTACGATGCGCCGCTGCTTGCAACGGGCGGTGGACAGGAGCCCGCGGGTGCGGCGCCAGGCGTGCAGGGGGCGGGTGGCACACCTTTCCCGCTTACCGCCGGCGTAAGCGGCGGTGCGGGCGTGTCAGCTCAAGGTGCGGGGCAGATGGGGGGCGGGCTTGCTCAGGCGCTGATGCCGACCGTGACACCGCGTGTTCAGGCCGGGAAGCTCGGTAATCGGAGTCTGGTGCTTGCGCAGGGTGCCAAGATCGATTGCGCGGGTGATACGGCGTTTGATTCGACCGAGGCTGGCTTGTCGACCTGTACGGTCACCAAGAACGTGTATTCCGACGATGGCAACGTCGTGCTGATTGAACGGGGTTCGCAGATCAACAGCCAGTATCGCTCGAACATGTCTCCGGGACAAAAGCGGGTATTCGTGCTGTCGGCCCGTATCAAGACACCCAACGGTGTCACGGTCGAGATAGATTCCCCGGCGGCCGACGCACTCGGCCGCATGGGCATCGACGGCTACGTGGACAACCACTGGAGTCAGCGCATTGGTGCAGCAATGCTGCTTGGCGTTACCCAGGACGCGATCGGCTATCTGTCGACGCGCGGCGGCAACACCAACGGATCGGTGGTGTTCCAGAGCACACAACAGCAGGGCAACGACATGGCCTCGCGCGTGCTCGACAGCACAATCAGTATCCCACCGACGCTCACCCAAAACCAGGGCGGGGAGTTCACGATCGTGATTGCGCGCGATCTCGACTTCGGATCGGTCTATGCCCTGCAGCCGGAGGGCGCGCGATGATGATTCACTCGCCCCTGCTCGATGCGTCGCGCGACGTGGTGCTCGCTCGATTACCAGACGACGCATCCGTGCGTGAACTGATGCGACCGTTCGCGCCGCTGCTCGACGATCCTCACGTGACTGAACTGGTGATCAATCGGCCGCAGCGCGTGTTGACCGAGAACTCGCTTGGCTGGCACGGCCATGACTACGCCGATCTCGATTTCGACCGGTTGATGTCATTCGCGGTCTCGGTCGCTACCCTGACCAACCAGGAAGTGTCGTCGCAGCATCCGATTCTGTCGGCGCTGTTGCCGGACGACGCACGTATCCAGATCGTGGTTCCGCCGGTCGTGCAGGCGCGGACGGTGTCGGTCACGATCCGCCGTCCGTCCCCAGACGAAAAGACGCTGCATGCGTGTCGCGACGAGGGATTGTTCGACGCTACGGTATGGCGTAGGCCGGACGGGCTCGATTCGGCTTTGGCGGACTTGCCTGTCGAAGACCGCAATCTCGTCCGGTGTCTGGAAGAGCATGACTGGTGCACCTTCTTCGAGCGCGCTGTCACGGGAAAACGCAACATCGCGGTGGTCGGCAATACAGGGTCCGGCAAGACCAGTTTCATGAAGACCCTGTGCCGCTCGATTCCTATGACCGAGCGGGTCGTGACGATCGAGGACGTTCGTGAGCTATTCATCCGGCACATCGAGAACTGCGTTCATCTTCTATACAGCAAGGGCGGGCAGGGTCACGCGCAGGTGACGCCCGCCGACCTGATTGCAAGCGCGATGCGCATGCGTCCGGATCGCGTGCTGTTGGCCGAACTGCGTGGTGCTGAAGCTTACGACTTCCTGAAATTGCTGACGACAGGGCACGCAGGGTCGATCACGAGCTATCACGCGCCCAATGTGACCGTCGCGATCGAGCGATTCGCGCTGATGGCAAAGGAACATCCGGAGGCCGCCGCCTGGGACGATGCCGCACTCAAGAGGTTGCTGTTTCTGACAGTCGATGTCGTCGCGCACATGGAATCACGCCCGGTGTTCGACGCAGAGGGTAAACAGACCGGCAGGCGTTGGGGCATGACCGAAGTCTGGTTCGATCCGGGGCGCAAGGCGCGCACCGCATTTGTATAGGGGGCGACCATGGACCATCCGTCTTCGCCTTTGCGCCAGCATATTCGGACAGCTGTAGTGACGTTGGTCGCCCTAGCTTGCTTGATGGCTGGACTGGCAGCGTCGCTCTGGCTTGCGTCGTTCCTCCTCTATGCCAGTCTGCGCATTAATCCGCTGTACGCGGGACTGTGGGGTTGGCTCGATGCGGTGCTGATGTGGCGAGACGGGCTGATGCCGAATATCGGGCGCAAGCTGGTGGGGGCGGCGCTGTTTGGCGTATTCGTGTCTTTGGGTGGTCCGGTATTGGGCGTCCACGCGCTATGGGTGAGCTCGCGTCGACGTCATCTCTATGGCAGTGCGCGTTTTGCGAACGAGGCTGAAATTCGGCGGGCGGGGTTGCTATGACGACGCAAGCCCACCTCAATACGTCGCCTGCGATTGTCGTGGGGGTATGGCGCGGCCGCTATTTGCGGTTTGCCGGCCAGCAGTTCGTGTTACTTGCTGCACCTGCCCGCTCCGGCAAGGGTGTTGGCGTAGTGATCCCGAATCTTCTCACCTTTCCAGATTCGGTGGTGGTGCTCGACATCAAGCAGGAAAACCATGCAGCCACAGCTGGCTTCCGTCGCGCGAATGGACAGGATGTGTATCTGTTCAATCCGTTTGCCGAAGATGGCCGGACACACCGCTACAACCCACTGTCGGCGATCTCCGATGGCTTGTTCCGGGTGGGCGACGTTCTCGCGATCGGCTATGCACTGTATCCACCGGGCGGCCACGACGATTTCTGGAAAGATCAGGCGCGAAATCTGTTCCTCGGCATCGTGCTTCTGCTGTGCGAATGGCGCGATGCGCATCGGGCTGGCAAGGACGCGTCGATTCCCGATTTTCCCGTCACGATGGGAGAAGTGCTGCGGCAGTCGTCGGGCAACGGCATGCCGGTCAAAACCTATTTGCAGCGAGCGCTGGTCCGGCATCGTGGTTTGCTCTCGGGACAGTGCGTGGATGCGCTGAATCGCTTCCTGTCCAATGACGACAAGGTGCTGGCGAGCGTGTTGGCGACCTTCAATGCGCCGCTGACGATCTGGGCCAATCCGATTGTCGACGCAGCAACGAGCGCGAACGATTTTGATGTGCGTGATCTGCGGCGTCGACGTATTTCCATCTATATCGGTGTCACGCCCGATCATCTGTCGGAAGCGGCCTTGATCGTGAACCTGCTCTTCTCGCAGATTATCAACTTGAACACGAAGCAGCTGCCCGAAGCTGATCCTGCGCTCAAGTTCCAGTGCCTGCTTTTGTTCGATGAGATGACGGCAATCGGAAAGATCCACATTCTTCCGCGCGCTATTGCCTATATGCCGGGCTTCAACCTGCGCGTGCTGTCGATCGTGCAATCGATCGCGCAATTTGAATCCGTTTACGGTCGATCCGATGCCCGGACCATCATCACGAACCACGCGATGCAGATCCTCTATGCGCCGCGCGAGCAGAAGGACGCAAACGAATACTCGGAAATGCTCGGTACGTTCACCGACCAGTCGCGCAGTGTGAGCCGCCCCAATGCATTCTTTGGTGGCCGGGGAGGCTTAAGCGAAAGCGTATCCGAACGGCGCCGGCCGTTGCTGTTGCCGCAGGAGTTGAAGGAACTGGAGCGAGATAAGGAAATCATCTTGCTCGAAAACACCAAGCCGATTTTGGCCGACAAGATTTGCTATTGGCGCGATCCCGAGTTTGCGTCTCGCGTCGTGCCCGCGCCGTCCGTACGTGCCCTGAACATGGCGCATTTCTCTGCGGTGGTCGAGCGCCGATTGCGCGATCTGCATCCTGATGAGCTCGACCCGGAGGGTGCGGGGCTCATCCATCTTCCGCACGAGTACCTGGAAGTATTGCAGGCGTGGGATCCGCGTGATCTACCGCCGAATCTGGCCGACATCAGCGAGGAGGAGGCTGTGGCCTACGTGAAGCGGCATTTCATGCTGCTGGGCGTGCCGCTCAGTAAGGTTGAGCAGGCGAGACGTTACCTTAGCGTGAACGATCTTGATGTGGCTGAGCTCGATTTTGTTGAACCGGCGCGCCAGGCAGCCGTGAGCGGTCCTCCAGTTGTAGGAGCCCGGCAATGACGACACCCAATGTGCATGATGCAGACCGCGCACGTGCAGCGCTTGCCGTCATTCCGGCTGACGACTACCAGACCTGGGTCGACATGGCGTTCGCGCTCAAGCAGGGCTTCGGTGACGAAGGCTTTGAAATCTGGGACGCGTGGAGCCGGACGGCAGCCAACTACGACGAGCGTGCGGCCCGGACGACGTGGCGCTCGGCCAGTGCATCGGGTGGCAAGACGCTCGCTACGCTTTTCTGGCAGGCACGTCAGCACGGCTTCGATCTGAAGCGGGCGAATTATCCGGATCGCATGACTACCGTACTGGCGGCGTCCCCCGAGGTGTTGGCTCAGCGCGTACGGGAGGAGGCTCAACTGCAAGCACGTCACGCAGCTGTTGCCCACGAGGCCGCATCAATCTGGCAGTGGGCTCGGCCAGTCGGCCCGGAGCATCCCTATCTTGTACGTAAGCACCTTGACCCTGCATACACGCTGCGTGAGCTCGATGCACTTGAACTCCGTGCGCTGCTTGGCTACCCGCCGGTCAGCGAGGAGATAGCGCTGAGTGGACGCGTTTTGATTGTGCCGGTCTGGAACGGATCGATCTCGACACTCGAACTGATCGACGAACACGGTTGCAAATCGTCCCTAGCTGGCGGCGCGAAGAGAGGGGGCTATTGGACGACGGAGCCGATATGGGTTCCGGCCAGCGCACCCTCGCGGGTTCTGATCGCGGAAGGTATGGCGACGGCATTGGCGGCTTCAAGAGCCACAGGCTGGTTTGCGACGGCGGCGCTGTCCAGTGGGAACCTGGGGCTGGTGGCGCAGAGCTTGCGTGAACAGTATCCCGCCGCGGAGCTGATCCTGCTAGGTGAACTGGGTAGTGGCGAGGCGCAGGCTCGGCGTGCGGCGCAAGACGCGAGGGCACATCTGGTTTGGCCACGATTCGCCGCAGATGCACGCATCCACGACATGGTACCGAACGACTTCAGTGACATGGTGGTACTGAGCGGATTTGAAGCGGTCGGCGAATACCTGCGCGCAGTGGTCCGTTCTGTTGTAAGGGCAGATGGTCAATCGGGAATCTCTACCGAATCCGGCGTGACTGTGGTTGAGGTGAATGAGCATGAGGAGGGCGGGAAAATGAGCAACGTCAAGGAAAAGCTGTTGGCGGAAGATGACGGCACGCCGCGTCGCCGGCCCTCAAAGCGCGGTGCACTGAAACAGGCCGCACCGGATGTGTCGGCAACGGATAGCGCATCCGGTTCGGTATCACCCTCGGTGGATTCTCCGCCGAACGTTCTGTCGGTTGCGGCATCATCGGTTGCCGATCCGCCTCGATTTGCGTCGACGCGCCCGCCAATCGGTGAGCCGTTGTTTGGCGTGGGCGACGTTCCAAACGAGGTCAGGGCGCTAGCGGAACATCGGTTTGGCTCACCGCTAAGGCTGGGGACGCCGCGCGAAAACGGTGGCCCCTATCGGGGGGAGGTGTTCAACACTGAACACTATCTGATCCAGCAGGTCGCGACACGCAGTGTCGTGTTCCACCGCAAGGATCAGATGACGTTTGTATCCGAGCGTCTGAAATGGATGGATGAAAACTCCCGGCTGAACGGATCCGAGTTGCAAGTGGGTTATGACGGCGACCAGGCGAAGGTCTATCCGTGGGACCGGGCGCGCGATCTGCTGGAACGCATGGTCGGTTCGCTGAAGAAGTCGGCACGCGAGTTGAATTACAGCCCCAATCTGGAGGCGATGCTCGATCAGTTGCAGGCGAGATCTTGGACACGCATCCGCGAAGCGCGTGCGGCCGCACTCGAGAAGTCGCGAGAACAGGAAGCGTCTCGCGAAGCCGGTTCAATGCCCGACCGATAAGACATACCGGCATCGCGCCGACATTCAACGCCGATCTCTAGCATGCGAGGTGCCACATGGCTCTGAGAACTTCCGCGGACGAAACCGATCCGGTTATCAACGTGATTGAACAGGATTTGCCGGCCAACGGTGGCGGACCGGCTGCGTCGGGCGAACGTCGGGACAGGCTGGAATCGGCTGCAATGGCGGCCGTATCGGCTCGGCGCCGGCGTGAGTTCGATGCCGCTCGAGCGCGATTGCGGGAGCAGGCAATTCGTGACGATGCCACTACATCGAGGCAGGCCGAGACTCGGTCGTCGAGCGGGACACCGGCCGACATGGCTGCGACCAGTATGCCGCTCGACCAACCGCCGGAACGCGTACGCAAGCGGTACTTGCGCGCTGGCAACCAGTATTTCCTGAAGGACGCGCCGTATCAACTCGCGTTCGAAGATTCAGGGCCATATCTTGTCACCGAGCACAACCGGCCGGACGTGGTCGAGTCGATGATTGATATGGTGCACGCGAAATCGTGGCGGCGCATTCGTGTGTCGGGCCACGAAATGTTTCGTAGCGAGGCGTGGTTGCAGGGCACGTTGCTCGGCATTGACGTGAGCGGCTACGAGCCGAAAGCGGCAGATCTGGCACGGCTGACAGATGCGCGGCAGGCGAAGTTGGACAATCGCATCGAGGTGGTCGCGCAAGTCGAGGTACCAACTGCTGCGAGCGTGCTGGGTCACGCAGAGAGTCAGGCCATGGTTTCAAGCGCATCCGGAGTCAACGTAGGCGAGAATCGTAACGGAGATTCTTCAACCCCTTCGGTCCGAGCATCGGTGTCGGAACCGCCGATTCCTGAAGGCAGCCGCAGTGCTGCAAACGACGAAGCCGATATCCCGCGACGATACGTCGGGGAACTGCTCGAGCATGGCGATGCCCCGTATCAGCACAATCCAGCGCGCAGTGACTCGTACTACGTGGCATTTCGCGATGTGGCGGGCGTCGACCAGGTCGTGTGGGGTGTCGATCTCGAGCGTGCGGTGCGTGAGGCGAATGCCAAGATCGGGCAGCACGTGACACTCGAAAATCTCGGCAAACGCCTCGTCACCGTGCGAATGCCGATCCTGAATGACGAAGGAAGTGTGATCGGTGAAGAAGAGAAGGTCGTGCATCGCAATACCTGGCAGGTAGAGATCGTGCAGCGGGGCCATGACGTTGTAGTCTCACAGAAACCGGACCATTCGCAGGCCGACGAAGCCCGATCTATAGATTCACTCGGTGCTCCAGTCGATGAGACAGAGCTGCATGGTAGTCACGATGCGCGCCATTTGGGCGGCGAACGGGCATTGCATGTGGCCGTGCTGACGGCCGCCATGCGCGAACAGGGTTTCAGCGAGCGCTCCGTTACCCGGGTGCGGCAGCACGCTGAACGCATGCTGGCGGAGTTCCAGCGCGAAGGCATTCCGCTCCCGGCGCCGAAGGTGTTCGATCCGAGTGCGCCATCGGGCCGGAATCGTCGCAAGCATCAGACTCCCGAACGCACGCCCGCCCGCGAACTCGAGCCCACGCCAGTCGAGCCATCACGATCATCACCTTCTCGCTGAGGCGAATCGTGGTCGTGCGCGAGCGTTTGTGCGTCGAACTCGGGGCAGTCAGGTTGCGCTGGGACGACTGGTGCGCTCGCCGAGGTTTGACAGCGGGCGAGGGCGTGCGCCAGTTGGTCGCAATCGCGATTTGCGCCGATGCGAACGGCGAGTCCGGCACAACCATGTGGCGCTTGCCTCGACCGATCGTTGGGGAGCCGCGCCATCGCGTCGAAATCCGACTGACCAGTGCGGAGCTGGATGCAGTCGAGCGGCGCGCCGCAGCAATGGGCCTACGCAGTAACCGCTGGATCGTATCGCTGATTCGGGCGCAATTGAGCCGGGAACCGCAGTTGGGTGAGCCCGAGTTGAATGCACTGTTTGTATCAAACCAGCGACTTGCTGAGATCAGCCGTTTGTTGGGCAAACTTGCACGTGCCGACGAAATCGAGCCGGTGCGTCGAGATTTGATGTTCGAGTGGGCGGAATTGCGAAAGCGTGTTGACGAACACCTGCGTACGACGGCCGCGATCATGCGCGCGAACCTTGATCGATGGAGCCGTTGACATGCCATACCCGAAAATCTACATCGACGCGATGCTCGTGAACTGGGGCGATCGCCTGTTTCATGATCCGCTACGACATGCGCAAGCGTCGCGACTCTCACATGTGGGCATTCGCGACGCTGCCGCTCGCATGCGTGCGCAGGTCGCCCGCACGCTCAGGCGCTCTCCGGAAGTCATGGTCAAGATCACCAACAAGGCGGCGAGTGCGCAGGGCATGGGAGCCGTACGTCGACATCTGCGCTATATCTCTCGTAACGGCAGGATCGAACTGGAAGATCAGAACGGTGACTGGATTGAAGGTAAGGATGCGCTGAACGATCTCACGAAGACCTGGCAATTCGGTGGGTGGGGTATCCCCGAGACCAGCACGCGCCGCGAGACTTTCAACATCCTGCTGTCGATGCCACCGGGAACGGATCGGAAGGCAGTGCGCGATGCGGCGCGAGATTTCGCGATGCTCGAGTTCGGTGACGGCAGGGCGTACGTTTTTGCCGTACACAATGACGAAGCACATCCGCATGTGCATCTGAGCGTACAGGTGCGTGGTCCGGACGGCCATCGCCTGAATCCCCGTCATAAGGATCTTCAGCGATGGCGCGAGCGTTTTGCGGAGAAACTGCGTGAGCATGGTGTCGAGGCGAATGCGACGCAGCGGCGTGTGCGTGGCGTGACGCAGCGCTACCCAAAGCAGCCCGTCATCCATATGGTGGGGCGTGGCGAAACGCCGAGGTACTGGAAATCAATGCCGACCGATGTGCAGCGGGACGCAGGATGGGCCGCACAAGGTGGCGTATTTGTCGCCTGGCGAGAAATAGCCTACGCAATGGCGAGGTCGGGGGCGCGCGAGGATCGCGCGATGGCCGTTGAAATGGCGTACTTCGTCGGGTCCATGCCGGTGCAACGAAATCGACCAATGGTAGGGCGTGAGCCGGATGATAGAGGAGAGAAGCCCGATCGTCAGGTGCCAGATACCGTAGAGCGTTCAGACGGTGCCAGGCCGGATGTGGAACGCTGATGAGCAGAGTGCATGATGGCTATCGCTATCATGCCGCGAATCGGCAGCAATCGTATTTGTGATCCAAATCCCGGGTGTGTGGAAAGTTAGTGCCCGTTTGGGTGCGCGGCGCCTTTTTGCTCGCAAATGCGACGCGGTCTTCTATGCTGGACCCCGGATGATCCGTCGGACCCGGCTTGACGGCAGTCTCGAACAGTGCCGAGGATATTGCTCCGTGTGTCTCGACGTGAGACTGCGGTTTCACGCCGCTGGGTTCATTCCCGATCGGAAAACCAGGCTGGTCCGGCCTTGAACGTCACGAAGAGCAGAAACAGGAGCGTGATCGCGAGAAGCGGGATGCCGTAGACTGCCACCGGAAAAAACAGCACAAGTTGCAAGATCGACCCGGAAACACCATATATGGGTGCCGTGTTCCTAACGTTTTCGTAGATCAACCAGATGACTGCAGCAAGTCCCATCGCCACGAGGACGAGACCGGCCCACGCCGGTTCGTGACGCAGTATCGCGGTTCCCCATCCGACGTATCCCCACCATGTGAGATTAATACCGACTGCGGCAAGCCAAAATCCACATGCCGTGAAGAAGCTGTAACCGTACCGGTGTCGCGAGTGACGACTAAATAGCTGAACGCTCTTTGCAATCGCGATGACGGTACCAAAGATGATCGCAAGTCTAAGAAATTCCACGGAAAATTCCTCCAGACTGTCACCCCGATCAGGGCGCCTCCTTTGCCGACATGAATGGCTCCGCCGGGAAATGTGATGTATCGACTGCCCTTCCTTCTGACCTGCCCCCTGCAAACAGGGCCAACCGGAGTCTAGTAAAGTTCGTTTTCGGAGAAGAAGACGAACATGAAGAAG
>NZ_QTPP01000057.1 GCF_003853415.1 Burkholderia sp. Bp9142 | reverse complement strand
AGCGGCTTCGCCTCGAACGGGCCGAACTTCGAGAAGTCGACCTTCGGCCACGGCAGCAGGTTCAGCTCGCCGCCGCCGGCCGGCGCGGCCGCTGCGGCCGGTGCCGCGCGCTGGCCCGTCATCACGCCCTTCACGAAACCGGTGATGTCTTCCTTCGTGATACGGCCCTTCGGACCCGAGCCCTGCACGCGTGCGACTTCGACGCCGAGTTCACGCGCGAACTTGCGCACGGACGGCGATGCGTGGCTCGCGCGGTACTCGCCCGACGCAGCGGCCGGCGCGGCGGCAGCCGGAGCCGGTGCAGCCTGCGCGGGTGCCGGAGCGGCAGCGGGTGCCGGAGCCGGCGCGGCAGCGGCCGGAGCCGGTGCGCTCGCCTGCGGCGCGGCGGCAGCCGGTGCGCCGGCGGCGTCGAGCAGCACGATCAGCGTGCCTTCCGACACCGAATCGCCCACCTTGACCTTGATGTCCTTCACGACGCCGGCGGCCGGGCTCGGCACATCCATCGTCGCCTTGTCCGACTCGAGCGTGACGAGCGACTGCTCCTTCTCGACCGTGTCGCCGACCTTCACGCCGATCTCGATCACCGGGACGTCCTTGTAGTCGCCGATGTCGGGCACCTTCACCTCGAGCGTGCCGCCCGACGCTGCCGGCGCGGCAGCCGGCGCTGCTGCAGCCGGTGCCGGCGCTGCCGCCGGAGCCGGGGCTGCGGCCGGAGCCGGGGCTGCGGCCGGCGCGGCCGCGCCGTTCACCTGCGCCGCGGCGGCGCCGTCGAGCAGGATGATCAGCGAGCCTTCCGACACGGAATCGCCCACCTTGATCTTCACTTCCTTGACCGTGCCGGCTGCCGGGCTCGGGACATCCATCGTCGCCTTGTCCGACTCGAGCGTGACGAGCGACTGCTCGGGCTCGACCGTGTCACCCACCTTCACGAGCACCTCGATGACGGGCACGTCCTTGTAATCGCCGATATCCGGCACCTTCACTTCGATCGCTTGACTCATCTTTTTGTGTCTCCATGGCCGCGCGCGCCCCTCCCGGAAGCGGCGCGCGGCATCACACGGCGCGTGTGCGTTAAACGGTCATCGGGTTGGGCTTCGACGGATCGAGGTTGTACTTGGCGATCGCGTCCGCGACCACCTTGCGCTCGATCGTGCCTTCGTCGGCCAGCGCGTTCAGCGCGGCGACGGTGACCCAGTGACGGTCGACTTCGAAGAAGTGACGCAGCTTCTCGCGGGTGTCCGAACGACCGAAGCCGTCCGTGCCCAGCACGACGAAGCGGCGATCGATCTGACCACGGATCTGGTCGACCAGCGCGCGCACGTAGTCGGTCGATGCGATGACCGGACCCTGCGTGTCCTTCAGGCACTTCTGCACGTGCGACAGGCGACGCTCCTCGGACGGATGGAGCAGGTTCCAGCGCTCGACTTCGTGGCCTTCACGCGCGAGCTCGGTGAAGCTCGGCACGCTCCAGAGGTCGGCCGCGACGCCCCAGTCGTTCTTCAGCAGGTCGGCGGCTGCGATCACTTCGTTGAAGATCGTGCCCGCGCCCAGCAGCTGCACGCGCGGTGCCTTCTGGTCGGCGTCGGCCTTCTTGAACGCGTACATGCCCTTGATGATGTCGGCCGCCACGTGCTCGCCCTGCGGAATCGCCGGGTGCTCGTAGTTCTCGTTCATCACCGTGATGTAGTAGTACACGTCTTCCTGGTCCTGCACCATGCGGCGCAGACCGTCCTGGATGATCACCGCGAGTTCATAGCCGAACGTCGGGTCGTAGCTCACGCAGTTCGGCACCGATGCCGCCCACAGGAGCGAGTGGCCGTCTTCGTGCTGCAGGCCTTCGCCGTTCAGCGTCGTGCGGCCCGCGGTGCCGCCGAGCAGGAAGCCGCGCGAGCGCATGTCGCCCGCCGCCCATGCCAGGTCGCCGATCCGCTGGAAGCCGAACATCGAATAGAAGATGTAGAACGGCACCATGATCTCGCCGTGCGTCGAGTACGACGTCGCCGCCGCGATCCAGTCGCACATGCCGCCCGCTTCGTTGATGCCTTCCTGCAGGATCTGGCCGGTTTCCGATTCCTTGTAGAACATCAGCTGGTCGGAATCTTCCGGCACGTACTTCTGGCCCTGCTGGTTCCAGATGCCGATCTGGCGGAACAGGCCTTCCATGCCGAACGTGCGCGATTCATCCGGGACGATCGGCACGACGCGCTTGCCGAGCGCCTTGTCCTTCAGCAGGATGTTCAGGATCCGCACGAACGCCATCGTCGTCGAGATCTCGCGGCCTTCGCCCGTGCCCTTCAGCAGCGGCTCGAACGTGTCGAGCGCCGGCACCGGCAGCGACGTCGCCTTCTCGCGGCGGTGCGGCAGGTAGCCGCCGAGGTCCATGCGCTGCTTGCGCATGTATTCGAGTTCCTTCGAGCCTTCCTCGAACTTCAGGTACGGCACGTCGGCGATCTGCTCGTCGGTGATCGGCAGGCGGAACTGGTCACGGAACTTCTTCAGTTGCTCGACCGGCAGCTTCTTCTGCTGGTGCGTGATGTTCATCGCCTGGCCCGACTCGCCCATCCCGTAGCCCTTGATGGTCTTCGCGAGGATGACGGTCGGCGCGCCCTTCGTGTTGCTGGCTTCGTGGAACGCCGCGTAGATCTTGTGCGGATCGTGACCGCCGCGGTTCAGCGCCCAGATGTCGTCGTCCGACCAGTCGGCGACGAGCGCCTTCAGTTCAGGCGTGTTGAAGAAGTGCTCGCGCACGTACGCGCCCGACTCCGACTTGTACGTCTGGTATTCGCCGTCGACGACGTCCATCATGCGGCGCATCAGCGCGCCGGACTTGTCGCGTGCGAACAGCGCATCCCAGCGGCTGCCCCAGATGACCTTGATCACGTTCCAGCCGGCGCCGCGGAATTCCGATTCCAGTTCCTGGATGATCTTGCCGTTGCCGCGCACCGGGCCGTCGAGACGCTGCAGGTTGCAGTTGATCACGAACACGAGGTTGTCGAGCTTTTCGCGGCTCGCCATCCCGATCGCGCCGAGCGATTCCGGCTCGTCCGTCTCGCCGTCGCCGAGGAACGCCCACACCTTGCGGCCTTCCGTCTTCGCGATGCCGCGGGCCTCCAGGTACTTCATGAAGCGGGCCTGGTAGATCGCCATGATCGGGCCAAGGCCCATCGACACGGTCGGGAACTGCCAGAAGTCCGGCATCAGCCACGGGTGCGGGTACGACGAGATGCCCTTGCCGTCGACTTCCTGGCGGAAGCTGTCGAGCTGCTCTTCCGACAGGCGGCCGAGCAGGAACGCGCGCGAGTACACGCCCGGCGACGAGTGGCCCTGCACGAACACGAGATCGCCGCCGTGCTGGTCGGACGCCGCGTGCCAGAAGTGGTTGTAGCCGACGTCATAGAGCGTCGCGGCCGATGCGAACGACGCGATGTGGCCGCCGACGTTCGTGTCCTTGCCCGCGCGCAGCACCATCGCCAGCGCGTTCCAGCGCGTGTACGAACGGATGCGGTGCTCGACGTCCTGGTCGCCCGGGATCTTCGCCTGGGCTTCGACGGGGATCGTGTTGATGTACGGGGTATTCGCGGAGAACGGCAGGTGTTCGCCGTGCATGCGGGCGAATTCGATCTGCTTTTCGATCAGGTAGTGCGCGCGGCCGGTGCCCACGGAGGAGATCACGCCGTCGAGCGACTCGAGCCATTCAACGGTTTCCTGCGGGTCGTCGTCACGTTCGGCGGCGACATATTTCATCACTTCGTTCGGTACAGCGGACATTCTCGTCTCCTGGGTCCTGGAATGTGAGGATCGCTCTCGTGCAGACGACGCGACGCGGCCGGCTGCGGGCAAGCTCCGACGGATTGTAATGAGCGTGCACGGGCCCGCGCAACAAAATTTTCGAATTATGAGATCTTTTCTCGTAATGCGGAATATTGCTGCGCCGCACCCTTGTTTCGGGCCTCTCCGGCGCGCGCCGCGAGCACAAATTCGTTTCCGTTCAACATATCCGGTATGGGTTTTCCATGTATTGCGCTGCGCTACAATCCTGCCATGTTGACCGATCGGCTTTTCGCACGCTCGGCGCGACCGTCGGGCCCGCCGGCGGAGTCGCAGCCGTCCCGCTGGCACCACGGACCGTGGTGGTCCAACTCCTATTTGCTGACGCCGCTGCTGTCGATCCTCGTGTTCCTCGTGGTGATGAGCCTGATTCTATGGAGTCTCAATCGCCGCGAACAGCAGCAGCAGGAAGACACCCTGTTTCGTAACGTCGCATGGGCGCAGCAGCAGATCCGCCTGTCGATGACGGGCGCGCAGGAGCAGCTGCAGGCGCTGTCGCGTGATCTCGCGTCCGGCCGCCTCGACCAGAATGCCTTCCAGATGGCCGTCGCGGACGTGATGCAGACGCATCCGGAAATCCTCTATCTGAACTGGTACACCGCGCCCGGCGTGCAGCGCTGGCCGACCGTGCATCCGCCGCTGCTCGGCCAGCGGCTCGCGAAGCCCGGCGACGCGCAGATGCAGGACGCCGTGCGCGGCGCGTACGACGAAGCGCGCAGCACGCGCCGCCAGGCCTATTCGCCACTGATCTACGACGACTTCGGCAACGGCTTCATCACGCTGCAGACGCCCGTGATGCGCGGCGACCGCGAGTATCTCGGCTCGATCGCCGCGGTGTTCTCGGTCGAAGGGATCCTGAAGCACGACATCCCGCAGGAGCTGTCGTCGAAGTACAAGATCTCCATCACCGACTCGAACAACCGCGAGCTGTCGTCGACGTCGACGCGCCCGCGCCTGCCGCGCGACTCCCACTACGACCTGCCGCTCGATCCGCCCGGCCAGGGGCTGACCGTGCGCGTGTACGCGTTCCCGCAGCTCACGAACCTGACCAACAACACGCTCGTGTGGCTGGTCGCCGGGCTGTCGTGCTTCGTGCTGTGGAGCCTCTGGAGCCTGTGGAAGCACACGCGCCAGCGCTTCGAGGCGCAGCAGGCGCTGTACGCGGAAGCGTTCTTCCGCCGCGCGATGGAAAACTCGGTGCTGATCGGCATGCGCGTGCTCGACATGCACGGCCGCATCACGCACGTGAACCCCGCGTTCTGCCGGATGACGGGCTGGGACGAGACCGACCTCGTCGGCAAGGTCGCGCCGTTTCCGTACTGGCCGCGCGATTCGTACCCGGAAATGCAGCGCCAGCTCGACATGACCCTGCGCGGCAAGGCGCCGAGCTCGGGCTTCGAGCTGCGCGTGCGGCGCAAGAACGGCACGCTGTTCCATGCGCGCCTCTACGTGTCGCCGCTGATCGACAGCTCCGGCCGCCAGACCGGCTGGATGTCGTCGATGACCGACATCACCGAGCCTAAGCGCGCGCGCGAGGAGCTCGCGGCCGCGCACGAACGCTTCACGACGGTGCTCGAAAGCCTCGACGCCGCGGTGTCGGTGCTCGCCGCCGACGAGGCCGAACTGCTGTTCGCGAACCGCTACTACCGCCACCTGTTCGGGATCCGCCCGGACGGCCACCTCGAGCTGTCGGGCGGCGGCTTCGATCGCGCGCAGGCGTCCTCCGACTCGATCGACATGGTCGACGCGTTCGCCGGCCTGCCGGCCGCCGCGCTGACGAGCAGCACCGCCGATGCGCAGGAAGTGTATGTCGAGAGCATCCAGAAGTGGTTCGAGGTGCGCCGCCAATACATCCAGTGGGTGGACGGCCACCTCGCGCAGATGCAGATCGCGACCGACATCACGACCCGCAAGAAGGCGCAGGAACTCGCGCACCAGCAGGAAGAGAAGCTGCAGTTCACGAGCCGATTGATGACGATGGGTGAAATGGCGTCGTCGATTGCTCACGAATTGAACCAGCCGCTCGCCGCGATCAACAACTACTGCTCGGGCACGCTCGCGCTCGTGAAGAGCGGCCGCGGCACGCCCGAGACGCTGCAGCCCGCGCTGGAAAAGACCGCGCAGCAGGCGCTGCGCGCGGGGATGATCGTCAAGCGGATCCGCGAATTCGTGAAGCGCAGCGAGCCGAAGCGCCAGCCGGCGCGGGTCGCGGACATCGTCGCCGACGCGGTCGGGCTCGCCGAAATCGAGGCCAGGAAGCGCAGGATCCGGATCGTCACGGAAATCCTCGCAAGAATGCCTATTATTTATGTCGACCCCGTGCTGATCGAGCAGGTGCTCGTGAACCTGATGAAGAACGCGGCCGAGGCGATGGCCGACGTGAAGCCGGCGTCGGCGGATGGCATGATCCGCGTCGTCGCCGACATCGAGGCGGGTTTCGTCGACATTCGCGTGATCGACCAGGGTCCAGGCGTCGACGAAGCGACCGCCGAACGCCTGTTCGAACCGTTTTACAGCACCAAGTCCGACGGCATGGGCATGGGGCTGAACATCTGCCGTTCGATCATCGAATCGCATCGGGGGCGTCTGTGGGTGGTCAACAATGTCGAACCGGACGGCCGCATTTCCGGCGCGACATTCCACTGCAGCCTGCCCATTGGGGAACCCGCTGATCTCGGCCAAGGGGGGCGCGAGGCATCGGCATCACATACCGTTACGGGAGAACTATGAATAGCCCTGTCACCACCACTCAGGAAACTGTCTTCGTCGTCGACGACGACGAGGCCGTACGGGACTCGCTGCGCTGGCTGCTGGAGGCGAACGGCTATCGCGTGCAATGCTTCTCGAGCGCCGAGCAGTTCCTCGATGCCTATCAGCCGGCGCAGCAGGCCGGCCAGATCGCCTGCCTGATCCTCGACGTGCGGATGTCGGGCATGAGCGGCCTCGAACTGCAGGAGCGCCTGATCGCCGACAACGCCGCGCTGCCGATCATCTTCGTCACGGGCCACGGCGACGTGCCGATGGCGGTGTCGACGATGAAAAAGGGTGCGATGGACTTTATCGAGAAACCGTTCGACGAAGCCGAGCTGCGCAAGCTCGTCGAGCGGATGCTCGACAAGGCCCGAAGCGAAAGCAAGAGCGTCCAGGAACAGCGCGCCGCGAGCGAGCGCCTGTCGAAGCTGACCGCGCGCGAGCAGCAGGTGCTCGAGCGGATCATCGCCGGCCGCCTGAACAAGCAGATCGCCGACGATCTCGGGATCAGCATCAAGACGGTGGAAGCGCACCGCGCGAACATCATGGAAAAGCTCAACGTCAACACGGTCGCCGACCTGCTGCGCCTCGCGCTGTCGAAGAAGCAGGCCTGAACGTCGCGCGGCTGCGGGGCACCTGCCCGGCCTGCCGCGCCACCGCGCCGCGCGATGCGGCCCACTCGCGCGGCGTGGCCCGGCGCTTCCTCCCGGAGCGCCGGCGCCGCCGACATGACGCTTCCCGTGCATTCGCTGTCGGACGACAGCAAGCGAACGGTATAATTGCGTGCTTTGCTGCGGCGCTTCAGGCGTCGTACGCCCGCATTCCAACTTCCCGGCAGGACCCACCACCATGACAGCCCTCCTCATCGACGGCAACGCCCTCTCGAAGACCTTGCGCGCGCAGGCCGCCGAACGCGCCGCCGCGCTGACCGCACGCGGCCACCAGCCCGGCCTCGCGGTACTCCTCGTCGGCGCGAACCCGGCGAGCGAAGTCTACGTGCGCAACAAGATCAAGGCGTGTGAGGACAACGGTTTCTTCTCGCAGAAGGATGCGTATCCGGACACGCTGTCGGAGGCCGACCTGCTCGCGCGCATCGACGAGCTGAACCGTGATCCGAAGATCCACGGCATCCTGGTCCAGCTGCCGCTGCCCGCGCACATCGACAGCCACAAGGTAATCGAGGCGATCGCACCTGAGAAGGACGTCGACGGCTTCCACGTCGCGAACGCCGGCGCGCTGATGACGGGCAAGCCGCTGTTCCGCCCGTGCACGCCGTACGGCGTGATGAAGATGTTCGAAACACATGACATCCCGCTGCGGGGCGCCAACGCGGTCGTGATCGGCCGCTCGAACATCGTCGGCAAGCCGATGGCGATGATGCTGCTCGAAGCCGGCGCGACCGTGACGATCTGCCACAGCAAGACGCGCGACCTCGCCGCGCACACGCGCCAGGCCGACGTCGTGGTCGCCGCGGTCGGCAAGCGCAACATCCTGACGGCCGACATGGTCAAGCCCGGCGCGACGGTGATCGACGTCGGCATGAACCGCGACGACGCAGGCAAGCTGTGCGGCGATGTCGACTTCGCCGGTGTGAAGGAAGTCGCCGGCCACATCACGCCGGTGCCGGGCGGTGTCGGCCCGATGACCATCACGATGCTGCTGATCAACACGATCGAGGCAGCCGAGCGCGCCGCCGCGGCCGCCTGATCGCCCTGCCCGCCCAGCCGGCGCGCATTCGTGCGCCGGCATCCCGCCGGTCGCCGCCGCGGCCGCGCCGTCACCCTGCCACCCCCCGCTGCGTTTCGCCCGTATCCGACCCCGCGTCGAGCGCATCCAATCGCGTCGTTAGAAACTAACGATTGGAAAGCGCGCGATGCGCCCCAATAATGTCGATATCGGGCGCCGCTGCTTCGCGCCTCACCCTTTTCACCCCGGTTCATCCGGCAACAGACAGGGAGTCTTAATGTCCGCCAGCGCCAATACCAATCCGCTTCTCGATTTCTCCGGCCTGCCCCGCTTCGGCGAGATTCGTCCGGAACACGTGACGCCCGCGCTCGACACGCTGCTCGACGCCGCCAATCGCGCTGTCGACACCGCGAGCGCACCCGCGACGCCGGCGACCTGGGCCGCGATCGTCGAGACGGTCGAGCAGGCGACGGAGCCGCTCGGGCGCGCATGGGGCGTCGTCGGCCACCTCAACGCTGTCGCCGACACGCCCGAGCTGCGCGCCGCCTACGGCGAGAACCTGCCGCGCGTGACCGAATTCTGGTCGAGCGTCGGCCAGAACCTCGCGCTGTACGAGAAGTACAAGGCGATCGCCGCGAGCGACGAATACGCGACGCTGTCCGCCGAGCGCAAGAAGATCCTCGACAATGCGCTGCGCGATTTCCGCCTGTCGGGCGCCGAGCTGCCCGAAGACCAGAAGCCGCGCTTCGCGGAACTGCAGGAGCAGCAGGCCGCGCTGTCGAAGGCGTTCTCCGACCACGTGCTCGACGCGACCAACGCCTATGCGTATTTCGCGCAGGACGAAGCCGAGCTGGCCGGCCTGCCGGGCGACGCAATCGAAGCGGCCCGCGAAGCCGCGCAGAAGGAAGGCAAGGAAGGCTGGAAATTCACGCTGCACTTCCCGTCCTACTTCCCGGTGCTGCAGTACGCCGAGAACCGCGCGATGCGCGAGACGCTGTACCGCGCGTATGCGACGCGCGCCTCCGAACTCGGGCCGCAGTATGGCGGCGGCAAGGCCGAATGGGACAACACGGCGATCGTGGCCGACGAGCTGAAACTGCGCCGCGAAGAGGCGCAGATGCTCGGCTACCGCAATTTCGCCGAAGTGTCGCTCGCGCCGAAGATGGCCGAGTCGCCGCAGCAGGTGATTGCGTTCCTCGAGGATCTCGCGACACGCGCGCGCCCGCACGCGGACAAGGACTGGGACGAACTGCGCGCCTTCGCCGCGAAGGAACTCGGCCTGACCGAGCTCGCGCCGTGGGACGTCACGTTCGCGGCCGAGCGGCTGCGCCAGCAGCGCTACGCGTTCTCGGAAAACGAGGTCAAGCAGTACTTCCCGGAACCGGCCGTGCTGAAGGGCCTCTTCACCGTCACCGAAACGCTGTTCGGCGTGCGGATCGCGCCGGACGATGCGCCGGTCTGGCACCAGGACGTGCGCTTTTTCCGCGTCGAGAACCGCGACGGTTCGCTCGTCGCGCAGTTCTATCTCGACCTGTATGCACGCGAAGGCAAGCGCGGCGGCGCCTGGATGGACGATGCGCGTGCGCGCGCGAAGCGCGGCGGCACCGTGCAGACACCGGTCGCGTACCTGACCTGCAACTTCTCGGCGCCGGTTGGCGGCAAGCCCGCGTGCTTCACGCACGACGAAGTCATCACGCTGTTCCATGAGTTCGGCCACGGACTGCATCACATGCTCACGCGCGTCGACGAGCTCGGCGTGTCGGGCATCAACGGCGTCGAATGGGATGCGGTCGAGCTGCCGTCGCAGTTCATGGAGAACTTCTGCTGGGAATGGGACGTGCTGTCGTCAATGTCGTCGCACGTCGATACCGGCGCCGCGCTGCCGCGCGAGCTGTTCGACAAGATGATCGCCGCGAAGAACTTCCAGAGCGGACTCGGCACGCTGCGCCAGATCGTGTTCTCGATGTTCGACATGCTGCTGCACGTCGACTTCGACCCGGCCGGCGCGACCGGCGTGAACGCGTTCGCGCGCGAGATCAACGAGCGCTACCACGTGATCCCGCAGGCGGCGTTCTCGCGCTGGCCGAACACGTTCAGCCACATCTTCGCAGGCGGCTATGCGGCCGGCTACTACAGCTACAAGTGGGCCGAGGTATTGTCCGCCGATGCGTACGCGGCGTTCGAGGAAGCGGCCGCCGCCAGCGGCAGCGTGCTCGACGCGGCGACCGGCACGCGCTATCGCCGCGAGATCCTCGAAGTCGGCGGCAGCCGCCCGGCGATGGATTCGTTCAAGGCGTTCCGCGGCCGCGAGCCGGAAATCGACGCGCTGCTGCGCCACAACGGGATGGCCGCCCCCGCGCACTGAGTGCGCGCCGCCCGGCGCGTCCGGCTGCATCGAAAGGCACCGCGCTTCGGCGGTGCTTTTTTCATGGCGCCGGCGTCTCACTGCCGGCGTCGTCCGCATGATCGGCGTCGTCATCGAACAGCAAGAACTGCCCGTGACGCTCGGCCGTATCCTCGTCGATGCGCACGCCGACGCCGAGCAGCCGCACGGCTTGCGCGCGCCGCTGCAGCCCCTTCGCGAGCAGCGCGACCGCCGTCTGCGCATTCGTCGCGTCGGCCACGCATTCGACGGTCGTGCGCTGGAAATCGGCGAAGCGGATCTTCACGTACAGCTTGCGGATCGCGCGGGCAGCACCGGCACGCGCGATCCGCGCGTCGAGCTGCACGACGAGGCGGCGGATTTCGTCCGCGCATTGTTCGAGCGTCGTCAGGTCGGTCACGTAGGTCGTCTCGACGCTGACCGACTTGCGCTCCTGGTCAGCCCGCACCGGCCGCTCGTCGATTCCGCGCGCCAACTGGTACAGCCGCCGGCCGAACGCACCGAACTCGCGATGCAGATCGATCAGCGACCAGTCGCGCAACTGCGCGCAGGTCTGGATGCCGAGCCGGTCGAGCCGCGTGGCAGTCACCTTGCCGACGCCGTGCAGCTTGCGCACCGGCAACGCCGCGACGAACGCATCGACTTCATGCGGGCGCACGACGAACAGGCCGTCGGGCTTGTTCCAGTCGGACGCGATCTTCGCGATGAACTTGTTCGGCGCGACGCCCGCCGACACCGTCACGCCGACCGTGTCGTACACACGCTGACGGATCTCCCGCGCGATCAGCGTCGCGCTGCCCTGGCACAGTTCCGACCCGCTGACGTCGAGGTAGGCTTCGTCGAGCGACAGCGGCTCGACGTCGTGCGTGTAGTCACGATAGATCGCCATGATCTGCCGCGACGCCGCGCGGTACTTGTCCATCGCGGACGGCAGGATCAGCAGGTCCGGACACTTGCGCATCGCCAGCGCCGACGACATCGCCGAATGCACGCCATAGCGGCGCGCCTCGTAGTTGCAGGTCGCGATCACGCCGCGCTGGTCGGGCCGGCCGCCGACCGCGAGCGGCCGGTTGCGCAGCGACGGGTCGTCGCGCATCTCCACCGACGCGTAAAAGCAGTCGCAGTCGCAGTGGATGATCTTGCGCACGCGCGGCGGCGCGTCGCCAAGGGGCGGCGCGCGCGGATCGGCAGGCGGGATGATGGTCGGGTTCACGGTGCCGATACTGTACAAAAACACAGTGCCCGTTTCAACTGTCGCGTGCTGCCGCGTTCGATCGCCGCCGGGCGCCTTTGGCCGCATCGGGCCGCTTCCCGTACTCCCCGGCGATCCGCGGCCATCTCCGGCCAAGCGGCCCTGGCCGGCGGCACCGTACCGGTCCGCTTCGAGCGGATCGTACCGCCGCGCGCACGGGCCGGCCCCTATACTCGTCTGCCACGACAGAAGAAACGCACAGGTGACGGATGAAGACGATCGGACTGATCGGCGGGATGAGCTGGGAATCGTCGGCCGAGTACTACCGGATGATCAACCGCCATTCGAAGGCGCTGCACGGCGGCCATCACAACGCGAAGAGCGTGCTGGTCACGGTGGATTTCGCCGAGATCGAAGCGCTGCAGCGCACGCAGCACTGGGCCGCGCTCGGCGAACGGATGGCCGACGCCGCGCGACAGCTCGAAGCGGCCGGCGCCGATCTCGTCGTGCTGACGACCAACACGATGCACCGCGTGCACGACGCGATCGAGGCCGCGGTGGCACTGCCGTTCCTGCACATCGCCGATCCGACCGGCGCCGCGCTGCGCGCCGCCGGCGTCGAGCGCGTCGCACTGCTCGGCACGCGTTACACGATGGAACTGCCGTTCTATGCGGAGCGCCTGCGCGACAGGTTCGGCCTCGACGTACTGGTGCCGGACGAAGCCGCACGCGGCGACGTGCACCGGATCATCTATGACGAGCTGTGTCACGGCGTGATCGATGCGGGGTCGCGCGCGACCTATGTGGCGATCATCGACGAACTGGCGAAACGCGGCGCGCAGGCCGTGATTCTCGGCTGCACGGAAATCACGTTGCTGATCGGTGCGGACGATTCGCCGCTGCCGGTATTCGATACGACCGCGCTGCATGCGAAGGCAGCGGTCGAGTGGGCGGCGTGCTGAAAACAAAAAACCCGGCACGAGGCCGGGTTCTTGTCGACGAAGCGCGCATCGGTCACTTGCGCTGCACATCGTCTGGTGTGCTTGGTTGCGGGGGTAGGATTTGAACCTACGACCTTCGGGTTATGAGCCCGACGAGCTGCCAGACTGCTCCACCCCGCGTCAGAGAAATAAATTATAGGGTGATGAAGCACTCACGTCAACACCTTTGTCACAATTTCTTTGCAAGCCGTCGATGTCGCGATGCCCGGCGCGTGCTTCGCATCGCGTGTCGCGCGCGTTCGCGCCCCGTGCTCGCGGTAAGATGGCGGCCTTCGCATTCACCCCGCACGCATTCCCGTTCATGAAAATCGCCACCTGGAACGTCAACTCGCTCAACGTCCGCAAGCAGCACGTGCTCGACTGGCTCGCGCAAAGCGGAACCGACGTGCTGTGCCTGCAGGAACTGAAGCTGCCGGACGAGAAGTATCCGCGCGCCGATCTCGAGGCAATCGGCTATCGCAGCTGGTTCGCGGGCCAGAAGACCTACAACGGCGTCGCGATCCTCGTGCGCGACACGCTCGCCGTCGACGAATCGGACGTCGTGCGCAACATCCCCGGCTTCGACGATCCGCAGCAGCGCGTGGTCGCCGTGACGGTCGACGGCGTACGCATCGTGTCCGCGTATTTCCCGAACGGCCAGGCGCCCGACTCCGACAAGTTCGTCTACAAGATGCAGTGGCTCGACGCGCTGCATGCGTGGCTGAGCACCGAAATGCAGCGCCACCCAAAGCTCGCGCTGCTCGGCGACTACAACATCGCGCCCGAGGACCGCGACGTGCACGACCCGGCGAAATGGGAAGGCCAGAACCTCGTGTCGCCGCAGGAGCGCGCGCACTTCGCGAAGCTGATCGAGCTCGGCTTCGTCGACGCGTTCCGCCGCTTCGAGCAGCCCGAGAAGACCTTCACGTGGTGGGACTACCGGATGTTCGCGTTCCGCCGCAACGCGGGGCTGCGCATCGACCACGTCCTGCTGTCGCCGGCGCTCGCCGCCACCTGCACGTCGTGCGAAGTCGACCGCACGCCGCGCACGTGGGAACAGCCGTCCGACCACACGCCGGTCGTCGCGATCGTCGGCTGACCACCCCGCCCGCTCACGCCCGCGCTCAACCGCGCGCGGGCGCGGGCCCGAGATGGGCCCACAGGAAGCCGAACTCCGCCGCATCCGATTCGGCACGCTCCAGGTCGTCGGCGCTGCCGTGGCCGCCGTCGGTGTTCTCCCAGTACCACACCCGTTCATGTCCAAGCTCATGCATGCGCGCGGCCATCTTGCGCGCATGCGCGGGATGCACGCGGTCGTCGCGCGTCGACGTGGTCAGCAACAGCGGCGGATACGCTACACCTTCGCGCACGCGGTGATACGGCGAGTAGGCGGCGAGCGCCGCGCCCTCGCGCACATCGTCCGGATCGCCGTATTCGTCGAGCCACGCGGCGCCCGCGTGCAGCTTCGGATAGCGCCGCATGTCGAGCAGCGGCACGCGGCACAGGACCGCGCCGAACAACTCCGGACGCTGCACCATGCACGCGCCGACCAGCAGCCCGCCGTTGCTGCCGCCCTCGATGCCGAGTTGCGCGGCCGTCGTCACGCCGGTGCGGATCAGATCCTCGGCCACCGCGATGAAGTCGTCGAACGAACGCTGCCGATGCTCGCGCTGCGCGTCGACGTGCCAGCCCGGCCCGAATTCGCCGCCGCCGCGGATGTGCGCGAACGCCGCGACGCCGCCGCGTTCGAGCCACCCGATGCCCAGTGCATCGCTATAGCCCGGCAGGTTCGGAATCGCGAAGCCGCCATAGCCCGACAGCAGGCACGGCCGCGCGACGCGGGCGCTGCCGTCGGGATGCGCCAGTCCATCGAGCGCGTCACGCGGCCCGATCAGCGTGTACGGCACGACCGTGCCGTCGCGCGAGCGGGCATTCGCGCGCCGCACGACGAGCCCGGCCGCATCGAACCGCACCGGCGGCCGGTCGAGCAGTACGCGGCGCGACGGCGCATCGGCCGCGCGATCGTCCAGATCGGCGAGCCAGCATTCGGGGGGATCGAGATAGGTATCGACGTCCACGTACACGTCGTCGTTCAGCGTCGACTCGACCGGCTCGACGTCGATCTGCGCATCGCCCGGCCACTCGAACGGCCGCGCGTCCCACGTCCATGCGCCATCATCGCCCTGGCGCGGCTGCCACAGCAGCGTGCGGTTGTGCACGTCGTCGAGCCAGCTTGCGATCAGCAGCGTGCGCGTGTGCGTCCACGTGCACGCGGACGTCGACGGCCGCGGCTCGAACAGCGTCGTGAGTTCGCGCGACCCGGCGAGGAACGCCTGCTCGCGGATCGCGAGCAGCGAGCCGCCCGCGTGACGCACGCCGCCGCAGTCCCAGTCGAGCCGCGGCTCCAGCATGAGCCAGCCTTCCCAGAAACCGACCTCGACGTGCGTCGGCACATCGTAGCGCGCCCACTCGCCCGCGTCGGTCAGCCGGTATGCATGCGCGTCGAAGAAATCGACGCTGCGCCACGCGACGTGGCGGCCGTCGATCGGATCGAACCCCGCGCCCGCGCTGATGTCGTCGGGTTCGCCGCGGAACACGACCGGCGCATCGGCGAGCGGCGTGCCGCGTACCCAGCGGCGCGCTTCGTACGGATAGCCGGCGGCGGTCACATGTGGCTCGCCGCGATCCCAGCTCACGTAGACGGTATCGCGGTCGATCCAGCCGACCGTGTGATTCCCGGGCTCGTCGATCGTGAACCCGCCGTCGACGAAACGGCGCTGCACGAGGTCGAATTCGCGCACGACGACCGCGTCGGCGCCGCCCGGCGACAGCGACAGCAAAGCACGGTCACCGTCCGGATACAGGATCGCGTCCTGCTCGAACACCCACGACTCGCCCTCTTGCGCGCCGAGCGCGTCGACGTCGAGCAGCGTTTCCCACTCGGGCCGGCCGGCGCGCCAGTCGTCCCAGCGCGCGCGGCGCCACAGTCCCTTCGGGTGGAGATCGTCCTGCCACAGGTCGTACGCCCAGTCGCGCCAGCGGGTCGGAATCACCGGGCGTTCGCGCGGCAGATACGCCTGCGCGAGCCGCGCGGTGAGCGCGCGATACGCATCGTCATCGCGCAGCACGACACGCGTGCGCGCGTTCTGCTCGTCGACCCACGCGCGGGCGCGCTTGCTGTCGAGCGCTTCGAGAAAACGGAAGGGATCGGCCCCGGCGGGCCAGCGGAAGGAATCGGACATGACGGGTGTGCACGTGACGGCAAACCGAGATTATGTCCGATCGCGGCATGCGCGATGCCCGCGCATGCCGCGACGGTTGCTTACGGCTCCAGATGCAGTTCCTGGATCTTGCGCGTGATCGTGTTGCGGCCGATGCCGAGCCGCTCCGCCGCCTCGACCTTGCGGCCGCGCGTGAAGTCGAGCGCCTCGCGGATCACGGCGGCCTCGAAGCGGCGCGCGAGCTCGTCCATCACGTCGGCCGAATTCTCGCGCAACAGCCGCGCGACCTCCGTGCGCAGCCCGTTTTCCCACATCGGATAGCCGGCCGGCGCGCCGTTCGGCACGGCCGCGACGGGCGCAACAACCGTCAACGGCATCGCACCGGCCGCCGGCTGCGCGCGCGCGACGTCGCCGCCGCCGACGCTGGTGCCGGCGTACGCATCCGCGCCATCGACCGTCGCTGTCACCGGCGCGCCTGCCGGCACGAGATCGGGCGGCAGATCCTTGATCTCGACCGTCTGCGCGGGCGCCATCACGGTCAGCCAGTTCGCGAGGTTCTCGAGCTGCCGCACGTTGCCGGGGAACGGCAACGAGGTCAGGTACGCAAGCGCCTCGTCGGACACGCGCTTCGGCTCGACGCCGAGATCGCGCGCGCTTTTCTGCAGGAAGTGGCGCGTGAGCAGCGCGATGTCCTCGCTGCGTTCGCGCAGCGGCGGCAACCGCAGCCGGATCACGTTGAGCCGGTGGTAAAGGTCCTCGCGGAACAGCCCCTGCCGCACGCGCGCCTCGAGATTCTGGTGCGTCGCGGCGATCACGCGCACGTTCGCGCGCAGCGGGTTGTGGCCGCCGACCCGATAGAACTGCCCGTCCGACAGCACGCGCAACAGGCGCGTCTGCAGATCGAACGGCATGTCGCCGATTTCATCGAGGAACAGCGTGCCGTTCTCGGCCTGTTCGAAGCGGCCCTGGCGCGTCGTCTGCGCGCCGGTGAACGCACCGCGCTCGTGACCGAACAGTTCCGATTCGAGCAGGTCCTTCGGAATCGCCGCGGTGTTCAGCGCGATGAACGGCCCGTTCGCCCGCGGGCTGTGACGGTGCAGCGCCCGCGCGACGAGCTCCTTGCCGGTGCCCGATTCACCGGTGATCAGCACGGTCGCCGCCGAATGCGACAGGCGGCCGATCGCGCGGAACATGTCCTGCATCGCGGGCGCCTGGCCGAGCATCTCGGGCGCCTCGGCGACGCGCTCGTCCTGCGGCGCGCCGCCGCGCAGGCTTTCCTCGACCGCGCGGCGGATCAGCTCGACCGCCTTGTCGACGTCGAACGGCTTCGCGAGATATTCGAACGCACCGCCCTGGAACGCCGCGACGGCGCTGTCGAGATCGGAGAACGCCGTCATGATGATGACGGGCAGGCCCGGCAGGCGCTCGTGCATCGCCTGCAGCAGCTCGAGGCCGGAGCCGCCCGGCATCCGGATGTCGGACACGAGCACCTGCGGCGTCTCGTGGTCGAGCGCGGCCAGCGCGTCGCGCACGTTCGCGAAGCTCTTCGTCGCGAAGCTGTCCCGGGCGAGCGCCTTTTCGAGCACCCAGCGGATCGATTGATCGTCGTCTACTATCCAGATCGGCTTCATAGGTCGGTCAGATATTGGTGAATCGGGTGAATCGCCATGCCGCCGCTCAATGGTCGAGCGGCAGCAGGATCTGAAATTCGGTACGTCCGGGCCGGCTCTCGACCTCGATCATCCCGTCGTGCTGCTGCACGAACGTCTGCGCGAGCGTGAGGCCGAGGCCGCTGCCGTCGTCGCGCCCGGACACGAGCGGGTAGAAGATCCGGTCGCGGATCTCTTCCGGAATGCCGGGCCCGTTGTCGACCACGTGCAAGTCCAGTGCCAGCTTGTACAGGCGCTTCGCGATCGTCACCTTGCGCGCGACGCGCGTGCGCAGCTCGATCTTCGCGTCGCCCTGCGCGATCCGTTCGCGCAGCGCCTGCGCGGCGTTGCGCACGATGTTCAGCAGTGCCTGGATCAGCTGCTCCTTGTCGCCGCGCAGGTCCGGCACGCTGACGTCGTAGTCGCGCTCGATCGTGAGCCCGCGCGGAAATTCCGCGAGCATCACTGCGCGCACGCGTTCGCACACTTCATGAATGTTCACGTCGCCGACGATGTGCGGATGCCGGTGTGGCTCCAGCAACCGGTCGACGAGCGTCTGCAGGCGGTCGGACTCCTTGATGATCACCTGCGTGTATTCGCGCAACTCGCCGCGCTCGCGCTCGCTCAGTTCGAATTCGAGCAGCTGGGCTGCGCCGCGAATGCCGCCGAGCGGGTTCTTGATCTCGTGCGCGAGGTTGCGGATCAGTTGCTTGTTGACCGCGGTCAGGTCGTGGATGCGCTCCTCGCGATCGGTGCGCGACTGCCGTTCGTTCTCGAACAGCTCGACGAGCACGAAATCGGGCGCGGTCTCGAGGAAGCCGACGATCGCATGCACGTGCAGCGCCTCGTGGCCGGGCCGGTCGAGCACGGTATCGAGATGCGTCGCGTGAAAGCGCTCCTCGCCGATCGCGGTGATCGTCGACGCGAGCTCGTTCGCGTTCGGAAAAATCTCGCCCCACGGCCGCTGCGCGAGCTGCCGGCGCGAGATGTCGAGCATCGCCTCCGCGGACGGGTTCGCGAACGCAACCCGCAGCGTCTTGCGGTCGAGCACGATCACGACCGTCGGCAGCGCTTCCAGCCCCGCAAGCAGGCCCGAGCGCGCGAGCCGCTCGTCTTCCGTCAGTCGCTCGGGCTGCCCCGTCTTCGCCTTGATCAGATTCTTCAGAGCCATCTTGCGTATCGTCGCGCCTCAGCGGGCCGGAAAATGAAAATTGTCGGAACAAAAAAGGGACGGCTGGACGCCGTCCCCTTTCAGACTCCGCGGTTCCCGCCGCAGGCCGCGCGACGGGAACGAACCGGCAGGACGGCGCTGAATCGAAGCGCCATCGCCGATTACAGCGAGTAGTACATCTCGAACTCGATCGGATGCGTCGTCATGCGGAACTTCGCCAGCTCCTGCTCCTTCAGCGCGAGGTACGCATCGATCATGCCGTCGGTGAACACGCCACCGCGCGTCAGGAACTCGCGATCCTTGTCGAGCGCTTCCAGTGCCTGGTCGAGGCCCGCGCAGACGGTCGGGATCTTTGCATCCTCTTCCGGCGGCAGGTCGTACAGGTTCTTGTCGGCAGCTTCGCCCGGATGGATCTTGTTCTGGATCCCGTCGAGACCGGCCATCATCAGCGCCGTGAAGCACAGGTACGGGTTCGCCATCGGATCCGGGAAGCGCGTTTCGATACGGCGGCCCTTCGGGTTCGACACGTGCGGAATGCGGATCGATGCCGAACGGTTGCGTGCCGAGTAGGCGAGCTTGACCGGCGCTTCGAAGTGCGGGACCAGACGCTTGTACGAGTTCGTCGTCGGGTTCGTGATCGCGTTCAGTGCACGGGCGTGCTTGATGATGCCGCCGATGTAGAACAGCGCCAGTTCCGACAGGCCGGCGTAGCCGTTGCCCGCGAACAGGTTCTGGCCGTCCTTCCAGATCGACTGGTGAACGTGCATGCCCGAACCGTTGTCGCCGACGACCGGCTTCGGCATGAACGTCGCCGTCTTGCCGTACGAGTGCGCGACGTTATGGATGATGTACTTCGACCATTGCGTCCAGTCGGCGCGCTGCACGAGCGTCGAGAACTTCGTGCCGATTTCGTTCTGGCCCTGGCCCGCCACTTCGTGGTGGTGCACTTCGACCGGGATGCCGAGCTGTTCGAGCAGCAGGCACATTTCCGAACGCATGTCCTGGAATGTGTCGACCGGCGCGACCGGGAAGTAGCCGCCCTTCGTGCCCGGGCGGTGGCCCGTGTTGCCGCCTTCGAATTCCTTGGCCGACGACCACGGCGCTTCTTCCGAGTTGATCTTCACGAAGCAGCCCGACATGTCCGTGTTCCACTGGACCGAGTCGAAAATGAAGAATTCCGGTTCCGGACCGAAGAAGGCCGTGTCACCGATGCCCGTGCTCTTCAGGTACGCTTCGCCGCGCTTCGCGAGCGAACGCGGATCGCGCTCGTAGCCCTTGCCGTCAGCCGGTTCGACCACGTCGCAGGTCAGCACGAGGGTCGACTCTTCATAGAACGGGTCGACGAATGCGGCGTTCGGGTCCGGCATGAGCAGCATGTCCGACGCCTCGATGCCCTTCCAGCCCGCGATCGACGAACCGTCGAATGCATGGCCGCTTTCGAACTTGTCTTCGTCAAACGCCGAAACCGGCACCGACACGTGCTGTTCCTTGCCGCGCGTATCCGTGAAGCGGAAATCGACAAACTTGACGTCCTCGTCCTTCACGAGCTGCATGACGTCGGCGACGGTTTTACTCATAACCTCTTCTCCTGATTGAACAATTCCGGCGGACTGGGAACCGCCTCGTTTATCGAGCTGCCCGGAGTCTGGCTTTGGCGCAGCGCGCCCCGGGTCGACCGAATTCTATATAGCAGCAACCGTGCCAGCCATGCGCAGAAGCGACATGAATCGTGCCAGCCCGCGCCACGGCAGGGCCCGGCTGCGCGATTCCGGGGCCGGGCGCCGCATCGGCGGTTGCCCGGCCGCACCGATACGGTGCAAATGACGGGACGCACCGGCGCGACGGGATCATTCTGGTGCACCCATGCCATTCTGCACTCTTCTGGTGAATCCGTGCGCGGTGCATGCGCCGCAGGGCACGGACATCCGCGCAGCGGTGCCGCGCTAGAATGTTCGTTTGACCGATACGGAGACCTCCTGCCATGAGTACGCTCGACCAGCTTTACGCGAAGGCCGAAGAACGCCGCGTCCAAGGCGCGCTCCACTATGCCGGCGCACTGCTGCCGGCCGAGGCATTCGAACTGCTGCAGCTCGATCCGTCGGCACGCCTCGTCGACGTGCGCACCCGCGCCGAGCTCGACTGGATCGGCCGCCCGCTCGTCGGCGACGGCCAGTACCTGCATCTCGAATGGACGCGCTACCCGGGCGGCGTGCCGAACGCCGAATTCATCGACGAACTGAAGGCGGCCCTCCCGGCCGATACGCCCATCCTGTTCCTGTGCCGCAGCGCGGCACGCTCGAAGCTCGCCGCGGTCGCGTCGTCGCAGGCCGGCTTCACGAAGGCCTTCGACCTGCTCGAAGGCTTCGAGGGCGGCAAGGACGCCGAGGGCCACCGCAAGACGGTCGACGGCTGGTGCTTCCGGAAACTGCCGTGGATCGGCGCCTGACGGCGCCGCCGTTCAGGCACGCCCGACTGCGACATCGTCGAGCCGGGCGATGACATCCCGATGACGGGCCGCGTTGCGCGGCCCGTGGTTCTGGTGCGGCCCGTTCAGGCGCGCGGTGCGTCCGGCTCGACGACGTCACCGCCGAGCAGGTGCACGCCTTCGCGCAGCTTCACGAACGCGGCCGCGACCGCTTCCGGCTCGCCCTTCACGCCGAGGTCGATATGCCGGCGCGCGTAGATCCCGCCGCGCTCGGCATCGCCGACGCTCGGCAGGCTGAACACGCGCACGCCCGGGAAATCGCGCTCGATCCTTTCCATCAGCGGCGTGAGCGTCGATTCCGGCAGTTCGAACACGTACAGCGAGCGCTCCGCGTGCGGCGTTGCGTGATGGAGATGCTGGTACTTCGTGTCGAGCACCCATTCGATCATCGGCCATGCCATCACCGGGAAGCCCGGCACGAAATGGAGATCGCCGACCGAGAAACCGGGAATCCGGTTGTAGCCGTTCGGGATGATCGTCGCGCCCGCCGGGAACACGCCCATGTTGAAGCGGTGCTGGTTTTCCGGCGAATCGAAGTCGACCGGCGTGGCCGGATCGGCGTGCGTCTCGCGGATGCGCTCCGAAATCAGCAGCTTCGCTTCCGGATGCAGCTCGAGCGGCACGCCGAGCGCGGCGGCGGCGCACTGGCGCGTGTGGTCGTCCGGCGTCGCGCCGATGCCGCCCGTCGAGAACACGATGTCGCCGGACGCGATCGCGCGGGCGAGCGTCGCGGTGATCCGCGCCGGATCGTCGCCGACGTATTCGGCCCAGTCGAGCGCGAGGCCGCGCGCGCCGAGCAGCTCGATGGCCTTCGCCAGATGCTTGTCCTGCCGGCGGCCCGAAAGGATTTCGTCGCCGATGATGATGATGCCGATGCTCATGCCTGCCCCATGTCGATTGCGGTGGCGCGCGAACTCGCGCGCAGGTCGTCCAGCGCGCGCAGGCAATAGTGCCCGAACCACAGCGCCGAGAAGACGAGGATGAAAGCGTAAACCCAGATCATCGCCGCCGCCACGAACGGAAACAGCACCATCATCCAGACCGACGACACCCACACGAAGGTCGGCACGGTGCCGAGCAGCCCGGTCGCGACGCCGATGCCGATCAGCGGCCAGCGATGCTGCCGCACGAGCGCGCGGCGCTCGTCGCGGCTCGCGTGCTGCGCGAGCGCGTCGTAGGTCATCACGCGGTACGTGAGCCAGCCCCAGATCACGGGCGGCAGCAGCGCGAAGAACGGCGGAATCAGCCACAGCGGGATCGTGACGACGAGCAGCACGACGCCGACGATGGCCGCGCCGAGCGAATTGAACACGCTGCCGAGGAACGTGCCGCCCCGCTTCGCCTCGAGCGCGGCGAACTGCCGGTTCGACAGGTGCTTGATCACGACCGGCATCGAGATCGTCGCGATCAGCAGCAGCACGGTCAGCACGATCAGCGGAATCGCGAGCGACACGACGACGAACGGCGCGACGACCGCATGCAGCTGCGACATCCCGATCGCGTCGAACGCGCGGTACAGCGCGGCGGTCAGCACGAAGCCGTCGAGCGCGCCGCGCGCGGCGTCGATCAGCGTCTGCCACGAGAACCACAGCACGACGCCCCACAGCAGCGCCGAGACGACGAACGGCATCAGGGTGAGCCACAGCATGCGCGGGTGCAGCGCGCTGGCGAAGGCCCGGACGAAAGAGCGCAGCAAGTCGTTCATGCGAACCTGTATCGACGGAGAAAAACGGGGAAAGGATAAACCACACGGCCCGCATGCGCCAAAGCGCATGCGGGCCGTGTGGTCACGCCGTTCAACGGGAGCTGGATCGGGTCAGGCCGACGCCGCGCCGCGCTTCGCGGGAACGAGACGCCGGAAGATCCGCACGAACGCGAGGCCGTGCTGCGCCCAGAAGCCGTCGCCGTAGGACACGCCCTCGACCTGCTCGCGGATGCCGGTCGGCTCGACCGTGCGGTTCCACGACGCGGTGCCGAACATCATGTCCCACCACGGGAACAGCACGCCGAAGTTGCAGCCGTACTTGGTGCCCTCGTGACCGTAGCCGACCGCGTGGTGACGCCGGTGGAAGGTCGGGCTCACGAGCAGGCGCTCGCCGAGCCGGCCGAACGACAGCCGCGCATTCGTATGCTGGATGCTCTGCAGGAAGTTGGTGACAGCGGTCAGCACGACGAACTGCGACGGCGTCACGCCGATCACGAGCGCGATCGCCGCGAAGAAGCACGACTGGATCACGTCGTCGAGCAGGTGGTTGCGGTCGTCGCACCACAGCGACATCTGCCGCTGGCTGTGATGCACCGCGTGCAGCTCCCACCAGATGCCGAACTTGTGCTGCCAGCGGTGATACCAGTAGCCGGCGAAGTCGAGCACGACGAGGTAGATCGCGAACGCGACGATCGGCTGCGAGGTCACGCCCGGCCACAGATAGTCGAGGTTGAAGTTCGCGACGCCGTGCAGGCGCAGCCATGCCTGAAAGTTGTCGAACACCGGCTGCAGCGCGAAGAAGAAGAACAGCGTGTAGATGCCGAGCTTCGAGATCGCGGTGTAGATCACGTCGACCCGCACCGCGCGGCGGTTCTTCCAGCGCTCGACGGGCGCGAGCGCCTCGAGCGGGCGCAGCAGCGCGAACATCAGCACCATCTGGAGCGCGCCGACGATCACCCAGTACAGCGCGTCGTAGGTGTCCTCGTCATAGTCCATCAGGTTGAACTTGAAGAGGAGCGGCTGCACGACGTCGACGTACAGCCAAGTCTGGATGTCCGACACGAACGCATCGATCAGGTGCAGCATCGTCCGCCTCCGCCCGTCACGCGCCGTTCGCAGCCTTCCACGGCGCGCGGTCGTAGAAGTAGATTCCGTGCGGCGAACGGCCGACGGAGATCGTCTGCACCAGCTTGCGCGATGCCAGATCGATGATTCCCACCTTCTTCGCGAAGCGGAACGTCACCCACAGCGTCTTCTTGTCGGCGGACAGCTCCATGTCGTCGGGGCCCGGCAGCAGGCCGGTGATGTCGCCGACGTTGGTGAGCGTGTTCTCGTCGATGATGCTGATCGTGTTCGCGACCCGGTTGGTGATCGCGACGTGCGCGCCATCGGCGAGCGAGCGAAAATTGTGCGCGCCCTTGCCCGTATAGATCTGCTTGACGATCTTCTGGTTGCGCCAGTCGACCACCGCGACGTAATCCGCGCCGGTCATCCCGACCAGCAGGAACTTGTCGTCCGGCGTGAGCCACAGGCCCGCCGGCACCTTGCCGACCGGCATCTTCCACTTGACCGTCTGCGTCGCGAGGTCGACCGCGGCGATCTCGCCGGACACCTGCAGCGACACGAGCACGGTCTTGCTGTCCTTCGTGAACGCGATGTGGCTCGGCATCGCCGCGAGCGGCAGGCGCTTCACGAGATGCAGGTCGCGGCCGTCGTAGCCGTAGATGTCGAGCCGGTCGAGGCGCAGCCCGGTCGACACGAACCACTTCTTATCGGGCGAGAAGCCGAGCTGGTACGGATCCTCGATGCCTTCGACCGTGCGTTGCAGCTTGCCCGTCTTCGGATCGACGAACATCAGGCTGTTCGAGACCGAATTCGCGACGATCAGCGACGAATTGTCCGGCGTCGCCATCAGGTGGTGCGGCTCCTTGCCGGTCGGCATCGTGCCGACGACCTGGCGGGTCTGCTGGTCGATCAGGGAAAGCGTCGCTTCGGCCGAATTGAGGATGATCACGTTATTCGCGTGTGCGGCGGGCGCCAGCACGGCGGCGGCCAGCGCAAGCGTGCGGCCGAAGGAAAGGAAGGTGCGCATGAAGACTCACGTCGTGGAACAGCAGTCATTGTAAAACGCTCAACCGGCCCCGCCGGTTGACGAGAATCGACGTTGCGCCACTTCGACGCACGCCGCGGCCGCCGTGCGGCCCGCCGCGGCAGGCGCCGCGCGGCCGGCCGGACCGGCAGCCGGTGCGGGCCCGGACAACCGCCGTTGCGCTAGCGCTGCATCGACTCCCAGACCTTGTGCAGACGCTTGACAGAGACAGGCATCGGCGTGCGCAGTTCCTGCGCGAACAGCGAAATGCGCAGTTCCTCCAGCAGCCAGCGGAATTCCGCGAGCCGCGGGTCGGCGACACCGCCGCGCTGCGACACCGCGCGCTGGTACTGCTGGACGAGCGGCAGCAGCTCGCCGGCCTGCTTCGCGTCGCGCGCCGGGTCCGCCTTCAGCTTGTCGATCCGCAGCGCGATCCCCTTCAGGTAGCGCGGGAAGTGCGCAAGCTGCACGTAAGGCGTGTCGATCACGAAGCGCTTGCCGACCAGCGCGGCGAGCTGCTGCTGCAGGTCCGCGTGGGCCTGCGCGAACGGCTTCGCCTGCGCGAGCTTCTTCGCGAGTCCCGCGTATTCGGCGAGGATCTGCCCGACGAGCCGCGCGATCTCCTGCGCGAGCAGGTTCAGGCGGCTCCGGCCCTCGTCGCGGCGAGCGTGGAAGCTCGCGTCGTCGTCGGGCAGCGGGTCCTGCAGGCACGCGCGATCGAGCGCCGTGTCGATCAGCTGGTCGCGCAGCTCGTCCTGCGTGCCGAGCGACATGTACTGCATCGCCATCTCGCGCAGCCCCGGCAGGTTCTTCTCGAGGAACTTGATCGGCTCCTTCAGCTGCAGCGCGAACAGCCGCCGCAAGCCGGCACGGTGGATCCGCGCGGCCTCCTCCGGCGAGTCGAACACCTCGACGTCGCAATGCGTGCCGCGATCGACGAGCGCCGGATAGCCGTACAGCGTCTGGCCGCGGCGGCGGATCTCGAGCAACTCGGGGAGCTTGCCGAAGTTCCACGTCGTCAGGTTCTCGTAAAGCGCGGTCGCGCCGGCTTCCGCCGGGGCGGCCGTGTGCGGCGCCGCGCCCCTGCCGGCCTTGCCGCCCTGCGCCGCCGAACCCGGCGCGGCAGCAGGCGCCGGCGTGTCGCCCGCGTCGCCGGCATCAGCGTCGCCGCCGGGCGCGATCGTCGACGCCGCCGCGATCTTCTGGAACTGCTGCTGCGCCTGCGCACCGAGTTCCTGACGCAGCTGCGCGAGATTGCGCCCCATCGCGAGCTGGCGGCCGTGCTCGTCGATCACCTTGAAGTTCATGAACAGGTGCGCGGGCAGCGTCTCGAGCTTGAAGTCGGCCGTCTTCATCGCGACCTGCGTCTGGCCGCGCACGTCGGCGATCAGCGCCTCGACGAGGCCGCCCGCGCCGAAGCGCTCGCGGCCCGCGCGCTCGACGAAGCCGGCCGCGTACTCGGGCAGCGGCACGCAGTGCCGGCGCAGTTTCTGCGGCAGCGACTTCAGCAGCAGCTGCACCTTCTCCTTCAGCATCCCCGGCACGAGCCATTCGCAACGGCGCGCATCGACCTGGTTCAGCGCGTAGAGCGGCACCGCAAGCGTCACGCCGTCGCGCGGCGTGCCGGGCTCGAAATGGTAGGTGAGCGCCATCTCGACGCCGGCCATCGTCGCGCGCTTCGGGAACAGCTCGGTCGTCACGCCGGCCGCCTCGTGGCGCATCAGGTCGTCGCGCGACAGGTACAGCAGCCGTTGCCTGTCCTCCGCCTGGCCGCCCTGCTTCACCTCGTCGCGATACCAGCGCTCGAATGCCGCGCCGGTATGGATGCCCTCGGGAATCGCCTGGTCGTAGTACGCGTAGATCAGCTCGTCGTCGACCAGCACGTCCTGCCGGCGCGACTTGTGCTCGAGCTGCTCGATGTCGGCGAGCAGCTTGCGGTTGTGCGCGAAGAACGGCAGCTTCGTGTCGAACTCGCCTTCGACCAGCGCGCCGCGGATGAACAGCTCGCGCGCACGCGCCGGATCCTGCTGGCCGAACGCGACGCGCCGGCGGTGATAGATCGGCAGCCCGTACAGCGTCGCGCGCTCGAACGCGCTGACCTGTGCAGGACGTTTTTCCCAGTGCGGCTCCGACAGCGACTTCTTCAGCAGGTGCGCGCCGATCTTCTCGACCCATTCCGGCTCGATCTTCGCGAGGCAGCGCGCATACAGCCGGCTCGTCTCGACGAGTTCGGCCGCCATCACCCAGCGGCCGGCCTTCTTCGCGAGCGCGGAGCCCGGCCACAGGTAGAACTTGATCCCGCGCGCGCCGAGGTAGTGCGGATCGTCGTCGGCCTTCATGCCGAGGTTGCCGAGCAGGCCTGTCAACAGGGCCAGATGGACCTGCTCGTAGGTTGCCTCGGCCTCGTTGAGCCGCCAGCCGTGCTCGCGCACGACCGTCAGCAGCTGCGAATGGACGTCGCGCCATTCGCGCAGCCGCAGGTGCGACAGGAAGTTCTGCCGGCACGCGTCGATCAGTTGGCGGTTCGACTTCTTGTGCGCGACGGCCTCTTCGAACCACGCCCAGATCTTCAGCCACTGCAGGAATTCGGAGCGCTCGTCGGCAAAGCGGCGATGCGCCTGGTCAGCCTGCTCCTGCGCTTCGATCGGACGGTCGCGCGGGTCCTGCACGGACAGCGCGCTCGCGATGATCAGCACCTCGCGCAGCGACTGCTGGTCGCGCGCGGCGAGGATCATGCGGCCGACGCGCGGGTCGAGCGGCAGCCGTGCGAGCTCGCGGCCGAGCGGCGTCAGCGCGTTGTCGTCGTCGACCGCGCCGAGTTCGTTGAGCAGCTGGTAGCCGTCCGCGATCGCGCGGCCGGGCGGCGGCTCGAGGAACGGGAACGATTCGATCGCGGTCAGGTGCAGCGATTTCATCCGCAGAATCACCGACGCGAGCGACGAGCGCAGGATCTCCGGGTCGGTGAAACGCGCACGCGCCTGGTAGTCGCTTTCCTCGTACAAGCGGATGCAGACGCCGTCGGCCACCCGGCCGCAGCGGCCCGCGCGCTGGTTCGCGGCGGCCTGCGAGATCGACTCGACCTGCAGCTGCTCGACCTTGTTCCGGTACGAATAGCGCTTCACGCGCGCGAGCCCGGTGTCGACGACGTAGCGGATGCCCGGCACCGTCAGCGACGTTTCGGCCACGTTGGTCGCGAGCACGATGCGGCGCGCGTTCGACGCCTTGAACACCTTGTCCTGGTCGGCAGCCGACAGCCGCGCGAACAGCGGCAGGATCTCGGTATGCGGCGGATGGTGCTTGCGCAGCGCCTCGGCCGCCTCGCGGATCTCGCGCTCGCCGGGCAGGAACACCAGCACGTCGCCGGGGCCTTCGCGGCACAGTTCGTCGACCGCGTCGACGATCGCGTCCATCAGGTCGCGTTCGGCCTCGCGCGCGGTCTTCACGCGGTCGCGGCCGCCGGTGCCCTCGGCGTGCTTCACGGCCGGGCGATCCTCGGCCACCGGGCGGTAGCGCATCTCGACCGGATACAGCCGCCCGCTCACCTCGATCACGGGCGCCGGGCGCGCGTCGGTGCCGAAGTGGCGCGCGAAGCGGTCCGCATCGATCGTCGCGGACGTGACGATCAGCTTCAGGTCCGGCCGCCTCGGCAGGATCTCCTTCAGGTAGCCGAGCAGGAAGTCGATGTTCAGGCTGCGCTCGTGCGCCTCGTCGATGATCAGCGTGTCGTACGCCTTCAGCAGCGGATCGGTCTGCGTCTCGGCGAGCAGGATGCCGTCCGTCATCAGCTTGACGGACGCGCCCGGCGCGAGATTGTCGGTGAAGCGCACCTTGTAGCCGACCACCTCGCCGAACGGCGTGCCGAGTTCCTCGGCGATCCGCCGGCCGGTCGACGACGCGGCGAGGCGCCGCGGCTGCGTGTGGCCGATCAGGCCCGTGCCGCCGGCGCCGAGGCCGCGGCCGAGCTCGAGACAGATCTTCGGCAGCTGGGTGGTCTTGCCCGAACCCGTTTCGCCGCAGACGATGACGACCTGATGACCGGCGATCGCGCGCGCGATTTCGTCGCGCTTGCCCGACACCGGCAGGCTTTCGGGGTAGGTGATCGGCGGGACGGGATTCGGCGCGACGGTCGCGCGCGGCGGACGTTCGCGGCGCGGCGCGCGCTCGCCGGTGGCCTGGGGCGCGCCCTTCGCGGCCGGCTGGCCCGCCTCGCGGCGCCGCTCATCGCCGTGCGGCCCGCGCGGCGGCTTGCCCGCCTGCTGCTGTTGCTGCTGGCGCGGCGGCTGGCCCTGCTGCTGACGCGCATCGGCCGCACCATCCGGGTGCCTGGCCGACGGCGCTTTGGCCCGCGTCGGCGCGGGACTTTTAGGTACATTCGACATGGGGGCGCATTATAATCCCGCCCATGAATTCCCAAACCGACCTCCCTCCCGCCCAGACCGGCGCCGCGACGCCGCCGGCCGCCGACGATTCGGCCGCCAGCCACGCGCAGTTCGTCGACTGGATGCGCTCCGTCGCGCCCTATATCCACAGGTTCCGCAACAGCACGTTCGTCGTGGGGTTCGGCGGCGAGGTGGTGCAGCAGGGGCTCCTGAACGCGCTCGTGTCCGACATCGCGCTGCTGCAGGCGATGGGCATCCAGATCGTGCTGGTGCACGGCTCGCGGCCGCAGGTCGAGGAGCAGCTGAGCCTGCATGGTGTCGAATCCGAGTTTTCGCACGGGCTGCGCATCACCGATGCGCGCGCGCTGGAATCCGCGAAGGAAGCGGCCGGCGAAGTGCGTCTCGACATCGAGGCCGCGATCAGCCAGGGTCTGCCGAACTCGCCGATGGCGCATGCGCACATCAGCGTCGTGTCCGGCAACTTCGTGACCGCACGGCCGGTGGGGATTCTCGACGGGGTCGATTTCGCGCACACCGGCATCGTGCGCAAGATCGACGCCGAATCGATCCGTCATTCGCTCGCGAGCCGCAAGCTCGTGCTGCTGTCGCCGCTCGGCTTCTCGCCGACCGGCGAGGCGTTCAACCTGTCGATGGAAGACGTCGCCTCGGCCGCCGCGATCGCGCTGCGCGCCGACAAGATCATCTTCCTGACCGAGGCGCCCGGCATCGTCGACGACGAAGGCGAGCTGATCCGCGAAATGTCGCTCGACGCGGCCGCCGAGCTGCTCGACTCCGGCAACATCCAGGGCGATGATGCGTTCTTCCTGAAGCACTCGATCCGCGCATGCCGCGGCGGCGTGACCCGGGCCCACCTGATTCCGCAGTCGCTCGACGGCAGCATGCTGCTCGAACTGTTCCTGCACGACGGCGTCGGCACGATGATCTCGTACGAGAACCTCGAGAGCCTGCGCGAAGCGACGCCGGACGACGTCGGCGGCATCCTGTCGCTGATCGAGCCGCTCGAGTCGGACGGCACGCTGGTGCGGCGCGGCCGCCACCAGATCGAACGCGACATCGACCACTTCTCGGTGATCGAGCACGATGGCGTGCTGTTCGGCTGCGCGGCGCTGTATCCGTACCAGCAGGAAAAGATCGGCGAGATGGCGTGCCTGACGGTCGCGCCGGAAGCGCAGGGCTCGGGCGACGGCGAACGCCTGCTCAAGCGCATCGAGCAGCGCGCCCGCGCGCGCGGCCTCACGCACATCTTCGTGCTCACGACGCGCACCGAGCACTGGTTCCTCAAGCGCGGCTTCGTCAAGGTCAGCGTCGACGACCTGCCGGAAGACCGCCGCAAACTCTATAACTGGCAGCGCAAGTCGCTCGTGCTGATGAAGCAGCTCTGAGCGCAGGCACGACTGCCCTCCCCCAGATCGATTACAGGAGAAGTACACGATGGCCCGAATGATTCAATGCGCGAAGCTCGGCAAGGAAGCCGAAGGTCTCGATTTCCCGCCGCTGCCGGGCGAACTCGGCAAGCGCATTTACGAAAGCGTGTCGAAGGAAGCGTGGCAAGGCTGGCTCAAGCAGCAGACGATGCTGATCAACGAGAACCGCCTGAACATGGCCGACCCGCGCGCACGCCAGTACCTGATGAAGCAGACCGAGAAGTACTTCTTCGGCGACGGCGCGGACCAGGCGTCCGGCTACGTGCCGCCGACGGAAGGCTGAGCGCCGCGCCTCGTGCAGGCCGGCCACGCCGGCCTCGCGCGAAACGACGCAAGGCAAACGGCACCGTGTTTCGCACGGTGCCGTTTGCTTTTGGGGAAGTGGAATCGAGCCGATGCGATCGGCCCGGCGCGTTCGACGCCGCGTGGTCGGCAAGCCGCACCGGCCTGCCGGCTCAACCCGCCGGTTTCAACGCGCCGCGCTCGTCCGGCTGCGCGGGCTCGCCGGCCGGACTTTCGGCGCTCGCGCTTTCGGTACCCCATTCGGCCGCATCGCTACGCTCGGCCGTCGACAGTTCGTCCGCGCGGTAGCCGGTACGATTCAGCAGCGCGAGCATGCACGCGAGCGACACGAGCGCATACAGCCCCGACGCGATCGCGACGCCGACGATGCTGCCGGTCGCGTTCAGGATCGCCTGCGCGAGCACCGGCGTGCCGCCGCCGACGACGAGCGCGCTCAGCTGGTACGCGAGCGACAGGCCCGTATAGCGGATGTTGGCCGGGAACACGCGCGCGAGCACGCCGCCGACCGCGCCGTAGAACATCGCCGACGGAATCGTCGAGATGCACATCCCCGCGACGGCGACCCAGTACGACCGGGTCGCGAGCGCATGGAACATCACCGGCATCAGCACGATCTCGGGAATCAGGATCCAGCACATCGCCCGCCGCATGTCGACCTTCGACACGAACCACGCGCCGACCGGCTGCATCAGGAACTGCACGACGAGCGAGATCGACAGGATGCCGAGGAACGTGCCCTGCGCGTAGCCGAGCGCCTTCGTCGCCCACGACAGCGCGAACGTGCTGCGGAAATACGTGACGTTGATCACCGGCAGCGTGCCGGCCGCGAGCAGCACGACGGGCCAGTGGTCGCGCACGACGTCGCGCAGCGGCAGCTTCACCGTCCGCTTGCGCGCGAGCACACGCTGCATGTCGATCGATTCCTCGAGTCGCAGCCGGATCACCATCCCGATGATCACGAGCACCGCCGACAGCAGGAATGGAAGGCGCCAGCCCCACATCAGGAACGACGGCGTCGGCAGCGCGCTCAGCGCGAAGAAGGCGGCCGTCGCGAGCAGATTGCCGGTGGGCGACCCCTGCTGCGCGAACGCCGCGTACAGGATGCTGCGGTGCTTCGGCGCGTTCTCGCTCGCGATGAGCACCGCGCCGCCCCACTCGCCGCCGACCGCGATGCCCTGCAGCACGCGCAGCACGACGAGGCCCGCGGGCGCCCACACGCCGATCGACGCATAGCCGGGCAAGAGGCCGATGCCGGTCGTGGCGAGCCCCATCATCACCAGCGTGATCACGAGCGCGGTCTTGCGGCCGACGCGATCGCCGAGGTGCCCGAACACGATCCCGCCGAGCGGCCGCGCGGCGAAGCCGGCCCAGAACGTGACGAACGCGAGCAGCGTCGCGACGCCGGGATCCATCGTGCTCGAGAAGAACACCTTGCCGAACACGAGCGCGGCGGCGGTGCCGTAGATGTAGAAGTCGTACCACTCGATCGTGGTGCCGACGAATGCCGCGAGGGCGGCGCGGCCTGGCCGCGGCTGTGCGGCGGACGGGGATTGCGGACGGCTCATCGATGTCTCCATGTTCGTGATCGGCGGCGCGACTGTCGCGTGCCTTGCCGGATGGCCGGCCTTGCGCCGCCGGCTGGCGGTATTGCCTTGCGTTGCGCTGCCTTGCGTCCCGTTTCGTCGGCCGGGGATGCTCGCCTGCAAGCCCCCTCGACCGGTCACGCCGGGTCGGGCGCGACCTTCAGCACGCCGGCGTCGAGCAACTGCTGCTGGAGCGCGGGATCGACGCCGAGGCGCTCGAGCACCGCGCGCGTGTCGCGACCGAGCGCGGGCGGCGGCGAACGGTAGGTCGCCGGCGTGCGCGACAGCCTCACCGGCGATGCGGTGCCGCGATACGCGCCGATCTCGACGAACAGCGCGCGGTGCAGCGCATGCGGATCGCGTGCGACGTCGGCGACCGTACGCACCGGCCCGCACGGCACGCCCGCCGCCATCAGATCGCGCGCGAGCGGCTCGCACGGATGCGCGGCGAGCCGTGCCTCGAGTTCGGCCTTCAGCTCGGGCCGGTGCGCGCAGCGGCTGCGGTTGTCGACGAAGCGCGGGTCGCCGGCCAGCGCCGGCGCGCCGAGATGCGCGACGAGGCGTGCGAACTGCCGGTCGTTGCCGACCGCGAGGAAGATCGGCACGGTCGCCGTGCGGTAGCTGTCGTACGGCGCGATGTTCGGATGCGCGTTGCCGCTGCGCTCGGGCACGCGCCCCGAGCCGAAGAAGTTCGGCAGGTGCGGATGCAGCAGCGACACGCCGCAGTCGTACAGCGCGATGTCGATCGACTGGCCCCGCCCGCTCCTCTCGCGCTCGGCGAGCGCGAGCAGGATGCCGGCCAGCGCGTTGAGCCCCGTGACCATGTCGACGATCGGCAACCCGATGCGCAGCGCGTCGCCGTCGCGCTCGCCGTTGACGCTCATCAGCCCGGCCATCGCCTGGATCACCGCGTCGTAGCCGGGCAGCCCGCCGAGCGGGCCGTCCTCGCCGAAGCCCGTCACCGCGCAGTGGATCAGGCGCGGGAAACGCGGCTGCAGGTCGCGCGCGTAGTCCATCCCCCAGCGCGCGAGCGTGCCGGGCTTGAAGTTCTCGACGAGCACGTCGGCGTCGTCGAGCAGGCGCCACAGGATCGCGCGCCCTTCGTCGCGCGACAGGTCGAGCGCAAGCCCTTCCTTGTTACGGTTCACACCCATGAAGTACCACGCGGTGTCGCCGAGGAACGGCGGCCCCCAGCCGCGCGTCTCGTCGCCGCCCGGCGGCTCGATCTTGATCACCGTCGCGCCGTGGTCGGCGAGCGCCTGCGTGCAGTACGGGCCGCCGAGCACGCGGCTCAGGTCGACGACCTTCAGGCCGTCCAGTGCGCCACGGGGCGCGTTCGTCTCGTTCGTCGCATTCATCGTTCGACCTCCGGCAGCAGGTCGAGCGCCATGTCGAGCGGCACCGGCGTGCCGCGCAGCAGCGCGTCGAACGCCGCCGCGTCGTCGTCGCGCGACGCCAGCGCGAGCGGGTCGACCGGCAGCAGCTTGTGACGCACGATCAGGTGCGCGAGCGCGAGGCGCCGGTGATCGGGCGCGAGCCGCACGCCCTCGCACGCCATCAGCACGGCCGCACTCGCGTAGTACAGCGCCGACGCAGCCTGCCGCACGCGCGCGTCATCGCCTTCCGCCGCGACGCGTGCGAGCGCATCGCATGCGCGCGCGAGAATGCGCCGCAGCGCCGCGCGGCTCGCCTCGGGCAGCGGCGCCGCGCCGAGCCGGTCGCCGAGGAACGTGCGCAGCGCGTCGAGCGCCTGCTCGCGCTGCGCGGCGCGCGCGACGTCGAGCGCGACGATGTTGCTGGTGCCTTCCCAGATCGAGCCGAGATGCGCGTCGCGCACGAGCCGCGCATCGCTCCATTCCTCGATGTAGCCGGTGCCGCCGCGCACTTCCATCGCATCGCCCGTCACGCGGCGCGCATCGCGGCACGCGCGGAACTTGATCAGCGGCGTCAGGATGCGCACGCAGCGCGCGGCCTGCTCGTCGCCCGCATCCGCCTGCGGCAGCAGCAGCGCGATCTGCATGAACATCGCACGCGCGGCCTCGGCGGGCAGCAGCATCTTCATCAGCTGGCGCTGCATCAGCGGCATCTCGATCAGCTTGCGGCCGAAGGCCTCGCGATGCGCGGCGACATGCAACGCTTCGTTCAGCGCGCGCCGCATCATCCCGGCCGCGCGCACGCCGTTCGACAGCCGCGACATGTTGATCATGTCGGCCATCTGGTGAAAACCGCGGCCGATCTCGCCGATCAGCCAGGCCTGCGCGCCTTCGAGCGCGATCTCGCCGCTCGCCATCGAACGGCTGCCGAGCTTGTCTTTCAGCCGCACGATCCGGTAGCGGTTGCGCGTGCCGTCCGGCAGCACCTTCGGCAACAGGAACAGCGCGAGCCCCTTGATGCCGTCGGGCGCGCCGTCGGGCCGCGCGAGCACCATCGCGAGATCCGCGTCCGCGTTCGAGCAGAACCACTTGTCGCCGTACAGGCGCCACACCGTCCCACCCTGCGCGTCCGTTTCGCGCACCGCGCGCGTCGCGATGCGGCCGACGTCGGAGCCGGCCGCCTGCTCGGTCATGAACATCGCGCCCTGGAACAGCGTGTCGAAATCGCGCGACGCGAGCATCGGCAGGTAGTGTTCGACGAGCGCCGGCTCGCCGAAACGGCGCAGCGTGCGCGTCAGCGAATCCGTCATGCTGACCGGGCAGCACAGCCCGAATTCGGCCTGCACGAACAGGAACGTCAGCGCGTACTTGACGAGCGGCGCCACCGCCTCGGGCTGGTGGCTCAGCGCCGCGAGCCCGAGTTCCGAATACGCGACGCGTTCGAGCGCGACATACGCAGGGTCCTTGTCGATCCGCTGCACGGCCTCGCCGCGCCGGTTGCGGTGCTCGAGCACCGGCGGATGCTTGTCCGCGCGCGACGCCCATTCGTCGAGTTCGCCCGACACGCGCGCGCCGAGCGCGTGCAGTTGCGGTTCGAGCCGTGCGTAATGAGTGGCGCCGAGATGCAGCTTCAGCAACGCGCCGAGATCGGGATCGGCGGTGAAGAAATTGACGCCCCGGCTGTCGGGGATGTTGCCGGATGCGCGGGCGTCCGGCGTGCGAGCGGTCTCGTTCATGCATGCGTCTCCAGGGGTGGCCCGGCTGCCGGCCGGCGCCCGCGCCGTGGCGGTGCGGCCGGCTCGTGCCAGGCGTTCAGCAGAGCGTAGGCGCGTGATCGATAAGCGTCCAATACAGGATTTATCCGGTACGATAGACAGCGCTTATCGATCCCGATGCGGGGAGGAGACAGCATGGAACTGAGGCAGTTGCGCTACTTCGTGGCGGTCGCCGAGGAACTGCATTTCGGGCGCGCGGCGAAGCGCCTGTTCATCTCGCAGCCGGCGCTGAGCTTCGACATCCGCAAGTTCGAGGAAGCGCTCGGCGTGCAACTCTTTTCGCGCACCAACAAGACGGTCGCGCTGACCAACGCCGGCGCAGTGCTGCTCGGCGAAGCGCGCCGGCTGCTGCTGCAGGCGGCCGAGGCCGAGCGCCTGACGGTACGCTCGGCGTCCGGCCTCGCGGGCCGGCTGCGGATCGGCTTCGTCCATTCGATGCTGTATCGCGGGCTGCCCGATGCGGTGCGGCGCTTCGAGGCCGACTACCCGGGCGTGGAAATCGTGCTGAGCGAAATGAACACGCAGGCGCAAGTGCAGGCGATCCAGCGCGGCCAGATCGATCTCGGCTATGCGCACTGGGGCCACTGCCCGCCCGAGGTCGAGTCGACGCCCGTCTACACGGAACCGTTCGTGTGCTGCCTGCCGGCCGCGCATCCGCTCGCAAGGCGCCGGCACGTCGCGCTCGCCGCGCTGGCCGCGGAACCGTTCATCCTGTTTCCGCGCGACGCGGCGCCCCACTATCACGACCTGATCATCGCGCAATGCGTGAACGCGGGATTCTCTCCGTTGATCCGTCACGAGGCGCGGCTGTGGCAGACGATTCTGTCGATGATCGAGTTCGGGATGGGCATCGCGCTGGTGCCGCGCGTGCTACAGCAGGCGAAGAGCGACCGGCTCGCGTTCCGGCCGCTGAAGGATGCGCCGCTCGAGTCGCGCACGCTCGAGCTGAAGCGCAGCGGCACCGCCGAACCGGTCGCGCTGCGCTTCGCCGACTACGTGCGCGCATCGATCGACGCGCTGCCCGCGCTCGCGGGCTGAACCGGCCCGCCGTTACTTGGCTGCGCTACTTGGCTGCGTGACTTCACCGCGTCACTTGGCTTCCGGCTGCAGCGCCGGCTGCGCGCGCCGGTACCACACCGCGTACACGACGGACAACGCAAGCAGGAACGGAATGCCGAAGATCAGCGTCATGTGGAATTCGACCGTGAAGTAGGTCGTCACCATCACCGCGAGCATCAGCGCCGCGCCGAGCAGCGTCAGCAGCGGGAAGCCGCGCATCCGGAACGCGGGCGCCGGCAGGCCGAGCGCCGCGCGACGCCGCCGGAAGCAGTAGTGCGTGACGAAGATCATCATCCACGTGAACAGCGCGCCGAACATCGACACCGACATCATGATCGTGAACGACGCGTCCGGATACAGCACGCTCAGGATCGTCGCGAGCGCGATGCCGAGGGTCGACAGCATCAGCGCGCCGAGCGGCACGCCGCGCGCGTTCACTTCGCCGAGCGCCTTCGGCGCATGGCCCGCACGCGACAGGCTGAACATCATCCGCGTCGTGATGTAGAGCTGGCTGTTCATCGCGGACAGCGCGGCGATCAGCACGACGAAGTTGATCAGCCCGGCCGCGCCCGGCAGGTGGATCGCCTCCATCACCTTCACGAACGGGCTCTCGTCGCGCCCCGCCGCCGTCCACGGCACGATCGCGAGCATCAGCGCGAGCGTGACGAGGTAGAACAGCACGAGCCGCACGATCGTCGAGCGGAACGCGCGCGTCACCGCACGCTCGGGATCTTCCGCCTCGCCCGCCGCGACCGCGATCATCTCGATGCTCAGGTAGCTGAAGATCGACACGATCACCGCGACCCACATCCCCCACATGCCCTTCGGAAAGAAGCCGCCGTGAGCGGTGTAATGGTGGAAGCCCGCGCGGGCCGCGCCGTCGCCGACCAGCGCCGGATTGCCGAACACGACATACGCGCCGAGCACGATGAAGCCGACGATCGCCGCGATCTTCACGACCGAGAAACCGTATTCGACCGCGCCGAACACATCGACGCTGCGCGCATTGACGAACACGAGCAGCGCCGAGAAGCCGACGATCCACAGCCAGCCCGGCACGCCCGGGAACCAGTACTTCATGTACAGCGCGATCGCGGTGACTTCAGTGCCGACCGCGAGCACGATGCACGCCCAGTACGCATAGCGCACCAGGAACCCGGCCCACGGGCTCACGTAATGTTCGGCGTACGCGCCGAACGACCCGGAGGTCGGGTGCGCGACCGTCATCTCGGCGAGACAGCCCATCAGCAGCAGCGAGATGAACGCGCCGATCGCGTAGCTGACGAGCACGCTCGGGCCCGCGAAGCCGATCGCGAACCCGCTGCCGAGAAAGAGACCGGTGCCGATCGCACCGCCGATCGCGATCATCGCCATCTGCCGTGCGGAAAGCGTGCGGCGCAGACCGTGCTCGCGCGCCGCGATGTGCTGGAATTGCCCTTCTGGTTGCATCGAATGACCTCGTTCGAAAGCGTGTGTCCGGTGGAAACGTCGACGACGCACGGGCCGGTGCCGGACCGCACCGGCCACCGCGCGCCGCGTGCTCAGAACAGGTGGCGCAAGCCGGCCGCGATGCCCGTCTGGTTGCCGCGTCCCGGCATTTCGGTGAACGCGCCGCCGGTCACCCGGTTGTAGTCGACCGTCGCGTAGACCTGCGTCGCCTTCGACAGCGCGTACTCGGCCTCGAGCACGCCCGTATAGCGCTTCCCGCCGTTACCTGCCATGCCGTTCACGTTGCGGATGTCGTCGTAGTACGCGACGCCCGTCACCGATACCGCCGGCGTGACCTTCACGCTCGCGCCGGTGTAGAAGATCGTGTCGCGGCGCGGGTTGTCGGCGAACGAACCGTAGGTCACGTCGCGGCCCGGCGCATTCAGCAGCTGCCGGTCGAGCATGCCCGTGCGGTCGATGCCGCCGAGATAGCCCGCATACAGCGTCGCCGCGCCGAACGCGTAGCGTGCGCCCGCGCCCCATGCCTGCTGTGCGCGGCTGTTCAGGTCGCGCACCTGCTGGTAGGTCGCGCCGAACATCAGCCCGCCGAGCGTATACGACGCGTGCGTGCCCCAGTACGCATTCGCGCCGAGGCTGCCCGCGACACCGCCGAAGCCGTAGCTCGCGCCGACGTTCAGCCCGCCGAAGGTGCCGTCGTAGCTGACGACGTTGCTTGCGCGGCCCTGCGTGAGGAAGTACGGCCACATGTTGGCCGTGTAGTTGCCGACCGTCAGCGGGTCGAGATCGCCGAACAGGTTGAACGCCTCGGTCGCCTGCCGGCCGAGCTTCACGGTGCCCCAGTCGCTCGCGAGGCCGACATACGCGTAGCGGCCGAACAGCGCGCCGTCGAGCTGCCCGTTCTGCGGCTCGAAGCCGCTCTCGAGCTGGAAGATCGCCTTCAGCCCGCCGCCGAGCGCTTCGCTGCCTTTCAGGCCCCAGCGGCTGTTGGTGATCGCGCCGTTGGTCATCTGCACGCTCGCGTCGTTCGACGCGTTCGCATGCGTCGTGTAGCGGATGCTCTGGTCGACGATGCCGTACAGCGTCACGCTGTTCTGCGCCATTGCGCCGCTCGCGGCGAGCAGGCCCGCCATCGTTGGCAGTGCGAATCGTCTGATGTTCTTCATCTTCGTCTCCATCCTTGTCTCGTTGCTTTAGGTTTGTTGGTGCTGGTTGGGGTGTGTCGGTAATCGTGGGGACTGCAATCCGCGCGAAGCCGCGCGCCTACTCGCGCGCCGCCAGCGCGACATACGCGACGAGTTCGACGCGCATGGCCGGATGCGCGAAGCCCTGTACGCCAACGCACGCGCGGTTCGGGTACGGTTCGCGGAAATGGCGCCGGTATTCGGCGTCGAATTCGGGCATCGCCTTCACGTCGGACAGGTAGACGAGCACCTGCGCGACGTCGCCCATCGTCGCCCCGGCGGCCGCGACGGCCTTCGCGAGATTGCCGAGCGTGACGCGCGCCTGCTCGGCCATCGTGTCGCCGACGATCGCGCCGGACGCATCGACCGGCCCGTGGCCGGTAAACATCAGCCCGCCCGCGCGGGTCGCCCACGAGAACGGCTGCGCAAGCTGCGGCAAGTCGACCGGGATCGTGTCTGCCATCGTGTCCTCCTTCGGTTTCGAATCTGAAGCTCAGGCGGCCTGACGCGACGAGCCGCCGAGCACGTCGGCGATCGCGTTCGCGACGTGGTCGACGTTCGCGTCGTTCAGGCCCGCGATGCACATGCGGCCCGAGCGCAGCAGGTAGACGCCGTGCGACGCGCGCAGCCGGTCCACGTCGGCCGCAGCGATGCCCGTGTAGCTGAACATGCCGCGCTGCGTGACGAGCGCATCGAACGCGGGCGCCGGCAGGCGCGCGTCGAGCCGCGTCTTCAGCGCGCCGCGCATACGCTTGATGCGCGTGCGCACCTGTGCGACCTCGTCCTCCCAGCACGCACGCAGGACGTCGTCGTTCAGCACGGTCGACACGAGCTGCGCGCCGAACAGCGGCGGGCTCGAATAGGTGCGACGCACGCCGGCCTGCAGCTGGCTCAGCACCGTCGCCGCTTCGCCCGCGCTCGCGCAGACGATCGACAGCCCGCCGACGCGCTCGCCGTACAGCGAGAAATTCTTCGAGAACGAGTTGCTGACGATCGCCGGCAGCCCGGCGTCGACGATCGCGCGCACCGCCCATGCGTCGTCGTCGAGTCCGTCGCCGAAGCCCTGGTACGCCATGTCGAGGAACGGAATCAGCCCACGGCGCGCGAGCACGTCGATCACCGCACGCCATGCGTCGCGGTCGAGGTCGAGGCCCGTCGGGTTGTGGCAGCACGGCTGCAGCAGCACGATGCCGCGCGCGGGCAGCGCATCGAGCGCCGCGAGCATCGCGTCGACGCGAAGGTCGTTGCGCGCTTCGTCGTAGTACGGATAGGTGTGCACGTCGAGGCCGGCCGCCGAAAGGATCACGCGATGGTTGTCCCATGTCGGATCGCTGATCCAGATCGCGCTGTCGGGGAAATAGCGCTTCACGAACTCGGCGCCGAGCCGCAGCGCGCCCGAGCCGCCGAGCGTCTGCAGCGTCGCGATGCGCCCCTGCGCGAGCGCCGCGCAGCCGGCGCCGAACACGAGGCGCTGCACGCCCTGCCGGTACGCGGCGAGTCCTTCCATCGGCAGATACGTATGCGGCGCGCCGGCTTCGCGCAGCCGCCCGGCCGCGAGCCGCGTGCTCTCGAGCACCGGGATGCGGCCCGCGTCGTCGTAGTAGAGGCCGATGCTGAGGTTGACCTTGCGCGGATGGGCATCCTGCTGGAACGCCTGGAACAGCGACAGGATCGGATCGCCCGGGTAGGCGGGAATGTGTGCGTACATGACGGAATGACGGTAGGAGTTGAATGCGGCAATACGGCCGGCGGCGTGGCATCGCGCCAGGCCGTTCGGTCGAGACATGGGCCGCATGTTATCGAGGACGAAATAGAATGAGCTTCACTTTTCGATGACGAATCGCGCCGATTGCAGTAGAGTCTGCATCTGTTATCTCAAAATTCACGGGATTCTGCGAAATGACCCTGGATCGAACCGACATGCGGATCCTCCGACACCTCGAGAAGGACGGACGCATCAGCAATCAGGACCTCGCGAACGCGGTCGCGCTGTCGCCGTCGGCGTGCCTGCGGCGCGTGAAGCTGCTCGAGGAACGCGGCGCCATATCCGGCTACCGCTGCACGATCGAGCCGAAGAAGGTCGGCGTCGCGTTCGAGGCGCTCGTGCACGTGTCGATGCGGCCGGACGTGCCCGAGTGGCACGACCGGTTCGTGGAGGCGATCCAGGCATGGCCGGAAGTCGTCGCCGCACAGATCGTGACGGGCGGCTCGAACTACGTGCTGACGGTGCGGGCGCGCGACCTCGACCACTACTCGGACTTCGTGATCAACCGGCTGCACCGCGCGACGGGCGTGATGTCGATCAATTCGAGCATCGTGCTCGCGACGCTCAAGCGCGACGGCTCGATCCTCGATCTCGTCGAGCCGTCGACGGCCGGCTGATGGCTTTTTGCGCCGGCCTGAAAAATATTTGAAGAAAGTGCTTTACGGACCCGAAAAGCTCTGACATAATTTCAGCTTCTTTGGGCGGTTAGCTCAGCGGTAGAGCACTGCCTTCACACGGCAGGGGTCACTGGTTCGATCCCAGTACCGCCCACCAAAGAATTCAAGGGCCTGCGTCTCACGACGCAGGCCCTTTTCGTTTTGCGGTCGCTTTTCTGCGCGCGCCCTCCCTGCCTGGTTCTTCACGAACGGGTTCGACGAGCGACGACGCTTCGACCACATGCAATCGAAGCGTCGCGTCGACTCCCTACCCTGCCAACCCCACCCGCTCCGCCGTCGCATCGAACGCGCGCGTTGCCTTGTCGACGATCTCGTCGACCTCGGACTCTCGGATCACGAGCGGCGGTGACAGCAGCATCCGGTCGCCGGTCGCGCGCATGATCAGGTTGCCGCTGAAGCAGAAGTCGCGGCAGATCGTGCCGATATCGACGCTTGCATCGAAACGCTCGCGCCGGTCGCGATCGCGCGCAAGCTGGACGCCCGCGACGAGCCCCGTCCCCGCGATCTCGCCGACGATCGGATGATCGCCGAGCGCTTCGCGCAGCCTGCGCTGGAAATACGGCCCGATGTCGTGCTTCACGCGCTCGACGATTCCTTCGTCGCGCAGCAGCTTCAGGTTCGCGACCGCAACCGCCGCCGCGACCGG
>NZ_QTPP01000056.1 GCF_003853415.1 Burkholderia sp. Bp9142 | reverse complement strand
AGCCCGCGCCGACCACGAGTGCCAGGGCGAACAGCCAGTCGATGACCGACAGGCGTGCGAGGAACGGACGGTCGTCGAACAACGCCACCGGATTCGGGGCCTGGGCCGGCCCCGCACGGGAAGAGGAAACTTGAGTGAGATCCATGATGTTACCGGGTGGAATTCTCGGAGTCGGAACCGCCGCCGGCGGGCGGACGGGCAGTCGCTGCCGCACCAGCAGGCGCGGCAGCGCGCGGAGTGGCGCGCAAGGCGGCGCCGGCCGCGTCGCGCGTCTGCACGAATTCTTTCTCGAAATCGAAGGTCTTGCGGGCCGTGGACATCGCCATCACCACATCGACGCCCGAACCGGCATCCTTGAGCCAGAACCAGAGGCGCCGCTCGCGCACGTAGAACATCGAGAAGATGCCGGCGACCAACAGCAGGCTGCCAAGATACACCAGATTCTTGCCGGGTGCGCGCGTCAACTGAAATACCGAAGCTTGCACCTGCTTGAAGGAGTCAAGCTGCAAATAGACCGGCGATCCATACAAGAAACTGTCGGATAGCGCATTGATCGCGTTCTGCACGAAGCGGATCGTGTCCGTGCCCTGCTGGGCAGCCGGCTCGCCGGCGCGCTCGCGTGCGATCTGCCAGACCTCCCACATCGAACCCTCGAGCATGCGCAGCAGCAGGCTGGCCGCCTTCTCCTGCTCGGCCTTCGGCACCGAACGGTCGATGAAGGTGGCCACCGCCTGGAACCCGCCGATCGGCTGGCCGTCGGCGCCGCGGCCGACGCTGTCGTCGCCCGCCGCAAAGAGGGTCAGCACCTTGAACGCGCTGTCCTGCAGGCGGCCGCGCAGCGACGCTTCGGTCGTCGGCAGGGAACGCTGCGCGAAGCGCGCGGCGGCGTCGGCACGCACGGCGGGATCCTCGAGCGCGGCGCGCAGGCGCATCCATTCGGCGATCGAATCCTGGCTGTCGGCCGGGATCCGCATGTAGCGGAACGGATCGTTCGGGCTCGCGCGCACGCCGGCGAGGAACACGCGCGTGCCGCCCATGTCGACGGGCAGCATGTAGTTGTTGAATTCGCGCGCCTGGCCGTCCTTGCCGCGAATCTTGTACTGCACCGACGGGCCGATGTTGTGGAGCTGCATCGGCTTCGACGTCTTCGCGCCCGAACCGAGGCGCTCGTCGAACACCTCCTTCAGCGACTCCGTCTTCGCGACGCCGCGCACGTCCGGCTTGCCGTTCGCGTCGGCCATGTTCTCGACGTTGATCGCGCGGAAGTCGGAGAACTCGATCGTGTCGCCGTCGCTACCCGGCATCTGCAGCGGCGCCGTACTGCCGATCGTGCCCTTCACCGCGAAGGTCTTCGCGTTGCCGCCCGTCATCGGGTAGGCCGTCATCTGCATCTGCGAGCCGCCGTCCTGGAAGCTCGACTGGTAGATCGACACGCCCTTGTACGTGAACGGCTTGTTCACCTCGACGCGCGCGGGAATCTTCTGGCCCGTCTCGCGATCGATCACGACGATGTCGCTCGCGAACAGCTTCGGCATCCCCGTCGTGTAGTAGTCGACGATGAACTTGTCGAGCTGGATCGAGAACGGCAGGTCCTGGATCAGCGAGCCGCTCGGCTGGTTCAGGATCGCGGTCGACACGAACTGGCCTTCCGGTACCCACGCGTAGCCGCGGAACGTCGGGTTCGACGCGGACAGCCGGTGCTCGGGCGAGATCTCGCTGATCGTCGCGCTGGTGTTGACCGGGCTCTTGCCGAACATCCGCATCTGGAATTTGATCGGCAGGTTGCTGTCGAGCAGGCCGCCGATACAGATCACGACGATCGCAAGGTGGGCGGAGATATAGCCCCACTTCGTCAGCGCGCCGCGCTTCGCGGAGATCAGCGTCGCGCCGTCGGTCTCGCGCACGACGTGCTTGTAGCCAGCCTTGGTGACGAACGTGGCGAGCGTGGCCGCAGCGGTCGCGCGCGTGCCGGACGCCGTGTATTCGGCCTTGTGGTGGAACGCGCGCAGGCTGCCTTCGCGGACCTTGTCCTTCCAGCTCTTCGCATCGGCGAGCATCTTCGGCGCGTTGCGGATCACGCACAGCGAGACCGACACGACGAGGAAGATCAGGATCAGCATGAACCACCACGCGCTGTACACGTTGTACAGGCCCAGCGAGCGGAAGATGTCCGCCCAGAACGGCCCGAACTGGTTCACGTAGTTCGGATACGGGTCGTCCTGGGTCAGGACCGTGCCGATGATGCTCGCGATCGACAGCACCACCAGCAGCGCGATCGCGAAGCGCATCGAGCTCAGCAACTCGATCGCGCGCCTGGACGCACTTTGACCCGACTTCGACTGCAACCCCGACGTGGTAACGCTCATTCAAACTCCGACTAAGGGGATACAGCCCCCACGCTCACTATGTTCGCTGCCCCCGAGGGGGCGGTCAGCACGCTTGGGACGGCCCGGCGAGTGCTGACAAAAAAGGGCGAGGCAACCGCAATCACACGGTGCCCCACCCTTTTCTTGTTCTGACTCCGGCCGCCCTTCGGGCGCCCGGTCATTCCGTTCGCGACCGTCCGTTCAACGCAGGCCCGCGATGTAGTCCGCGACGGCCTTGATCTCGTTGTCCGACAGACGCGATGCGATCTGATGCATCGCCTCGTTGTTGTTGCGCGCGCCGACACCCTGCTGGAACGCGGTCAATTGGGCAACCGTGTAATCGGCCCACTGCCCCGACAGACGCGGGTACTGGACCGGCATCCCCTGCCCCGCCGGCCCGTGACAACTTGCGCAGGCCGGTACACCCTTTTCCGCGATGCCGCCGCGATAGATCTTCTGGCCGACCGGCACGGTCGCCGCATCGCGTGCAGTGCCGAGCTTCGTCGCCTGCGATCCGTAATACGCGGCGACGTTGCGCATGTCGTCCGCACTCAACGCGCTCGCGAACCCGACCATCACCGGATTGGTCCGCGCCGGCCCCTTCGCGCCCGGCTGGGCCTTGAAGTCGTTCAACTGCTTGACCAGATATTCGGGATGCTGGCCGGCGAGCTTCGGGAAACTGCCCGACGCGCTGTTGCCGTCGGCGCCGTGACACGACGCGCAGACCTGCCCGGCAATCGCCTTGCCGCGGTCCAGATCCGGCTTTGCCGCATCCGCCGCGTTTGCCTCCGCTACGAAACCTACGAACCCTGCTGCAACCTGAAGCACCATCAGAGACTTGCACAGTCGATTCATTCGCACACCCTGTTTCGTCTTGTGGGAATTTGAGGTTCTGCAAAAAACGACGTCGACCAGTCTACCGCAGAAGCTGCATAAAAGCGCGAGGCAGGCGCCCGCAGCCCTTCGGCAAAACCGGCATATTGTACAATATCGCGCTGAAAGCTCCCGCGCCTATCGGGGCTACCCCGCCTCCACCAAGCGGCTCGCGCCGCCCCGTCCCACCGGTTTCCCATGGCCTTTTTGCTCCATCAAGCCCGCTTCTACACGACCGTCAACCATCTGCGCGACCTGCCGCCGACGGTGCAGCCGGAGATCGCGTTCGCGGGCCGCTCGAATGCCGGCAAATCGACGGCGATCAACGTGCTGTGCAACCAGAAGCGGCTCGCCTTCGCGTCGAAGACGCCCGGCCGCACGCAGCACATCAACTACTTCTCCGTCGGCCCGGCCGCCGAGCCCGTCGCGAACCTCGTCGACCTGCCCGGCTACGGCTATGCGGAAGTGCCGGGGGCCGCGAAGGCCCACTGGGAAATGCTGCTGTCGTCCTACCTCGCGACGCGCTCGCAGCTGTGCGGCCTGATCCTGATGATGGATTCGCGCCGCCCGCTGACCGACCTCGACCGCCGGATGATCGAGTGGTTCGTGCCGACCGGCAAGCCGATCCACACGCTGCTGACGAAGTGCGACAAATTGACGCGGCAGGAAAGCATCAACGCGCTGCGTAACACGCAAAAGGGACTCGACGCGTACCGCGACCAGGGCGTGAAGGGCAAGCTGACCGTCCAGCTGTTCTCGGCGCTGAAGCGCACGGGGCTCGACGAGGCGCACGAACTGATCGAGAGCTGGGTGCGGCCGTCCGTCGCCGACGAAAAAAGCGAGCCTGTAGCACAATGAGCGGGCAACGCGCGGCCGGGATCGGCTGCGCGCCCCTGACGGCACCTGCGGATTCGGCCGGCTCATAAAAAAACCCGCCGTTGAACGGCGGGTCAAACAGCCTAATCGAATAACGACAGGCACCCGCTCAGGGAGGAGAAGCGGGGAGCAGCACGCGACGCGTGCCGCTCGATCGCTATCATATACCAACGATCTCGAAAATGACCTAAGGGTTCCGTAAGGTCCTTCTTGCCCTGATTTTTTGCCCAATCGCCATGAGCTTCCATCCGCTTCACCGTCCGCGCCGGATGCGCCGCGACGACTTCTCCCGGCGCCTGATGCGCGAAAACCGCCTGACCACCGACGACCTGATCTATCCGGTGTTCGTCGTCGAAGGCGCCAACGAACGCCAGGCCGTGCCGTCGATGCCCGGCGTCGAACGCGTGTCGGTCGATCTGCTGATGCATGTCGCCGAGCAGTGTGTCGAACTCGGCGTGCCCGTGCTGTCGCTGTTCCCGGCCATCGAGCCGTCGCTGAAAACGCCTGACGGCCGCGAAGCGGCCAATCCGGAAGGCCTGATCCCGCGCGCGGTGCGCGAGCTGAAGAAGCGCTTCCCCGAGCTCGGCGTGCTGACCGACGTCGCGCTCGATCCGTACACGAGCCACGGCCAGGACGGCGTGCTCGACGAGAACGGCTACGTGATCAACGACAACACGATCGAGATCCTGGTCGACCAGGCGCGCGCGCAGGCGGAAGCCGGCGTCGACATCGTCGCGCCGTCGGACATGATGGACGGCCGCATCGGCGCGGTCCGCGAAATGCTGGAAAGCGACGGCCATATCCACACGCGCATCATGGCCTATTCGGCCAAGTTCGCATCCGCGTTCTACGGCCCGTTCCGCGATGCGGTCGGTTCGGCCTCCAATCTGGGCAAGGGCAACAAGATGACCTACCAGATGGATCCGGCGAACAGTGACGAAGCGCTGCGCGAAGTGCGCCTCGACATCGACGAAGGCGCCGACATGGTGATGGTCAAGCCCGGCATGCCGTATCTCGACATCGTGCGCCGCGTGAAGGACGAGTTCCGCTTCCCGACCTACGTGTATCAGGTGAGCGGAGAATACGCGATGCTGAAGGCTGCCGCGATGAACGGCTGGCTCGACCACGACAAGGTCGTGCTCGAATCGCTGCTCGCATTCAAGCGGGCGGGCGCCGATGGCGTGCTCACGTACTTCGCGCTCGATGCCGCGCGCCTGCTGAAAGCGCAGCGCTGAGCCGAGCGCCGGCAGACATCAAGAAAAACGGCGCTCGGGCGCCGTTTTTCATTTGCAGTCCAGTCGACGCAGAGGCCGCCCATGCACGCCAACGAGCGTGCGTTACACCGTCGGTACCGCCGCGCGATCGAGGCTGCGCAGGAACGTCTCGGCTGACTGATAGCCGACCACGCGGCCGATTTCATTGCCGCTGCGATCGAAGAAGATGATGCCCGGCGGCCCGAACAGGTTGAAGCGCTTGAGCAACGCCTGATCGTCCGGATTGTTCGCGGTGACGTCCGCACGCACGAGGTGAAGCTGCGCGAGCCGCGCCCGCACGCGTGGATCGGTGAACGTCAGATGCTCCATCTCCTTGCAGCTCACGCACCAGTCGGCGTAGAAGTCGAGCATCACGGGCCGGGCCGACGTCTTCAGCAGCGCGTCGAGTTCGCCGCTGGAGCGCACGGATGCGAATGCAGGCCCCGCCTGTCCCGACGCGGCACCGGCAGCCGACGCATCCCCCGACGCAACCGTGCGCGCCGCGAGTACGGCCAGCGGCTTCACGGGGTCGTTGGATCCTGCTGCGAGACCGACGAGCAGCGTCGCAGCCCAGATCGCAAGCGCTGCGCCGAGGCCTCGGCCAAGGCGGCGCCAGATCGACGCGGCGCCTGCATGCGGCGTGAACAGGCCGAGCGCCGCGGCCGCGACAAGCAACCACAGCGCGGCGAGCACCATCTTCAAGCCGCCCGCCAGCACCGGCCATACAATCCACAGCGCCGCGGCGAGCAGCACGATGCCGAAGAACACCTTCACGGCATCCATCCACGCGCCCGCGCGCGGCAGCACCGTGCCGGCACCGATGCCGACCACGAGGAGCGGCACGCCGAGCCCCAGCCCCATCGCGAACAGCGCGGCGCCGCCGAGCAGCGCATTGCCGGTATGCGCAATGAACGCGAGCACCGCAAACAGTGGCGCGGTCATGCATGCACCGACGACCAGCGCCGACAACGCGCCCATCGCGGCAACCGCGACGAAATGGCCGCCCTGGCGCGCGCTCGATGCCTGGGCGGCGCCGTTCTGCCAGCGCTCGGGCAGCGCGATGTCCTTGCCCGAAATCAGCGATACCGCGAACGCAGTGAGCAGCACACCGAACGCACCGAGCACCCACGGGTTCTGCAGCCACGCGCCAAGGCTCTGTCCGACGAGCGCGGCAGCGATGCCGAGCACCGTATAAACCAGCGCCATGCCGACCACGTAGGTGAGCGACAGCGCAAAGCCGCGCGCATGCGTCGCGCGCGTACCCTGACCGATGATGATCGCGGACACGATCGGGATCATCGGATACGAACAAGGCAGGAGACTCAGCACGACGCCCGCGACGAAATACAGCGCGATGATCGTGAAGAAGCCGTGCCCCTCCAGCAGCGACTGCGCGAAATCCGCGCTCGTGACCTTGTCGAACCAGTTGCCGGCAGCCACCGCGCCATCGGCCGGCGCGGCCGCGCCCAGCGCTGCGCCGTCGACCTTCACGACGTGCTCGGCGGGCGGATAGCAGATCCCTTCGTCGGCGCACCCCTGCGACGTTACCGCGAGCTCGAACGGCCCCGCTGCCTGCTTGACCGGCACGTGAATCACGACCTCGTCGCGATAGGTTTCGACTTCCTTCTGGAACGTCTGGTCGAACTTCACATGGCCGGCCGGCAATTGCGGGGCCCCGAGCGCCGCCTGCCCGCTCTTCACCGAGAACGCGAACCGCTCGCGGTACAGGTAGTAGCCGTTGGCAACCTTGAAGCGGACGTCCACCTGCCCCGGCGATTCGCTCGCGCTGAACTTGAACGCCACCGACGGATCGAGAAAATCGTCGGCCGCGCGCGCGACCGACAGGCCGCCCAGCAGGAACATGAACGACAACAGGACTGCGAGGAACCGCAGCGCGCGCATGCGCACGGAAAGCGCCATACCGTTAAACATGAAATAGACGTTGAGTTTCGCTGGTCACCCACTGGCCGTAGGCGGCCGAGGCCGTCGCCTGCCACGAGACGATTTCCGGCGTCTCGTACGGATGATGCGCGAGAATAAATCGCTCCAGTTCGAGCGAGCGCACGGGGCTCGTCTTGAACAGCAACTGGATCTCGTCGGCCGCTTCGACCTTGCCCTGCCAGTGATAGCGCGACTTGATCGCACCGAGCTCCGACACGCACGCGGCAAGCCGTGCATCGAGCGCACCGTCGGCGAGCGCTGCGGCCGTCGCCGCATCCGGCACCGTCGTCAGCATCAAGACCACCACCATACGCGCCCTCCTGGCTCGCTTACCGGATTTCGCCGCCACGGATCGCCCATCGAGGGCCCGTGTCGACAATCCTGTATCGTAGCGCAGCGCGCGCGACGCTGCCGGCACCGGCCTGCGACAATCGATCGCAGCCCGCAGACCGCCAAAAACAAAAAGGGCCAAGCATTTGCTCGGCCCCTTTCAGATACTGCTGCGTACCGGAAGCTTACTCAGCTTCTTGCACGTTTTCCGTTTCGTCGACTTCCGGACGATCGAGCAGCTCGACCAGTGCCATCGGTGCGTTGTCGCCGACGCGGAAGCCGAACTTCAGCACGCGCAGGTAGCCGCCCGGACGGTTCGCGAAACGCGGACCGAGCACGTCGAACAGCTTCGCCACCGAGTCACGATCGCGCAGGCGGTTGAACGCCAGGCGACGGTTTGCCAGCGACGGCTTCTTGCCGAGCGTGATCAGCGGCTCGACGACTTTACGGAGTTCCTTCGCCTTCGGCAGCGTCGTCTTGATGACTTCGTGCTCGATCAGCGAGTTGGACATGTTACGGAGCATAGCCAGACGGTGGCTGCTCGTGCGGTTCAGTTTCCGCAGACCATGACGATGGCGCATTTCAGTTTCCTTGATTCAAAGTTTTGATCCAGCTCTTCTATCGCACCGCTGGGGTGCACGGGCCGGTAACGAAAAAAGCAAGATGCGGATTTTAAAGGAAAATCCGCATCCTTGCCAACTGCAGCAACAAACGGGCTTACTTGTCGAGACCAGCCGGCGGCCAGTTTTCGAGCTTCATGCCCAGCGTGAGACCGCGCGAAGCGAGCACTTCCTTGATCTCGTTGAGCGACTTGCGACCGAGGTTCGGCGTCTTCAGCAGCTCGTTTTCCGTGCGCTGGATCAGGTCGCCGATGTAGTAGATGTTCTCGGCCTTCAGGCAGTTCGCCGAACGAACCGTCAGCTCGAGATCGTCCACCGGACGCAGCAGGATCGGATCGATCTGCGGTGCACGCGACGGTGCTTCGGCAGCCGTTTCCGTGCCTTCCAGTGCCGCGAACACGGACAGCTGGTCAACCAGGATGCGGGCCGATTGACGGATCGCCTCTTCCGGGGTGATCACGCCGCTCGTCTCGATGTTCATCACGAGCTTGTCGAGGTCGGTACGCTGCTCGACACGTGCGCTTTCAACGGCATAGCTCACGCGGCGAACCGGCGAGAACGATGCGTCGAGGACGATGCGGCCGATGATCTTGGCCGTGTCTTCGCCGTAGCGACGGACGTTGCCGGGCACATAGCCGCGACCCTTCTCGATCTTGATCTGAACGTCGAGCTTGCCGCCCTTCGACAGGTGCGCGATCACGTGATTCGGGTTGATGACTTCGCAATCGTGAGCCAGCTCGATATCGCCGGCCGTGACGACGCCTTCGCCTTCCTTGCGCAGGGTCACCGTCACTTCGTCACGGTTGTGCAGCTTGAACACCACACCCTTCAGGTTCAGCAGCAGGTTGACGACGTCCTCTTGCACGCCATCAAGCGTCGAGTACTCGTGCACCACGCCTGCGATCGTGACTTCGGTCGGCGCGTAGCCAACCATCGACGACAGCAGCACGCGGCGAAGCGCATTGCCCAAGGTGTGGCCGTAACCGCGTTCGAACGGTTCCATGACCACCCTCGCGTGGTTCTCGCCAAGCGATTCCACGGCGATGATCTTGGGTTTCAGCAAACTGGTTTGCATGGGCTTTCCTTTTCAATACCCTCGGCTCGTTACACCGATAAGGCTGACCGGTAACAACCAGAAAATAAACAGCCGAGGCCCCTCCTTGCGAAACGCAATCGGGGTACCTCGGCCGTCAATCGGATTAACGCGAATACAATTCGACGATCAGGCTTTCGTTGATGTCGCCTGCGATGTCAACGCGTTCCGGCATTTGCTTGAACGTGCCTTCGAACTTCTTCGCATCGACTGCAACCCAGCTCGGCATGCCGCCTTGCTCGGCCAGCGACAGCGCTTCGACGATACGCGCCTGCTTCTTCGCCTTTTCGCGGATCGCGACGACGTCACCCGCCTTCACTTGCTGCGACGGCACGTTTGCGACGACGCCGTTCACGGTGATCGACTTGTGGCTCACCAGCTGACGCGCTTCAGCGCGGGTCGAGCCGAAGCCCATGCGATACACGACGTTGTCGAGACGCGACTCGAGCAGTTGCAGCAGGTTTTCACCCGTGTTGCCCTTGCGGCGGTCGGCTTCAGCGAAGTAGCGGCGGAACTGACGTTCCAGGACGCCGTAAATACGCTTGACCTTCTGCTTTTCGCGCAGCTGCGTACCGTAGTCGGACGTACGTGCGCCCGAGGTACGGCCGTGCTGACCCGGCTTGCTGTCGAGCTTGCACTTGTCGGCGAGCGAGCGGCGTGCGCTCTTCAGGAACAGGTCGGTGCCTTCACGGCGGGACAGCTTGGCCTTGGGGCCGATATAACGTGCCACTTTGCATTCCTTTATCAATCAGTCACGCGGATCGGAATCCGCGCTAGTTCGCGCCCTTTGGGGCGAACGGTGGGCTTAGTCAATCAAAAAAGCAACGCCCGTCGACGCTACGCGGCGACAGGCAAATGTGCCAGCACGAACGTGCCAGCAACATTCTTAGATACGACGGCGCTTCGGCGGACGGCAGCCGTTGTGCGGAATCGGGGTGACGTCCGAAATCGCGGTGATCTTGATGCCGAGGCCATGCAGTGCGCGCACTGCCGACTCGCGACCCGGGCCCGGGCCCTTGATCCGCACTTCCAGATTCTTCACGCCGTATTCCATCGCCACGCGACCGGCCGACTCAGCAGCAACCTGAGCAGCGAACGGCGTCGACTTGCGCGAGCCCTTGAAGCCCTGGCCGCCCGACGTCGCCCATGCCAGTGCATTGCCCTGGCGATCGGTGATCGTGATGATCGTGTTGTTGAACGACGCGTGAACGTGAACCACGCCTTCAGCGACGTTCTTCTTAACCTTCTTGCGAACGCGTTGCGCCGCGGTGTTCGAAGCCTTAGCCATTACGTTTTCCTGTAACTGTCAGTTCCGCTTACTTCTTCAGCGCTTGCGCTGCACGACGCGGACCCTTGCGGGTACGTGCGTTCGTACGCGTACGCTGACCGCGCATCGGCAGGCCCTTGCGATGACGAACACCACGGTAGCAACCGAGGTCCATCAGGCGCTTGATGTTCATCGTCACTTCACGGCGCAGATCGCCTTCGACGATGAACTTGCCCACTTCCTCACGCAGCTTTTCGAGGTCTGCGTCGGTCAGGTCCTTGACCTTCTTCGAGAATTCCACGCCAGACGCCACGCAGATGCTGCGCGAGCGCGTGCGGCCGATACCGAAGATTGCCGTCAGGCCGATCTCGGTATGCTGGTGATTCGGGATGTTAACCCCTGCGATACGAGCCATTGTTTTTCCTCAAACAAAAAGCGCAAACAAACGCGCGGTCAGCCTTGGCGCTGCTTGTGGCGCGGATCCGAGCTGCAGATCACGCGAACGACGCCTTTGCGCTTGATGATCTTGCAATTGCGGCAAATGCGCTTAACCGATGCCATCACTTTCATGATAATACCCTTTTTTCAAATCACTTCGCCCGGAACACGATCCGCGCACGAGACAGATCGTAAGGCGTCAATTCAACCGTCACCTTGTCGCCCGGCAGGATGCGGATGTAGTGCATCCGCATTTTCCCGGAGATATGCCCCAACACGACATGGCCGTTTTCCAGCTTCACACGGAAGGTCGCATTCGGGAGGTTTTCGATCACCTCACCCTGCATCTGGATTACATCGTCTTTGGCCATAGTCCTGAATTAACGCATTGGGATGTTGCCGCCCTTGAAGTTTGCCTTCTTGAGCAGCGACTCATACTGTTGCGACATAACGTACGACTGCACCTGCGCCATGAAGTCCATCGTGACGACGACAATGATCAGCAGCGACGTTCCACCAAAATAAAACGGCACGTTCCAGCGCAGCACCAGGAATTCCGGCAGCAGACACACGAAGACGATGTAGATCGCACCGGCCAGCGTCAGACGCGTGAGGATGCGGTCGATATACCGTGCGGTTTGATCGCCCGGACGAATGCCCGGAACAAACGCGCCGCTCTTCTTCAGGTTGTCGGCGGTTTCCCTGCTGTTGAACACCAGTGCGGTGTAGAAGAAGCAGAAAAACACGATTGCCAGCGTGTACAGCAGCACATAGACCGGCTGGCCCGGCTTGAGCGCCTCCGCGACGTTATGCAACGTGTTGGAGATCCAGCTTCCCGACGGCTGACCCGTGCTGAACCAGCCGAGAATCGTGGCCGGGAACAGGATGATCGACGACGCGAAGATCGGCGGAATCACGCCCGACATGTTCAGCTTCAACGGCAAGTGCGACGACTGGCCACCGTAGATCTTGTTGCCGACCTGGCGCTTCGCATAGTTCACGAGGATCTTGCGCTGACCGCGTTCGATGAACACGACCAGGTAAGTCACCGCGGCAATCAGAACGACGATGATGATCGCCGAAATGATGCTCATCGAACCCGTACGCACCAGCTCGAACAGCCCACCGACGGCATTCGGGAACCCTGCTGCGATCCCGCCGAAGATGATGATCGAGATGCCGTTGCCCAGACCACGCTCGGTGATCTGCTCACCCAGCCACATCAGGAACATCGTGCCGGTAACCAGCGTCACGACCGTCGTCAGTCGGAACAGCATGCCGGGGTCGATCACGAGGCCCGGCTGGTTTTCCAGCGCAGCCGCGATACCGAACGCCTGGAAGGTCGCGAGCACCACGGTGAAATACCGCGTGTACTGCGTGATCTTCCGTTGCCCTGCCTGCCCTTCCTTCTTCAGCGCCTCGAGCTGCGGCGAGACGATCGCCAGCAACTGCATGATGATCGACGCCGAGATGTACGGCATGATCCCCAGCGCAAAGATCGTGAAGCGGGAAAGCGCGCCACCCGAGAACATGTTGAACATGCCCAGGATGCCGCCCGCCTGGCTCTGGAACAGCTTTGCCAGTTGATCCGGATCGATGCCCGGCACGGGGATGTGCGCGCCGATGCGATAGACGATCAGCGCCAGGAGCAGGAACATCGCTCGCCGACGCAGATCGCCGAATTTCGCCGTGCTTCGACCGGGTTTTGCAAGACTCGGGCTGTTAGCCAAGTACCTTCTCCGATGAATGCAAGTAACGACGCGCTACGCGTGTCACTCGGCGAACGAACCGCCAGCCGCTTCGATCGCAGCGCGCGCACCCTTGGTGGCACCGAGACCCTTCACGACGATCTTGCGCTTCAGTTCGCCCGTCGCGATGATCTTTGCGCTCTTCGTCAGCTCGCCGACCAGGCCGGCTTGCTTCAGTGCGAGCAGATCGATTTCATCGACCGGCAGCTTCTCGAGGTCGCCCAGACGCACTTCACCGACGAATTCCTTCGTCAGCGACGTGAAACCGCGCTTCGGCAGACGACGTTGCAGCGGCATCTGACCGCCTTCGAAACCGACTTTGTGGAAGCCGCCCGAACGCGATTTCTGACCCTTGTGACCACGGCCAGCCGTCTTGCCGAGGCCCGAACCGATGCCGCGGCCGACGCGACGCTTGGCGTGCTTGGCACCAGCGGCCGGCTTCAGGTTATTCAATTCCATATCAACTCCTTGATCCGTAGGGCCGCTTACGCGATGACCTTAACGAGGTACGAGACCTTGTTGATCATGCCGCGGACCGCCGGCGTGTCCTGCAGCTCGCTAACCGAGTTGAGTCGGCGCAGGCCCAGGCCACGCACGGTCGCGCGGTGCGATTCGCGGGTCCCGATCAGGCTCTTCACGAGCTGAACCTTGACAGTTTTTTCAGACATGGTGACCACCCGGGCTTAGCCCAAAATATCTTCGACGGACTTGCCGCGCTTCGCCGCGATGTCTGCCGGGGTCGACTGCTTGCGCAGACCGTCCAGCGTGGCGCGAACGAGGTTGTACGGGTTCGTCGAACCGTGGCTCTTTGCCACGACGTTCTGAACGCCCATCACGTCGAACACTGCGCGCATCGGGCCGCCGGCGATCACGCCCGTACCTGCCTTCGCCGGAGCGAGGAGGACAGCGGATGCGCCATGCTTGCCGTGCACTTCGTGCTGCAGCGTGCCGTTCTTGAGCGGCACCTTGAACATGTTGCGGCGAGCTTGTTCCATTGCCTTCTGGACAGCGACCGGCACTTCCTTCGCCTTGCCCTTGCCCATACCGATGCGGCCATCACCGTCGCCAACCACGGTCAGTGCGGCGAAGCCGAGAATACGGCCACCCTTCACGACCTTGGTCACGCGATTGACCGAAATCATCTTTTCACGAAGGCCGTCGTCGCGCTCGTCAGCCTGAACTTTCGCTTGCATCTTTGCCATGACGAATTCCTTCCTTAGAACTTGAGCCCAGCTTCGCGAGCTGCCTCAGCCAGCGCCTTGACGCGGCCGTGGTAGCGGAAGCCCGAGCGGTCGAAGGCGACGGATTCGATGCCGGCAGCCTTTGCCTTCTCGGCAATACGCTTGCCGATCAGCGTCGCGGCATTAACGTTGCCGCCCTTGCCCGACTTGTCGGCCAGTTCGGCGCGCACTTCTGCTTCGAGCGTCGACGCGCTGGCGAGCACCTTGGTGCCGCAGGGCGAGAACACTTGAGCGTAGATGTGCGTGTTCGTGCGATGCACGGCGAGACGCGCGACCTGCAGCTCAGCGATCTTGATACGCGTCTGGCGAGCGCGGCGCAGGCGAGATTGAGTCTTATCCATGATTGCGCACCCTTACTTCTTCTTCGTTTCTTTGAGGATCACAACCTCGTCGGAATAGCGCACGCCCTTGCCCTTGTAGGGCTCCGGCGGACGGTAACCGCGGACTTCCGCAGCTACTTGACCGACTTGTTGCTTGTTGATCCCCTTGATCACGATTTCGGTTTGCGTCGGGGTTTCAGCCTTGACGCCTTCCGGCATCTGGTGCACCACCGGGTGCGAGAAACCCAGCGACAGGTTCAGCTTGTCGCCTTGCGCTTGCGCACGATAACCGACGCCAACCAGCGTCAGCTTGCGCTCGAAACCCTTGGTCACGCCGTGCACGGCATTCGCGATGATCGCGCGCATCGTGCCCGACAGTGCGTTTGCTTCGCGGCTTTCGTCGACCGGCGACAGATTCAGCGTGCCGTCGTTGTTCGCCACGTTCACGAGCGGATTGATCGCTTGCGTGATGGTGCCCAGCGGGCCCTTGACGGTGATCGCACCGTCGGCCAGCTTGACTTCCGCGCCTTGCAGCGCGATCGGGCTCTTACCTACTCGAGACATGTTTCTCTCTCCTCGGCTTTAAGCAACGTAGCAGATGACTTCGCCGCCGACGCCGGTAGCGCGCGCCTTGCGGTCGGTCATCACGCCCTTCGGCGTCGACACGATTGCCACACCCAGGCCGTTCATGACCTGCGGAATGTCGTTACGGCCGCGGTACACGCGCAGACCAGGCTTCGACACGCGCTCGAGGCGTTCGATGACCGGGCGGCCTGCGTAGTACTTCAGCGCGATATTCAGTTCGGACTTCGCACCTTCCGCCTTGACGGCGAAATCGTCGATATAACCTTCGTCCTTCAGGACTTGCGCGATTGCAACCTTGACCTTCGACGAGGGCATCGCGACCGATACCTTCTCGACCATCTGCGCGTTGCGGATGCGAGTCAGCATATCGGCGATAGGATCACTCATGCTCATTTACGTTTCTCCTATTACCAGCTCGCCTTGGTCAGGCCAGGAATCTCGCCACGGAATGCGATTTCACGAATCTTGTTACGCGCGAGGCCGAATTTACGGAACGTGCCACGCGGACGGCCCGTGATCGCGCAGCGGTTACGCTGGCGGGTCGGGTTTGCGTTGCGGGGCAGTTGCTGCAGCTCCAGGCGTGCTTCGTAGCGCTCTTCTTCCGACTTGCTTTGGTCTTCGACGATCGCCTTCAGCGCTTCGCGCTTTGCTGCGAACTTCGCGACCAGGCGGGCGCGCTTCTTTTCACGTTCGATCAGTGCCAGTTTAGCCACGGTAACCTCAGTTTCTGAACGGGAACTTGAAGCTGGCGAGCAGAGCCTTTGCTTCGTCGTCGGTCTTCGCAGTCGTCGTGATGCTGATGTTCAGCCCACGCAGTGCGTCGATCTTGTCGTAGTCGATTTCGGGGAAAATGATCTGCTCTTTCACACCGATGTTGTAATTGCCGCGGCCATCGAAGGCACGACCCGACACGCCGCGGAAGTCACGCACGCGGGGCAGGGCAACGGTCACGAAACGGTCGAGGAATTCGTACATCGCTTGACCACGCAGCGTCACCATCGCGCCGATCGGGTAACCCTGGCGGATCTTGAAGCCTGCGATTGCCTTGCGTGCCTTCGTGACGACCGGCTTCTGACCAGCGATCTTCGTGAGGTCGCCAACGGCGTTCTCGATGATCTTCTTGTCAGCGATCGCTTCGCCAAGACCCATGTTCAGCGTGATCTTGGTGATGCGCGGCACTTCCATGACCGACTTGTAACCGAACTTCTCGATCAGGCCGGGCACAACCTTTTCTTTGTAAAACTCTTGAAAACGAGCCATTTTTTACTCCGCTGCGTCAGGCGCTCAGTACGGCACCGGTCGTCTTCAGGAAGCGAACCTTCTTGCCTTCCTCGACCTTGATGCCAACACGCGACGCCTTGCCATTCGCGTCGACCAGTGCGACGTTCGAAATATGCAGGGGCATCGTCTTCGCTTCCACGCCGCCCGTCGTACCCTTCATCGGGTTCGGCTTCACATGCTTCTTGACGAGGTTGATACCCTCAACCGTCACATGTTCTGCACCGACAGCCAGCACGACGCCGCGCTTGCCCTTGTCTTTGCCAGTGACGACGATGACTTCGTCACCTTTGCGAATCTTGTTCATCGCGACTCCTTACAGCACTTCCGGCGCCAGCGAAACGATCTTCATGAATCGTTCGCTACGCAGCTCACGCGTCACCGGCCCGAAGATACGGGTGCCGATCGGCTCAAGCTTGTTATTCAAAAGCACAGCGGCGTTGCCGTCGAACTTGATCAGCGAGCCGTCTTGACGGCGAACACCCTTGGCGGTGCGGACCACCACGGCGTTGTAGATTTCGCCTTTCTTCACGCGCCCGCGCGGCGTTGCTTCTTTGACGGTCACCTTGATGATGTCGCCAATGCCGGCATAACGACGCTTCGAGCCGCCGAGCACCTTGATGCACATGACTTCACGCGCACCCGTGTTGTCGGCTACTTCGAGCCGAGATTCGGTCTGGATCATGGTTTGTCTTTCCCAACTTAATCCGGATGCACCACCATGATGCATTCGGTCAGTCTTGGTCCCGTCAGCCAATCGGCTGCTTGGGTTGGAACAGCAGCGACGGCAAACGAAACCCGCCATCGCAATTCGGTGAATCTTTCAGACAGGCTGGCGCCAGTCCGCTTCCCCCACCAATTTCGCCCGCGACGGGGCTCCCATAAAGAGGGAAGACCAGGATTATAACAAATAACCCTGGTCACGCAAGCAAAAACTTTGCGATTTCAAGCACTTCGTGCCGAAGTGCCTGTTACTGCCTACTGCGCTGCCCGCTTAGATGACGCGAGCTGCTTCGACGAGGCGCGACACCGCCCAGGCCTTCGTCTTCGAAACAGGACGAGTTTCCTGGATTTCGACGAGATCGCCTTCGTTGCAGGTGTTCGCTTCATCATGCGCGTGGTACTTCTTCGAGCGCACGACATACTTGCCGTAGATCGGGTGCTTGACGCGGTGCTCGATCAGCACGGTGACGGTCTTGTCCATCTTGTTGCTGACGACCCGACCGACCAGCGTCCGCTTCAGCGAGGTTTTCACGCTATCGTTCATTTCTGGTTCGCCTTCTGAGTCATGACGGTCCGCACACGTGCGATGTCGCGACGAACCTTCTTCAGCTGGCTCGTGTTCGTGAGCTGCTGGGTCGCGAGTTGCATGCGCAGGCCGAATTGCGCCTTCAGCAGGTCCGCCAGCTCCTTGTTGAGCGCGGCCTGGTCTTTCTGGAGAAGTTCGGAAGCCTTCATGTTTTCTCCTTAGGCGCCGAGCTGGCGCACGATGAATGCCGTCTTCAGCGGCAGCTTGGCTGCAGCCAGACGGAACGCTTCGCGTGCCAGTTCTTCGGTTACGCCGTCCATTTCATAGAGCATCTTGCCCGGCTGGATCTCGGCGACGTAGTACTCCGGGTTACCCTTACCGTTACCCATACGCACTTCTGCCGGCTTTTGCGAAATCGGCTTGTCCGGGAAGATCCGGATCCAGATGCGGCCGCCACGCTTGATGTGACGCGTCATTGCACGACGCGCCGCTTCAATTTGACGTGCGGTCAAACGACCGCGACCGATCGCCTTCAGGCCGAAGTCACCGAACGACACTGCGTTGCCGCGCGTCGCCTTGCCGGTGTTACGCCCCTTCTGCTCTTTACGATACTTCCTGCGTTTCGGTTGCAGCATCGTTATTCTCCAGTCTTGCCGTCTTCGGGCTTGCCGGCGCCACGGCGCGGTGCGCCACGACGAGCACCCGGAGCGCCGCCTTCGCCGTCACGGCGCGGACGACGGTCGCCCGGACGCGCATTGCGACGCGGACGCTTGTCTTCGGCTACTTCTTCGACCACCGGCGCGTCGTTGCGGCCGAGCGTGTCGCCCTTGTACACCCACACCTTGACGCCGATGATCCCGTAGGTCGTCTTCGCTTCCGAAGTCGCGTAGTCGATGTCGGCACGCAGCGTATGAAGGGGCACGCGACCTTCGCGATACCACTCCGTACGAGCGATTTCGATACCGTTCAGACGGCCTGCGCTCATGATCTTGATGCCCTGGGCACCCAGACGCATCGCGTTCTGCATCGCACGCTTCATCGCGCGACGGAACATGATCCGGCGCTCGAGCTGTTGCGTGATCGAGTCAGCGATCAGTTGCGCATCGGTTTCCGGCTTGCGGATCTCTTCGATGTTGACGTGAACCGGCACGCCCATGCGGCGCTGCAGTTCCGTCTTCAGCTGTTCGATATCCTCGCCCTTCTTGCCGATGACGACGCCCGGACGCGAGCTGTAAATCGTGATGCGCGCGTTCTTCGCCGGACGCTCGATGACGACCCGACCGACCGAAGCGTTCTTCAGCTTCTTCTTCAGGTATTCACGAACACCGATGTCTTCCTGCAGCATCGCCGCGAAATTGTTGTTGTTCGCGTACCAACGCGAAGCCCAATTACGGCTGACAGCCAGGCGGAAGCCAGTCGGATGAATTTTCTGTCCCATCGTATGGCTCCTTAATTCCCGACCGTCACAGTGATGTGACAGGATTGCTTCTCGATGCGGTTACCGCGGCCCTTGGCGCGCGCGGTGAAACGCTTGAGCGATGCAGCCTTGTCGACATAGATGCTCTTGATCTTGAGCTCGTCGATATCAGCGCCTTCGTTGTGCTCCGCATTCGCGATTGCCGACAGCACAACCTTCTTCACGATGCCAGCCGCCTTCTTCGGCGAGAACGTCAGAACGTTCAGCGCCTTGTCGACCGGCAAACCGCGGATCTGGTCAGCCACAAGGCGCGTTTTTTGCGCCGAGATGCGGGCACCGCGATGAATTGCTTTCACTTCCATCTTGATTGCCCCTTATTTCTTGGCCTTCTTGTCGGCCGCGTGACCCTTGAACGTACGGGTCAGTGCGAACTCGCCAAGCTTGTGGCCGACCATGTTTTCCGAGATGTACACCGGAACGTGTTGACGGCCGTTGTGAACAGCGATCGTCAGGCCGATGAAATCCGGCAGAATCGTCGAGCGACGCGACCAGGTCTTGATCGGCTTTTTGTCGCGCGAAGCTGCAGCCGCCTCAACTTTCTTCAGCAAATGGGCGTCGCAGAACGGACCTTTTTTTACAGAACGTGCCATTGCCTACTCCTTAACGCTTGTGACGGCGCTGGACGATCATCGTCGTCGTGCGCTTGTTGCTGCGGGTGCGGTAACCCTTAGCCGGCGTACCCCACGGGCTCACCGGGTCGCGACCTGCAGCCGTCTTGCCCTCACCACCACCGTGCGGGTGATCAACCGGGTTCATCGCAACGCCACGCACCGTCGGGCGGATACCGCGCCAGCGGTTCGCGCCAGCCTTGCCGATTTGGCGCAGGCTATGCTCTTCGTTGCCGACTTCACCGATCGTTGCACGGCACTCGATGTGCACGCGACGGATTTCGCCCGAACGCAGACGAACCTGCGCGTAGACGCCTTCACGTGCCAGCAGCATGGCCGACGTGCCAGCCGAACGCGCCATTTGCGCGCCCTTGCCCGGCAGCATCTCGATGCAGTGGATCGTCGTACCGACCGGAATGTTGCGGATCGGCAGCGTGTTGCCTGCGCGGATCGGCGCTTCCGAACCCGACATCAGCTGTTGGCCGACGGTCAGGCCCTTCGGGGCGATGATGTAGCGACGCTCGCCGTCTGCGTAGAGCACCAGCGCGATGTTCGCGCTACGGTTCGGGTCGTACTCGAGACGCTCGACCTTTGCCGGGATGCCATCCTTCGTGCGACGGAAATCGACGATACGGTAGTGCTGCTTGTGACCACCACCCTTGTGACGCGTGGTGATACGACCGTTGTTGTTACGGCCGGCGGTCGAGCTCTGCGAGTCGAGCAGTGCCGCGAACGGCTTGCCCTGGTGCAGGTTCTTGTTGACCACCTTGACCATCGCGCGGCGACCCGGCGATGTCGGTTTAACTTTAACGATTGCCATGATTACTTGGCCTCCGCTTCAAAGTTGATTTCCTGGCCGGGCTTCAGGCAAACGTACGCCTTCTTCACGTCCTTGCGGCGGCCCATCGAACGGCCGAAGCGCTTTTGCTTGCCCTTCTGAACCAGCACGTTGACCGAATCAACTTCAACCTTGAACAGCAGCTCGACGGCCGCCTTCACTTCCTGCTTCGTGGCATCCGGTGCGACTTCGAACACGACTTGCTCGTTCTTGTCGGCAACCAGCGTCGCCTTTTCCGAGATCACCGGTGCGAGCAGGACCTGCATCAAACGATGATCGTTCTTGCGAATCTCGCTCATGACAGCAACTCCTCGATCTGGGCGACCGCAGCCTTCGTGACCAGCACTTTCTTGAAGTAGATCAGCGACAGCGGGTCAGCGTAGCGCGGCTCGACAATCGCCACGTGCGGCAGGTTGCGCGAAGCCAGGTACAGGTTCTCGTCGACCGTATCCGTAATGATCAGCACGGAGTCGAGACCCATGGTCTTGAATTTGTCAGCCAGCAGCTTGGTCTTCGGCGCTTCGAGGATGATGTCCTCGACGACCGACAGACGGCCTTCACGGGCCAGCTGCGAGAAGATCGAGCAGAGACCTGCGCGATGCATCTTCTTGTTGACCTTGTGCGAGAAGTTTTCTTCCGGCGAGTTCGGGAAGATGCGACCACCGCCACGCCACAACGGGCTCGACGACATACCGGCACGAGCGCGGCCCGTACCCTTCTGACGCCACGGCTTCTTGGTGGTGTGCTTGACTTGCTCACGGTCCTTCTGTGCGCGGTTACCCTGGCGAGCATTCGCCTGGTACGCGACGACGACCTGGTGGATCAGCGCTTCGTTGTAGTCACGACCGAACACGACGTCCGACGCGTTGACCACTGCACCTTCCTGACCATTTTCATTCAGGAGCTTGAGTTCCATTATTTCGCCCCCTTGGTCTTGACGGCCGGCGTCACGAAAACCTTGCCGCCCTTCGCGCCCGGAATCGCACCCTTGACGAGCAGCAGCTTGCGCTCTGCGTCGATACGAGCAATTTCGAGGTTCTGCACCGTCACCGTAACGTCACCGAGGTGACCCGTCATGCGCTTACCCGGGAAAACACGACCCGGATCCTGCGCCATACCGATCGAGCCCGGCACATTGTGCGAGCGCGAGTTACCGTGCGTGGCACGGCCGGAGGAGAAGTTGTAACGCTTGATCGTACCGGCGTAGCCCTTACCGATCGACACGCCTTGCACGTCGACCTTCTGGCCTACTTCGAAAAGATCAGCACCGACCACGGCGCCATTCGACAGCTCAGCTGCCTTGGCCGCGTCAATGCGGAATTCCTTGAGGACTTCACCGGCTTCGACACCGGCTTTGGCGAGATGACCTGCCAGCGGCTTCGTCACGCGCGATGCGCGGCGGGAGCCGAATGCAACCTGCACGGCCGTGTAGCCGTCGGTTTCAACAGTCTTGATCTGCGTCACGCGGTTGTCCGACACGTCCAGCACGGTGACGGGAATCGAATCCCCTTCAGCCGTGAAGATACGGGTCATGCCAACCTTGCGACCTACGAGTCCAAGGCTCATCATTTTCTCCATTCCCGACTGCGATTGGTCGGGGCTGATTTACAAAATGCCGGGCACGCAAGGCCCAACTTTTTTACGCGAATACGCGAAAAGCCAAGCAGTATAGCCCGACTTCTCGATTTCCGCAAGCAATACAAAGACTTAGCACCGCCCGGCATGCCGGTTGGCGCCGAAAGCCTTACTGCAGCTTGATTTCCACGTCGACGCCAGCCGGCAGGTCGAGCTTCATCAGCGCGTCAACCGTCTTGTCGGTCGGATCGACGATGTCCATCAGGCGCTGGTGGGTACGGATTTCGAGCTGATCGCGCGACGTCTTGTTGACGTGCGGCGAACGCAGGATGTCAAAACGCTGGATGCGCGTCGGCAGCGGCACCGGGCCACGGACGATTGCGCCAGTCCGCTTCGCGGTATCGACGATCTCGGCAGCCGATTGATCGATCAGACGATAGTCGAAAGCCTTCAGGCGAATGCGGATTTTCTGTTGCTGCATGACGATTCCTTGAAAAGAGCGAGGCGATGTTGCATCGCCGGACACTAAAAGAACGCGAAACCTGTTGCCTGCGGGGAGCGAGGCGACACGTCCCGAACGGTACTTCCACTGCTAAGCCCGCGATTCTACACGAAAATTCGGAGCGGTGGTGTGCGTTTGTCAATGCAGCGATGCGCGCCACAAAGACAAAACCGGGCGCCAGATCAAACTGGACACCCGGTTTCGACGGCACAACTGCCTACCGTGGAATCGCGGACCCCGGAGGGATCCGCGGATCGTCGATATTACTCGATGATCTTGGCGACGACGCCGGCGCCGACGGTACGGCCGCCTTCGCGGATTGCGAAGCGCAGACCTTCTTCCATCGCGATCGGAGCGATCAGCTTCACCGTGATCGACACGTTGTCGCCCGGCATCACCATTTCCTTGTCCTTCGGCAGCTCGATCGAGCCCGTCACGTCCGTCGTACGGAAGTAGAACTGCGGACGGTAGTTGTTGAAGAACGGCGTGTGACGGCCGCCTTCGTCCTTGCTCAGCACGTACACTTCAGCCGTGAAGTGCGTGTGCGGCGTGATCGAACCCGGCTTCGCCAGAACCTGGCCACGCTCCACGTCTTCACGCTTCGTGCCGCGCAGCAGGATACCGACGTTGTCGCCTGCCTGACCTTGGTCCAGCAGCTTGCGGAACATTTCAACGCCCGTGCAGGTCGTCTTCACCGTCGGCTTGATACCGACGATTTCGATTTCTTCGCCGACCTTGACGATGCCGCGCTCGACACGACCCGTCACCACCGTACCACGGCCCGAGATCGAGAACACGTCTTCCACCGGCATCAGGAACGCGCCGTCAACTGCACGCTCCGGCGTCGGGATGTACGTGTCCAGCGCATCTGCCAGGCTCATGATCGCCACTTCGCCCAGCTCGCCCGTGTCGCCTTCCAGCGCCAGCTTCGCCGAACCCTTCACGATCGGCGTGTCGTCGCCCGGGAAGTCGTACTTCGACAGCAGTTCGCGAACTTCCATCTCGACCAGTTCGAGCAGTTCAGCGTCGTCCACCATGTCGCACTTGTTCAGGAACACGATGATGTACGGAACGCCAACCTGACGCGCCAGCAGGATGTGCTCACGCGTTTGCGGCATCGGGCCGTCTGCTGCCGAGCAAACCAGGATCGCGCCGTCCATCTGCGCTGCGCCCGTGATCATGTTCTTCACATAGTCAGCGTGGCCCGGGCAGTCGACGTGTGCGTAGTGGCGGTTTGCCGTTTCGTACTCGACGTGTGCCGTGTTGATCGTGATGCCGCGCGCCTTTTCTTCCGGTGCCGCGTCGATCTGGTCGTAGGCCTTCGCTTCGCCGCCGAACTTCTTCGTCAGCACCGTCGTGATCGCTGCCGTCAGCGTCGTCTTGCCGTGGTCAACGTGACCAATCGTACCAACGTTGACGTGCGGCTTGGTCCGCTCAAATTTACCTTTTGCCATGATTCTCTTCTTTCAAAAATAATCGATTGTGATAGCGAATTACTTCGACTTCGCGCTGATGATCGCTTCTGCAACGTTCTTCGGAGCTTCAGCGTAGTGCTTGAACTCCATCGTGTACGTTGCGCGACCCTGCGTCAGCGAACGCAGCGACGTGGAGTAGCCGAACATTTCCGACAGCGGCACTTCAGCGCGCACGATCTTGCCGCCGCCCACCATGTCGTCCATGCCCTGGATAATGCCGCGACGACCCGACAGGTCGCCCATCACGTTACCCATGAAGTCTTCCGGCGTTTCCACTTCCACGGCCATCATCGGTTCAAGCAGAACCGGATCAGCGCGGCGCATCGCTTCCTTGAACGCCATCGAACCAGCCATGCGGAACGCATTTTCGTTCGAGTCGACGTCGTGGTACGAACCGAACGTCAGCGTGACCTTCACGTCGACGACCGGGAAGCCTGCCAGCACGCCGCTCTTCAGCGTTTCCTGGATACCCTTGTCAACCGACGGAATGTACTCGCGCGGGATCACGCCGCCCTTGATCGCGTCGATGAACTCGTAGCCCTTGCCCAGTTCGCTGCGCTCGAGCGTAATGACCGCATGACCATACTGACCACGGCCGCCCGACTGCTTGACAAACTTGCCTTCGACGTCCGCGGCCGACTTGCGAATGGTTTCGCGGTACGCCACCTGCGGCTTGCCGACGGTCGCTTCCACGCCGAATTCACGCTTCATCCGGTCGACGAGAATTTCGAGGTGGAGTTCGCCCATGCCCGAAATGATCGTTTGACCCGATTCTTCGTCGGTCTGCACGCGGAACGACGGATCTTCCTGAGCGAGACGGTTGAGCGCCAGGCCCATCTTTTCCTGGTCAGCCTTCGTCTTCGGCTCGACTGCCTGCGAAATCACCGGCTCCGGGAAAATCATGCGCTCGAGCACGATCGGATGAGCCGGATCGCACAGCGTGTCGCCCGTGGTCGCTTCCTTCAGGCCGACCGCAGCAGCGATGTCGCCCGCGCGAACTTCCTTGATTTCTTCGCGCTGGTTCGCGTGCATCTGCAGAATACGGCCGAGACGTTCCTTCTTGTCCTTGGTCGCATTGAGCAGCGTGTCGCCCGAATTGACAACGCCCGAGTAGACGCGGAAGAAGATCAGCTGGCCGACGAACGGGTCGGTCATGATCTTGAACGCGAGTGCCGAGAACTTCTCGTCGTCGGCAGCACGGCGCTCCGTCTTCTCGCCATTTTCGAGTTCGCCCGTAACCGGCGGAATGTCGACCGGCGACGGCAGGAAATCGATCACGGCGTCGAGCATACGCTGCACGCCCTTGTTCTTGAACGCGGTACCGCACAGCATCGGCTGGATTTCGCACGCGATCGTACGGTCACGCAGACCCTTCACGATCTCGGCTTCGGTCAACTCGCCCGCTTCCAGATACTTGTTCATCAGGTCTTCGTTCGACTCGGCAGCCGCTTCGACCATCTTTTCGCGCCATTCGTCGCATGTGTCGACGAGTTCAGCCGGGATGTCGACGTAGTCGAACTTGGTACCTTGCGACGCCTCGTCCCAAATGATCGCCTTCATCTTGATCAGGTCGACGACGCCCTTGAAGCCTTCTTCCGCGCCGATCGGCACCACGACCGGAACCGGGTTTGCCTTCAGGCGCAGACGGAGCTGGTCGTAGACCTTGAAGAAGTTCGCGCCGGTACGGTCCATCTTGTTGACGAACGCGAGACGGGGCACCTTGTACTTGTTAGCCTGGCGCCACACCGTTTCCGACTGCGGCTGCACGCCGCCCACTGCGCAGTACACCATGCACGCGCCGTCGAGCACGCGCATCGAACGCTCCACTTCGATCGTGAAGTCGACGTGGCCCGGGGTGTCGATGATGTTGATGCGGTGTTCCGGATAGTTGCCGCCCATGCCCTTCCAGAAGGCCGTGGTAGCAGCGGACGTGATCGTGATGCCACGCTCCTGTTCCTGCTCCATCCAGTCCATCGTGGCTGCGCCGTCGTGAACTTCACCGATCTTGTGGTTCACACCGGTGTAAAACAGAATGCGCTCGGTCGTCGTCGTTTTGCCGGCGTCGATGTGAGCGCTAATACCGATATTGCGGTAGCGCTCGATAGGAGTCTTGCGAGCCACTTTGATCCTCTACTGGGATGACGTGATGCAGCCCTGCTGCATCACGCTTCAACACAAACGGGCGAGGCGCCTGAAAAGCGCACCCGCCCGGAATTTATTTCCGCTAACAGCCCAGCCAGGCGCTTAGAAACGGAAATGCGAGAACGCGCGGTTGGCTTCTGCCATGCGGTGAACTTCGTCGCGCTTCTTCATCGCGCCGCCACGGCCTTCGGCCGCTTCGGAGAGTTCACCTGCCAGGCGCAGAGCCATCGACTTCTCGCTGCGCTTCTTCGCAGCCTCACGCAGCCAGCGCATCGCCAATGCCATACGACGCGACGGGCGCACTTCGACCGGAACCTGATAGTTGGCACCACCAACGCGGCGGCTCTTCACTTCGACCACCGGCTTCACGTTGTTGAGCGCAACCGTGAACACTTCCAGCGGGTCCTTGCCACCCTTGGTCTGGATTTGTTCGAATGCGCCATAAACGATGCGCTCTGCGACCGACTTCTTGCCGGACAGCATCAGCATGTTCATGAACTTGGCTACATCAACGTTGCCGAACTTCGGATCCGGCAACACTTCCCGCTTGGGGACTTCGCGACGACGCGGCATGATTCTTCCTTTACCTGTTCAGTTGGAGCTGGTTCCAGCCCCGCGGCCACCAACAAACCCGATCACATCTTCACGACTAACCAGCTTGGCCGGGTGACCACTTACTCGACAGCACCGGCAATCCGGCACTCCCGCCTTGACCGCCCTGCGGCGATCCCTGATCAAAAACTGCTTACTTGGCAGCCTTTGCACGCTTCGCGCCGTACTTCGAGCGCGCTTGCTTACGGTCCTTGACGCCCTGGGTATCCAGCGAGCCGCGAACCATGTGGTAACGCACACCCGGCAAGTCCTTCACACGGCCGCCGCGGATCAGCACAACCGAGTGTTCCTGCAGGTTGTGGCCTTCACCACCGATGTACGAAATCACTTCGAAGCCGTTCGTCAGACGAACCTTGGCGACCTTACGGAGTGCCGAGTTCGGCTTCTTCGGCGTCGTCGTGTACACACGGGTGCACACGCCGCGACGCTGGGGGCAGTCCTGCAGGGCCGGGCTCTTGCTCTTCGTCGTTTCCGACTGACGGCCTTTGCGAACCAGTTGGTTGATGGTTGGCATTGTTTATTCCTGAAATTGAACAAAATCTGCACATCGATTTCGGGCAAAGCGAGAATCGGCGCACAGTTGACTTCCGAACCGGCGATACGGACACGAACCTTCGAACGCGACTCGGCCCACCGAATACCGGAACCCAACATCATATTCCGGAAATGCCAACTAAGTCAACGGCTTGCGTGATTTGCCGGCCGCGCGATCGGTTTACCGGAAGGGCCCGAACACCTGCGTCAGGCCGATTCGACGACGTCGATGATCTCGTCGCCGAAGCGCTCGAGCTTGCGCACGCCCATGCCGGGGATGTGGCGCAGGTCGTCGATCGTCTCCGGCGCATTGCGCGCGATCTCGGCGAGCGTCGCGTCGTGGAAGATCACGTAGGCCGGCACGCCGTCGGACTTCGCGGTTTCCGCGCGCCATGCGCGCAGCGCGTCCCAGCGGGCGCGCTCGCGCGTGCCCATGCCGGCCGTCGGGTCGACGCGGGTGCCGCTGCGGCTCGACGACTGGCGCGTGCGCTGCGGCTTCACGTAGCGGCGCAGCGTGACCTTCTCCTCGTTCTTCAGGACCGGCTTCGCTGCCTCGGTCAGCATGAGCGCGCCGAAACCGCCGTGATCGACCGCCAGGTAGCCGTACGCGACGAGCTGCCGGAAAATCGCGCGCCACTCGGGTTCGGACAGCGACGCGCCGATCCCGAACGTGCTGAGCTGGTCATGGCCGCGCTGCAGCACCTTCTCGGTGCGGCCGCCGCGCAGGATCTCGATCAAATGGCTCGAGCCGAAGTTGAAGCCGCTCGCGCGCTGCGCGCGGAACACGCACGACAGCGCCATCTGCGCCTCGCGCGTCGCGTCCCACGAATCGGGCGGCTCGAGGCATGTGTCGCAGTTGCCGCACGGCTGACTCGCCTCGCCGAAGTAGTTCAAGAGCCGCACGCGCCGGCACGAGATCGTCTCGCACAGCCCGAGCAGCGCGTCGAGCTTCGACGTCTGCACGCGCTTGTGCGCGTCGTCCGCATCGGACTCGTCGATCATCTTGCGCTGCTGGACGACATCGCCGAGCCCATACGCCATCCACGCGTTCGCCGGCATCCCGTCGCGGCCCGCACGGCCCGTTTCCTGGTAGTAGCCTTCGACGCTCTTCGGCAAGTCGAGGTGCGCGACGAAGCGCACGTCCGGCTTGTCGATGCCCATGCCGAACGCGATCGTCGCACACATGACGATGCCTTCCTCGCGCTGGAACATTTCCTGGTGCCTCTGCCGCACCTCGAACTCCATCCCCGCGTGATACGGCAGCGCGCGCACGCCCTGCGCCTTCAGCCACTCGGCCGTTTCCTCGACCTTGCGGCGCGACAGGCAGTAGACGACGCCGGCGTCGGTCGTGCCGTCCGCGTTCGTGTGCTCGGCGCGGATGAAGTCGAGCAGCTGCGAACGCGCGTTGTCCTTCTCGACGATCCGGTAGCGGATGTTCGGCCGATCGAAGCTCGACACGAACACGCGCGCGTCGTCGAGCGCGAGCCGATGGATGATCTCGTCGCGCGTGATCGCGTCGGCGGTCGCCGTCAACGCGATGCGCGGCACCGACGGGAAGCGCTCGTGCAGCACCGACAGCTGAATGTATTCGGGACGGAAGTCATGTCCCCACTGCGACACGCAGTGCGCCTCGTCGATCGCGAACAGGCCGATCTTCGCGCGCTCGAGCAGGTCGAGGAAGCGCGCGGTCATCAGTCGCTCGGGCGCGACGTACAGCAGGTCGATCTCGCCTTCGCGCAGCGCGCGCTCGGTCGCCGCGGCTTCGGCGCCCGACAGCGTCGAGTTCAGGTAGGCCGCGCGCACGCCGACTTCGCTGAGCGCGGCGACCTGGTCCTGCATCAGCGCGATCAGCGGCGACACGACGATGCCCGCCCCCTGCCCGGCCTCGCGGCGCAGCAGCGCCGGAATCTGGTAGCACAGCGACTTGCCGCCGCCCGTCGGCATCAGCACGAGGCAATCGCCGCCGCCGGCGACGTGTTCGACGATCTCGCCCTGCTGGCCGCGAAATGCGGAATAACCAAAGACTTCGTCGAGGATTTCGAGGGCGCGGGACATGAACGAGAAAGTGGACGGCGGAACGATGACCGCAATTTTAACAACCCGCTCGCGCAACGCGCGGCGAATCGTGCATCGTTGGCCAATCGGACAGGGTTCGTGCGCGCGCATGACGGGCCTGCGCAGTCGCGCGGCAAGCCCGTCATGCACGTGCACGGCGGATAAAAAAAACCGCCCGGCGGACCGGGCGGTTTCGATGACAGCGAATACAGCACCGCGAGGCGGCTCGCGCCGCCCGTGCTTACTCGGCTGCCGGGTGTTGCGGCTCTTCCGCCGGCGTGCTCGGCGTACCGAAGTCGAATGCCTCTTCCGCTGCGATCTGGTCGAAACGCTCGCGGTCGGACATCTCCTTCGCCTTGCGCGCCTTGTGGAACGCGAGACCCGTACCGGCCGGGATCAGACGGCCGACGATCACGTTTTCCTTCAGGCCGCGCAGATCGTCGCGCTTGCCCATGATCGCCGCTTCGGTCAGCACGCGGGTCGTTTCCTGGAACGATGCCGCCGAGATGAACGAGTCGGTCGACAGCGACGCCTTCGTGATACCGAGGAGCACGTTGTCGTACGAAGCTGGGCGCTTGTCCTCGGCGATCATGCGATCGTTCTCGTCCAGCATGTCGGAACGCTCGACCTGTTCTCCCGGGATGAAGCGCGTATCGCCGTTATCGGTGATCTGCACACGACGCAGCATCTGGCGAACGATCACCTCGATGTGCTTGTCGTTGATCTTCACGCCCTGCAGACGATACACGTCCTGCACTTCGTCGACGATGTAGCGCGACAGCGCCTCGATACCCTGCAGACGCAGGATGTCGTGCGGATCGGCCGGGCCGTCCACGATCATTTCGCCCTTGTTGACGACCTGAGCATCGTGGACCAGCACCTGCTTTTCCTTCGCGATCAGGAACTCGTGCTGATTGCCTTCGAGGTCCGTGATGACGAGACGCTGCTTGCCCTTCGTGTCCTTGCCGAACGACGTCGTACCGGTGACTTCCGCGAGAATGCCGGCATCCTTCGGCGAACGCGCTTCGAACAGTTCCGCCACCCGCGGCAGACCGCCGGTAATGTCACGCGTCTTCTGCGCTTCGGTCGGGATACGTGCGAGCACTTCACCCACCTGCACTTGCTGGCCGTCCTTCACGGTGATCAGTGCGCCGACCTGGAAGCCGATCTGCACTGCGTGTTCCGTGCCCGGGATCTTCACTTCGTCGCCGTTCGCGTCGAGCAGTTTCACCTGCGGACGCACGCTCTTCGAAGCTTGCGAACCACGACGCTTCACGTCGATCACGACCAGCGTCGACAGGCCGGTCACGTCGTCGATCTGCTTCGCGACGGTCACGCCTTCCTCGACGTTCTCGAACTTCACCGTACCACCGTACTCGGTGATGATCGGACGCGTCATCGGATCCCACGTCGCCAGCTGCGTGCCGGCCTTGATCGCCGCGCCGTCGAGCTGCAGCAGCGTCGCGCCGTACGGGATCTTGTGACGTTCGCGCTCGCGGCCGATATCGTCGGTGATCAGCGCCTCGCCCGAACGCGAAATGACGATCTGCTCGCCCTTCGCGTTGGTGACGTAACGCATGGTCGCCGTGAAGCGCACGATACCGTTGCTCTTCGCTTCGACCGACGACGCCACTGCCGCACGCGATGCCGCACCACCGATGTGGAACGTACGCATCGTCAGCTGCGTGCCCGGTTCGCCGATCGACTGAGCCGCGATCACGCCGACCGCTTCGCCGACGTTCACGAGCGAGCCGCGGCCGAGGTCACGGCCGTAGCAGGCCGCGCACAGACCGTAACGCGTTTCGCAGGTCAGCGGCGTGCGCACGCGCACTTCGTCGATGCCGAGGCGTTCGATTTCCTCGACCGCCGTTTCGTCGAGCAGCGTACCCGATTCGTACAGCGTTTCCTGCGTTTCCGGGTTCACGACGTCCGCAACCGCGACGCGGCCGAGGATACGGTCGCGCAGCGCTTCGACGACTTCACCGCCTTCGACCAGCGCCTTCATCGCCACGCCGTTCGACGTGCCGCAATCGTCCTCGACCACCACCAGATCCTGCGTGACATCGACGAGACGACGCGTCAGGTAACCCGAGTTCGCGGTCTTCAGTGCCGTATCAGCCAGACCCTTACGTGCACCGTGGGTCGAGATGAAGTACTGCAACACGTTCAGGCCTTCGCGGAAGTTCGCGGTAATCGGCGTCTCGATAATCGAGCCGTCCGGCTTCGCCATCAGGCCTCGCATACCGGCCAGCTGACGAATCTGCACCGCCGAACCCCGGGCGCCCGAGTCGGCCATCATGTAGATCGAGTTGAACGACTCCTGGCGCGTCTCGTTGCCGTCGCGGTCCGTCACCGGCTCCGTCGACAGCTGCTCCATCATCGCCTTGCCGACCGCTTCCGACGTTGCCGACCAGATGTCGACCACGTTGTTGTAGCGTTCCTGCGCGGTGACGAGACCCGACATGTACTGGCGGTCGTACTCCTTCACCTTCTTCGCGGCGTCGCCGACGATCGTTTCCTTCTGCGGCGGCACGAGCATGTCGTCCACGCAGATCGAGATACCGGCACGCGTCGCGAGACGGAAACCCGACTGCATCAGCTGGTCGGCAAACACGACCGTCGCACGCAGACCGCACTTGCGGAATGCGGTGTTGATCAGGCGCGAGATTTCCTTCTTCTTCAGCGGCTTGTTCAGCACCGAGAACGGCAGGCCGTGCGGCAGGATCTCCGACAGGATCGCGCGGCCGACGGTCGTCGCGTACAGCGAGATCTTCGGCACGAATTGCGGCGCGCCTTCCGACGTGTCCTCGTTGTGGACCATTTCGGTGATCCGCACGTTGACGCGCGATGCCAGCTCGACTTCCTTGTTCTCGTACGCGCGGATCACTTCCGACACGCCAGTGAACGACAGGCCTTCGCCCTTGCCGTTGATCGCTTCGCGGGTCGCGTAGTACAGACCCAGCACGATATCCTGCGACGGCACGATCGACGGATCGCCGTTGGCCGGGAACAGCACGTTGTTCGACGCCAGCATCAGCGTGCGCGCTTCCATCTGCGCTTCGAGCGACAGCGGCACGTGAACGGCCATCTGGTCACCGTCGAAGTCGGCGTTGAACGCCGCGCAGACGAGCGGGTGCAGCTGGATCGCCTTGCCTTCGATCAGCACCGGCTCGAACGCCTGGATACCGAGACGGTGCAGCGTCGGCGCACGGTTCAGCATCACCGGGTGCTCGCGGATCACCTCTTCGAGGATGTCCCACACCACCGGCGTCTGGTTCTCGACTTCCTTCTTCGCAGCCTTGATGGTCGTGGCGACGCCCATCACTTCCAGCTTGTTGAAGATGAACGGCTTGAACAGCTCGAGCGCCATCAGCTTCGGCAGACCGCACTGGTGCAGCTTCAGCGTCGGGCCGACCACGATGACCGAACGGCCCGAGTAGTCGACGCGCTTGCCCAGCAGGTTCTGACGGAAACGACCGCCCTTGCCCTTGATCATGTCGGCGAGCGACTTCAGCGGACGCTTGTTCGCGCCCGTCATCGCCTTGCCGCGACGACCGTTGTCGAGCAGCGAGTCGACGGCTTCCTGCAGCATCCGCTTTTCGTTGCGGACGATGATTTCAGGGGCCTTCAGCTCGAGCAGGCGCTTCAACCGGTTGTTACGGTTGATCACGCGGCGATACAGGTCGTTCAGGTCCGACGTCGCGAAACGGCCGCCGTCCAGCGGCACGAGCGGACGCAGTTCCGGCGGCAGCACCGGCAGCACTTCGAGGATCATCCACTCGGGCTTGATGCCCGAGCGCTGGAATGCCTCGAGGACCTTCAGGCGCTTCGCGTACTTCTTGATCTTCGCTTCCGAGCCGGTGTTCTTCAGCTCGGTGCGCAGCGTCTCGACCTGCTCGTCGATGTTGATCGCGCGCAGCAGTTCACGCACGCCTTCCGCGCCCATCTCGGCACGGAATTCGTCGCCGTATTCCTCGACCTTGTTGTAGTAATCCTCTTCGGTCATGATCTGCCGCGCCTTCAGCGGCGTCATGCCCGGTTCGATCACCACGTACGCTTCGAAGTACAGCACGCGTTCGATGTCGCGCAGCGTCATGTCGAGCACCATGCCCAGACGCGACGGCAGCGACTTCAGGAACCAGATGTGCGCGACCGGCGAGGCCAGCTCGATGTGGCCCATGCGCTCGCGGCGCACCTTCGCCAGCGTCACTTCGACGCCGCACTTCTCGCAGATCACGCCGCGGTGCTTCAGACGCTTGTACTTGCCGCACAGGCACTCGTAGTCCTTGATCGGCCCGAAGATCTTCGCGCAGAAGAGACCATCGCGTTCCGGCTTGAACGTACGGTAGTTGATGGTCTCCGGCTTCTTCACTTCGCCGAACGACCACGAACGGATCTTGTCCGGCGAGGCCAGACCGATCTTGATCGCGTCGAAAACTTCTTCCTGTTGGACTTGCTTGAATAGATCGAGCAGAGCTTTCATTGCTTTCTCTCCGTAGTCCGATTAATTGCGGTCGAGATCGATGTCGATACCGAGCGAGCGGATTTCCTTCACGAGCACGTTGAAGGATTCCGGCATGCCTGCATCGATCACGTGATCGCCCTTGACGAGGTTCTCGTAAACCTTCGTCCGGCCGTTCACGTCGTCCGACTTCACCGTCAGCATTTCCTGCAGCACGTAGGACGCGCCGTACGCTTCGAGTGCCCACACTTCCATTTCACCGAAACGCTGGCCACCGAACTGCGCCTTACCACCCAACGGCTGCTGCGTGACGAGCGAGTACGGGCCCGTCGAACGCGCGTGCATCTTGTCATCGACCAGGTGGTGCAGCTTCAGGTAGTGCATGTAGCCGAGCGTCACGCGACGTTCGAACATCTCACCCGTGCGGCCGTCGTACAGGCGGACCTGGTTCTTCGACGGATTCATGCCGAGTTGTTCCGCGATGTCGTCCGGGAACGCGAGGTCGAGCATCTTGCCCATTTCTTCCTCGGTCGCACCGTCGAACACCGGCGTTGCAAACGGCACGCCTTCGCGCAGGTTCTTCGCGAGTTCGAGGATCTCGTCGTCGGTGAAGCTTTCCAGATCTTCCTGGCGGCCCGAGTCGTTGTAGATCTTCGTCAGGAACACGCGCATTTCCTCGATCTTCGCCTGACGCTGCAGCATTTCGCCGATACGCCAGCCGAGGCCCTTCGCGGCCCAACCGAGGTGCACTTCCAGAACCTGACCCACGTTCATCCGCGACGGCACGCCGAGCGGGTTCAGCACGACGTCTGCCGGACGGCCGTCGGCCATGTACGGCATGTCTTCGATCGGGACGATCTTCGACACGACACCCTTGTTACCGTGACGGCCTGCCATCTTGTCGCCGGGCTGCAGACGGCGCTTCACCGCGAGGTACACCTTGACCATCTTCAGCACGCCCGGCGGCAGTTCGTCGCCTTGCGTGAGCTTCTTGCGCTTCTCTTCGAACGCGAGGTCGAACTGGTGACGCTTTTCTTCGATCGAGTTCTTGATCGCTTCGAGCTGCGCCGCTGCTTCGTCGTCCGCGAGGCGGATGTCGAACCAGTGGTAGTGATCGAGATCTTCCAGGTACGCCTGGTCGATCTTCGTGCCCTTCGCGAGCTTCTTCGGACCGCCGTTCGCGACCTTGCCCACGAGCATGCGCGCGAGACGCTGGAACGCGTCGCCTTCCACGATGCGCAGCTGGTCGTTCAGGTCGAGACGATAGCGCTTCAGTTCGTCGTCGATGATCTGTTGCGCACGCTTGTCGCGCTGGATGCCTTCACGCGTGAACACCTGGACGTCGATCACGGTGCCGCTCATGCCCGACGGCACGCGCAGCGACGTGTCCTTCACGTCCGAAGCCTTCTCGCCGAAGATCGCGCGCAGCAGCTTCTCTTCCGGCGTCAGCTGGGTCTCGCCCTTCGGCGTGACCTTGCCGACCATCACGTCGCCCGCTTCGACTTCCGCACCGATGTACACGATGCCCGATTCGTCGAGACGGCCGAGCTGGACTTCCGCCAGGTTCGAGATGTCGCGCGTGATTTCTTCCGGCCCGAGCTTCGTGTCGCGTGCAACGACGTTCAGCTCTTCGATGTGGATCGACGTGTAGCGATCGTCGGCAACCACCTTCTCCGAGATCAGGATCGAGTCCTCGAAGTTGTAGCCGTTCCACGGCATGAACGCGATCAGCATGTTCTGGCCGAGCGCGAGCTCGCCCAGGTCCGTCGAGGCGCCGTCGGCCAGCACGTCGCCGCGCGAGACCTTGTCGCCCATCTTCACGATCGGACGCTGGTTGATGTTCGTGTTCTGGTTCGAACGCGTATACTTGATCAGGTTGTAGATGTCGACACCGACTTCACCTGCGACCGCTTCGTCGTCGTTCACGCGAATCACGATACGGCCTGCGTCGACATAGTCGACGACGCCGCCACGGAACGCCTGAACCGTCGTGCCCGAGTCGACCGCGCAGGTACGCTCGATGCCCGTACCGACGACCGGCTTCTCCGGACGCAGACACGGCACGGCCTGACGCTGCATGTTCGAACCCATCAGTGCACGGTTCGCGTCGTCGTGCTCGAGGAACGGAATCAGCGAAGCTGCAACCGACACGATCTGCGACGGTGCGACGTCCATGTACTGGATCCGGTCCGGCGTGACCATCATCGTTTCGCCGGCTTCACGCGACGACACGAGTTCGTCGATCAGCGTGCCGTTCTCGTCGATCGCGGCGTTCGCCTGCGCGATCATGTAGCGGCCTTCCTCGATCGCCGACAGGTAATCGATCTGGTCGGTCACCTTGCTGTCCACGACCTTGCGATACGGCGTCTCGAGGAAGCCGTACTCGTTCAGGTGCGCATACAGTGCGAGCGAGTTGATCAGGCCGATGTTCGGACCTTCCGGCGTTTCGATCGGGCACACGCGGCCATAGTGGGTCGGGTGCACGTCACGCACTTCGAAGCCTGCGCGTTCGCGCGTCAGACCGCCCGGGCCCAGTGCGGAAACACGGCGCTTGTGCGTGATTTCCGACAGCGGGTTGGTCTGGTCCATGAACTGCGACAGCTGCGACGAACCGAAGAACTCGCGGATCGCCGACGAAATCGGCTTCGAGTTGATCAGGTCGTGCGGCATCAGGTTTTCGCTTTCGGCCTGGCCGAGGCGTTCCTTGACCGCGCGCTCGACACGCACCAGACCCGCGCGGAACTGGTTTTCCGCCAGTTCGCCGACGCAACGCACACGACGGTTGCCGAGGTGGTCGATGTCGTCCACTTCGCCCTTGCCGTTGCGCAGCTCGACGAGGATCTTGATCGTCGCGAGGATGTCGTCGTCCTGCAGCGTCATCGGGCCGGTGATCTCGTCACGGCTGACGCGGCGGTTGAACTTCATGCGGCCGACCTTCGACAGGTCGTACGCTTCTTCGCTGTAGAACAGACGGTTGAACAGCGCCTCGACCGCTTCTTCGGTCGGCGGTTCGCCCGGACGCATCATGCGGTAGATCGCGATGCGCGCGGCCGTCTTGTCGGTCGTTTCGTCGACACGCAGCGTCGACGAGATGTACGGACCCTGGTCCAGATCGTTCGTGTAGAGCGTCTGGATATCCTTGATGCCCGCTTCGCGCAGCTTCTCGAGCACGCTTTCCGTGACTTCGTCGTTCGCGCTCGCGATCACTTCGCCGGTGTCGCCGTCGACGACGTTCTTCGCCAGCACGCGGCCGAGCAGATAGTCTTCCGGCACCGAGATGAACTTGGTCTTCGCGGCTTCGAGGTCGCGAATGTGCTTCGCGTTGATCCGCTTGTCCTTCTGGACGATGACCTTGCCGTCGCGATCCGTGATGTCGAAACGCGCGACTTCACCACGCAGGCGCTCGGGCACGAACTCGAGTTGCGCGCCTTCGTCCATCAGCGTGAAGTTGTCGAACACGAAGAAGTTCGCGAGGATCTGTTCCGGCGTGAGGCCGATGGCCTTCAGCAGGATCGTGACCGGCATCTTGCGGCGACGGTCGACGCGGAAGTACAGGATGTCCTTCGGATCGAATTCGAAGTCGAGCCACGAGCCGCGGTACGGAATGATCCGTGCCGAGAACAGCAGCTTGCCCGAGCTGTGCGTCTTGCCCTTGTCGTGTTCGAAGAACACGCCCGGCGAACGGTGCAGCTGGGAGACGATGACACGCTCGGTGCCGTTGATGACGAACGAGCCCGTCGGCGTCATGAGCGGAATTTCGCCCATGTACACTTCCTGCTCCTTCACTTCCTTGACGACCGGCTTGTTCGGCGATTCCTTGTCGAGGATGACGAGGCGGACCTTCGCGCGCAGCGCGGAGCAGTACGTCAGGCCCCGCTGCTGGCATTCCTTGATGTTGAATGCCGGCGAGGACAGCGCATAGCTCACGAACTCGAGGCGCGCGAAGCCGTTGTGCGAAACAATGGGAAATACCGATGTGAATGCGGCCTGCAAACCTTCAGGCTTGCGTTGCGTGCCCAGCACATCGGCTTGCAGAAACGTGCTGAATGATTCAAGCTGGGTAGCCAGCAAGAACGGAACCTGGTGAACGATGGGGCGCTTCGCGAAACTCTTGCGAATGCGCTTCTTCTCGGTGAAGGAATATTGCATACGATCTCCGAATCACGGCGGGTGCTATCGAGGCGGAATACCTGGACGTTTCAAACCCGAGTGTTCACCGACTGAGACCCGATGGCCGTCCAACGGCTTGAACGAGCCGAGAAGCTTGGTGGTTGGCCGCTACCAACCGCTGGCTGACGGCAGCGGATGCCTGTGTTGCCCGCTACCCGACCAAACTTGCCTTCTGCAGTCGCTTCAGAAGACAAAGAGAAACGCCAGTCGTGACCATTGACAACGATTTGGCGGTTTTCTTTGGCTTCTGGGGCCGATTATTCGGGCTCTCGAATGAGTGCCAGAATAACGTCCCCACAAAGCACAAAAAGGCCGGCGGTGAAAATACCGCCAGCCTTCGCACAGCGCGTCGAAACTTACTTGACTTCGACCTTCGCGCCCGCGTCTTCCAGCTTCTTCTTGGCTTCTTCAGCAGCAGCCTTGTCGACGCCTTCCTTGACAGCCTTCGGTGCGCCGTCAACGACGTCCTTCGCTTCCTTCAGGCCCAGGCCCGTCAGTTCGCGAACTGCCTTGATGACTGCAACCTTGTTGCTGCCTGCTTCAGTCAGAACGACCGTGAATTCGGTCTTCTCTTCTGCAGCAGCAGCAGCGCCGCCGCCTGCCGGGCCAGCGACTGCCACTGCAGCTGCCGACACGCCAAACTTCTCTTCGAACGCCTTGACCAGTTCGTTCAGTTCCAGAACGGTCATCCCTTCGACTGCTGCCAGGATGTCTTCTTTTGCGATTGCCATTTGAAATACTCCTAAATTGAATTCGGATACAGCCAGCGATCAGTAACGCTGATGCACGTTCGCTTACGCAGCTTCCGCTTGCTTCTTCTCGGCGAGCGCGGCCAGAGCACGCGCGAAGCCCGAAACAGGCGATTGCATAACGAACAGCAGCTTCGAGAGCAGTTCTTCGCGGCTCGGGATGCTTGCCAGCGCTTGCACGCCAGCCTTGTCCATCACCTTGCCATCGAACGAACCAGCCTTGATGACCAACTTGTCATTGCTCTTGCTGAAGTCGTTGACGACCTTAGCAGCGGCAATTGCATCTTCCGAGATGCCGTAGATCAGCGGACCAGTCATCTGCTCTGCCAGCGGAGCAAAAGGCGTACCTTCAACAGCGCGACGCGCCAGCGTGTTCTTCAACACGCGCAGGTAAACCTGTTGCTCACGCGCTTTCGCGCGCAGCTTGGTCAGATCGCCAACCGCAATTCCACGATACTCAGCCAGCACAACGGTCTGGGCCTTCGCGACTTGCGCGGCAACCTCAGCGACGACGGCTTGCTTGTCTTCTCTATTAAGCGGCACGGTTAGCCTCCAGAAACGATACGTTCGGCACGAAACCTCACGTACCTCGTTCAACAACGGCGTCCGACCTCGTTAGGAGTATTTCCACCTCACGCCGTGAATCGCTTCACGACCTGCGGCTTCACCACTGCAAAACTTTTTCGGGTTCGCCATCTGCGTTGGCTTGAATTAAGGGATCGCCTGCCTGCTGCGTCCCACCAACGGTCTTTGATAACCGGTTGCCCGTGCTGCTGCACGAACAACCGCCCAAAGCCCATGTAGGCCGCTTCGCGAACGAAGCGGCCCGGATACTTGCTTACTGTGCTGCCAGCGTAGCCTGGTCGACACGCACGCCGACGCCCATCGTGCTCGACAGTGCGATCTTGCGCAGGTAGACGCCCTTGCTCGTTGCCGGCTTGGCCTTCTGCAGCGCTTCGATCAGCGCCGACAGGTTCGAACGCAGTGCGGTCGATTCGAACGATGCACGGCCGATGGTCGCGTGGATGATACCGGCCTTGTCGACACGGAATTGCACCTGACCAGCCTTCGCGTTCTTGACTGCAGTCGCGACGTCCGGCGTGACCGTGCCGACCTTCGGGTTCGGCATCAGGCCGCGCGGGCCAAGGATCTGACCGAGCGTACCGACGATACGCATCGTGTCCGGCGAAGCGATCACGATGTCGAAGTCCATCTGGCCAGCCTTGATCTGCTCAGCCAGGTCTTCCATACCGACGATTTCCGCACCTGCTGCGCGAGCCTGCTCGGCCTTGTCGCCTTGCGCGAACACGGCAACGCGAACCGACTTGCCCGTACCTGCCGGCAGCACGACCGAACCACGAACGACCTGGTCCGACTTCTTCGCATCGATGCCGAGCTGGACTGCGACGTCGATCGATTCGTTGAACTTCGCGCTCGCGCATTCCTTCACGAGTGCCAGTGCGTCTTCGATCGCGTACAGCTTCTGACGGTCGACCTTGGCGGCAAATGCCTGACGGCGCTTGGAGATCTTAGCCATTTACACGCCCTCCACAGTGATGCCCATCGAGCGTGCGCTACCAGCGATGGTGCGAACGGCTGCGTCCAGATCAGCTGCCGTAAGGTCCGGCATCTTGGTCTTCGCGATTTCTTCGGCTTGAGCGCGCGTGATCGAACCGACCTTGTCGGTGTGCGGCTTGCTCGAGCCCTTGTCCACCTTCGCCGCCTTCTTGATCAGGACGGTCGCCGGCGGCGTCTTCATCACGAACGTGAAGCTCTTGTCAGCGTATGCCGTGATGACCACCGGCACCGGCAGACCCGGCTCCATGCCTTGAGTCTGCGCGTTGAACGCCTTGCAGAACTCCATGATGTTCAGGCCGCGCTGGCCCAGTGCCGGACCGACCGGCGGCGACGGGTTGGCTTTACCTGCAGGAATCTGCAGCTTGATAAAGCCGACAATCTTCTTTGCCATTTGTAAACCTCGTTGGAACGCCAGGCGGCGTTCGGTGAGTGATAACGCGCGTTCGCCGCTGGCTACTGACGCTCCTCAACGGCCATGACGCGGACCGTAAGCGCGAAGGTGGGCAGCCGAGGCTGCCCACCAAATCGGGATCAAACTTTTTCGACCTGGCCGAACTCGAGTTCGACCGGGGTGGAGCGGCCAAAGATGGTGACCGACACACGCACGCGCGATTTTTCGTAGTTGACTTCTTCGACCGTGCCGTTGAAGTCCGTGAACGGGCCTTCCTTGACACGCACCATCTCGCCAACTTCGAACAGGGTCTTCGGGCGCGGCTTCTCGACGCCTTCCTGCATCTGCGACATGATCTTTTCGACTTCCTTCGGGGAAATCGGGGTCGGGCGGTTACGCGCACCGCCGACGAAACCCGTGACCTTCGCCGTGTTCTTCACGAGGTGCCACGTTTCGTCCGTCATTTCCATTTCCACCAGCACGTAGCCGGGGAAGAAACGACGCTCGGTTACAGCCTTGTGGCCACCCTTGACTTCGACCACTTCTTCGGTCGGAACCAGGATCTGACCGAATTTGTCCTGCATGCCAGCACGTTCGATGCGCTCCTGAAGCGCACGTTGCACGCTCTTCTCCATGCCGGAGTAGGCGTGCACGACGTACCAACGCTTTCCGCTCGGGGATGCCGGAGTATCGCTCATATCATTTCCAACCCAGAATCGCCGAGAAAATCACCCATTCGATCGATTTGTCACTCAACCAGAGGAAAATCGCCATCACGAGCACGAAACCAAACACGACGAGTGTGGTTTGCGTTGCTTCCTTGCGGGTGGGCCAAACGACCTTGCGGACTTCCTTGTACGAATCCTTGGCAAACGCGATGAGGCTCTTGCCAGGTGCGGACATCAGACCGACGGCCACGCCGGCGATGATACCTACCGCCAATGCGGCACCGCGGACATACCACTGCTGGTTGGCCAGCCAGAAGAAGCCCACGAATCCGGCCAAGACCAGCAATACGCCCAGGGCCAGCATCAGCTTATCGCCGGAGGTATTTACAGTTTCGACGGATGGATTCGCCATAACACCTTAAAACAAATGCCACGTGGGACACGTGGCGATTTTTGGCAGGGGCAGAGGGAATCGAACCCCCAACCTTCGGTTTTGGAGACCGACGCTCTGCCAGTTGAGCTATACCCCTAAACCATGCTGGGGCCGGCTGCTGCCAGCCCCAAAACTGTCGATCAACGAATAACTGGCTTACTCGATGATCTTGGCGACGACGCCGGCGCCGACGGTACGGCCGCCTTCGCGGATTGCGAAGCGCAGACCTTCTTCCATCGCGATCGGAGCGATCAGCTTCACCGTGATCGACACGTTGTCGCCCGGCATCACCATTTCCTTGTCCTTCGGCAGCTCGATCGAGCCCGTCACGTCCGTCGTACGGAAGTAGAACTGCGGACGGTAGTTGTTGAAGAACGGCGTGTGACGGCCGCCTTCGTCCTTGCTCAGCACGTACACTTCAGCCGTGAAGTGCGTGTGCGGCGTGATCGAACCCGGCTTCGCCAGAACCTGGCCACGCTCCACGTCTTCACGCTTCGTGCCGCGCAGCAGGATACCGACGTTGTCGCCTGCCTGACCTTGGTCCAGCAGCTTGCGGAACATTTCAACGCCCGTGCAGGTCGTCTTCACCGTCGGCTTGATACCGACGATTTCGATTTCTTCGCCGACCTTGACGATGCCGCGCTCGACACGACCCGTCACCACCGTACCACGGCCCGAGATCGAGAACACGTCTTCCACCGGCATCAGGAACGCGCCGTCAACTGCACGCTCCGGCGTCGGGATGTACGTGTCCAGCGCATCTGCCAGGCTCATGATCGCCACTTCGCCCAGCTCGCCCGTGTCGCCTTCCAGCGCCAGCTTCGCCGAACCCTTCACGATCGGCGTGTCGTCGCCCGGGAAGTCGTACTTCGACAGCAGTTCGCGAACTTCCATCTCGACCAGTTCGAGCAGTTCAGCGTCGTCCACCATGTCGCACTTGTTCAGGAACACGATGATGTACGGAACGCCAACCTGACGCGCCAGCAGGATGTGCTCACGCGTTTGCGGCATCGGGCCGTCTGCTGCCGAGCAAACCAGGATCGCGCCGTCCATCTGCGCTGCGCCCGTGATCATGTTCTTCACATAGTCAGCGTGGCCCGGGCAGTCGACGTGTGCGTAGTGGCGGTTTGCCGTTTCGTACTCGACGTGTGCCGTGTTGATCGTGATGCCGCGCGCCTTTTCTTCCGGTGCCGCGTCGATCTGGTCGTAGGCCTTCGCTTCGCCGCCGAACTTCTTCGTCAGCACCGTCGTGATCGCTGCCGTCAGCGTCGTCTTGCCGTGGTCAACGTGACCAATCGTACCAACGTTGACGTGCGGCTTGGTCCGCTCAAATTTACC
>NZ_QTPP01000055.1 GCF_003853415.1 Burkholderia sp. Bp9142 | reverse complement strand
GTTCGGCGAGCGATTTATGCAGGCGCGTGGATAACGCGTTGTTCAACCGCCTCGCCCACAAAAATGCGGACAGGTTCGTCAAACGGCCTATTTATCTGGCGCGCTACTCGCTCGCGTCGGATTCGATGTCCGGCACGTCGCTCGCCTTGACCTCTAGATCGAGGTCCGATGTAAATCCGCCGTTACCGTCGACCGTATGTGTAACGCGCGCAATGATCCAGTTGCAATCATCAATGACCCGTTTGTAACCGCGCACGGTTACAGGTAATTCGGTCATCAGCTCGGGGCGGCCGAGCGCCAGCACAATGCTGAATTCTGCGACGCCGCGCTGTAACTTCTCCCACTCTGCCTTCGCCGCGCGCGTCGCGTTCCCCTTGTTCGCATACGTGTGCCGTAGCGTTTTGACGTTCTCGGCCGTGCCGAACAACACGTCGCCGCTCTTGTCGATCGGCTTCTTCTTCGTTGTCGTGCGGCGCCGGCGCCGCTTGACGGTGGTCGACTGTTTCTTCGCGGTGCGCGTGTTGAGGTAGAACGCCTGCACGCCGGAATACGTGTCGCGATCGGCGACACCGAACTCGTGGCGATCACCGACGTCGCGCGTGATCGTGACGGCGGGCAGCGGCTTGCCGCTCGCCGTGGTCGCTTCGCCGGCCTTGATGAACAGCAACAGGCCGTTCTTCACGGTGGCAACCGCGTCGAACATCTTCGCCAGGCGCGACAGCAAATTGGCGTCCGATTCGGCCGTCTGGTCGATGTGGTCGACGAGCTGCGCGTCGAGGGCCTTGCTGATGCGCGCCTCGACCTTGTTCTGACTGGCGATCGCACGCACGATGGCACCGACCGTCTGCCGGTGCCAGGACCGCTCTTTCTTGATCGACAGGCCCGCGCGCAGATCGACGCTGCGCGCGCGGATCGTCAGCACGTCCGGCGTCCCGGTGTGCCGGACCTCATCGACCATGAATTCCCCCTTGTCGACCAGGCCGTTCGCCGCACCAGCCCAGCCGATCGACAGCTTCAGCGTGACGCCCCGACTCGGGATCTCGAGTGCGCCGTCCGAATCGTCGAGGCTGATGTCGAGCTGGTCGGCTTCGAAGCCACGGTTGTCCTGCAGCGTCATCGAGATCAGCCGGCCGTCAAACTTCTTCGTGATGTTCTTGCCGTTCAGCGTGATCGAGTAGATCGCGCGCGGCACGCGATCGTTGGCCAGCGCGGTTTTCTGTACCAGCTCGGCGCCGGGGATGTCGGCGAGGTTCATAACGAGATTGCCCCCTTGATGGCGTCGGTCACGATGCCGAGCAGGCTGAAGTCGTCGCAGCGCGTCAGCGTCATTGAGAATTCAATGCGGCGGGCGGCGCCGTCGTCGAAAAACAGCGTGCGCGTCGTTTCGATGTTGTCGATCGTGAACATGCCGTAAATGTGTCCGGTGCCCTCGATCAGCGGCCAGGAGGTGTGCTGACTCGCCATCGCTTCGATGACGGCAAGCGAGAGGTCGCCGCCCGTCAGCTCGGGCAGCAGCACGCCCGACAGATTCACGGTCTCGTCATCCTCGCCGACGTACTGCCGCGCGGGCTTCTTTCCCATGCGGGTGTTACTGGCATAGCGCCAGCCGCGCCGGCGCTTCAGCTCCTGGTACGGCAGGGTCGACAGGCTGAACACGAACAGCCCGAGCGCCATCATCATGAGAAACCCTCCATCAATCGCGATCGCGCAGACGCGAGCGCTCGCGCGCGGCCTGTTCCTGGCGCAGCACCTGGCGAACTTCCTGCGCGATCGCATGTGTGTCCATGCCCGGCGCCGCGTACACGTTGATCGTGATCGGCGCCGGCGCGGCCGGCGCGCGCGCAGCGGCCGACGCGGCCGTGAGCGGCGGCCGGTTGTCGACGGTGAGCGGTGCGCCGCCGGCGATCGCCGCGCCCGTGATGCCGATGCCGGCGCCGGCGGCGACGATCCGCTTGCCGACCTCGAGCACGGTCGACAGCGGCCCGTCCTGGCCCTCGCGCAGCCCCTGATCCAGGCCGGCCATCGTGAAGCCGCCGAGCGCGGCGAATACGCGGCTTGGCGAATGGATGCCGAGCTTTTCCTTGAACCAGCCGATCACGCTGCCGCCGGCCGACTCGATCGCATCCTTCACCGAACCCAGGCCGCTTTTGATGCCGTTGACCAGGCCGGACATCATGTTGGCGCCGAATTCGACGAAGCGGGCAGCGGCCTGCGCAGCCACGACGACGATGTCGGCGAGCCATGCGCCGAACCCCTTGCCGGCGTTGGTCGCCGCGTCGAGGCTCTTCTTGCTGGTGTCGACCGGCCCCAACAGACGCGTGATCCAGTCCCACGCACTCTTCACGGCACCGACCAACCAGTCGAACACGGGCTTCAGTGGCGCGAACGCGGCGCCGAGCGTCGCGAGCACGCCGCTGAACAGCGGCGCGAGCGGGCGCAGGCCCTCGGTCAGCCCCTGCCAGAAGCCCGCGAAAAACGCCTTGATCGGCTCCCAATACTTCACGATCAGCAGCGCGGCGAGCGCGATGCCGGTAATGACCAGGCCGATCGGATTCATCAACGCGGCGCGGCCGACGAACAGCAGCGTCTGCGCGAGCCCGCCGAGCGCCGCGCGCACGCCGTTGATCGCGCCCATCGTGCCGCCCTTGACCAGGTTGAGGCCGCCGCGCGCTGCGTCGACGGCCATGCCGGACGCGCCGCGCCGGCCGACATACTGGCGGGCTGCGGTCCAGCGCGACGCCGCTGCAGCGCGTGTCGCGGCAGCTTGCGCGGCGAAAGCGCGCCACACCTGGACGGTGTATTGCCGCGCGGCGCCAGCGCCATCCTTCATCGCGGTCACGGTCGACACGCCCCATTGCCGGATCGACGCCTTCGCGGCCTGGCACGCGGCCGGCACGCGCTGCGCGAGCGACGCGACATAGGTGCGCAGTGACGACGCCGCAGCGCGAGGCGACGAAGCCTGCCAGGCGCCCGACAGCGCCGCGCGAATGCGACCGGCGGCAGACTGCGTGCTTCTGCCGGCGGCGGTGACGCCGGATGCGGCGCCGGACGCCGCACGGGAAATGCCGCGCAGCGCACCGGCGCTGGCGCCGAGCGCACGCACGAAGACGCCGCCCTGAATGCCAAGCATCGACATGCTGAAGCGCACGATCGCCAGCGGCCCGAGAATGCCGGCGAGCGCGATCGTCAGCGTGCCGAGCACGGCGAGCAGCACGCCGAGCCCGGCCACCCCAATCGCGACCGCACGCGTGAAATTCGGGTATTCCTTCGCGAAGCCGAGCAGCCGCTCGAGGATGCTCGTCGTCAGCTCGAGCGCGCGGTTGTACACGGGCAGCACCTGCTCGCCGATCACGGTGCGCAGGTTGCGCACCTTCTCGAGCGCGATCAGCTCCTTCCCCTCCGTTTGCTTCTGGCCCAGCTCGTGCAGCTTGTCGATGCCGTACGCGCCACGATTCAGTTTTTCATTCTTGTGGATCTGCTCGCGCTGCATGTACATCGTGGCGAACAGGTTCGCGCCGTTGCCGTTGGTCATGATCGTGGAGAATTCCTCCAGAATCTTGGCGTCGGACGTGATGCCCTTCGCCTTCAGCTTCGGCAGCAGCACCTTCTCCAACCACTCGAACGGAGACGCGTTGAAGAGATCGCCGCCGATCAGCGCGCCCGGTTTGATGCGCTTCACGTTGCCGATCGTGTTGTACTCGACCGACTTCTTGTCGACGAGCCCAAGCTCGACCAGACGCTTCGCGGCGCGCACCGTCGTCTTGCCCTGCATCAAGTTGCTGTACGCGGCCTGCACGCCGGTGCCGGCAGCATGGCCGCCCATTTCCTGAATCAGCGGCTCCATCTGGTAATAGAACGCGTCCTGGCGCATCTGCTTGGCAGCGACCTTGCCGGTCTGGATGAAGTTGCGCCACTCGTCACCGCCGACGCGGCCGCCCGTCGCTGTCAGCACCTGCTGGACCATGTTCGCTTCGCCCTTGAACGCTGCTTCGCTTTTCGTGCCGCCGCGCAGCTCGATCACTTTCAGCATGTTCATGAACTTCTCTTCGTTCTCGTGCCCCTGGCCGGCACCGAACATTGCCTCGTTCGCGAACTTCATCTTCGCGAGGGTCGGCATCACCATCTGCGCGTGGTGCTCGTCCGCAAAGATGGACATCGCGTCGCGCATCAGCGTCATGTTCTCGGCGATCGCAACGCCCGGCGTCTTCATCGCGCGCACGTAGCGCTCGGCGTCCTGCGTGGCGCGATCGCCCAGGCCGAGCCCCTGGATACGGCCGCGCTCGTTCTGCACCTTCTTCGCCTCGGACAGCGGCTCGCGCAGATCGTTGAGGATGTGCGAGCCGGTCGCACGCGCGGCATATCCGCCGATCGCCATCTCGGCGGCGGCGCCGCGCATCGCGCCCATCTTGGCGCGAGTGTCCGCGATGCGCTTCTGGCGGGTGTTCAGCGCGTCCAGGCGCCGCGATTGGGCATCGATCGCGCCGGTCGTCGCGGTAATGTCAGTGCGCAGCGTGCGCTCGTGCTGGGAAAGCTTGCCCGTGTCGACGCCGGCGCGACTGAGCCGGTTGCGCAGCTCGTCGACACTGGCGGACTGCTTTTTGAATGCGGTGCCGAGCTTCGATGAGGCTTGCCGGGCCTTCGCCAGCTCGGCAATCATCTGCTGCGACGGAGGCCCGACCGCATGCAGCGATTTCGCGAGTTCCTTGACCTTCTTCTGCGCGTCGGCGAGCTTCGTCGCGGTGTTGGTCAGGCCCGTGCGCATCTCGCGGAACTCGCCGATACGCCGCTGCGTGTCGTTGAGTTCCTTGAGGCGCGTGCGGGAATCCCGCAGCTCTTTCACGAGCGTGCGGTTCTTCGTGGCGATCTCGCGGATCGGGCGGCTCGCCTGGTCGAGCGCCTTGAGGACGACCTCGAGGCGCAGGGAACGATCGCTCATTCATCGCCTCGTTCGTAGCGCACGCGTGCGCGCTCGCGCCAGCCCATCAGGTCCGGCAGCGACATGGCGTCCATCACGTCGGGTGACCAGTGGAAAACGAGGGCGATGTCTGCCATCACTTCGTCGACGGATCGAGGGACACGTCCACCTTCGACGACTTCGGCAGCAAAAAACCGGCCACCTCAGTACCGAGCTGCAGCAGGTCTGCCGGGTCCATGCGCAACACGTCCGGCTCGGTCAGCGTCGGATTGCTGATGCGCGGCAGTACCTTCGACAGAGCGATCACGTCGAGCTGCAGCAGGTCGGTGAGGGCAACGCCACGCAGCGCACCGGAATGCGGCTTGGTCAACGTGATCGCGGCGATTTCCTGCTCGCCGCGCTTGATCGGGGTGTCGAGCTGGATGATGGCGGATTGCTTCGATTGCATGGTGTGTTTCCTGAATGGATAGTGGAAAGGGGGTTACAGGCCGAGCGCGCGGCGCTGCTCGGCGAGGCGATCGACGCCGCCGACGATCTCGACGAAGTTGGGAATGTCGATCTCGATCAGGGTTTCGCCGTTGCTGACCAGGCGGTAATACGACAGTGACATCGTGCCAGTCTGGTCGGCGTTGTCGCCGGCCTTCGCCTTGCCGGGGTCGATTTCCTTGTAGCGGCCGCGCACGTACACCTCGACCGCATCGGTTTCCTCGGTGTCGTCGCGCTGGTAGGAGCCGGCGAAACGTACGGAGACACCGTCGATCTTCGACGTGCCCCACGTCTTGAACATCGCCTTCATGAAGCCGCCCATCGTGAGGCCCAGCTCGAGCTTCTCCATGCCAAGGTCGATGTCGACTTCGGCATTCATGCCGCCGCCGCGATATGCCTCCATCTTGCGCGTGAGCTTCGGCAACTGGATCTCGGGCACTTCGCCGACGAACGAGGTGCCGTCCTCGAACACGTTGAAATTCTTGAGTTTGGATGGCAGAGCCATTGCGTTTTCCTATGGTGAGTGGCGGGCCGTCAGACGGCGATGCTTTCTGCGAACTTGACCAGGTAGCGGTCGGTGATGCGCTGGCGGAACGTCAGGTCCTCGAGCGGGGGCGTCGGACAGAAGTCATAGTCGATGAAGCCCAGGCCGGCCTTGAGCGAATCCTTGTCGTTCGCGCCCGGATCGAACCAGCACTCGCCGTCGATCACGTAGCCGGCTGTTTTCCACGCGCGGAACTTCGCGTTCACGCCGTCGACGACGTCGCGGATCAGCGTCCGGCTCATCGGCTGGTCGACCGCCCACATGTGGGCCTCGGCCATCGTTTCGGCGATCACCTGCGCGCTGCGCACGTAATTCTCGAACGCCCACAGCTTGTCCTCGGAACAGGTGCGCGAACCCCATAGACGGTAACCATTCGCGTTCACGAGCGTGGTGACCTCGTGACTGTTCAGGTAGCCGGCGTCGGTGTTCGGGTCCTGCAGGTCCCAGAACACGTCGCGGCTGATGCCGGTGACGCCGTTCACGGCGACGTTCGAGATCGTCTTATGCCAGCCGGTCTCTTCGTCGATCTTCGCGCGCATGCCGAGCGCGCGCGCCGTCGCCCAGGTGATGTCCTCGGCGTTGGTCGTGGTGTTCCAGTTCACGAAGTCCGGCCAGATCGTCATCAGCTCGCGCTGACCGAAATTCGCGCGGTAGGCGACGGCCTCTTCCTTCGTCTTCGCGCCGAACGCGTTGACGTAGCCGAAGCCGCGCAGCTTCTGCGCGATCGTCGCCAGCTCGGTTGCAACCGGCAACGTGTCGAGGCCAGGGCAGCCGAGCACGCGCGGTTTCACGCCGAGCCGGCTCTTCGCGGCGAGCAGTGCCTTCATGCCGGTGTACTGGCCGTCCGCGGTGGTCGTGCCGATCACGTTGCTGGTCGTGGCGTCTGCATCCTTGCCGGTCGGCACGCGCACGCCGACGATCAGGGGCGAGGTCTGCGCGGCGATCGCGTCGAGCGAACGCGCGAGCGTGCCCTTCGTGCCGGCACGGCCGATCGCGGCCTGCACGTCCGTAATGAGGACGGGACGGTTTTCGGGGAAGGTGGCCGCATCGGCGTCGTCGCCGGTGCAGACCAGGCCGATCACGGCCGTGCTGACCGTGCGGATGGGGCGCGTACCGTCATTGATTTCAATGACGCGTACGCCGTGGTGGTAATCAGAAGGCAAGCTTTTCTCCCGGAAGTGAGCCTTCCGAAAGATTGCCTTCCGCGCGCGCGGAGATCACGCGCGGGAGGTTGTACAGCGGCAAGGTACAACCAAAGCCGCTGCAGGACGGCGTTATGCTGCGACGGGCAGCGTATCCAGTTCGGCCAGGCGCGCAGTCGCGACCTGGTGGTAGCTCGGTTCGAGCTCGCAACCGATCCAGTTCAAGCCGGCTTCCTTCGCTGCGGCGAGGAACGTGCCAGACCCCGCGAACGGGTCGAGGACAACACCGCCGGCCGGCGCCAGGCGCACGACGTCGCGTGCGAGTTGCGACGGCTTCTCGGTCATATGGCGCTTCGGATGCGCCAGGCGTTCCGAGAAGACGCCGGGCAGGTACACGTCGGTGCGTCGCACCGCGCCCTTCGTCGCCCAGACCAGGAATTCGGTCTGCTGCGCGAAGCCGCCCATACGCGGCCGCGTGCGGCCGCTCGTCTTGTCCCACACGGCGACGCCGCGCCACGTGAAGCCGGCCGCCTGGATCGCGTCGGTGAGGCTTGGCAACTGGCGCCAGTCGACGAAGCACGCGAGGTGCGCTTCGTTGCTGCACACACGATAGGCTTCCGCGAGCCACGTCATGCACCAGAACGTCCACGATCGCTGATCCTTGCTGTCGTGCTGAAATTCAGGATAGACGGTCTTCGTGTCGCTGCGGATGTACTTGCTCGACGGCGCCTGGCTGCGCGATGCACTCGTCGTGCCGCCGGACGAGTAGGGCGGATCGGTGAAGACCAGGTCGACGCAGCCATCGGGCAGCGCGCGCATGACGCTCAGGGCGTCAGCCTGGTGGACGCGATTGATCAGATCGGCGGAGAGAGTGTGTTGCATGGGGCGAGTTCCTTGTATCGGAGGCTCGATGGCCTGCGGGTAAGGGGCTCGCGGCCCTCAGAATATTCATTGCGCCGCAGCGCGGGCATTTGATGGTGAGCCGGACGTATTCGCCGGCGCCGAGTTTGCGGTTACAGCTTCCGCAACGGATGTCCTGCATGGGGTGAATCCTGCTTGTGCTAGGATGCCGGCGCCTCTCGAGAGGTGTCGCGGCCCTGGCCAATCCTGCAGGTCTGCTCTGCGGGTGCGGGGCGTGCACGATGTTCCTGCATCGCGCACGTCGCCGCGTCCTTTTCTTCCTACCTCGTGTTACGCGACGTATTCGCCACCGGCGAGCATGTAGCGATCGATCGAGCCGTACATCATCGACCCATCCGCATTCGCGGTGTCACCTTCGGGCTTCGGTTCCACCAGTCGTCGCTGGATATACGCGAACGCACCCTCGTCGGCTTCCGGCATGCCCGACACGAAAATCGTTACTCCGCCCTGCAGCGGCTGTTTCCCGGCCTTGAATGTCGCTTCCGACACGTAGCTCTGTATCGTTCCGCTCGTGAACTTCGACGCCGCGTCGATCGCGACGTTGCTGACGACGTGATATGACGCCTGCGCGCCGGTCGATTCGAGAACGAGTGCTTTCTTGATTGCCATGTGCGATTCCTGAAAATAATGAAAATGAAACGGGACTTCGGTTTATTGGACGACTACGCGGGCAACTGCGGCCAGACGACGTCGAGCGGAAAGCCAGCCTGCTGCGGTACGTCACGCAGCGCGGCGCGATAGCGGCGCAGCGCGGCCTCTCGATCCGCGTCGCTAGCGTCCGCCGCGCGTTCGACGAGCGGGTCGACCTCGGCGAGCAGCGTGTCGCGCTGTCGGCGGACCTTTTCCGACGCCTCAATGAGCGCGTATTCAGCTTCGAACTCGGGCCACCACGCGAGCAGGTCGGCGGGCGTCGGCTGCGGGATGTCAGTCGGCGTCCAGATTGGCACCCAGGCCGTTTTGGTCTGCTCGAAAGTCTGCTCGTGCACCGGATGCGCGACCCAGTAATCCCGGCAGCGCACTAGGTCCGGAAATTTCTCCGCGAGAATGAAGGCGGCTTGCTCGACGTTGAGCATGGTGTTCGTGTTCGTCATTGGTTCCTCAAAACTACGCCGTAGACAACGATCGCGTTAGCCGTGCCGTTGCCCGGACCGCTCAGGCCGCATACGACCCACGGCGCAGGCAGCGCACCGTTGAGCCGGTCGATTGTGCCGAAATTGTTGACGCCGGAATCCCACTGCACCCGTGCGCCGGCGTTGGCCTTGCCGTTGTCGCGGTTGTACAGATCGTCCAGGATTGCGTTCATCCATGCGCCGCGATACGCGCAGAACAGATTGCCGTCTGTATTGAGGATTTGTTGGCCGCGCATGAACATCGTGCCCGAGTCGTCCAACTGCCATGTGACGGCGTTGTACGCGCTGTTGATCAGTTCGATACCGCCGCCGCGCCTCGCGCGCAGGAACGTCTGTGCGCCGTCGGCCGCGCGCAATCCGAAATCCGCGTCCCAGCCATCGCGCGCGAGCATCAGACGGCCCCACATCGTGGTGCCGCTGCGGTTCACATAATTGTTCGACAGGAAGTTCGAAAGCCATCCGCCCCACACACTGCCGTACAGATTTCCGTCCAGCGCAACTCGAGTGGCGCCGCCAGCGGTCTGCAATTCGCCGCGTGCGATGACCGTGCCGCCTTCGTTGACCATCAAGTTGGCGGCCGTATTCGCGCTGTTCGTCACCATCCACGTGGACGTCGACGCCTGCACCTGGATTCGCGGAGCGTAGCCGTTCGAATTGAAGACGAGCTGCGATCCGTAGTCGCCGGCGCCGTACAACGTCACGTTGCCATTGACCTGGCCGCCGATATTCCTGTCGAGCGGCGTGAGGTTCGCGCTATCCCACGGCGTCGCGCCGGCCCACGTCGGGCGCTTCACGAAACTGACAACCTGCGACGCGCGCGGAATATCGAGTACGCGCCGTTGCGTGACACCGTCATCGTCGAACGCGCTGACTGCGAAATCGTCGGTATCGGATTTGCCGATTGTCCAGCGGTTCTTTCCGCCGTTCTTCAGATAGATCGTGCTCCAACCAGCGCCGCTGTCGATGATTGCGGCGGCTGAATACAGCGCGCCCGAGAGCTTCGCGGCTCCGGCGATTTGCAGCTTGTTCGCCCCGTCGTCGGCCGCCGTCCCGATCAGGAGGTTGCCGATAGCACTGATGCGCGCGCGCTCCGTCCCGCCCGTGCTGAACGTGACGGCGCCCGCGCCGGTCGTCGCGCTGCCGTAAAAGCCAATGTTCGGCCCGTTGGCCCCCTTGGAGATACCGATCAGGCCCGAGTCGCCGACACCCTGACCATTGATAAAGTAGTTCGCCGCGCGCACGCTGCCCGACACCTGCGCCGCATTCGCGCCGTCGTCGGCCGTTGCGCCGATGAGCACGCGGCCGCTATTCGGCGCGAGCGCGATGCTCTGGATCGCATTGTTGTTGCTCTGCCGTGCGACGTTGATCCACGGCACGCCCGACGTCCACCCATCGGTGACGGCGCGTCCCTGGAAAACCCCGTCGCCTGCCTTGAAGTCCCATACCTTCATGTCAGCCGCCGCCGTGGCCGATTTGAAGATGATCGTGCCGCCGCCGTTGTTTCCGAGCAGCACGCCGGAGCCCATCGCGGCGAGCCCGTTTCCCGGCGCCGCGCCCGTGAATGACGCGGCCCCACCGACTTGCAGCGCGCTGTAGAAGTCGTCGGGCGTTCCGCCGATCAGCACACGGTTCGTCGCGCCAGCGACAAAGCGCATCGTTTCTTTCGCGTTGTTGGCAACCGCAAACACGCCATCGGCAACGTGGAAGAACCCGGTGTCCGGGGCGCCGTCACCGACGAACGAAATGCCAGGAGCGGAGACGCTGCCTTCAGCGGCCAGAATTTGGCCGGACATGGTGAATCCCGTCGTCTGCGCCGGGTTCGGCAGATTCCCTGCGTGCCACACATCCTTGCCGTTGACGTGCAGATTCTTCCGCGTGAAATTGAGGGCGAACATCGCGCCGTTCGCCGGGAGGTAGAACCCGGCTTCCGATGCGTTTCCGAAGAAGTAGCCGCCATTCGGGCCGATCACAGCGCGCCCTTCGCCGCTGGCAGTACCGATGTTGAGCAACCCCTTGACGCTCAGGGGGCCGCCGACGAACGTGCCGACACCGGTATCGTCCAGCATCAGCGCGCCCGTGACTACATTCACGGTCAACGGCCGGAAATTGTTCCACTTGGCGTCGGCGCCGCTCGTGTCCGACAGCAGCACGTAGAAGTTCGAGCCGTCGTTTCGCAGCAGTACATCCCGGCTGTTCAGTAACCGGAAGTTGGCGCCGCCCGTGTCGAGGCCCGAGGAACCAACGCTGCCGGAGAACGCGCCGTTACCTGCGACCTGGAGCGCGTCATTGCCATTATCGTTTCGATTGCCTACAACGAGCCGACCGCCATACGTGATCCGCATGGCGCGGACCTGGTTCGTGTCGCTGTTGGAATCGTTGGGCGCTCGATTGATCCAGAAGTCCAGGTACTCGCGCCCCCACGTGCCGCCGTCGTAGCCGGCGCGGATCGACGCGATGAGCCGTGCGTTGGTGTCCGCGGTGCCCGCTGCGAACGTGCCGTGAAAGCGGATCTTCGCCCCACGGTTGAGCGCGCCCGAAGTAGCAGCGACGGCGAGCTGCGCGTCCTGGTCCGTCGACGTCGACGTGACGCTGACGGGGCCGATGAGCTGCGCGCGTACGAGCGGCGCATACCGCTTGGCGGCGGTTTTCGGCGTCACGGCGCGCGTGTCGTCCGCGCCGTCGTCGACCTCGGCCTGTGTCGCCAGTTCGACGACGCCCTTGCGCTCGGTGGTCGCCGGCGGATTGAGGAACGAGGTCGGCCCGAAAACCAGCTTCGTCACGTCGATCGAGGCGAACACGGTATCGGCGGCCAGCAGCAGCATCGACGCCGGCGCCTTCTCCAGGATCGGATCGTCTTGCACGTAGACGCTGAACAGCACGCCGTTGTCCAGGTACAGCCCGAACCCGTACAGCTTGTACTGGTCCGCGCTGTCGTCCTGGATCACGATATGGATCGTGTCCTGCGCAACGGTGTCGCCGCCGAACGTCGTGATGCGCTTCAGCTCGCTCGGCAGCGCGGTCATGTCCGGCTTGAACGCGAACGCCGCCGTGGCGAGGCCAATCTGCGTGACCTGGTGTGCGGTTGTGCCGGTGTTGCCGGGTGCCACCAGCGCGGCGCGGCCGGCGTCCGTAATGTAGATGAGGTTTCCAGCCATGTTCGTCAGTCCGTGAGAGAGAGGCGGCGATAGACGGCCGCGCGCACGCCGCATGCGACGCCGATCGGGCCGTGCATGCTGAATCCTTGCGTGAAGGTGTAGTGGGCGGTGCCGCGCTTCGCGCGATCGACCTCGGCCCGGATGTCGTTGACGTATTGCGCCGTGGCCGGCACGCCGTCACGCGCACCGACCGTCATCACGATCTCGAACGTGCCCGGCACGCCTCGCGGCGTTTTCTCGAACCACTCGCGCATCACCACGTTTGCGCCGAACGACGCGCAGACGTCGCGCACGGCGTCTGCCGTGCCCTTTTTGCGGGCGATGCGGATCGCGGATTTCACGCGTGCGCGCTTTACTTGCTCGGGCCATTCGTCGCGCCAGGTATCGACGCCCATGTGCCAGGCGAGCCAGGGCAGGAAGCGCAGCGGGATTCGATCCGGGTCCATCAGCGTGTCGATCTCGACCGGGATGTCGCGCACGTCCGCGTTGGCTTGCGCCAGACGCCGCTCGAGCACCGTCGCGTTCGGCGGCAGCAGGGAGGGGGCCAGCTTAGTCATCAGCCACCCCGCCATCCTTCAGCTCGATACCCGTGCAATACGGCGCCTGGTCAATCGCGATCGGCACGCCTTCTGCCGGCGTGTCGAGCAGCACCTTCTGGACGCCGGCGACGCGCATCGACGCGTACAGACCATCCTTCGTGATCTCGGAACCGGGGCGGTGCATCGATTCGGCGAACTGCTGCGTCTTCTTCTGCGCTTCCGCGAGCGCGACCGCGCGATCCGGGCCGTCGAAGAAGCGCAGCGTCGCGCCAATCGCGTACCGGACAATCTTCGCGCTCTGCACGATCACTTCGTCGGCCTGCGGCCGCTTCTTCTCCAGCGCTTTCTTGACGATATCGAGCAGCTCCTGGCTGGCCGTGCCGTCGCCTTCGCGCGACAGGACCGTGACGATCATCACGCACGGCGACGGGCTGTAGGCGGTCGCGGCCTTCACGCGCCCGTCAGCGGCCCGCGCGTGGAATACATACGCATCGGTCGGCCCGGCGACAGAAAACCCGCGCGGCGCGAGCTGGATGCGTTCGCGCAGGTTGTCGTCGTCTTCGTAGACGGGGTCGATACCCTTGTCCGGATCGCCGGCCGAGATCATCAGGCGGTCGACGTCGAAGAGGGCGCCGATGTGCTCGAGCGTCGTGCGTTTCGCGTACGCGAGCAGGATGCCGCGCGCCTTCTCATTGATGAGCGCGAGCAGCAGCATCTTGTCGTACGCGGCTTCCTGCAGCAGCTTCACCATCGGCTCGGATTCGAGCTCGAGCGTGGCTGCGATCTCGTCCTGCTGTTCCTTCGGATACAGGGCGACCAGGCGAGCCTTCTTTTCCGCCAGGATCGTTTCGTAGTCGAGTTCGTCGACGATGTCCGGGGCCGGGAGCTGCGACAGGTCGATTGGCGTCGTTCTCATGCCGCACCTCGTCCGTTCGTTGCCGGCAGGCGCACGGAGAATGGCGTGCCCGCGCGCGGGCCATCCGTGCGCTCGCCTCGCAGCTCAAGCACGGCGCCGCCGTCGATGCCCGTGCTACCGAAGTCCACCTGGTTGACCTGGATGCGCGGTTCCCACCGAGCCAGCGCCATGACAGACGCCGCCATGACACGCATGCGCATCAGCGGATTGACCGGGCCATCGATCAGCTCGGGAAGGAGCGAACCGTATTCACGGCGCATCACGCGCGTGCCGAGCGGCGTGAACAGAATGTCTGCGACGGACTGCTCGATGTGGGCCTGGCCGGCGATCGCGCGGCCGGTGCGGGCGTTCATGCCGATCATGCGCCACCCGCGATCGGTTTCGAGGTGTTGGCGAATTCGCCTTGTGCCTGGTGGGGATGGCCCACGAGGCTGACGTTGCGCGACTTCACATCGACGTCAGCGGTCACGGTGCCGGTGAAGTGTGCGCTGCCCTGAATTTCGATCACGGAGCCGCCACCGCCGGTGCTACCTCCATTCTTGCCGGTTGCGCCAGATTCGAACGTGAGCGGACCCTTCACGAGTAACGAGCCCGTAACCGTCGTATCGTCGGCGTCGAGCGTGACGGACTTCGCCTTGACGGTCGCAGTGTTGGTTTCGACCGTGACGCTGACCGGCGCGACGACGCGCACGGTGGCACCCGCCGGCAGTTCGGCGGTGAGAGCGTGCGATGCGAAGTCGTAGGCGATGCGCGCCTGGTCCTTGTAGACGCGCACGTGCTGCGTCGGGCTCGAGCTGGGCGAGTCGTGGCCGTCGCAGTACACGCCAGGGAGAAAGAGGCCCGTCGTCGGTTCGCCGGACGGGCAGAAGAGCAGACCCGGTTCACCGATCGACGGCGGGTCCCACACGATGCTGTCGCCGGTGCGCTGCGCGAGCCAACGAATCCAGTCGGTTTGCAGGCCGCCGGATTCGATGCGAACGCGGCGGGCGCCGTGGTCGACTTCGATCACGGTGCCCTCGCGCAGGAGGCTTTCGAGGCGGCGGTTCAGGTCAGCAAAATCATCCATGCGGCAAGGATGCCGCGCGCGTGGGAGAGGGTCACGCGCTGGAGGTTGTGCAGGGCCGAGCGACAACGCGAACTCGGTCGCGCGTCGCGCTATCGCGACAAGTGATCGAGGATCGGGTTTGAGGTGGCGGCGACGTTAGTGTCGGCAAGGCAGAGAAATGACCTGTTTTCGATGGACCGAATGCAACCTGTAGCGACATCAGGTGATTTTGCCAAGCGGAGTTTCAACGTAGGAGTGCGCGACCAGCGTGGTCTTGTGTGCTGGCCGCTCGATTGCGATGCTATCTACCGTTTCGCATGTCGTAAACGCCAACAAGGCGAAATTGACGGAGTGACTCATATTCGTCGATGTCGACAGGAGTGTCACCTTCCTGCATTATCTGACGAACGTATATTGGCAACGACTCGTTATCCTTATATTCATTAATTTGGCTGTCGCGTGAATTGCTAAAGTAGTGGTCGAAATAGTGGTATTCGTGAGCGAACGGGCAGCAAAAAATGCAATGAAAAGGGTTGGTAATTTCGAGTAATTTATCTCTTGTAATTCTATTTCCGTGTTTGCCATCTGCATATTCGTTAATTTCGCGTGCATCGGCTGTGAAGATGGCACCAAGTCCTTTGTGCCCGCCTTTGCATCTGATGTGCGGTGGAGAGTCGGGGAGGGAATAAATGAAGTAGAAAGGCTGTCGATTGTTTGATGCGGCATATGACAGAAGCGTATTTAATTGATTTTTCGTACTTCGAGGGTATCGGAGCTTAGCTACGTACGAGTCGGCACGTTTGACAAATTTCTTAGCCTGTACGGCAAGTGCTATATGGCGCTCTCGGCCTACCAACCAAAGCTCAATGTCAAAATCCGCTCCGGTCCGTGAACTTTCTTCTTCGTGATTGAACGGATAAACGCGAATGAAGTTGAAGCGCTTATCTAGTTCACGCCATTTCCATACGAGAAAGTCCGTAATGGACTCTTCCTTGACATCGGCGACATTTTCCATAAAGAGCCGGACTTCCCTGTCGAGGGCGAGGCTTGCGTCGCAGATATTCATGATGTCGACGATCCTGGATGAGGTTGTTGACGAAGCAGCAATTCCAACATTAGACGGCGACGCAAGGTTGAGCGAAACGCTCAACAACGAAGGGACGGACCCGGTACGGCCCCTAGTCGCGAACGACGCTAGTTTGTTCGTCAATGGACTACTGCTATCGCATTTTGGCTGGCGTATCGAAGGTCGGCAAGTGGCCGAACTTGGTCCGACGCAAGCTTGGATCGACGGATGGCGACGAATACCTGCCACGCGTCGTGCTATCGCGATAAGAAGTCGAGCACGACGCCCGCGATCCGATCGACATCGGCGTCGGCGAAGCCGAGCAGTTCGCGCACCGGATACTGGACGACCGGGCCGTTGCGCTCGACGCGATCGCGCAGGCCCTCCTGGTGGACGCGCGCGATGCGCTCGACCTGGCGCGTGAAATGCAGCACGGACGCGTCGGCCGTCGCGGCGGTTTTGAGGAAGCGGGCGGTGCGCAGCTTCGCGAACATCGCGCGGCGAATGCGGCCTTTCTTCCGCCGGGCCTGCGGCTTGCGCGGCGCGAAGCGGCTACCGTCCGGGTTGCGGGCCTCGGCGATGCGTCGCGAATGACGCCGGCGCAACTCGCCGGCCAGCCCCTTCGCCAGGACTACGCGCTGCGCGGGCGTGAGCTGGCCGAGCAGGCCGGAGGCCCAATCCTCAGCGCGGGACAGGCGATCGACCATCAGGTCCCCGCGATCGGCGGCTCGCCGAAGTGGCGAATCTCGTAGCCATCTGGCTGCTCGACCACGCCGACGCGCTCGGTCAGCTTCAGCAGGATCTCGACATCGGATTTGCCATTGTCGAGCAGCTCGGCCTGGAACTTGAACCCGTCGCGGCAGAGGTCGCGGTTGAGCAGCAGTTCGGGCTGGTGGATCTTCAGCCAGGCGATGATCGGCACCATCAGGTGATCCGAATGACCGGCGTAGTCGGTCACGACGATATCGAGCGTGTACGCATATTCGAACGACAGCGATTTCGCTGCGGTGACGGCAATCGACCCATGTTCGATGAAGATGTGCAGCCGGTCGGGATCGCGTGCGAACTCGGGCAGGGCGGCGGTGAGCGCCGCGCGCAGGCTGTTGGGCTTGTTCATGGTGCAGGTTCCTCGCCGTCGCGCACGCGAGCCTGCAGCGCGATCAACTGCTCGACGTTTTCGTGACAGGTGGTGTAGTTGTCGGCGACGGTTGCGGCGACGGCAGAAAGTGCAACGCCCGAGGGGGCCGCATCAGCGGCTCCGGGATCGCCCACCGGCACGTTGGCGGCGGCGCCGTCGTGCACCCGCACAAAACCGACAGGGACAACACAAGCACGATCGGCTTCGCGATCCACATAAACGGGAACCTCCTTGATGATGGTGTCGCCCTTCTCGCGGACGACCTGGACGCGGTCGACGTACTGCGTGACGACCTTCACATCGCGGCGGGCCGCGTCGCGCTCGGCCGTCCGCTCGCGCACGTCGCGCGCCAGATCGTCGGCGTGCCGGCCGGCGTCGACCAGGCGCGCATGCTGGATCGCGATGACGACGCCAGCCACGGCGAGCGCGATCGCGCCGGCGGCGAAGACACGGGCGCCGGCGGTCACGTGCCCGCCCGGCTGTAGCGATCGAACGCCCGTTCGAGCTTCACGTCGTACAGGTTCTCGGCGTACGCCCGGCCGTTGTACAGCTCGGCGAACTTCGCCCACTTCCGGCCGCGCAGCGCGGCCAGCAGCGTCTTGTCGTTCAGGATGAACCGGACGAACGCCTCGAGCTGCTCGGCCTCGCTGACCTTCATCGCCTCGACGAACGCGAACACGTCCGGATAGCCGAGTGCCTTCCAGTGGAAGCCCATGATTTGGAACGCGCCCCAGCTCGTCGCCTCGAGCGCGCACACGGCCGAAATTTGCGACGCACTCGCAAGGCGGGCATATTCGGCGGCATCGCCGGCATAGCCGCCGCGCTTCGGGTTGACCAGGGCCGGGTACTTCGCTGCCAGCGCATCGGCGTCCAGGCCGGCGGCCGCGAGCTGGCGGTACATGACGTGCCGCTCGTACAGGACCACGGGCCGGCCGTCCGGCAGGAACCCGGCGCCATGCGATTCCACCTCGTTGACGGCGCGCACGGCCGCGAGATCGACCTGCAGCCGATCGGCTGCACGCTGAAGATCCGCGTCGGTCAGGTGTCGCGGATCACGCCGGCCGGCCGCGAGTGTCGACCAGGTCTTCGGGCCGGCGACGCCGTCCGCTACCAGGCCGTGCGATGCCTGGAACGCCATGACAGCGGTGCGTGTCGCGCTCCCATAAATGGCGTCAGCGTCGATGCTCGCGCCGGCCGCGACGAGTTGGCGCTGCAGGTAGCCGACATCCGTGCCACGGTCGCCCAGGCGAAGGGTCTTATACATGGCGCCCCCATACCTTGAATTGCAGCACGCGGGCGAACAGGGAGTCGCGCGGGTTGCCACGGTGGAACAGCTCGACCACGTTGCCGCGCACGCCGTACACGGCGAGACACAGGACGCCGACCAGGACCGTGTCCGCGATTCCCGCCGGCGGCAGCGTGCCGAATGCCGCGCGGATCGGCGCGGCGCCGGCGGCGACGGCCAGCGCATAGGCCAGGCACGACGCGAGCGGACGGTGTGCGCCGGCGCCGCGACGGAAGGTGACTAGGCGCAGCGCGAGCAGCGCGCACAGCACCGCGTAGATGATCGTCAGCATCACTTTTCCCTCCCCTTGAACACGTTCAGCAGCCGGTCGGGCGCATCGGCCTGGGCGATCAGCCACAACAGCAGTTTCACGACGAGCGCGGAAGCGATCAGCGCGCCGATCCCGGCGTGCACCTCGACGCGGGCCGGCAGCACGGCATCGAGTGCGGCGGCGAACAGCTCGGCCGTGAGGCAGCCGGCGACGAACGAGATCACGAAGAACGCGATGCGCTTCGGGATCGACGGGTCGGCTGCCGTCATCACAAACAGCAGCGAGCCGGCGAACGCGCCCATGACGACGTTGGCGTCGACGCCGGGAAACAGCGACAGCGTTGCGACGCCGAGCGCCGCGACCGTCGCGGACGACGTGGAAATAGGTTCAGCCATTCTCAGTCCCATAACTGGAGCCGCTCGGCGCCGGATTGCGCCGCTTGCGGTACTTCGTCGGGCAGCTCGACGAGCAGCCCGTGAGGCAGGATCAGGCCGTACTGCGCCAGGTCCCGGTTGAGGTCGAGCACCGCTTCGACGACGCCGCGCGTGCGGCCGAGCACGCGCCAGCACAGCGCGTCGACGGTTTCCCCCTGGAGTGCGCGGACCATCATGGTTCGATGCGCCTGCCGCGCCGATCAAAAATAGCGACGAGAAACGGCGGCCGTCCGGTGAGCGTGGACAGCGCGAATTCGGCCTCCTGTTCCGTTTCGAACGATTCCTTGCGGGCATCCCGCCAGCCGCGCCACGTGCGCCGCTGAACGCGATAGCGCTCGACACGGCGGACCTGGTCGATCGGGTCCGGCGCAAGCGGATACCGAATCAGCAGTTCATCAACGAGCACGATGCGATAGAGCTTCTTCATCAGATCAGCTCCACCGTGACGCGCGGCCGGCGCAGCAGGGCGCTGATGGCCCATCGTGCGTCGCGGCGCAGCTCGTCGCCCTGCGGCTCGAGCTCGTCGGCACGGCGCGCGCCGTCGCCCGTCGTGTCGTAATCGCGGTACCGCTCGATCAGCGACGCTTTCGCCAGGCAGTACACGGCGCGGCGGTAGTGGTGCAGGAACACGCTTTCGCCGTCGAGCTGCTCGGCCGGAACGTCGCCGAGCCGACCGACGCCATCGGCCTGCCACGCGGCACGCGCGCCGCGTAGCTCGTCGTTCACGCTGGCGACCGCGTCGAGCAGCTCGTGACGCAAACGGGCGTCGGTCACGGAACCGTCGAGGCGCATCGTGTCGCGCGCATGCTCGAGTGACACATCCGGGTAAAACGGATCGTTCTTGATCGGCTTGGCGGGTTCCGTTTCCGCCGGCACGCGCGACAGTGGCGGGGTCGAGACAAAGGACATGGTCGGGCTCGTCAGGTTGATCGGGTGAGGCGGTGGACGGGGCTTTCGCGCGGACAGTGCCGGCTACGGCCCCGTGCCGCCTGGTGCGCGGGGTACGCTCGGTGTCAGCCACCGGGGCCGGACTGGCCCCCGTTGGCGGAATTTTTCAGCTCGCGCTCGAGCCGCTCGATGTCTTTCTTCACGCCCACGTTCGCGAAGAGCTGCAACGCGCGGCGCAGGTGGTCGAGTGCGCTTGCGGGATGGGACGCGGCCAGGCCGTAGCCGATCGCCTTGTGCAGCTTCGCGCGCACCTCGTCGGGCATGTCGGCCATTGCGGTGAGGTGCTCGATGTCCAGCAGCGGCTCGACCTGGATCGCTTCGCCCGCCCGGTTCGCGCGCAGCGCGGCCTCGGCGAATTCTTCGACCAGCAGGCACGGTGTGCTGCGCTTGTACTGGTCGGGCAGGGGCAGACCGTGCCGCAGCGCGTACGCGCCGATATCGAGTGCGCCACGGAAGTCGCCCACGTCGACGCGCCAGACCATGATCGTCATCAGCACGTCGTCCTGGGCGCCGGCCGCGCCGTCCAGCACGCCGGCGACCCATGCGTCGTACACGGGCAGGAACTGCCGCTTCAGGTCGGCCTTGCGCTCGAGCGACTCGACGGCCTTCAATGCCCGGCGGTGTTCGTCGAGCTGCGCGAGCATCAGCGTGTACGCCGAGTCGTCGCGCAGCCCGCCGACACTCGAGGGCGAACCGGTCGCGGCCCTGGCCGCGACGGTGCGCTGGAAGTGTTGGCGGAACGGGTTCGTCATGCGCCGGCCTTCGGTGCGTCGGCCGCGACGTCGACGAGCTGGATGTTCTCGACCACACAGCCCGCACCGTACTGCTCGATCACGTACGCATCATTTGAGCTTTCATAATTCTCGATGCGATCGCGTTCCGGCTTGTCTTTCAGTGCGCGACGGCGCGCGCTGATTTGCCAGTAGATCGACAGATTGTCCAGACGCGTGACCATCATGGCGTGCGCCGGGAAGAACGGCACGCTGACCGCCGGCAGGTTGCCGATGCGCTTCTGCGACACGACGATGTCGGTTGCAAGCGTTTCGGTCGACGGCTGCGCCTGGTTGATGAGCGGGAAGTACTTGTCCTGGAGCAGCTCGCGGCCGCAGATCACGACGAGATTCGGATCTTCGGCGTACCACGGCTCGAGGAACTCGTTGCGCGCGAGCGAAACGACCGCGTCGAGGTTCTTGAACTCCTCTGCTTTACCGATCTTGACACCAGACTTCACACGCTCGGGCGCGTTGTTGCGATACTGCTGAAGCCAGCCGATGTTCACGTCCTGAAGCAGCGGGTTCGCGTTGAGATCGGTGTCGGCCGCAACCTTCTCGCCGTTCCAGCCGATCATGACGCGATCGAGTGCCTGGCGAAGGATGATGGAATCGCGCACACGTGCCTGGAAGTCCGGAAACTTCGCCCACGCGTCGAGCTGCTGATAGCGGATGTGGGTGTCGTAGTCCGTCTTCTCGCAGCGGTATTTTTGGTTGTCGAGTGCCGACACGTCGCGCGTCTGTCGTTCGCGCTTGGTCGTGTCCGTGCGGCTCGCGATCGGCCCGGACACGCCCAGGCCGATCTTCTCACCTTCCATTTCCTCGACGCCGTGGATGTTGATCCGGCCGAGGAACGCGCTCGACTCCTGCATCTTGGTTTCGAGCGTTTGCTGCACGCTCGGCGCGACTGAAAACTTCTTCGTCGCGTCGCCGACGCCATTCAGTTCCTGGATGCGGCCAAGAAACCGGTTGTAGAGTTCGCGGGTATCGTTCCGCATGGGTTCTCCGTCTATCGAAAGTGGAATAAGGGCGGGTTAGCAGTCGGTCTGGGCTGCGTTGTCTCTGCCCGTCGACGTCGGCCGCTGCTGCGTGCTGCTGTCGGTGCGCGACAGCTTCGTGACCAGGTCGGTATGTCGCTTGTCGCTGGCCAGCTGCGCCTTCTGCAGATCGGTGAAATTCGCGTTGAACTTCTCGAGCTGCTCAAGCACCTGGCCCTGGCTTTCGGCGAGCGCGACGACCGATTGCGACAGGTCGGAAAAGCGCTGGTCGTCGGTCGCCTCTTTGCGATTCAGCATGCCGCGCACCTTCGAGAACAGCGACTTGCCGGCGTCGCCGGTGCGCGGTGCGTCGTCCTCGATTTCGATGTCGGCTTCGACGGCAGCGCTGAAGAGGTTTTCCGGGCGTTGCTTGCGCGTGTCGAATGCCTTGTGCTTCGCGCTGAAGGCGAGCATCTCGGTGCCGAGGCTCGCCGGGTTGTCGGTGACGGCGAGGCCAACCAGGTACGCCTCGCCAGTGCCGGCGAAGTCGGGGTCGACCTCCATCGACGAATAAACCTTCTGGCGCTGCTCGGTGGTCATTTCGACCAGGTCCTTCGTCGGCGAGAGCTGCGCGAGCAGGCGCAGCTTGCCGTCCTGCTCTTCGGTCTTCAGTGCGATCACGTCACCGTATGCGCGAAACGCGCTGTCCGGATACATGCCGCGAACGTGTTCCATGTTGATGCGCGCGCCGTACGTCTTCGGGTCGTAGCTGCTCGCCATTTGCTCGAGCATCGTGCGATCGATCGTGCGGCCGTCCGTCGTCGCGCCTTCGGTCGCGATCCGGAAAAACTTCGTCTTCTTTGCGTCCTGTGCCATGTGCGAATCCGCTGAGAGGGGGCTGTGTTCAGGGATTCCAGTTTCGGCAGTTCGCCCCACGGTCGCAACGCATGTTGGTTGTGCGCGCAACCGATACAACCGCATGCAGTAGGGCCTACGCGCGCGCGTCGGTAGCCTTGCTGCATGACTGCACTTCCCATCGATTCATCCGACGTTGATCCACGTCGACGCGCACGTGACCTGTACTGGCAGGGGTATCGCATCGCGCGTATCGCCGAGTTGCTCGGCGTGAAGCCGGCCACGCTCTATAGCTGGAAGAAGCGCGACCGATGGGACGAAACAGAGCCGGTCGATCGCGTCAACATGACGATCGAAGCGCAGTTGATCAAACTGGTCACGAAGGAGGCGAAGGAAGGGCGCGACTACAAGGAAATCGACCTGCTGACGCGTCAGCTCGACAGGTTGCGATCGCGCCCGGCGAACGACGCGAAGGTGAGCGAATCCGGGAGCGCGGGCAGCACCCGCCGGTCACGCAGCTCGGACGATCGCAACGCGTTCAGCGAAGAGCAGGCTGCGAAGCTGAACGACGCGTTCCTTGAGTCGATCTTCGACTATCAGCGCACCTGGTACCGGGCCGGCTTCAAAGAGCGAATTCGCAACATCCTCAAGAGCCGGCAGATCGGCGCGACCTGGTACTTCGCGCGCGAGGCGCTGCTCGACGCGTTGAACACGGGGCGCAACCAGATCTTCCTGTCGGCCAGCAAGGCGCAGGCGCACGTGTTCCGCCAGTACATCGTCCAGTTCGCGAAAGATGCGGTTGGCGTCGAGCTGCGAGGTGATCCGATCGTGCTGCCGAACGGGGCGACGCTGTACTTCCTCGGCACGAACGCACGTACCGCGCAGAGCTATCACGGCAACCTGTATTTCGACGAGTACTTCTGGGTGCCGCGCTTCCAGGACCTACGGAAGGTCGCGTCGGGCATGGCGATCCATTCGCAGTGGCGGCAGACGTATTTCTCGACGCCGTCGAGCCTGGCGCACGACGCGTATCCGTTTTGGTCCGGGAAACTGTTCAACCGCGGACGGCCGAAGGATCAGCAGGTATCGATCGACATCTCGAACGCGGCGCTCGCGGCGGGCCGCGCGTGCGGCGATGGTCAGTGGCGGCAGATCGTGACTGTCGAGGACGCCGTGCGCGGCGGCTGCAACCTGTTCGACCTCGAGCGGCTGAAGCTCGAGTACAGCGCTGACGAATACGCGAACCTGCTGCTGTGCCAGTTCATCGACGATTCGCTGTCGGTCTTCCCGCTGTCGACGCTGCAGACCTGCATGGTCGACGCCTGGGAGGTGTGGGACGACTTCAAGCCGCTGTACATGCGCCCATTCGGCGACGAAGAGGTGTGGATCGGCTACGACCCGTCACACACGGGCGACAGCGCTGGCTGCGTGGTCCTGGCGCCGCCGAAGTATCCCGGCGGGAAATTCCGCGTGCTCGAGCGGTTCCAGTGGCACGGCCTGGACTTCGAAGCGCAGGCCGCGCAGATCGAGGCGCTGACCAGGCGCTACCGCGTCACCTACATCGGCATCGACACGACCGGGATCGGGCAGGGCGTCTATCAGCTCGTCACGAAGTTTTTCCCGGCCGCGACGGCGTTCCACTACTCGGTCGAGATCAAGACCGCGCTCGTGATGAAGGCGCAGAACGTGATCCGCAAGGGCCGGCTCGAGTTCGACACGGGCTGGAAGGATCTCGCCGCGTCGTTCATGGCGATCAAGAAAACCATCACGCCCAGCGGCCTGCAGGTCACGTACAAGGCGAGCCGCTCCGAAGAGGCGAGCCACGGCGACCTGGCCTGGGCCTGCATGCACGCGCTCGCGAACGAACCGCTCGAGGGCGCGACGGGCACCAATACCGGATTCATGGAGATTTTTTAATGTCACGCAAGTATCGACGCGGCGCCGGGCGCCGCACGCACGACCGCGCCGAGCCGGCGGCCGACACGACGCCGGCGCCGGCGCCGCGCGCGGAAGCTTTCTCGTTCGGCGATCCGGTCGAGGTGATGGATCGGCGCGAGCTGCTCGAGTATGTTGAATGCATGCGGATGGGGAACTGGTACGAGCCGCCGCTGCCCCTTGACGGGCTCGCGCGCTCGTTCCGGGCGGCGCCCCATCACAGCTCGGCCATCTACGTGAAACGCAACATCCTCGTGCAGTCGTACGTTGAGCATCCGCTACTGTCGCGCGCCGACTTCAGCCGGTTCGTGCTCGAGTACCTGGTCTTCGCGAACAGTTACCTCGAGCTGCGCACGAACCGGCTCGGCACGCCGATGGCGCTGAAGTCGTCGCTGGCGAAATACACGCGCGTTGGCGTCGAGCCGGACGAGTACTGGTTCGTGACGAACGTGCGCGAGCCGCACGCGTTTCCGAAGGGCGCTGTCTATCACCTGTACGAGCCCGACCTGAACCAGGAGATTTACGGGCTGCCCGAATACCTGTCGGCGCTGAACTCGACCTGGCTGAACGAGAGCGCCACGCTGTTCCGCCGGCGCTACTACAAGAACGGCAGTCACGCGGGCTTCATCCTGTACATGACGGACGCGGCCGAGCGGCAGGAGGACGTCGACAATCTGCGTTCGGCGCTGAAGAACGCGAAGGGGCCGGGCAACTTCCGGAACCTGTTCATGTACGCGCCGAAGGGGAAGAAGGACGGCATTCAGCTCCTGCCGATCGGCGAGGTCGCGGCGAAGGACGAGTTCTGGAACATCAAGAAGGTGACGGTCGAGGATCAGCTCGCGGCGCACCGCGTGCCGCCGCAACTGATGGGGATCATCCCGTCGAACGCGGGTGGGTTCGGTGACGTGGAGAAGGCGGCCGGGGTGTTCAACGGCCTGGAGATCGATCCGCTGAAGGCGCGGCTCCGGGAGGTGAACGACTGGCTCGGGATCGAGGTTGTACGGTTCAGGGACTTCGAGCTGCCGAAGGGCTGACGCCCGAGCACACACCTGGCAAAGCAAAGCCGCCGGGCACTTCGGTGCCGGCGGCTTTTTTGCGTCTGGCGCCCTTGCACGGGGCGCGGCGGATTAGAGCGCCTCTGGGCGGCCGCCGCATGGATGCACCCCAAGGGTCGGACCAGCCCGCCGCAGGGCCGTGGCGGGCCGCCTGACGCGCCGGGGCGTCATTCCAAGGGCCGGACCCCTGCCCCTGGGATGACGATTCAGACCCGGCGCGCGCAGTTGTGACCCCGCCCCACCTGCCCGCGAAAACGAACGGTTTTTATGCACTCATGCGCCCGGCGCTCGGGGCCGCCTGGCGCGGGCCGCGCGGCGGTCGGCGGGCCGATTCTTCTATGCAGTTTTATGCGCCTTGGTTATGCAGTCTCGGCGTTTCTTGGCTCGCCCTCGGGTCATCGGCCATAATCGACGACTCACGCGGCGCCGACTTCGTGCGGTAAGAGCCCGCCCCCCAAGTGCCAGCCGGCCGCGCGAGCGGCGTATGGGGAAAGTCGGTGGTCGTGTGAGCCTATCCCCGTTTCATTGTGCGGCCGGCAGCTTTGCCGTCTTGTGAAGCGCGACCCAGTAGTCGGGGAGCTCGTCGTCGGGCACGTTGAAGCGCCGGAGCCACGCTTCGCTCGCGATCGTCGTACTGAGGAGGGGAGCGGTGCTGTTGACCGTGCCATCCTGCAGGCTGTCGATCGTATCGGCGACGATTGGGCGCAGAGCCCGGTTCAGCAGGACATATGCTGCTGGCGGCTCCGGCGGGTGCCCGGCACCAACCGACACGCCGGTTTGAGGTTCCACCCCTGCCTGAATGAGCAGGCCGCCATCGCCGAACGCAGACTTTCGATACCAGTCCGGCGGGAGCACCATTCCGTCTGCTCCGCCGGCGCGGCGGACGAGATCAGCATCGATCGCGGTCAGCCAGTCGACCGTCTTGAGCTTATCGGTCAGGTCACGCACGCACGTGCGCCGTGGGCTTCCGACGTCGAGCCCGGCCCCGTACTGCCGCGCCCAGAAATACTCGCTCGCTTCGTTTGGCTCCCGCCCCATCGGCGGCAGGTTGACCGCGTATCCGCCATGTCCGTGTACTGGCCGCAACCATTCCGCGAACTCGGCGAACAGCCGCTCGAACGCGCCGGGCGCGAGCTGCAGAAAGCTACGCGGCACCGTGAACGACATGACGTCGAGACTGCGCTCAAACTTCGCTTCCCAGTCTTCCAGGCAGAACACGGCGAAATCGTAGAAGCCGGCCGCGAGCTTGTGATCCGCGCTGGTCGTGGTCGACACCAGGGCGGCATTGCTCGGGACGCGCTTCGCCAGGTCGGGAAAGCCGGCGGATTTGTCGAACGCGACGGGAGCCGCGCCCTCGGCGTAGAACCATTGCATTGGGCCGGCCTTCGGCGGATCGCGGCCTTCAGCCTTTGCCAATGCCGTCTCGTATTTCGTGATGACGTCGAGATAGCGGTCGTAACATCGCACGAGCGCCTTGCGTGTCGCCTCCGCGTAACCGTTCCGAAAGTACAGGACGCCGCGCACGACAAACGCAGCGCCTACGATGCCTTTCTGATAGGGCGGCTCGAACAGTCCGTACGGCAGGGTGTCGCGGCGCTTTGGGTCGTTGGCCCATGCGGCCAGTTCGTCTTTCGTCATGGTATTCAGGGGAACGCGAAGCCGGGGACGCCCGGCGGAAGATGCGGGATCGGGGCAGGCATTGCGCGGTTTGACCCGGCTGGACTGACGCCAAAAATCGACTCGACGTCAGATTGCGTTTGCGTCGATCGCGCCGGTTTCTCGTCTGGCTTGTCGTCGCCACATCCACAGTCGGCAGGACGCAGCGTCGCCACCTTTTTGTCGCTGCCGGCGATTCGCACGTATGCCTCCCGTTGACGATCGCCGTACGAATCCTCGAACTTCATTTCGACGACGGTCTTGATATTCGACTGCTCGGGCGGCAGAGCAGGATCGCGCACAATCACGACGTCGGGTCGACGCGTTTGATCCAGCCCCACCTTCTTCCCGTCGCGGTAGCCTTTCATGCCGCCCGGCCAATTATCCCGTATCCAGTCGACGATGGAATCAGGGCGCAGCGGTCTGTCCTCCTCGGTCATGATCGGGACCGGTGGCGCAGGCGGTGTGGGGCTCATGTCGTAACTGACCTCCGGCAGATACTCGGTCGGCCCGCCGAACGTCGCGCGGGACGATTCGTTCAGTGCGTCCAGGCGTTGCGCGACGCATGCTTGTCGGAGCGTCCTCGATCTCCCGCGCTTGTCCACTCTCGTCTGGACGCCGATGCGCGCGCAGGGGCACATCACGCCGCAGAGCACTTCCTTATCCTTGCCTGACAGGCGACCGTCGAGCCCGACGAGGGTCGTGTTGCCGTCGCCCTTGCTCGCACCGGCGGCCGAGCTGCGCGAGTAGTCGGTCATGCCTTCGTGTCCGCGGTGCCTGTCGTGCCCGGCTGGCTGAACGACAGCGACGCGGCCTGTTGTGTGTTCAGCCAATCCGTATGGCCGTTCGCATCCGTCATGCCGTGTATCGTCTGGCCGTCCGTCGACGTCACGGTGTACGGATGGTTTGCGATGGGCCGGCGTGTGTTGTCGTCGACGACCTGGAAGCGTCCGCGATTTGGACCGTCGTTCTGCGCGACTACGCTCTTGCCGCCGCCGACCGGGGCGCCCGCGCCCGACGTCGGCGAGGCGGTTGCCGTGCCTTGGGACGCGATCAGGGTTGCGCCGCATGCGGTCACGTCGCCCTCGGACACGACTGGGCGCCCGTGGAACGTCATGTTCAAACCGGTCTTGACCTTGACGATCGGATACAGGCCGCCGCAGCGCGGACATGAAACCATGTCACCGAGCAGAGCGAGCGCTTTCCCGTCGACAGTGTTGGTCATGTCACTGGCGATAACGCGCCCACCGTGCGAGGTCGTGTCGCCATCCCGAATGAATGCGAAGCCCATGGCAAACCCTATGAAGAAACGGAGTCGCCGACTGTAGCACGCGACGCGCGACCCGCTCCCCTGTTGGGATTGACAGGTTTTTGAGATTGTCAAGCAATAGGAGGGGTGGCGGGCGAACGGGTCGGATTATTTCCGATCACTGCAGTTCTGCGCGGGGGAAGCGCCAATTCTTCGGGCGCGTGGCGCGGCGATGATCTATCAACAAAAAGCCCGCTCAACTGGCGGGCTCTCGGCGGTCTAGACCTGTCAATTTCGGGAGCTGAATAGCTCGACGGGTGTCAGCGAGCGGCGAGTGTCGATCGCACGCTGCTTCCGCTTGGCTTCGCGGGCAACTCGTGTGAGATCTTCCTGGGGCTCGACGATGCGCGAGACTGCGACAGCAAAGTCAGTTTGCTCGGTCAGCAGCCGAGTCGTCAGAGCGTCAAACTGTTCCTTGGTGACGGGGTTCATCGCATAGCTCCTATTGGTGGACGGCTCGTTGGCGCAAAATAAATCTCAAATTCTTGTCCGAATCGAAAAAATGTTTTCGTTTGATCCAGACGAGACCCTCAGACTTCGTGATCACTGCAACGTCGATCGGCCCACCGACGCTTTGCTTGGGAGTTGTCACTCTCTCCTTTAGAGACTCAAGCGTCACGAGCGTTTCCGCGAGGTGAGCCATCTCTTCAAGCGGTAATGCAGATATCACGCTTCTGAGCGGGTGATAGTGCCCTCTTAGAACCTTCCCATACCAGTCGTCCGTGAACGCCTCGCGTGATTGTTCCGCGTCTGCTTCCAGTGTAGGCGGTTCGGCAACGCCGAGACGACCAAGAACCGATCGGGCGAAGTCTAACGCATATTTCCGATACAGAGTGTCGACCGACCCGAAGACATCGAAACCAACCCCTCTCATAAATGCATCGACGGCTGATGTCATCGCGAAAGGGATGATGTTTGAAGGTACCTCGTTTGAAATGGCGCTCTGTTGTTTTACATCATATGCGAGATGGTCGCCCATGAAGCCGGCTACGGAATACTCGATGAGACAGGGGAAGTATTCGAGCTTGCCATAGCCGGCGAAAACGACGCCGGTGGTCGGTAGCAGCGACTCGTAGTTTCGGAAGTAGTACTTGCAGGCGACAGCAACGAAACGATCTAGGTCAATTACGTCCGACAGGCCGCCCTGTTCGAGCCCGCCTAAAACGATGTCCCTGAATCGCTGAGGCGGTGCAGCCAGTGTGCGAGCTGCCGCCTCTCCCAAAGCATCGGTCTTGTAGGGCCTACTGTCGAGTTCAGCCTCTATCGCCAGTAAGGCAGTGGAGGCTTGCGGCGCGCGTTCCGCTGATGGCAGCGCAGCGTCTGAGATCGTCGGGTCGTGACTTTGCATCAAACTCAACAACTGGCCCGCAGCCGTCTGCAGTCCGTCGACGAAAGAATCGTCGCGCACGGTCGTGGAAATTGGGCTGGCCGCCGATTGAAGGAATGAGAAGAAATTCTCGGCGTATTCTTGGACAGAGTCGAACTTGCTGGTTTGTAGGTGGTCGGCGCGATACGCCTTGATTACGACTTCCCACGGCATGCCACAGACGGACGCGGTCCCGAAGATCATTACTCCAACGGGTTCCGTATGGGACAGCTGGAAAATTTTGTTCCCGCCCTTCGAGTACCTCGGCTCCCCCTGACCGTTTGTCGTTGTAACCGCACTGTCAGCTGCAATGACGACCGCATACTTGTTAAGGACCGCGACTTCGCATGTCATCTGATTTCCCCGGGCGTTGGCTTGTGCATTCTTTGATCGGCAGCGTAGCGGTAGCGCATTGATTTCGCAATCGAGATTTGCCGAGGGGACGCGTGTCGCGCGGAACTGTTCCACTGAAATTGTGTGAGCTACAGTGAAATTACAGTTTGGATGAGCTTGGACAGCCCTGATTGATCTTGATTAGCCTTGGTTTTGCTGATTGCGAGTCGTGTAAGGCTTTGATTTTTAAAGGCTCCCGGTGTGCCGGTAAAGCTCCGAAGGCAGGGGTTGCTGGTTCGATCCCAGCCGGGCGCGCCAAATTGCCTGATTCCAGGCGTCGAATTTCCCGATCCGTTTTTCTGAATTCGCTGAAGCGTCGCGTTGCGCACTCGGCCGAGTCCGTGCGGCTTCCGGTGCCGTGGCGTGTCGGCACCCGCTCGCCGCTTCCCGCGCCGTTTCGCCGCCACCCCGTTATGCGAGAATCCCCGCAACGACAACTCCAAGCGTCGATCGCGGCGGCCGTCCGCGCATCGCGCCGACTCTCCCGATGGCAGCCATCCCGTCTCTCCCGGCCGCAGGCGATGCCCGCGCGCTGACCGACGCGCAGCAGGCGCTGCTCACGCGTCTGCTTGCCTATTCCACCGACGACCCGCACGCCGTGCTGCCGTACAGCCGCCGCCTCGCCGAAGCGGAAGGCTGGACGCATGCGCACGCGCTGGCCGTGATCGACGAATACAAGCGCTTCGCGTTCCTCGCGCAGGCGGCCGGACACCCGGTCACGCCGTCGGTCGCGGTCGATGCCGCATGGCATTTCCACCTGCAATACACGGTCGAGTACTGGGACGTGTTCTGCGCCGATGTGCTGCGCGCGCGGCTGCATCACATGCCCGGTACTGGCGCGCCGGACGAAGCCGCCGTGTACGCGCGGCGCTACCAGGACACGCTCGACAGCTATCGCCGCCTGTTCGGCCGCGAGCCGCCCGCGTCGATCTGGCCGCGTCCCGAGTCCCGGCCGGCCGACGCCGGATCGCCGCAGGCGAGGGCGGGGGCAGGCGCCGACAGGCAGGCGGAACCGCCGTCTGCAGCCGGCCCGGCAGCCCGCCGTACCTGGCGCGACCGGCTGCCGAAGGCGGCCGTGTCCGCTGCCGCCGCGAGCGTCATCGCGACGGCCGCATCGGCGCGCGACTTCGACGTCCTGAACTACACGGGACCGCAGTTTCTCGCGTTCTACCTGCCGGTCTGCGTCGTCGCGCTGTTGCTGATCGTCGTGCTGCAGCAGATCGAATACCGCTGCCGGCGCCGACGCGCGCAAGCCGTCTCGTCGGGCCTGACGGCCGAGGAGGCCGCCTATCTCGCGGGCGACGAATCGCGGGCCGTGCAGGTGGCGACGCTGTCGCTCGTCCAGGCAGGCGCGATCGACCTGTCGATGGCCGGGCGGCTGGGCGCGCGCGTGCGCAGCGTCGACCCGATGCGGGGCGGCGCGTATGCGGACGAGTGCCACTGGCTCGCCGCGCAGCCGGACGGCGAGGCCAGCTTCGGCGCGTTCCGTCAACTGCTCGCGCGCCGCGTGTCCGATGCCGCGAACGCGCTGCGCGGGCGTGGCTGGCAGTGGGCGGCGGGCGAGATGCGGGCCGCACGCATGGCCTCGTGCGCGATCGCGCTGGCCGTGCTCGGCACCGGCGCGGCGAAACTCGCGGTCGGATTGAGCCGAGGGCGGCCGGTGCTGCTGCTGGTCATCAGCATGGTGGTGTTTGCCATCGCGTACCGGATCGTCGCGCGGCGCCTGACGGGATTCGGGCGCGGCGGCCTGACGGTCGGTGCGAGAACGGCGCTCGCCGCGCACCGCAGCGCCCGCCGCGACGAGCCCGATTCGCCGGACGCGCTGCTGTGGGCGACCGCGTTGTTCGGCGCGGGCGCGCTGGCCGGCACCGCGTGGGCCGCGCATTCGATGGTGCTGATGGAGCCGCCGCCGGTGCCGCCGGTGGCGGCGCGCAGCGGCGGCTCGTCGGGTTCCACGTACAGCTCGACCGACTCGAACACGAATTGTTCGTCGTCGGGTTCGTGCAGTTCCAGCTCGTGCAGCTCGAGCAGTTGCGGCGGGTGTTCGTCGAGCAGTTGACGCGCGAAGGCCCGCGCGCCGTCGTCAATCGATCGCGGCGTCCGCGAGCGCCGTTTCCGGCGTGCCGGCGCCCGTCTCCATGTCCGCGGTGTCGATGATCGCGACCCAGTCGAACGCGGGCATCGCGCTCAGCTGGTCGGCGGTGGCCGCGTACTCCTGCGCCGACGTGCCCAGGTAGCGCAGCCGGTCCGTCCACTCGGGCCAAGGGCCGGGCGACGTCGTCAGCACGACGCTCAGCAGATCCCGTTCGGCACGCGCCGCGACGATGCGCAGCGCGGCCTGCACGCGTTCGGCGTCGCCGGTGGCGTCGAGGATCAGCACGCCGGGAATCGGCGCATCCCGCGGCGGCAACCGTACGGCCGTGCCTTCGCGTTCGATACACATCCGGTAGGTCTCGCGAACCAGCGGCAGGCGCGCCTGCAGCGCGTCGTGCTTGCGCACGCGTGCCTGCGCGGTACGGGCGATTCGCCGGCGCAGCGCGGGCCGCGTGATCAGGCGGTCGAGCGCGTCGTCCCATGCGTGCGGGGCATCGCCGGCGAGCAGCACGTCGTCGCCGTCGTTCAGTGCGATGCGCAGGGCCGGCCGGTCGCTCGCGACGACGGCGATGCCGGCGGCCGCGAATTCCTGTCGCTGGATCGTGCTGCCCGCGCCGTCGCCGGTATCGGCGAGCGGCATCAGCGCGACATCCCAGTCGAGCACGCGCAATTGCTGCGCGTATGCGCGGTATCCGTCGGGCGCGGGCCGGAACGCCGCCGCCGGATGATGCTCCCAGCCGGCCGGCACCCGCGCGCCGAAGAATTGCACGGCAATGCGGCCGGCATGGCGCTCGCAGAGCGCACGCAGCGAGGCGTCCACCAAGGCGAAATTGGCCGGCAGCAGCGATGCGCCGGCGACGCCGATCGTCACGCTTGCGTTGCTGGATGCCGGCACCGCGCGCAGGAACAGGTCGAGATCGACGCTGTCGGGCAGCACGAACACGTTCGGGTTCCAGGGCAGGTACTGGCGCGCAAGATCCGGCGTCGGGACGATGATCGCGTGCGCGTTGCCGAGCGCAAACGCGATGCCGGTCCACGTCGCGTCGGCCTGCGCCGACGGCCGCACGGCGAGCGGAAGATCGGTCGCGTAGATCACGGGTTTGTCGAACTCGAAGATCGCGCTCAGCGCCGTCAGCGGCAGCAGGCCTGGCGTGTGGCGATCGAGCAGCACGGCGTCGGCTGCGGCGATCGCCGTGCTGTCGGCCAGGCCGCTGACGAGCGCCCAGTCGTCCTCGAGCCGTGCGAACGGCAGCGCGAGGCGGCGTTGCACGGATGCGCCGTCGACCGGATCGATCGCGTAGGCGACAAGGCGCTTCTTCTGCTGCGCGCGCATCGCGCGCGATTCGCAGGGTGCCGGAGCCGTGGCGGCCGGCCGCCGCCCCTGTTCGGCGAGCCGCGCGTACAGTGCGCCGTGCCGTGCGGGCTCCGCATCGGCCGGCAACACGTGTACCGCCGCGTTCACGTGACGATACGTGGCGGCCATTGCGTCCGATCGCACCACCAGTGCATCGGCACGGCGGATCGCGTCGCGCATGGCGGCGAGCCGGCGCGCGCTGCCGGCGATATGCGGATCGTCGAGCGAAAACGCGTCGAGCGGCCGGTCGAGGTCGCAGACGACCGGCTTGCCGAGCGTGAACATCTGCTCGAGCGCGGCGCCCGACAACAGGCTCGGCGCCGCGCCGTGCAGGACGATCACGTCGGCCCGTTGCAGCGCATCGAGGTCGATGCCGTTCGCGCCGACGGGAAAGTCGGCCGTCCATTCGCGCTCGAGCGCGCGGAACGGCGTGGCGAAACGCGTCGTGATGTGCGGATCCGTGGCCGGCTCCACGCACACGACGGCCATGCGCCGCGTCGCGGGCGCGGCCGGTCGCGTGGTGGCCGCGCCGTTCGGGCCGGCGCGCGCATCGAGCGCATCGGCGTGCGCCTGGGTCTTCTCGACGAACTGCCGCAATTGCCGCCAGAACGTCGCCTGTTCTTCCCGATACACGTCGCGCGCCGCGTGCACGGTCGCTTTCGCGTGCGCGATTTCGTGCGGATCGAGCCCCCACGCGATCCCCTTGCCGCCCATCACCCAGCGTTCCGCGGTCGGCATCGACGCGTCGTTCAGGATGCACACGACCGGGCAGCCGCACAGCAGCGCCTCGAAGGCCGCGGTGGACCATTCGTACAGGTACAGGCATTCGACACGGCGAAACAGTTCGGCGAGTTCGTGCGCGGAGCGCTGCACCACGCGTCCCGAGATCTCGATCGACTCGGCCGTCGCGGGATGCAGGCTGCCGCCGCGGCGCAGATGTCGGTTCAGGAACACGGCCGTGCCGCGGCGGGTGGCATCGTCGACGCCGTCGCAGTGGAAGATGCGCGTATCGACGAGCGGCATTCTCAGCAGATCGGCCTGCCATCCGTCGGGAACGATCGATGGCCCGAACGCGATCACGAGATCGGTCGGCGCGAGGTCGATCGGATTGCCGTTGATGCGGCCCGGCTCCGCGAGCAGGTAGCGTGCGACGCAGCGCGCGCCGAGCGGATTGCCTTCGACGATCTCCGGATAGACGGCGATCGGGCTGCGGCCCGCGGCCAGGTGCGCGTGCGCGATCTCCTGCGTCAGCAACGGCGTACGCAGCTCGGGATGGACTTCCGTCGTATGGAGGTAGGCCTCGCAGCCGAGCAGGTTCAGCGCGTGGCACAGGTAGTGCATCGCGCGCACGCCGCCGGACGTCTGCTTGTAGCCGGGGGCGGAGACGTAGTAAGGATGGCCGAGCGGCGCGAAGATGCTGGGCGAATCGTTCATGGAGCGGATGGCACGAGGTGCGATGAAGGTTGGCGGCCGGCCGTTCGCGCCCCGGTCCGGTAGAAGTCGGATACCACCTGAATGACGCGGTCCTGCTCCGCGTCGCTCATCGCGTGGTATAGCGGCAGGCGCACGAGCCGGTCGGCGACGTCATCGGTCACCTGCATGCCGGAGCCGCAACGGCCGTAGCGGCGGCCCGCCGGCGAGCTGTGCAGCGGCACGTAGTGGAACACGGCGAACACGCCCGCATCGCGGATCCGCTCGAGCAGCGCCGTGCGCTCCGCGAGGTCGCGCGCGAGGAAATAGAACAGGTGGCCATTGCCCGCTTCGCTCAGCGGCGTCGCGGGCAGCGTGAGGCGGCCGGCATCGTGCAGCGGCCGCAGCGCATCCTCGTAGCGCTTCACGGTCGCGCGCCGCTGCGCGGTGATCGCGTCCGCATGCTCGAACTGCGCGTACAGGAACGCGGCGATCAGTTCGCCGGGCAGATAGGACGAACCGACGTCGACCCACGTGTACTTGTCGACCTGGCCGCGAAAGAACTGGCTGCGGTTGGTGCCTTTTTCGCGGATGATCTCCGCGCGCTCGACGAGTCGCTCGTCGTTGACGAGCAGCGCGCCGCCTTCGCCGGCGATCACGTTCTTGGTCTCGTGGAAACTGAGGCACGCGAGATGGCCGAGGCTGCCGAGCGGCTTGCCCTTCCAGGTCGACTGGATCGCCTGCGCGGCGTCCTCGACGACCCATAGCCGATAGTCATCGGCCAGGTGCGCGAGCGTGTCCATGTCGCACGACACGCCCGCATAGTGGACGGGGACGATCGCGCGCGTGCGCTCGGTGATCGCGGCGGCAACCAGTCTTTCGTCGAGGTTCAGCGTATCGGGACGGATGTCGACGAACACGGGCGTTGCGCCGCGCAGCGCGAACGCATTGGCGGTCGACACGAACGTATAGGACGGCATGATGACTTCGTCGCCCGGGCCGACGTCGGTGAGGATCGCCGCCATCTCCAGGGCGGCCGTGCACGAGTGCGTGAGCAGCGCGCGATGACAGCCGATGCGCGTTTCCAGCCACTGGTGGCACAGCCTGGTGAATGCCTGGTCGCCGGCGAGCCCGCCCTGTTCGACCGCCTTCGCGATGTAGTAGAGCTCCTTGCCGACGATGAACGGGCGGCCGAACGGAATGCGGTCGAGATTGGGAGGAGCGAACATGGCGGGACTCCGCGAAGGCGTGAAGAGGGGCAACGGGGCCGGTGGCTTGCGCGTGGGCGCTCAGCCATCCTTCCGGACGAGGATCGTGAATTCGTACAGCCCGTAGTCGTGCAGCAGCGCGACGTGGCGCGCGTAGCGGCGCTTGCAGCGATCGAACAGCGCGCACGGATCGGCGTAGTACAGCCGCTCGGGACGCATGTGCGGCGGATCGGAATACGACGTCAGGCAGTTGAACGCGAAGCCGAGACGGCTCGTCGCATGCAGCGTGTCGAGCGTTGCATGGATGTACTCGAGCCACGCGTCGTCGCCGTGGCCGCGATGCACGTTGAAGATGCCCGACGCGATGCCGTAGTCGGCGACCGACGACGGCGTGTCGCCGACGTGGAACGACACGTCGCCGCGATCGCGATAGCGCTGCCGGGCCGCATCGATCATCTCCGGTGAAACGTCGTTGCCCGCATAGGTATGGCCGCGCCCTGCCGCCTGCTCGTCGAGAAAGTCCACCAGCGCGCCGTAGCCGCATCCGAGGTCGTTGATCGAGAAGCCTTCGGCGGCTGGCGCGACGATCTTCGTCAGCTGGGCGAACCGCAGCCGCTGGCCGTCCTCGCCGTTCCAGTCCACGCCGCGCGCGGTCTGGCCATGCTCGGCGAGACGCGCGCTGTAATACGCGGCGACGTCCGCCAGCAGGTTGGAGTGTCGGGAATCGTGCATCGCGCAATCCTCAGTTTCGGCCGGTCACGACATGCCGGCGCGCATCCGGGCCGCAATGAAACAGCACGTCGAGCACCGTCACGCCGTGGACGAACTCGCCCCACAGCTGCGCATACGGCGGATAGTCCGGATAGTCGAACCAGCGCACCGCGACCTGCGCGGCCGTGAACCGGCTTTCGTCGAGATAGTCGCGTGCGGCGGGGCCCGACAGGTATTCGGTCGCACCGGCCTGCAGGCACAGGTTCAGCAGCTTGTCGGTGCGATCGCCTTCCAGCACGTAGTCGGACGACGACGACATGCGCGTGGCGATGCCGAGCTGCCGGTTGATCCAGGTCAGCATCGCGAGATTGAGCGCGCTCAACGTGTCGTGCCGGCCGTGCAGGTAGAGCGCTTCGAGCTCGTCCGCGTAGCGCGAGAAATGCGGCGCGCGCGCGTAGTTCTGCCGCAGCCGCGTCCAGTGCTGTCCGGCCCAGTCCGTGCCGTCGATCTCGGTGTCGCGAATGCTCTGGTGATAGCGGCCCTTCACCCGGACCGGCACGGTCAGCCATTGCACGCCTTGCGGCGTCTTGATCTGGTTGCGGTTGCGCCAGTCGCGCCGCGTGTACTGCGCGTCGTCGTACAGGATGAACTCGTCGGTCGCGGCGATCAGGTCGAAGTAGCCCTTCCACGGGATGTAGTTCGACTGGACGATCGCGATGCGTTTCGGCTGGGCAGTCATGTCGCTCAGGCCGGGATGTGACCGTACCGGTACATGTCGACGAGCTCGGGCGGAATGCCCCAGTCGGTCGCGCCGAGCCGGTCGTGCAGTGCCTCGAGGTCCGCGCGGATCGAGCGTTCGAGCTGCTCGACCATGCGGTTGCGCGCGGGCACGAAGTCGTGCTGGTAAGCGGCGTTGATCTGGTGGCGGATCGTCTTCGCGATCGCCGCCTCGCGCGACAGGTTGCGGATCAGCGGCCGCTCGGGCGCCAGCTCCGCATAGCGCGGATCGATCGGCAGCCCGCGCATCGCGGCGACGAGGTCGCGGCACAGCACGGGCGACAGGTGGAAACCGTCACGCTTGGTGCCGCCGAGAATCCACAGGTCGCGCACGCTGGTTTCGCCGATCAGCGGATACAGGTCGGACGTCGTCGGCCGCCAGCCGACGTTCACGTTGACGAGATTCGCGCGCGAGAACCGCGAGTTGATCTGGTCCATCGCGGATTTGAGCAGCGTGTACGCGCTGCCGGCATGCCCGTGTTCGTGCGGCACCGGGCTGATGTAGTTGCTCGCGCCGACGAGCGTGCGGTCCGGGCCGTAAGGCGCCGAATAGACGCCGCACGCGAGGCCGCGGTTGGTCGTGCGCACGCAGTGCGTATGCACGCTCTCGCTGCTCTGCAGCTCGATCGACATGCCGATCCCGTAGAACAGCCGTTGCACCGGAAGGTCGGGCAGGCTCGCCTGCAGCACGCGCGTCAGGTTCGCGCCGTTGCAGAGCACGAACCGGTCGGCGTCGAGCGTCGCACCGTCGCTCAGGCGCGCACCGGCGACGCGCCCGCCCGCGACGTCGATGCGCTCCACTTCGGCCGACACGAACGTGACGTTGCCGGCCGCGGCCACGCTGGCCTGGAGCGCATCGAGAAACTGTTTCGGGTTCGCCCAGCCTTCGCGCTTCAGATACACCGCGTTCAGCGCGCGAAACTGCGGGAGCGGGTGGTAGTTCGGGATGCCGGCCGGATCGACGGCTTCGCACGGCTCCTCGAACTCGCGGCAAAAGCGCCGCATCGCCGCGAAGTTCTCGTCGTCGAGCGCGTCGGTCGCGGCGTTGTTGAGCACGTAGGTGCCGAAGCCGTGCGCGACCGCGCGATCCGGCGTGCAGATCTCGGCGAATACGTCGGGCCACGCGGCGGTCGCCGCGCGGCTCAGTTCGAACTTGAAGCGGTCGATCGGCGTGCCGAGCGAATCGCCTTCCAGTTCGGTGAACGAGTTGAGCATCGCGGCGGCCGCGCGCGTCGCCGAGCCCGGGCGCTGCGCCGGACCGACGACGACGAGCTCGATGCCCGGCTCGGCGCGCTGCCAGGCACGGGCCGTCATCAGCCCGAGGATGCCGTTGCCGAGGATCGCGATCTTCATGTGCGCACCCCGCCGCCTTCCGGGAAGGTGAGGTAGCACAGCGACGGATACGACTTCGCCTTGTGGATCCGGTGCGGATGCTTGCCGAGCAGCTCGCGCACGTAGTGGATCCCTTCGGCCGGCGTCTGGCCGCCGCGCGTGAGCTGCCAGAACGCGACCACGCCCCCCGGCACGAGGCGCCTCATCACCGTCTCGAACGCCTGCCGGGTGGGCCCCGGCACGTTCAGGTCGAACCACGCGAGCGCGACCGGTTCGCCCGGATGGGCTTCCTCGTAGGCGGCCAGCGTGTCGCGGCAATCGCCTTCCCACACGTGGTGCTTGCCGTTCACGTGGCCCATCGCGTTGTTGCGCTCGTGCAGCGACAGCAGGTTGCGCAGCAGGTCCGCATAGTCGCCGGCGAGCGAGTACGTGCCGTCGGAGAACAGCTTGCGGTCGCGCGAATCGCTGTCGGAGAAGCCCGCGTAGCCGGTGAACGTATCGAACGCGTGAATCCGGCGCTGGAAGTTCAGCGGCTCGAGGATCGCGCGGAAGTTTTCGCACAGCACGGCAGTCTGGCCGCGCCAGGTGCCGAGATCGAGGATCGAGCCCGGCAGCGGCACGATCTGCTCGTAGACCTCGAACGTCGCGAGAATCCGCGCGAGCAGCGAGCCGCGCACGAACAGCCCGAGCGAGCGTTCGAGCTCCTCTTGCGTCGCGGGATAGGTCTGCATCAGGTCGAACAGCTCGCGCCGTGCGGCGAGCTGGTCGTCATTCGAGTTGGAGATGATTGAGGACTCGTGCATACACATGGCTCCAGGCGCTGAGGGGGGAGTCGGAGCATCCCTGGCCGCGTTGCCGGCAAGCGGCTTGCGCCCTGCGCGATCGTCCGCGCGGTGGACGCCTCCAAGTCTGTGCCCGAGTCTATCGGTCCGTGCGCGGATCAAATGCCGGATTAGCGGGCCGTTTTCCCCCGCATTTCGGTGAATGCCGGCACACGCCGGGGCTCGGGCGGCTGGGCTCCGGGCGTCCGGCCGTTGCGGCAAACCGTTGTCGTGCAACGCGCGCAACGGTCACGCGAGGAATCGCCGGGGCGCTTGCCCGGTGCGCCGTGCGCGCGAACCGCGACCTTGATCGTCGTCAAGCCGCCGGCCGCACCGTCACATGAAAAGCGACCAAATCCGCCACCTGCTCCGCCGATTGGAACGGCGGCCCCACGCCGAAAATGCTGGCATGTCGAGGGCCGTCCGCGCGGATGCGATGCCGGCCTCCGCGCGGATGCGCGCTTCGTATCGAACCCACGCTGGCTTACCACGATGACTGATCTCACGCTGTCCGACTCTCCCGTCGCCACGATCGAAGCGGCGCTGGCGCTTCACCAGGCCGACCGGCTCGAAGAGGCCGAGACGCTGTACCGCCGGATCCTCGACACCGATCCGCGGCACGCGGACGCGCTGCACCTGCTCGGCCTGATCGGTCACCAGTACGGGCGTTATCACGAGGCATCCGAACTGATCATGGCCGCGATCGAGATCAAGCCCGACGCGATCTACTACTACAACCTCGGCAACGTGATGCAGGCGCACAACCGCCCGGCCGCGGCCGCCGAGTGCTTCCGTCTCGCGATCGAGCTGCGGCCCGGCTACGTCGACGCCTACAACAACCTCGGCAACGCGCAGCGGCTTGCGGGCAACGCGCGCGGGGCCGTCGACGCGTTCTGCCAGGTGATCGCGTTGCAGCCCGACCACGGGCAGGCGTACAACAACCTGGGCAACGCGCTGCTCGACCTGAACGAGATCCCGGCCGCGCTCGAGGCATACCAGCACGCGGTCGCGCTGCGTCCCGAACTGCCGGAGCCGCGCAGCAACCTGCTGTTCGCGTACCACTACAGCGACGCGTTCGACCCGCACGCGTACCTCGACGAAGCCGCGCGCTTCGATGCGCTCGTCACGCAGCGCGCGCAGCCGTATTCGACGTGGCGGGTCGACCTGGCCGCGCGCATCGGGCGGCCGCTGCGCGTGGGCATCGTGTCGGGCGACCTGAAGGCACACCCGGTCGGCTATTTCATCGAAGGGATGCTCGCGCACCTGAAGCGCGAGCGCGTCGAACTGCATGCGTATCCGACGCGCGACGTCGAGGACGACGTCACCGCGCGGCTCAAGCCGCGCTTCGCATCGTGGACGTCTCTCGCCGGCCTCGACGACGCGGCCGCGGCCGCGCGGATTCGCGACGATGGCATCGACGTGTTGATCGACGCGTCCGGCCACACGATCCATAACCGCCTGCCGCTGTTCGCGTGGAAGCCCGCGCCGCTGCAGGTGAGCTGGCTCGGCTACTTCGCGAGCACCGGCATGCGCGCGATCGACTACGTGCTGGGCGACCGCCACGTGATGCCGGCCGACGAGGCCGCGCATTTCGTCGAACGCGCGTGGCACCTGCCCGACAGCTATCTGTGCTTCACGCCGCCCGCGATCGAGCTCGACGGCGGCCCGTTGCCGATGCTCGCGAACGGCTATCCGACCTTCGGCTATTTCGGCAAGCTCGCGAAGCTCACCGACCGCGTGATCGACGTCTGGTCGCGCGTGCTGCGCGACGTGCCGGACGCACGGCTGTTCGTGAAGGCGCCGCATCTCGACGACCCGCGCGAGCAGGACGCGCTCGCGGCCCGCTTCGCCGCGCACGGCATCGACGCGGCGCGCCTGCTGTTCGAAGGCCGCTCGCCGCGCGACGAATACCTGGCCGCCTACCGGCGCGTCGACCTGATGTTGAGCCCGTTCCCGTACCCGGGCGGCACGACCACGGCCGAAGCGCTGTGGATGGGCGTGCCGGTGCTTGGCCGCCGCGGCGCGCGGTTCCTGTCGCATATCTGCGAAAGCCTGCTGCAGGCGGCGCGCCTGCCCGAATGGATCGCGGACGACGACGATGCGTACGTCGCGAAGGCCGTCGCGTTCGCGCGCAATCCGGCCGAGCTGGCCGTGCTGCGCACGACGCTGCGTGCGCAGGTGCTTGCATCGCCGCTGTGCGATGCGCCCCGCTTCGCGCGTCATTTCGAGGAAGCGCTGCACGCGATGTGGGTGCGCCGCGTCGACGCCGCACCGGGTGCCGCATCATGAACGGCCAGTCCGTCCTCATCACCGGCGGCGCGGGCTTTCTCGGCTCGCATCTGTGCGAGCGGCTCGTCGGCGCCGGCTACGACGTGATGTGCGTCGACAACTTCCACACCGGCAGCAAGCGCAACATCGAACACCTGATCGGCCAGGTCAATTTCGAGGTGATCCGCCACGACGTGTGGCTGCCGCTCTACGTCGAAGCGGACCGCGTGTTCAACATGGCCTGCCCGGCGAGCCCCGTGCACTACCAGAGCGACCCGGTGTCGACGGTGAAGACGGCCGTGCTCGGCGCGATCAACATGCTCGGTCTCGCGAAGCGCTGCGGCGCGCGCATCCTGCAGGCGTCGACGAGCGAGGTATACGGCGACGCGCAGCAGCATCCGCAGCAGGAAAGCTACTGGGGCAACGTGAATCCGAACGGGCTGCGCGCATGCTACGACGAAGGCAAGCGCTGCGCCGAGACGCTGTTCTTCGACTATCACCGCCAGCACGGCGTCGACATCCGCGTGGTGCGGATCTTCAATACCTACGGTCCGCGCATGCGCGTCGACGACGGACGCGTCGTGTCGAACTTCATCATGCAGGCGCTGCGCGGCGAGCCGATCACGCTGTACGGCGACGGCAGCCAGACGCGCTCGTTCTGCTACGTCGACGATCTCGTCGAAGGCCTGTTGCGGATGATGGACCAGGACGACGACACCGGACCGATGAACCTTGGCAACCCGAGCGAGATCACGATCCGCGAGCTGGCTGAATGCGTGCTGCGGCTCACCGGCTCGAAAAGCCGCATCGAATATCGCCCGCTGCCGGCCGACGATCCGCTGCAGCGCCGTCCCGACATCGGCCGCGCGCGTCAGCGCCTCGACTGGCAGCCCGGCATCGCGCTCGAGGATGGCCTGAAGGAGACGATCGCCCATTTCCGCAAACTGGTGAATGCATGAGCCACGATCTGATCGACGCCCCCTGCCCCGTCTGCGCGCACACCGTTGCCGCGCCGTTCTTCCCGGCCGGCGAGCGCACGCTCGCGACGCTCGCGTGGCCCGCGTCCGCCGAGGCGGCGCGCGAGCTGCCGCGCCATGCGCTCGATTTCGTCCAGTGCCCGCGGTGTTCGCACGTGTGGAACCACCGGTTCAGCTACGACGCGATTCCGTACCAGCGCAACCCGAACCGGATGTTCAACAGCGGCGGGATCTGGAAAGGCCATCTCGCGGCCACGCGCGACCTGCTGCTCGGCGCGCTGCCGGCCGAGCCGACGGTCGTCGAGATCGGCTGCGGCGAAGGTCATTTCGTGCGCGGCCTCGCACAGGCGAGCCGCGGCGGCCGCTTCGCGGGCTTCGATCCGAACGCGAGCGCGGGCACCGGCAACGGCATCGAATTCCACGCGCGGCTGTTCGCACCGCTGGCCGACATGCCCGCGTTCCGCCCCGACGCGATCGTGATCCGGCACGTGCTCGAACACCTGACCGAACCGGCGAAGCTCGTCGAGCAGCTCGCATGGGGCGCGGCGCGCCAGCCGAACGCGTGCTGGCTGTTCGCGGAAGTGCCGTGCATCGATCGCGTGTTCGAGACGGATCGCCTCGCCGACTTCTTCTACGAGCACGTATCGCAGTTCACGACGGAGTCGTTCCGCACGCTGATGGCGCGCGCCGGCGAGATCGTGACGCTCGCGCACGGCTACGACGGCGAAGTCGTCCATGCGCTGGTGCGGCTCGGCGTGCCCGAGCACGCGCGCACGCGCGCCGACGCGTCGCTGCAGTTCGCGGCGCGCTCGGTCGGGAACCGCGCGGCGATCGCCGGCCAGCTCGCGAAACTCGCCGAATCGGGGCAGCGCGTCGCGATCTGGGGCGGCACGGGCAAGGCCGCCGCGTTCATCCATCACTTCGATGCCGACGCGGCGCGCTTCCCGCTCGTCGTCGATTCCGATCCCGACAAGGTCGGCACGTATGTGCCGGGCACCGGCCAGAAGATCGAATTCCGCGACGCGCTGAAGGCGGCGCCGGCCGACGTGGTCATCATTCCGACGCAATGGCGCGCGCGCGACATCGTCGCCGAGATGTCGCGCGAAGGGATCGCCGCCGCGGCCGTGATGATCGAGCACGACGGCCGACTGATCGACTTCGGGCGCGAACCGCATCCGTATTGAGCGGCGCGCAATGGAGCCGATCGAACTGCAACTGCGGGCGGCGCTCGCGCATCACGAGGCCGGCCGTCTCGCGCAAGCGAAGACGCTGTACGACGCGATCCTGCACGCGCAGCCCGGACAGCCGGACGCGATG
>NZ_QTPP01000054.1 GCF_003853415.1 Burkholderia sp. Bp9142 | reverse complement strand
CTTCTTCATTAATACACACCCCTCTCTTTTTCGGTTCTATTTTCCTGGGGCGCGCCGGGGGGGGGGGGCGGGGGGGGGGCCCGCGGGCCCGGCCCCCCGCCGCCGGCCGCGGCGGAGCGGACGCCCGCCGCGGATACTGCCTGACTGCTTACGGCTTACTGCTGCTTTGCTGCTGCGACTTGCGCGGCCACTTCGGCGGCGAAGTCGTCCTGGCGCTTCTCGATGCCTTCGCCGACGACGAACAGCGTGAACTTCTGCACGGCGGAATCCGCCGCCTTCAGCATCTGCTCGATCGACTGCTTGTCGTTCTTCACGAACGTCTGGTTCAGCAGCGACACTTCCTTCAGGTACTTCTGGACGCTACCGTCGACCATCTTCGCGACGATTTCAGCCGGCTTGCCCGATTCCGCAGCCTTCTGCTCGGCCACGCGGCGTTCCGTCTCGATCAGTTCCGCCGGCACGTCAGCCGACGACAGCGCGACCGGCTTCATTGCCGCGATGTGCATCGCGACGTCCTTGCCGACCTGCTCTTCCGCGCCCGTGTACTCGACGATCACGCCGATACGCGCGCCGTGCAGGTACGTTGCGATCTTGTTCGCGGTTTCGAAACGGACGAAACGGCGGATCGAGACGTTCTCGCCGATCTTGCCGATCAGTGCCAGACGGACTGCGTCGACCGTCGAGCCTTCGAGCGGCAGTGCCGACAGCGCAGCCACGTCAGCCGGGTTTTGCGTCGCGACGAGTTCTGCAACCGTCTTCGAGAATGCGAGGAAGTCGTCGTTCTTCGCGACGAAGTCGGTTTCGCAGTTCAGTTCGACCAGCGCGCCTGCGTTGCCGCCGACGAACGATGCGACGACGCCTTCTGCCGTCACGCGCGATGCCGCCTTGCTCGCCTTGTTGCCGAGCTTGACGCGCAGCAGCTCTTCAGCCTTGGCCAGATCGCCGTCAGCTTCCGTCAGCGCCTTCTTGCACTCCATCATCGGTGCGTCGGTCTTTGCGCGCAGTTCTGCCACCATGCTTGCGGTAATTGCCGCCATCATTCGCTCCTTGAGTCTGTATTCACAACGCCGCCCGCTTGGACGCGAACGGCCGAGATTCGTTTCCGGACCCGCGCCGATTCGGCGCGATCAGGCCCGGCGCACAAGCTTAAAAAAAGGGGGCCTGTTGAGAGCCCCCTTTTTGCGCCGGCTCGGGGCCAGTTACGCGTTTTCCTCGACGTACTCGTCGTCGCCGCGTGCGGCCTGGACCACTTCGTTGACCGCGTTCGCACGGCCTTCGAGGATCGCGTCGGCCACGCCTTCAGCGTACAGCGCGACTGCCTTGCTCGAGTCGTCGTTACCCGGGATCACGTAGTCCACACCTTCCGGCGAGTGGTTCGTATCGACCACGGCGATGACCGGCACGCCCAGCTTGTTCGCTTCCGTGACGGCAATCTTGTGGTAGCCGACGTCGATGACGAAGATCGCGTCCGGAATGCCGCCCATGTCCTTCACGCCGCCGATCGACTTCTGCAGCTTGGCGATTTCGCGTTCGAACAGCAGCGCTTCCTTCTTGCTCATCTTCTCGGTTTCGCCCGATTCGACGGCCGCTTCCATGTCCTTCAGGCGCTTGATCGATACCTTCAGCGTCTTGAAGTTGGTCATCATGCCGCCGAGCCAGCGTGCGTTGACGTACGGCATGCCCGCGCGCTGCGCTTCCTGGGCGATCGTGTCACGCGACTGGCGCTTCGTGCCGACGAACAGGATCGTGCCGCGGTTCGCTGCCAGCTGGCGCACGTACTTCTGTGCGTCCGTGAACATCGGCAGCGTCTTTTCGAGGTTGATGATGTGAATCTTGTTGCGGTGACCGAAAATGAACGGAGCCATCTTCGGGTTCCAGAAGCGCGTCTGGTGACCGAAGTGGACACCCGCTTCCAGCATTTGGCGCATCGTGACTGCCATGTAAATTCTCCACGAGGGTTGGGTCTTAAGCCGGCTGCCGTACCGCCGCGCGAACCCGCCCCGAAGGACCTTCGTTCCGCGCGGCCGGCACCCTGGTTGCGCCGGCTTGCGATTCGGCACGTGCGAAAATGCCCGTGCCGCAAGCCTTTCATCGCCATGCCGCCCCAGATCGGGGCATGTTCGGCATTTGGATGTCGACTTAGCCAAAGAGTATAGCACGCCGATTTGTCGGCTCTCAAGTCGCCCGCCACTTTCGCTTGCCGCGCGGCAGCCGGCCGGACAATCCGCGAAAACCCGCATCGGCACCGCCGGCAGGGGCTGCGAGGCCCGCCATAAGGTGCGATAATCCGTCAATTCACCGCATTCCAGGCATACCTCGATGGCTATTACGCTCAAAAACGAACACGACATCGCCGAGATGCGCGTCGCCTGCCGTCTCGCGAGCGAAGTGCTCGACTTCATCACGCCGCACGTCGTCGCGGGCATCACGACCGCCGAACTCGACCGGCTCTGTCACGAATTCATGCTCAACGAGCAGGGCACGATCCCCGCGCCGCTGAATTATCAGCCGCCCGGCTATCCGCCGTACCCGAAGGCCACCTGCATCTCGGTCAACGACGTGATCTGCCACGGCATTCCGGGCGAGAAGGTGATCAAGAACGGCGACGCGCTGAACATCGACATCACCGTGATCAAGAACGGCTACTTCGGCGACACCAGCCGGATGTTCATCGTCGGCGAGGGCTCGATCCTCGCGAAGCGTCTCGTGCAGACCACCTACGAATGCATGTGGCTCGGCATCGACCAGGTCAAGCCCGGTGCGCACCTCGGCGATATCGGCTACGCGATCCAGAAGCACGCGGAAGCGCAGGGCTACAGCGTCGTGCGCGAATACTGCGGCCACGGCATCGGCACGGTGTTCCACGAAGATCCGCAGGTCGTCCACTACGGCCGTCCGGGCACCGGCATCGAGCTGAAGGCCGGGATGATCTTCACGATCGAGCCGATGATCAACGCCGGCAAGCGCGACATTCGCACGATGCCCGACCAGTGGACGGTCAAGACGCGCGACCGCAGCCTGTCCGCGCAATGGGAGCACACGGTGCTCGTCACCGAGACGGGCTACGAGGTGCTGACCGTGTCCGCCGGTACGCCGGCACGCCCGGTGTTCGCACAACCGGCCGCCGCGGTCTGAGCGCCGTCGCGCCAGCCTGCCCTGCCCGCCCCTGACCTGAACGGCCACCCATGAGCGCTCACGCCGCCCCCTCGCCCGAAGCGCTGTCGCGGCGCGCCGAATTCAAGGCCGCCAAGGCCGACATGCTTGAGCGCTTTCGCAGCGCGACGAACGTCGCGTCGCTGATGCACGCGCTGTCGAAGCTCACCGACGAGGCGCTCAAGCGCGTATGGGACGACTGCGGGCTGCCCGCGACGCTCGCGCTCGTCGCCGTCGGCGGCTACGGGCGCGGCGAGCTCGCGCCCCACTCCGACGTCGACATCCTGGTGCTGCTGCCCGATACGCACGACCCGGCGCTCGACGCGCGCATCGAGCGCTTCATCGGGATGGCGTGGGATCTCGGCCTCGAGATCGGCAGCAGCGTGCGCACGGTCGCGCAATGCATCGAGGAAGCATCGCAGGACGTCACCGTGCAGACCTCGCTGCTCGAGGCGCGCCGCATCGTCGGCAGCACCGCGCTGTTCGAGCGCTTCACCGTGCGCTATCACGAGGCACTCGACGCGCGCGCGTTCTTCACCGCGAAGGTGCTCGAGATGCGCCAGCGCCACGCGAAGTTCCAGGACACGCCGTACAGCCTCGAGCCGAACGTGAAGGAAAGCCCCGGCGGGCTGCGCGACCTGCAGACGATCCTGTGGATCGCGCGCGCGGCCGGCTTCGGCAGCAGCTGGCGCGAGCTCGACACGCGCGGGCTCATCACCGAGCGCGAGGCGCGTGAGCTGCGCCGCAACGAAGGATTCCTGAAGACGCTGCGCGCACGGCTGCACGTGATCGCCGGCCGCCGCCAGGACATGCTCGTGTTCGACCTGCAGACGCAGGCCGCCGAGAGCTTCGGCTACCGGCCGACGCAGGCCAAGCGCGCGAGCGAGCAGTTGATGCGCCGCTACTACTGGGCCGCGAAAGCAGTCACGCAGCTCGCGACGATCCTGATCCAGAACATCGAGGCGCAGCTGTTCCCCGCGACGAGCGGCATCACGCGCGTGCTGTCGCCCGATCGCTTCGTCGAGAAGCAGGGCATGCTCGAGATCGTCGACGACGGCGTGTTCGAACGCCACCCCGACGCGATCCTCGAAGCGTTCCTGCTGTACGAAGCGACCCGCGGCGTGAAGGGCCTGTCCGCCCGCACGCTGCGCGCGCTGTACAACTCGCGCGAAATCATGAACAACACGTGGCGGCGCGATCCGCAGAACCGCCGCACGTTCATGCAGATCCTGCAGCAGCCCGAAGGCATCACGCATGCCTTCCGGCTGATGAACCAGACGAGCGTGCTCGGCCGCTACCTGCTGAATTTCCGCCGCATCGTCGGCCAGATGCAGCACGACCTGTATCACGTGTACACGGTCGACCAGCACATCCTGATGGTGTTGCGCAACATCCGCCGCTTCGCGGTGGCCGAGCACGCGCACGAGTACCCGTTCTGCAGCCAGCTGATCGGCAATTTCGAGCGCCCGTGGGTGCTGTATGTCGCCGCGCTGTTCCACGACATCGCGAAGGGCCGCGGCGGCGACCACTCGACGCTCGGGATGGCCGACGCACGGCGTTTCTGCCGCGAGCATGGGATCGCCGGCGACGACGCGGCGCTGATCGTGTGGCTCGTCCAGCATCATTTGACGATGAGCCAGGTCGCGCAGAAGCAGGACACGAGCGATCCGGAGGTGATCAAGCGCTTCGCCGAAGTCGTCGGCAACGAACGGTACCTCACCGCGCTCTACCTGCTGACGGTCGCCGATATCCGCGGCACCAGCCCGAAGGTATGGAACACGTGGAAGGGCAAGCTGCTCGAGGACCTGTACCGCATCACGCTCGCGGTGCTCGGCGGCGCCAAGCCCGACGCGCATTCGGAACTGAAATCGCGGCAGGAGCAGGCGCTGGCGCTGCTGCGCCTCGAGACCGTGCCCGACGACGCCCACCGTGCGCTGTGGGATCAGCTCGACGTCGGCTTCTTCCTGCGTCACGACGCGGCCGACATCGCATGGCAGACGCGCGTGCTGTACCGGCACGTGAACGCCGAGACCGCGATCGTCCGCGCACGGCCGTCGCCGATCGGCGACGCGCTGCAGGTGCTCGTGTACGTGAAGGACCGCCCCGACCTGTTCGCGGGCATCTGCGCGTACTTCGACCGCAACGGGCTATCGGTGCTCGATGCGCGCGTCAGCACGACGCGGCACGGCTATGCGCTCGACAACTTCATCGTCACGCAGACCGAACGCGACGTGCGCTATCGCGACATCGCGAATCTCGTCGAACAGCAGCTCGCGACGCGCCTTGCCGATACCGCGTCGCTGCCGGAGCCGTCCAAGGGTCGCCTGTCGCGGCTGTCCCGGACGTTTCCGATCACACCGCGCGTCGACCTCCGGGCCGACGAGCGCGGCCAGTACTACATCCTGTCCGTGTCCGCCAACGACCGGCCGGGCCTTCTCTATTCGATCGCGCGCGTACTGGCCGAGCATCAGGTCGGCGTCCACGCGGCGCGGATCAATACGCTCGGCGAACGCGTCGAGGACATCTTCCTGCTCGACGGTGCCGGCCTGTCCGACAACCGCCTGCAGATCCAGCTCGAAACCGAATTGCTGCGCGCGATCGCAGTCTGAATGAATCCCAGCGTTTATGCGCACCAAATTAACCGTCAAGAATCCGAAGCCGGCATCGCCGACCCGCGCCCCTGTCCGCTCCGGCAGCCTCGTTGCCCGCAAGGCGGTGCGCCCCGCCGCGCCGCCCGCGGCCGACAAGCCCTCGCGCCCGAAGAAGGCCGCGGCACCGGCAGCCGCCGGCGAACGCGCGTTCAAGCCGCGCGGCGCGGAGGGTCCGGGCGCGGATCGCGCTCCGGCGAAGCGCGCGCCGCGTGACGGCGGTGCCGAGCGCGGCTATCGCAGCGATGCGAAGCCGGGCGGCCGCGCCGAAGGCGGTGCGCGCGCGCCCTATCGCGACAAGGCCGCTGGCGAGGGTGCGAAGCGCAGCTTCGGCGAGCGCCGCGCACCGTCCGATCGCCCGGCGCGTCGCGGCGACGACGATGCACGCCCGCGCCGCGCAGGTGCCGAAGGCGGCGCACGCGCACCGTATCGCGACAAGGCCGCTGGCGAGGGTGCGAAGCGCAGCTTCGGCGAGCGCCGTACCCCGTCCGATCGCCCCGCCCGTCGCGGCGACGACGATGCGCGCCCGCGCCGCGCGGGTGCCGAAGGCGGTGCACGCGCGCCGTATCGCGACAAGGCTGCTGGCGAGGGCGAGAAGCGCAGCTTCGGCGAGCGCCGTACCCCGTCCGACCGCCCGGCGCGTCGCAGCGACGACGATGCCCGTCCGCGCCGCGCAGGTGCCGAAGGCGGTGCACGCGCGCCCTACCGCGACAAGGCCGCTGGCGAGGGTGCGAAGCGCAGCTTCGGCGAGCGCCGTACCCCGTCCGACCGCCCGGCGCGTCGCAGCGACGACGATGCACGTCCGCGCCGTACAGGCACCGAAGGCGGCGCACGTGCCCCCTATCGTGACAAGGCCGCTGGCGAGGGCGCGAAGCGCAGCTTCGGCGAGCGCCGTACCCCGTCCGACCGCCCGGCCCGTCGCGGCGACGACGATGCGCGCCCGCGCCGCGCGGGTGCCGAAGGCGGCGCACGCGCGCCCTATCGCGACAAGGCCGCCGGCTATGGCGAAAAGCGCAGCTTCGGCGAGCGCAGCGGCACCGAGCGCCGCTCGACCGGCACCGCGCCGAAAACCGCACAACCGGTCAAGCGCCGCGCCGCCGACATCGATCACGGGGACGAAACGGGCCTGATGCGCCTGTCGAAGCGCATGTCCGAGCTCGGACTGTGCTCGCGCCGCGAAGCCGACGAATGGATCGAAAAGGGCTGGGTGCTCGTCGACGGCGAACGCATCGATACGCTCGGCACCAAGGTCCGTCCCGACCAGAAGATCGAGATCGACGAGCGTGCGAGCGCCGCGCAGGCCGCGCAAGTGACGATCCTGCTGCACAAGCCGGTCGGCTATGTGTCGGGGCAGGCGGAAGACGGCTACGAGCCCGCGTCGGTGCTGATCACGCGCGCGAACCAGTGGAGCGGCGACCGTTCGCCGGTTCGCTTCTCGCCGCAGCACCTGCACGCGCTCGCGCCGGCCGGCCGGCTCGACATCGATTCGACCGGCCTGCTCGTGCTGACGCAGAACGGCCGGATCGCGAAGCAGCTGATCGGCGAGCAGTCGGACATCGACAAGGAGTATCTGGTACGCGTGCGCTTCGGCGAACGGCTGATCGACATCGATCAGCACTTCCCCGCGGAATCGCTCGCGAAGCTGCGCCACGGCCTCGAACTCGACGGCGTCGCGCTGAAGCCCGCGATGGTGAGCTGGCAGAACGGCGAACAGCTGCGTTTCGTGCTGCGTGAAGGCAAGAAGCGCCAGATCCGCCGGATGTGCGAACTGGTCGGTCTCGACGTGATCGGCCTGAAGCGCGTGCGGATGGGCCGCGTGATGCTCGGCGCGCTGCCGCAAGGGCAATGGCGCTACCTGTCGGCCGACGAGTCGTTCTGACAGCGGGCACGCGCTGCGTGCCACGCAATGCAAAGCCCGCGCAAGCGGGCTTTTTCATTTCCGGTACGACGACGGCGCGCAACATGGCGCACCGCCGCAAGCCGGTCAGTCGTCGGTCGGATCGAGCCCCGGGAACAGCACCTCGGTGAAGCCGAAGCGCGTGAAGTCGGTGATCCGCATCGGATACAGCTTGCCGATCAGGTGGTCGTATTCGTGCTGCACGACCCGCGCGTGAAAGCCTTCGGCGACGCGGTCGAGCTTCGCGCCGAACTGGTCGAAGCCGCTGTAGCGCACCTTCGCATAGCGGCTGACGACGCCGCGCATGCCCGGCACCGACAGGCAGCCTTCCCAGCCCTCTTCCATGTCCGGCGGCATGTACTCGAGCTTCGGGTTGATCAGCACGGTCTCGGGCACGGGCGGTGCGTCCGGATAGCGGTTGTTGCTGCCGAAGCCGAAGATGATGATCTGCAGGTCGATGCCGATCTGCGGCGCGGCAAGTCCCGCGCCGTTCGCGTGATGCATCGTCTCGAACATGTCCGCGACGATCTCGTGCAGTTCGGGGGTATCGAACCGCTCGACCGGCTTGGCGACTTCGAGCAGGCGCGGATCGCCCATCTTCAGGATCTCGCGAATCATGGCGTATTGCCCTCCAGGAGTTGGTGCAGTCCGTCTTCGTCCAGTACGGGGATGCCGAGTTCCTCGGCCTTCACGAGCTTGCTGCCGGCTTCCGCGCCCGCGACCACGTAATCCGTCTTCTTCGATACCGAGCCCGCGACTTTCGCGCCCGCCGCCTCGAGCATCTCCTTCGCCGCGTCGCGCGTGAGCGTCGGCAGCGTGCCCGTCAGCACGACCGTCTTGCCGGCCAGCACACCCTGCGGCGCCTTCGGCGCGGGCGGGCCTTCGGACCACGTGACCTTGCCGGGTGCGCGCAGTTGCTCGATCACGGTGCGGTTGTGCTCTTCCGCGAAAAACTGGTGGAGCGACTCGGCGACGATCGGCCCGACGTCGTTCACTTCGAGCAGCTCCTCGATCGACGCGTCCATGATCGGGTTCAGCGACCCGAAATGCTTCGCGAGATCCTTCGCGGTCGATTCGCCGACATGGCGGATCCCGAGCCCGTAGATGAAGCGCGCGAGCGTCGTGTGCTTCGCCTTCTCGAGCGAGTCGAGCAAATTCTGTGCGGACTTCTCGGCGAACCGGTCGAGTTCCGCGAGCGTCGCGAAACCGAGATTGAACAGGTCGGCCGGCGTGCGCACGAGATTCAGTTCGACGAGCTGATCGATGATCTTCTCGCCGAGCCCGTCGATGTCGAGCGCACGACGCTGCGCGAAGTGCCACAGCGCCTGCTTGCGCTGCGCCGGGCAGAACAGGCCGCCCGTGCAGCGCGCGATCGCCTCGTCCGGCAGACGCTCGATCTTCGAGCCGCATACCGGGCACTCGGTCGGCATCACGAACTCGGCCGCGTCGTCCGGCCGGCGGTCGAGCAACGCACCGACGACCTCGGGGATCACGTCGCCCGCGCGCCGCACGATCACGGTATCGCCGATCCGGATGTCCTTGCGGCGCACTTCGTCCTCGTTGTGCAGCGTCGCGTTGGTCACCGTCGCGCCGCCGACGAACACGGGTTCGAGCCGCGCGACCGGCGTGATCGCGCCCGTGCGGCCGACCTGCACGTCGATCGCGACGAGCTTCGTCAGCGCTTCCTGCGCGGGGAACTTGTGCGCGAGCGCGAAGCGTGGGGCGCGCGACACGAAGCCGAGGCGGTCCTGCTCGTCGCGCCGGTTCACCTTGTAGACGACGCCATCGATATCGTACGGCAGCGACTCGCGCTTCTCGCCGACCTTGCGGAAGAAGCCGAGCAAGCCCTCGGCGCCGTGCACGACCGCGCGCTCGCGATTCACCGGCAGGCCGAGCGACTCGTACCAGTCGAGCAGCGCGCTGTGCGTGTCCGGCGTCGGCATCCCGTCGAGCACGCCGATCCCGTACGCGAAGAACGACAGCGGACGCTGCGCGGTGATCTTCGGATCGAGCTGGCGCAGGCTGCCGGCCGCCGCGTTGCGCGGGTTCGCGAATTCGCGCTGCTCGGCCGCGCGCTGGCGTTCGTTCAGGCGTGCGAAATCGCGCTTGAACATCAGCACCTCGCCGCGTACGTCGAGCACGGCCGGCACGTGCGCGCCCTTCAGCTTCAGCGGGATCGAGCGGATCGTGCGGACGTTCTCCGTCACGTCCTCGCCCGTCGTGCCGTCGCCGCGCGTCGAGGCCTGCACGAACACGCCCTGCTCGTAGCGCAGCGAAATCGCGAGGCCGTCGAACTTCAGCTCGCACGCGTATTCGACCGGGGCCGTCACCGAGCCGGCGAGATCGGTCGTCTTGTCGAGCGCATCGGCGACGCGCTTGTCGAACGCAGCGATGTCCTCGTCCGCGAAGCCGTTGTTCAACGACAGCATCGGTGCGTCATGGACGACCGGCGTGAATCCGTTCGCCACTTCGCCGCCGACGCGCTGCGTCGGCGAATCGGGCGTCACGAGTTCGGGGTGAGCGGTTTCGAGTTGCTGCAGCTCGCCGAACAGCCGATCGTATTCGGCGTCGGGCAGATCCGGCTGGTCGAGCACGTAATAGGCGTAATTCGCCCGCTCGAGTTGGTCGCGCAACCACGCGGCACGCGCGTCGGGCTGGCTGGCTGGCGGTTCGGCTTGGGTTCGGGCCATGCTGGCGGCAGATTCGTTCTGAAAAATCGGATGTGCGATTATCTCAGTTTGACGCTGCGACGGGGGCATGCGATGCGTGCCGCGCAGCCCCGCTGCAGTGCACACAAGCGGCGTGTGTGCACTGCAGCGACGGGCGACGGCACCGAAGACCGCCGCCCGTGAAACGCGTTACTGGCTGAAGAGGCGGCGCGTGACCGGCGAACCGGCCGGGATGCCCGCTTCCTCGAGCTTCGCGTACAGCTTCATCAGTTGCTGGTCGATCGCGACGAGCGTCGATTCCGGCAGCGGCCGGCGCGAATCGTCGACGACCCGCGCACCGATCCGCTCGGACAGCGACTTCGCGTAATCGCACATCAGCCGGAACGGCAGGATGTCCTCTTCGGCGACCGGCACGTCGAGCACCAGCGTGATCATGTTGCCGCCCTTGTACGTGAGGTCGTCGCGCAGGAAGTTCGTGTCGCCGAACTGCAGCATGAACACCGGGTTCTGCTTCGCGTCGAGCTTCACGAAGCGCGTGCCGTCGCGCGACAGCAGCAGCCCGTCCTGGGAAGCGACGGCCTGCACGTAGTTCGCCGACCACGGCGCGCCGTCCGACATCACGTTGATCGACAACTGCGCGTCGCACTGCGCGGCAAAGCCGTCGAGCTCGCGCGCCATCGCGACCGTCTCCATCATGTCGGGGAATTCCGGGGCGCCGTCGATCGCGTCGGCGAACTGCTGGACGCCCGTCACGAACTCCGAGAATTCGAGCTCGTTCAGCGCGCCGCTGCGGTTCGCGAGCTGCGCGGCCGCGCGCAGCTCTTCATAGCGCACGCCGTTCTGCAGCAGCTCCCACTGGCCGCCCTCCGGCTTGCCTTCGATATGCACGGGCTTGCTGCCCGCCCGGCGCAGCCGCTGCGCGGCCGGCAGGATCTTGTCGCCCGGCAGCGGCCCGCCGAGGCGAATCGGCACGATGCAGTCGATCCGGCGGTCGACGATCGCGGGCGGCGCCGACGAGATCGTCGTCGCGGCCGGCAGCACGGGTTCGGCCGGTTCGTGCGAGGTATCGGCGGCCTGCGCTTCCTGCGCGGCGGCGACCGAACCTTCGTCGACGGACTGCTCGGCCGGCTCGGTCGATTCCGACGGCATGTCGACCCCGGTGGCCTCGGCCTGCAGATCGGCCGGCATGTCGGCCGGCGCCGCGCCACTCGCGGCCCCACCGAAGGTCGGCTCGACGCGCGCGGCTTCGGCCGGCGCGCTCGCGGCGGCCGCCGGTGCCGGCGCCGCGGGTTCGCGGCGCACGGGCTGGCGCACCGGCTCGATGAACGGCAGCTCATCGTCGCGCTCGGGGCGATTCATCGCCTCGGCCGCCTCTTCCGGCATCGGGCGCGGCATCCTGCGCCGCACCTTCGCGCCCTGCCACGCGTTGTAGACCACGACGCCGCCCACCACGACGGCGCCCGCGCCGATCAAACCGAGTGTCAACTCGTCCATGCACGCTCCATCAGCAATTCTTGTTCGTCGGACCCGCGAACGGGCGCCCATGCGCCGCGCGAACGCGGTCCGGTTTCGTCAAACGTCAATTCTGGGCAAAGCCCGCGGCGGTTTCCATGTCCACCGCGACGATCCGCGACACGCCCTGCTCCTGCATCGTCACGCCGATCAGTTGCTGCGCCATCTCCATCGCGATCTTGTTGTGCGAGATGAAGAGGAACTGCGTCTTGTCGGACATCGCGCGCACGAGATTCGCGAAACGCTCGGTGTTCGCGTCGTCGAGCGGCGCATCGACCTCGTCGAGCAGACAGAACGGTGCCGGGTTCAGCTGGAACATCGCGAACACCAGTGCGGTGGCGGTCAGCGCCTTCTCGCCGCCCGACAGCAGGTGGATGGTCGCGTTCTTCTTGCCCGGCGGCTGCGCCATCACCTGCACGCCCGCATCGAGGATCTCGTCGCCCGTCATGATCAGCTTCGCCTGGCCGCCGCCGAACAGGCGCGGGAACAGGTCGCTGAAGTGACGGTTGACCTCGTCGAAGGTGCCCTGCAGCAGCGTGCGGGTTTCCTGGTCGATCTTGTGGATCGCATCCTCGAGCGTCGTGATCGCGTCGGTCAGGTCGGCCGACTGCGCATCGAGGAATACCTTGCGCTCGCTCGCGGCCTTCAGTTCGTCGAGCGCGGCCATGTTCACCGGGCCCAGCGCGTTGATCGCGTTGTTCAGGCGCGTGACCTCGCCCTGCAGGTACGCCGGCTTCAGGTCCGGCGTCAGCTTCTCGCGCAGCGCTGCCTCGTCGACCTCGGCCGCCGTGAGCTGCTCGGCAAACTGCTCGACGGACAGGCGTGCGGCCTGCTCCTTCAGCTGCAGTTCGGTGATGCGGTCGCGCAGCGGCTGCAGCGAGCGCTCGGCGACGAGACGCTGCTCGTCCGATGCGCGCAGCTTCGCGGTCAGGTCGTCGAGTTCGATCCGCGCGGCCTGCAGCGCTTCTTCCTTCACGGCGCGAATTTCGAGCGCGTCCTGCAGGCCGGTGTGCGCGGTCTGCTCGTTGATCGTCTCGAGTTCGGCGCGCGCGTCTTCCAGCGACGCGGCAACGCGCTCGCTCTGCTCGTGCGCGACCTGGATGCTGCGCTTGAGCTCGTCGATCCGCGTGACCGCGTTGCGCGCGGCGAAGCGCGCGTCGTTCGCGCCGCGCTCGAGGTCGCGCGCTTCCTGGCGCGCCTGCGTCAGCGATTCGTCGAGCGCCTCGAACGCGAGCTGGTTGTCCTCGAAGCGCGCCTGCAGTTCCGCGAGTTCGCCGTCGAAGCGCTCGAAGTTCGCTTCCGATTCCGCGCGTAGTGCGCGCTGCTCGTCGATCTGCGCGCCGATTTCCTCGAGCTCCTCGCGGATCTGCGTGCTGCGCTGCGTGTAGCGTTCATGCGCCTGCGCGAGCTTCAGCACGTCCATCTGCAGCGCGTGCACGCGCTGCGTCGCGCGCTCGGCCTGCGCACGCACGTCGCCGAGCGCCTGGGTGGCCTGCGTGTGCGCGGCCTCCGCCCGCACGGCGGCCGTGCGGGCCTCGTCGGCGAGCAGCGCCTGCGCGCGCACCTGGCGCGTCAGGTTCTCGATTTCCTGCTGGCGGGCCAGCATCCCGGCCTGCTCCGAATCGGCCGCGTACAACTGCACACCGACACGCGTGACGATGTGGCCGGCCTTGACCACGAACGCGCCGCCTGCCGGCAGTTGCGCGCGCGCCGCGAGCGCCTGCGCGACGTCGTCGGCGACGTACACGTTGCCGAGCCAGTCGTTCAGCACCGCACGGATGCCCGCATCGTCGATGCGCACGAGCGACAGCACCGGGCGCAGCCCGGCCGCGGCGGCCGGCGGCTCACCGGCCGCGGGCGGCGCGTAGAACGCGAGCTTCGCGGGCGGCGCATCGGTCGCGAACGCCTTCACCCAGTCGAGATTCGACACTTCGAGCGCGGCAAGGCGCTCGCGCAGCACGGCCTCGAGCGCCGCTTCCCAGCCCGGTTCGACATGCAGCTTCTTCCACAGGCGCGGCAGCGCGCCGAGCTCGTGCTTGTCGAGCCACGGCTGGATCTTGCCTTCGGTCTGCACGTTCTCCTGCAGCTGCCTGAGTGCGGCGAGCCGCGCCTCGAGCTGGTGGATCTGCGCGCTTTCCGCCTGCACGCGCTCCTGCGCGGCACGGCGTTCGCCGTCGAGGCGCGGCAGCGCTTCCTGCGCATCGGCGAGACGCGCCTGTGCCTCGGCGAGGACCTCTTCCTGCTCGGCGAGCTGCATGCGCAGCTCCTCGAGCTGCGCCTCGTCCGGTGCGTCGAGCCCGCCCGCCTCGGACTTCAGGCGCTCATGGCGCTGCTGAAGCTGCTGGAGCTGCTGGTCGGCATTGCGCTGGTGCGCGGCCTCGAGCTTCAGCGACTGTTCCGTCTGCGCGATCCGCGCGCGCTCGTCGTTGAGCTGCGCCTGCGCATCGCGCCATTTCGCTTCGAGCGCCGGCAGCGCATCGTGTTTCGCGGCCGCGTTGTCTTCAGCGAGCGCGGCCTTCTCGTCGGCCATCGCGCGCGCCTCTTCGGCTTCCTCGAGCTCGTCCTGCGCCTTCTCGGCCTGCGCGCGCCATTGCTCACGCTGCGCGTTCAACGCGGCGATCTGCGCCTGCACCCGGTTGCGCGACTCGACGATGAACTTGATCTCGGCCTCGAGGCGGCTCACTTCGGCGTTCGCCTCGTAGAGCGCGCCCTGCGCGCCCTGCATCGCGTCGCTCGCCGAGTAATGCGCGACCCGCAGCGTCTCGAGCTGCGACTCGACCTCGCGCAGCCTGGCCGTCTGCGCCTCGAGGTCGATCTGCGCCTGCTCGATCGCGCGCTGCTGCTTCTGCTGCTCGCCCGCGGCCTCGTTCTTGCGCAGCAGCCACAACAGGCGCTGCTTCTCCTCGCCGTCGGCGACGAGCGCCTTGTACCTGGTCGCGACGACGGCCTGCGCCTCGAGCTTCTCGAGGTTCGCGCCGAGCTCGCGGACGATGTCCTCGACGCGCGTCAGGTTCTCGCGCGTGTCGTGCAGGCGGTTCTCGGTCTCGCGGCGGCGTTCCTTGTACTTCGACACGCCCGCGGCTTCCTCGAGGAACACGCGCAGCTCTTCCGGCTTCGCCTCGATGATCCGCGCGATCATGCCCTGCCCGATGATCGCGTACGCACGCGGGCCGAGGCCCGTGCCGAGGAAGATGTCCTGGATGTCGCGGCGGCGCGCCGGCAGGTTGTTGATGTAGTAGCTCGACGTGCCGTCGCGCGTCAGCACGCGCTTCACGGCGATCTCGCCGTACTGGCCCCACTGCCCGGCCGCGCGGCCGTCGGAGTTGTCGAAGATCAGCTCCACGCTTGCCCGGCTGCCGGGCTTGCGGGCGGTCGAGCCGTTGAAGATCACGTCCTGCATCGACTCGCCGCGCAGCTCGGACGCGCGCGACTCGCCGAGCACCCAGCGCACGGCATCGATGATGTTGGACTTGCCGCACCCGTTCGGGCCCACCACGCCGACAAGCTGGCCCGGAACCTGGAAATGCGTGGGATCGACAAAGGATTTGAAGCCAGCGAGTTTGATCGAGCTCAGACGCACGGCGGTATCGGATGTGAAGAAGGTGTGAAACGGACGGGGCCGCGACGCGCGGGGCCGGACGGCCCGTGCGCGCGATGCGCCCCGGAATTCAAAAGCGGGGCCGCGCGCATCCAGCGTTGGGCCCCGCAAACGGCTTCCATCATACCATCGCGCGTGCGCCGTCCCGCCCGCCGCCGGGTTTGCCCGATGCCGGCGCGGCACGATGGACCCGGCTCGACAGCAGCGTCGCCAGCACGATGCACGCACCGCCCGCCCATTCGCGCGCGCTCGGCAGTTCGTTCGCGAACACCCACGCGGACAGCGCGGTGATCACGATCTCGAACAGCATGATGATCGACGCGCGGTTCGCCGGCACGCGCGCGAGCCCGTATTGCACGAGCAGGTTATTCGCGGCCATCGTCATGCCGATCGCGACGATGATCAGTGCGGCCATGCCGAGCTGGCCGCCCGCCGGCGCGGCAGGCAGCCCCTCGAACAGCGACGCGGTCGCGCCGAACACCGCCGCGCCGCCGAACAGCGTCGCGGTGCGCATCTCGGCGCGCATCTGCGGCAACTCGCGGCTCGCCTTGATCACGAGCACGTTGCTCATCGCGAAACTGAGCCCGGCCGCGAGCCCGGCCCATTCGGCCGGGTTGGCCGGCAGCGGCACGCCGAGCTTCGGCGACCACAGCATCAGCATCGCGCCGCCGATCGACAGCGCCGCGAGCCCCGCGCCTGCCCAGGTCAGCCGCTCGCGCAGCAGGAAATGCGCGTAGATGGCGGTCCATGCCGGGGTCAGGTAGAACAGCAGCATCACGCGCAGCACTTCGCCGTGGATCGTGCCCCATACGAAGCCGAGGTTGGTCACGCCGGCCGTGATCGCGATGCCCGGCAGCACCCAGTGCCAGCGCAGCGTCGCGATCGTGCGGTGCCGCACGACGATCACGAGCAGGAACGCGACCGCGCTCGTCAGCGCGCTCGCCAGCGTGCCGGTGAGACCGAGCGATGCGAGGATCCGCAGCGGATACCAGATCAGGCCCCATACCGAGGCGCCGATCAGGATGGCCAGCGTCGGCAGGCTGCCGCGTACCGCGTTATTCATTTGCTTCGATACCCTTTATTCGACCGGCCCGGCCGCCGTTCCGGCGGGCCGTGACCGCATTGCGTCACGTTATAATCGTCCGCTGCGACCCGCGCGCCGTCGGCGCCCGCTCGCAGCCGCGCGGCACCTGCGCCGCCCTTTTCGCTCCAACCGGCCGCGATGGCCGCTTCGCCCGTGAACCCTCGACTCGACTCGCTCCAGCCCTATCCCTTCGAAAAGCTGCGCGCCCTGTTCAAGGACGTGACGCCCTCCGCCGGCCTGAAACCGATCAGCTTCGGCATCGGCGAGCCCAAGCACCCGACTCCGGCGCTGATCCGCGACGCCGTGGTGGCCGCGCTCGACGGCCTCGCGTCGTACCCGGCCACCGCCGGCTCGGACGCGCTGCGCACGTCGATCGCGCACTGGCTCGAACGCCGCTACGGGCTGTCGGCGATCGACCCGGCCAGCCAGGTGCTGCCCGTGTCGGGGTCGCGCGAGGCGCTGTTCTCGCTCGCGCAGACGGTGATCGACGCGCGCCCGGGCGCGGACGGCAAGAAGGCGATCGTACTCTGTCCGAATCCTTTCTATCAAATTTACGAAGGCGCGGCGCTCCTGGCCGGTGCCGAACCCTATTTCGCGAACAGCGACCCGGCGCGCAACTTCGCGTGCGACTACGCGGCCGTGCCCGATGAAGTCTGGGCGCGCACCCAGCTGCTGTACGTGTGCTCGCCGGGCAACCCGACGGGCGCCGTGCTGACGCTCGACGACTGGCGCGAACTGTTCGCGCTGTCCGACCGCCACGGATTCGTGATCGCGTCCGACGAGTGCTATTCGGAAATCTATTTCGACGAAGCGGCGCCGCCGCTCGGCGGCCTCGAGGCTGCGCACCGCCTCGGCCGCGGCTTCGAACGCCTCGTGATGCTGTCGAGCCTGTCGAAGCGCTCGAACGTGCCGGGCATGCGCTCGGGCTTCGTCGCCGGCGACGCCGCGCTGCTGAAGAAATTCCTGCTGTACCGCACGTACCACGGCGCGGCGCTGTCGCCGGTCTGGCAGCACGCGAGCATCGCCGCGTGGAACGACGAGGCGCACGTGCGCGAGAACCGCGCGCTGTACCTGCAGAAGTTCAACACGGTCACGCCGATGCTGGCCGACGTGATCGACGTGAAGCTGCCCGACGCCGCGTTCTACCTGTGGGCCAACGTCGCGCGCACCGGCCTGTCGGACACCGAGTTCGCCCGCCGCCTGTACGCCGACTATAATGTGACGGTTCTGCCCGGCTCGTACCTGGCGCGCGACGCGCACGGCACGAATCCGGGCCGCGATTTCATCCGGATCGCGCTCGTCGCGGGCACCCCCGAATGCGTCGAGGGCGCGCAACGCATCGTCGATTTCTGCCGGGCTCTCGCGCGGTAAGACGTCCATCCCGATCAATTCCATTCATCTCCTGCGAAAACGAACATGTCGCAACAACTTCAGCAAATCATCGATACCGCCTGGGACAACCGCGCCGAGCTGTCGCCGAAGGCCGCGCCCGCCGACGTCCGCGAAGCCGTCGCGCACGCGATCGAGCAGCTCGACAAAGGCGCGCTGCGCGTTGCCGAGAAGATCGACGGCAACTGGACCGTGCACCAGTGGCTGAAGAAGGCCGTGCTGCTGTCGTTCCGCCTGGAGGACAACGCCCCGATGCCCGCCGGCGGCTACTCGCAGTTCTACGACAAGGTGCCGTCGAAGTTCGCGAACTACACGGCTGAAGACTTCGCCGCGGGCGGCTTCCGCGTCGTGCCGCCGGCCATCGCGCGCCGCGGCTCGTTCATCGCGAAGAACGTCGTGCTGATGCCGTCGTACACCAACATCGGCGCGTACGTCGACGAAGGCACGATGGTCGACACGTGGGCCACGGTCGGTTCGTGCGCGCAGATCGGCAAGAACGTGCACCTGTCGGGTGGCGTCGGCATCGGCGGCGTGCTCGAGCCGCTGCAGGCGAACCCGGTCATCATCGAAGACAACTGCTTCATCGGCGCGCGCTCGGAAGTCGTCGAAGGCGTGATCGTCGAGGAGAACTCGGTGATCTCGATGGGCGTGTACCTCGGCCAGAGCACCAAGATCTACGATCGCGAAACGGGCGAAGTCAGCTACGGCCGCATCCCGGCCGGCTCGGTCGTCGTCGCCGGCAACCTGCCGTCGAAGGACGGCTCGCACAGCCTGTACTGCGCCGTGATCGTGAAGAAGGTCGACGCGAAGACCCGCGCGAAGGTCGGCCTGAACGAGCTGCTGCGAGGCGACTGATGGCCAAGCCGCGCACCGTGGTCGTCTACGGCATTCCGAACTGCGACACCGTGAAGAAGGCCCGCGTGTGGCTCGACGATCACGGCGTCGAGTTCGAGTTTCACGACTTCAAGAAGCTCGGCGTCAGCACACCGCTCGTCGAGGACTGGCTGAAGGACGTGTCGCTCGACGCGCTCGTGAACAAGCGCGGCACGACGTGGCGCGGCCTGGACGACGCCATGAAGGCGGCCGCGGAAACGAAGTCCGGCGCGGTCGCGCTGATGATCCACAAGCCGTCGGTCATCAAGCGTCCCGTGCTCGTCGTCAACGGCCGCGTGAAATCGCTCGGCTTCGTGGCCGACCAGTACGCGGCGCTGTTTGCCGCCTAGGGCCGCCCGCGCTGCGCCCGCGGGCGCAGCCCGACGTCTCGTCGCTGCCGGCCACCGCGCCGGCATTTTTTATCGAAAGTGGTCCGAACCATGTCCGCCACCCTAGCCCTTACCGAACAGCTGATCGCCCGCGCATCCGTCACGCCCGACGACCAGCATTGCCAGCAGATCATGACCGAGCGCCTCGTCGCGCTCGGCTTCGAATGCGAGACCATCGCGTCGCACGGCGTGACCAACCTGTGGGCCGTCAAGCGCGGCGCCGACGGCCGCGACGGCAAGCTGCTCGCATTCGCGGGCCACACCGACGTCGTGCCGACCGGTCCGCTCGAGCAGTGGACCTCGCCGCCGTTCATTCCCGCGCATCGCGACGGCAAGCTGTACGGCCGCGGCGCGGCCGACATGAAGACGTCGCTCGCGGCGTTCGTCGTCGCCTCCGAGGAATTCGTCGCGGCCCACCCCGGCCACCGCGGCGCGATCGCGTTCCTGATCACGAGCGACGAGGAAGGCCCGGCCACCGACGGCACCGTGAAGGTCGTCGAGTTGCTCGAAGCGCGCGGCGAACGCCTCGACTACTGCATCGTCGGCGAGCCCACCTCGACCGCCGAACTCGGCGACGTCGTGAAGAACGGCCGCCGCGGCTCGATGTCGGGCGAACTGATCGTCAAGGGCGTGCAGGGCCACATCGCTTACCCGCACCTCGCGAAGAACCCGATCCACCTGCTCGCGCCGGCACTTGCCGAGCTCGCCGCCGAACAGTGGGACGAAGGCAACGAATACTTCCCGCCGACCACCTGGCAGGTGTCGAACCTGCACGCGGGCACCGGCGCGACCAACGTGATTCCCGGCCACGCGGACCTGATGTTCAACTTCCGCTTTTCGACGGCGAGCACCGTCGAGGGCCTGCAGGCACGCGTGCATGCGATCCTCGACAAGCACGGCCTCGAATACACGCTGAAGTGGTCGGTGAGCGGCCTGCCGTTCCTCACGCCGCGCGGCGACCTGTCGAACGCGCTGGAGAACGCGATCCGCGCCGAGACCGGCCTCACGACCGAGCTGTCGACGACGGGCGGCACGTCCGACGGGCGCTTCATCGCGCGCATCTGCCCGCAGGTGATCGAGTTCGGCCCGCCGAACGGCAGCATCCACAAGATCGACGAGCACATCGACGTGCGCTTCGTCGACCCGCTGAAGAACGTGTACCGCCGCGTGCTCGAACAACTGATCGCCTGATGGAGCCTCGCATGACGACACCTTTTGCAACTGTTCGCGACCTGCTGCGCTATGCGGTCTCGCGCTTCTCGAAGGCGAAGCTCGCATTCGGCCATGGCTCGGACAACGCGTACGACGAAGCCGCCTACCTCGTGCTGCACACGCTCGACCTGCCGCTCGACACGCTCGAGCCGTTCCTCGATGCCCGCCTGCTGCCCGACGAAATCGCGGCCGTGCTCGCGGTGATCGAACGGCGCGCGACGGACCGCGTGCCGGCCGCGTACCTCACGCACGAAGCGTGGATGCACGGCCACCGCTTCTACGTCGACGAGCGCGTGATCGTGCCGCGCTCGTTCATCGGCGAGCTGCTCGACGACGGGCTGCAGCCGTATGTCGCCGACCCCGAGCAGGTCGGCGCAGTACTCGAGCTGTGCACCGGTTCGGGCTGCCTCGCGATCCTCGCGGCCAGCGCGTTCCCGAATGCCGAGATCGACGCGGTCGACCTGTCCGACAAGGCGCTCGAAGTCGCCGAGATCAACGTGCGCGACTACGGCCTCGACGATCGCATCACACTGCATCACGGCGACCTCTACGCGCCGCTGCCCGCGTTCCGCGCGGAACCCGACACGCGCTACGACGTGATCCTGACGAACCCGCCGTACGTGAACGCAACGTCGATGGCGGCGCTGCCGCCCGAGTACCGGCACGAGCCGGAGATGGCGCTCGCGGGCGGCGACGACGGGATGGACATCGTGCGGCGAATCATCGCGGAAGCGCACAAGTGGCTGCACGACGACGGCGTACTCGTGGTCGAGATCGGCAACGAGCGCGAGCACGTCGAAGCCGCGTTCGGCGGCCTCGAGCTCACGTGGCTGCCCACCAGCGCGGGCGACGACACCGTGTTCCTGATCCAGGCGTCGGACCTGCCGCGCAAGGCCTGACGGCGCGCCGCGACCGAACCGTGCGGCACGGCACACCGCTGTCCCGCACGGTTGGGTAAGATGCGCGTAGCGGCTGTCGCGCCGCACGACTTCAGGAGTCCGTCACGCGCCTATGACCCTCGACTGGCTACATCTCGGCACCCTGATCCTGGCCATCCATGTGCTCGGGATCATCGCGGCGTGTCACGCGATCATGAACACGCGAACGTCGCAAGGCGCGATCGCGTGGGCCGTGTCGCTCGCCGCGATGCCGTACCTGACGCTCATCCCCTACCTGTTCCTCGGCCGCAGCAAGTTCTCCGGCTACGTCGACGCGCGGCGCCACGAGATGGAAGCGTTACGCACGCACACGCCGCGCGCGCGGTGGCTCGATGCGGACGCAACCGACGGCCCGGCCGCCGATGCGATCGGCCGGGCCGCCGTGCTCGCGCTCACGCGGCTCGGCGGGATGCCGTTCGTCGGCGGCAATGCGGTGCGCACGCTCGTCAACGGCGAGGCGACCTTCTCGGCGATCCTGTCGGCGATCGACGCCGCGCGCGATTACGTGGTCGTCCAGTTCTTCATCGTGCGCGACGACGCGCTCGGCCAGATGCTGCTCGACGCGCTGCTCGCACGCGCGGCGGCCGGCGTGCGCTGCTACCTGCTGTACGACAGCATCGGCAGCTTCGACCTGCCGCACGGCTACGTCGACACGCTGCGCCGCGGCGGCGTCGAGGTCCATCCGTTCGCCACCCACCGCAAGTTCGTCAACCGCTTCCAGCTCAACTTCCGCAACCATCGCAAGATCGTCGTCGTCGACGGCAATCGCGCGTTCGTCGGCGGACACAACGTCGGCGTCGAGTATCTCGGCGCGAACCCGCGCCTGTCGCCGTGGCGCGACACCCATATCGAGATCCGCGGCCCGGTGGTCGCGAGCATTCAGTACGTGTTCGCCGAAGACTGGCACTGGGCCACGCAGACGCTGCCGCCGCCCGCCGCGCCGCCGGAGGCACTGCCCGACGACGCGATGCATTGCCTCGCCGTGCCGATGGGGCCGGCCGACAAGCAGGAAACCGGCTCGCTGTTCTTCGTCGAGGCGATCAACGCCGCGCGCGAACGGGTCTGGATCACGACGCCGTACCTCGTGCCCGACGAAGCGGTGATCGCCGCGCTGAAGCTCGCGGTGATGCGCGGCGTCGACGTGCGCATCCTGATCCCGAGCCGGCGCGACCACTACGTCGTGTTCGAGGCGTCGAAGCTGTATGCGCGCGATCTCGTCGACGCAGGCGTCAAGGTGTTCCGCTACCGGCCCGGCTTCCTGCACCAGAAGGTCGTGCTGATCGACCGCATCGCCGCCGCGATCGGCAGCGCAAATCTCGACAACCGCTCGTTCCGGCTGAACTTCGAAATCATGGTGCTGACCGTCGATCGCACGTTCGCCGGCGAGGTCGAGGCGATGCTCGATGCCGATTTCGCGCAGGCCTACGAGGTCGATGCGAACGAGTATCGGCACTCGCCCGCGTGGCGGCGCATCGCGATGCACGTCGCGCGCCTGTTCGCGCCGATCCTGTAGCGCTCGCGCGAACGCCGCCCGCGCGCCGCCCGCATGGCGGCGCACGCTCTCGCACCGTTCGGCCCGCCGCCGCGGTTGTGACCGGTTCGGTCCGGACGGCCGCTCGCCACTTCACGGCGTTACAGCAGCTTGTCGATATCCGCGGCGATTTCCTCGGGCTTCGTCGACGGCGCATAGCGCTTGACGATCCGCCCGTCGCGGTCGACCAGGAACTTCGTGAAGTTCCACTTGATCGCCTTGAGACCGAGGATGCCGGGTGCCTCGTCGGTCAGGTAGCGGTACAGCGGATGCGCGTGGTCGCCCTTCACGTCGATCTTCGCGAACATCGGGAACGTAACGCCGTAGTTGCGCTCGCAGAACGCGCCGATCTGCGTGGCGTCACCCGGCTCCTGCTTGCCGAACTGGTTGCACGGAAAGCCGAGCACGAAGAAGCCGCGCGCCGCGTACTGCTCGTACAGCTTCTGCAGGCCCGCATACTGCGGCGTGAAGCCGCACTCGCTCGCGGTATTGACGATCAGCAGCACCTTGCCGCGATACGCATCGAGCGACGCCGGCTCACCGGCGAGCGTCTCGGCGCTGAAGGAATACAGGGTGGACATCGGGCACTCCTTTTACGAAACCGGATCGACGTGGAGTCTAGGCGAAATCGCGCCGCTGCGACACCGGCCGTTCGGCCGATATCCGGAGCGACGCGCGCGCAGTCTAGAATAGCGGTTTTGGTCAGTCATTCCCGCCGTGATCCGTTTCAATCAGTTCAGCCTTGCGCGCGGCACCAAGCCGCTGTTCGAGTCGGCCTCGTTCGTGCTCAATCCCGGCGAGAAGGCCGGCCTGATCGGCGCGAACGGCGCCGGCAAATCGACGATGTTCTCGGTCCTGCGCGGCGAGTTGCATTCCGACGCCGGCGATTTCTCGATGCCGCCGTCGTGGCGGATCGCCCACGTGTCTCAGGAAACGCCCGCGGTCGACCGTTCGGCGCTCGACTACACGCTCGACGGCGACACCGCGCTGCGCGAGATCGAAGCGCGCATCGCCGCCGCCTCGGCCGCGCATGACGGCGCGGCCGAAGCCGACGCGCACGCGGCGTTCGCCGACGCCGACGGCTATACCGCACCGGCGCGCGCCGAAGCGCTGCTGCTCGGCCTCGGCTTCACGCTCGCGCAGACGCGCGAGTCGGTCGCCAGCTTCTCCGGCGGCTGGCGCATGCGCCTGAACCTCGCGCAGGCGCTGATGTGCCGCTCCGACCTGCTGCTGCTCGACGAACCGACCAACCACCTCGACCTCGACGCAATCGTCTGGCTCGAGGACTGGCTGCACCGCTACGCCGGCACGCTCGTCGTGATCTCGCACGACCGCGAATTCCTCGACTCGATCTGCAACGTCACGCTGCACCTGGAAAATCGCCAGGTGAAGCGCTACGGCGGCAATTACTCGCAGTTCGAGGTACTGCGTGCGCAGCAACTGGCGCTGCAGCAAAACGCATACGAAAAGCAGCAGAAGACGATCGAGCACCTGCAGAGCTTCGTCGACCGCTTCAAGGCGAAGGCGACCAAGGCCAAGCAGGCGCAGAGCCGGATGAAGGCGCTCGAGAAGATGGAACTGATCGCGCCCGCGCACATCGCGTCGCCGTTCACGTTCGAATTCCGCACGCCCGACGCCGCGCCGAACCCGATGATGGTGATGGAAGACGTCCGCTGCGGCTACCATGCCGACGACGGCACCGACATCCCGATCGTCGAGCGCGTCGCGCTGTCGATCCAGAACGGCCAGCGCATCGGCCTGCTCGGCGCGAACGGCCAGGGCAAGTCGACACTGATCAAGACGCTGGCCGGCACGCTCGCGCCGCTGTCGGGCCACGTGCGCGACGGCAAGGGGCTGACGATCGGCTATTTCGCGCAGCACCAGCTCGAAACGCTGCGCGAAGACGATTCGCCGCTCGCGCATCTCGCACGGCTCGCACCGGATACGCGCGAGCAGGAACTGCGCGACTTCCTCGGCGGCTTCAATTTCTCGGGCGACATGGCGACGAGCCCGGTCGGCCCGTTCTCCGGCGGCGAGAAGGCACGGCTTGCGCTCGCGCTGATCATCTGGCAGAAGCCGAACCTGCTGCTGCTCGACGAACCGACCAACCACCTCGACCTCGAAACGCGTCACGCGCTGACGATGGCGCTCGCGCAGTTCGAAGGCACGCTGATCCTCGTTTCGCACGACCGCCACCTGCTGCGCGCAACCACCGACCAGTTCATGCTGGTCGCGAAGCACCGTCTGCAGCCGTTCGACGGCGACCTCGACGACTACCGCGACTGGCTGCTGCAGCACGCCGCCGAGCAGCGCGCGGCCGCGAAGGCCGACAGCGCGGCCGCGGCGGGCGCGGATCCGGGCATCAACCGCAAGGATCAGAAGCGCCAGGCGGCCGAGGAGCGCCAGCGCCTGTCGCAACTGAAGAAGCCGCTGCAGAACCGCATCACGAAGCTCGAAAAGGAAATGGAAACGCTGCACGCGGAGAAGGCACGCCTCGACACGTTCGTCTCCGATCCGGCGAGCTACGAGGCCGCGCGCAAGACGGAACTGACCGAGGCGATCCGCAAGCTCGGTGAGGTCAATACCCGGCTCGAGACGGTCGAGGCCGACTGGCTCGCCGTCCAGGAAGAGCTCGAGCAGATCGGCTGAACGCGGCCCGGGCGCCACCAGCCGGTCGCTTGATCGGCAGCGCGGCATCCGCGGGGGCGTGAACGTGCCGCGACCCCGCCTGCCGTGCCAGGCCTGGAAACGACAAGGCCGGGCGCCCTGGCCCGGCCTCTTTGTCGTGGATTCGGCTGTCGTTTTCAGGTCGGCCGTATGCCAAACCCGACTTCTGTTCAACGCCGCGGCAACGTATCGCGCGGCATCTGCTCGTCATCGCTCATCAGGTGACGGCGCCCTTCGGTCGGCCGGCGGATCGCCGCGGCGACCTCCGCTTCCGTCACGTCCTCGGACACGACCCGGCGCGCGAGACGCCCTTCGTCGTCGATCCACTCGACGATCCGGCATCCGCCGCCCCACGGCTGGACGATCGGCTCCGATACGCGGCATCCGCGCAGGTTGTAAAGGCGTCCGCTCGGCGCTTCCCCATACTGTTTCAACATAGGTTCCCTTCGCATTGCGCGGTTCGACAACCCGGCAAAGGATAGGGAAAAGCGATGTCCGGCGGGTTACAGAAGCCTACATATTCTTTACAGCGAATTACGCGACACATCGCGGCCGGCCGGCACGCACGGCGCCGGCCACGCCCGGTCATTCGAGATCGCGCACGCGGTCGATCGCCTGCTCGATCCGCTCGACGGCCATCACATTCAGCCCTTCGATCGGCTGCTTCGGCGCATTCGCCTTCGGGATCAGCGCGGCGGTGAAACCGAGCTTCGCCGCCTCGCGCAGCCGCTCCTGCCCGCGCGGGGACGGCCGGATCTCGCCTGCCAGCCCCACTTCGCCGAACACGATCAGGCCCTTCGGCAGCGCCTTGTTGCGCATCGACGAATGGATCGCGAGCAGCACCGCGAGGTCGGCGGCCGGCTCGGTGATCTTCACGCCGCCCACCGCGTTCAGGAACACGTCCTGGTCGAAACACGCGATGCCCGCGTGCCGGTGCAGAACAGCGAGCAGCATCGCCAGCCGGTTCTGCTCGAGGCCGACCGCGAGCCGGCGCGGGTTCGGCACGTGCGCCGTGTCGACGAGTGCCTGGACTTCGACGAGCAGCGGGCGCGTGCCCTCCTGCGTGACGAGCACGCAGGAGCCCGGCACGACCTGCTCGTGCTGCGACAGGAACAGCGCGGACGGGTTCGCGACGCCGCGCAGCCCGCGCTCGGTCATCGCGAACACGCCGAGCTCGTTGACCGCGCCGAAGCGGTTCTTGAACGCGCGCACGAGCCGGAACGACGAATGGGTGTCGCCCTCGAAGTACAGCACCGTGTCGACGATGTGCTCGAGCACGCGCGGGCCCGCGAGGTTGCCCTCCTTCGTCACGTGTCCGACCATGATGATCGCGGTGCCGGACTGCTTCGCGATGCGCGTGAGCTGCGCCGCGCATTCGCGCACCTGCGCGACCGAGCCGGGCGCCGACGTCAGCGCTTCCGAATAGACGGTCTGGATCGAGTCGATGACGGCGACGTCCGGGCGTTCCGCGTCGATCGCGGCCTGGATCTTCTCGAGCTGGATCTCCGCGAGCAGCTTGAGCTCGGCCGCCGGCGCGCCGCCATCGAGCAGCGCGAGCCGTTGCGCGCGCAACGCGATCTGCGCGGCCGATTCCTCACCGCTGATATAGAGTGCGCGCCGCTCGTTCGCGATGTCCGCGAGCGACTGCAGCAGCAGCGTCGACTTGCCGATGCCCGGATCGCCGCCGATCAGCACGACGCCTCCCGGCACCAGCCCGCCGCCCAGCACGCGATCGAATTCGCCGATGCCGGTGGAGAAGCGCGGCACGTCGGCCGCCTCGATGTCGACGAGCCGCTGCACCGGCGCCCGCTTCGCGAGCGACTGGAAGCGATGGGCGGCCGGCGACTCGGCGACCGATTCGACGAGGGTGTTCCAGGCCTGGCACGACGGGCATTGCCCCTGCCACTTCGGGGTTTGTCCGCCGCACTCGCTGCAGACGTAGACGGTTTTCTGTTTGGCCACGCGAACTGCCCTTATTCCGCGCGCACCGGTACGCGGCCAGCGACCGCGCACATCAGTTCATAGCCGATGGTCCCGCAATGGCGCGCGACGTCGTCGATCGGCAGCGCGGTGCCCCACAGCTCGACCCGCGCGCCGACACCGGCCTGCGGGCACGGGGTCAGGTCGACGGTAATCATGTCCATCGACACGCGCCCGACGATCCGCGTGCGGATCCCGTCGACGATCACCGGCGTGCCTTCGGGCGCGACGCGCGGATAACCGTCCGCGTAGCCGCACGCGACGACGCCGATGCGCATCTGCGTTTGCGCGGAGAACGTCGAGCCATAGCCGATCGCCTGCCCCTTCGCGATCGTCTGAACCGCGATCAGCTCGGACGCGAGCGTCATCGCGGGCTTCAGCCCCGAGTCGGCGATATCGGCCGACAGCCCCGACGGCGACGCGCCGTACAGCATGATCCCCGGCCGCACCCAGTCGAAGTGGGTATCCGGATGCCACAGCACGGCCGCCGAATTCGCGACGCTGCGCGCCCCGGCGATGTTTTCCGCGCCGCGCTCGAATGTCGCGAGCTGGTCGGCGACGCCGCGCGCGTTGTCGGCGTCCGAAAAATGGGTCATCAAGGTGATCTGGCCGATGCCGTGGCACGCGCGGGCACGCTCCCACGCGGCGCGATATTTTTCCGGCGTGTAACCGAGCCGGTTCATCCCGCTGTTCATCTTGAGCTGCACGTTGACGGGCTTCGACAGCCGCGCCGTCTCCAGCATCCGCATCTGTTCGTCGTTGTGGACGGTGGTCGTCAGGCTGTAGCGGTCGATCACGTCGATGTCGGTCGAACGGAAGAAACCTTCGAGCAGCAGGATCGGGCCGGCCCAGCCGAGCTCGCGCAACTTCACGGCCTCGTCGAGGTCGAGCAGGCCGAAGCCGTCGGTGCCGCGCAGGCCCGGAAACGCACGCGCGAGACCGTGGCCGTACGCGTTGGCCTTGACGACCGCCCAGACCTTGGACGGGCCGGCAAACCGGCGGACGACGGAGAGATTGTTCGCGAGAGCGGCGGTATGGATGGTGGCGGAGATCGGGCGCGGCATGGGAAATTTACGTAAAGACGCTTGCGAATCATCAGCTTACCGCGCCTTTTGAGCACTGAAGCCGACAATTTGCGGAACGATCGGGGAATCTTGCTAGTCCGAACTGGCGTATTTTCATGTTATAAAGCCGTGCGCACAACCCATTTCGAACGGAATAAGCCGATCGCATACTAGGCGGCCTACGCGGCCCTGCCGCAGCGACGAAAGCATCGCATCAGATGAAAAAAGGTTTTTACACCATCATGGCCGCGCAGTTTTTCTCGTCGTTGGCCGACAATGCGCTTCTCATCGCCGCCATCGCCCTGCTGAAAGACCTCCACGCCCCCAACTGGATGACACCGCTGCTCAAGCTGTTCTTCGTGTTGTCCTATGTGGTGCTGGCGGCTTATGTCGGTGCGTTCGCCGATTCGCGTCCGAAGGGGCGCGTGATGTTCATCACCAACTCGATCAAGGTGGTCGGCTGCCTGATCATGCTGTTCGGCGCCCACCCGCTGATCGCGTACGGGATCGTCGGGTTCGGCGCCGCGGCCTACTCGCCCGCGAAATACGGCATTCTGACCGAGTTGCTGCCGGCCGACCGGCTCGTCGCCGCGAACGGCTGGATCGAAGGCACGACTGTCAGCTCGATCATCCTCGGCACCGTGCTCGGCGGTGCGCTGATCAGCCCGCACATCGCGTCGCACGTGATCGCGCACACGCCCGCCTGGATCAGCACGCCCGCCGAAGCAGCGATGGCGATCATCATGGCAATCTACGTGATCGCCGCCATCTTCAACCTGCGGATTCCCGATACCGGCGCGCGCTACCCGAAGCAGGAGCGCGGCCCGGTCAAGCTCCTCACCGATTTCGCCGACTGTTTCATGGTGCTCTGGCGCGACAAGCTCGGCCAGATCTCGCTCGCGGTCACGACGCTGTTCTGGGGCGCGGGCGCGACGCTGCAGTTCATCGTGCTGAAGTGGGCCGAAGTCTCGCTCAACATGTCGCTGTCCGAAGGCGCGATCCTGCAGGCCGTGGTGGCGGTCGGCGTCGCGGGCGGCGCGATCGCCGCCGCCGCGCGAATCCCGCTGAAGAAGTCGCTCACTGTCCTGCCCGTCGGCATCATCATGGGCATCGCGGTCATGCTGATGGCGTTCTACACGCGCGACCTGTTCCCGTCGCACTGGGCCGTGCACTTCGGCCACCTGCGCATGCCGGTGTACCTGATCGTCGCGTACATCTTCCTGGTCTGCGTCGGCGCGCTGTCGGGCTATTTCGTGGTTCCGATGAACGCGCTGCTGCAGCATCGCGGTCACGTGCTGCTGTCGGCCGGCCACTCGATCGCGGTGCAGAACTTCAACGAGAACCTGTCGGTGCTCGTGATGCTGTGCCTGTATGCGGTGCTGGTCTGGCTCGACGTGCCGGTCGGCGTCGTGATCGTGCTGTTCGGCACGTTCGTCTGCCTGACGATGTGGCTCGTGATGCGCCGCCACCAGGCGAACCAGCGTCAGTTCGACTCGGTCGCGCTGATCGGCGAATCGCGGCACTGACGCTACACTTCCGGTTTCCGTCCGTCGGCGCCGGTCTTCGCACCGGCGCCTTGCCATCATGACGCACCCGATACCCAACGTCCTGACGATCGCCGGCTCCGACTCGGGCGGCGGCGCAGGTATCCAGGCCGACCTCAAGACCTTCTCCGCGCTCGGCGCGTACGGCGCGAGCGTGATCACCGCGCTGACCGCGCAGAACACGCGCGGCGTGAGCGGCGTGCACGCGCCGGACGCCGCGTTCGTGACCGCGCAGCTCGACGCGGTGTTCGACGACATCCGCATCGACGCGGTCAAGATCGGCATGCTCGCGAACGCGGCGATCGTGCACGCGGTGGCCGACGCGCTGCGGCGTTACGCGCCGCGCTTCGTCGTGCTCGATACGGTGATGATTTCGAAGAGTTCGCACGCGCTGCTCGCGCCCGACGCCGTCGATGCGCTGCGCGACGCGCTGCTGCCGCTCGCGACCGTCGTCACGCCGAACCTGCCGGAAGCGGCCGCCCTGCTCGGCGATACGCCCGCGACGACCGAAGACGACATGGTCCGGCAGGGCCACGCGCTGCTGCAGACCGGCGCGCACGCCGTGCTGATGAAAGGCGGCCACCTGCCCGACGCGGCAGCGAGCCCCGACTGGCTCGTCGATGCGACGCATACGGTGCGGTTCGACGGCACCCGCGTGCCGGCCAGCAACACGCACGGCACGGGCTGCACGCTGTCGTCGGCGATCGCCGCGCTACTGCCGCAGCAGCCCGATCTCGACAGCGCGGTACGCGAAGCGAAGGTCTACCTGACCGGCGCGATCGCCGCGAGCGGCCGGCTCGACGTCGGCCACGGCGTCGGCCCGGTCCATCACTTCCATCGCTGGTGGTAAACGCCGGCTGACGCGGCGTCAGTGGTCCTGCGCGGCAAACGCCTGCGCGCGCGCCGGCCAGTCGTCCGGCACGATGAAGCCGCGCGCCATCTCCCGCCATACGCCGCCGGCGTCCTGTCGATGGACGCCGATCAGCGCGGGCGCCTGGCGCGCCGTCAATACAGAGGGCAGCGCAAGCGAATGCGCCAGCGGTTCGGGCGCGGCATCGGCCGCCATCCGCCGCGGCGCGAGCCATGCGAGGCGCGCCAGCACGCTCCACGCCGCACCGTCGGGTTGCGCGGCCGCCCAGGCCGGCCACTGCGCATGCGTGAGCCAGAAGCCGCGCGGATGATCGGCCGCGATTTCCGCGGAGACCGGCGGCAGCGGCACGCCGTGCGGATAGAACAGCCAGCCCTTGATGAACATTTGCGCATCGGACGGCGCACCGTAGCCGAGCAGCGCAAACCCGTGGCGATCGCTCAGCCGCAGCTGATGCTCGAGCAGCCGGCTGCGCTTGCGATCGAGGCGGTCGACGAGATTCGGACCAACGAAGTCCGCGAGCGATGCGCCGCCCTGCACCGGCGCGCACAGGTAGCACTTCACCGCGAGTTCCCAGTGCAGGCGCTGCCCGCCCGGAGCATCGACGAGGAAATCGACCTCGCCAAGCGTCTTGCCGTTGCTGCGCAGCGGCAGGTTGGCGGCGACGAGCCGCAGCGACGGCCCGTGCGTGAGGAAATATTCGAGCAGGCATTCGGCATAACGGCCGAGCCGCACGGGCCGCAGCCCGTCGAGCGCGCGGTGCAGCGGCTCGGGCGCGGCATCGAGCGCGACGAGCCATGCTTCGACGGCCACCCGCTCGACCGCATCCGACCACGGGTGCGCGAGCGGTGCGCCGGGCGCCGCGGTGAGCAGGCTCGGGCTCGCGAGGAGCCAGCCCAGATCGCGGACCGCGGCATCGCGCAGCGTATCGACGAACGCGAGCGCCGCGCCGCGCGTCATTGTCCGGCCGGCCCGTTCGCGTCGGCGTCTCCGGCCCGCTGGAACGTATCGCGCGCCAGGCACAGGTCGGCCCACGCCTTCGACTTGTCCTGCAGGCTGCGCAGCAGGTACGCAGGGTGGTAGGTGACGATCACCGGCACGCTTTCGTACGTGTGCACGCGACCGCGCAGCGATGCGATGCTCGCGTCCGTCTTCAGCAGCGTCTGCGCGGCGAAGCGGCCGAGCGCGACGATCAGCTTCGGCTTCACGAGCGCGACCTGGCGCTGCAGGTACGGCTCGCAGCGCGCGACCTCGTCGGGTTCCGGATTGCGGTTGCCGGGCGGCCGGCACTTGATCACGTTCGCGATGTAGACGTTGTCGCCGCGTTTGAGCGCCAGCGACTGCAGCATGTTGTCGAGCAGCTTGCCGGCCTGGCCGACGAACGGCTCGCCCTGCTTGTCCTCGTTCTCGCCCGGCGCTTCGCCGATCAGCATCCAGTCCGCTTCACGATCGCCGACACCGAACACGGTATTGGTGCGCTTCTCGCAGAGGCGGCAGCTCGTGCACTCGGCGACGCGAGCGGCGAGCGTATCCCAGTCGAGCATCGCCACCGGCGTCGCGGCAGGACGCGATTCGGCCGGTGGCAGCGGATCGCCGGGCGGCGCCGCGTCGAACCAGGCGAAATCGTCTTCGGCGACCGGCGGCATGTCGTCCGCGGCGGCCGGCGCGGGCTTGACGGACGCACGATCGTCGTCGATCGCGGCACGCGGCGCTCCACCCGCTTCGCCGGCCCGAGCCGCATCGCGGGTTCCGCCGACCGGCGGCGTATCGTCACGTGCGAGCGCGCGCGTCGCGGACGGCTGCGCGTCACGAGGCTGCTCCACCACCGGCCGCGGCGCTGCCGCGACGGTTGCGGCCGCAACGGCGGACACGTCGTCCGCCGCGCCGGAAGCCGCAGCAGGCGCGGCGTCCTCCTCAGCGCTTTCCGCGCGCTGCCCGCGCCGCACCCAGATCTGCGCGAGACCCATTTCCTCGAGCGCTGCTTCAGCCCACGCCATGCACGTCCCCTTCGTCCTTGTTCAGCGTCAGACGCATCACGATCGCGTCCTCCCGGCTGCGATGCCGCGCCGGATAGTAGTTCTTGCGCCGGCCGATCGTCACGAAGCCGAAGCGCTCGTACAGATGGATCGCGCGCTGATTGGACGGCCGCACCTCGAGCAGCACGCCGTCGAGCCGCTCCGCGCGCGAGATCCGCACGGCTTCGCGCAGCAGCGCGAGGCCCGCGCCCGACTGCTGGGCGGCCGGGGCGACACACAGGTTCAGCAGGTGCATCTCGTCGATCACCGGCATCAGCACGCTATAGCCGACGAGCGCGCCCGTCACGTGCCGCAGGCATACGCCGAAATAGCCGTTGCGCAGCGAATCCTCGAAGTTGCCGCGGCTCCACGGGAATTCGTACGCGACCTGCTCGATCGCGACGACCTCGTCGAGATCGGTGTCGGTCATCGGCGACAAATAGCGGTCGCTCAACAGTACGCCCGTCATCCTTTCGTTCCGCCCGTCTGCGCCGCGCGCGCAGCGAGGCGCTCGGCGGTGGTCTGCGCGACCTTGTCGCGCACGTACTCCGGCGCGGCCTGGTCGGCCGGCACCGTACGGCCGGCGCGGAACGCCCGCAGCGCGGCATGCGCGACCGCCAGCGCATGCGGCAGCGCGTCGCCGTCGATCACGGCTGCCGCGGCGGCGGCCGGCAACAGCGCGCCGAACGCGGCAGCCGCGTTGCCCGCGAGCGTAAACGGCACGTCGGGCACGCCGACGGCGCCCGGCGCATCGAGCGACGCCGGATGCAGCGTGCGCCAGTCGCCCGCCTGGTCGTCCCACGCGAAGTCGGCCCAGTACGCTTCGTCCATCCGCGCATCGAGCGCGGCCAGCACGCGCGTCGTGCCGGGCGCGCGCAGCCGCGCGTGCTCGGCGCACGCGAGCAGCGTGCTGACCGGCACGACCGGCAGCCCGCGCCCGAACGCGAGCCCCTGGGTAATGCCGGTCGCGGTACGCAGGCCGGTGAACGAGCCGGGGCCCGCACCGAACGCGATCGCGTCGCAGTCGGCGAACGAAAGGCCGGATTCGGTGAAGAGCTCCTGGATGGCCGGCAGCACGCGCGTGCTCGACACGGCGCCCGTCAGTTCGTGGCGGACCCAGGCTTGGGAGTGGGAAACGGCGTCATCGGCCTGAGCCGAGCGCAGCAGCGCGACCGAGCAATATTCGGTCGACGTATCGATGGCGAGGAGCACTGTTTGCGTCATGGCCGACATTGTAATGCGGCGCCCCGCTCCCACGGGCGATCGAACCCGATCGCGGTGCGCGCGCCGCGCCACCGGCGGTTTGGAAGGATCGCTCGACCCCGCGCAGCGTTGCGCTTGTTAAGATCGGCCGACTTGAAACCCTTACGGAGACACACGATGAGCGAACTCACCGCCCAATTCGACCAGGCCCAGGTCGACGTCAAGCAACTGACCGAGCGACCGGGCAACCTGACCCTGCTGCGCCTGTACGCGCTCTTCAAGCAAGCGACGGACGGCGACGCGCACGGCGACAAGCCGGGCTTCACCGACATCGTCGGCAAGTACAAGTACGACGCGTGGGATGCGCTGAAAGGCACGTCGCAGGATGCGGCGAAGCAGCAGTACATCGAGCTCGTCGAATCGCTGAAGAACGGCACGGCGTCCTGACCTGCCCCTCCAGCCGCAATAGGCAATCAAATCAGTGGCGCAGCGCAGCAAATTTCTTTATAATGCGGCCTGCGTCACCTCCGCGCTCGGCTCGCAAGCCGTTCCGGCCCGACGCCTCGTAGCGTTAAGCTCCAATCCGGTTTAGAACCTGTCCCCTCCTGCTTCGACCCTCGCGGTCGTCACTTATCAGGCTGGCGGCCCCGCTCCAGAAGCGCGCCGCACCCAAAACAGCTTCTAATGCCTCATCCGCCGACGGTTCGGCGGATTGCACCCGTTTCCCGATTTGCTCGCTGAATCCGACGACTTGGGTATGCGCGATTGGCGCCGACGTTTCACCCACTGTGTTTCAAGGATTGTTATGACTTCGAGCATCAACACCAGCCCGCTCAACGCGATCGCCGACCAGGCGCTCGGTCTCGACGCCGCCGCACCGGCCGCAGTCGAACCGGCGTCGGACGAGCCGACTTTCGCGTCGCTCGGGCTGTCGCCGGAGATCGTCTCCGCGCTGCAGGCCGCCGGCTACGCCAAGCCGACGCCGGTCCAGCAGCGCGCGATTCCGGCCGGCATCGCCGGTCGGGACCTGCTGGTATCGAGCCCGACCGGTTCGGGCAAGACGGCCGCATTCATGCTGCCCGCGATCGAACGTTTCGCGCAGCTCCAGAAGACGCAGGCGCAGCAACCGCGTGCGCCGCGTGACCCGAACCAGGGCGACCGCCGTGCGCGCCGCCCGCAGCCCGTCGCCCGCCCGGGCCTGCTCGTGCTGACGCCGACCCGTGAACTCGCGATGCAGGTCACCACGGCCGCGTCGACCTACGGCAAGCACCTGAAGCGCCTGCGCACCGTCAGCATCCTCGGCGGCGTCGCCTACGGCCAGCAGCTGATGCTGCTCGCGAAGAACCCCGAGATCCTGGTCGCCACGCCCGGCCGCCTGCTCGACCACCTCGAGCGCGGCCGCATCGACCTGTCCGAGCTGAAGATGCTCGTGCTCGACGAAGCCGACCGCATGCTCGACATGGGCTTCATCGACGACATCGAGACGATCGTCGCCGCGACGCCCGAGTCGCGCCAGACGATGCTGTTCTCGGCCACGCTCGACGGCAAGATCGGTTCGCTGACGAGCCGCCTGCTGAAGGATCCGGAGCGCATCGAGATCCAGCAGCGCCTCGAATCGCGCGCGAACATCGCGCAGACCGTGCACTACGTCGACGACCGCGATCACAAGGATCGCCTGCTCGATCATCTGCTGCGCGACGACGCACTCGACCAGGCAATCATCTTCACGGCGACCAAGATCGACGCCGACCAGCTCGCCGGCCGTCTCGCCGATGCGGGCTTCGAGTCGGCGGCACTGCACGGCGACCTGCCGCAGGGCGCGCGCAACCGCACGATCCGTGCGCTGCGCGAGCGCCGCGTGCGCGTGCTGGTCGCGACCGACGTCGCGGCCCGCGGCATCGACATCCCGGGCATCACGCACGTGTTCAACTACGACCTGCCGAAGTTCGCGGAAGACTACGTGCACCGTATCGGCCGCACGGGCCGGGCCGGCCGTTCGGGCACCGCGGTGAGCCTCGTGCACCACGCCGAACAGGGCGCGCTCAAGCGCATCGAGCGCTTCGTGCGCTCGCCGCTGCCGGTCAACGTGATCGAAGGCTTCGAGCCGCGCAAGGCGCCCCCGCGCAACGATCGCGGCACCGGCGGCCGCGGCCGTCCGGGCGGCGGTAACGGCGGTCGTCGTTTCGGCGGCAAGCCGGGCGGCGGTTACGGCGGCAACGGCCGCAGCTACGGCGGCGGCAATGGCGGCGGCTGGAGCGGCAAGCCGGGCGGCAGCCGCGACGGCGGCGGCCCGCGTCGCGACGGCCAGCGCAGCAGCGGCCCGCGCCGCGGCAACTCGGCGTCGTAAGCACGCCCGGGCGGCCCTCCGGCCGCCCCGCCCATCCGGCAAACCGGCGCACCCGCGCCGGTTTTTTTTCGTCCCGCACCAAATTTCACGATGCGGAAAATTTTTTTGCGTCGTAAAAAATCATGCTGCGCGGCACAACCTTGTGATTGCGAGATGGGAAAAATTGTTTCTTATTGTGAAATAAGATCCACAACCAATTGATTAATAAAGATTAAAAAGTTTCAAACTTCCTGATACAGCCCCTGTTTCATCGCGATCGGTTTGCCTAGACTCTTATACAAGACTTCACGAAACGGCACGCGTCCCGCCCCGCTTCGAGAACAGCATCACCATCGTCCGGTTCGACCCATCAGGCAACACACCGCATCAAGGAGCTCATCATGTCGCGACATCAACAGGCACAGGAACTGCAAAAGCAATGGGAAACCGATCCGCGCTGGAAGGGCATCAAGCGCGGCTACACGGCTGAGGACGTGGTTCGCCTGCGCGGCTCGATCGTCGTCGAGCACACGCTGGCCAAGCGCGGCGCGGAAAAGCTGTGGCACCTCATCAACGAAGAGCCGTTCGTCAACGCGCTCGGTGCGCTGACCGGCAACCAGGCAATGCAGCAGGTGAAGGCCGGCCTCAAGGCGATCTACCTGTCGGGCTGGCAAGTGGCCGGCGACGCGAACGTCGCGGGCGAAATGTACCCGGACCAGTCGCTGTACCCGGCGAACTCGGTGCCGCTCGTCGTCAAGCGCATCAACAACACGCTGACGCGTGCCGACCAGATCCAGTGGTCGGAAGGCAAGAACCCGGGCGACGAAGGCTACGTCGATTTCTTCGCGCCGATCGTCGCGGACGCGGAAGCCGGCTTCGGCGGCGTGCTGAACGCATTCGAACTGATGAAGGCGATGATCGAGGCGGGCGCATCGGGCGTCCACTTCGAGGACCAGCTCGCGTCGGTGAAGAAGTGCGGCCACATGGGCGGCAAGGTGCTCGTGCCGACGCGTGAAGCCGTCGCGAAACTGTCGGCGGCGCGCCTCGCGGCCGACGTGATGGGCACGCCGACCGTGCTGGTCGCGCGGACCGACGCGGAAGCGGCGGACCTGATCACGTCCGACATCGACGACAACGACAAGCCGTTCCTGACGGGCGAGCGTACGGTCGAAGGCTTCTTCCGCACGAAGCCGGGTATCGAGCAGGCGATCTCGCGCGGCCTCGCGTACGCACCGTACGCCGACCTGGTCTGGTGCGAAACGGGCAAGCCGGATCTCGAGTATGCGAAGAAGTTCGCGGAGGCGATCCACAAGCAGTTCCCGGGCAAGATGCTGTCGTACAACTGCTCGCCGTCGTTCAACTGGAAGAAGAACCTCGACGACGCGACGATCGCGAAGTTCCAGAAGGAACTCGGCGCGATGGGCTACAAGTTCCAGTTCATCACGCTGGCCGGCTTCCATGCGCTGAACTACTCGATGTTCAACCTCGCGCACGGCTATGCCCGCACGCAGATGAGCGCGTTCGTCGAACTGCAGCAGGCCGAGTTCGCGGCGGCCGACAAGGGCTTCACGGCCGTCAAGCACCAGCGCGAAGTCGGCACCGGCTACTTCGACGCGGTGACGCAGACGGTCGAGCGCGAAGCATCGACGACCGCGCTGCACGGCTCGACCGAAGACGAACAGTTCTTCGACGGCAAGAAGGTCGCGTAACGCGCGCCGGCGGCACGGAACAATAATCAGGGAGGAGACGGCAGGCGCGCGGTGATCCGCGCGACCCGCCGCGCGGCCTGCGGCCGCCAGCCATGACGCGCGCCGGCTTCGTCCGGCGCGCCTTTTTTCAGCGGTGCTGCCGAGCTGCCGCTCGCGCGGCCAGGGACAACGTCGCCGCTACCGATAGACGATCACCGGAATTTTCGTATGGGTCAGCACGCGCTGCGTTTCGCTGCCGATCAGCAGGCTGCCGAGCCCGCGGCGTCCGTGCGACGCCATGAAGATCACGTCGCAGCCGCCGCGTTCCGCCGCTTCGATGATGCCGAGGTACGGCGACGGATGCACGCTCGTCCAGCTGTCGCAGACGACGCCGGCCGCCTTCGCGGCCGCCTGCACCTCGTCGAGGTGTGCTCGCGCCTCACGCTCGCTGCGCGCCCGGAAATCGGCGGGCGGCTCGATGATCACTTCGGAAAACGGCGAGTACGGATACTGCGGCAGGCACGCATAGGCCGTGACCTGCGCGCCGACCGCACGCGCCAGATCGATCGCGCCGTCGATTGCCTTCTGCGACAGTTCGGAACCGTCGGTTGGAACGAGGATGTGCCGGAACATCGCGCCCTCCTGCGTCAGACGCACCGCGCGCGCCGCGAACCCATGCGAGCCGGCCCCGGCGCGTCGCGCATGCCAGTTTCGATTGTAGTGCGCGAAACCGGGCGACCGGCGCCGTCAGCGGGTTCGCCCTCATATCGGAAACGCGCGGGCGGGCGCGCCCTACTCGCCCCAATACCCCGGCCGCTCGTACGTATGTTTCAGGTAATCGAGAAACAGCCGCACGCGCAGCGGCAGGTGGCGGCGCTGCGGAAACACCGCGTGGATGCCGATCGGCGGCGCGGCGAACGCATCGAGCACGCTGACAAGGCGGCCCGCCGCGATGTCGTCGCCGACCTCCCACCACGATCGCCATGCCAGGCCGTAGCCGGCAAGGCACCACTCGTGCAGCACCGCACCGTCCGAGCATTCCATCGTGCCGTTCACGCGAATCGACACGACCTTGCCGTCTTCCTGGAACGCCCAGCCGCGCTGCTGGTTCGCATTCGCGGCAAGGGCGAGGCAGTTGTGGCGTGCGAGTTCGGCGAGTGTGGCAGGCGTGCCGCGCCGCTCGAGATACGCCGGAGACGCGACGCACACGCGCCGGTTCTCGCCGAGTTTCAGCGACACCAGCGACGAATCGGGCAGTTCGCCGAGCCGCACCGCGCAATCGAACCCTTCGTTGACGAGGTCGACCATCCGGTCGGACAGGTCGAGCGTGACCGATACGTCCGGATGCGCGCCGCTGAACTCGGGCACGAGCGGCGCGACGTGGCGCCGCCCGAAGCCGGCCGGCGCGGAAATGCGCAGGTGGCCGCTCGCCTTCACACCGCCGGCGGACACGCTCGCCTCCGCGTTCTGCATGTCGTTGATGATCCGCTGGCAGTCCTCGAGGAAGGCCGAGCCCTCGAAGGTCAGCGTGAGCTTGCGCGTCGTGCGCACCAGCAGCTTGACGCCGAGCCGCTCCTCGAGCGCGTCGAGGCGGCGGCCGATGATCGCCGGCGCGACGCCTTCCGCGTGAGCGGCCGCCGACAGGCTGCCCTTCGCCGCGACCGCGGCGAACGTTTCGATCTGTTTGAACCGGTCCATGACTCGAAAGAACGACGTTCCCGCCCTTCAAATAGCTTAAGCGGCTCAAGATTAGGTATATGAAAGTAAAAGATCAAGTGATGATTAGCGTCTTTTTTAGTACATGTGATCACGAATAGAATCGACCCGACCTCTGAAACTGGAGCGCAAGGCTATGTCGGCCACAACGACACTCTCCTCTCCCGACGCCATCCTCTTCGACGCATTCGGCACGTTGTTCGACGTGCATGCGGTCGTGGCCGCGGCAGAGCAGATGTTTCCCGGTCACGGGGACCGCTTGTCGCAGCTGTGGCGACGCAAGCAAATCGAATATTCGCAGTTGCGCACGCTCGCCGATCCGGCCGGCGCCCGCTATCGCCCGTTTCGCGACATCACGCTCGACGCGCTGCGGTTCGCCGCACGCGTACTCGGCCTCGCGCTGAACAGCGCGGCCGAGAAGCGGCTGATGGACGAATACGCGTGCCTGTCCACCTATCCCGACACGGTGCCCGCGCTGCGCAAGCTGCGCGCGCTCGAGCCGCGCCCGCCGCTCGCGATCCTGTCGAACGGCAACCCGCAGATGCTCGACATCGCGATCAAGAGCGCCGGCATGTCCGGCCTGTTCGATCGCGTGCTGTCGGCCGACACCGTGCGCGCGTACAAGCCGAGTCCTGCCGTCTATGCACTCGGCACCGCCGCGTTCGGCGCGAACCCGCGCGACATCGTGTTCGTGTCGTCGAACGCCTGGGACGTCGCGGGGGCCGCCTGGTTCGGCTACACGACGTTCTGGCTCAACCGCACGGGCGCGCCCGCCGAGGAACTCGGCGTGCCACCCGACGGCACCGGCAGCGGCATGGCCGATCTGCTCGCATTCCTCGCCACCCCGGCTCCGTCCGGCAGACCCGCAAACCGCGCGCGCCCCGGCCCGGGCGCATGACGTTCGCGGCGCTGCCGCCTTCCTCTTTCACCGAAACCGCAACTGACCGACCAAGGAGATGAGACTCATGAGCACCCCGATCACGCTGCCGCAAGGCATGGCGATCACCGGCGACATCAAGCCGGGTTACGAAGCGATCCTGACACCGGAAGCGCTCGCACTCGTCGCGGCGCTGCACCGCACGTTCGAGCCGCGCCGCCAGGTGCTGCTGCAAGCCCGTGTCGAGCGCACCAAGCGCCTCGACGCCGGCCAACGCCCCGATTTCCTGGCCGATACGAAGGCGATCCGCGAAGGCGACTGGAAGGTCGCGCCGCTGCCGGCCGACCTGCAATGCCGCCGCGTCGAGATCACCGGCCCCGTCGAGCGCAAGATGATCATCAACGCGCTGAACTCCGGCGCCGACTCGTACATGACGGACTTCGAGGATTCGAACGCGCCGAGCTGGACGAACCAGATCGACGGCCAGATCAACCTGAAGGACGCCGTGCGCCGCACGATCTCGCTCGAGCAGAACGGCAAGTCGTACCAGCTGAACGACAAGGTCGCGACGCTGATCGTGCGTCCGCGCGGCTGGCACCTCGATGAGAAGCACGTGACGGTCGACGGCCAGCGCGTGTCGGGCGGCATCTTCGATTTCGCGCTGTTCCTGTTCCACAACGCGAAGGAACTGATCGCGCGCGGCTCGGGCCCGTACTTCTACCTGCCGAAGATGGAAAGCCATCTCGAGGCGCGCCTGTGGAACGACATCTTCGTCGCGGCGCAGGAAGCGGTCGGCGTGCCGCGCGGCACGATCCGCGCGACGGTGCTGATCGAGACGATCCTCGCCGCGTTCGAGATGGACGAGATCCTGTACGAGCTGCGCGAACACAGCTCGGGCCTGAACGCCGGCCGCTGGGACTACATCTTCTCGGCGATCAAGAAGTTCAAGAACGATCGCGACTTCTGCCTGGCCGACCGCTCGAAGATCACGATGACGGTGCCGTTCATGCGTGCGTACGCGCTGCTGCTGCTGAAGACCTGCCACAAGCGCAACGCGCCGGCGATCGGCGGGATGAGCGCGCTGATTCCGATCAAGAACGATCCGGAAGCGAACGACAAGGCGATGGGCGGCGTGCGCTCGGACAAGCAGCGCGACGCAACCGACGGCTACGACGGCGGCTGGGTCGCGCACCCGGGCCTCGTGCCGATCGCGATGGAAGAATTCGTCAAGGTGCTCGGCGACAAGCCGAACCAGATCGCGAAGCAGCGCGACGACGTGCAGATCGAAGGCAAGAACCTGCTCGACTTCCAGCCTGAGGCGCCGATCACCGAAGCCGGCCTGCGCAACAACATCAACGTCGGCATCCACTATCTCGGCGCCTGGCTCGACGGCAACGGCTGCGTGCCGATCCACAACCTGATGGAAGACGCGGCCACCGCCGAAATCTCCCGCTCGCAGGTGTGGCAGTGGATCCGCTCGCCGAAGGGCGTGCTCGACGACGGCCGCAAGGTTACCGCGGAACTCGTGCGCGCATTCGCGCAGGCGGAGCTCGACAACGTGAAGCGTTCGGTCGGCGGCAACACGCAGCCGTACGAGCGTGCCGCGGCGATCTTCGAACAGATGTCGACGTCGGAAGGCTTCACCGAATTCCTGACGCTGCCGCTGTACGAGGAAATCTGACGACGCGGGCCGGGTCCTGCCAGACCGGGTCGCCCCCGTCCTGCCCGCCGCCGGTCGCACGACCCGGCGGCATGAAAAAAAGCGCCCCGCGGGGCGCTTTTTCCTTTGCGGCGCGGCGGCTTGCCACGCGGGCGCTCAGGCGGCTTCCCGCTCGCGCCGGTGCTGAACCCAGTCGCCCGACGCGATGCGCGGACGGTCGGCTGCCGCGTGCGCGGCGACCGGATAGTAGACGCACGCGTACGTACGGCCGCCGAGTTCGACGGTCACCGGCTCCTGCCGGAACAGCGTGTCGACGCCTGGATAGACGCGCTCGATCTCGTCGAGCACGGGCACCAGCTGCTCGTCGATCTCGTAGACGTCGCCCCACACGAGCGACTGGCCGGCCGCCCCGGCGACCATGCCCGGGTAGGTGCCGAAATCATACAGTTCGCCCGGCAGCGCGGCCGCACCGAGCAGCGTCGGCGCGGCGATCCCGTGCCGCGCGGCCGCATGGCCGATGTCGTTGGCCTCTCCCGCTCTCAACGTGCCGTAGACGAATACGTAGCGCATCGTGGTTCTCCTCTTCGATTCAGGTGTTGCCGTGCCGGGCCGTCGCGGCCGCGCCGCGGGCACCGGCGTCCGTTGGCGCCGCTCGCGCGGAAACGCGCCCGCACGGGTAGACCGCGATCGCGGCCCGATGGTTCTTTTCGGCACGACGCGCTGTGCAGGCCAGAGCCCAGGCTTGCTGCCTGGCCGGAATGCGCACGGGCCCCATACAAAGTTCATTTGAACGGTGCATTATCGGCCGAAAAACCGCCGCATGCGCCCGCGCGGCGCCTTCTAAAATAACGGCATCGCCGCCGCGCCGACCGAATCGTCCATGAATCCGCCTGCCCAAGCCGACGCATCGAACCCCTACGACGTCATCGACATCCCGCCCGAGTTCGCGCCGACCCGCGTCCATCCGATGCGCGTCCGGGCGCGGCAGGTGGATGCCGGCCGCCGGATCCCGCTGCATACGCATGCATGGGCGCAGCTCGCGTATGCGTCGCGCGGCGTGCTGCGCGTCGCGACGACCGGGACGACGTGGATGGTGCCGCCGTCCCGCGCGATCTGGGTGCCGCCGCACATCACGCACGAGGTCGTGATCGTCGAGGAGGCGTATTTGCGCACGCTGTATATCGACGAGTCGATCGTGCCGGACGGGCTCGACGCATGCCGGGTGGTCGAGGTGACGGGCTTGCTGCGCGAACTGATCGTCGCGCTCGACGCGCGCGACCTGAGCGACGCACGCGAGCGGCTGTTGTGCGGGCTCGTGCTCGACGAGCTGAGCCGCGCCGAACCGCTGCCGCTCGCAGTGCCGATGCCCGACGAGAAGCGGCTGCGCATGCTGTGCGAGTCGGTGCTCGCGCAACCGGCGCATGCGGAATCGCTCGAACACTGGGCGAGCGAGGTCGGCGCGAGCACGCGCACGATTTCGCGGCTCTTCAAGCAGGAACTGGGCGTGAGTTTTTCGCAGTGGCGACAGCAGGCGCTGCTCGCGCGCGCGATCCCGCTGTTGAACCAGGGGCGTCCGCTGTCGCATATCGCGCGCGAGCTCGGCTACCAGAGCCAGAGTGCGTTTTCAGCGATGTTCCGGCGCGCGTTCGGAGAAAGCCCGCGCGCATTCATGCTGCGCGGCTACGAGCACCGCGGCGCGGAAGACCGCATCGCGGCGGACGATGCCCCCGATGACGACGCGATCGGCGCCGCCCGCTGACCGTCGCCGCGTCGTTACACGCTCAGACCGGACGCACCATGTGACGGATCGAGCCGAGCTGCGCCAGCCTCGGCCCGGTGACGCTGTAGCCCATCCGCTGGTAGAGCCGCGCGGCCGGATTGTCGACGAACACGCGCAACTGCAGTTCGTGCAGCCCACGGGCGCGTGCCCAGCGATGCGACATGTCGAGCATGTAGGTGCCGGCGCCCTGCCCGCGATGACCGGCTGCGATCTGCACGTCTCGAATGTGCAGCGAATCGCCCTCCTCGGTCACGCGCAGCACGCCGATGCGCTCGCCGTCGGCTTCGAGGATGAAGTTTTCGGATTCGCGCCAGCTCGCATAGAACAGGTCGCTGCGCCAGACAAGTCCGTGGCGCTTGTAATAGCCGCCCATGTTGCCGTGCGTCAGCGCCTCGGCGAACGGAAAATCGCCAGGCTCCGCGGGCCGGAGCTGATACAGCAATCGCAGGTCGGTCGGATCGAGCATCGCGCAGGGGTCAAGAACGCATTCCGCCACGATAGCGCAGTCTCGGGCGGATGCAATCGCGAATTTCTCGTAGCGGCGCGACCGGCGGAGCGCAGCCCTTCGAGTCCCGCCGGAAGCCGCGCAGGCGGCTTCCTCCACTCCGCAGTCACGCGCCCGCAAGCGGGCG
>NZ_QTPP01000053.1 GCF_003853415.1 Burkholderia sp. Bp9142 | reverse complement strand
CAGCAATCACGGAGGGCCATACCCACCGCCACGTGCATGTATGACGCGGCATAATCCGGAAGTCGGCATAACTGGGTTCATGCCGCTAGCGGCATGAACCCAGTTGTTGTCTATGGGCAGACGGCTGTCGTCGACGTAGCGGATCAGATACTGCCATTGCCGACGAGCAGGCGCCATCGCCTGCCCGCATCACCGCATGAATCCGGCGAGACCGGAAGACACGCGCCGTTAGACGACATGCATGCCGCTCACGCGGTTGCCGTCCAGCCTGAGCAGCATGCCAGCCGGCGTGTCCCGGCTCGCAAGAAGATCGTCCGCCGATCCGGCCTCTGACTGACCATTCAGCACGCGTGGCAGACAGGGGCGTGCGCGTTGCACGCCGGCACATCGAACGATTCGACAGCAACCCGTGAAATCGGGACGGCGCCCCCATCGCCTGCCGGTGTGAGTCCTGTCGGGCGACAAGCGGACTCAGGTTTTCGTCACCTGGGTTTTCGCGAGATAGGTGTACGGCCCGTTCGGACTCTTTTCGGCAATGTAGGCCGCACACCACCCGGCCCCCCACGGCTGCTTCGTATTGAAATTGTGGCCGTTCTCGTTATCCCAGCTCCACGCCTTCGCATCGGTCGGATTGGATGGAAAGCTTCCCGAATACAGGCAGACGCGCCCTTGCTGTGCTCGAAACGGCGCATTCGTGGACCACTTGATCCAGCAGGTTCCCTGGTATTCATACAACGACAGCTCCCAGGTGTAGGTACCGACACCGGTCACCGGCGCCACTTCCGCTTGGACGTTGCTCATGAATATTCCCCATAAAGTCCGTATTTCATGACCGATCGAACATGGTCACCGTTTTTATAGTGGTTCCTGGACTCCACTCGACGATCGACGAGATGCGCTCCGGCTCACTCAACTCAACAGCCGCTCGACTTCCTCGATGAGTGCATGACGACGCCGCGCGTCGTGTTCGTAAGCACGCTCGGCTGCCGCGATGTCCGCCCCGCAGTGCGGGCACCGCGACTCGTGCTGATGGACGTAGCTGTTACAGGCGCGGCAGACGACCAGCCTCGGCGGCACTCTCCCGACCTCCGGCGCACGCTTGCCCTTGTGTTTCCACGCGAGTTCGACGGTTTGTCCCGAGCGGGAAATGCTCGATACGGGTGTGCCGTCCGAAATGCGTTCGGTGACCAGGTCGAAGCGACCCACCGCGAACGACGTGGGCGCCGCGTCCTCGATCTTCTCGATGCGCTCGCGCAGCCCCTGCTTCTTCAGTTCGAGCACGCGGTAGTGGCAATAAGGATTGTTGCCCGGCTTGCCGAGCAGCGAATGCGAGGTCCACGTGCAGCCGCCACGACACACATCGGCGTAGTAACACGTGCGACAGAAGCCCCACAGGTCGTCCACCGAGCGCAGCCGGCCGAAATGGATCGCCTCGCTCGTGCGCCAGATCTCCTCCAGCGACAGATCCCGAACGTTGCCGCCGGCGAAACCGACCGTCGCGAGCGACGGGCACCCCTTGACGGTGCCGTCCGCTTCGAGCGCGATGACGGTCTGCCCGGCCGCGCATCCGGTCCAGTGCACCCGCTCGTCGCCGAAGCCGCGCCACAGATGCTCGTGCGGCCCGAAGTAGCCGATGTTGTTGCCGACATTCATCAGCAGGCCGCGCTCCAGCCCCCGCTTGTAGAGATCGGCGAGCAGCGGCATCAGCGTCTCGAGCTGGTACGGCTGCAGGAGCAATTCGTCGTGATCGACCGCGTTGCCCATCGCGACCGTCAACTGAATCTGCCAGTGTGTCGCCCCGATCTCGATGATCGTATCCATCAACGCCGGGAGATCGCGCATCGTCGCCGAGCCGATCTGCGTGTTCACACTGACCGCGAGACCGTGCGCACGGGCACGCTTCAGCGTATCCACGGCCCGGTCGAACGATCCCGGGACATTGCGCACCTTGTCGTGCAGCGGCGCCAGGCCATCCAGCGATACGCCCAGTCCGTTGAGGCCCGCTTCGACGGCCTGCGCGAGCCGGGCAGGGGTCAGATTGCGGCCACCCGTCTGCACCGCGCAGTACATCCCGTGCGACCGGATTGCCTTGATGAGTTGCGCCCAGTCCTTGCGCAGGTAAGCCTCACCTCCGATCATCGACACTTCCCGCGTACCGAGCCTCGCCAGCGCATCGATCACTTCGAGACACTCGCCGGTCGACAGTTCGTTGGTGCGTCGGTGGCCCGCACGCGATCCGCAGTGCAGGCACTTCAAGTCGCAAGCCAGCGTGATTTCCCACACGACGTGAACCGGGACGAACCGTTCGTAGTCCTGTTCGCTCAGGAAGCGAACCGGGCGCACTTGATTCTCGTCCATTTCGATGTCCTCGAATATCGTCCATCCCGCACCCGCCACTCACCGACCGGTCGGCGGCGGCCGCCGCAAACCGCGGCAGGCACCGCCGCCTCGCGCGTGCTCAGCGCCCGGCTTCCAGCCGGGCAATCTCTGCGTTCAGGCCGGCAAGGGCCTCCTCGATACGGCCTGCGTCGGCGAGCTGTTGTTCGGCCTGGCGGGCGAGCGCCTTCATTCGGCCGAGATCGCCCGATTGCCTCGCCTGCTGCAGGCCGACGCCATACAGCGGCGTGACCGGATGCCGGGGTTCGAACGGTTGCAGCGCACCGGCCACCGTCATGATCGCGTGATCCACTTCATGCCAGCGCTCCCCTTCGAAGAACCGGTAGCTGGCCACGCCCGACTTCCAGTCCGCCTCGACGATGCCCTGCAGCCGGAACGTTTCGGCCAGGCCGCTGGTCGGCCCGGAAGGGTTGCCCAGCAGGCTGAGGACGAGTTGCGTCTTGCCGCCGGGCGTCAGCACGATCTGGCTGAATTGGCCCCACACCTGCGCACTGAATTCGAGCGGCGGCCAGGTTGTCTGGGTGATGCGTGCCACGCCGCTGACCTTCTTGGCCGGCGCGTTGACCAGTAGCGCCAGCGTGAGGACAGGTGCGCCGATAGCCGGCGTTGCGACGCGGAAATTCACGGGAAAAAGAGCGACGGACATGGGATGGCTCCTGTAACGAATAAGGATCGGGACGACCGGGCCGGTTTCAGCTCCCGGCTTCCAGGCGCGCGATTTCAGTCTTCAGCGCAGCCAGCGCGGCAGCAATTTCGTCACGGCTTTGCAACTGATGCTTCGCCGCGGCCGCGACCGTCTTCATGTGCGCGAGATCGCCGGAGGCCGTCGCTTGCTGAATGGGCGCACCGTATAGAGGCCGCGGCCCGCCGTGCGGCTCGACGATCACCGGGCCGGGCTCGAGGGGGATGAATTCCCGATCGATCCTTGCCGGCACATTCTCGAAGGCATGCCAGCTGCCGTTGTCGAAATAGCTGTACGACGCAACGCCGCTTTGCCAGTCGCTTTCCAGCACGAGATGCAGCCGGAACGTCACGATCGAATTCGAGTTCGGGCCGCCGTCGTTGCCCTGCAGCGTCACCAGGATGCGCGTGTTGACCGGCGGCATCAGCGCCATATAGGTGTAGTTGCCCCAGACGTCGGCATGGAAGTCGACCGGCGGATTCACCGCCTGCCCGATCGTTGCGGTGCCAACCACACTGCCCTCGGGCGCATCCACGAGCAATGCGAGCCTGAGCGTCGGTGCGCCCGGCATTCCGGTGCCGATGACGTAGCCCGCCGGGAACAGCCCGGTACGTGTGTTCTCTGACATTTGGTCCTCCTGGGTGGTAAACGAAACGACGATGCGTGCGACGGCAGCTCAGGCCCGCTCGCGCCTCACGATCTCCTGCTTGAGCTTGCCGACCGCGGCAGCCAGGTCCTCGTGCTGCTTCAGAACCTCTTCGGCCTGGCTGAGCAAAGCCTTCATCCTTGACACATCGCCTTCCGATATGGCCTGGTGGATCGCTACGCCGTAAGGCGGAATGACATGGCCGGTTTCCCTGTTCATAAACGTTCTCGCTAAAAAGGTCGTCGTGCCGATTCGCGGAATCTCCGCGAACACGAGATCAAGCAACCGATGTGCCAATCGTGGATCGACAAGCCTGTGTCCGTGCGCGGTGCTGCCGCTCGACAATCCGAGGACGAATTCGTCCGGCCGTTTGCTGCGCGATGGACGAATGTGTCCATGTGCAGCGCGATCGCCCGATCTCCCGGATGCAAGCGCGCGAGGTCCGGTGCCGGGGACGCGTACCGGCGTGACATGTCGGAAAAGGCTCGGCGCACGTCGACAAGGCGCCAGCATTCGCCTCGCGCCACGGTCTCGGGATGAAGGGGGTGACGCGCGCAAGCCGCCGAGCCGCGCGCTCAGGACATCGCGTTGACGCGATCGCTACAGCAGGCCTGGATCCTGGAGCGGCATGGCGGGCGGGCGTGCAGCGACGGGCACGTGCAATGGCCGGTCGATCGCTTCGATGATCGACGCCGGACGGGCGGTCTGTCGCGACAGATCCGCGAGACGTCCCATTGCGGCAACGCGAGCGGGCACGGAGCCCAGCGCCAACGCCGTCGAGATCGCGATGCGCAACCCTTGCTCGGCACCCGCCGTATCGCCCAGCATCGATTGCGCACGCGCCTTGAGGATCAACAGCTCACCGAGATACGCACGCTCCTGCCTGCGGATCACCTTGTCGAGCGCGTCGGAAACGAGCACTTCGCATTGCCGCGCGCGCCCCGTGTTCAACAGAATCTCGCCATGCTTCCAGACCTTGATCGAATGGAACAGCGCGCCGCCCTGCTTTTCGATTTCGTTTTCATAGCCGTCCAGCAGCATCGCCTCGGCGTCGCCGAACTCGCCGATCGCACTCAAATAGCACGCCCTGAAAATCCGGAGCGCACCGCCCGAACAGGCCGGTGCGCCGGTCGCCGGTAGGGCGTCGAACGCACGGGTCAGGTTCCCGAGCCGCTCGACGTCGTTGAAGAGCATCGCAAGCCACGCGGCGCCTTGCAGGTCGAACGCGCGACCGGGCAGGTCAGGCGGATCGATTTCCGCTCGCTCGGTCAAACGGTCCATCGCAGCGCGTGCGTCGTCGAGTGCGCCAGTCTGGTAAGCGGCGAGACCCTCGAACGTCAATGCAAGTCCCGCGACATCGGCGCCCGAGACGCCGAGCCGCCGATCGGCGCGGCCGAGGCCGGTCAGCCCGCCACGGGACAGCAACGCCAGCGCTTCCTCACTGTCGCCGAGCCAGAACAGCGTGTTGGCCAGTGCAACGTGCGCGTCGTCGAGCATCGCCCGGTCGTCCAACGCGTGCGCGCGGTGAAGCAGTTCCTGCGCCGTGGCACGCGCCCGCGTGAGTTGCAGCGTCACCAGTTGCGTCGTCCAGATGCCGAACTGCACCGTGGCGAGTTCGCGCGCGTCGCATACGCCATCGCCGATCGACAACGCCGCCTCGTAACAAGCGGTCGCTTCGGGAAACTGCCAGCCATGGACGCCTCGCAGCACGACGGCAAGCAGGCGATACGCGCCAAACTGCAATCGGCGGCTCTCCTCGGTCGGACTGGCCTTTTGCAGGAGATCGAGGCAGCGGTGCAGCAGCGCGACGGATTCGCGATACTGGGTGGCGCCGGCCAGCGCTTCCGCGCGCTCCAGGCACTGTCGGGCCTCCCCGTGTTGCGCCTCGCGCGCCTTGAGCCGGCGCTCGACGACCTTGCGGCCGACACCGAGCAACGCGGCCGCTGCGCTCTTGTTATACGAAGTTCTCTCGAGCGCGCGGTCGATGAGCAGGCGTTCGGCCGCGGCCAGCTTGTCACTGCCGCCGAACTCGAGCAGGCGGTCCGCGAGCAGCGCACATGCCGTCGCGTCGGGCGCGTCCGTGGCCAGAAACGGCGCGAGCGTTTCGGCGTCGATCCGCGCATGCTCCGCGAACACGCTGAGCTGGCTGACGAGATTGCGCAACTGGCGAACGTTGCCCGGCCACGGATGCTCGCACATCCGCTTGATCGCCGCCGGCGTGAACGCGATCGCGCGCGTTTGCTGGGCCGCAAAATGCGCGGCCAGCAGCGGGATGTCCTCGCTTCGTTGCGCGAGCCCAGGCACATTGAGGATGAACACCGCAAGCCGGTAGAACAAGTCTTCCCTGAACCGGCCAACGCGCGCTTCTTCCAGCAGGTTTCGATGGGTGGCCGCCACGATGCGTCCGGCAAAGCGCTGGCTTGCCGATGCGCCGATCGGCCGGAACGTGCGCGTTTCGAGCACGCGCAGCAGTTTGGGCTGGAGCGCAAGCGGCAGTTCGCCGATCTCGTCGAGAAAGAGCGTGCCGGCCCCGACCTGGTCGAACAGGCCGCGGTGGTCGTCGACAGCGCCCGTAAAGGCGCCACGGACATGACCGAAGAACTCCGCCTCGATCAGATCATGGGGAATGGCGCCGCAATTCACGTCGATGAACGGCTTGTCGCACCGCGGGCCGTTTGCGTGAAGGCGCCGCGCCACCAGTTCCTTTCCGGAGCCGGTAGGTCCGACGATCAGCAGCGTATGGTCGGTCGGCGCCACCCGATCGATCATCCTGACCAGTTGGCGAAATGCCGTCGACACGCCGATCAGGACATGCGCGTCAAGCGTACCGTCGCCGCCGTGCGCGCACCCGTCCGGGCCGCAAGCGGCCCTGTTCCGGATCCCCTTCATCGCACGACGCCCGGCAATCGCGATACCTGGGCAGGCAAGACGATGTCGAGCCGATGGATGGTGGCCTCGGTGCACGCTGTCGCGCCGAAATCGTGCAATGTGCCCGCGCTGCGGACATCTGTCCCCGGTCTTTGCATGCTCTTTCCTATACGGTCAGGCTCTAGAGCGGTTCTTTTTCAATTTTCTTGTTTTTTTAAAACCAGACACCACCACGGCATTTCACACACCAACCGTTCGGCCCCGGTTGTGGCAATCCGGGCGACTGAATAGCAGCCGTTGCTCAAGACAGTGTAGAGGGATTTATTCGCTCGGGAATCTAAATAAATAGGGCTCGATTATTTCTCAACACGATCGAAAGCAGAAACAATCGTCATGTTTGTTCAATAATCGCTACCTCGCATACAGTTGCTTGACCCGACAGCGAATGTTCCATCGCATCGATCCCTCGTGGAGAAACGTTATTGAAGAATTTCATGCGATAGATCGAAGCCATGCCATCGTAAACATCGACACGAGCTATTTTCGGGAAGGCAATTCTCCAACATTCTTTCAAAAATGATACTGGTGGCGCCACGAGATTTTCGAACTGCCGCATGCCATCGGCCCGACATTTATTACAAATCCATTCAAGGCGCTCGCCCGTTAAGTAACGAACCAATCTGTTTATATTTGAATGACACGCACCCGCAGCAGCGCGAATCACTTGAAAATAGAAAGTCGCTCCGGTAGAGGAATTCAGCGAATTTCGGCGAGGACTACCGCCTCTCGCCGAACCGGTTGACCGCAAACTCCAGAAAGCTCCGCAGCTTCGGCGTCATCTGCCTGTCTGACGCGTACAGCGCATGCAGCGCACGAGCCGGTGGCTCATACTCGGGCAGAAGCCGTACCAGTCGTCCGGCCGCAATCTCGTCCGCCACAAGTTCATAGGGCTGCAGCAGAATGCCCATGCCTGCGACTGCCGTCGAGCGAAGCGCTTCTCCGCTATTGGTGGAGAAACGGCCTTTGATCGGCACGGACACCCGCCCATCCGGGCCGTCGAATGTCCACTGGGTACGAAGCACGGTGTGCGAGAAAACAAGACATTCATGGTTCGCCAGATCCTCCGGACTCCGTAACTTCCCTGCAGACCTGATGTAATCGGGTGCCGCACAGAGCACCAGGCGATACCAACCGAGGCGCCTCGCAATCAAGCTGCTGTCGGGAAGATCTCCGGTTCGAAAGACGACATCGAAGCCCTCTTCCACCAGGTCGACCGTGCGATTGGAAAGGTTGAGGTCCACCGATACCTCGGGATGTTGGCTGAGGTATTCGGGAATCTCGGGCGCGAGCCCATGACTCCCGAATGTGATGGGCGCGCTGATGCGCAGCCTGCCCCTTGGTTCGGCGCGCGTTTCCGCCATGAGCGCCTCCGCAGCCTCCATCTCGGCGAGGATGCTTTTCGCACGCTCGTAAAACAGCTGGCCACTGTCCGTCAGGCTCTGCCGACGTGTCGTTCTGCTTAGCAGCTTGATCCCGAGCCCCTCTTCCAGCGCGCGTATCTGTTTGCCAGCCAGTTGCGGCGACATATTCAGTTCGTTGGCTGCTGACGAGATCGAACCCGCTTCGACGGCCCTGACGAACACCTTCATGCATGCCAGTCTGTCCATTAGAAAAATTTTGTTTCCAGTTTTGAAATGGTACGAAAATTGTACTCAATTTGTTTCATGTCTACAGTGCAACTTCGCCATCGGCGCCACATTGCCCGGCGGCCTCCTCAGACCCATTTCCAAGGAAATCAGATGTCCGTCTCAAAAGCAGCGATCGTCGCAGCCGCTCTCGGGAGCGCAGCAGCCGTTTCGACTTCCACGTCCGCCATTGCGGCAGAGGTACATAAGCCCACCGTCGTGCTCGTTCACGGGGCATTCGCGGATGGTTCGACCTGGAACAAGGTCATCCCCTTGCTCCAGGAAAAGGGGCTGAATGTCGTGGCCGTGCAAAATCCGCTGAGTTCGCTGGCCGACGACGTCAAGGCAACACAACGCGTTCTCGACCAGCAAACGGGACCGGTCGTTCTCGTGGCGCATTCGTGGGGCGGTGCCGTCATCACTCAAGCAGGAGCGCGGGACAACGTCAAAGCCCTCGTCTATGTTGCTGCATTCGCGCCCTCCGAAGGGCAGTCGGTTGCCGATGTTTCGAAGGACTACCCGACTCCGTCCGGTTTCAGCCACATCGTTGCGGACAAGGACGGGTTTCTGACGTTGAGCCTGGAGGGCGTGCAAAAGCATCTCGCACAGGACGTTCCGGCGGAACAAACCCGGCTGATGTATGCGACGCAAACGCCTACCCGTGGAAAGAACTTCGAGGAGAAGGTGACGGCCGCGGCCTGGAAGACGAAGCCGTCCTGGTACGTGGTCAGTGAGCACGACCACATGCTTGACCCGGCTCTGCAGGTCGCGATGGCAAAGAAGATTTCGGCGCATGTCACGACGCTGCGCGCAAGCCATGCGCCTCACTTGTCGCAGCCGTCTGAAATCGCCAAGGTGATCCTCGACGCGACCGCTGCTGTTTCGAAGTAAATGTCGGTCCGGCGGCGAACAGGACAAACGCGAGGCCGCGCGGCCTTCGACGTCTCCGCGGACGCGCTGCCACAGCCCGGATCCCGGCGATGTCCGGTCGCGGTCGCCGAAGATGTCCGCGAAACACGCATCGCCGCCGACCGTCCGACGCACGCGGACGGCGGCGAGCAGCGCCGTCGCGACTTCGGCCCGGATATCCGCGGAATGTCACGCCGCCGCGGAGTCAAGACGATGCGAAGTCTCAACGTCGCCCCAGGTGCCGCGACTAGGCATCTCGCATGAACAGCGCCACATTGTCCTGGACCACCTTCGCGATAAAGTTGGCCACCACTCGAATATGCGCGGCCTTGCGATGGTCCTCATGCATGTGCATGTGGAACGAACGCGTCAGGCTGAACTCGGCTGGAAGCACCGCAACGAGATGCGGAAACGATTCAGCGACATATGCCGGCAGGATCCCGAGACCGTGCCCGGCTGCGGTTGCGAAGACTTGGGGCAACAGTGCCGAACTCCGGATACGTGGCTGAATACCTGCATCGATGGCGTGCAGATAATTCAGCTCCGGCGCAAAAAGGCCCGCTTCGACGTAGCCGACAAAGGGATGCTTCCTGAAGTCCTGGATCGCCCTGATTGGCTCCGCATGATCGAGGTAGGTTCTGGAGCCGTACACGAACATCCGGTAATCGGTGAGCCGCCGTGACGCCACCCGGAGATGCTGCGCGCCGGACAGGCTGATCGCGATATCCGCCTCCTGCTTCCACAAGCTGAAGATCCTCGGCGCGGCGAGGATTTCAATCTCCAGGCGCGGGTTCATTGCGCTCAGTTCGGGAATGCGCGGAGCAAGGAAGATCGAACCAAATCCGTCCGGTGCACCGATGCGCACGATCCCCTCCACCGCATCGGCATCCGCGGCAGCGATCGCGCGCGACGTATGGAACGCGCTCTCGACGCCTTGCACGACCTCGAGTACGCGCTCCCCTTCCGGCGTGAGCACATAGCCTGTCGTGCTTTTATGGAACAGTCGGCTATTCAGTCCGCTTTCCAGCGAGCGAATCCGCCGGGACACTGTCGTGTGCTCCGTGCCGAGTCGCTCCGCGGCCGCGGATAGCGTTCCGGTCTGCGCGACGGCCAGAAAGTAGCGATAATCGTCCCAGTTTTCCAATAGCTTTCTGGATGCCACGATGCACCTTCGTTGACTACGAGGCCGTTCCCGAGGATGCTGCCCGGCAAATTCACACGGATGCCCAAGGCGGTTTCGGTGTGAACTGCTCCTCGATCCATTGCTTGAAAAGCTTCAGCTTCGCCGGCGTGTGCTTGATCGACGGCGTCACCAGATAGACGCCCGAACGCTCGTCGAGATGCCATTGCGGCAGCACCCTGACGAGTCGCCCCGATGCAATATCCTTGCTCATCAGCCAGTCGCCGCCAGCCACGATGCCCACCCCTCGCACCGCGGCGAGAAGCAGCGTCGAGTTCTCGTTGCTGGAGAGGTTGCCGCGTACGGTAACCGTCTCCGCTTGGCTGCCGTTCGAGAGCTTCCACGCGGGATAGGTCGCAAGACCGGTGAAGCCGAGGCAATTGTGGCGGCTCAGATCACGCGGCGTTTCCGGTACGCCGTGCGCCCGCAGATAAGCGGGCGATGCACACAGAATCCTTTGGTGGTCGCAAAGCTTCCTGGCCCGCAGGACGCTGTCGTTCAGTCTGCCTACACGAATTGCCGCGTCGAACCCCTCGCCGATGATGTCCGCGAACTGTTCGGAATATTCCGCGTGAACGATCAGGTCGGGATGGGCCAATGCGAACTCGGCGATCAACGGCGCCAGCCACATCCGACCGAGTGCGCCTGGAAGGGCGAGACGAAGCGACCCCGTCGCCCGTATCGCCGATTCGGACACTTCCCGCTCGGCATCCGCCAGTACCGCCTCCGCTTCGCGCAATCGCTGGATGAAGCGCGTCCCCGCCTCGGTAAAGCGGACATGACGTGTCGATCGCTCGACCAGCCGGATGCCAAGCCTCGCCTCGAGCTCCGAGACACGCTTCGAGATCACGGTCGGATGTCGTTGCAGAATCTTGCCGGCCTGCGCGAACGTACCGCCGTCATGCAACGCAAGCAGCGCCCCGATCTGGTCCGCGTATTGACTTCCGAATGCGCTCATCGTTGTGGCAGATGACATACGACGCCGTGGAGTCGGCTTCCAATGACATTAGGGTTTCAGTATAACGGCCCCTTCCGTTTGGCTTTGCTGCAGCAGCGAATGGGCTTTCCGCACATCGGCGAGCGGGAACGTGTGCCGCGGATTGGCGCGAATGAATCCCGCCCGGATCGCGCCCAGCACCTCGTGCGCACGCTGGCGGTAAACCTCGGCCGACGCCGTATGCGCTGCCAGCGACGGGCGAGTCAGGTACAGGGAGCCCTTCGCGTTCAATGTCGACACGTTGACCGGCGACGGCGCACCGGAGGTCATGCCGAACGAGACCATGAGCCCCCGCGGACGAAGGCAGTCGAGCGATGCATCGAAAGACGCCTTCCCCACGCCGTCGTAAACCACATCCGCCTTCCGGCCCCCGGTGATGTCGGTCACCTGTTCGCCCAGCGTTGCCGCGTCGAACACCAGCACCTGATCGCAACCGGCCTGGCGGGCACGCTCGACACTCGCCGATCGCGAGACGACGCCAATCACATGCGCGCCCAGATGCCTGGCCCAAGGGACCATGATCTGTCCGAGTGCGCCGGCTGCGCCGTAGATGACGACGACACTGCCGTCGCGAACCTGAAAGGTCGTGGTCAACAGATACTGCGCGGTGATCCCCTTGAACAGCACGGCGGCCGCTTCATCGAAGCTCACGGCATCCGGCAGCGCGACCAACCGCTCCGCCGGATATCGTCTGCCGCTTGCATAGGCGCCCAGTGGGCCGGTCGCATAACCGACTCGGTCCCCCACCCGGAAATCGACGACGCCATCGCCAACCGCGGCAACGACGCCGGCCCCCTCGAGACCAAGGCCCGACGGAAGCGCCACCGGCGCATCTCCCCGGCGTTGACTGACATCGAGCGGGTTGACGCCAATCGCCTCTTGCTCGAGCCAGACGTCACCCGGCCCCGGACTTTCGCGGCCGACTTCGAGACATTCCAGCACGTCCACGTCACCTGTTCCTGCTATCCGAACCGTCACGGCCATTCGTCTGCTCCTTGTATTCCGGGAATGCAATCGTCGGTGACCACAGTACGCACTCGATCCGTGTTCATCAATGGCATCCCATGCATCGTTGTGCTGCATACGTTGCAGCAATGTCGCACGCGACCGGCGCGCGGGACCCGCGCGGTCCGCTCGATACGACCGTGAAGGCCTAGACCGCCTTGATAAAGGGATGCACAGCCACGTCTTTCCAGACCTTGTTGACATGGAACGGATCGTTCGCCGCAAACGCCCGCGCCTCTTCCAGATCGCGCGCGTCGACCAGCAGCATGCTGCCGATGCGCCGCTCACCCACCGCGTCGGTCAGCGGTCCGGCAACCACGATCGGGACAGGCACCGACGAAAGATAGGCACGATGTGCCGCATAGTGCCGCTCGCGTGCGTGCGGTGTCGCCGGATCGTCCAGGCAGTAGATGACGAAATGCATGATTGCGCTCCTCTCCTTGTCGTGGATGCGGACCGGGCAACGCGACGTGCGCGACAGCGGTTCGCCCGGTCCACCGATCGTGCCGCTTGCCGTTATTTCAGTGCGATGGTGGTGTTCACGCCTTCGCTGACCGTCGCGTCGTCGAACCAGCGCGCCGTCACGGTCTTCGTTTGCGTATAGAACTGGATCACCTGCTTGCCGTACGCGCCCAGGTCGCCGAGCTTCGAGCCGCGCGAACCCGTAAAGCTGAAGATCGGGACCGGCACCGGAATGGGAAGGTTGATGCCGACCTGCCCGACATCGATTTCACTCTGGAACTTGCGTGCCGCTGCCCCGCTTTGGGTGAAGATGCTGACGCCATTTCCCATGGGGTTGCGATTGACCAGGTCGATCGCGCTGTCCAGCGAATCCGCCTCCATGACGCAGATCACCGGGCCGAAGATCTCCGTTTCGTAGATTGTCATGCCCGGCGTCACGTTCGAGAAGATCGTCGGGCCGATGAAGTTGCCGTCACGGTAGCCTTCTACCGCGATATCGCGCCCGTCGAGCTCGAGCGTGGCGCCCTCCTTCACACCGGCATCGATCAGGCCGAGGATCCGTTCCTTGGCCGCGCGGGACACGACCGGCCCGACGTCGGTACCGGGAACCGTGCCGGCATCGACCTTGAGCTGGCGCGCACGATCCACGAGCTCCGGCAACCATGCTTTCGATGCACCCACCAGCACCACCACCGACGTGGCCATGCACCGCTGTCCTGCCGCGCCGAAGCCGGCGCCCACCAGCGCATTGAGCGCATGTTCCTTGTTTGCGTCCGGCAGGACCACGGCGTGGTTCTTCGCGCCCATCATCGATTGAACGCGTTTTCCGTGCTGGCTGCCGAGGTTGTAGACATGCGTGCCGACCTGGGTGGAGCCCACGAACGAGATGGCCTTGACGTCGGGATGCGTGCAAATGGCATTCACGACATCCTTCCCGCCGTGAACCACATTGAGGACTCCTGCGGGGACGCCCGCCTCAATCGCGAGCTCCACCAGCTCCATCGTGGAAAGGGGATCCTGTTCCGACGGCTTGAGGACGAAGGTATTGCCGCAGACGATCGCCATCGGGAACATCCACAACGGAATCATCGCCGGAAAGTTGAACGGCGTAATGCCTGCGCACACACCGATCGGCTGTCGCAGCGTATATGTGTCCACCTTGCCCGCGACATTTTCCGCGAACTCTCCCAGTTGCAGCGTGCCGACGGAGCATGCGTGCTCGACCACTTCGAGGCCACGGAAGACGTCGCCCTCGGCATCGGCGAGCGTCTTGCCCTGTTCGGCAGTCAGCGTCCGCGCAATGCGCTGCATGTTCTCGCGAACCAGTGCCTGGAATTTCAGCATCAGCCGCATACGCGTACCGATCGGCGTCACGCTCCACGTACGGAATGCCTTCTTTGCGGACGCTACCGCGCGGTTCAATTCGTCCGTGGTGGCAAACGGCACCCGGCCAATGATCTCCTGCGTCGCCGGATTGACGATGTCGCGCCATTCGTCGCTTGTCGATTCGACGAACGCGCCATCGATCAGCAGCTTTGCGGTGCGCAGGCCTTGCGCGGCATGGTGGTTGTTTTCAACAGCGATATTCACGAAACACTCCTTGTGATGAACCATCAGTCAAAACCGTGACGAAGCCGGGCAAGCGCCTCGCCGGTTGGTCCGCGTAGCCGATACGACACGCCTAGTCGATGCTCGTGCCACGTGTCTCCCGAACGAAGAGCAGGCAAACGACGCAGCTCATCGCGGCGATCACGATCGGGTACCACAATCCCGAATAGACGTTGCCTCGCGCCGCGACGATTGCAAATGCCGACGCCGGCAAGAAGCCGCCGAACCAGCCGTTGCCGATGTGGTACGGGACGGACAGACAGGTGTAGCGAATGCGTGCGGGAAAGCACTCGACCAGCATGGCCGCCATCGGCCCATAGACCAACGTGCCGTACAGCATGAGCACCACGAGGACGAGAACGGTCATCGGCACGTCGACACGCGCCGGATCCGCGGCATGGGGATAGCCGGCGTCGCTCAACGCGCTTCGAAGCGCGGCGTTGAATACATCCGCCTTGGCTTTGGCATCCCCGGAAGTCGCATCATAGGAGGCGATCCGGACAGAGCCCACCACGATCACGGCCTGCTGGCTCGCCGGCGCTGCCTGGTTCTCGTAGCTCACCCCCGCTTTCGACAACGCCGCCTTTGCCACGTCGCACGCGCTCGTAAACTTCGCGGTACCGACCGGATTGAACTGGAACGAACACGTCTTCGGATCGGAGACGAGGACAATCGGCGAACGCGTTTGCGCGGCTTCCAGTGCAGGATTGACGTAGTGCGTCAACGCCTTGAACAGCGGCATATAGGTCAACACGGCAAGGAGGCAACCGATGAACATGATCGGCTTGCGGCCGATCCGATCCGAAAGCATCCCGGCAACGACATAGAACGGTGCGGAAATCAGCAGGGCGGCAATGAGGATGGTGTTCGTCATCGACCCGTGCAGCTTCAACGTTTCGGTCAGGAAGAACAGCGTGTAGAACTGTCCGGTGTACCAGACCACGGCTTCCCCGGCCGTGACGCCGAAAAGTGCGATGAGCATCAACCGGACGTTTTTCCACTGGCCGAAGGCCTCCTTGACCGGCGCCTTCGACGTCTTGCCTTCGTTCACCATCTTCTGGAATGCCGGCGACTCGCTGAGCTTCATGCGGATCCATACCGAGATGCCCAGCAATGCGATCGACAGCAGGAACGGGATACGCCAGCCCCAGGCACCGAATCGCTCCTCTCCGATCGCGGTGCGCACGCCAAGAATCACGAGCAACGAAAGGAACAGCCCCAGCGTGGCGGTCATCTGAATCCATGACGTCCAGGTGCCCCGCCTGTTCGCCGGCGCGTGCTCGGCCACGTACGTTGCAGCGCCGCCGTACTCGCCACCCAGTGCCAGCCCCTGCACGAGCCGCATTGCAACGAAGAGGATCGGGGCCGACATGCCGATCGTGGCGTACCCGGGCAGCAGCCCCACGAAGAACGTAGACGCACCCATCAGCAGGATGGTCACCAGAAACGTGTATTTGCGGCCGAGTTTGTCGCCCAGACGACCGAACACGACGGCGCCGAGAGGTCGCACGGCAAAGCCGGCGGCAAAACTGAGCAGCGTGAAGATGAAAGCAGCAGACGGGCTGACTCCGGAAAAGATGGCCTTGCTGATGAAGGGCGCAAGGGCGCCCGCCAGGAAGAAGTCGTACCACTCGAAGATGGTCCCCAACGATGACGCGAACACTACTGTCCGGCTGCGGACCGTCATTGCTTCGGGCCGCGCCGACCTGTCGATTGTCGTGCTTATCATGGTATGTCTCCGTACTGGAAGTGACTTTCGTGAGCCACTTTCCTTTGGGTGCCGCGTTGCGGCCTGCGTGCAACGGCTTGCATCAGCCGCGCAAAGGGGCTGACGCATCTCGGCTGATGCTTGCGGAATGCCAGCGTCGACGGCGAACGGCGCCTGGCGCCGATCGCCGTTTTGGGCATTGAAAACCCGTCAGCCGTTCTTGGACAAATGCAGAACGAGCGATGTCGCGTCGAGATCGGCACCGCCGGCTTCCGCATGCCGCGTCATCAGCGCATATGCGGTTTCCGCGGTTTCGAGACGCGCACCGACTTCGCGCCCGGCTTCGACGGCGAGGCTCAGATCCTTGGCGAGCAGCCAGGTCTTGAAGCCGGCTTTGTACCCATTCGACGCCGGCGATGCGTCGACGACGCCCGGTGCGGGGTTCCACAGGCGGAACGACCAGTTGTCGGCGGACGAACGCGTCGCGATCTCGAAAAAGGCTTTCATGTCGAGACCGAGCCGTTGTCCCAATGCCGTTGCCTCGCAGTTGACCGTGACGCTGACCGCCATGATGAGGTTGTTCACAACCTTGGCGGCCTGGCCCGCACCCGGGCCGCCGACATACGCGATGTAGTCGCCAAGCGGTTGCAGCAACTCCGCGGCCTGCCCCGCATGCTTCTTGTCGCAGCCGATCATGAACGTGAGCGTGCCATCGCGCGCGCCCTCGGTTCCGCCCGACACCGGCGCTTCGACGAATACGATACCGGCCTTCTCGGCGGCGACATGCAGCTTGCGCGCATAGTCGATGCCGATCGTCGAGCAGTCGATCACGATCGTGCCGGGACGAGCACTTGCAAATACGCCATCGGCCGACGTCATGACGTCGTGGACGTCTGCGCCCGAAGGCAGCATGGTGTACACCACGTCGGCGTCCCTGCATGCGTCCGCGATCGAATCGCTTACCTGCACGCCATTGGCGGCGGCGTTCCGGCGCGCCGTGGCATCGATGTCTACGCCGCGAACGGCGTAGCCCGATCTGACCATGTGTCTGGACATGGGGTTACCCATCAGGCCAAGGCCGATCCACGCAATAGTGGGCATGACGGTGCTCCTTTTCTAACGATGTGGGTAGTCGCAACGAAGTCTGGATCGCTCGGTCCCTGCGTCTCCTGGACAAGGGCATGCTCCGAGACTGCGAGGAATCTTAGGATCGGGAATCCGGGGTGCACAGCGCACCTGCGGCCAACGGCTGTGCAAAAATGTCGGAAGTGATGGCTGAATCCGCCGATGACCGTGCGGCCCACCCGCTATCGCGGGCGCCCGACGAAAAAATGGCCCGCCAGTTCGTGGGCGAGCCATTCGATGTACCGACCTGTCTCGGTCGCTGCCGGCGTTACGCAGCCTCTCTGGTATTCAGCCAGAACGAATCCGAGGCCATCCCGGTTCATCGCGCGTTCCACATGGAGCCGTGTGCAATTCTGCACATCGACTGTGCACCATACCCGACTGCCTCCGAGGTTTCTCTCATGATACGTTCGATCGAACGACGGAAATACAGGTGGACATACGCAATAGCGAACGGCGGACGCGTGCTGCAATCCCCTGACGTCAATCGATAAATTCAACATGCGGAGACACATCCATGTCAGACATCGGTTTCATCGGGCTTGGCAATATGGGGCTGCCGATGGCGAAAAACCTGCTCAAGGCCAACCATCGTCTGAAGGTATTCGATCTGAATCCGGCCGCACGGGAAGCGGCCGAAGCATTTGGCGCCGCAGTCGCAACGCATGCCATCGATGCAGCGCAGGATGTGGACGCCGTGATCACCATGCTGCCGAACGGCCAGGTCGTCGAGTCGACGTACCTTGGAGACAGCGGGATCTTGCGGACTGCCAACCGCAACCCGGTCTATATCGACTGCTCGACGATCGACCCGGGTTCGTCAAAGACCATCGCGGAAGCAGCACATCGGCACGGCCGCGAGGTGGTCGACGCACCGGTGTCCGGCGGAATCATGGGCGCGCGGGAAGGGTCGCTCTGTTTCATCGTCGGCGGCGAAACTGAAACGGTTGAGAAAATCGATCCGATCCTTCGCGCCATGGGCAAGACCGTGATTCATGCAGGCGAACACGGTGCGGGACAGTTGGCGAAGATCTGCAACAACCTGCTCGCCGCCGTATTGATGATCGGCACCGCGGAAGCGTTGGCACTCGGTGCCAGGAACGGGCTCTCGCCCCGCATCCTGTCGGATGTGATCCGGAACAGCAGCGGACGCAACTTCATGGTGGACCGGTGGAATCCGTGGCCCGGCGTGCTGCCGGACGTACCGTCCAGCCATGCCTACAACGGCGGCTTCCAGGTCAATCTCATGCTCAAGGATCTGGGTCTGGCATTGAACTGCGCCCAGGCCGCGCAGGCGAGCGTTCCACTTGGGGCATTGGCAAGAAACCTCTTTGCCCTGCATGACGAAGCGAATGACGAAAACTCGTTGCTCGATATATCCAGCATCCAGCATTTTTATTACAAAAACCCGCAACCCGATTGAACAAGGAGACTGTCATGGCCAAGGCCTATTGGATTGCTCATGTGGAAGTTTTCGACGCCGAATCCTATGCAATCTATGCAAAGGGAGCGACGGAGAGTTTTGAGAAATACGGCGGAAAGCCATTGGCGAGAGGCGGATTCACTCGGCATCTGGAAGGACAGCAGCGGCCGCGAAACGTGGTGATCGAGTTCGACAGCATGGAAACCGCGTTTGCATGCTACAACTCACCCGAATATCAAGCGGCAAAGGCCCATCGCGACGGAAAGGCAGTCGCCGATCTGATGATCGTGGAAGGGGTTGAATGAACTGCGTCCGCCGATAGGAAATGAATGCTCAAAAGGGGCCGCACGGCATGCGGCCCGGTTGAGTTCCACGCCCTGCTCCCTATCAGACCCGCCGGCGTAACGTAAGCAGTTCTGACTCGTCGCAGCGCCCGGCTCCCCCCTGGTCGCAGGAGGTCACGATCAAAAGAACCCGAGCGCCTCGGCCTGGTAGCTGACCAGCAAACACTTCGTCTGCTGGTAGTTCGACAACGCCATCTTGTGCGTCTCGCGACCGATGCCCGACTGCTTGTAGCCGCCGAACGCCGCGTGCGCCGGATACAGGTGGTAGCAGTTGGTCCACACGCGGCCGGCCTCGATCTCGCGGCCCATCCGGTACGCACGCGTGCCGTTGCGCGTCCACACGCCCGCGCCGAGCCCGTAGAACGTGTCGTTCGCGAGTTCGATCGCTTCCTGCTCGTCCTTGAACGTCATCACCGACGCGACCGGCCCGAAGATCTCCTCCTGGAACACGCGCATCTTGTCGTTTGATCATCTGATTCACAATCCGGAGAGCGCTCCGTGGACTACTCAAGTGCACGGACAGTCGATCCCTGCCGCGACCATTTCATCCACATCACACCGACGGCCGCAAGCAGGAGCGGTGGGAGGATCAGGCCAGATACAATCGACCACCCGAGCGCACTCAACAGTCCACCGGATATGAACGAACCGATGACCATTGCGCCGAACACGACGAAATCATTGATCGCCTGAACGCGCGGTCCTTCGTCCGCAGAATGGCAAGCGAGCACCTGCGCTGAGGCGCCAAGAAATCCGACGTTCCAGCCCGCACCCAGCAGCACCAATGCGCCCCAGAAATGGCCAACGGTCATGCCACCGATTCCAACGATCGCGGCGAACCCGATCAGCACAAGACCGGCCAATGTCACGTTGAGTGCCCCGAATCGGGAAATCAGGCGCCCCGTCACGAAACTCGGCGCGTACATCGCGATGACATGCATTTCGATACCGTAGTTGGAGTCGGTACGCGAAATCCCGCAGAACTCCATCGCAAGTGGTGCCGATGTCATCATGAAATTCATCATCGTGTAGCTCACGACACCGCAAAGCATAGCCACGATGAATCGAGGTTGCCGGAGAATCGTTGCTATCGGCCGCCCTCGTTCCGAACGCGCGACAGGAGGCTGATGTTCGAATTTCACACCCAACAGTACGACGGCTGACAGTATCGCAGCACCCGCGGCAGCGATATAGGTCACCATGTATGCATGGGGCGACCAAAGATTCATCGTCGCCGTCACGAGCTGCGGCCCGAATACACCCGCCGCAACGCCACCGGCCAGAACTGCGGATAGTGCGCGATGGCGGCTGTCTTCGCCAACGCATTCTGTCGCTGCAAACCGGAATGTCAACACGACAGCCGCATACGCGCCGCCAAACAGCATGGCAAGGCAAAACAACCAGAATGACGAAATGAACAGTGCGAGCGCCGCGACGAGCCCCGCAATCAAGCCGCATAGATTTCCGAACAGGAAGGCCGCGTGCCGGCCATGATGACGAGCCAATGCGCCGACGGGCAGTGTCGCGCTTGCCATACCGATGACAAACACGGAGATCGGTAATGTTGCAAGCGCAGGCCTTGGCGCAAGAATGTTGCCGATGATCGCGCCCGTCGCGTACACGACAGTCGTGTTGGCACCCGACAGTGCTTGTGCGGCGCTCAGGCGCCAGACGGAGGTATTGAGTCTTGAACCAGGCATCATGAATTCGACCTATGGCGAATCAAGGATTCATTTCAAGTAGCGATCATCAAAAGAAAAATCTTTGTCCCCAAGGTCGACCGGGGTCGCGACGGCAATCGCCGCTCCCCGGCGCATCGTCATCAGGAAACGGCAGATTGCCTACGGTCTGAACCTGCGTCGACCGGTTGGCCGATTTTCCGCAATGCCCACGCCGCGAGGGCCGCAACGATCCCGCCCGCAGCGAGCGGCATATAGGCCCAGCCCCATCGATGAGTCCAGTCGAGCGTTGCCCCGAAGGTCATCGGGGCGAACGCGCCAGCCCCGAACCCCAGAATCGATCTAATCCCCATGACGCGGCCGAGGTAGGCAGCAGGCACCTCGTCGGTCATCGCGGCTGATAACACGCCCGAATCGGCCAGGATGAAGAAACTGCCGATGGCTGCCAAAGCGATCACCCAACCGGGACCCCACTGTTGCGACCAGCCGATCAGCATTGAACAAATGGCTCCAATCGCCCCAACGCAAATCAGCACGCGCGCTCTGCCCAATCGATCAGACAGCGCACCGACGACTCCTGTCGCGATCATGCCGGATAGATGGATGGTGACACTCACGATCAGACTCGTGGTCATTGCCCCCAGTTTGCTGGGCTGAAGTGCGGCCGCCAGCAACGTCGGAGTCCACGCCCAACTGCCCAACAGTTCCCAACAGTGCGCCACATAGCCAACAAGAAGACATAGCGACGCAGGGCCAAATACGCGACGCCATTCCAGAGGCTCGGAACGTGCTGCCGTCTCGTGTCCGTGTCGTCGATTCTCCACCCCCTTGAGACCGATCTGACCCAATACCGCCCCGGCCGATGCACCTGTCGCGCACATGGCAAATCCTGCTGCCGGGCCGTAAGCACTGGCCGCCCACATCGAGAAAAAGACGGAAAGGAGATAGCCCAGCGAAGCTGCGGCGAGTATTTGTCCCATTGCGCGACCGCGGTCGGCCGGCGAACTCAAGTCCGCGATCAGAAGTAGCGCGGGGGCGTAAGCGCCTCCCTGCGTCAGCCCCACCAGCACGATCAAGAGCAATGCTGAATGAGGGGTTCGGGCGAAAATCGCGAAGATCACCAACGCAGCGGCACCGGCCCATGTGCAGGCCAAGTACACTCGCCTTGCCCCCAGACCATCGGATAGCCATGCGGTAACCAGAAGCGCGAATGCGTTGGAGAGATTGAACGCGGTCTGGATGCTTCCGGCAGTCGCGGCGTCCATGTGCCACGTCGAACGCAGTACCGGCAACGCGCCGGCGAATGCCATCGTGCCCATGCACGTGCCGACACGACTCATGCACAGCAGGAATTGGCGATTCATATCCGCCTCCGCGTGGCGGTGTACTCGGATCGCCTCGAATGACGTGCACGATGACTAGAGTGGGTGCGAGGCACGGTAATTGCCAGGAAATTGAAATGCGTGATCAACGGCTAACGGAAGTGTCCGCGTCTCCGATGTAGGGTTAACGACGTCCGAAGGACGCTCTAGCGTACGCTAGCCGGTGAGCCGGCTAGCGCAGCCTGTTGATTTCCACCAAGTCAGCGTGTTGCAAGCGCGGCACGGCATGCTGCATCTCGTGGCTCATCCCGTCCTTGCAGCATTGTTTTCCCTGGATCAGGCGTGGCCACCCTGTGCTGCTCGAAGATACCCGTCGCGTGTCTGTGGCAGTTTCATTCCCAGCAGCGTCGACGCGACCTGCGTGCGCAAAATCTGAGCCGTGCCACCGGCGATAGTAAACATACGAGCGTCGCGCACGTGTCGTTCCATCGAATTGTGCCGCCCGTAACCCGACGACCCATGGAACTGCAGTGCATCGTTCGTGACCTTGTTGGCTGTTTCGGCCGCAAAGATCTTTGCTCGCGCAGCTTTGTCGATGTCCGGAAAATCGACACCGCTTGAAGCAGCGGAGCGCAGAAGCAACCGGGCCGCTTCCAACTGGGTCGACATGTCGGCCAACATCCACTGCAACCCCTGGAACTCGGCAATGGGACGTCCGAATTGATGCCTGGACTTCAGGTAGGCCATGCCCTCTTCGAATGCGCCCTGCGCAATACCCAGGGCCACGGTCCCGGCGCCGACACGCTGTGCGTTGTAGGCAGTCATCAGCGACGCAAAACCGCGTTTCAGGCCGCCCGGCGGTACCACGAGCATCGACTTGTGAATCTGGAGGTCACGAAACTCGAGGTGAGTCTCGGGGATCCCGCGCACCCCCATTGCATAAAGCCTCCGTCCCACCACGAGTTCCGCCGGCGAGCGATCATTCCGCACACAGATGAAAGCACCGATGCCTTGCTCGACACCGTCATCGAACACGCGGGCGAAGATCAGGTGCAGCTTCGATACGCCGCCACCGGTGATCCAGTACTTTTCTCCATTGAGGATGTAGTGATCCCCTTTCTTGTCCGCGTGCGTGGTCATCTCGCTGGCAGCGCTGCCGGCGTTCGGCTCCGAGATACAGATCGCCGGCTTATCTCCCGATAGAACCAGTTCGGCCGCCAACTTCAGCTGTTCCTCGGTCCCGTACTTCGCGATTGCGCCGATCGCTCCCATATTGGCCTCGACCGTGATGCGCCCCATCGTGGCGCACGCCTTGGCCATTTCCTCAATGACGACCACCGTATCGAGGTAAGAAAGCCCACCTCCGCCCATGCTTCTGGGCAAGGTCATCCCCATGAATCCTGAATCGCGGAGCTGCGTAACATTCGCCCAAGGATACTGCTCCGTAAGGTCCGTCTCTGCGGCCGTCGGCGCAAATGCCGATTGCGCGAGCTCGCGCGCGCGAGCCTGCAGCTTCAACTGTTCAGGGGTAAGGTGATACATGACGCCTCCCAAAATATCTAGTTTTTCCCAAGCCAATCCGCCAGCACTTCAGCTGCATGCTCGTTGAGCCGCGGCGGTGGCCGCTTATAGCTCGGCGGCGTTGCGGACATCTTCAACGGGTTTGCCAGCAGACCAATCTCTCCGCCTTCTGCCCATTCGCACGGCATGCGCAGCTCGCAACCGCGGGCTTTGACATGCGGGTCGGCAAATATCTCTTCCAGATTGTTCACCGGCCCGCACGGAACACCGACCGCCTCGAGTTCCCGCAGCCACTCGGCACGCGTCCGAGTTCCGAGGGCGTTGTCAACGTGTTCGCATAGCGTGGCTCGGTGACGGATTCGCATCGGATTGGTTGCATAGCGCTCGTCGGACGAAAGCGCGTTCAACCCCGCCACCTCGCAAAATCGGCGAAATTGGGCATCGTTTCCAACCGCCAGAATCATCGGTGAATCTGCCGTCGAAAAGACCTGGTACGGCACGATGTTCGGGTGCCCGTTACCCAACCGGGCCGGCAGCCTTCTGTCGCTCAGGTAGTTGGTTCCTGCATTCACGAGCCAGGAAATCTGGGTGTCGAGGAGGGAAATGTCGATGTGTTGCCCTTCCCCTGTTCGCTGTCGATGCTGCAATGCCGCCAGGATCCCGACGGTGGCATACATACCGGTCATGACGTCGGCAATACCAACTCCCACCTTCATCGGCTCACCATCCGGCTCCCCGGTAAGACTCATGATGCCGCCCATACCCTGGATCAAGAAGTCGTAACCGGGGCGGTTGGCATAGGGCCCCGTCTGACCAAATCCAGTGACCGAGCAATAAATGAGTCGCGGATAGCGCTCTTTTATCTGCTCGTAAGCCAAACCGTACTTGGCAAGACCACCGACCTTGTAGTTCTCCACCAGAATGTCGGCCTGGGCGATCAGCTGATGCACGAGTTCCTGCCCTTCGTCAGAGCCGATATCGATCGCAATCGATCGCTTGTTGCGATTGGCCGAAAGGTAGTAGGCACTCTCATTCGTTTTCTCGCCCGCACTTCCACGTACATAGGGTGGTCCCCATTTACGCGTGTCGTCTCCTTCATCGGGCTTTTCCACCTTGACGACATCAGCCCCGAGATCGCCAAGCAATTGAGCTGCGCTCGGTCCCGCCAGGATGCGGGATAGATCCAGGACTTTGATGCCTGCCAGCGCCACCATCTGGTCAGATTTCATGCGATATCACCGTCGGGATGTTCCACATCAGCTACCGAACTGATCGAAGGCTTCCAGTGCTCGCGCGGAATAGACAAAGGCAGCGCCGGCATTGAGTGCAATCGCGGTCCCCAATGCCTCTGCAACTTCCTGCTTCGTTGCCCCTGCTTTCTGTGCGGCCGCTGCGTGGGACGCAATGCAACCCTCGCATCGCGTCGTCACCGCCACCGCCAAAGCGATCAGTTCGCGGGTCTTGAGATCGAGCGCCTGCCCCTCACTCAAGGACTCGTTCAAGCCAAAGAATGCCTTGACAACCGGCACGTTTGCTTTTGAGAGGTTTGCACCGGCAGCGCGTTGCTTCGAAAGAAGTTCGGTCCAGTCGTTGATCATTTCCTTCTCCATTGACTATAACGTTAGTAAAGCTTACAAAAATCCGTACTCGCCATCGATTTCATGAGAACACTACAAGGATCATCATCCAGAAGAGTTTGATCCAGATCGAAGCGAGGACGGCACTCCGGGAAACATTAAAAATTGCCAACTCGACATCGGCGATCAATGCCGAGCAAGCGCCTGCGAGATTCGCTCGATCGCCAGGTCCACCGTCTGACGTGGGCAACCGAGGTTAGCCCGCATGAAGCCATTTCCCTCAACACCGAACTTGGTGCCTCTGTCGAGCCACACTCGACTCTTCGTGAGCATGAAATCTTCAAGCTCGTCGCCTGACATGCCCAGTCCTCGGCAATCGATCCACGCCAGGTAAAGCGCATCCATGTCGACAACCTTCAGACCCGCGTCCAATGCGTTGATACGCTCGGCGAAGTGCCGCTGGTTCAACGCGATATAGGCCACAAGCTCATCGACCCAGTCGCCTCCATGCGTGAACGCCGCTTCGGTGGCAACCATGCCCAGCAAATTGATGCGGGCGTTATGGTTCCTGTCGATGGTCCGCATGACCTCATCCCGCTTGACCTTGTCGGCAATGAACATATTGCCGCACTGCAGCCCGGCGAGATTGAATGTCTTGCTCGCAGATGTACACGTGATGCTGTTGTGAGCGAACCGACGATCCAGCGATGCAAATGGTATGTGTTTGCGTCCTTGAGCCAGTACGAAATCACAGTGAATCTCGTCAGCTACCACGAGCACGCCGTGATTCTGACAAATCTCTCCCATGGTCCACAGCTCCTCTTCGGTCCACACATTTCCCGTCGGGTTGTGCGGATTCGAGAGGATGAAGATCTTGGTGTTCCCGCGAATGGCGTCTTCGAACGCCTCTGCGTCGAATCGGTAGCGGCCCCCGTCGAAGCGCAGTGGTGCCGTGGTGACCTGGCGACCATTGATCATCACGTCATGATGAAAATGCGCATAGACCGGTGGCTGGATAAGGACGGAATCACCCGGTTGCGAAAACGCCTGCACCACCGTCTTGAGCGCAACAATCACGCTGGCAATCGGCACCACCCATCCAGGGGGTACATCCCAATCGAAACGCCGTTGCTGCCAGCCGATCACCGCATTCAAGTAGTGCTTCGTGGGGCCCGCTGCATAGCCGTAGACACCATGTGTGACGGCGTCGTGCAACGCATCGATCACGGCAGGTGGAGATCGAAAGTCCATATCCGCAACCCACATGGGCAATGGTTTCGCCTGCGCCTGTGCTGGAGTCATGGCGTCGCTCGCGGCCCCCCATTTCAGGGAGTTGGTGCCGCTGCGGTCTACCACGGTGTCGAAGTCGAATCGAGTCCCGCTGATCGGGATCACGCCCGCATCTTGCCTCATTGCTTTCACCCTCTTTCAATTTTCCATTGCACGAATCGCGTCATTTGAAATATTAGTATCCCAAAGCTTTCATGACCGGAGAAAGACACAAAACGATGCCAAACGCGAACACGCACCACACGCGGGGAGAGCGGAACTTCCTGAGGGCAGGCACCTTATACACCAGCAGACAAGGAACGACGAATGAGGCAATACCATAGATGGGTGCCGCGAGCTGCTGAAGCAACAGGATCGAAAACCGAGTCTGCACCCAGCACCACAGGCCGATCACAATGAAGACGCAGATTCCGACGGATACAAGACGAACATTGATGCGTTCGCACGGAATGAACCGGGTGATGACGTTCATCACTACGCCTCTGATTGCCTCTTCGAGTCCAAGATAAATGCCCAGAAACGCGGTGACGATAGCGAACAGATTGAGCGCGGTCGCCATATACAGCACGCCGTTACCGGGAATGACGCTGCCCGCCAGTGCCAGAGCCGAGATATTCTGCGCCTTGGCCGACAGCGCCTCCTCATGCGTGAGTACAAAGGAAAACGAAGTGGCGAAGAACAGAATCGCAACTACGAGGATGACGTACGCTATGCGATTGGCACGAAATGCGCGATACGTTGCAATGCGCGGATCCTTCTCCACCTTGCGAAACGCGATGTTCATCGGACTCAGGATCTGCACAAACATGATCGAAAACAGGGTGAACGGGGCGGTCAGAATAGTGTCGATCACGAACCGTTTGAGCTGCGGGACCTGCGGCAAACCAATTCGGAAATCCCAATGCGGGATCATCACTACCCCGAGAAGCACCACGACACCGAGCTTGAAGAGCACCAGTGGGCTCGACACCTTAAAGATCAGCCTTTCCCCCTGCGACGCAACGAGCACCAGGAGACACAGTAGCGTCAAGGAGAAGAGCGGACTATCGGAGAGCAATCCCTTCGTCACACCAAAGCTCTGCAAGTACTTGGCCGTATCAAAAGTAACCGCCAGGGAATAAGTCAGCATCCCTTTGACCAGCATGAAGAAGTACACCACCGCGAGAAAGATGCCCCAATTCTTTCCAAGATATTGCGTGATGATCCCAGCATAATTCTCACACTCCTCGCTTTCAGATAGCGTCTGCAAGTAGAGCTTCTGCATCATGTACATTGCCGGATACGCGATCATTACTGATGCAGCAAACACCCAGACACCGGTGATACCAACCTGCACCGGCAGAAATACGATGCCGGAACCAATTGCCATCCCAATGCACAGGATGACCCACCCCATGTCGTATCTGGTGAACGGTACCCTGCCCAGCGATTCAGCGGAAATTTCCAACTCAGTGAACGTGTTCAAGCCTGTCTCCTTGTATGTGAACACCATGACGCGCAAACGCGACAAGGCATCGCTACGTTTTATCGTTCTTGTTATCGCGAGGCTGAGCGCCTCAAAAGCCGTACAGCCGCCCGCTGGCCCTCTTTGGCGCGGCACGAACAGCGAGTCCTCTTCAGTGGCGCGGATGATCCGGCAACCGGATCGCCAACATCTCGCCGACAGCACACGTCATTTCGCCAGCGGTTAGCGCAAGATCTATCCATGCCTTTCGTCCCTCGAGTGAACGAAGGCGCCCCTTGATCACCAACTCAACTCCGAATGGAGTCGGTTGCTTGAAGTCGACTCGCAGAGACGCCGTCACGAAACGTATTGGCGCTGACCTTTCGTCTTCATGCCGACCTTCAATGACACAAGAAAAGGCGGCTGCGGATGCGGCGCCGTGACAGTCGAGAAGCGAGGCAATCATTCCGCCGTAGACGTGGTCCGGAACACCACCGCTGTATCGGAGGTCTGGCGTAAACGTCGCAACCGTTTCGTCTCCGACGAGGTAGCTCTTCAAATGATGGCCATGCGGATTGTGTGCGCCGCAGCCGTAGCAGTGGCCAAACTCGGGCGGATAGCGGTCTTGTATCGCGAGCGCATGCATGGCGTGGTCTCCTCGACGAAATTCGGGCCTCTCGCGGTCGTCAGGAAGGACAGGTCACGTGGTACCGATCTCAGCTCGACCTCGAACTGGAGTCATCGTATTGGTTCATCAGATTCACAAACAATTGATATTTAAATCAACATGTCTTCAGTGACCAAGTTCGCGCTCGGAGCAATGGTTTCCCCTAAGCCACCGGACTTGCCCTGGCATCCGCCTGCCCATACGATGTTCATTTCGCTGAGCACGGCTTGAGGGAAAATTCAAATGGGGCATGGATCCGGCACGACGACACCGACGCTTCGACAGCTTCAGCTTCTCCTCGCGCTGACATCTTCGGATGGGATTGCCAGCGCCGGCGCCAAGCTTGGTATGTCCCCTTCCGCTACAAGTCACGCACTGCGGGCACTGGAGGAAGCGCTGGGAACGGAGTTGATTGATCGAAACACATCGCGCATCACGCTGACCTACACCGGCGAGCATGTTCTTCCTCATGTCCGCGATGTGTTTGCGTCTCTTCAACTGGTTCAGGCGACGGCACTGGCGGGCGCTGAGCTGAAGACCGGGTTGCTGCGTCTGGGTTCTTTCGGCGCGAGCGCGACGATCCGGGTTCTTCCACCGCTGATAGAGCGATTCAAGGCTCGCTACCCTGGCGTTGAAATCCTGGTCACGGAAAAGCCGGATGAACAAACATCGCGAGACTTGATCGAGCGTCGTCTGGAGCTCGCCGCCGTTACGCTGCCGAAGTCGGACTTCGATGCACAAACGCTCGCCGTCGACGAGCTCGTCGCTGTTGTACCCTCCAACCACCCGCTGGCAAAGCTGGACACTGTTCCGCTCAAGGCGTTGACGGTAGACCCATTCATCCTCACCCGCGCGGGTTCGGAGGCCTTGGTGACCAAGCTATTCTCACGGAACGGGCTACGTCCACGCGTGACGTACGAACTGCTACAACTGATGTCGATACTTGAACTGGTTGCGAACGGGAAAGGAGTTTCGGTCCTCGCAAAATTCGCACTCCCGGATCAGTACGCCGGCACCGCCTTCCGTCCTCTGTCACCCAGTTCGTCAAGACGTATCGGCCTGGTATGCCTGAACGAAAATCGCCTTTCACCTGTCGCTCGCGCCTTCTGGCAAGAAACTCGTCGACATCAAGCGATCCTCAAATCGGCACCTCGCGCCTGACGCTCCGGACAATCCCGCACAAACATGAAGTTGGCCGGATGATTGAAACAAGATTCAATTGCTCATGACGGTTCATGAGGCAAGAATCTGTCATGCCCGAAGACTCACTACGGAGCTTTCGCAAAAGTCTGCGGAAAACCTTCGGGGCAGTTGCGACAAGATCAATCACCCGGAGACATCTGATGCCAGTTCCATCTGCTCGCTTCAATCGCTTCGTCAGCGACTTTACGCAGCTCGTCGACACTTTCGCCAACGACGAGCGGCAAATCCTGGAGCGCGGACGTGAACTCCTTGCTGAAATTGTCCGCCATGACGACTGGCTTCCGGACGAATACGCTCGGCCGGATCCTCAGTACTATCAGCAGTACCTGCTCCATGCCGATCCCGCCGATCGGTTCTCGGTGGTCAGCTTTGTCTGGGGCCCTGGCCAGAAAACGCCAATCCACAACCATACGGTGTGGGCATTGATCGGCATGCTGCGAGGCGGAGAGCGTGCAGAGTCATTTGAAGTCGGTCGCCAGGGTCAGCCCATGCAGTCATGCGGAGTCGACTATCTCGAGCCGGGAACTGTCGAAAGCATTTCACCGTGCACCGGCGACATTCATCGGGTATCCAACACGTATGAAGATCGCGTCTCGGTGAGTATTCACGTCTACGGTGGAAACATCGGAAGAATTTCGCGGTACGTCTTCGATCCCGACACGAGCACCCTGAAACCCTTTGTTTCCGGCTACTCCAACGAGAGCGAGCTTTCCCGCCAAGTGACAGGAAACGCCTGACCAGGTGCCCGGGTGCGTCACGTGGAGCTTAGAGCGCTGTTGCAGCTGATTTGGGGGAAGGAGCGGCCAGTTCCCCCTTCAGCTGCTTGGCTTGCCTTGTTCAGGCTTACGACGATGACAGGGCAACTGCCTGTTGCCGCGCTTCAATTTTTCGGATTCGGCTCGGCCGACGAGCTGATCGCGTATGCCAGATAACAGTGCCATGATGTAAGCGAGTTTTCGGCGGACGTTTCCAGTAAGAAAGGAGCCGCACGATGAAACGCAAGCGCTTCAGCGTCGAGCAGATCTTCGCGCACGCCGAGCACCATCTGAAACTCGAACCGAGCCCGATCAACGCCGCGTCGCAGAATATGTGCGACAACCTCATCAATCAGCTTTTCATCGTGGGTCGCAAAGGTGGCTACTGCCCCGAAAAACTGCTCCGTCCGACACACCTATATAAGTCGCACTACGAAATATTCGTCTCAAAAAAACCGCCCCTCACGAGTGAGAGGCGAAAGGCACTGCAAGGAACGGAATCAATGCCTCACGATTTCACCATCAAAATTTGACGTTTCCATGGATGGCAAGCGTCAGGCGGTGCTGCGTAACGCATTGACGCTCCAGGTCGCCAATGCTTCTTGTATCGACACGGAGCGTGTCGGCTGCGGTGCAGCATTGACGGTTCTTGAAAATCGCGGCGCCGGTGCCGGCTGAGCCACACCCTCTACTGTCAGATAGGTCTCCCGGGCGACGTTGTGAGGATGCGCCAGCGCCTCATCCCAATCCAGCACCGGCGCGAAGCAGGCGTCGGTACCTTCAAGAAGGTCGCACCACTCCTGGCGAGTACGCGTGCGGAAGACGTTCGCCAAGCGCAGCTTTAACAGCGGCCACCGTGCAGCATCCAGTTGCTCGTCGAATAACGGATCATCGAGTCCGCACAGTGTGCGCAATTCTGCGTAGAACTGAGGCTCGATGGCGCCGATCGCGATGAACTTGCCGTCAGCGCACGCATACGTGTCATAGAAATGAGCGCCACCATCGAGCAGGTTTTCACCGCGCTGGTTGCCCCATTGCCCCATGGCCTTGAGGCCATACAGGAAAGCCGACAACAAAGCCGAACCATCAGTCATCGCCGCATCGACGACCTGACCGCGGCCGGACCCCTTGGCCTCGAGCAATGCCGCCAGCAGTCCAACGGCCAACAGCATGCCGCCCCCACCGAAATCGCCCACGTAATTCAGCGGCGGCGGTGGCGCCTCGTCAGGCCGACCGATCGCGTTGAGCGCACCGGAGATGGCGATGTAATTGATGTCATGCCCGGCCGCCTGCGACAGAGGCCCATGTTGACCCCACCCCGTCATTCGGCCATAGACCAGCCGAGGGTTGGCCTCAAGGCAGTCCTGTGGCCCCAGGCCCAACCGCTCCATCACGCCGGGCCGGAATCCCTCGATCAGGCAATCGGCCGCACCAATCAACGACACGACTTGTTCCCTCGCGCCAGCGGCCCGCAGGTCCAGCTGTACCGTGCGTCTGTTGCGGGTAGTCACGTCACGCGCGTCAGGTGACTGACCGGGCCGTGCGATGCGCACCACGTCGGCGCCCAGGTCACCCAACACCATGGCGCAGAAAGGGCCGGGACCAATCCCCGCGAATTCCACAACCTTCAATCCTGCAAGGGGTCCCGCCATCATTGCTCTCCCTTATCGATTGCGATCAATTCCGCCGCATAACGCGCAAAGCGGGACGACAAGCGACCGACCGCCACGGCGTCATCGCCGACGGCATTTCCAGCCTTCGCTCGGGCCGTGATTCCCTCCAGGATCACGGCAAAGCGGAAAAGCGAAAACGCATGATGGAAGGGGCGAACATCGTCCCCTCTGCCACTCGCGGCCAAGTAGGCTGCGAGATACTCCCGCTGATCGGGCAGATGCAATGCCTGCAGATCCAGGCCGTTGACGCCTTCGAACACGTCCGGCTCGGTCAGCCATGGCAGACTGCTGTACGCCGCGTCCGCCAACGGGTGGCCCAGCGTCGAGAGTTCCCAGTCCAGCACCGCGATCACGCGCGGCTCGGTCGGGTGGAACATCACGTTGCCGAGCCGGAAGTCTCCGTGGGCAATCGTCGTTTCGTCGCCTAGCGGAATATGGCTCGGCAGCCATTCAATCAGACGCTCGATATCCGAGTTGTCCTGGGTCTTGGACGCTTGCCACTGGCGAGTCCAGCGATCGATTTGACGCGCGAAGAAATTGCCCGGCTTTCCGTAGTCGGCCAAACCGACACTGGCCCAATCGACTGCGTGCAGCTGAGCCAGCGTTTCGGCCAGAGCGAACAGATAGCTGCGCCGTTGTCCCGGGTCAATTTCAGGCATCGCGTAGTTGCTCATGACCCGACCTTCAAGGCGCTCCATCACGTAAAACGGCGTTCCGATGATTTCGCGATCCTCGCAGTACAAGAGTGCATTGGGTACCGGTACGTCAGTCTCATGCAACGCACGCAAGATCCGGAACTCTCGATCTACCGCATGCGCCGACTTGAGCAATTCCCCCGGCGGCTGCTTGCGCAGGACCAGGCGCGGACCTTTTTCGAAAGTGACGAAGAACGTCGGATTGGACTGACCGCCTCCAATGCGTTCCAGCGCCATCCGGCCACGCAACTCCGGCATAGAGGTCTGCAGATAGTCGGCAAGGACAACCGGATCGAACTCGAGGTGGTGGCTCATGCTTGCGCCCCCCCTTGCCCCTGCAGACGCGTTCGCACGCGTGTGATCAGACCCATCACGCCGCCCGGAAGAACAAAGACGAAGAGGATCAATACGAGACCGTAGATTCCCCAGGCAGCATCCTTGGAAATAGTCTCGGCAACGCTCGGTACGAACATGATGAAAGCGGCGCCAAACAGCGCGCCCCACAGCGTACCGATGCCACCGACGACCACGCCGACCAGCAGCGAGATGGACAGGAACATCGTGAAAGAATCCGGTGAAACGAATTGAACGGCCAGCGCAGACAGGCCACCTCCGATACCGGTGAACGCAGCGGACACGCCGAAGGTCATGGATTTGTAGTGTCGGTTGTCAATCCCCATGGACTCGGCGGCGATCTCGTGGTCACGAATGGCACGCAGGGCACGCCCCGTCCCGCTGTCGATCATGTTCCGGGCCAGTACGAAAACCACCACTGCCACGATGAGCGCAAAGAGGTAGAGGTACTGATCAGAGTCGAGTGGCAGACCGAACGGCGCATCCGGCTTGGTCAAGACGATACCGCCTACACCGCCGGTCCACGGTTCCAGGTACTTGTATTTCAGCAACTGCGGCGTCACCACACCCAGAGCAAAGGTCGCGAGCGCCAGGTAGAGCCCCTGCAACTTCAGCGCCGGGCGACCGAACAGGTATCCGACCAGCAAGCAGACCAGACCGGCTGCAGGAATGCAAAGCCAGTAGGGAACCGAGGCCTTGTCCATCAGGATGGCAACGGTATACGCGCCGATCGCGTAGAAAGCACCGTGTCCCAAGGAAATCTGGCCGTTGTAACCAGTCAGCATATTCAGTCCGACCAGCGCGACGGCATAGGAAAGCACCATGGTGATCTGGAACAGGACATACCCGTGAACGACGAACATCGGGACGATCGCGAGGGCCAGCAGAATCAGACTTCGCGGCAAACGGGCACGCTGACTGCGCGCGGGTCCCGAAAAGGGAGCGGGATGAGAGGTCATGGACTTCAGATTCATGGCTTAGACACGTTGTACGATGCGACGACCCAGCAGACCTGCGGGCCGCACGATGAGGACGACGACGATAAGAACCAGAGCCACCGAAAGCTTGAGTTCGGTGCCTACAACGTAGGTACCAATCAAGTTTTCAAGCACCCCAACCAGGAATCCGCCGATCACGGCACCGACCGGATTGTCGATGCCCCCGATGAGCGCCCCCGCGAACGCATAGATGAGGACACCGCTCATCATGCCGGGGTCGAGGAAAACCACCGGCGCGACCATCATTCCGGCAACCGCGCCGATGGCGCCCGCCAAGCCCCACCCGAGCATCAGCATCCGGCCCACACGAATGCCGAGTAGACGGGATGATCCCGGGTTTTGCGCGGCAGCGCGCATTGCGAGACCCAGCGTGGTAAAGCGGAAGAAGGTGAACAGTGCGGCGACGATGCACAGCGCGACGAAGATCGTTCCGACCTGATGCGCCGACATCAGCGCACTTCCGAACCACGCATCTTTCGGAAACGGGCTCGGAAACGCCTTGATCTGGCTGCCGAACAGCCAGCCGGCCAGGCTATGGAAGATCACCAGGAGACCGATGAAAACCACCACGACGCTCAGTTCGGGCGCCTTGTGCAACGGCCGTATCACGACGAACTCCAGTGCCGCCCCCATCGCGAAAGACAACACGATCGTAAGGAAGAACGCACCCCAGTACGGCACGCCTGCCTGAATCAACGCCCATGCAATGAAGGTCGAGAACATCGCCATCTCGCCTTGTGCAAAGTTCACTTGATGAGTCGCCTGGTAGATCATGACGAGCGCGAGCGCCAGGCAGGCATAGATACCGCCTGTCGACAGGCCGGTTACCAGTTGTTGAATGAAAGACTCCATGCTCACTCTCCGAGGTAGGCGCGACGCACGGCATCGTCGCCACGCATCGACTCGCTGGTGCCGTGCTTGACGATGCGGCCCGACTCGAGCAGATAGGCCGTGTCTGCCAGCTCCAGCGCGATCCGCGCGTTCTGTTCCACCAGCAGGATGGCAACCTGCTGCTCGTCACGGATACGGCGCATGATGGCGAAGATGTCGCGCACCATCATCGGTGCCAGGCCAAAAGAAGGCTCATCCAGCAACAGCAACGCGGGGCGCGCCATGAGCGCGCGCGCGATCGCCAGCATCTGCTGCTCCCCACCGGAAAGCGTGCCGGCCTGCTGCGCGCGACGCTCCTTCAAACGGGGAAAGTAGTCGTACATGCGCTCCACGTCTTCCTCGACCGCCCGCCGGTCCTTGCGCGCATGACACCCGAGATACAGGTTTTCCTTGGTCGTCAGCCCCAGGAACGTCCCACGGCCATCAGGCACGTGCCCGACGCCGAGCACGGCAATCTGTTCGGTCGAACGGTCTTCGATCTGTTGCCCACGAAACGTCACCTTGCCGCTCGTACGCGCCATGAAGCGGCAGATCGCGCGCAACGTGGTCGTCTTGCCCGCTCCGTTCGCGCCGAGCAGAGCCGTCACTTGACCGGCTTCCACGTTCATGTCGATGCCGTGCAAGACCTCCGACGCGTTATAGCTCGCCCGCAGATCGCGGATTTCCAAGAGCCGAGTCATGCTGTCTCCCCTTCTTCCGCTCCGAGATAGGCCCGAATCACGTCGGGATGGTTGCGCACATGCTCAGGGCTCCCGTCGGCGATCTTGCGGCCGAAGTTCAATGCAACGATTCGGTCGCACACCCCCATGATCAGACCCATGTGGTGCTCCACCAGCAATACCGTCAGGTTCAGGCGCTTGCGAATGTCCAGAATCAGTTCGCCGAGACCGCTTAGCTCCTCGTGGTTCAAGCCGCATGCCGGCTCGTCCAGCAATAGCAAGGACGGTTCGCTTGCAAGCGCACGCGCCAGTTCGACCCGCTTCTGCGTTCCGAACGGCAGGTCGGCGACGATCCGGTGGGAAAACGCCTGCAATCCGACGAGTTCCAGTGCTTCATCCACGCGTGCCTGGGCCGCGCGCTCGGTGCAGACAGCCCCCGGCAGTCGAAGCGCGTCCGCAAGGAAGCCGTTGTGGTGATGCGAGTGGACACCGACCAGTACGTTGTCGCGCACCGTCATGGTCCGAAACAACGCCAGATTCTGGAAGGTTCTGCCCACGCCCAGCTTCGCGATTCGATGTCGCGGCATTCGGGACAACGCATGGCCATCGAAGTGGATCGTGCCGCTGTCGCAGCGATAGAGTCGGGACAGGCAGTTGAACAAGGTGCTCTTGCCCGCGCCGTTCGGGCCAATCAAGCCACGAACTTCACCCCGACGCACATCGAAACTGACACGGTCCAGTGCCACGATCCCACCGAAGCGCACGGACACACTGTCCACCGTGAGCAAAGGCGCCTCCGCGCGTTCTTGTCTTTGTTGCATCCCAGTCTCCATGGGTGAGCCTGCCCGGCCCGCGGCGCTGTATCAGAGTCGCTCGACGATCGTGACGTTCGCCATGCCACCGCCTTCGCACATGGTCTGAAGGCCGTAGCGACCACCGCGCTGTCGAAGGACGTTGATCAGCGTGGTCATCAACTTGGTTCCCGACGCGCCCAACGGGTGGCCCAGCGCGATCGCGCCGCCATTGACGTTCAGCCGCTCGGGATCCGCACCGATCGCTTGCAGCCAGGCCAAAGGCACCGGAGCAAATGCTTCGTTGACCTCGTAGGCATCGATGTCCTGAATTGTCAGACCGGCCTTGCGCAACGCAATCTCGGTCGCGGGAATGGGCGCCTCGAGCATGATGACCGGATCGTGGCCCATCACCGACATGTGATGCACGCGTGCGATGGGTTCGAGCCCGAAGGTCTTGAGGGCACGCTCGCTGACCACAAGGACGCCAGCGGCACCATCGCAGATCTGGCTGGCATTGGCCGCAGTGATGAGCCCGCCGTCCTGCAGCAGTTTCACGCCGGCGATGCCCTCGAGGGTTGCATCGAAGCGGATGCCCTCGTCCGCGGCATGCATTTCACCCGTGGCGCCGCTTTCCTTGGTACGGGCTTCCAGCGCGACGATCTCGCGCGCGAAACGCCCTTCTCGCGTTGCCACGGCAGCACGCCGGTGGCTTTCGAGCGAATACGCGTCAAGTTGTTGCTTGGTCAGTTCGTACTTCCGCGCGATCATCTCGGCGCCGGAGAACTGGCTGAACTGGACACCGGGGAATCGCTCGTCCATGCGCGGGCTGTTGTATACGCCCAGTCCGGCCTTTCGCGGAAGTTCGCTGGGCGTGAACATCGGCACGCGCGTCATGCTCTCGACGCCTGCGGCAATCACACAGTCCATGGTGCCCGACATCACGGCCTGCGCCGCGAAATGCAGAGCCTGCTGCGACGAACCGCACTGCCGGTCGACCGACGTCGCGGGCACCGAATTCGGCAGCGTGGATGCCAGCACCGCATTGCGGGCGATGTTCATCGACTGCTCGCCGGCCTGGCCGACGCAGCCCATGATCACGTCCTCGACTGCAGCCGGATCGATCCCGGTGTCCCCCACCAGGGTGTCCAGGACGACGGATGCCAGGTCGGCGGGATGCCAGCCCGACAGGCGGCCATTGCGACGGCCGCCAGCGGTGCGGCGAGCAGCGACGATATATGCTTCAGCCATGAATGCTTCTCCTGCGGTAATGAAGGGTTTGATCAGCGGGGCGCCATGCGAATCGCGCCATCGAGGCGGACGCACTCGCCGTTGAGGTATCCATTGGTAATCGTGATTTCGACCATCTGAGCGAACTCGGTCGGCGAACCGAACCGTTTGGGGAACGGAACCGACGCGGCCAGCGCGTCCTTCACCTTGTCGGGCGCGGCCTGCATCAGCGGGGTGTCGAAGATGCCGGGGAGGATGGTGTTGACGCGGATACCGTCGTCCATCAGGTCGCGGGCGATCGGCAGCGTCATACCTGCGATCGCTGCTTTCGACGCAGCGTACGCCACCTGCCCCATCTGGCCATCCTGCGCGGCGACCGACGCCGTGTTGACGATTACGCCGCGCTCTCCGTCCGGGCCCGGCGGCAAATCGAGCATGCCTGCCGCGGACTTTGCTGCACAGCGGAAGGTCCCGAGCAGGTTGATCTGAATGACTCGCTCGAAATCCTTCATTGGAAAATGTCGCCCGGTACCGGTGGTCTTGTCACGACTCGCCGTTTTCGCGGGGTGGCCGATACCGGCGCAGTTGATCATGATGCGTTCCTGACCGTGTGCAGCCCGCGCCCTGACGAAAGCAGCGTCCACCTGCTCATCGGACGTGACGTCCACGGAGCAGTAGATCCCGCCGATCTCGTTGGCCAGGGCTTCACCCAGTTGGGCGTTGAGATCGAATACGGCGACCCTGACGCCGCTGGCCGCCAGACGGCGGGCGGTTGCGGCCCCCAGGCCGGAGGCGCCACCGGTCACGACGGCGGCAATAGAAGAATCAAGAAGCATAGTGAGCGCGATGTCTGCTGGACGGCCATCCGTCCACTGCGATTCGTAGTCTAGGGACGCACCTGGTGCGATACCATCGTCGGAAGAGACGAGTGCACGCAGGACCTTCACACGCAACAATTCGACACATCCCAGCATGCGATCCACTTCAGTGCCCCCAGTGTCCGCCTATCCCCCCCACCAGACCACGCCGATGATTTCCCTGGCCAAGCTGGCACCCTTGGTGCAACGCGCGGCCGAGGTGAAGCGCGCCGGCGTCGCCAGCCGACTCGCTAACGCCGGCGCGGTCAAGTTGATCCTCGTGCGCGCCCCCGCCGGTTTCGGCAAAACGATGGCAATGGTCCAGATCCGCGAAGCACTCGAAGATCGCGGGGTGGCGACTGCCTGGCTGACGCTGGATGCCGCCGACAACGACGTGCCGCGTTTTCTGGCCGGCTTGTCAGCCGCACTCGGCCAGATGGGCCTCGAGCGAGGGGCCTCCGCGCAGGACCCACTGGCCCAACTGGTATCGGAACAAACCCCCTACGCGTTGTTCCTGGACGATTTCGAGGTCATCCGGGAAGGTGGCGTGCTCGGCCTGGTGCGTGAGTTGCTGGAGCAGTTGCCGCGCAACGGCCAAGTGATCATCGGCTCGCGCAATCTGCCCGACCTTGGTGTCGGTCGTCTGCGCGCGCGGGGCCTGCTACTGGAGCTCGAAACGGATTCGTTGCGTTTCTCGCCGTCGGAGGCCGCTGAATTCTTTAGGCTGCGAGGGGCCGAACTGTCACTGGAAACGCTGGACCGCGTCCTTGGAAAAACCGAAGGCTGGGTAGCAGCCCTTTGGCTGCTGTCGCTGGCGCTGCAACGTTCGGATCAATCCGCGGATGTCGTCGCACGACTATCCGCATCGGACCGCGACGTGGCGGACTATCTCACCGAAGAGGTGTTCTCTCAGCAAGCGCCCCTGGTTCGGGAGTTTCTGCTGCGCACGAGCGTGCTGCATCACCTTAGCGCACCCGTGTGCCAGGCGTTGCTCCCGCAGGTGGATTGCGATGCCATGCTGCAGTCGCTGCATCGCGGCAACGTTTTTCTTATCCCTGTGGAAGACACGCCCGATCTGTTCCGCTACCACAGCCTGTTCGCGGACTTCCTGCGCCGCCAGCTCGAGCGGGAACGCCCCGACGACGCCGCGCGACTGCACCTGGCCGCCTCCGGCTGGTATGAGTCGCAGCAGCGCCCCGTGCCCGCAATCGACCACGCCATTGCCGGCGGTGACTATCCGCACGCGCTGGAACTGCTCGAACACCATGCGCACGGACTCCTCGAACAAGGCCGTATGCGCCTGCTCGATCGCTGGTTTGCCACGATCACTCCCGAATTGCTGCGCGCTCGACCGCGGCTGCAGGTGATCGCGGTATGGGCACGCTGCTTCAGCCAGGGCCCCTGGACCGCGATGAAGTGGCTGGAGGAGTCAGGCTGCCAGGACAGCACCGATCCGCAGGTTCAGGCCCATGTCCGGGCACTCCTTCCGGTGCTGCTGGCGATGATGGATCGCTACGAAGAGGCCAATGAAGCGGGACATTCCGGCCTGGCTCGACTACCGACCGGCAATGCGTTCGTCGACAGCGTGCTGCTCAATGCGATGGCCCATATCCTGTCGGTCATCGGCGAACGCAAGGAAGCGCACCGCTTCCTCGAGGACGCACGCCATGCCCAGGCAGACGGAGCCTTCAACCGCATGTACACCGAGACCGTCGGGGGAATGCTGGACCTGCGCGAAGGCCATCTGCGCCAGGCGACGGCCCGCTTTCGTATGGCGGTCACGGCTACGTCGAGCACCTCTGCCTACAACTACGCACATGGCAACGCATGGGCCGGTGTGCCCTATGCCGCGGCGCTTTACGAAGCCGACGACCTCGTGGCGGCCGAACGCCTGCTGAACGTCTACCTGCCCTTGGCGAGGGATGTCGGGCTGCCCGACCACATGATATCCAGTCACCGCCTGCGCGCGCGCCTTGCGTTCTTCCGCGGAGAAGTGGACACCGCGTTGCTGACGTTGACGGAGCTCGAATACCTGGGCCATCAGCGCCAGTTGCCACGCGTCACTGCCAGCGCGAAGCTGGAACGTTCGAGACTTCTGACGTTGCAAGGTCATGCCGTTGCAGCGCGCGAGGAATTGGGGCGGGCCCTGGCGCTGGACGCCCTCAATTCCGATACGAAGCCCGCACAGGACGTCGATGATTCATTCATCGCACAGATGCGGCTTGATCTTCATGCTGGCGATCCCGGTTCCCTGGTGCAACCGCTAGAAGCCCAGTTGCGACTTGCCCAGCAGTCCGGCCGCCAGCATCGCGCCCTCAAGCTCCGCCTGTTTCTGGCGCTGGCCTTCTTCCGCAATGGTGACGTGGGTCGAGCGATGAACTGGGCGAATCCGCTTCTGCAGGAAACCTGTCGCGAGGGATTCGTTCGCTTGCTGCTGGATGAAGGGCCTATCGTGGCTCCGCTCCTGCATCGCATGCAATCGGGTTCGGCGGACTCCGCCCAAGACCCGATCCTGCAGGAGTACGTCCAGCGTCTGGCCGATCGCCTGGGCCCGGTCGGCGCCGACGACGAAGCCGACACCGGCCAGGCCGTATCCGGGCCAGCCGAACCGCTTACGCGTAAAGAGATTCGCGTTCTCCAGCTGCTCGCAGAGGGCTACTCCAATACCGCGATGGCTGAAAAGCTGTTCATCTCCGACAGTACCGTACGCACACATCTTCGCAACATCAACACCAAGCTCAACAGTCGCAGCCGTACCCAGGCCGTGGCAATCGCGCGCCGGTTGGGCATCGTACGCTGAACAGCTTGCCTGCGGATGTGCAATTCGTCGCTTCCGACGATGGGGGGCCGGCCGCGCCGCGCCTAGGATGCCAAGGGACTACTAGCAGAAAAAAACCCAGGGGCATCCGCACCCTGCATTCCAGGAGACAACATGACCGTCCGAATCGACCGCAGAGCGTTTATCGCAGGCTTGGCCGCCGCTTCACTGATGCTGGCCACGACCGGGACCTACGCCCAGAAGAAATATGACCCCGGTGCCACCGATACCGAGATCAAGATCGGCAACATCCTGCCCTACTCGGGCCCGGTGTCGGCCTATGGCACGATCGGCAAATCGGCTGCAGCCTATTTCGCGAAGATCAACGCCGAAGGCGGTGTCAATGGCCGCAAGATCAATTTCGTCTCGGTCGACGATGCCTACACGCCGTCCAAGACGGTCGAGCAGGCTCGCAAACTGGTCGAACAGGATCAGGTACTGGCGATCTTCCTGCCGCTCGGGACGGCCAACAACCTCGCGATTCAGAAATACCTGACGGTCAAAAAGGTGCCGCAACTCTTCGTCGGCTCGGGCGCCACCCGTTTCGGCGACGTCAGGCAGAATCCCTGGACCATTGGCTGGCAGCCCACCAATCATGCCGAGGCCATCGCATATGGACAGCACATCTTGCAAACCCAGCCGAATGCAAAGGTCGCGATCCTGATGCAGAACGACGACTTCGGCAAGGACTATTACCAAGGCATCATCGACGGTCTGGGAAGCAAGGCCAAGTCGATGATGGTTTCGTTCCAGACGTACGAGACCACCGACCCGACGGTCGACAGCCAGATCGTGTCGATGAAGGGCTCGGGCGCCGATACGCTGATTCTGCTGACCACGCCGAAGTTCTCGGCCATGGCCATCAAGAAAGCGGCCGAAATCGGCTGGCAACCGGCTCGGTATGTCGTCAGCTCCGCAAGCTCAGTGGGCACGGTGCTCAAGCCGGCCGGCTTTGGCGCGTCCAAGGGTGTTATCAGCGCGACCTATCTGAGGGATCCGACCGATCCGGCCACGAAGGCAACGAAGGAGTACCAGGATTACGCGGCCTTCATGAAGCAGTACTACCCCGCGGGTGACGTATCGGACACGCTGAACGTGCTCGGCTACTCGATTGCCCAGACGCTGGTGCAGACCTTGAAGCAGGCGGGCGACAACCTCACGCGAGAGAACGTGATGAAGCAGGCGCTGAGCCTGAACATGACGCTGCCGATGCTTCAACCCGGAATCAACGTGCAGACGTCGCCAGCAGATGCCTATCCGATCAAGAAGCTGCAGTTGATGCAATTCGACGGCACACGCTACGAGCTCATGGCCGGCGTGTTCGGCAGCGGTAAGTGACGTCGCTGATGTTTCGCGGGCGCCGTCCGGTGGTGCCCGCTCCGCGGAGAGCAACTTTGGATTGTCGATTCGAGCGCATCGAGTCCGGTGCCGTCTTCACCATCACCCGTCCCGATCGGTTGAATGCCCTCAATCGAGTCGTCTGGGACGGACTGGAGTCTTGTCTGGACGCAGTGGAACGGGATGGCACGCGATTTCTGCTGATTACCGCCGAAGGAGAACGTGCCTTCAGCGCCGGTAGCGATCTGAAGGACAACGCTATCGAGACATGGGATCAGCAAGCCAGGAAGAACGACCGCATTCGCAATTTGCTGCTGCGACTTTCACAATCACCATTGTTCACTATCGCTGCGATGAATGGCACCGCGTTTGGCGGAGGGCTGGAACTCGCCCTCGCTTGCACCGTTCGGACCGCTGTGAAAAGTGCCACATTCGCGATGCCGGAAATTCGGTTGGGTGTGATGCCGACATACGGCGGGACTCAATTCCTGCCGGCGGTCATTGGTCGCTCGCGCGCGGCGGAATTGATGCTGACCGGACGAGTGCTGGACGCTCAGGAAGCCCTGATGTGGGGGCTCGTGAGCTTCGTGAAAGAAGACCGCATTGCTCTACTGGAGCATGCAATAGCGTTAGGGACCGAGGTGGCGGGATTCAGCGCCATCGCGTATCAGAGCATCCTCGACTGTCTTCCCCCGACCGACGGCCCTGCCGACCAGGCCGGAATGGACAGAGAGGCTGCACTCATGCGGCGTGTGCTTGAAACCGATGACGCGAAAGAGGGTATTGCTGCTTTCCTCGCGAAACGCAGACCGGTCTTCAAAGGCTTGTGAGATCTCCCGACGCGAACATGCGATAGTTCGCGTGAGCTCAAGCCGACAAACAAGGTCGTCCATTAGGACGATAGGAGACCATCCCGGGCGTCGCTAATATCAATTGGCAGGCCACTCGGCTGGTGAACGGAGTGACCGAGCGACCCGATCGTGCGGGAAACATTCATTACGCTTGATGCCGTCCGATCCCCCGTACGCCGCCTCTTTTTCGATCCAAGCCACACGCGCACACGCGCGATAGAGTCCATGACAGACACGCCCCTTTTCGACGCTCTGCGATCCGTTCTCGACGCGCGATTCAGTTGCCGCGGCTACCTCTCCCGAGAGGTGCCCGCCGAAACGATCGACGCGATTCTCTCGATCGCTCAACGCACGCCGTCTTGGTGCAATTCGCAGCCGTGGCAAATCATCGTCACCCGGCCCGCCGCCACGAACCGGCTTCGTTCCGCGTTACAGGCAGCATCCGCGTTACCCAACGACCAGTGGGAAATCGCGCCGCCGGCGGAATACCGCGGAATTTACCGCGATCGCAGACGCACCTGCGGCTTGCAGTTGTATGAGAGTGTCGGTATTGCCGCTGGGGATCGGGAGGCCTCCGCCCGTCAAGCCGAGGAGAATTTCAGGCTGTTTGGCGCGCCACATGTGGCCGTCGTCACGACCGAAGCGCTGCTCGGCACCTATGGTGTTCTCGATTGCGGCGCATACGTGAACAACTTCATGCTGGCCGCGGCGAGCCTTGGTGTGTCGGCGATCGCACAAGCCGCCCTTGCGTCCAAGGCGCATGCCCTGCGCGAGATCCTGTCCATCCCGCCGGAGCGACGCGTCGTCTGCGGCATCTCCTTCGGTTACGCGGATCCTTCGCATCCCGCGAATGCATTTCGAACCGAAAGGGCTCCGCTGGATCAGGTTGCCACGATCGTAACCCGGTAATGCATCGATTGACTCGTTATCTGGGTGACCACCTGGATAACGAACTCACTCTTGCAACAGCGCCTCGCCGAAGCCAGTGTCTCGCGATGCCGGGCAGGCGATACGCTTCCCGGGAAGACTTCCCGACGCGCGGCACTACCCGAAAGTATAGATTCGACGTCATGGTAGCATCCGCCATTCGCATACTGCGGTTGCCGCCACCGGGTGTCGATCTGTTTGTGAAAGGCAGACATTCACGGGAGGCGGACACGACGAATCCGAGGGAGTCTTCATGGGCGCTACCGCTTCACCGTGGAAGAAGGCTGAAGCTCGCGAAAGCGAGAGAGAACGAAAACGGCTAGCCGTTCTTCGAACCGCCGCACGTCTTTTCAATGAAAAGGGGTTTCATGCCTCGTCGCTGGATGAGGTCGCCGAGCGGCTCCACATCACGAAGCCGACGGTCTATTACTATGCAAAGAACAAGGACGAAATCCTGTTCGAATGCGTACGCATGGGCCTGGACATGATGCAGCAGGCGATCCGCAATATCACCGTGACGGGTGGCAGCGCAGTCGAGAAATTTGAAGCTGCCATGCTCGAATACGCGAAGATCGTCACGATGGATTTTGGCATGTGCGTGATTCGCATCGGTGAGGAATCCTTGATTCCGGAGAACCGGGTCAAGCTTCGCAGGCTCAAGGCAGACATCGATCACGAGTTCCGGATTCTTCTCGAAAAGGCCATCGAGGAGAAGGCCTTCGCCCCTATCGAGCCCAAGCTTGGCGCCTTCGTAGTCGCAGGCGCGCTGAGCTGGATTGGCCGCTGGTATCGTGAAGACGGGGGAATGACCGCCGAGGAAATCGCTCGCCAAGCCACCTCCATCTTGTTGAACGGCCTGCGAGCACGATGAAGGCTTGGCCGATGCGCAATCGGCGACTACTGGATCGAACCCCGCCGTATCCACTCCTGCATCCGGTGACTGTTGTCACATGCTGCGCCACGATTGAGTTCCATCCCTCCCTTTCCGCTTCATTCCGCAAAACCAAGACGTTCGGCATCAGAACACACGCAGTGCATGCAGCAACAGTGCCGCGCGTCTGTCCAGGCGCACCCAAACCACCCGACGGATCGTTGCCGCGTTAGTTCACGGCACTGGGCACTCAACTCAGTCCGCGTAGCGCGCCGGCATACTTCCTTATGGCCTACTACACGAGTACTTCTTACTCCACCGCACAACGCAATCGGCAACGACGACCGTCATTTTTTCGCCGCTCCACTACGAGAAACAAAAAACCTACTCATAAGTAGAAATACCATTGCCGTAGCGAGACTACACCCCTACCATTGGTCACTGCAGAGAATCGCTACATCCGATTCGGTAACGCCGGGCTGCCCGTATGCAGGCACTCACGTCGACCGTTCGGGCTTAACCGGCCGTAGCGGCTCCTCGCCTGATCTGGCATGCCGACGCCACATCATCCCGCATTGTCAGCCGCTTGTGTTCGATGCGAATCCATCGGACGCATGCAACTCCAGACCTCATTCGAATAACGAGCAAACTTCAACATGGAGAGAAATATGCGGGACAAAATCTTGCCAGCCGCCGTTCTGTCAGTAATCCTCTGTATCAACGCATATGCAGGCGACACAGATTTCAATTCACAAGGCGACGCCGCCGACGCATTCGCGTCGTCCGCCGCGCAGCAGCGCGCCGACCTCCTCGTGCGCAAGATGACGCTCGACGAAAAACTGCAGTTCATCCATTCACAATATGAGTGGATAAAGGTCCCCGGTGGTGGTGCTGGCTACATCCAGGGTGTGCCACGGCTCGGCATTCCCGATTTGGATATGGTCGACTCGGCGACCGGCTCCGGCAGCAGCTGGCAAACAAGCTCGACGTTCCCCGCCACGATCGCTGTCGCCGCGAGCTGGGATCGCCGCCTGTCGTACGACTACGGCAAGCAGGTCGCGATCCAGTTGCGCGCGCAAGGGTT
>NZ_QTPP01000052.1 GCF_003853415.1 Burkholderia sp. Bp9142 | reverse complement strand
CCGATCGCCGCATGCATGGTGATGCCGAACTTCCAGAACCCGCTCGGCTTCCAGATGCCCGACGAGCGCAAGCGCGAACTGGTTGAGTTCGCAACTAAAGCGGACATGCCGATCATCGAGAACGGTGTGTATAACGAACTGTATTTCGGCGAGTCGCATCCGAGCACGCTGAAGTCCTATGACCGCAGCGGGATCGTGCTGCACTGCGCGTCGTTCTCGAAGAGCCTGACGGCGGCCTACCGGATCGGCTGGGCGTTGCCGGGCCGGTATCGCGATCAGGTCGAGAAGCTGAAGTTCCTGAACACGCTGGCGACGCCGTCGCTGCCGCAGCTCGCGATCGCCGAGTTTCTCGAACGCGACGGTTACGAGCATCACCTGCGGCGCTTGCGCAAGGCGTATGCGCAGCAGGCGAACCTGATGCGTGCGATGGTGTCGCGGTTCTTCCCGGAGGGCACGCGCATCTCGAGCCCGGCGGGTGGCTACGTGCTGTGGGTCGAGTTGCCGGCGCAGGTCGATGCGATGCGGCTGTACCAGCTCGCGCTGGAGCAGGGGATCACGATCGGGCCGGGCTACATGTTCTCGATCACCGACAACTACCGGAACTTCATCCGGCTGAACTACAGCAGCCCGTGGTCGCCGGAGATCGAGCAGGCGGTGATCGCGGTGGGGAAGCTGGCGGCATCGTGCATGCGGTGAAACGAAGGCCGGTGCGCGTCGCATGCACCGGCCTGTTTGATGCCGATATCCGGGCCGAACCGCGGGCCCGGATATCGGCGCGCGGCGATCAGCCGGCCTTCGTGCGCAGGAACGCCGACACGCGCGCGAGCCCTTGCTCGAGCACCGTCCGGCTGTTGGCATAGCCGATCCGCACATAGCCTTCCATGTCGAGCGCGCTGCCCGGCGTGAACATCACGCCGGTTGCCTCGATCAGTTCCGTGCAGAACGCGCGCGACGGCATGTCGAACGCGTACTTCAGCAGCGCCGTCGTGCCCGACTTCGGCTTGACCCACGAAATCGCCGGCTCGCGCTCGACCCATGCATCGAGAATCGCGAGGTTGGTGCGCACGATGTCGTGATTGCGCTGCATGATCACGTCGCGGTGCTCGAGCGCGAGTGTCGCGAGGTAGTCGTCGATCATCCCGACGCTGATCGTGTTGTAGTCGCGATGGACGCTCACCGCGTGGATCAGCTCGACCGGCCCGGCGATCCAGCCAAGGCGCAGCCCGGCAAGCGAATACGTCTTCGACATGCTCGCCGTGCTGATGCCGCGCTCGTACAGGTCGGCGATCGATGCACTGTAGCCGCTGCCGGCCTGATCGGTGCCGCGATAGACTTCGTCGCACAGCACATACGCGCCGCGGCGCTTCGCGATCTCGACGATCCTGCCGAGCAGCGCTTCGTCCATCAGCGAGCCGGTCGGGTTGTTCGGGTTGTTGATCGCGATCAGGCGCGTCTTGTCGTCGACGAGGGGCGCGAGCGCGTCGAGATCCGGCAGGAACCCGTTTTCCTCGCGCAGCTTCAGCACCTTCACGTTCGCGCCGTAGCTTTCCGGAATCGAGTAGTGCTGCTGGTAGGTCGGCAACACCGACACGACCGTGTCGCCCGGCTCCACCAGCGTTTCATAGATGAGCGCGTTGCCGCCGATCGCGCCGTGCGTGACGATCACGTTGGACGCCGACTGGCGCGCGTAGGTCGATGCGATCGCTTCGCGCAGACGCAGCGTGCCTTCGATCGCGCCGTACGTGAGCTTCATCGGACGCAGCTCGTCGAGCAGCGTGTCCTGCTTGTCGGTCATCGTCAGCAGCTGATCGACGGTCAGCGATTCGACGCACGTTTCCGCGAGGTTGTACGTACAGTGGTTCTCGTGCAGGTCCATCCAGCGTTCGACACCGAATTCCTTGATCTTCATGGTTGTTCCTTTCTCGGGTTGGCCTTGAAAGCGATGCTGCCAAGTATCTGCCTTTAAGAATGAATTGTCCATAGTAGACTAAAAATCTATATATCTGGATGGTGTGAGCCGAGAAAGCCAGGCAGCGCATGGCGATGATTGCCGGCCGCGATGCGATACCGGGACGGGCGAGCGGGGCGTTGCTGCCGGATTGACGTTGACCGGCCACGCGTCGATCAGCGACTGCCGCGCGCAACGGCGAGCATTACCCCGAAGCCGACCAGCAGGACGCCAAAGGTGCGGTCGATCCAGTGACGTAAGGACAGCAAACGATCACGGACAGCCTCGGCCGAGAAACAGACGGCCACCAGACTGAACCAGCCCGCGTGCGCCAGCGCGATGAACAGGCCGTAGCCGATCTGCACGAACAATGGCGTGCCGGGGCGGACGGCCTGCATGAACAGGCTGACGATGAACACGGTGGTTTTCGGATTCAGCGCGTTGGTCAGGAAACCGGTGCGCAGCGCCGCGAGATCCGACAGCGGCGCGGCCTGCGTCGCGGGCCGACCGTCAGCGGGTTTGGCCGCGAGCATCTTCGCGCCGAGGTAGATCAGGTAGATCGCGCCGACGAGCTTGACGGCATCGAAGAGCCACAGGGATTGACGGATCAGCAGGCCCACGCCGAGCAGCGTGTAGCTCACGTGTACCGTCACGCCCAGTCCGATCCCCCACGCGGTGAGCAAGCCCGACCGGCGCGACAGCATCAGGCTGTTGCGCGTGACCATCGCGAAATCCGGCCCCGGGCTGATGACGGCCAGCAAAGTGATGGTGAATACGACTATCCATTCCGTCATTGCATCGTCCTTTTGAAGTTCATCGTGATGCGTCAATATTAGGGATCAAGGTTCATCAGGAAAAACGATGATTTCTGACCAGAATGGTGAGTCTGACTCACATGAGGTTCGCGCCAATCTGCCGTCGTTGATGGCCCTGCGCTGCTTCGAAGCGGCGGCGCGCCATGAGCATTTCAGCCGTGCCGCCGATGAACTGCATGTGACGCACGGCGCCGTCAGTCGGGCGGTGCGTCTGCTCGAAGACGATCTGGGGGTGGCGTTGTTCGAGCGGCGCAGTCGTCGTGTCTTCCTGACCGATGCGGGCCGCAAGCTGGCGCAGGCCGTCCATGACGGTCTGCATCTGATGAGACAGGCCGCAAACGAGTTACGGACCGAGGCGGCCCGTGCGCAGCATTGGGTGCTGTCGTGCGAGCCCACGCTGCTGATGCGCTGGCTGATTCCGCGCTGGCCGGACTTCCAGGCGACCTATCCGGGCGTCGATATCCATCTCGCCGCGGCGGGCGGCCCGTTCTCGTTCGACCACGGTATCGACATGGCGATCCGCCGCAACGACTTTGCGTGGCCCGACGGTTATCACGCCGAGCAGCTGTTCACGGAAAGAGTTGGTCCGGTGTGCCGGCCGGATAACGTGGATACGTGGTTTTCCGGCAGTCGCGACGGTCGCGCGTTGAAGCGGGGCGCACCGCGACTGCATACCCGGACGCGGCCGGACGCATGGAAGGCGTGGGCGGCGGCCGCGCATCAGCCGGCGGGCGGCGGACGCGGGCAGGTGTTCGACCATTTCTATTTCAGCCTTCAGGCGGCTGTTGCGGGGCTGGGTGTCGCGATCGGTCCGTGGCATCTCGTGCGCGACGATCTCGAAAGCGGTGTCCTGGTCGCGCCGATGGGTTTCGTCGAAGACGGCTCGCACTATTGTCTGCTGACGCCGGAGCCTGTGAAGGACGGCAGCGCGCAGTCGGATCTGCTCGACTGGTTGAGGACGATGGTCTGACGTGTGAGCCGGATCGTTGCGCGACGCCGGCGATACCGAAAAAATGGTTCATCGCGGATTTCCGGGGGAACACCCGGGGAGGAACGTCGGCGTTCGGCCATGAAGCGTCATTCGCCCGCACCTTCACTCGGACATTCAGGCGTCAGTTCCACCTCAGGAAGCGGCCATTCGGTTCACGATAGCGAATGCTGCGTCATCGGCCTTTGCGGTCATTCCCGGCAAATCGTCAACGGCAACGAACGACCGCTTTCGAGCGTTAGTGCTTTGAGGCGGCGATCGGCCAAGGAGATGTGGGGCTCTCCCCTCAAGGCTGAACCTCATACGACGGAACTGCGGACAGGCGTTGATCGTCCAGGGCGCCACCGACGGTGAAGTGATACAGGCTTTGCCAGCTGTGATCCTTCACTCCGAGTAGCGTGTGCATTTCATCGTCAAAAAAACAGCCGATCCCCGTGGCGCGAACTCCGGCGGCCTCAGCTTCGAGATAGAGCGTCTGGCCGAGAATGCCGCATTCCCAGAAAAGATAGCGATATCGCCATGGTTGTTTCAAGGCTATTTCGAATCTCGCGATCATCCCCAGCGCAAAGCAGGAATCAGCGCCGATATCCTGGTGGCAGCAGATCAACTTTGCCGCCGCGCGCAAATCGTAAGGCAGTAGAAGATAGAGCGGCAGATGGTCCGGCCCGATCTTTTGCCACAGCCATTCTGGACGCAGAGACCGCTTGAGATCCGACAGCGCTCCCAAAGTTCTCACGAGCATATAGAGGCCCGGCTCCAGGCCGTCGACACGGTGCACCAACAGCGCCGCATGCACTGCGGTAGGAGACATCAGCGCATTCCACGGCGGCGTGTCGGGATGTGGCAACAGGCACGCCAGCATGCCGAAAAAGGCCGAGTCGCTGATGCGCGTCGTGCCATCGAAATTCACCGCGCTGCGACGCTGTCTGGCGATCCGGGCGAAGCTGAGATCGAGGGCTGGCGCCGCTGGCGACGAATACGGCTCCGGATTCGGCGAGGGTGCTTCACGAGTACGGGGCTTGTAGGTTGCGCGATGAATCGAATCGATGTCCGGCCACTTCACATGTCCCGAACTCAGCTGATTCGCACGTCCGTGCCACTGTGCCCGATCCAAAGCGGTCAGCATGCTCTCGAGATCGGGCCGCGTCTCAGGGTTGCCAATCCAGAGCAAAAGATCCGGCGCCTCCGCTTCGGCTTCTCTGAAATCTTCGCGGCGGTCCACTCCAAGCAAGTCGGCCACGGCATCATCCGCAGCCGCCTCCATCAACCGCGTCTGCCAGCCGAGCGCTGCTGCTGCGTAACTCATCGCGGCTATGACGTGGCCGCAATCCTGTTGGCAATAGCGCCAGGCGCGCATGCCGTATTTCCACGCTTCGCGCCAGTGGATCGAGCTTATGCCGACCAGGACACCATTCTCCGAAAACGCCTCAGTCCATTGCGACTCGTCCACCGCAGCGCGATATTCAAGCGCGTGATCCCGGCTCAGGTAGTGGTAGATGCCTGCGGACATGCCGGGCAGAGCTGGACACAGAAGATAGCCCTCGGTCGGATGCAGATTTCCGCTCGAAGGGTTGCAGCGCAGTGCCCACCGCTGGGCGCCATAGGATTTCCACGCCGACAAGCCGAGCGAGAGTTCGAACAGGATTGCCAGATTGGATACATCGAATCTGTGCGCGGGCGGCAGAGCGCCGCAGCGTAACTCGTTGTAGCGCGTGGCCAGGGTGTCCGCAGCTAACGGCAGACCAACGCGCGGTGCGCCGTGAAACTCCCGGAATGGGTCCGGCTGGGTTGTCCAGTCAAGCCCCCCGGGGCCAGGAGCGTAGAAGTCGAGACGGTGCTTGCTGCGTTCGTGATATTCAAGCAACGCATGCTTTAAGCGATCCATGTCCCCCTCAGGTTAGCGGGTCCGGACGCGAGCAGACAACCTACAGCTAGTGCAGGTCAGACAGAAGGCGTACGTGCAATGCCCGCGCAAAGGGGGGCCCCTCTCGCGAGATCGTGTACCGGTTCTGGGGACCACCCTGATGAAGGTCTCTGGCGAGTCCCAGAATCCGGTCGCGGTTGCGGTCGAAGGCCGCAAGCAAGGCGGGTTCGCCAGAACCCATGTTGGGGTTCAGTTTCGTCAGCATCGCATCGTCGACCAGAAAGGTAACCTCGCGAGAATCGTCGTAGCCCCAGAAGCACACACAGTGTCTGGAAGCGTCGTAGGTGCGACTGGGATTAGGAAAGTTGAGTGTCACGTCACTTTTTCCGATCTAACCCTCCTGACAGATATAACGCCACTTGCTCGCGTTGACATTGACACGAGCGTCACTTTCGCGCTGCTTCTGGGCGCGCTCGCTGTCCGCGAGCTTCAGTGCCAAGGCGCGCGCGGCGGCTTGTTCAGCGGGGCGCGCAACCGTAGCCACTGCTTTGCAAGAGCGGGATCGGAACCGCATCGTTACCGCGCCGTCAATGCTTACGGTGCATCCAACCCATGTGATGTGCATCGAGCCACTGAACCATCGCGTCGCCCTTGTAGTCGCGCATGTATCGTTGCGCCAGCATGAACGCGACGACCAATATGACCGCCAGGCCGACCACAAAGGCAATCATTGACTGAGTCATGGCAGCCTCCTTGCTGGGTCGCAACCACCTTTTCAATTATAGGTGATGCGCTCACGGAAGCCGGCATCGCGCCCGCCCCATGTACCGCGGGAACCGGGAACAAATCAGCGTTTCCCCCAGCCCGGTGGTCGAATAGAGTCTGTCCACTCCGCTTGGGTTCCGACCAATTTCTATCACGCCAGACAAGAAAAGCCGGCGCCTGGCCGGCTTCTGGTGACTGCTCTTCAGCAGTCTCGCGACTGACGCTTATCAGACGCACTATCCCGTGATTTGAGTCGCATTGCGCGTATTAAATTGATGATGGGCGCCGTCGCTTCGAGCTTCGACTTGCTTGCGCTTGCCGCGCTCAACTTGCTGTGCGTGCCGCTGATTCGATGCTTGCGTCGCATTTGTTCTCAATTTTGGATTGTTTTGGTAACGCCGATGAGGATCTCTATTCCGATTCCCATCGGTCGCCCCCAATAAAAACATTACATCGTCTGTTCGCGATGCCATTTGGCAACGCCTCGCAACATTGACGCTTTACCAACACTCTCTATCCAGCGCGTGCCGCCATGTGTCATGGACCGGAATGGCGACGCGCATAAGAGCTTCTTAGTGCAGCGTGTAGAGAGTCTGCGGCCCCTTGGCATAGAGCGTCATGGCGATCTTCAGGATCTCATTGCGATGCCGGTCGAAGGAGGCCAGCACCCCGGCTTCGTCAGAACCGAGAGCGGAATCGAAATTCATCAGTACGCGGTCTTCCACAAAGAAGGTAATCTCGCGTGTGTTGTCGTAACCCCAGAACCACACGCCATGCCTGGTCCCATCATAGCTGCGGCTGGGGTTGGAAAAACTGAGTGCCATGTGTCGTCCTTCGTTCTACGCCTTTGATGGACCGGGTTGCACGCTCACTACCAGCTCGGAGCCGCTAGTGCGTATTGCCTTTCATGCTCTCGGCTTCCATCGCGGCATGCAATTCCTCATACGCCTCGATTGGCTCCATGTCCTGATCGACGAACGCGGCTGCGCGCTCTGCGGCGGTCAACGCGTCGCCCGGGATGTCGCTCTGGCTGTCGTCCTCCGTACTTGGCGGCAGCAGCATGTCCTCAAGCATCCCGCGCAGCTCGGGGGTATTCCATGGCTTGCCCAGCTTGGCCTTCCTGCTCAGGTAGTGACGAATTTCCGAGTCTTGCTCGGCCGTGAGCGGAAGACCGCGAAAAGTGGGGTCTGAGTTGTGATGGATCATGATGCGCCTCCCGAAGCGGTCTGCGCTTTCAATGTGGAGATATCAATTTCCTGCGGTGAGCGTTACAAGTTGCGTGTGACCACCGTGCCGCGTGTCCGCGGCCAACCGATTTACGTCTTCTTCTTGGCGACACCTTCGTTCCCAACCCGCGGATGAACCGTGCTGAACGGGGTTGCCGGCACTGACGGCTTCGTGGGCTGCTTGGGCTTTTTCGCTTCGCGAGTGCTGCGTAGTTGACTCTTGGCCATGGTGTTGCTCCTGGTGCGTTGCGTGCCAAGGCGGCATTCCCAGCATACGCGCTTAGAGCCCTAACAAAATGACTTTCATGACTTTTATGAGATGGCGTCAGCATATGATGCAGCAAGCGATTTTCAGGAAGGCTTCGTGAATGATGGCCAGTCTCTCGAAGCCAACTCGCTGTCGCTTGAAATTGTGCAACCAGGCGATCGTTCGGGTCTTGCCAAGGCCGCTGCGGTGCGGCTGGCCCCGGGCGGGCGACCTCCGTGGCGATGCCGACGGCGTGTAGGGGGGTGTTTGTCGTGGTCGTATCCGCGATCACTCTGCACGATGCTGGGCTTGGATAGGGGACGACCACGTTTGCCACGGATCGGAGGAATCACCCCTCGATCAGCGGCAGCAGTTGGGTGACGTCGCGTTGCGGTTGGCGCCAGTCAGGATCAGTGACAGTAGAATGCCGTGCGCATCCGTCAGGAGGTGGCGCTTTGTACTGGTCGCGCACGATCGGTGGGGGTGGGGTCGTGTTTTGACCCGACCCCACCGCACGAATGGACGTCGCTCCCGGGCCGAGAACGGCCTTCCGAGCAGAGTTTGCGATGGCCTCTTTCCCGGCCCGAACAGCCGTTCCGGCGCATCGCGTTGGACGTCTCAAACGGGTCGAAAGTGCCTATTCGCTGAGCCTGACAGCAGACGTTCGGTGCAGATGATCAGCCGAACGTCCGCAAGGTAGCGTCAAGTCGACCTACCGCGGCCGACACGTGAACGCCTGCAAAGGCCGAGCACTTGCCGCTCAGCGCGTAGGCACGGGGCCACTGATATCCGGTTAAACAGCCGTTGAGGCTGCGCGGGTTCCAATGGCGGTAGTGGTTCGATTGATCGCCATGTCCTCCACGAAACAATCGACAACTTGGAACTATACTGGGCAACCTGGAGGCTTCCATGACCGATCACGACAGACTGCATCCACTACGTCCGCTCCTGAAAAATTGGGTTTGGGAGCATGGTCGAATCGGGACTCGCTATCTGGACTGCGTTGATGGCGAAATCAGGTTTGACGAGGGCAAGAAGTCGCATTTCGCGGCCGAGAAATATATCTATGTGCCCCTTGGCAAGGGCGCTGAAGACGATGCATCTGCGGAGGGTCCTGCGATCCAGGAGGCTGGACTTGCCCGGTTTTTGCGGGCCGCGCAGTTGAGTACGCCGGAGGAAGCCGGTTCTGTAGCGGATGTCCAGCGCGCAGTGCAGGACTGCGTGGAGATTGGCCTGTTCAGCGCATATCAATGGGAGGCTCGAAAGGCGTTTGCCCGATACGCGCAGGAACCCATGTTCGATGACGAGATCCGCGCGGCGGTTGTCGACGACATCCGGCGTATTTACGCCGGCATGCGGGAGCAACTGGCGCTGTACGATTTCAGTGTGCTCCACAGCTTGCCCATGCCGCTGCTTATCGGCGACACGCCCTTCATCGACTGGCGCGTGCGTGCCAGTCCGGCACTTCCGTTTGTATCGCTCCCGCTGGGACCTTACTGCCTGCTGGTAGGCGCGCCGTCAGGCAGGAAAAGCCGAATCGCCCCGGTGGTCTGGAAGGCCGCTGCCGCGATGGGCCCGTTGAAGGACCACAACCGCCAAATCGAGGAGCAGGCACGTCTGTGGCTGGTGGCGACCACGGATGACCAACTCGTCGCTGCGCAAAGCCGCATTGCCGCGGCCATCGGCTCCAGGCAAGGGAATGTGAAGCCCTGACCGAAGTTGACCTTAAGCAGATTGTCGGCGGTGGCTGAGTTATGAGCGGTAGTCCGTTGCCTCGTCGGGCGGTTACTGCCTACAAATATCGACGGATCACCTGGTTTCCCGGTTTTGCCGTACCTTGCAATGCGGTAACGTCGCCATGCGGCCAATTTCTGCCTCTCGCCTGAGCCGTGCAGTGGTCACTTGAACGGCTGGTTCACTTCGAAACCCGCCCAATGCGCGACGCGCTTGTTGGCCAAAGCCGACGTTGCCGAAGACTGGGGTTCGCGTCAGCAATGCGGCAAATCGCCGTCGGTGAGCTTCTCGCATGAGCAGACTCACGCTCGCGACCCATTGCGACCTTCGTCTCGCCGATCTCGTGGTCCGCAAGCAGTCACTCGCTGCAGATTCGGAGGGCCTGCTATCGGTGCAACATTTTTCCCACAGCGACTTGGCGTCGATTGTCTCGCAACAAGTCAAGAGTCTCCAGCCTGATTCGAACCGCACTACGAGATACACCGTACTTTTGCATCAATCGCCCCGTTATAAAATCGTAATTTTGTATGTTGCACGGCTGATCGTCCACGTACAGCGAGCCGAATCCTTTATCCGATAACCCGATTGTCTGAAGGAGGTTGTTAAAATCGGCAATAACTTGGGCGCGCGGCAAGAGTATGCTTGAAGCCATGTAATTAGCTTGAAATTCGAGGCGTGAAATTGCCGCGTCATTCAGACCAGCACGGTGTAGAACGAAGTCGTCGTTATCACAAGATTCGCTTACCAGATATCGACCGTGATCAAGGAAGTAGTGCGCCATCTCGTGGGCCAATGTGAACCGTTCTCGGCCTCGGTTTGGCTCCTGTTGCGCGTAGACATCGATGATGGGTGGATCAAACGTGATGCGTCCTAGTGCATCCTGCCCTGCGCCCGAATTGACCACTGGGTGGTTCAGTCGCAACTGGAGTCCAGTTCGTTCAGCCTCCAGCCTGCAGATTTCTTGAAGCGCGACTTCACCGTCGGCGTAGCCGATTCTCGATAGGACGGATGCACCCATCTCTTCAATTGCTCCTTTTTCCACGAAAGCGACTTCTTCCAAGTCGCGTCGCAGGTTCTTCAATTCTCCTATGGCTACGCCCGGCGCCGATGTAAGGTCAGAAAAAGCATCATCAATAAATTCCCACAGCGAGTTAGTCAGCCGCCTAGGCGATTGAAAATAGAAATCGAACGATGAGCTCTTGAACGTTTCCTCGGAAAGTCCCAGTTCAATATTCTCATTGGAATCAGCGTTTCTTCGAACTGTCGTTGACGGTGAGCGCCTCAATTCCCATTTAAAATTTTCTGGCCCGAAATAGCGTGCAAGGCCAATTCCCTTGGCCTTTGCAAACTCAAGCGCACCCCTTTGAAATGCCGCTGTACTGACCACCACAGCCTTTGTGTTCGCGGCTCCGACTTGTTGAACCTTTGCGAAGAATTCTTCGACATCATCAACCGGTACAGCGTGTGAGTATCGCTTACACTCAATGAGGAGCAGCATTGAATATTCCTGCGCCCCGGGAAAGTACAGTTCGATTGCAATATCAAAGACAATTTCCGAACAGCGATCGCGCGAATGGTAGCCTTTTTTTGAAAAAAGCTTGCAGCATTCTCTTTTAAACGGAAGGCGCTCAGCGTCTATTTCTGTTCGAAACAGCTCAAAAATACGTCTCTCGAATTCGTCGCCAATCCGTGTTGTATTTTGCAGTGTGCTCATCTAACGGAATCCGAAGATAGGTGGGGCCGCCACAGTCTGGTTCGGCGCGGCGATTCGAAGTCTAGATGCAACTTTAGCGATTCTCTCACGCGTCGGCAAATCGTATGTCTTTGGCCATGAACATCGGTGATACACGAGGGAACTCTTCAGTGCGCGTGGATGAGATATCGGACATGCAGATGTCCGTGGCGACGATAACGATATGGACGGCGTCACTTGGTTTCTCGGTGTATCTGTCTAGGCCTTCGCTGAATGCCTTGGCTCAGCCTCTTTGGCCGAGCAGGCATGGTATTTGCCGAAAATCAATGATTGTATTTGGCCCCTTGAATAGCCTTTGCGACCGCCGACTTCTTGTCACAGCTGGCAAATGAAATGGTGGTTGGATGATCGTTTCGATACAGGAAAGCGGTCAGTCGCAGCCTGACCAACGTCGATACCGAATGACGGGTCAGGCCGAGAACTTGCCAGTGGGGAGACCGCGCAAATGGCCGTTCCAGTCGGCAAACGGCCGTGCCGATGAGAATGATTCGGATTTCGTCATCTGCCAAAGCGCCCCTGACCTGCACTCAGGGTGTTCAGAACGTGGTGAATTCTCAACCCGACGGATTGGCGCGGCGGCGACATGCTACGATCAACGCGATCCGACTTTCATCCCGACGCACAATGACGACAATGTATGAATTGCTCGGTGTGTGCGAGAACGCCACCAACGAGGAAATCAAGCGCAGCTACCGAAAGGCAGCGATGAAAGCGCATCCCGACCGCAACGTCGGGTGCGAAGCGGACGCGCATGCGCGATTTCAGGAGATCAAGGAGGCATACGCGATTCTCTCGAACCCGGAGCTGCGCCGCGTCTATGACACCGTTTACGCAGAGGAAATGCTCCGTCACGCACGGCTTCGCGAAGAAGAGGAGCGCTTGAAGGCGGAGCGCGAAGCGGAATATGCGCGGTTCGTGGCATGGGCGATGCGCTTCGCCGAACAAGGGCACAACCGCGACGTCGTGTTCGGTGTTCTGCTCGGCCGTGATTGCGATGTTCAACTCGCCGAGCGCATTGCCGGCAGCGTGGTCGAACTGCATGCGTCGCGCCAGCCGAGCGCATCGCGGGACGGGCAGCGTGATGAGCAGATGCCGCAATGCGAGAAGAGGGCGACACAGGCGCCAAAGAGCGACGCGCGAAGGAGTGACGAACACGTGCATAGTGACTTTTTCAGCGCTCTGTGGCACGGCGTATTCGGGCTGCGCCCGTGAGTCCTGGTGGGTGACCGGTTTTGCGAGCGCGGAACTCAACCGCGATCGGTGCCATCTTCGGGGGAGGTTCTTCGATCGACTGCTTCATGAATTGACGGCTAATTGGGCAGTATTCGGCCAAGAACTGCCGTTCAAACGCCCGCGTCAAACGACCGGATTCGAACGTAGAGCTGCCGTTGAGCTGACTTCGTTTTGGCGGCGGCGATCCCCGAACTGCGCTACAGCGCCTCGATACGCGCGCAGCAGTTTTCGAACTGTCCGTCGATGCGAAATGGACATTCGAAGCTCGATCAGGGTTTTCACTGGGGAAGGAGCTCCGGCGTTTACGGCGGACGTGGATACCCCACAATTGCTTTATGCGGCGATCGTAAGCAACTGATTTTTCAGCGAATAGCTCCGCGCCGGTCAAACTAGGGACTGCGACGGTTGCTAGGTCTTTAGAGATTTTCGAAGTTCGCCATATATGTGAGCGAGCAACTTGGTCACAAGGTCGGCCCACTCTAAGGCGAAAGTCGTACGAGCGCCCGTGTACCGGTAATGCTGCCGCAGGACGAGGGCGCGGAAAGACAGTGTTGCCCAATCTAGTGCCTACAGGTAATAATTACCCAAGGCCGTTCAGAAATCAGACCAACGAGATATACTGGGGATAGGCATGAAATATCGTGAAAGCCAAATAGACAAAGAACTTAGGCAGTGGTTCGGTAGCGACATGTCCAAAGTGCTTTTGCGTAAAATCCGTATAGAAAAAGGAAATCTGCGCGGCATTAGCTCGCTCGACATCGAATTCACTTATCCGATTACCGCCTTTGCGGGAGTGAATGGGGCCGGTAAATCAACCATTCTTGCGTTGACTTGTTGCGCGTATCATGCCAATAAAACGGCGTTCAAATTGCCTAGGCGTAAATATCCATACTACACGTTTTCCGATTTTTTTATCCAACATCGAGAAGAACAAGCCCCTGATGGCATTGAAATATATTATACATTTGCCCTCGACAGCTTTAAAAAATCAGAGCAAAATCCCGACGGAAAGGGGCTTGGCTACCAAATCCGCCGCAAGAATAAAGGTGGCAAATGGAATGACTATGCAAGTCGCATTCGGAAAACCGTTGTTTTTCTCGGTATCGAGCGAATTGTGCCGCATAACGAGCGAAGTCAGTCGCGATCATACTCAAAGTCTTTTGCTGATGTGAAAGCCAAGGGGTGGGAGGAAAAGGTTCGCGACGCCGTAGGTTATATTCTTGGTAAAAAGTATGATGACTTTCGTTATCTGGAGCACTCACGATATAGCCTGCCCCTCGTTAAAGTCGGTGGGCTGACGTATTCTGGCTTCAATATGGGAGCTGGCGAAAACGCCTTATTCGAAATTTTCTCTACAATTTATTCATGTGGAGAGAAAGCACTGTTGGTCATGGACGAGATAGAGTTGGGCCTACATGCAAAGGCGCAGAAGCTGTTCATGCGAAAACTCAAAGAAGTATGCAAAGAAACAGGAACGCAGGTAATTTGCACGACACATTCCCGCGAAATCTTCGAATGCTTGCCCGATGACGCTCGGTTTTTTGTCGAGACAGTTGGAGGCAAGACCAAGCTAACGGCGGGTATTTCACCAGAATTTGCGTTCGCCAAGATGGGCGCACGTGGTGGAATGGAACTTGATATTTTTGTGGAGGACGAGGTCGCGCAATCAATGCTGCAAGCCGCGCTCGCAGCGCACGTTAGGACAAGAGTCACGATCAAAGTCATCGGCTCCGCGACCGCAATCGCTCGCCAACTCGCCGCATTGTACGTTAGAAAAGATGATCACCCGACGCTCGCAATTTTTGACGGCGATCAGCGCGCGAAAGAGAAGGACAATTTTGGTCACGCAAAAAGTATGACGGAAAAGCCAGGAGTCGAATTCAAAACTTGGTACGATGGACGAAAAGGCTATCTGCCAGGGGAAACTTGGCCGGAGGCGTGGATCGTGCAAAAAGCCATCGAAGTAAGCGCGCTTTCCGCGCTAGCTCTTGCGGTGGACCCTGATGCGATTAAGGGAATTCTTGAATATGGGCTGCAAGCGGGAAAACACAATGAATTCTATGAGATTTCGCAACACGTTGGATTGTCGAAGCAACAGTGCCTAGAACGCCTCACCGCGACTATTTGTGCGGCGTTTCCAGCTGATTTTGCACCGCTCATAAAACTGGTCGAGGATCAGCTTTCATGAGCGATTGATGCCCATGAAATATAGAGTGGAAAACATCCTAACTGGATCGCGGGCAAGGAGCGGGAGCAGTTTGATTGATATCCGTCCCTGCGGGATTGAAGGCTGGATGCGCGATAACCTGTCGCGCTTGCGCGCAGCGTCCGTCGCTCCTACCCGGTAACCGAACCGCTTGAGGCACCTAGCCGGCAATGATGCAGTCGTGGACGTTCGCTTACCGCATCTCGTTATACGCAAGTCTCGTCACCGCCGTCGTCGCGCAATAGGCGGATGGTTTCCGCGGCGATATGAACTTTCGTGAGTCCCTTCCAGATGGTCTCTGCGCCGGGTTCGCCATCGCCCTTGCGAGCGAGGAAACCACCGAGGCGTGCGACCAAGCGCAACACGTCGTTGAGCTTGGGTTGCGCTGGCCTACGCGATTTCGTGAGCAAGTGGGCGGCCCGGATTTCATCGGGATCGAAGAACAGATGCGCGTCCAAATCAGGACAGGTCCGGCCCAGCCTCATCAGATAGGTCACACGCCAAGCCACCACAAGAAACAGCGCCAACGCACGCTCGACTCGTTCGATCGTGCCCAACTGCAGCTCTTCGACCTGACAGCCGTTTTTCAGGACGTTGAACAGGATCTCGATTTCCCATCTCGCCCGATACCACTCGATCAATTCGATCGCTTCATCCAGCGTGGCAGCCGCACGGTTAGTCAGCAAGCGCCATTCGATCGGTTTGACGCCAGCAGGCGCGTCAAACTCGCGCGCGACCAGGCACGTTGCTGCGATGCTTTTGCCCTTGCTCGCGGGCAACGCCACGCGCTGCAGCCATAGGCGCTGGCGCACCGTGCGCGCTTTCACGCCTTGGCGCGCGGCCATCGTGAAGGTGATTTCGCCCACCGCTTCGCCGCGCGTGGCGCGCTCCCACAACTTATCGCCTTCAGGCAGACAGCGGTTATGCACGGCACGTACCAGCCAGTCGGCCGGGTTGCCCAGCGCATCGGCGCGCTCCATCAACGCCATCAGATCCGCTTCACGGTCGGCCACATACACCAGGCGGGTCGATGGCATGTCCGGCGCCATCTCGGCGATGCGCTCGTAGCCTTCGATCCAACGCAAACTTTCCTTGGGGCCGTCACGCTGGCCGGATTCGTCCTTCTTCTCGCGGGCCCACATCCACGCGTCCAGAATACCCAACGGCTCGCGCTGCGGCGTCACCGCATAGGTCGGGTGAACAAACATCCCGCGCTGCGCCTCATAGGTCAACGGCCCCAGTCCGATCGCCCCCTGACCGTTGAAATCAAGCTCGGTGGTGTCTTGCAGACAGAGCACGACCTGATGCGCTTGCATCCGCTTTTGCGTCTGCTGCCAATGTGGCTCCAGAATCGCATGCCACTGGACCTTGTCGTTGTCGAAGAAGCGGTACGCAGCTATCGTCTCGCCCCAGCCATGACATGCCTGCGGCACACTGGCCGTCGGATCGGCCGCCATTCTTTCCATCAAAAGCCTCGCTCGCTTGTTCAGGCGCGCGTCGCCAAGGTCCAGTTGCTCGAATTCCGTTTGTGTCCAGCGCGTCGATTCGGTGACCAAGGCATCCGCTCAAAAGCGGAGAGTAGACGCCATCCGCCGACAGTTTACAAGCGCTGCTCTACGTCATTGAAAGTAAGCGTGTTCTTTCGCGGCCGCGATTCGCTGGTCACGATGTGTATAACGGCATGCGCTTACCGTTCGGAAGCGGTCGGCCGTGCTCGTCGGGTGAATGGCCGCCGAGGATCGGCAAGCGACGTCCACGGAAATTCACGAAGAACCAAAAAAATGGCGCCGCAGGCATTCAGCCCGCGGCGCCATCGCGTGTCGCTACGACGGGTGCAACCCGCCACAGCTCGACCGCATGCTTAGATCTGCACGGTGTCGGCGACTTCCTTGAAGTCTTCGATCTGGTCGAAGTTCATGTACTGGTAGATCTTGTCGCCGTTCGCATTGAGCACGCCCATGTCGGCCATGTACTCGTCCTTGGTCGGGATCTTGCCGAGACGCGAGCAGATCGCCGCCAGTTCCGCCGAGCCGAGGTACACGTTCGTGTTCTTGCCCAGGCGGTTCGGGAAGTTGCGGGTCGACGTCGACATCACCGTCGCGCCTTCGCGCACCTGTGCCTGGTTGCCCATGCACAGCGAGCAGCCCGGCATTTCGGTGCGGGCGCCGGCCGTGCCGAACACGCCGTAGTGACCTTCTTCCGTCAACTGCTTCTGGTCCATCTTGGTCGGCGGCGCGACCCACAGCTTGACCGGAATGTCGCGCTTGCCTTCCAGCAGCTTCGACGCGGCACGGAAGTGACCGATGTTGGTCATGCACGAGCCGATGAACACTTCGTCGATCTTCGCACCGGCGACGTCGGACAGCGTCTTCACGTCGTCCGGGTCATTCGGGCACGCAACGATCGGCTCATGGATGTCGGCCAGGTCGATCTCGATGACGGCCGCGTATTCGGCGTCGGCATCCGGCGACAGCAGCTGCGGGTCGGCCAGCCACTGCTCCATCGCCGCGATACGGCGCTGCAGGCTGCGCGGATCCTGGTAGCCCTGCGCGATCATCCACTTCAGCAGCGTGACGTTGCTGTTCAGGTACTCGATGATCGGTTCCTTGTTCAGGTGCACCGTGCAACCGGCGGCCGAACGCTCGGCCGACGCATCCGACAGCTCGAACGCTTGCTCGACCTTCAGGTCGGGCAGGCCTTCGATTTCGAGGATGCGGCCCGAGAAGATGTTCTTCTTGCCTTGCTTGGCGACCGTCAGCATGCCTTGCTTGATCGCGTACAGCGGAATCGCGTTGACCAGGTCACGCAGCGTGACGCCCGGCTGCATCTTGCCCTTGAAGCGAACCAGCACCGATTCCGGCATGTCCAGCGGCATCGTGCCGGTGGCGGCCGCGAATGCGACGAGGCCCGAGCCTGCCGGGAAGCTGATGCCGATCGGGAAGCGCGTGTGCGAGTCGCCGCCGGTGCCGACGGTGTCGGGCAGCAGCATGCGGTTCAGCCACGAGTGGATCACGCCGTCGCCCGGGCGCAGCGCGATGCCGCCACGCGTGCTGATGAAGTTCGGCAGCGTCTGGTGCGTCTTCACGTCGACGGGCTTCGGATAGGCGGCGGTGTGGCAGAACGACTGCATCACGAGGTCGGCCGAGAAGCCGAGGCACGCCAGGTCCTTCAGTTCGTCGCGGGTCATCGGGCCCGTGGTGTCCTGCGAGCCGACCGAGGTCATCTTCGGTTCGCAGTACGTGCCCGGACGCACGCCCTGGCCTTCCGGCAGACCGCATGCGCGGCCGACCATCTTCTGCGCGAGCGAGAAGCCCTTGCCGCTGTCGGCCGGCTGGTGCGGCAGGCGGAACAGCGTCGACGGAGCGAGGCCCAGCGCTTCACGCGCCTTCGCGGTCAGGCCGCGGCCGATGATCAGCGGAATGCGGCCGCCGGCGCGCACTTCGTCGAACAGCACGTCGGACTTGACCTGGAATTCGGCGATCACGTTGCCGTCCTTCAGCGCCTTGCCTTCGTACGGGCGCAGTTCGACCACGTCGCCCATTTCCATCTGCGACACGTCGAGTTCGATCGGCAGCGCGCCGGCATCTTCCATCGTGTTGTAGAAGATCGGGGCGATCTTGCCGCCGAGGCACACGCCGCCGAAGCGCTTGTTCGGGACGAACGGGATGTCTTCGCCGGTGAACCACAGCACCGAGTTGGTGGCCGACTTGCGCGAGGAGCCGGTGCCGACCACGTCGCCCACGTAGGCGACCAGGTGGCCCTTTTCCTTCAGCGATTCGATGAACTTGACCGGGCCGCGCTTGCCGTCTTCTTCCGGCGTGATGCCGGGGCGCGCGTTCTTCAGCATCGCCAGCGCGTGCATCGGGATGTCCGGGCGGGTGGTGGCGTCCGGCGCAGGCGACAGGTCGTCGGTGTTGGTTTCGCCCGTGACCTTGAACACGGTGATGGTCAGGCTTTCCGGCACTTCCGGACGGCTCGTGAACCATTCGGCGTCGGCCCAGCTCTGCAGCACGGCCTTCGCGTGCGCATTGCCCTTGTCGGCGAGTTCCTTCACGTCATGGAACTGGTCGAACATCAGCAGGGTTTTCTTCAGTGCGTCGGCGGCGACGGCCGCGACGGCGTCGTCCGACAGCAGCTCGATCAGCGGCTGGATGTTGTAGCCGCCGAGCATCGTGCCGAGCAGTTCGGTCGCGCGTTCGCGCGAGATCAGCGCGCAGGCCGTCTCGCCCTTCGCGACGGCGGCCAGGAAGCCGGCCTTCACGCGGGCGGCTTCGTCGACACCGGCGGGCACGCGGTGGGTGATCAGGTCGAGCAGCGTCTGCTCTTCGCCTGCGGGCGGGTTCGTCAGCAGTTCCACCAGTTCGGCGGTTTGCTGAGCCGTCAGCGGCAGGGGGGGAATACCGAGCGCGGCGCGGGCGGCCACGTGAGCACGAAAGTTTTCAAGCATGGGGGGACCTGCTGAGATTGCGTTTCAGGGGAAGGGCTTTCCAGGCACGCCGAGGCTGCTGTTCCGGACACTGCTTCACTGCTTGGACGGGATTCTAATCGCAATATGGTCAGGCGTCAAATGTCTTATGTCTTATATAAGAGTTGCTGATGCGGTATCGGATGGCGGGTTGCGCGGGCGGCGCAACCGGCGGGCTGAACGCGGTCGTGTGTGCGGGAGCCTGGGCGCGGCGAGCTGCGCGGGGGACGCCGGCAACTGATGGGGGGGCGGGAAGCTGGTGCGGCAAGCTGCCTCGGCCGGGACCCGCGGCGCCTGTCAACGTAGCCCAGGCCCTGCCGGGTCGGGATTCCGCCATGCGAAAAGGCGGGCGCGGGCCCCCAATGGCCTGCGCCGCCTGTTCGGCGCGATCGCGAGCGGCATTCGGTTCATGCGGGCAGGGGGCGCGAACCTCGTGATCGATGTGCGCGGGCGTTTTCGGTGCTCGAGACGGGGGCGACCCAATGGTCGGAGCCCCCTGAAAGCCCGTCACTCCGGAATGGACGGAGCATCGGTGCCGACTTTCATCTCCACGAGACTGTGACGCAGCGCATCCACGTTTTCCGCGCCGTTCAGTGTGCTGAACCGATGTTGCGCTTCACGCCACAGCGGTGCGGCACGTTCGAAGAGCGTGGTTCCTTCCGGCGTGAGTTCGACGATGCGAATGCGACCGTCTTCCGGGGACGGCCGCATCGTGACGAAGCCGTCCCGTTCCAGAACGCCGACCATCTTTCCCATCGCCGTGCGCTCGATGTCGAGGTGCTCGGCCAGCGCATTGACCGATGCGCTCTCACTCTCGTTCAACGTTGCGAGGATCAGGAACTGCGTGATGCGCAGGCCGGACGGCTGGAGATGCGCATCGTAAAGACGCGAGATCTGACGGGCGGCCTTCCTCACGGTAAAGCAATTGCATTGATCCACACCGATGGGTTGGCTTTTCGCCCGCATTTCCCTTCTCCTTGACGTTGGCCGATTGCCGGCTTCATGCGCATTGTCACGCAAAAGCGCCGCGGTACTTCTCGATGAAGGCCGGCACCGACAGCGCGGGGGTGCCCGTGATCTTCTCGACGACATCGTTGGTGCCCCGGAACACGCCTTCCCGATAGTGCTGGGCGACTTCGACGAGATGCTGCACGAGGAACGGAGGGAACTTGTACAGTTGCTCCATCTTTTGCTTGAACACCTCGATCGAAGTCGGCGCATATTCGATCTTGATGCCGAGCACTTCGCTGATCATCGCGGCGATCTCCGTGTGGTTCAGTTCGACCGGGCCGTGAAGCGTGTAGGTCTGGCCGCCGTGGCCGGCCGGGTTCGCCAGCAGGTGTGCGATGACGCGGCCCTGGTCGTCCGAGCTGATCGGCGCGTGGCGTCCGTCCTCGAACGGAAACTCGATCTTCTGCGTGGCCCGGATTTCCTTGGCGAAGTGCGGATACACGAGCCAGTCCGCGAAGAAGGTGGGGCGCAGGTGCGTCGTCGGGACGCCCGACCAGTCGAACACGCGCTCCGACACCCAGTGATCCTGCGCCGCGTGGCTGGTCGATTCCCGCCGTGCCGAAATCTGCGACATGTTGACGATCGCGCCGACGCCGGCTTCCTTCGCGGCCTGCGCGAAATAGGCCGCGGCGCCGAGAATGCCCGGTGCGATCGGATGCAGGAAGTAGGCGGCGCTGACGCCCTCCATCGCGGCGCGGATCGCATCGATGTCGGTGAAATCGCCGACGGCGATGTCGACGCCGCGTGCGCGCAGCGCGGCCGCGCGGTCGTCGTCCGAGCGCACATATGCGCGGACGCGCTTGCCCATCCGCAGCAGTTCGTCGATGGCTGCACCGCCGGTGCGGCCGGTTGCGCCGCTGACAAGAATCGATGTTTCGTTCATGGCTGAATCCCTCCGTGAAATTAAGAGCATATGCTCCTGTCAGTCAGGATAGGAGCATATGCTCCTATGTGCAAGTTTTTTATTCGGGGCGATACCAGTACGGTGATGGTCGAAACGTGTCGGCGCGTTGCGGGGCCTGGAGCCGTGCGCCGGCTAAAACGCCGCCATGCCCCGGACGACGCCGGGCCGCGCACCGATCCTCGCGTACCACGCGTGGAGGAGGGGCAGCGCGGACCAGTCGAGATCCTGCGTCACCGCGAAGACGCTCGTGTATGCGGCGATGTCCGCGAGCGTGAACGTATCGCCGGCGATATACGGGCTGTCGGTCAGGAATCGCTCGGCCTGAACGAGCGCGTCGAGCGAGCGGCCGGCCAGCAACCGGGCGCCTGGCTCGTCGCCTTGCTGCGCGAGCGCGAACGCGCTGCCGTTGGCCGCGATCACTTCCGTGACGAAATAGAACAGGCGATCGAGGAACACGGCTGACTGCCGGCCTTGATCGGGCGCCAGGCGCTCCCGGGAGCGCCTGGCCGCATGGAACATGATCGCGTTCGATTGGGTGAGGACCAGGTCGGGGCCTGTATTGCCGTCTTCCACCATGACGGGCACGAGGCCGCGCGGGTTGAGTGCCCGGAACGCGGCGGACTTGTGCTCGCCCGCCCTCAGGTCCACCTGGCTCACCGAATACGCAATGCCGGCCTCCGCCAGCGCAATGGCTGCCCTTCGGCAGTTGCCTGTTCGTGCTCCATAAAGACGGGTTGCCATGAGCGGGTCTCCGGTTGATCTTCAGGGCGGGCCGGGGCGCCGTGCGAACCGTGCGGACGTGTCGCCACGGCGGACAGGCGCAGCTCAGTTTCGCACGTCAGTCGCAGTGCGTGAACGATTCAAGTCTCGGCGCGGGGTGCAGGTGGATCGGCGAGCGCCTGCATCGGGATCTTGCGATCGAAATACGGGCTGCCAGGGCCTCGATCGGCGTCGGGACGTTCAGGACGTTGCCGCGGATGTTTCAGCGGGAAAACTGCAGATCACGCTTGCAAGGTACGTCGCAAACGCGCGGCTGCAAGCCGTTTGCCGGTCGCGCGCGCCGTCCGATGCCTGCCCGTCACCCGCCCGTCACCGGCGGAAAGAACGCCACCTCGCTATCCTCCCGCACGACGAACCCGCCCGTCACCATCTCGAGGTTCACGGCCGCCCGCACGGGCCGGTCCATCCGCAGCGCTTCTCCACTGCGCACGTCGCGCGCGGCGAGCGTGCCGCGCAGCGCGTCGACGGTGACCTCATGCGCATCGATCTCGACGACTTCCTCGTCGGTATGCAACTGTTCGCGAATGCTCGCAAAGTATTTGATCGTCAGTTTCATCGTGAGGTCCCGGGCGGAATCGGCGGAATCGGCGGAATCGGCAAGGCATTGGCCGGCACGTTCATCCCCATCGCCGCATCGCCTGATCGTCATGCGCCTTCGGTTCGACCCAGCCGGACGCGCCGTCGTGCCGGATCTCCTTCTTCCAGAACGGCGCATGCGTCTTCAGGAAGTCCATGATGAATTCGCACGCATCGAACGCCGACGCGCGATGCGCGGCGGCCACCACGACGATCACGACCGCGTGGCCGAGCGGAATGCGCCCGACGCGATGCACGATCCTGACCGCTTCGAGCCGCCAGCGCGCGCTGGCTTCCTCGACGATGCTCCATAGCGCCTGCTCGGTCATCGTCGGATAGTGCTCGACTTCGAGCGCGATCACGTCGTCGACGTCGCCTTCGTTGCGCACGACACCGAGAAAATTCACGACCGCGCCGACATTCGGATTGCGAGCGATCGGCGCGATCTCGGCACCGGCGTCGATCGCCGCGTATTGCACACGCACCTCGAAGCCGGCGGCAATCGCCGGCGGCGGTACGCCGTGCGGGGCGGCAGGTTCGGGATGGCTGCCGTCCCGCGGCGGATCGTCGGGTGGCGCGGCACGGGATTCGGTGGAAGTCGTCATGACGGTTCTCCAGTAAGCGGTGCGGGCCGCTTCGCGCGGCAGCCGTCAGCCGCCGACGAGCGACATGCGCACGGTCGGATAGGTCTTGCCCGACGGCCGGGCCGCACGCGTGGCCCGCCGCTCGGAATAGCGGTCGTCGCGCCGCGTCCATCGATCGCGCACGGCGTCGGCGAGGTGGTCGATCGATGCGCGATCGTCGAGCCACGGCCGCAGGTCGGTGCCCTGCGTTGCGAACAGGCACGTATAAAGCTGGCCGTCCGCCGACACGCGGGCGCGCGAGCACGTGCCGCAAAACGGATGCGACACGCTCGCGATGAAGCCGACTTCGCCCGCGCCGTCGATGTGCCGGCAGCGGATTGCAGTGGCATCGTGTCCCGGTTCGCCGACGAGCACGAGCGGATAGCTTGCTTCGATCAACTCGCGCATCCGCTTGGCCGGTACGACCTTGTCGCCGGACCACGCGCTCGCGCCGCCGACGTCCATGTATTCGATGAAGCGTACCGCCACGCCGCTATGCCGGAAGTGGCGCACGAGCGGCAGGATCTGGTCGTCGTTCGCGCCGCGCTCGATCACCGCGTTGACCTTCACGGGCGCGAGCCCGGCCGCGTGCGCGGCCTCGATGCCGGCCAGCACGCGCGCGACGGGCACGTCGGTGTCGGTCATCCGGCGGAACACGGCATCGTCGAGCGCATCGAGGCTCACGGTCACGCGCGACAGGCCCGCCTCGCGCAGCGAGCGTGCCTTTGCGGCGAGCAGTGAACCGTTGGTGGTCAGCGCGATTTCGACGGGCTTGCCATCGACGGTCGTCAGCGTCGCGAGCCGTTCGATCAGCGCTTCGAGGTTGCGGCGCAGCAGCGGCTCGCCGCCGGTGAGTCGGATCTTTTCGACGCCGAGCGCGATGAACGCGCGGGCAATCTTCTCGAGTTGCGCGAACGACAGCCGCTCGGACGACGGCATGAACGCATAGTCGGGCCCGAAGCTGTCGCGCGGCATGCAGTAGCCGCAGCGGAAATTGCACTGGTCGATGACGGACAGCCGCAAATCGCGCAGCGGCCGCGCGAGCGTGTCGAGCGGGCGGGAGAAGGCGCCGGGCGATGCGCCACGGGACGCGGCGGCGGCCGGCGCGGCGGAAACGATGGCATTCACGATCGGTTCGTCGGCCTGCATGAAATGAGCGGAACGGCGTCGCCGATCGGCCGCGTATGCGCCGACGTGTCGGCGCGCAGGTCGTGGCGTGCGTCATCGTGAGGATAGTCCGCCGGATTTTCCCGGCAGAGGCACAATCGCGCCCGAAATGCAGGAATACAGTTCGTCCTCCTGCTTGCACGAAAGGCGGGCGTCGCGCGCATGCTCACGCGAGCCAGTGCGCGAAATCGTAATACGGCACCGCGTCGCCGCGCGCGATGCGTCGACCGGCCGGCAGCCGCGCGAGCCCGCTCGCCTGCATGAGCGATTGCAGCGTGCCGGCGCCTTGCTGCCGCAGCGTATCGAGTACGGGCGCGCCATTGGCGTCGATGGCGCGGCGCACGCGCACGAAGCGTTCGCGCTGCGCATCCGGCTCGAAGTCGATATCGATCGGCAGCGACGGTACGGCCGGCAGGCAGTCGTCGCGCCCCTGCAGGTGGCGGATCAGCGGCGCGACGAACAGCGCGAACGCGATCATCGCGGCGCCCGGATTGCCCGGCAGCAGCACGACGGGCCGTTCGTCGAGCCGCGCGAGCGCGACGGGCTTGCCGGGTTTCATCCGCACGCCCGACACCACGAACGATGCGCCGAGCGCGCTCAGCGCGGGGCGCAGCAGGTCCTTGTCGCCGACCGATGCGCCGCCGACACAGACGACCAGATCGCAGCGCGCGGCCATCGTGCGCAGCGCCTGATCGACGGCGGTCGCGGTGTCGGCCGCATGCGCGCTCGCAGCGACGACGGCACCGGTTCCCGACACCAGCGCGGCGAGCATCGGCGCGTTGCTGTTGTAGATCTGCTGCGGCGCACGCGGCTGGCCGCACGGGACGAGCTCGTCGCCGGTCGTGAGGATGCCGACCCGCAGCGGCGGCCGCACGTCGATGTGTGCGCAACCCTGCGCGGCGGCGACGCCGACGTGCATCGCACCGAGCCGCGCGCCGGCAGGCATCAGCCGGTCGCCCGCGCGCACTTCCTCGCCGCGGCGGCGGATATGCGATCCGGCGCGCTGCGGTGCGTCGAATGCGACCCAGCCGTCCTGCTCGCGCGCGTGCTCCTGCATCACGACGGTTTCGGCACCGGGTGGAATCAGGCTGCCGGTGAAGATCCGCGCGGCCGTGCGCGGTGCGAGCGGCGACGGCGCGTCGCCCGCGTAGCAGCGCTGCGCGACGCGCAGCGGCTCGCCGTGTGCGAGGTCCGCGTAACGGACCGCGTAGCCGTCCATCGCGCTCTGGTCGGCGGGCGGCTGGTCGAGCACGGCGGCGAGCGGCGTGGCGAGCACGCGGCCGGCCGCTTGCGCGACCGGAATCAAGGCGGTCGCATGCGGCGGTGCGAACGCGCCGGCGAATTGCCGTTGGGCGGCGTCGAAATCGGTCAGGGGTGTCATCAGGCGGTAAGCGCGCGCGGTTGCGCACGCGCCGGTTCGGGTAACGGGAGCGCGTCGGGCGACACGTATTCGACGAAGCCGTCGTCGCGGCAGAAGCCGAGCAGCCGCACACCGGCTTCACGGGCGACGTCGATCGCGAGCGACGTCGGCGCGGAGATCGTCGCGATCATCGGGATGCCGACGCGGGCGGCCTTGCGCACGAGCTCGTAGCTCGCGCGGCTCGACAGGAACACGAAGCCCGCGCGCAGGTCGGTGCGACGCCGCGCGAGCCGGCCGATCAGCTTGTCGAGCGCGTTGTGGCGGCCGACGTCTTCGAAGGCGTCCAGCACGGTGCCGTCGCGGTCGCACCACGCAGCCGCATGGATACCGCCGGTCGCACGCATCAGCGGCTGCCGCTGCGGCAACGCGCGGGCGGCGCGCGCGACGGCGTCGGCGTCGATGCCGGCCGCCGCGCCCGCGGCCGCGATGCGCGGCGGATGCAGGTCGAGCTGCGCGATGCTTTCGATCCCGCAGACGCCGCAGCCGGTGCGGCCGGCCAGCGCGCGCCGGTGCGCCTTCAGCGCCATGAACGCCTGTTGCGACACCGTGAGCCGCACCTCGGCGCTGCCGGGCCGGCATTCGGTTTCGATATCGAAGACGTCGGACGCGCGCTCGACGATCCCCTCGCTCAGCGCGAAGCCGAGGCCGAATGCGTCGAGGTCGATCGGCGTCGCCATCATCACCGTGTGCGCGATGCCGTTGAACACGAGTGCAACCGGCGTTTCGTCGACCACACGATCGACGGTGTCCCGCGCGTCGCCGGCACGATGACGCATCACACGACACGCGTGGCTGCCGGCCGGATCGTCGGGGCGGTCGCTGGGGTCCATGCGGGTTTCTCCAGGGAGATCGGCCGGCGCGGGCGCCGGGCGACGGAAACGGATTCTGCGAGGGGCGGTGCGCGGCGTCGCGCCGGCTCGCCACGGGCAGGCTTCGAGCCGATGGTACGGGCATTCGGCCGTGCCGCGGATGCACAGCGTTGCAGTGCGCGGAGCAGTACAGCTGACGGCCTCGCGGCCCCGAAACGGGTTTTCCGTGCACACATCTTCGGGCCCGGGGAAAGCACAGTTTCAGCGCACGTTCGCGCGATTGCGAGTATCGTCCGAAACGCGATATCGTCATTCACGCTTCGTTGCCGTGCACTGCGATCCTTCCATGTTTGCACGTGCCGCCGCGAAGCCGTCGCGCGATTTCCTGCTTCGAGCTGACGTCCTCACAACCACGAGCAAATTACGGTCATGGAAATCTTCGATGCGTTCCATCTCGCCCGATTGCAATTCGCGTTCACGGTGTCGTTCCACATCGTGTTTCCGGCGATCAGCATCGGCATGGCGAGCTTCCTGGCGGTGCTGGAATGGCGGTATCTCGTCACCGGCGACGCGGCCTACAAATCCATGTTCCAGTTCTGGTCGAAGATCTTCGCGATCGGCTTCGGGATGGGCGTCGTCTCCGGCGTCGTGATGGCCTACGAGTTCGGCACGAACTGGGCGGGCTTCTCGCGCGTCGCGGGCAACATCACCGGCCCGCTGCTCACTTACGAAGTCCTGACGGCCTTCTTCCTCGAAGCCGGCTTTCTCGGCGTGATGCTGTTCGGCTGGCAGCGCGTCAGCCCGCGTGCGCACTTCTTCGCGACACTGATGGTCGCCGTCGGCACGCTGATCTCGACGTTCTGGATCCTCGCGTCGAACAGCTTCATGCAGACGCCGCAGGGCTACCGGATCGAGAACGGCCTCGTCGTGCCGGTCGACTGGTTCAAGGTCATCTTCAATCCGTCGTTCCCGTATCGTCTCGTGCACATGACGATCGCGGCGTTCATCGTCGCGGGCTTCATCGTCGCCGCGTGCGGCGCATGGCACCTGCTGAAGGGGCGCCGCGACGAGCCGGTGAAGCGCAGCTTCTCGATGGCGCTGTGGATGCTGCTGCTGCTCGCGCCGATCCAGATCGTCGTCGGCGATGCGCACGGGCTGAACACGCGCGAATACCAGCCGGCGAAGATCGCGGCGATCGAGGGGCTGTGGGAAACGGAGAAGGGCGGCACCGCGCTGAACCTCGTCGGGCTGCCCGACATGCAGGCCGAGACGACGCGCTATGCGATCCAGGTGCCGCACCTCGGCAGCCTGATCCTCACGCACAGCTGGGACGGCGAGATTCGCGGGCTGAAGGAATTCCCGCCGCAGGACCGTCCGTATTCGCCGATCGTGTTCTGGACCTTCCGGATCATGGCCGGCCTCGGGATGCTGATGCTGCTCACCGCGGTGCTCGGCTTGCTGCTGCGCAAGGGCGGGCGCCTGTATGAGACGCGCTGGTTCCAGTGGTTCGTCGTGTGCATGGGGCCGTCGGGCATCGTCGCGCTGCTGGCCGGCTGGATCACGACCGAGGTCGGGCGGCAGCCCTGGACCGTGTACGGCGTGCTGCGCACGGTCGATTCGGTCGCGCCGCTCAGCGCGCAGCAGGTCGGCGTGTCGCTGCTGATCTTCGTGGTCGTGTATTTCCTGGTGTTCGGAACAGGGATCTATTACATGATGCAGCTGATGAAGCGCGGGCCGGCGGCACAGGCCGGGTATATCGAGCTGCACCGGCATCCGGGGCTGCGCAAGAGCGCGCTGTCCACGCCGCTGAACGTCACCGAAGCGGAGTAAGCCATGCAAATCGATCTTCCTGTCGTATGGGCCGCGATCATCGGCCTCGGCGTGTTCATCTACGTGATGCTGGATGGCTTCGACCTCGGCATCGGCCTGCTGTTTCCATTCTTCGACGCGAAGGCCGAGCGGCAGGTGATGCTCGACACCGTCGCGCCGGTGTGGGACGGCAACGAGACCTTTCTCGTGCTCGGCGGCGCGGGCCTGTACGGCGCCTTCCCGGTCGTCTACTCGACGCTGCTGCCGGCCAACTACCTGCCGTTGATCCTGATGGTGGTCGGGCTGATCTTCCGCGGCGCGGCGTTCGAGTTGCGCGCCAAGGCGAACCGCACGCAACACCTGTGGGATCTCGCATTCATCGGCGGCTCCGCGCTTGCCGCGTTCTGCCAGGGGATCGTGCTCGGTTCGCTGCTGCAGGGCATCCGGATCGTGAACAACCAGTTCGCGGGCGGGCCGTTCGACTGGCTGTCGCCGTTCAGCCTGTTCTGCGGGATCGGCGTGCTCGTCACCTATGCGACGCTCGGCTGCGGCTGGCTGATCCTGAAGGTCGACGGCGAACTGCAGCGCAAGATGCGCGTGCTGATGAAGCCGCTCGCGGGCGTGCTGCTCGCCGTGATGGGCGTGGTCAGCCTGTGGACCGTGGTCGGGCTGCCGGCGGTTGCGCATCGGTGGTTCGGCAGCGGCAACCTCGGCTGGTTCCTGCCGGTGCCGATCCTCGTCGTCGCGTGCGTGTGGGGCATCTTCCACACGGTGAAGCGCCGGCACGAGGCGACGCCGTTCCTGCTGACGCTCGCGCTCGTGTTCCTCGGCTACACGGGGCTCGTGATCAGCATCTGGCCGAACATCGTGCCGCCGTCGCTGACGATCTGGGACGCGTCGTCGAGCCATTCGAGCCAGCTGTTCGCGCTCGTCGGCACCGTGATCGTGCTGCCGATCATCCTCGTGTACAACGCGATGCAGTACCGCGTGTTCCGCGGCAAGGTGCGCGAGGGCGACATCGGCTATCACTGACCGGCGGGCCCGGTGACGGGGCGCGGCGTGTGCGGGCGTATCATCACGTGCAGCGCGGCGCGTCGTCCGGCCCGGTATCGAACCGACAGCGGCCCGCCACGCGCGGGCCGTTGCACATCGGGCGCGGGCGGCCGGCATTGCGTATTTCCCTGGCAGGCGAAACAACACCATGATCGTCAGACCACGACAAAACTGGCTCAGGATGCTGTTCGTATGGAACGGCTCCGTGCTGCAGTCGATCATTCCGCAACTCGTGTTCATGGCGATCGTCAGCACGCTGGCGGTCTTCACGAACGGGCGCATCTTCGGCGAGAAGATTCCGCTGAACACCGCGCCGTTCACGCTGTTCGGGCTCGCGCTTGCGATCTTTCTCGCGTTTCGCAACAACGCGAGCTTCGAGCGCTTCAAGGAGGCACGGCTTCTGTGGGGCAACCTGCTGATCGCGGCGCGCACCGTCACGTCGCAACTGCGGCGCTACCTGCCCGACGGCGTCGGCGACGCGGAGCGCAATCGGCTCGCCGACCTGCTGATCGCGTTTACGTATGCGCTGAAGCATCAGCTGCGTCACACCGACCCGGCGCAAGACCTGCAACGCATCCTTGGCGCGGAGCGTGCCGCCGCGTTCGCGCACAAGTGCTACCGGCCCGTCGCGATTCTCGATGACCTGCGCGGCGGGATCGTCCGCGCGCTGGGCCGCGCGCCCGGCAGCGAAGCGACGTGCTGGATGTTCGATGCGCAACTGGTCGAGCTGGGCCGGGCGGTGGGCGGCTGCGAGCGGATCCTGACGACGCCGATTCCGTTCTCGTACAGCGTGCTGCTGCATCGCACCGTCTATGCTTATTGCGTGCTGCTGCCGTTCGGCCTCGTCGATTCGACGGAATTCTTCACGCCGCTGATTTGCGTATTCATCTCGTACACGCTGATCGCGCTCGAGGCGATCGCGAACGAGGTCGCCGAGCCGTTCGGCCTCGCGCCGAACGCGCTGGCGCTCGATGCGATGGCGCGCACGATCGAACGGTCGGTGCTGGAGCTGGGCGATCGCGCGATGCCGGAGGAATTCGTGCCGGCGTCGACGTACCAGATCACGTAAGCGGCACGCACGATCAGGAGAACATCACATGCGTATCTACGTGACGAGTATTTTTGTCGACGATCAGGACAAGGCGCTCGCGTTTTATACCGACGTCCTTGGTTTCCGGCTGAAGAACAACGTGCCGGTGGGCGAGTACCGCTGGCTGACGGTCGTGTCGAAGGACCAGCTCGACGGCACCGAACTGATGCTCGAACCGAGCCAGCATCGCGCGGTCGGGCCTTACCGTCAGGCGCTTTACGAGGACGGTATTCCGGCGGCGTCGTTCCAGGTCGACGATCTCGACGCGGAGTTCGCGCGGCTCGACGCGCTCGGCGTGCGCTTCACGCTGGCGCCGATGGACGCGGGGCCGGTGCGGGTCGCGGTGCTCGACGACACGTGCGGCAACCTCGTGCAGCTGATGCAGATGAAGTGACGCGCCGCGCGCGCGGTTGCGGCGTCGGCGGCGTGGACCAGCGGCGCGAAAGGATTGCGATCGCTCGTGCGTCACGTTTGTGTAGACTCGTGCTCGTTCAATGGAGCCGACATCATGCAACTTCTCGACCACGTGTCCATCGCCGTTCCGGATCTCGACCGGGCCCGCCCGTTCTACGATGGCGTCATGGCCGCACTGGGCGCAGCCAAGGTCTACGACCGGCCCACCGCGCTCGGCTATGGCGAACGCTGCAATGCGAACGACATCGCATCGACCTGTCTGGCGGTTTATCTGGATTCCGCCGAAGTCGGGGCGAGCAAGCGGCACTGGTGCTTCAAGGCCGCTTCCCGCGCGCAGGTGCATGCGTTTTTCGAGGCCGGCCTGTCCGCGGGCGGCCAGTCTGACGGCGACCCCGGATTGAGGCCGCACTATCACGGCGACTACTACGCGGCCTTTCTGATCGACCCTGCCGGCAACCGGATCGAGGCTGTGTGCCACGCGGCTCCGCTGGAGCACGCGCGGTCATGACGGCGCTCGCCGACGATTGACCACCCGCCGAATGGCGTTGTGCCGTTGGGCATCGGACACGCGCGGCTCCGGTATTGCGCCGCGCATCGTCGCCGGGGCGCGTGTGCTGCGCGCACCGCTCAATCGAAATACGTGAGCCCCATCGCGCCTTTCACCTCCGCCAGCGTCGCACCGGCTACCTCGCGCGCATGCAGCGTGCCGCGCTTCAGGATCGCCATCACCTCCGCCTTGTCCGCCTCGAATTCGCGGCGGCGCGCACGGATCGGCTCGATCAGCGCCTGCAGCCGCTCGTTCAGCACGCGCTTCACGACGCTGTCGCCGAGGCCGCCGCGGCGATAGTGCGCCTTCAGTTCGTCGACCTTCCGCACGTCGGGCTCGAACGCGTCGAGGAACGTGAACACGACGTTGCCCTCGACCTGGCCGGGGTCGCTCACGCGCAGGTGGTTCGGGTCCGTGTACATGTCCTTCACGGCTTGAGCGATCTCGTCGGGCGTCGAGCCGAGCGTGATCGCGTTGCCGAGCGATTTGCTCATCTTCGCCTTGCCGTCGATGCCCGGCAGCCGCGTGACCGCCGACAGCACGGCCTCGCATTCCACCAGCACCGGCTTGTCGACCGTCGCGTTGAAGCGGCGCACGAGTTCGTTGGTCTGCTCGATCATCGGCAACTGGTCGTCGCCGACGGGCACGTGGGTCGCCTTGAACGCGGTGATGTCGGCCGCCTGGCTGACGGGGTAGGTGAGGAAGCCGGCCGGGATGTCGCGCTCGAAGCCGCGCAGGCGGATCTCTTCCTTGATGGTCGGGTTGCGCTCGAGGCGCGCGACCGTGACGAGGTTGAGCAGGTATTGCGACAGCTCGGCGAGCTCGGGCACCTGCGACTGGACGACGATCGTCGAGATCGCCGGGTCGATGCCGACGGCCAGGTAGTCGAGCGCGACCTCGATCACGTTCTCGGTGACGCGCTGGCGGCGGCCCATGTTGTCGGTCAGCGCCTGCGTGTCGGCGAGCAGCAGGAATTGCGTCGCCTCGTGCTGCATCTGCACGCGTGCGCGCAGCGAGCCGATGTAGTGGCCGAGATGCAGCGGGCCGGTCGTGCGGTCGCCGGTGAGGATGGTCGGTCGAGTCGGGTGCGTCATGGTTTGGGTTGGCTCCGGGTTATCGAAGCCACCAGCCATGACGTGGGCGCAGAAACGACAATGCCGCCATGGCTGGCGGCATCACGTTCGGGACATGCAAAAGGAAACGGGCCGCCTGGGTCAGGCGCGCCACCAGCGATGCACGTTCGGCGAGGCAGGTTGGGTTTCCATCGCGCAAGTATAGCGCAGCGGCGGGCGGACGGTGCGTCAGCGCACCATCGATTCCATCGCGAGGCGCGCGACTTCCGCGGACGGCCACAGCAGGTACAGCAGGCCGGCCATCAACAGCAGCGCGCAGGCGCGCACCACGGGCGTACGGTCCTTCTCGCTCAGGGTGCGGATGTGCTGCTTCAGTTTCTTCATGCTTGCAGGCGCAACGTGCGCCACTCCAACGGTTGCTGCAACGGGGCCGGGTGAGGCGCCGAGATGCTACGGGGTTCAACGAGGGGGCGGGCCGGCGGCCCGGCGCGGTAGGGGGTTCACGCGCGCGGATCGAAAAAGGGAACGGTCACGCGTCCCGTGTGCGCATCGCGTCGTGCGAGGCGACGCGCATCGTATCAGTTCGAGGGCGCGCGCACAGTCAAGAATTGTCGGGCAATGGCCTGCTTAAAGGGACATAACGCACCAGACGTTGGTCGACGCGGCGAAGCCGGTGATGTCGGATTCGGCCATGCCTCCGACACCGCCTGCGCGTCGCGTCGACCACGCGCACACGCAGGGATCGCCCTGGACCGCATGGACCGGATGCGGCGTTGCGCTGTATGCCCGGTCCACTGGCCGTCCTCGATATCCCCAGCTTTTTTCTCGTCAACAACGACAAAAATGATCGTTTCGCCCTAGCCACCCTGTCAGCAGAATGTCTCCATTCCCACTCGCGCGACGACACGAGCATCGCAGCGAGCCGCACTTCAAGGAGACAGCCGTGGCAGTGGAAACAACCTCAATCGATACGCTGGTCGTCGGGGCCGGGCAGGCCGGCGTGGCCATGAGCGAGCACCTGGGCAAGCTCGGCGTGCCGCATCTCGTGCTGGAGCGCGATCGCATCGCCGAGCGCTGGCGCACCGGGCGCTGGGATTCGCTGGTCGCGAACGGCCCCGCGTGGCACGACCGCTTTCCGGGGCTCGAATTCGACGGCCTCGATCCCGATGCGTTTGCAACGAAGGAGCAGGTCGCCGACTACTTCGAAGCGTATGCGCGCAAGTTCGACGCGCCGATCCGCACCGGCGTCGAAGTGAAAAGCGTCGTGCGCAACGCAGGCAAGCCGGGTTTCGTCGTCGAAACTTCCGGCGGCACGATCGAGGCGGCGCGCGTGGTCGTCGCGACGGGGCCGTTCCAGCGCCCGGTCATCCCGCCGATCGCACCGGACGACGCCGGTCTCGTGCAGATCCATTCCGCCGACTATCGCAACCCGGCGCAATTGCCGGACGGCGCGGTGCTGGTGGTCGGTGCGGGGTCCTCGGGCGTGCAGATCGCCGACGAACTGCAGCGCGCGGGCCGGCAGGTCTACCTGTCGGTCGGCCCGCATGACCGTCCGCCGCGCGCGTATCGCGGCCGCGACTTCTGCTGGTGGCTCGGCGTGCTCGGCGAATGGGACAAGGAAGTCGCGACACCCGGCCGCGAACACGTGACGATTGCCGTGAGCGGCGCGCGCGGCGGCCATACGGTCGATTTCCGCGCACTCGCGCACCAGGGCGTGACGCTCGTCGGGCTGACGAAGTCGTTCGACGGCGGCGTCGCGGTGTTCGAACGCGATCTCGCGGCCAATCTCGCCCGCGGCGACGAGAACTACCTGTCGCTGCTCGACGCCGCAGACGCCTATGCGGCGCGCAACGGCCTCGACCTGCCCGAGAAGCCGGAAGCACGCCGCATCCTGCCGGATCCTGAGTGCGTCACGGAGCCGATTCTCGCACTCGACCTGGCCGGCGCCGGCGTCACGTCGATCGTGTGGGCGACGGGCTACGCGGTCGACTACGGCTGGCTGAACGTCGACGCGTTCGCCGCGAACGGCAAGCCGCAGCATCAGCGCGGCGTGTCGAGGGAGCCGGGCCTCTATTTCCTCGGACTGCCGTGGCTGTCACGACGCGGCTCCAGCTTCATCTGGGGCGTGTGGCACGACGCGAAGCACATCGCCGACCACATCGTCACGCAGCGCAAGTACCTCGACTATCGCGACGCATCGCAACGTCGCGCACAAACGCGCACCCAACACGGCGACACCGCGCGGACCGATGCGCGCCCGCTGGTCGACGCGATCGGCTGATACGCAGTCACGCTGCGATCCGTACCAACGAGAACCCCGCCGCACCGCGCCCGCTTCCGGCGCGGCGGGCGCATACACCGACAATCGAAGGACCTCGATGAGCCAGCCCACCCACACCCGTATCCGCATGTTCAACACGAAGGATACCTATCCGAACCAGACGCTCGACAACGACCTGTGCCAGGCCGTACGCGCCGGCAACACCGTCTACGTGCGCGGCCAGGTCGGCACCGATTTCGACGGCAACCTGGTCGGCCTCGGCGATCCGCGCGCGCAGGCCGAGCAGGCGATGAAGAACGTGAAGCAGCTGCTGGATGAAGCCGGCAGCGACATCACGCACATCGTGAAGACGACGACCTACCTGATCGACCCGCGCTATCGCGAGCCGGTGTACCGGGAAGTCGGCAAGTGGCTGAAGGGCGTCTACCCGATCTCGACGGGGCTCGTCGTCTCGGCGCTCGGCCAGCCGCAGTGGCTGATGGAGATCGACGTGATCGCGGTGATCCCCGACAACTGGCAGCCGAACCGCGCATAGGAGGCGGCATGACTTTCTCCATCGTCGGGCGCTGCCCGGAAACGGGCCAGCTCGGCATCGCGATCAGCTCGTCGAGCATCGCGGTGGGCGCGCGCTGCCCGTGGGTGCGCGCGGGCGTCGGCGCGGTCGCGACGCAGAACATCACGCTGCCGGCGCTCGGCCCGCAGATCCTCGATCTGATCGAGCACGAGCAGCTCGCGCCAGCCGCCGCGCTCGATCGCGCGCTCAGCGCGAACGGCTGGAGCCAGTTCCGGCAGGTCACGGTGATCGACGGGCAGGGGCAGACGGCGTGCTTCACCGGCAAGGAGGCGCTCGGCACGCACCACGCGGTGCAGGGCGAGCAATGCGTGGCGGCCGGCAATCTGCTGGCCGCGCCGGCCGTGATCGATGCGATGGCGCGCGCGTTCGGGCAGGCGCCCGGGCTGCTCGCCGATCGCCTGCTGGCCGCGATGCACGCGGCAATGGCGGCGGGCGGTGAGGCCGGGCCGGTGCATTCGGCCGCGCTCAAGGTGGCCGGCGACGTGACCTGGCCGCTCGTCGACCTGCGCGTCGACTGGGCCGACGCCGATCCGATCGGGCAGCTGGACGCGCTGTGGCACGCGTATCGCCCGCAGATGCAGGATTACCAGACGCGCGCGCTGAACCCGACCGCCGCGCCGAGCTACGGAGTGCCGGGCGATGAGTGACACGTCGAGCCGCGCACTGCTCGAGCGTCTGATCGGCTTCGCGACGGTCAGCCGCGACTCGAACCTCGCGATGATCGACTTCATCCGCGACTATCTCGACGGCTTTGGTGTCTCGAGCGAGCTGTTCTACAACGCGGAACGCACGAAGGCGAGCCTGTACGCGACGATCGGGCCGCGCGATCGCGGCGGCGTCGCGCTGTCGGGCCATACCGACGTGGTGCCGGTCGACGGGCAGGCGTGGACGGTCGAGCCGTTCCGGCTGACCGAGCGCGACGGCCGGCTATACGGGCGCGGCACGGCCGACATGAAGGGCTTCATCGCGTCGGTGCTCGCGGCCGTGCCGGCGTTCGTCTCACGGCCGTTGAACCTGCCCGTGCATATCGCGTTCTCGTACGACGAGGAAGTCGGCTGTCTCGGCGTGCGGCCGATGCTCGACGCACTGGCTGCTCGCGAGCACCGGCCGCGCCTGTGCCTGATCGGCGAGCCGACGGCGTTGAAGCCGGTGCTCGGTCACAAGGGCAAGCTCGCGATGCGCTGCCACGTGAAGGGCGCTGCGTGCCACTCGGCGTACGCGCCGCTCGGCGTCAACGCGATCGACTACGCGGCGAAGCTGATCGGCCGCCTCGGCGAGATCGGTGCGTCGCTCGCGCGGCCCGAGCATCACGACAGCCGCTTCGATCCGCCGTTCTCCACCGTGCAGGCCGGCTTGATCAAGGGCGGCCGCGCGCTGAACATCGTGCCGGCCGAATGCGAGTTCGATTTCGAGGTGCGGGCGCTGCCGGCGTTCGATGCGCACGACGTGACGAGGAGGCTGCAGGATTATGCGGAATCCGAACTGCTGCCGAGGATGCGCGCGGTGCAGCCCGATACGGACATCCGTCTGCAATCGCTCGGCGCATATCCGGGGCTTGCGACGTCGCCGGACAGCGAAGCCGCGCGGCTGCTCGCGATGCTGAGCGGTTCCGACGCGTTCGGCACCGTCGCATTCGGCACCGAGGGCGGGCTGTTCGGGCAGGCCGGCATACCGACCGTGGTGTGCGGGCCGGGCAGCATGGACCAGGGGCACAAGCCCGACGAGTTCGTCACGCTCGAGCAGCTGCACGGATGCGACGCGATGCTCGGCCGTCTCCTCACGCATCTCGCTTCGTCCGGCTGATCCGGCCGTCCGACTGCATGCCGCACGCCGCCGTTCGGCGGCGCGTGCGGTTCGTTCCTTGCTATTGCGCGGATTCGGCGACGATCTGTGCGAGCCGCTCGCGGCAGAACTCGACGAACGACTGCGCCTGCTTCGTCAGCTGCCCGCGCTTGAGCCGCGCGCTCACGAGCCCCGACGGGCTCACCGTTTCGCTGAGGCCGATCGTCACGACGCGCCGGCCGTCATAGGTGTATTCGGAATGCGGGCGCGTGACGAGCAGCGAGAAACCGAAGCCCTGGCCGACCATCCCGCGCACCATCTCGATCGACGGCGAAGCGAACACGATGTTCGGCGTGAGCCCCAACTCGTGAAACAGGCTGACGAAGTAGGTGCGGCTCGGCAGCACGTCGAGCAGGATCATCGGCTCGACGCTGAGGTCGCGCAGCGATACATGCGACTGACCCGCGAACCGGTGGTTCTCCGGCAGCAGCACGTACGGCTGCTGCGCCGGCATCAGCGGGTCGGTCTCGATCGTGCCGTCGAGATCGTGGTCGTAGAGAAACGCGAGATCGAAGGTGCCGGCCGTCAGGCCCTGCACGAGCTCCTGCTGGTCGCCGTCGCGCAGCCGGATGTTGACGCCCGGGTAGCGCTCTCGAAAGCCCGCGATCAGCTGTGGCAGGTAGAGCGGCGCGACGGTCTCGAAGCAGCCGATGTCGATCTGCCCGCTGATCACGTCGTTGTCGGCGAGCGCGTTCTGTTCGAATTCGTGCGCGATGCGCAGCAGCTCCTGCGCCTTCCGGTAGAAACGCGTGCCGCTCGGCGTCAGCGACACGCCCTGCGCGTGATGGCGGATGAACAGCTTCACGCCGAAGCTTTCCTCGAGCCCCTTGATCGCGCTGGAGATCGACGGCTGCGCGATGAAGAGCTGGCGCGACGCCTCGGCGACGCTGCCGGATTCCACCGTCGTCACGAAATACTTCAGTTGCCGCAAAGTGTAGTGAGCCACGAGCACCTCTGATACCGGCCCCGGCGCGTGCGGCCGCGGGGCCCATTCTGTCCAGTATTTTGCGTAGCACCTTACCCGAAGAAGCCCGGCGCCGGCATTTCCGCTGCAGAGCTTTTTCGTATGTCCCGGAAATATTTTTAGTATTTTCCGGTCGCCGCATGCGTGGCGCACCATCGTCTGCAATCCGGATCGCGACCAAAGCGCGCACGTGCCGGCGGGGCATGTCATCCGTCCCCGCACGCAATGCGCGCCGGCGCTTCGATCGATGTCGTCGTGCCTGCACGCGGCGAACCGTTGCCCGCGTATCCGGACCCGATTGCAGGCGCACGCACCGTCGCGCGCCGGCTGAAACGGCACGCGCGCATCGCCGCGCAGCACAGGAGACATCGCCATGACGACCGCGGACCGCAACGCGTCCCCCATGATAGAGAAACACACGATCGGCTACGTGCCGCCCGCAGAACGCCACGGCAAGGTGCGCGACCTGTTCACGCTCTGGTTCGGCGGCAACATCGCGCCGCTGCCGATCGTGACCGGCGCGCTCGGCGTGCAGATCTTCCACCTGAACCTGATGTGGGGCATCGTCGCGATCGTCGTCGGCCAGGCGGTCGGCGGCGTGCTGATGGCGCTGCATTCGGCGCAGGGGCCGCAGATGGGCATCCCGCAGATGATCCAGAGCCGCGCGCAGTTCGGCTCGTGGGGCGCGCTGCTGGTCACGTTGATCGCGGCGGTGATGTACGTCGGCTTCTTCGCATCGAACATCGTGCTGGCCGGCAAGTCGGTGCACGGGATCGCGTCGTCGGTGCCGGTGCCCGTCGGCATCGTGATCGGCGCGGTGGGCTCGGGGCTGATCGGGATCGTCGGCTACCGGTTCATCCACATCCTGAACCGGATCGGCACGTGGGTGCTCGGCATCGGCATCCTGGTCGGCTTCTGGATGATCCTGTCGCACGTGAGCACCGCCGATTTCCTCACGCGCGGCGGTTTCGACTTCGCAGGGTGGCTGGCGACGGTGTCGCTGTCCGCGCTGTGGGAGATCGCGTTCGCGCCGTACGTGTCGGATTATTCGCGCTACCTGCCGGAAGACGTCGGCGTCGCGTCGACGTTCTGGGCGACCTATCTCGGCTGCACGATCGGCTCGACGCTCGCGTTCATCTTCGGCGCGGTCGCGGTGCTCGCGGTGCCGGCCGGCGCGGATACGATGGACGCGGTCAAGCAGGCGACGGGCCCGCTCGGCCCGTTGATGCTGGTGCTGTTCCTGTTGAGCGTGATCAGCCACAACGCGCTGAACCTGTACGGCGCGGTGCTCGCGGTGATCACGTCGGTGCAGACCTTCGCGTACAAGTGGATTCCGACCGCGAAGACGCGCGCGGTGGTGTCGGTGGTGATCTTCGTCGCGTGCTGCTATGCGGCGATCGGCGCGTCGACGAACTTCGTCGGCAATCTCGTCGATCTGGTGCTCGCGCTGCTCGTCGTGCTGGTGCCGTGGACGGCGATCAACCTGATCGACTTCTACGTGATCCACAAGGGCAAGTACGACATCCAGTCGATCTTCATGGCGGACGGCGGCGTGTACGGCCGCTTCAATCCGCAGGCGCTGCTCGCGTATGCGATCGGGATCGCCGTGCAGATTCCGTTCATGAACACGCCGATGTATGCGGGGCCGATTCCCGCGCATCTCGGCGGTGCCGACCTGTCGTGGCTCGTCGGGCTGCTGCTGACGTCGCCGCTGTACTACTGGCTCGCGACGCGCGACAGCGCGTACAGGCGCCGGCAGGCGGGCGCGCATCTGCCGTCGTCGGCGGCGCGGTAAGCCGGCCGTCGTTCGACGCGATCAACGAAAGCGGCCGCTGCATCGGATGCGATGCGGCGGCCGGGAGAGGGGAAAGAGCCGGTTCAGGTTCGCGGCATGGCGCGGCGGGCCGTGCGTCGCGACCCTGCCTGCCCGCGGATCAGGCGACCGCCGAGCGTGTGACGTGCACCGGCACCGACTTGTACGACGGCGTGCCGCTTTCCTTGTCGATGTAGTCGAGCGGCACGAGCACGTTCGCCTCCGGGTAGTACGCGCCGACCGACCCCGGCGCGATGTCGTACTCGATCGCGGTGATCTTCTCGAGGCGCAGCGTGCGGCCCGACGCGGTGATCGTCTCGATGTCGACGAGATCGCCGTGCTCGAGCCCGTACTTCGCGAGATCGGCCGGGTTCATGAACAGCACGTCGCGTCGCCCGAACACGCCGCGATAGCGATCGTCGAGCCCGTAGATCGTCGTGTTGTACTGATCGTGGCTGCGCAGCGTGATCAGCCGCAGCACCTGCGCGGCGCCGAGTACGTCCGCGTCTTCCTTCACGCCCTTGTAGACCGAGAACATCGCCTTGCCGGTCGGCGTGGGCCACACGCGCTCGGTCGGCGGCAGCGGCAGGCGGAAGCCGCCCGGCGTGCGGATGCGCGCGTTGAACGCCTCGAAGCCGGACACCGTCTTGTCGATCAGGTCGCGGATGCGGTCGTAGTCGGCGATCAGGTCGAGCCACGCGACCTTGCTGGCCGGCAGTGTCGCATGTGCAATGCCGGCCACGATCGCGGGTTCCGAACGCAACTGGTCGGAAGCAGGCTTGAGCTTGCCGGCCGACGCGTGCACCATCGACATCGAATCCTCGACGGTGATCGATTGTGGGCCGGACGCCTGCACGTCGAGCTCGGTGCGGCCGAGCACGGGCAGGATGTAGGTTTCCTTGCCGACCAGCAGATGCGAGCGGTTCAGCTTCGTGCCGAGATGGACGCTGAGATCGAGCTTCGCCATCGCGGGGAACGACAGCTCGGGATCGGGCAGCGCGACCGCGAAATTGCCGCCGAGGCACAGCAGCGCCTTGGCCTGGCCGTCGACCATCGCCTGCATTGCCTGTACGGCATCGTGCCCGTGCTGCGCGGGCGGCTTGAAGCCGCACATGTCCTCGATCTTCTGCAGGAACTCGGCCGACGGCTTCTCGGTGATGCCGACCGTGCGGTTGCCCTGCACGTTCGAGTGGCCGCGCAGCGGGCACACGCCCGCGCCGGGCTTGCCGAAGTTGCCGCGCATCAGCAGCAGGTCGGCGATCAGGCGCACGGTGGCGGTGCCCTTGTTGTGCTGCGTGACGCCCATCCCGTACGTGACGATCGTCGCGTTCGACTTCGCATACGCGAGCGCGACCTGTTCGAGCTGCGCCTGGCTCAGGCCGCTCGCGCGCTCGATGTCGTCCCACGACGTGGCCTCCAGGTCGGCGGAGAACGCGTCGAAGCCGCTCGTGTGCTGCGCGATGAAGTCGCGGTCGAGCACGTCGCCGCGCTCGGCCTCGAGCCGCAGCAGCGCCTTCATGATGCCCTTCAGCGCGGCCGCGTCGCCGCCCGCGTCGACCTGGTAGTACGTCGACGCGATGCGCGTCGAGCCGAACGACGCCATCTCGATCATGTCCTGCGGATCCGCGAAGCGTTCGAGCGCGCGCTCGCGCAGCGGATTGAACACGATGATCGGCACGTTGCGGCGCGAGCACTCGTGCAGCGTGCCCATCATCCGCGGATGGTTGGTGCCGGGGTTGTGGCCGATCGAGATGATCAGCTCGCAGTGGTCGAAATCCTCCAGCGACACCGTGCCCTTGCCGATCCCGATCGACTGCGGCAGGCCGACGCTGGTCGGCTCGTGGCACATGTTCGAGCAGTCGGGGAAGTTGTTGGTGCCGAGCTCGCGCGCGAAGAGTTGATACAGGTACGCGGCTTCGTTCGACGCGCGGCCCGACGTGTAGAACTCGACCTGCTCGGGCGGCAGCGCGCGCAGCACCTCGCCGATGCGCGCGAACGCGTCGTCCCATTCGACCGCGCGGAACGTGTCGGTCGCGCGATCGTAGACGAGCGGATGCGTGAGCCGGCCCATGTTCTCCAGCTCGTAGTCGGACATCCGCAACAGCGACGACACCGGGTTCGCCGCGAAGAACTCGGGCGTCACGCGCTTGGTCGTCGCTTCCCACGTGACGGCCTTCGCGCCGTTCTCGCAGAACTGGAACGTCGACTTGTGTTCCTTGTCGGGCCATGCGCAGCCGGGGCAGTCGAAACCGTCGGGCTGGTTGGTCCGCATCAGCACGATCGGCGCCTCGATGGTTTCCATCTGCGTGCGCACGGCATCGGCTGTCGCGCGAAGCGCGCCCCAACCGCCGGCGGGCCCATCGTACTTCCTGATGCCTGGCACGTCGCGTCGATTTGTCATGTGAATCTCCATGGGCCGCGCCCGCTGCGGGGCGGCTCGGGTTGCGCCGCGTCGCGGCGTGGGGCGGCGCCGTCGGGCGGACGGCGCCGGTCATGCGGACCCGTGCATGCGGGCCCGCGTGGTATCGGTGATTCAGGGCGCGTGCTTCTTCGCGCCGGACGACTTCTTTCCGGATGCCTTCGCGACCGGCGGGGACGTTTCGGCCTTCGCTTCGTCATCCTTTTCATCCGTCGACGCCTTCGCCGCCTTGCCGTTCGGCTTCGCCTCGCCGTCTGCGTCCTTCTTCGCGTCCCCGGCTTCAGGCGACGCGAGCTTGTTGAACGTCACTTCGTCGCTGGCCTTGTCGTAATCGACTTCGACGCGATCGCCGGACGTCAGCTTGTCTGCCAGGATCTCCTTCGCGAGCTTCGTCTCGATGATCTGGCGCACCTGCCGCTTCAGTTCGCGCGCGCCGAATTCCGGCTGGTAGCCGGCTTCGGTCAGGTGTTCGACCAGCGACTCGCCCATCACGAGCGTGATGTCCTGCGCGGCGGCGGTGCGCACCACACGGTCGAGCTGGATCTGCACGATCGAGCGGATGTTCTCCTTCGACAGCGCATGGAACACGATCACCTCGTCGATCCGGTTCAGGAACTCGGGGCGGAAATGACCCTTCAGCACCTGCATCAGCTGCTCGCGGATCGCCTTGTCGGTCTTGCGCGCGGCCTCCGGCTGCGTGAGGTTGTCCATGATGATCGCGGCGCCGAGGTTGCTCGTCGCGATGATGATCGTGTTGCTGAAGTCGACCACGCGGCCCTTGCCGTCGGTCAGGCGGCCGTCGTCGAACACCTGCAGCAGCACGTTGTAGACGTCCGGATGCGCCTTCTCGATCTCGTCGAGCAGGATCACGCTGTACGGGCGGCGCCGCACGCGCTCGGTGAGCTGGCCGCCTTCGTCGTAGCCGACGTAGCCGGGCGGCGCGCCGATCAGCCGCGCGACCGCGTGCCGTTCCATGTACTCGGACATGTCGATGCGGATGATCGCCTGCTCGTCGCCGAACACGGTCTCGGCCAGCGCCTTCGCGAGCTCGGTCTTGCCGACGCCGGTCGGCCCGAGGAACAGGAACGTCGCGATCGGCCGGTGCGTCTGGCCGAGCCCGGCGCGCGACAGCCGCACCGCGTCGCTGACGGCGACGACCGCGTCGTGCTGACCGACCACGCGCTCGCGCAGCTGCTCCTCCATCTTCAGCAGCTTCTGGCGCTCTTCCTGCGTGAGCTCGGACACCGGAATGCCGGTCAGCCGCGACACGACCTCGGCAACCGATTCGACGGTCACTTCCAGCGTCTCGGAACCGGTCTTGCGCTGCCACGCCTCCATCTTTTCATCGAGCGACTTCTGCTTCGCGCCGATCTGCTCCTCGAACTGCTTCGCTTCGTCGAAGCGCTTGCGCGACGTCGCGTAGTCCTGCTCGCGCTTCAGTTGCGCGATCTGCGCTTCGTCTTCCTGGATGTCGACGGGGCGCGACGTCGCGCCGATCCGCACGCGCGCGGCGGCCTGGTCGATCAGGTCGATTGCCTTGTCGGGCAGGAAGCGCGCGGTGATGTAGCGGTCGGCGAACTCGGCGGCCGCGACGAACGCGTCGTCGGCGAACGTGACCTGGTGGTGCGCCTCGAGGCTGTCGCGCAGCCCGCGCAGGATCACGATCGTCTGCTCGACGCTCGGCTCCGGCACGAACACCGGCTGGAAGCGCCGCTCCAGCGCCGCGTCCTTTTCGATGTGCTTCTGGTATTCGTTGAGCGTGGTCGCGCCGATCAGGCTCAGCTCGCCGCGCGCCAGCGCCGGCTTCAGCACGTTCGCGATGTCGAGCCCGCCTTCGCCGCCGCCCTGGCCCGCGCCTACGATCGTATGCAGCTCGTCGATGAAGAGGATCAGCTCGTCATGCTTGGCCGTCACTTCGTCGATCAGCTGCTTCGCGCGTTCCTCGAATTCGCCGCGATACTTTGCGCCGGCCACCATCGAGTTGATGTTGACCTCGACGAGCCGCTTGCCGCGCAGCACCTCGGGCACGTCGCCGTTCACAATCCGCTGCGCGAGGCCCTCGACGATCGCGGTCTTGCCGACGCCGGGCTCGCCGATCAGCACCGGGTTGTTCTTCTTGCGGCGCGCGAGCACCTCGATCGTGCTCTCGATTTCCTGCGCGCGGCCGAGCACCGGGTCGAGCTTGCCCTGGCGCGCGATCGCGGTGAGGTCGCGGCCGAACTTGTCGAGATTCGGCGTGCCGGTCGGCGCGTCGACGCGGCCGTCTTCCGCGCCCTTGCCGACGACCTTCACGACCTTCTGGCGCAGCGCTTCCGGCGTTACGCCGTATTTCTTCAGCAGCGTGCCGGCGATGCTGTCCGGCACCGCCGCGAGACCGATCAGCAGGTGCTCGGGACCGAGGTACGAGTGGCCGAGATCGCGCGAGGCCTGGAATGCGTACTGCACGGCCTTCTTCACGCGCGGCGAGATCGACAGCTTGTCGAGCGACGCGTCGGGGGAGGCGGTGCCGGTCTGGGCATGCTCGTCGATGTAGGCCTTCAGGTCCTGCGGCGACAGCTTCAGTTCCTTGAGCAGTGCCGCGCACACGTCGGTATCCGCGAGCGCGTACAGCAGATGTTCGGTGTCGAGTTCGCTGCGGCGCAGTTCGTGCGCCTTCTCGGCCGCGTGCTGCAGCAGTTCGAGCGTCTGCTCGCTGAATGCGTCGGTCGGGTCGACCGATTCGCGCGGAATCTCGGCGGCCAGCGGCGATGCGTCGCCGGACGCGCCGAACAGCGAGGACGCACCGCCGCCCAGCAGCGAATCGAACGGATTCAGCATGCTCTGATGCCGCATCAGCTGACGGAAGTGATAGTCGCAGATCGAGATCGTCTTGCGCTCGCCGTCCTGCATCACGGTGGCGCGCGCGACGGCCGGCCGGGCGTGACAGATATCGCAAAGTGCGGGCATGGTGGTCTGGCTCCTGTCAATGAACGTAGATCGAAAGGGAAGTCCCGATGCGATACGGCGCCGGGGTGTGCTCGCCGCACGACGCGACCGGCCGCGCGCGCGCCGCGCCGGCGCCATCGCGCAGCGCAGCGCAAGCCGGCGCGGCCGCCGCCCGCGCTCGACGCCGGCAACACCGGCGCTTCGCGGCGTCCGCGGCATCACTTCGACTGCGTTCAAAATAGCGAATCGGCCCAGGGCCTCCAAGACACAGTTCCGCATCGGCCAGGCCGGGAATTGCACCCTCACATGCGCACGTGCGCGCGTTGCAAGGAGTACAGGCGAGCGTGCATGCGGGCGCGGCGTGCGGGACGCAGAAACGTGACGGCGCGCGACGCGCGCGAAGCGCGGTGCGACATCGGCGCGCAGGGCGCCGGTGGAGAGCAAACGGAAGGGCGCGCGAAGTGAAACGCGGCCGCGCAAGCGCATCGGTGCGATTACGCGGCGCGGCGGCGTGCTCGGGTGGGGTACGCCGGGGCCCGTGCGCACCGCACCCGGTGCGTCGCGCGGGGCCGATGACGAAGAAGGAGGGTTGCACGGTGCCGGCCGGACCTGGCGCAACCATGGCGCACCGGCGTCAGTCGGAGCGTTTCATCGCGAGCCGCTGCCGTGCGATCTGCTTCACGTCGGTGGATAGCGCCGCATCCTGCAGATCATTGGCCCAGACGGAGAACGAATCCTCGATCAGGTTGCGGGTGTCGGGCGGCAGTTCGGCCAGCATCAGCGACACGACGGTGAACAGTACGGCGGTGTCGCCGACCTGGCGGCTCGCGTTCGCGTCGATGGCCTGCTTCAGCCCGTCGACCGACGCTTGCAGCGCCTGCAATGCTTCATTCGAATCGCTCATTTCACGCTCCATGCAGGAGGGTTCGGAAGGCGACGAACGTGCGGCCGGCAATGCGGCCAGTGCGCGCGACGCCCGGCAGGCATCGCGCGCGGGACGTCAGGTCGCCGCGCTGCCCTGCGGCGCCACGGCCACCGATGCCTCGCTCGTCAGCATCAGGAACGTGAACGTTTCGCGCAGGTACAGGCGAACGACCTTGTCGGTATGGCTCGTGTAGCCGATCGACACGTCTTCACCGAGGTGCAGCTCGTAGTCGCCGCCGCGGGTGGACAGCACGCAGCCGCCGCTGATCGCCGGCGCCCAGATGATCTCGCCGCTGACGATGCGCTTGATGTGGCCGAGCACCGGATAGCCCTGGTCGCGCGCTTCGCTGAGCGCCGTGTAGGCGTCCGAGCCGAGCACGACCGAGTACGGGCCGTCGACGCCGGCGAGCCGCAGCGCTTCGAGCGCGTCGCTGATCGCGTCCGGATACGCGCTGACGTCGGCCGGCAGCGTGAGCTTGCGGTTCGACGTGCCTTCGCGGATGCCCACGATGTCCGCGGCCTGATAGCCGTCGAAGATCGCGCCGTCTTCGGCGAATGCGAGGCGCTGCGCGGCGTCCTTCGCCGGCTGCCAGTCGGCGTCGCGTGCGCCGCGCTCGACGCTGTCGATCGCATCGCGGCTCAGCTCGAACGGCACCGTCAGCTCGACGATCGTGCGGACTTCGCGCAGCCGTGCGCCCACCAGCTCGCGCGGCGCGGCGACCTCGCGCAGATGCCCGGTGCCGACGGCCGACAGCTCGGGGCCGGCGGGGCCTTCGACGTCGACCACGCGGCGCCCGGCCACCGAGCGCTTGAAGGTGCGTGCGACTTCTTCCTCGATCTGCTCCCAGGCGGACGACGAAATCGGCGCGAGTTCGCGATGCAGGTTATTCATGGGCTTTGGCTCCTTTCAGCGATCCGATGTTCAGTGAGCCGTCACGACGCGACTCGGGCGATGCGGGTGCCGGCTGCGCGGCGGTGGCGGTGGTGGCGGCGGCGTCGGCCGGTGCGGCGCGATCGGCGAGTGCTTCGAGCAGGTCGGCCGACGGCACGAAGAACAGCGAGCCGGTGACCGCGCGACTGTAGTCGAGCAGCCGGTCGTAGTTGCCGGGCGGGCGGCCGACGAACATGTTCTCGAGCATCTGCTCGATCGGGGCCGGCGAACGCGCGTAGCCGATGAAATAGGTGCCGAATTCGCCGTAACCGGGGCGCCCGAACGGCATGTTGTCGCGCAGGATCTTCACTTCCTGGCCGTTTTCGTCGAGCGTGGTCAGCGCGCTGTGCGAGCACGATGGCTTCACGTCCGGCGCGAGTTCGATGTCGGACAGCTTGGTGCGCCCGATGATGCGCTCCTGCGTCTCCACCGCGAGCGCGTTCCAGCCGGCCATGTCGTGCAGGTACTTCTGCACGATCACGTAGCTGCCACCCGCGAATTCCGCGTCTTCGTCGCCGATCACCGTGAAGTCGACCGCCTCGCGGCCTTCCGGGTTCTCCGTGCCGTCGACGAAGCCGATCATCGCGCGCTGGTCGAAGTTGCGGAAGCCGTGCACCTCGTCGACGACCGTGACCGCATCGCCGAGCGCGCCGAGCAGTTGCGTTGCAAGTTCGAAGCACAGGTCCATCGCGTCGGCGCGGATGTGCAGCAGGATGTCGCCCGGCGTCGCGACCGCGACGCGCTGGCCGGCGCCGAATTCGCGGAACGGATGCAGCGACGCGGGACGCGGATCGCCGAACAGCGCATCCCATGCGCCGGCGCCGAAACCGCATACGCAGGACAGGTTGCCGCCCGGCACGCGCTTGCCGACCGAGCGCACGAGCGCGGCGATGTCGCCGCACCACGAACGGATCGTGTCGGCGCGGTCGGCGCCGGGGTTGACGGTTGCGACGAGGAAGATCGCGCTGCGCGTGATCGGGCTGTGAACGGCCTGGGAAAGCGGGGGACGGGTTTGCATCGCGGCCTGCCGGTCAGTCGTGTCGGGACGGACGGGCCGCGGATGCCGCGGCGCGCGAAGACGAACGGTTGGACTGTGTCATGCGGCTGTTCTCTTTGTGACATGCGGATGAAGGACGTTGCGCGGGCATCGCGCAACGGGCCGCGGCGGCGGCGCCTGCCGCCCGGGCGCGCAAGGGGAGGCGGGCGGGAAGGCCGCGCGTTCGCCCGGCGCGTGACCTGTCCGCACCGCGTAACGTCGTCGAGCCTGCAATCTAGCAGCTTCGGCGGGTCTTTGGAACACGTATCGACGATCTGTCATTCGAATGGGTTGATCGGGGTCCGATTTTGCGTCGCGTGCGTGCAGCTGTACTCCTGAAGCCCGCGGCGCTGTGCTCTTGAGCGTGCGTGACGCGTGCAGTAGATTAGGTTCGCCCTGCCCGCCGAAGAGGACCGTCATGATGAACCTGCTGGAAGCGATGCGCATTTTTGTCGCGGTGGTCGAGCATGGCGGGCTGTCCGGCGCGGCGTCCGAGCTGAAGCTCGGCGATGCGCAGGTGAGCGAGCGCCTCGACGCCCTCGAACGGTATCTCGGCTGCCGGCTGTTGCTGGATCGCGCGAGCGACGGCGTGGCGTGCACCGATGCCGGTGTCGCATTCGCCCAGTGCTGCCGGCGGACGCTGTCCGCGGTCGCGCAGTCCGCCAGCACAGCCGGTGCGTGCGCAACCGGTTCCGATGCGCGCGTCGCGGGCTTCCCGCTGTCCGATACCGTCCGCCGCGTCGACGCAGCGTCGAGCGCGGCACCTACGTCATTGCACCGGTCATCGCCTTGAACACGTCCACTGCTTCCGCCGATACGGCCGCCGAGCGCATCCGCCGCCGCTTCGGATACTTCCTCCATGCGGCCGAGCTGGCCGGGCTGATCGTGATCGGTCTCGCGACCGCGTTCGCGATGGCGCAGGAAGCGTGGAAGGTCGTGCTCGCGGGCGAGGTGTCGCTCACCGACCTGCTGCTGATGTTCTTGTATCTCGAGGTGCTCGCGATGGACGTGCGGTACCTGCGGCTCGGCCGGCTGCCGGTGCGCTTTCCGCTGTTCATCGCGATGACGTCGCTCGCGCGCGACCTTATTCTGCGCGGCGCGACGGATAGTCCCGAGCGGATGCTGATGACCACGTTCGGGATCGTGCTGCTCGCGGTGGGCGTGTTGATCCTGAGCTTCGGCCAGCATCGCTTTCCGGCGGAAGTCGACGATGTCGAGGAGGATGCGCACGCGCGGCGATAACGCGCGGCTCGCACTGCGTGTGACGCAGCGACGGGCACGCATGTCGAACATCGGGATATCGGCCGTCGCGTGCTCGCGGTCCGAACCTTCCGCGGACGATCGTCGGCTGGCGGCGGTCGCGTGGATCAGCGACACGAGAGGTGTCCAACGCCTCGGCAACTGATCGTCGCCGTGTTGATGACGCATCGCGCCGCGCCACGCCGCGCTGTGTGAAACCGCCGACATGCATGCCGCCGTCGCGGCCCGAAGGCCGTCGGGAATACCGAGCGTCGGTGCCTGTAGGGCAGGGGGCAAATCGTTGCCGTGCGATTGCACGTGCCGCGCCGGGGTGCCGACCTGCGTGCCGCCGGCCGTGTGTGCCCGGCATCCGCGCGGCGATACGGAAGGCACGGGATGCTGGCGTGCCGCTGATTTTCCATCTGTTCACCACACCCGCGCGATTTGGCGTTCGATCGCCAAACTGTCACTTACATTCACCGAATTGACGCAGTAGGATGCCGATCCTTGTCACGATGGGTTCCGCATTGCTATCCGCCTTCAATTTCGGTAACGGACGACGCTCGCACCGGGATGCCCGCGGCCGCGCACGGCTATCCGGCTTCGCGCAGCGGCGCGGCACGCGCATGCACGCGTCGCAGCCTGGTTCACCGCTGGCGGGGCGAGGCGGATGAAGCTCTACGAGAAATTCGCGAACGACATCGAGAGGCTCATCCGGCAACGCGTGTATCGACATGGCGATCGTGTGCCGTCGGTGCGGCAGGCGAGCCAGCAGCACCGGATCAGCATCACGACCGTGCTGCATGCATACCTGTTGCTCGAAAG
>NZ_QTPP01000051.1 GCF_003853415.1 Burkholderia sp. Bp9142 | reverse complement strand
TGCCGTTGGCCCGCGAGGATCCACCTCCTGCTTCTGCTCTCACGTTCACGGGTGGGACGCGTTCATTTCAATTCTCCTTGGGCAGGGCCGACATCGATTCCGCCTGGTCAGTCCAATCCAGAAGAAACCCGTCGATTCAATCATCATTGGTCAAGCCAATTTATATATTCCAATCCGATCTTACCAATGGTGGAAACCCGGACATCCACCCCGGCAGGCCGCTGTCCGAGCCGATACAGCGCGCGTGATAGACTCTGCGACGCGCGCTTGCGCTGAAAGCGCATTGACAAAGATCCATCGAATGAAATCGACAGAACCAAAGCGGCTTTACCAATCGGTCGCGGCCCAGATCGTCGCGTTGATTCGTCAGGGTGAATTCAGGGTCGGCGAGCGCCTGCCGCCCGAGCGCGAGCTGGCGCTGACGCTCGGCGTATCGCGCCCGTCGCTTCGCGAGGCGTTGATCGCGCTCGAAATTGGTGGCCAGATCGAGATCCGGATGGGCTCCGGCGTCTATGTCCGCGATACGGCGGCCGACGATGTCGGCACGATGGTCACGCTGGGCGACAGTCCGTCGGAACTGATGCAGGCGCGCGCGGCCATCGAAGGCAGCGTCGCCGCGCTGGCCGCGGCGCGGATGACGGCCGCGATGCTCGACCGGCTGCGCCGCACGGTTCAGCGCATGAAGCGGCTCGCGGAGGCCGGCAAATCGCCCATCGAAGCCGATCGGCAGTTCCATATGCTGATCGCGGAAGCCGCCGGTAATTCGGTGCTGACCCGCTTCGTCGGCGAGCTGTTCGACAGCCGCCACGACCCGATCGCGGCGGCCATGCGTGGGCACGCGGAGAATCCGCAGACCTGGACTGCCGCCGTGCAGGAGCACGAGGACGTGCTCCATGCGTTGCAGGCCGGCGACCCGATCGCGGCGCAGACGGCCATCCGCGCACATCTTCGCGCGTCCGAAGCGCGTTGGCTCGACGGCGACCTGAAATCCGACCCGGATTGACCGGTACCGGGGTGCCCCGCGCGCCTTCGCACCCGGGTTGCAATGTCGCGCGGCACCGCGTGCAAACCCCATCTCAATATTAAATTGAATCCCTTATAATGGGATTCAGTGAATTCATTCTGCACTCTGTCGCGAATAATCATTCGGTATGTCCCGCATTCCGGATGTTTATTTCATTCTCCTTGCGGTCGACCGCCGCCATCCGCGACGCAACGCTTGCAGGTGACGCGGCCAGCGGCAGGCGCTGGCCGACGCGTTCACTCGACGTTTTATTTCTGGATATGATCGTCGACACCGGCCGGGTGGCAACGATCCCGGCCGGCGTGCGCGGGCTTCGGCCAGCATCGAATTCGAGAAGAGACGCATTAGCCCTACCATGAACCTGCACGCTGAAACCCTGCGCTTCTCCGATGTGTTCCTCCACTCCCAGGCGATCGTGAACTGGTCGCAGCACTACGACCAGATCAGCCCAGGCACTGCCACGACCACGCTGCGCCAGGTCGCAGGCCAGCGCTTTCACGTCTTTCGCGAACGCATCAACCAGCGCGTCATGCAGCACGGGCTGGCACCGCGCAACCGCCTCTGTTTCGCGCTGCCCATCGCAAGCGCGGTAGCGCCGGTGGTCCAGGGGCGCACCGTCGAGCGCCCGAGCCTGTTGACCTTGCGCGGCGGCGAGGAGTTCGTCGCCCATCTTCCGTGCGACACCGAAGTGCTCGCCTTCACGATCGACCGCACGCTCACGGCCGATCGCGAGCTCGACGAACTCGCGAACCTGCCCGCGCGCATCCTGAAGCAGCCGGTGCTGCCGATCTCGCCGGCGCGCTACGGCAATGCGCTGGACGGCCTCGAGCGCGTGCTCTGCCAGGCGCTCGACAGCGGCTCGCTCACGGCTCGCGATGCATTCGACGAACGCGTGCTCGCGCACAGCGTCGTCGGCATCCTGCTCGACCTCGTGCAGTCCGACGAATCGGATGCCGGTGCGCTGCCGTCGGCCTCGACGCAGAGCTACATCGTTCGCCGCAGCCAGGAGATCGCGCTGGAAAGCGACGACGTACCGACCGTCATCGATCTCTGCCATCACCTTCGAATCAGCCGCCGCACGCTGCAATACAGCTTCCAGAACGTCGTTGGCACCACGCCGACGGCCTACCTCCGCTCGATCCGGCTGAACGCCGTCCGACGCTTCCTGATGACGACACCCGAGACGATGCGGATCGGCGATGCGGCGGCACAGTTCGGCTTTTGCCACTTCGGACGCTTTTCCTCCTACTACCAGCAACATTTCCACGAGCTCCCGTCGCACACGCCCCGCCTGAGCTGAGGCCGCGCATATGCGGCGCGCCGCATCCGGGTAATCCCCTGCCGCCCGGTGCATGCGGATTGCCGATAGCGGACAACGTCCGGCATTTCCGCGCCGTAAATTTTGTCGTCGGCTTGCTCGCGCGCTCCGCGCGCCACACCGGGCGGCCGTCGAAGCGCATACCTGTGTCGCCGGCGGACGGCAGCCTCCGCTGCCGGATCGTCAGGATCGGCCCGCGACGCAGGGACTTTGATCAGGCATGCCGCGGTCGATTCCTGACGGACGATCCGGTCAGCGGGACTACTCATGAACGAACTGTCATCCCGGTCCGAAGCAGGGCTCAGCAAAAACGCCGTCGGACTTTCCCACATCGTCTTCTTTGTCGTCGCCGCCGCCGCGCCGCTCACCGCGATGGTCGGTGCAACGCCCGCGGCCTTCTCGCTCGGCAACGGTCCCGGCGTGCCCGGCGTATTCGTGCTGGCGGGCGTCATGTACCTGATCTTCAGCATCGGCTACGCAGCGATGAGCCGGCACATCTCCAACGCGGGCGCCTTCTATGCGTATATCGCGAACGGGCTCGGACGTCCGGCCGGCGTGGGCGGCGCGTTCGTCGCGATCGTCGCGTACAACGCCGTGCAGATCGCGATCTATTGCATGTTCGGCTTCTTCCTGAACGACAGCATCCAGCGGCACTACGGCGTCGACGTGCCGTGGTGGGCGTTCGCACTCGCCTGCGTCGCCGCGGTCCACTTCTGCGGCGCGCGACGCATCGAGTTCAGCGGCCGGCTGCTCGGCATGCTGATGATCGGCGAGATCGCGATCGTGATGCTGCTCGATCTCGCGATCGTCGTGCACGGCGCGAGCGCCGGCGGCTTCAGCGCGAAACCGTTCAGCCCCGCGATGGTGTTTGCACCCGGGCTCGGCACCGCGCTCGTGTTCGTCCTCGGCTCGTACATGGGCTTCGAGGCAACGGCCATCTTCTCCGAGGAGGCCCGCGACCCGAAACGCACGATCCCGCGCGCCACGTACCTGGCCGTGATCCTCATCATGGTGTTCTATGCGCTGTCGTCGTGGGCAATCGTCGAGGCGTGGGGCGAAAGCCGGATCGCCGCGCAGGCGGCCCGCGATCCGGCCAATCTCTGGTTTGCCGTCAGCGGCCGGCTGCTCGGCGGCATCGCGACGGACGCCATGAACGTGCTGCTCGTCACGAGCCTCTTCGCGGCGATCCTGTCGTTCCACAATACGATCACGCGCTATTTCTACGCGATGGGCCGTGAACGTGTGCTGTGGCGCAAGCTCGGCCATACCTGCCCCGTGCATCGCTGCCCGGACGTCGCCGGGAAAGTGCAGACGCTGATCGCACTCGGGGCCATCGTCGGCTCCGCCGCCTTCCGCCTCGATCCGTTCGCGGTCGTGTTCTCGTGGATGAGCGCGCTGGCCACGATCGGCATCATCGCGGTGCAGATCCTCGTGGCGGCCTCGGTCATCGCGTTCTTCGCGCGCGACCATCGGGATGCCGGCCTCGTGCACCGCCTGATCGCGCCGCTCGTCAGCGTGATCGCACTCGGCGCATGCCTCGTGCTGGTCGTGCGCAACCTGTCCGTGCTGAGCGGATCGGATTCGACCTTCGTCGCGATGTTTCCGTATTTCCTGCTCGCCATCGGCGCGCTCGGTATCCGCGCCGCATTGCGATTGAAGCGCAGCGACCCCGACCTGTACCGCGAACTCGGACGCGCCACCCCGTAACCGCCTCCCGGCCGGTGCCGCGCGCGGCACCGGCATCGCCTCGCCCCGCCCCCTGACACTTTCCCGCTGCCGGCACGCGACGCATCGATACATCGCGCCGGCACGGCCCCGCGCGGGTATTCCCTATCCCGGTCACGCGGCAACGATTGCCGATAGCGGACAAGGTCCGCCATTTGATCGACATACAGTGGACCCGACGTCGAAGCCGTGCCGTGGCAGCCCTCATCGCCTCGACCGGCGCGGCCCGACGGCCCGCCCCTGTGAAATACGGACACCATGATGAAAATTCAGAACCTGATCGGCGGCCGGCATTGCGATGCATCTGCCGGCCGTACCTTCGAAAAGCTGGCGCCGGCGACCGGCGACCACGTCGCCGCCGTGCCGGCGTCGACCGCCGAAGACGTCGATCGCGCCGTGCGCGCCGCACACGACGCGCTGCACGACGACGCATGGGCGCGCGCGGGCGGGTCGGCCCGGGCGCGCTGGCTGCTGCGGCTGGCCGATCTGATCGAGCGCGATCGCGACGCGCTGGCGGAATGCCTGGCCGTCGAACAAGGCCGCCCGCTTGCCGAGATGCGCATGATGGACATCCCGATGAGCATCGACACGCTGCGCTACTTCGCCGGCTGGGCCGACAAGCTCGAGGGCCGCACGATTCCGACCGACGGCTTCATGGGCCGCCCGACACTCAACTACACGCGGCGCGCGCCGGTCGGCGTCGCCGGGCAGATCATCCCGTGGAACGCGCCGCTCATGATCGCCGTGTGGAAACTCGCACCGGCGCTCGCGGCCGGCTGCCCGGTGGTCATCAAGCCGTCCGAGGACACGCCGCTCGCGCTGTCGCGGCTCGGCGAACTCGTCTGCGAAGCCGGCCTTCCCGCCGGGGTCGTCAACATCGTCCACGGCGTCGGTTCGGAAGTCGGCGCCGCGCTGGTCGCGCACCCGCTCGTGAGCAAGATCAGCTTCACCGGCAGCACCGAAGTCGGTCGTGCGATCGCAGGCGTCGCGGCCAGGACCTTCAAGCGCGTCACGCTCGAACTCGGCGGCAAGGCCGCGCAGATCGTCTTCGCGGATGCCGATCTCGACCGTGCGATCCCGTCGCTGATGGCCGGCATGTTCGCGAATCAGGGGCAGACATGCGCGGCCGGCTCGCGCGTGCTCGCGCATCGTTCGATCGCGCGCGCACTCGAAGCGCGCCTCGCCGACGCCGCCCGCGCCATCCGCGTCGGCCCGCCGTCGGAGCCCGGCGTGCAGATGGGCGCGCTCATCAACCCGCGTCACCTCGCGCGCGTGCGCGCGCACGTCGAAGGCGCGCTCGCCGAAGGTGCGGTCATGCTCGCGGGCGACGAACAGGTGCCGCCGCGCGGCTGCTTCATGCGCCCGACGATTCTGGGCGGCGTGCATCCAGGCATGCGGATCGCCCGCGACGAAGTGTTCGGCCCGGTCGGCATGGTCATGCCGTTCGACAGCGAGGACGAGGCCATTCGCATCGCCAACGATACGCCGTTCGGCCTGTCCGCTTCGGTCTGGACGCAGGACGTCGGCACCGCGCACCGCGTCGCCGAGCGGCTCGACGTCGGCGCGGTCGCCATCAATGCCTGGAGCCCGATCGACGCGCGCCTGCCGTGGGGCGGCACCAAGCAGAGCGGGATCGGGCGCGACCTGTCGAAGGCCGCGCTCGACGCGTACCTCGAGGAAAAGATCATCAGCGCAGCCCTGTGATCCCGCGGCGCACGCGGCGCCGCAATGTGTTCAAGCACTTCGTGAGAGAAAGACCATGGACTATCAAAAGCGACAAAAGCGATTCTGGCACCCGATGAGCTCGGCAGCCGCCGGGCACACGACCCCCACCGTGATCATCGAGCGCGGCGACGGCAACTACGTGTACGACGTCGAGGGCCACCGCATGCTCGACGGCGTCGGCGGACTCTGGAACGTCAACGTCGGCCACAATCGACCGGAAGTGAAGGCCGCGATCGCTCGCCAGATGGACGAGCTGTCCTACTACCAGACCTTCGACGGCGTCGCCCATCCGCGCGTGTACGACCTGGCCGACCGCCTGTGCGCGATGTTCGCGCAGGAGGACATGCAGCGGGTGATGTTCGGCAGCGGCGGTTCCGACGCGGTCGAGACCGCGCTCAAGATGGCGCGCCAGTACTGGGTCGCCGCAGGCGAGCCGTCGCGCACGAAATTCCTGTCGCTGCGCAACGGTTATCACGGCGTGCACGTCGGCGGCACGTCGATCGGCGGCAACGGCGTCTACCATTACAATCACGGTCCGCTGCTGCCCGGCTGCGTGCTGCTCGACACGCCGTGGCTCTATCGCAACCCGTGGAACTGCGACGATCCGCAGCAACTCGTCGAGCATTGCATCCGGCAGCTCGAGGAAACGATCGCGTTCCATGGCCCGCAGACCATCGCCGCGTTCGTCGCGGAACCGGTACAGGGCGCGGGCGGCCTGATCGTCCCGCCCGCCGACTACTGGGCGCGCGTGCGCGCCGTGTGCGACCGGAACGGCATCCTGCTGATCGCCGACGAGGTGGTCACCGGTTTCAGCCGCACCGGCAGCATGCTGGGCAGCCGCGGATGGGGTGTCGCCGCCGATATCCTGTGTGTCGCCAAGGGCATTTCCGCCGGCTACGTCCCGCTCGGCGCGACGCTGTACAACGGGCGCATCGCGCAGGCGATCGAGCATGGCGCAGGCTTCTCGCACGTGATCATGCACGGCTATACGTACAGCGGGCATCCGCTCGCGTGCGCCGCGTCGCTCGCGGTGCTCGACATCGTCGAAGCGGAGGACCTGCCGGGCAATGCGGCACGGGGCGGCCGGCGCCTGCTCGAGCAACTGCTGCCGCTGAAGGCCGACTTCGAGACCGTCGGCGACGTTCGCGGCAAAGGGCTGATGCTGGCACTCGATCTCGTGACCGACAAGGCCAGCCGCACCCCGCTCGATCCGGGCAAGGGGTTCGCGGCGCGCGTGGCCGACGCCGCGCGCAGGCGCGGGGTCCTGGTCCGGGCGATCGCCAACAAGGTCGTGATGTCGCCGCCGTTGACGCTGCTGCAGGACGAGGCCGACTTCATCGCGCTGACGCTGCGCGAGGCGCTGCAGGAGTGCTGCGCGGATTCGCGATCGATCGCCTGACCGCACGGACCGCCGGGCGCACGGCTCTTTCGTCGAAGGGTCGTGCGCATCGCCCTCCGGCCCGGGGTTCGATGAAGCGCGTCGCGGGACGTCGAAGTCGACGATCGGCGTCCCGCCCGGTGCAATTTCGCTTTCAAGGAAGACAAGTCAAATGGAAAACCAGGCCATTGCATTCACGGTCGAGAAATATCCGCTCGTGCTTCGGCTGCTGCACTGGGTCAGGGCGATCCTGATCGGCGCGCAGCTCTGGACCGGATGGACGATGGTCCGGCTCGACGACAACCTGCCGGCCAAGTTCGACTGGTACTACCCGACCCACAAGGAGTTCGGCGTGCTTACGCTGCTGGTGGTCGTGACGCAGCTGGCGATTCGCTCGATGAAGCCGTTGCCGCCGCTGCCGTCGAGCCTGCCGAAGCTGGACCGCACGCTCGCCAGGATCGGGCATTACCTGCTGTATGCGCTCGCGATCATCGTGCCGCTGATGGGCTATTCGATGTCCAGTACGTTTACGCAGAGCGACGGCGTGCCGTTCTTCTTCTTCCGCGTGCCCGAGCTGCTGCCGAAGAACGACCACTGGTTCGAGGCATTCCAGTGGCTGCACCGGATACTGGCCTACACGCTGCTCGTGCTCGTCGTGCTGCATGTTCTCGCCGCGCTGAAACACCGGTTCTTCGACCCGAACCGCGAGAACGACGTACTGCGGCGCATGCTGTAACGCCGCTCCGACACGTTGCCGGGATCCCGGCAACGTTCGGCATCCGGGCCGCCCGATCACGGCGCCCGGTTTCTTTCGATCCATATATTTCGTTTTACTAACTATAAGCGGACCACCCCGGGGCGTCCGACGCACTGGCACGCCATCGGGAACGGTACCGCCTCGCCATACCGGCACTCACCTGGAGATCGACGATGAAGAAGATGATTGCGGTCGTTTCGACCGCCGGCGCCATGGGATTCGGCCTGACGGCACACGCGCAGAGTACCGTGACGCTCTATGGATTGATCGACGAAGGCGTCAATTTCACGAGCAACGCGGGCGGCAGCAAGGCCTACCAGATGGTCAGCGGGGACACCGTCGGCAGCAACTGGGGGCTGAAAGGCACGGAAGACCTCGGCGGCGGACTGAGGGCACTCTTCCAGCTCGAGAACGGTTTCAACGCGAGCACGGGGGCGCTCGGCGTGACGTCGCGGATGTTCGGCAGGCAGGCGTACGTCGGGCTCGATTCCGACCGGTTCGGCACGCTCACGTTCGGCCGCCAGTACGATCCCACGCTCGACATGTGGAGCCCGTTCACGGCCACCGGCAACTGGCTCGGCGACTTCGGCGCCCACCCGTACGACAACGACAATGCCGACTGGGACTACCGCATCCAGAACAGCGTCAAGTACGTGTCGCCCGCGTACGCCGGCTTCAAGGGCGAGGTGCTCTACGGACTCGCGAACCAGGCGGGCGGCTTTGCCCGGAACCGGGTCTACAGTGCCGCGGTGCAGTACCAGATGGGCGCGTTCTCCGCGGCCGTCGCGTACCTGAAGGCCAACAACGGCGGCGCGACCGCGGGCGGCGCGTTGTCGAGCGACGATACGGTCTTCAGCGGCCGCGCGCAGCAGAACATCGATGCCGGCGCGTCGTACAAGTTCAGCGACAAGCTGACGCTGTCCGCCGCGTATTCGCACGTCGACGTATACAACCCCGAATCGAATCTCTACTTCGCGAACCAGCCGGCAGCCGGCTCGCAGAGCGCGTGGAAATTCGACAACTTCGAGGTCAACGGCCAGTATTTCTTCCGGCCGGACGTCTGGCTCGGCGCTGCGTATACCTACACGCGCGCGCATGTCGCGACGGCGGCGGGCGATGCATCGCCGAGCTGGCACCAGGTATCGATGATGCTCGACTACGACCTCAGCAAGCGGACCTCGACGTACATCCAGGGCGCGTACCAGCATGCGACCGGCAACACCGGCACCGACTTCGACCACGCACACGTGCTCGGCACCGCCGGGCAGTCGTCCGGCCGCAACCAGCTGGCCCTGCGCGTCGGGATGATGCATCGCTTCTGAACCCGGCGGGCGGCGAACGGGCGCGCGTGGCCGACGCGGCAGCCCGTGCCGCTCCGGGCTGTCAGAACTGATGCCGCACCCCGACGCGAACCGCGGTCTGCGTCGAGCCGGCCGCCGCGCCGCCGAGCGCGGCCTCGACCTGGGCGCCGTACGCGCTGTCGTGCCCGCGTGCGAACACCGCATACAGGCCGGTACGCTTCGACAGCGAATAATCGGCGCTCAGCGTGACCTGATTGGCCGAGCCGACGTCGCCGCCGCGCTGCTGGAACTGGAACCCGCCACCCAGCTGCAACGATGGCGTGACCGCATAGGTCAGCCCGGCGTCGTAGGTGGTGGCCCGCAGCGGCGCGGCGGCGCTGATCCGCACGTCCGACACCATGCCGAAGACGCGAAACCGGTCGAAGTTGTAGCCGGCCCCGCCCGAGAAGTTGCGAAGATTGCCGCCGGCGGTCACGTCATGCTGGCCGAAATAGGCGAGCGCGGCGCTGAATGCGCCGTGCGTGTACGACAGCATCGCGCTCTGCACGCTGCTGCGCGCGACGGTGCCGGGCACGTTGCCGAAGCCCCACATGCCGCCGAACGTCACACCGCCGAACGCGGGACTCACGTACTTCACGGCGTTGTTCACCTGAATGCCCCACACGCGGTTGTCGAGCGCGCCGCCCGCCGATGCATTCGCCGGCAACCCCCACGCGAGCAGGCCGGCCGGCGTGTTCGCGCCAACCGCGAAGGCCGGCATGAGATCGCCGACGAAATCGAACTGGCGCCCGAGCGTCACGGTGCCCCAGTCGCCGCCCAGCCCGACGTATGCTTGCGAACTGAACGCGGAGCCCGGCACGGTCAGCGTACCGTCCGACGTCTGGAACTGGCTTTCGAGCCGGAACACGGCGAAGTTGGCACCGCCGAGATCCTCCCTGCCCGTCAGGCCCCACACGTCGTTGCGCGATACGCCCGCCTGCAACGCGAGCTGACGCCCGCCGCGCGGCGCGGACGCCACGTCGCTCGTATACGTGACGCCCGTGTCCAGCGTACCGTAGAGCGTCACGCTCGATTGTGCGAACGTCGGTGCAACGGCACCGCAACCGCACAATGCCACCATCCGGAACAACGCTTTCATCTGCTTCTCCTCATCAAATTTTTCCGGTCAACGCGCCCATGAACCGACCGGCAAGGTGGCGGCGTTGATCCGGCATGACATCGTCTATTAAAATAGGAATACGTATCAATTTACGGAGACCGTCCCGTGCCGCAGGCTGGCCTGCTCCTTGCACAATCGCTCACGCGGCTCCGGTTGCCGCCTGAGCGACTTAAGTTAGACTACGGCCCTGTCGCCACCGGTGCCGCATTCCATGCCGCAGCCCGGCAGCCCGAACCGAATTCGCCCTTCCCGTTCCATTGCCGCAAGCCGTCTGAATCCCGGGTCACGTCATGTCGAGCCTCACCAAAATGCTGTCCATCCTCGACGTCTTCTCTTCGTCCGCGACATCGATGACGGCCGAAGAGATCGCCGAACACATGGGTTTTTCGCGAACCACGTGTTACCGCTACGTGAAGGAACTGGCCTCCGTCGGCCTGCTCGTCGGCAGCAACGGCCGCTACACGCTGGGCCCGCGCATCATCCATCTCGACTACAACATGCGGCAGTCGGACCCGACGCTCACCGCCGCAAAACCCATCATCCAGAAGCTGGTTCAGGTCACCGGCGGCGATGCGCTCGTGTCGACGCTGTTCGACGAGCAGATCATCAACGTCATGCACGAAACCGGCGCGGAGAACCTGCAACTGGGCTTCGGCCGCGGCCGCATCATGCCGCTGTTCCTGGGTGCGTCGTCGAAAGTGATCGTGGCCGCGATGTCGCGCGCGCGCCTGAAACGCCTGCACGAACGGCACAACGCCGAGCTCGGCGCGTTCGCGGCCGACTGGACGCAGTTCTGGCGCGTCTGCCAGCAGATCGCCGACGCGGGATACTGGATCTCACGCGGCGAGCTCGACGAAGGGTTCGTCGGCATCGCCGCGCCGATTCGCACCGCCAGCAGCGGCGAAATCAACAGCAGCCTGTCGCTGGTCTTTCGCGCCGAGCACTTCGCGCTGTTCGACGAGCATGTGCTCGGCAAACTCCTGATCGACGCCACCGCACGGATCGGCGCAGCCACCTGAGCATTCGCACGGCATCGCGCGCGGCGCCACGCGTGATCGTCGAGGTGCGCGCCGTCAATTCATCTGCGTGATGAATTTGGTGACCAGGTAGCCGTCGAACGTCTCCGTTCCTCCCTCGCTGCCGAAACCGCTGTCCTTCACGCCGCCGAACGGGATCTCCGCGGGCCCCATCCCGAAGTGATTGATGTTGACCATGCCGGCTTCCAGCAAGCGGCCGATCCGGTGCGCGTTGCGCGCCGAATCCGTGAACGCATACGACGCGAGGCCGAACGGCAAGCGGTTGGCCTCGGCGAGCGCATCGTCGAGCGCGTCGAACGGCACGATTCCCACGATCGGGCCGAACGGCTCTTCGTTCATCAGGCGCGTGTCGCGCGCCGGGCCCAGCACGACCGTTGGCGCGAAATAGTGCCCCGGCCCCGGCAGGACCGTCCCGCCCGCGGCAATATCCGCCCCTTTCGCCTTTGCGTCGGCAACGAAGGCGCCGATCTCGGACACGCGTCGCTCGTGGGCAAGCGGCCCCATCGTGGTTCCCTCTTCCAGTCCGTGGCCGACGCGAATCCTGCCAACCGCGTCGAGATACGTGGCGACGAATCGTTCGAACACCGGGCGTTGTACGAAAAACCGCGTCGGCGACACGCAGACCTGCCCGGCATTGCGAAACTTGTACGCCGCCAGCATCGTCGCGGCGCGCTCGATGTCCGCATCCGCGCAGACGAGCACCGGCGCGTGCCCGCCCAGTTCCATGGTCATGCGCTTCATGTGCGACGCGGCGAGCGCGGCCAGTTGCTTGCCGACCGGCACCGAACCGGTGAACGAAATCTTGCGCACCAGCGGCGACTCGATCAGTTGCGTCGACACGTCGCCCGGCACGCCCCAGACGATGTTCAGGCAGCCCGCGGGCAATCCGGCATCGTGAAAGATGCGGGCGAGCGCGACGATCGCGCTCGGCGATTCCTCGGGCCCTTTCAACACCAGCGTGCACCCTGACGCAAGCGCGACCGCGATCTTGTGCATCGCCTGGCTGAACGGGAAATTCCACGGAGAAAACGCCGCGCACACGCCGATCGGTTCCCGCAATACCGTCTGCGCGACGTCGGGAGAACGCGACGGTACGACGCGGCCGTAGGTGCGACGCCCCTCCTCCGCATGCCATTCGAGCTGTTCGGCGGACGACATGACCTCGGCGATCGCCTCGCGAAGCGGCTTGCCCTGGTCCATCGTGATGTGGCGGCCGATGGTCGCGGCGCGCTCGCGCACGAGCGCAGCGGCGCGGCGCAGGATGTCCGAGCGCACGAGCGGCGACTCGCGCCGCCACGCCGCGAACGCGCGATGCGCGGCGTGCACCGCGGCGTCGATATCGTCCGGTGTCGCATGCGGCAGTTCGCCGAGCACGCGGCCGGTTCCCGGATCGAGCACAGGCTGCGTGCGCCGGCCGTCGGCCTGCAGGAACCGGCCATCGACATACAGATGGAGCGGAGCGTAATCGCGTTGCGCGTCAGGCGTCATGCGCGAAGTCAGCGGTGTATACGGAATCAAGACGGGTACCTCGGTAGAGACTGCACGATGGGCGCGGACGGCGCGACGATCGCATCACGCGGCCTGGCTCGGCGCACGCAACAGGCCGCCGATTTCCTGCCGGAGAATCTGGTTTTCCTGCCTGACGAGCAGATGCCGGACCTTGCCGCGAAACGTCCTGAACGCGGGATCGGCCATCAGCACGGCGCGACGCCGGGCGCGATCGTCCAGCGAATCGAATGCCCACAGATAGACGAGCTGGTTCAGCGGCCCGACTTCCGTCGCAAAACAGCCGACCATCGTGCCGAGCGCCTGCTCCTGCGCCGTGCGCCCGCACTCCGCGTACAGGCGCAGATATTCGGCGACGCCACCCGGCACCAGCGTATAGGTGCGTTGCTCAACAAACATGGGCTTCCTCCCGTTGTCGCGGCGCGAACGCCTGAAAGGCCGCGGTCACGCGGGCCATCCCCACCGCATCCGTCTGCGCCGCCACGTAGCGATCGGGGCGCACCACCACGAGCGGGCCGGCATGCCGGTCGAACCAGTCAGCCAGTGCGTTGTCGACGTCCTCGACGCACGTGCTGCCGTGAGCACTGGTCACCCGCCGCGCGCGGCCGGTGCCGCTGCGCGAACGGTTGACCTGAACGAATGTCGCGCCCAGCGCCGCCCAGTACGCGCGATCGTCGTCGCTCAGGCATGCCTGCGGATCGCACTGCCAGCCGACGATCGCGAACCACGGGCCCAGCACGTCGTCGAGCTTGCGGCGCATGCCGTCGGCCGTCTCGACGTCGGGCTGCGCGATCATCCTGCCGACCGCGGTGTCCGGCGCCCCCGGCAGCACGACGCCCCGCGTGTAGCTCGGCATCGGCTTGAAACGCATCTGCACGATGTAGTCCTTCAGGCCCGGCGCATACCGCACGAGCCCGAGGAAACGATCGCGCAGGAAGGCGACGAGCCGGTTGGTCGGCATCAGCATCGCGCCGAACGTGTCCGCCAGGTCGATCATCGCCTTCGCGTGATCGCGCCGCTCCGATTCGTAGGTGCGGATCACGTCGGGATGCAATGCGCCGTTGACCACGCCCGCCAGCTTCCACGCCAGATTGCCCACGTCGCGCAACCCCGCATTCAGGCCCTGCCCGACCCACGGCGGCGTCAGGTGCGCCGCATCGCCGACGAGCGCCACGCGGCCGACGACGAACCTTTCGGCCACGCGCGAATGGTGCGTGTAGGTCCGGGCGCGTACGATCTCGAGGCGGTCGACATCGTCGACGTACGGCGCGATCAGCGCGCGTATCGATTCCGGTTTCGCGATCGCCTCCTCGTCCTCGTGCGGGAACACGAGAAACTCCCAGCGCCGGAAATTGAACGGCAGATAGACGCAGACGTTCGGGCGCCGCGGGTCGCAGTTCAGCGCCGTGCACGGCTGGTCGAGCCCGGCGTTCTTCACGTCGACCACGACCCACTTCATCGGATGGGTGGCGCCGGCCAGCTTGACGCCCAGCCACTCGCGCATCGGGCTGCGGCCGCCGTCGGCCGCCACCACGTAGTCGGCCTCGAGCGCGTAGTGCTGCCCGTCGGCACGGCGTACCTGCAGCGTGACGCCTTCGTCGTCCTGGTCGATACCGACCACTTCCTCGCCGGTCCGCAGCGAGACGTGCGGATAGCGTGCCAGCCCGTCGCGCAGCGTTCGCTCGGCCAGTTGCTGCATGAAGATGTTGCGCCGCCACCAGCCGAACTCGCGCATCGACGGGCGGATGTCGGCGAAGCATTCGCCGTTCGCCTTGAACATGCGCAGCGGCACGTTCTGGATGATGTCGCGGCTCAGTTCGTCGGCGAGGCCCGCAGTCTGGAACAGCCGCAGCGCCTCGTCGTCGATGCCGACCGCGCGCGGAAACTCGACGATCTGCGGCGCCTTCTCGATGACCACCGTCGCGACGCCATAGAGGCCGAGCAGGTTCGCCATCGCCGCACCGTTCGGTCCCGCGCCGACGATCGCGACCGACGTCCGGTTCGCATGGTTCATTTTCATTCGTCAGACTCCCGCCCGCCACGCCGGATCGTCCAGACGATCGAGCCAGGTACGCAATGCATGATTGAACGCGGCCGGCTGATCGTCATGGACGTAATGCGTCGCACCGGGAATATCGATCCGCTCGATTCCCGCGTTGGCGGCCGTCATTTCGGCCGCCACGTCCGCGGACAGGAAATCCGAATCGCCGCCGCGCAACAACAGCGTCGGCACGTGCAGGTTGAGGATCGGCGGCCACAGATGGACGAGTTGCTCCGGCGTCGCGGCCAGCCGCGCCGCCGCAATCCCGTCGGCGTCGTGACGCCATACGATCCGCCCTTGCCCGGCCTCTTTCAGCGAGTGCGCGATGCGCGAATCGAGCGCGGTTTCCGTGATGTTCGGCCGCTGGCGTCGCCAGAATGCGCGCGCATCGCCCCACGACGCGAACGCGGCCGGCGTTTCCTTCAGCTCACGCTTGATGCGCGCCGAGCCCGGCGAACCGGCCGACGCGCCCGGGCCCATGTCCTCGATCACGAGACCGGCGAGCCGTTCCGGTCGCGCCGCTGCGTAGACGAACGCATTGGCCCCGCCCATCGAATGCCCGACCAGCACGAATCGTTGCAGGCCGAGCGCGCGCACCAATGCGTCGAGATCGCGCACGTAGGCCGCCGCGTAATAGTCCCGCCGCGGATCCCAGTCGCTCCGTCCGCGTCCGCGCTGATCGAGCGCGACGACCCGGTAGCGGTCGACGAGCGCATCGGCGACGGGCTCCCACGTATGCGCGTAACTGCGCAAGCCGTGCAGCATCACCACGGCCGGCGCATCGTCGCGCCCCCAGCTCACGTAGTGCAGCCGCAGCCCATCGCTGTCGACCCACCCATCCTTGACGGATGCCGTATTCATCATGTGCTCCCCGGCCCGCATCCGCTCAGACCAGACCGTCGCGACCGACGATCTCGCTCGCCTTCAGCCCGCCGAGCCGTGCATGCAGGCGGCCGCGCGTCGCGAATGCGAAGATCACCAGCACTTCGTCGTCGTTGGGCGCATCGGGGAACAGGCACGTCACCGTGTCGTAGTGCGAGCGCACGTAGAGCGCATCCTTGTGCGCGAGCGGCACGTCGATCACCGTATTGACCGGGCCGCGCTTGCCGCTCGACGGCACCCACGACTTCCCGCCGCCCAGCGCCGCACGGATCGGCTCCGCGAAGATCGACGTCAGGAACGCGTTGCCGTGTTCGTACTCGCCGGCCGAGCCGACCAGGCAAGCCTTGCCATAGCTCTCGATCGCGCGGCCCGCGGCCAGCGACTCGATGCGCCGCGCGAACTCCTTGCCGAGCGCGGGCGACGGGCGCACGAGGTCGTCGAGGTTTTCGCTGAAGCGCCCCGCATACGGGTTGTGAACGGCCGCGGCGATCACGATCTTGCGCAACGGCTCGCCATCCGCGAGCTGGCCGGATTCGTTCGCGAGCGAATCCTCGATCTGCGTGTACCACTTGCGGATATGAAAGCCTTCGAAATTGGCGATCTTGCTCATCAGGAATCCTCTATAAAATGTTCGGTTATGCGGAAATGAAGGACCGGCGCGTCAGTCGAACAGCGGCTCGAGCTGCACGGGATCGCTCGGTGCGTTGTACCGGTGCAGCACGCGCTTGCCCTCTTCGTCGTCCGTGACGGTTTCGCAGAAGAATTCGAGGCGGTTGCCGTCCGGATCCGGGAAATACACGCCGATCCCGACCTTGTGATCGGTGATCTTGACGATCGGCACGTTGCGGCGGATCAGCATGCCGTACAGGCGACGCAGCTCGGTCAGGCCGCCGGCGATCTCGAGCCCGTAGTGCTGCAGGCCGATCGTGCCGAGCTCCGCGTCGGACGCCGCGCGAATCAGCGCGATGTCATGGTGCTTCTGGCCGAAGGACATGAACACCCATTGCTCGCCGCGCGCGGTTTCCGTCATGCCAAGCACCTCGGCGTACCAGGTGCTCGAGCGCACCGGGTCACGCACGAACAGCGACAGGTGGGTGCGCTGGACGCGCGGCGTCGGCAGCGGCAGCCCGCTCGCGTTCGCGTGCTCGGCGTGTCGCTGGATGTCGGACGGTGTCATCGTTCGCTCCGCTCAATGGGTGGACTGCGCGTGGGCGACGAGCGGCGCCTCGAACGGCGTCCACGCGACGGCCGTGATCTCGCTGAAATCGCGCCATTCCCTGGTCCAGTTCCGGCCGCCGTCGCGCGAGCAGAACAGGTGCCCGTACTTGGTGCCCGCATAGACGAGTTCCGGCCGGGCCGGATGGACGCCGAACGCCCAGAAGGTGGAATTCGGCGGCACCTGCAGATCCGTCTCGTGCCACGCGTAGCCGCGATCGGTCGAGCGATAGATGCGGCTTCGGGTGCCCGGCGTGCCGTCGCCGATCGCCATCAGCAGGTCGCCGTCCGGCTTCGGCAACTGCACGACCGTGCGTGTGTAGTACAACCCGTCGAAACGATCGCGCGACAGCTTGCCGTCCCAGGTCTGGCCATCGTCCTCGCTCACATGCACCGCGTTCACCGTCAGCAGCACCGTCGTCTTGGGCCGCTCCGCCGTGGCGGACAGCACGGCGATCGCATGAATGTCGCTGTTGCGGATCGCCGTGCCGGGGCCGTCCACGCGCGTCCAGCTCGCCCCGGCATCGCGGCTGCGCCACGCGCCGCCCTCCTCCACGCCATACCAGACGTTGCGGCCGTCGTCCGGATCCACGCAGATGGTCAGCAGCCGCGGGCGATTGACGCCCGCGCAAAACTCGGGGAACTCGGGCGCCGTTCTCTCCCACGTCAGGCCCGCGTCGCTCGACTTGTACAGCGCGGCGCGCGACGGGGCGCCGGTGCCCGCATAGAGCACCGCGGGATTCGACGGATCGATCGCGATGGACCAGACCGTCTGCCCGTTCAGCAGGTTCTCGGGCCGAAACCAGTGCGCGCCGCCATCCTCGCTGATGCATAGCCCGGCATCGGCGCCGGCATAGACGCGCGACGGCGTCGCGGAATCCACCGCGAGCGCGCGCACGATGCCGTCGAACTCGATCGGCTCGGTGAGCCCGAGGCGATGCCAGGTCTTGCCGTCGTCGTTCGAGCGCAGGATGCCTTGCCCGGCCGTGGCGACCAGTACGGTTGCGGTCATGAAATGCTCCTTGTGTCAGAGAAAAATGCCGCGTGTGAGCCCGCCGTCGCAGCCGATCGACTCGCCGGTGATCGAGCCGGATTTCGGCGACGCGAGAAACGCGACGATCCACCCCATTTCCTCGGGCTGCAGCACGCGCCGGATCGGCGTGACCTTGACGTAGTTCGCCTCGACCTCCGCGGCCGTGAGCCCCTGCTTCTGCGCCTCTTTCTCGTAGAGTTCGTGGATGTGCGGCGTCTCGACGACGCCGGGGTGAATCGTGTTGACCGTGATGCCGAACGGGCCGAGCTGGTCGGACAGCGTCTTGGTCAGGTGCACGATCGCCACGTTGCGCATGCCGGACAGCTGCTTGCTGCCGCGGCCCGTCAGGCCGCCGATATTGACGATCCGGCCGAAGCCGTTGCGCCGCATGTAGGGTGCGGCCGCCTTCGCGCAACGCAGGTAGCCGACCACCTTGATGTCGATGTCCTGGAGCAGCCCCTGCGGGTCGGCGTTTTCCAGTTCCGCCCGCACCAGGCCGCCCGGATGCGCGGCGCCGTTCAGCAGGATGTCCAGCCGGCCGAAGCGCTCGACGCTCGCGGCCATCGCCGTTTCGACGGACGCCATGTCGGTCGTGTCCACCGTGACGGGCAGGATGGCACCCGCCGTGTCGCCCAGCGGCGCGAGTTCCGCGCGAATCTCGGCGGCGGCCGCTTCGAGGTGTGCCATGCGTCGCGCGGCGATCGTGACGTTGACGCCTTCGCGGGCCAGCTCGAGCGCGACGGCCTTGCCGATGCCCATGCTGCCGCCGGTGATGAACGCGGCTTTTCCGTGGAGTTGCAGATCCATAGCGATGAAAGGTGAGAGTCGGGATTGAAGGGGAATGCGAATCGCGCGATCAGGACAGGCACATTTCGATGAGCCTCGGCCCGTCGGTGTGCGCGAGCGCGTCGTCGAGCGCCTGTATCAGCGCTTGCGCCGTGCTCGCACTCTCGGCCGGCACGCCGTAGCCGCGCGACAGCGCGAGCCAGTCGATCGGCGGATCGTCCAGCAGCGTCAGGCGGCTGGCGTGCGGCGTGTCGGCCGGCAAGCCGCTGCGCGCGAGTTCGGTCTGCAGGATGCCGTAGCGCCGGTTCGACGCGATCAGCATCACGATCGGCAAACGCTCGCGCGCCATCGTCCACAGCGCCTGGATCGTGTACTGCGCGCTGCCGTCGGACTGCAGCGCGAACACGCGGCGTTCCGGGCACGCGACGGCGGCGCCGAGCGCCACCGGCAAACCCTGGCCGATCGCGCCGCCCGTATTCGTGAGGATCGTGTGGCGACGTGCGCGTGCCGACGCGGTCACGAACGGATAGCCGCACGTGCCGCCCTCGATCGACACGATCGCGTCGTCGGGCAAGGCATTCGCCAGCACGCGGCCGACGGCCTGCGGGGTCAGCGGCACCTCTTCCACTTGCCAGCGCTCGACTGGCACGCCGTCGGCGTTCCCTGGCGCGCCAATGCGGTCCGCCAGCGCGTCGAGCGCGTCGTCGGCCGCGTCGCCCGGCGCGGCCAGCGTCACGATGTCCTCAGGCCGCGCGAGCTCGCCCGGAATGCCTTCGTAGCCGAAGTAGGTGACGGGCGCGAGCGCGCCCGCCAGCACCACGCGCCGGCAGGCCAGCGCGGCCAGCGCCGGCTCGGGGAAGTAAGGCAGGCGGTCGATGTCCGGCAGGCCGCCGCCGCGCTCGGCGCGCGCCGGAAAGGTTTCGCTGAAGCAGGTCGCGCCGGTCGCCGCCGCGATGCGCGCCGCCGCGCGCTGCCCGCGGGCCGACAGCGCGCGACCGCCCATCAGCAGCACGGCGCGATGGCCGCTGAGCAGCAGATCCGCGACCCGCTCGACCTGCGCAGGGTCGAACGACACCTCGGCCGGGCGAACGACGGCGGGCGACGCCGCATCGCGCATCTGGGCCGACTGGAGATCGACCGGCAGCACGAGCGTCGCGACGCCGCGCTGCGCGCCCGTCGCGGCCGAGATCGCATCGGCCGTATCCGTCGCGAGATCCGTGTCGCGCGCGACGCTGCGGTACCACACCGACACGGGGCGGGCGAGCGACTCGATGTCCGACGTGAGCGGTGCGTCGTACTTCAGATGGTCGCGCGTGTGATCGCCGACGATGTTCAGGATCGGCGTGCGGGCGCGGCGCGCGTTGTGCAGGTTGGCGATGCCGTTTGCGTGCCCCGGCCCGAGATGCAGCAGCGTCATCGCCGGCTTGCCGGCCATGCGGCCATAGCCGTCCGCGGCGCCGGTGCAGCCCCCCTCGAACAGGCCGAGGATCGAGCGCACACCCGCCACGGTGTCGAGCGCGCCGACGAACGGCATCTCGGTGGTGCCGGGATTGGCAAAACAGACGTCGACGCCCGCATCACGCGCCGTCTCGAGCACGACGCTCGCTCCGCTTCGTGTTCCGGTATCGATCTCCAACTGTGGGATGTTCATGCGGCAGCTCGACGGTTTGAATGAGATGGTTTTTACTTTAATCCCGAGTTACGGGATTTGTCAAACAACAAAGACGCCGACACCGCCCCGGCGCGGTCCACGTTTACCCCATCAATTCCGGGAATTTACGGGAAAAACCACCAATCTCCAGTTCGCCACGCGTCATCCATGCTTAACCAGATTCCCGCCATTCGGAATTTGATGATCAGGACGGTCGAACAAGCGCCGGCGACCGCCGCGCCGTTGCCGGGCGCTTCGTATTGCACGCGGGCCATCAACTTACGATTGCAAATGCCTCTCATTTCCATTAAATTTCGGCGCGAATGTACTGTTTGGAACACAAATGCCGGCGCGAGACGGTCCGCCGTGCCCGAACGCCAACCACATCAAGGGACGGGGTATGAGCAGGAAGAACTGGGCGGCCGCACCGATGGCCATCGTCGTCGGCACGGCCGGCCTGAGCGCCGCCGATGCGCAGGAGTTGTCGCTGCCCGCCATCGAGGTCTCGGGGCAACGCGCGAGCGCCCCGTTTCGCGCGCCCGAATCGACGAGCGCGACACGCACCGAGACAGACGTGATGGAGATCCCGTTCGCGGTCAGCAGCGTCGACGCGAAACTGGCCCAGACCGTCGCCGCGACGCGCGGCGAAGACCTGTACGACTGGGTCGCCGGCGTCGCGCGGCAGAACAACTTCGGCGGCCTCTGGGACAACTACGCGGTGCGCGGCTTCGCCGGTGACGGCAACACATCGGGCACCGACTACCTCGTCAACGGCTTCTCGTGGAATCGCGGGATCAGCGTCCCGCGCGACACCGCCAACCTCGAGCGCATGGAAGTGCTCAAGGGGCCCGCGTCCGCGCTGTACGGCCGCGGCGATCCGGGCGGGCTCATCAGCTACACGACGAAACAGCCGCAGTTCGCGCGCTCGAACACCGTCGGCGTGTCGGCCGGCAGCTACGGCGCGTTGCGCCAGACGCTCGATTCGACCGGGCCCGTCACGAAATCGCTCGCATACCGCTTCGTCGCGATGAACGAGAACAACGGCAGTTTCCGCGATACGGTGTCGAGCAAACGCTACCTGTTCGCCCCCTCGTTCACGTGGGACATCGGCGCGGACACGACGCTCCACTACGAGTTCGAGAGCGTGCGCCAGCGCGCGCCGCTCGATCGCGGCGTGGTGGCGGTCAACGGCCAGCTCGGCGCGATTCCGGCATCGCGCTTCCTCGGCGAGCCGCGCGACGGCGACTACGACGTGCGCAACACGGGCCACCAGTTCACGCTCGAGCATCGCATCGATGCCCGCTGGTCGATCAACGCCGGCTTCGCTCAGCGCGACACCGACCTGTCCGGACGCTCGTCCGAAGCGTTCGCGCTGCAGCCGGACGGCCGCACGCTGTGGCGCCGCTATCGGCAGGTCGCGTTTCACTCGAACGACCTGCAAGGCCGGCTCGAGACGACCGGCAAGTTCCGCACCGGCGGCATCGGCCACACGCTCGTGATGGGCGTCGATGCGTATCGCTTCAACTACGACCAGTTCGTTGCGCGCTCGACGCCGACCGCCGCCGCGCCGTACGCGATCGACATCTTCGCTCCGGTCTACGGCCAGCCGGCGCCCGCGCCGCGCACCGCGACCAACCTGCTCGAGCGCGACGACGGGCAAGGCCTCTACGCGCAGGACACGCTGGCGTTCGGGCCGCACTGGAAAGTCCTCGCCGGGCTGCGCTGGGATCGCTTCCACCAGTCGGTCGAGAATCGCCTGAAAGGCGTGACGACCAGCCAGCTGCAGACGGCGGTGAGCCCGCGCCTCGGCGTCGTGTACGAAATGAGCCCCGCGCTGTCGCTGTATGCGAACACGGCGTACTCGTTCCGGCCGAACAACGGCGCCGATGCCGACGGCCGCGCGTTCGACCCGGAGAAGGGGCATGGCTATGAAGCCGGCGCGAAATGGGCCGGCACGCGCTGGCTCGCCACCATCGCGGCGTTCCACGTCAACAAGCGCAACGTGCTGACCGCCGATCCGGCGAATGCCGGCTTTTCGCGCGCGGCCGGCGAAGTGCGTAGCCGCGGCGTCGAATTCGAATGGAACGGCGACCTGGGCCACGGCCTGCGCGGTATCGTCAACCTCGCGTACGTCGACGCCGAAGTCACGCGCGATACGGTGCTGACGCCCGGCGCGCGGCTCGTCGACATACCGCGCCTGAGCGGCAGTGCGCTGCTGATGTACGAAACGGCGCTGCCGTTCGCGGACAAGGCCGGTGTCGGCACGGGCGTGATCTACGTCGGCCGCCGCGCCGGCAACACCGCGAACACGCAGGACGGCTTCGCGCTGCCCGCCTACGCGACCGTGCAGCTCAACGGCTATGTGCAGGTCGACAAGCACCTGCGTGCGTCAGTCGTCCTGAACAACCTGTTCAACCGCACGACCTACGTCAGCTCGTACAACAGCCTGTGGGTCACGCCGGGCGCGCCGCGCAGCCTGTTCGCGTCGCTGGCCTATTCGTTCTAGGTCGAATCGGTCGCCTGACGTGGGTCATGCGTCACGCGTCAGGCGACGAGCGCGAGCCGCGCAGCCAGCGCGAGCAGCAAGGCCGGCAACATCACGCATGCACCGACTGCGAGAAATTCCCCGAAGCCGATCCGCTACCCTTCGCGCCGGATCGCGGCGAGCCACGGAATCGTTGCGAGCGATCCGGTGACGGGCAGATTCGGGCCCAGGTCGACGCCGATGAGCATCGCGTCGATCGCCGCGTGCGGGCTTTGCGCGGCACCGATCGTCGAACTCGCGATCAGTCCGGCGGGCAAGAACAGAAACGCCTGACTCCGGGCATCGTGTGTCAGGCGTCTTCGCCGCAGGTGCCCCTGGCGCACCTGCACGGTGCGCAGGCACTCGAGCACGAGTGCGGCGCCAGTGACCGAGCCCTCGCTGGCATACCGCTCGTGCGCGTCATGCGTTTCGAGGTGCTGCTCGGCCGCGACTCGCGAGACCTGGACGGCGTACTCGCGAACGAAGGCGCTCATTGCAGGCGGCCCGCCGCGTCGTGCGCGAGGCAGGCTGCTTCCCGAACCAATCAAACATGGCAGATCGCAGTTGCGCCGCGATCCTGCATCCGGGCGCCGTCTACCGTCAGACGACGCGCCGTCGCGCGATGGCGCGCCTTGCAACTCCATTACACAACCATTCCTCATGGCGGAATTTTCACTATATTTCGTCTAAATATTTGGCCAAATTACTTACGATAAATTCCAAATTACGGGATTTAGTGGAAAACACCGAGAGCATGATGCCTCGTCGTCGACCTAGAATTTGCCGCAGGATCAAGCGTGATGGCAGCAAACCGTACGGGTTTGTGTGCGTCGGTCCAATAGACCATTTCCGTCGTGCCAGCGTCCGCCGTTGCGGTCGACGACTCTGACGGATGTGTGCCCCGAGATCCGCTCACTGTGCCAACTGGCGCGCGCACGGCAAGGATCGAGTCGTTATCCAGCCCCGACGAAGAGGAATGTCAATGTCCCTGTTTCGGTCCTCACGGCTCTACCAAAAGATCGCGCTGCGCATCTTGCCGTTCCTGTTTCTGTGTTACGTCCTGAACTTCGTCGACCGGGTGAACATCAGCTTCGCCAAGCTGCAGTTCCTGACGGACCTCGGTTTGAGCGAGACTGTCTTTGGTGTCGCGACGGGCGTGTTCTACGTGAGCTATGCCGCGTTCGAGCTGCCTAGCAATCTGTTGCTCGCACGCATTGGCGCGAAGCGGACGCTGCTGCGGATCATGGTGCTGTGGGGTTTGTGTACGGTTGCGCAGATGTTCGTGAGCGGCGCAGCGTCGCTTTACTTCGTGCGCTTCCTGCTGGGGGCGGCAGAGGCCGGATTTTTTCCAGGCTTGATGTTGTATCTCTCGTACTGGTTCCCCGATGCCGTGCGTGCGCGCATCAACAGCATCCTTCTGCTCGCCGTGCCAATCGCCGGTATCACCGGCGGCCCGCTATCGGGCTGGATCATGAACCAGATGCAAGGCAGCTGGGGGCTCCGCGGATGGCAGTGGCTGTTCCTGCTCGAGGGCCTGCCGGCAATTGCACTTGGGGTACTCGCGCCATTCCTGTTGAGCGATCGTCCTGAAGGCGTGACCTGGCTTTCCAATACAGAACGAGAAATGCTCGCGCGCGATCTCCAGGCCACGCACGACAAGGCGGTGGTTCCAGCGGGCCGGGCAACGTTGCTTTCGATCCTGTTCGACAGGCGCGTGATCGGATTGACCGTCGTCTACTTCAGCGTTCATCTGGGCCTGAGCACCGTCACGTTCTGGACGCCCACCATCCTGAAGGCGGCCGGCGTCTCCAGTATTGCAACCATCGGCTCGCTGTCTGGCTTGATCTCCGCATTCACCATGGTTGGCAACGTGCTGATCGCGTACAGTTCCGATCGCTGCCTGGAGCGACGCTGGCATCTGGCCGGTTGCTTCCTTGCCACCGCGCTGTGCCTGTTGCTGCTACGGATCGCGGCAGGCGATATCCGTGCCACTGTCGTGCTGGTTGGCATTGCTCAGCTATCCATGTTCACGGTGCCGATCCTGTTCTGGACGATTCCGTCCGCGCAGCTCGACAAGCGTAGCGCGCCGGCCGGCATCGCAATGATCAGCGCGCTGGGATCGCTCGGCGGCGCGTTCGGCTCGGGACTGATGGGCATGCTCACAAGCCGCTATGGCACGCCGTATGTCGCCCTCTCGGTGGTGGCGAGCCTGCTGTTGATGGGGATGCTTCTCCTGGTACGCCTGGTACCCGCGCGCGCCGCCACGGTTTCGCCCAGTCATGCCACCTAGCGAAAGGTCTCGACGGTGGAGCCGCTGACCGGATTGTGATTCGCCGCCATGCGACATTCAGGCAACGTCGCAAGGGTATGCGCCAAAGGCCGGTTCATACCAGCCAGCAGCACTACGCCGCAAGCATGCTGGTCTGAACGCGAACATACGGCGGCTCAATGCCGCCGCATGCCGCCGAATCCGTGGCCGCCGCCGACGAAGGCCGGGCCACGATGAAAGCCCGCCCCCATCGGAACGCCGACTCGGCCGCGCATCCCCCCGTCGAAGTGACCGAAATGACCGAAGTGGTCGAAGTGATGGCGATGATGGAAGCGGTCGATGAAGACGAAACTCACGCCCGTGCCGACGAACACCGCCGGCCCCCAGTACCACGGGTCGGTGTACGGATAGGCGGTATCCGGATACCACACGATGCTGCCGTCCGGGCTTGACACCATCTGCCAGGTGCCGTCGCTCTGCCGGCACGCCCGCCCGACGATCTGCTGTTCCGTGCCGTCGATTTCCGCTTGCGCGACGACCGCACGGCAGCGAGCGCCGTCTTCCGACGAGTCGTCGTACGTTTGCGCCAGGACGCATACCGAACACCCGAGACAGACGATGCCCATCCCGAACCGAAACAAGTTGTACATGATCGGCTCCTGCATGATTGCCCCCGGCCACTCGACCCTTGGCGTCACGGACGGCGCCCGGCTTCGTATAGGGTCACCCGACCATTAAACGACAGGGCACGCCGGATTATTCCAGGGGTCGTGATGCGCAAGCGCGACGCGGCAACCGCCGGCGATCATGCTCGCGGCGGGCGCCGGACGATGCAGTAGACGCCCGCCGCGGTCACCCCGAAGACCAGATGGGCGAGCAGCGTGATCGCGCCGCGCACCGGAACGAACCACGGAAAGATCGCGGTGAACGCGTGCAGGTTGATGCCGTAGAGAACGAGTCCGAACGCGCCGCCGGCGAGCAGCGCGGCGCCGGCCGACAGGTGGCGGACCACCATCGCCAGCACGGCCGCATAGGCGAGCGACAGCGCGGCATGCACCAGCGTCGCCACGCCCATGATCGCCGGATCGAACCCCGCGGACGGGCCGAGCACGGACTGCCCCATCACGATGGCGGCAGTGAGGCGTGCGTCGCGAAGCAGGTTGTGGATCGCATCCTCGCCGACGATCGGCCAGAGCAGCAGCTCGATGACGGTCGAGCCGACCGCCGCGGCGAACGCTGCCCAGAGAATCGGGACGGGACCGTTGTGTTTCAATTGCCCTCCGCGATGGCCGCACGCCGTGCGGCCTTACAACGGACGTTCGCAGTCCGTCCAGTACGCGAACGGATCGCGATGCTTCGGATAGTGCTCGTCGAGCCATTTCAGCAACGTCGCGCGCGCATCGTCCATGTCGGCTTTCGACGACGACGTCGTCAGCTCGTGCACTTCGACGGACTTCTCCCGATCCATCACGTAGCAGTTCCAGTCGGGGCCGTCGAGATCCGGATCGTCGGACGCCTTCGACGACTTGCGCCAGCCGAACCCCTTGCGCGCATCGATGTAGTAGCGCGGATGCACTTTCAGATACGACATCTCGCCGCCCTGCAGGCTGCTTTCCGCACGCAGCACGTCGCGCTCGTCGACGATCTGCGTGACTTCCGGCAGCCGGCGCGAGCGCCAGCCGGACGGCAGCGTCGCCGTCGCCCGCACGGCGTCGTACGGGCCCCACGTCAGACCCCAGGCTTCGGCCATGCGCTTCATGAACGCATCCGCGCCCGGATAGCCGCGCAACTGGATTCTGGTCGACAGCGTGACTTCGACGCGGCCGTCGGCGCCGGCGGGGTCGCCTGCCGCCTCGAACGGATTGCCCGGGCGCGACGCGCGCTGCTGCGCGTCCGCGGGCGCCATGCCCGAAAACAGCTGGTCGAGCGCCGCACGCGCTTTCGACGACTTGTCAGGTCTATTCATTCCTCATTCCCTCTGCATTCGAACGGTTCAACACGTTAGATTCTCGTTTATCTATCGGATCCCGCGATTTTCCGCGGTCGCATTGTCGACGATCCGGTATCCCGGGTCGAGCGGCGGCAGCATCCGCGCCGCCTTCGTCGCGCCCCTCGACGCCGCTGCCACCTATCCCAGCGCGGCCCGCATCCGCTCCATCAGCGCGAGCACCTCCGGACGATTCTCGCCCTTCGCATGCACGAAGTGATACCTGAGCAGCGAGTCGACCTCATGCCGGCTCACGCGGACGAGCGCGCTGCGCTTGAGATACGCATCCGCGAGCGGCATCCGCGCCAACGCCACGCCGAGCCCCGCTTCGGCCGCCGCGAGCACCAGGTTGTAGTCCTCGAAACGGCGATCCTGCGCGCGCGGCTTGAACGGAATGCCGAGCGCGTCGAACCAGGTACGCCAGCCGGTCACGTCGGAGTCGTGCAGGAGCGGCATCTCGAGCAGCGCGGCGTCACCGTTTCGACGGCGCAGCGCGGCCAGCTGCGTGGCCAGCCGCGGATGCGCGACCGGATAGAGCGTCTCCGGCATGAACGCGCGGGTCTCGAGCTGACGCCAGTTGCCGCGCCCGTACCGGATCGACAGATCCGCTTCGCCGGCGGCGATATCCACATTGCGAAGCTCGATGCCGAGTTCGATGCGCAACGCCGGCGCTTCGCTCTCCAGCGCATGCTGGCGCTCGAGCAGCCAGAGCTGCGCGAACGCCGGCACCACGCTCATTCTGACCAGTCGCGGCGTGCGCGGCGTGCGCCACTGATCGGCCGCGCCGTCGATGATGGCGAACGCATGTTCGATCCGGCCGACGAAGCGCTGGCCGTCCGGCGTCAACCGCACGCCGCGCGCATGACGTTCGAACAACGCCATGCCCAACCAGTTCTCGACGGCCGCCACGCGCCGGCTGATCGCGCCGTGCGTGACGCCGGGGACGTCGGCGGCCGCCAGAAACGAACCCTGACGCGCCACCGTGCAGACGGTCTCCAGGCTCGCCAGCGGCGGCCGCGGGCCGGGTGCCGACATGACGGCCGGCAGCGCGTCCGCCACACGCTGCCGCGTGTGCGCCGAGCCATCGGCCCGGCGTCGCACCGAGCTGTGAGCCATGGTCATATCCGCAGGTCGATCTGTGCGCTAGCTTAACATCTCGCCACGCCGCACCATTGCCGCATGAATACGCTTTCCTCCTCGTCGCGCGGCGCGCGACTGCCGCTCGTCGCGGCCGGTGCGGTGGCGTTCACGATCGTCTCGTGGGCCTCCGCCTTCCCGTTCATCCGGATCGGCCTGCACGGGCTGGCCCCGCTGCAACTCGCGGCCGCACGCTTCGCGACCGCGGCGGTGCTCGTGATCGCATGGCTCGCGTGGCGGCGGCCTCGAATGCCGGCCAAAGGCGACGCGTTGCGCTTTCTCGTCTGCGGCTTTCTCGGCATCGCACTCTACAACGCGCTGCTCAATACCGGCGAGCAAACCGTGTCGGCCGGCGCGGCGAGCTTCATCGTGAACACGCTGCCGATCTTCACGGCGCTGCTGGCCGCGGTGTTTCTGCGCGAACACTTCAATCGCTGGGGATGGCTCGGTTCGCTGGTCAGCCTGGCCGGCATCGCCGTGATCGCGCACGGCCAGCCGGGCGGCCTCGTCCTCGGCTCCGGAAGCACGCTGATCCTCGGCGCGGCACTGTGTTCGGCCAGCTATTTCGTGCTGCAGCGGCGGCTGATTCCCGTGTACGGCGCGCTGCCCTGCGCCGCGTATACGCTGCTGGCCGGTGCGCTGCTGCTCACGCCGTGGTTGCCCGGCGCGCTCGTGTCGCTCGGCGGCGGCGCGTCACACGACACGGCGCTCGCCGTCCTGGTGCTCGGCGTCTTTCCCGCCGCGCTGGGTTACGCAACCTGGACCTTCGCACTCGGCTACTTCGGCGCGGCGCGCGCCGCCAATTTCCTCTACCTGACACCGGCGGTCGCGACCGCGCTGTCGATGGCGCTGACGGGCGAGCGGCCCGGCACCGAGACGCTGTGCGGCGGCCTGCTGGCGGTCGCAGGCGTGATCTTCGTGGCCTTGCGCGGACGGACGTAGGCTCTCGGCTTCGTCGAACGGCAGGACCGGTTCAAGCGAACCGGGAGCCGGCAGCAGTCCGGTCAAGCCTGGCCCCGTCATCTGCGCAGCGAAATACATGCGCTGCTCGTGTGAGTCGATACCAATTCGTCAACGCCATCGGGCTTGACCGTTAGTTGCATCAACCAGATGGCGGCCTCGGCGCGGCATTGCGATGAGCGCGATTGCGCATTCCCGAGCAGCGCCAAAAAGTGTGCAGACAAATCGACCGAACAGTTCGTGATTGATTGCATCGCACTGTTCATGGCCATCGGTATCAGCCAGGCCGAATAATCGGAACATTCGATGGCGCGAGACGGCCACACCCTCGCACGGCAGGCCGACGAAACAGCCGCGCGATCGCCTCACATTTGCGCAGGATTGCGCAATTCGCAGAAGCGAGCGCACATGCGTTCGGATATATTCATACGGATTTCATTTAGTCAGACGAAATCGCCGGCTCGCCCGGGCACTGCGTGGCGCCGGCGTCGTTCATCGACATCGACTGCCCGGCGGCATGCAAACCCTCACGGGTCACGAAGACTCGTCCGGCACACCGACCGCCTCACAAGGGCGCGCGGACGACCGGACTGCAACAGAAACATCAATCAACGGAGATGGCAGATGGAACGAAGCACTGTCGGCATGCGCTGCAAACCCCTGATCACCGTCGCACTGGCAGCCGCCGCATTCGCGGCCGCGTCGGGCGCGATGGCCGACCAGGTCGTGAAGATCGGCAGCGTCGAACCGACGACGGGCGGCATTTCGCATCTCGGCAAGGACAACGAGAACGGTGCGCGCCTCGCGGTCGAGGAGATCAATGCGAAGGGCCTGACGATCGGCGGCAAGAAGATCACGCTGCAGCTCGACGCGCAGGATGACGCGGCCGACCCGCGCCAGGCCACGCAGGTCGCGCAGAAGCTCGTCGACGACAAGGTCGTCGCCGTCATCGGCCACCTGAACTCGGGCACATCGATCCCGGCGTCGAAGATCTACAGCGACGCGGGCATCGTGCAGATCTCGCCGTCGGCCACGAACCCGACCTATACGCAACAGGGCTTCAAGACGACCTACCGCGTGGTCGCGACCGACGCGCAGCAAGGTCCGGCACTCGCGAGCTATGCGCAGTCGAAGGGCGTGAAGAGCGTCGCGGTGATCGACGATTCGACCGCCTACGGGCAGGGTCTCGCGAACGAATTCGAGAAGAAGGCGAAGGCGCTTGGCCTGAAGGTGCTGTCGCACGACGCGACCAACGACAAGGCGGTCGACTTCCGCGCGATTCTCACGAAGGTCAAGGGCGAGAACCCCGACGCGATCATGTACGGCGGCATGGACGCCACCGGCGGCCCGCTCGCGAAGCAGGCGAAGCAGCTCGGCCTGCGCGCGAAGATCCTGTCCGGCGACGGCGTGTGCACCGACTCGCTCGCCGAGCTGGCCGGCCCGGCGGCCGACAACGTGCTGTGCTCGCAGGCCGGTGCGGCGCTCGAGAAGATGCCGGGCGGCGCGGCGTTCCTCGCGAAGTACCAGAAGCGCTTCAACCAGGGCATCAAGTTCGATGCACCGTTCGCATACGACGCGGTCTACATCGCGGTCGACGCGATGAAGCGCGCGAACTCGACGGACCCGGCGAAGATCCTCGCCGCGATGCCGTCGACGAAGTATGAAGGCGTGATCGGCACGACGACGTTCGACACGAAGGGCGACCTGACGCACGGGATCATCTCGATCTACGGCTACAAGACCGGCAAGAAGACCTTCCTCGACCAGGTGAAGATGTAACGCCCCGCGACGCCGGCACGACGGGAACGCCACCCGTCGGCGCCGGCGCCTCGCGGGCCAATTCAGGTTTTGCGGAGATGAAGCGACATGTGTGCAATGGCGTATGCGGAGTTTCAACAGGAGTTGAAGAAAGCGCAGTTGACGGCGCGCGAGTTCGCCCGCCTGATCCGGATGAACGAAAGTTCCATCACCAACTATTCGAGCAAGGGCACCGTCCCTTCCCACCTCGCGGTCATCGCGACCCTGATCGGCGCGCTCGCCGCGCACGAGATCGATTTCCGGCACGTGATCGGCAAGACGGGCATCGAGCCGAAACGGCCGCGCGGCGTCGGCGCGTTTCCGGCGGCGGGCAAGCCGCGTTCCCTGAAGCTGAAGCGCCGAAGCGGCGATTCATGAACGGCCGCGGCCGATCGGCCGCCGCACCATCCCGCATCGCGCGTCGCGCGAATCCGCCCGCATGACGCATGACGACGAGCCCGGCCTGACAGTAAGCCGCGCCCGCCGCCGATGAACGTCACGCACTGGCGGCCGATCGCATCGGCATCCGGTACGCCGCCAGCAACCGCTCCCGCTTCTGCTCCGCTGCCGCCATGTTGCGCGCCTTCACGTGGCCGAAGCCGCGAATGTCGTCGGGAAGGTTCGCGAGTTGCAACGCGACCGGAAGACGCTCCGCGTCGAGCGTCGCGCAAAACTCGTCGACGAGCGCGATGTAGTCGGCAATCAACCGGCGCTCGTCGCGCCGTTCGGCCGTGTGCCCGAATACGTCGAACGGCGTGCCGCGCAGCCCCTTCAGTTTCGCCAGCACACGGAAGGCCGGCAGCACCCATGCGCCGAAGCGCTTCTTCCGCAGGTGCCCGTGTTCATCGCGCTTCGCCAGCAGCGGCGGCGCCAGATAGAAGTTCAGCGTGTAGTCCCGCCCCGGGACGCCGTCGAACTGCTGACGCAGCTTCTCCAGATACGCGGGATCGGCATACAGGCGCGCGACTTCGTATTCGTCCTTGTACGCCATGAGCTTCGCCAGATTCGCGGCGACGGCGCGCGTCAGCGGCAGCCCCGACGCGCCGCCGATCCCCGCCTCCCTGGCCCGGATGCGGTCGACCACGTCGCGATAGCGCCGCGCATACGCGTCGTTCTGGTACGCGGTCAGCAACGCTTGCCGCGCGCCGATCAGCGTGTCGAGCGATTCGGGTATCCGCACCACGGTTCGCCGCGGCGCGGCAACGGGCTCGACGATCGGCTGGACCGCGGCAGCGCCATGATGCGCGATATAGCGCCCCAGCGTGAATGCGTGCTGATTCTTCTCGACCGACACGCCGTTGAGTTCGATCGCACGCAGCAGGCTCGTCCGTTCCAGCGGCAGCCAGCCCTTCTGCCACGCGAAGCCGAGCAGCAGCGGATTGCTGTAAATCGAATCGCCCAGCAGCGCAAGCGCGAGCGTGTTGGCGTCGATGAACGCGCACCCGTCGCCGATGCTCTCGCGCAGCTCCGCCTCGGTCTGCGTGCCCGGGAAAGTCCATTTCGGATTCTTGACGAACTCCGCGGTCGGGGTCGCGCCGCTGTTGATCGCGGCGACCGTCACGCCATGCCGGGTACGCGACAGCACGTCGTTCGATGCCGCCACGATCGCGTCGCACCCGATGACGAGCCGCGCTTCGCCCGTGGCAATGCGCGTCGCGTGCAGCGCGTCGGGTGTCGCCGCGATCTGCACATGGCTGAGGACCGCGCCGCCCTTTTGCGCAAGACCGGCCATGTCGAGCACCGTGACGCCCTTGCGTTCGAGATGCGCGGCCATGCCGATCAGGCCGCCGATCGTCACGACGCCCGTGCCGCCGACGCCCGTCACGAGAATCCCGTACGCGCCCGCGAGCGCAGGCAACGTCGGCATCGGCAACGCATCGAAGTCGACGGTGTCCACACTGCCGCCGCGCGCCGCCGCTGGCTTGCGCAGCTGCGCGCCCTCGGCCATCACGAAGCTCGGACAAAAGCCCTTCACGCAGGAGAAATCCTTGTTGCACGACGACTGGTTGATCTTGCGTTTCGTGCCGAGCGGCGTATCGAGCGGTTCGACGGACAGGCAGTTCGACTGCACCGAACAGTCGCCGCAGCCTTCGCACACGGCGTCGTTGATGAACGCGCGGCGGGCAGGATCGGGGTAGGCGCCGCGCTTGCGGCGCCGCCGCTTTTCGGTCGCGCAGGTCTGGTCGTAGATCAGCACCGTCGTGCCCGCGATGTCGCGCAGCATGCGCTGGATCGAATCCAGCCGGTCACGGTGATGGACGTCGACGCCGGCGGGCAGCGCGACACCGGCGTCGTACTTCTCCGGCTCGTCCGTCACGATCACGATGCGCTTCGCGCCTTCCGCGCTCACCTGATGCGCGATCTGCGGCACGGTCAGCACGCCGTCGACCGGCTGACCACCCGTCATCGCGACCGCGTCGTTGTAGAGAATCTTGTACGTGATGTTCGCGTTCGACGCGATCGCCGCGCGAATCGCGAGGAGGCCCGAATGGAAGTAGGTGCCGTCGCCGAGATTCACGAACACATGCTTGTCGCCGGAAAAATGCATCTGGCCGAGCCATGCGACGCCTTCTCCCCCCATCTGGCTGAACGTTTCCGTCTTGCGGTCCATCCACATCGACATGTAGTGGCAGCCGATCCCCGCCAGCGCGCGCGAGCCTTCCGGCACGTTCGTCGACGTATTGTGCGGACAGCCCGAGCAGAACCACGGCTTGCGCTCGACCGACACGCGCGGCTTCGCCGCGTCGCGCTCCTTCGCATCGATGATCGCGACGCGCGCGAGCATGCGCGCGCGCACGTCGTCGGGCAGGTCCGCACGCGACAGACGCCGCGCAATCGCCTTCGCGATGAGTGCCGGCGACAACTCGTAGTGCGCGGGCAGCAGCCAGTCGCCACGCGGCACCGACCATTCGCCGCCTTCGTTGTCGCGTTCGTCGAATTTTCCGTAGATCTTCGGACGCACGTCCTCGCGCCAGTTGTACAGCTCTTCCTTCAGCGCGTATTCGAGAATCTGGCGCTTTTCCTCGACGACGAGGATCTCCTCCAGGCCCGTGGCGAATGCACGCGCGTCCTGTGCATCGAGCGGCCACACGCAGCCGACCTTGAGCACGCGCAGGCCGATCTTCGCGCAGGTTTCGTCGTCGAGGCCGAGGTCGCTCAGCGCCTGGCGCACGTCGAGATACGCCTTGCCCGCCGTGATGATGCCGATGCGCGGCGTCGGCGAATCGATCACGATGCGGTTCAGCCGGTTCGCGCGGACATAGGCGAGTGCCGCGTACCACTTCTCGTCGAGCAGCCGCGCCTCCTGCGCGAGCGGCGAATCGGGCCAGCGGATATTGAGGCCGCCGTCCGGCATCGTATAGTCGGTCGGCGTGACGATTTCCACGCGGTCCGGATCGAGGTCGATCGATGCCGTGGATTCGATTACGTCGGTCACGCACTTCATCGCCACCCATAGACCGGAGTAGCGACTCATCGCCCAGCCGTGCAGCCCGTAGTCCAGGTATTCCTGCACGTTGGCCGGATAGAGCACCGGAATGCCCGCCGCGATGAACGCGTGCTCCGACTGATGCGCGACCGACGACGACTTCGCCGCGTGGTCGTCGCCCGCGAGCACGAGCACGCCGCCGCGCGCATCGCTGCCGGCGGAGTTCGCGTGCTTGAACACGTCGCCGGTCCGGTCCACGCCCGGGCCCTTGCCGTACCACATGCCGAACACGCCGTCGCGCGTCGCGCCCGGCCACAGATTGATCTGCTGCGTGCCCCATACGGCCGTCGCGGCGAGATCCTCGTTTACCCCGGGCTGGAACACGATGTCGTTCGCCTGCAGGTGCCGTTTCGCTTTCCACAGCGATTGATCGAGCGCGCCGAGCGGCGAGCCGCGATAGCCGGAGACGAAGCCGGCCGTGTTCAACCCGGCCTTCAGGTCGCGCGCCTTCTGCAGCATCGGCAGACGCACCAGCGCCTGCGTGCCGCTGATGTAGACGCGGCCCTTTTCGAGCGTGTACTTGTCGTCGAGCGACACGGAAGCGGCGGGCGTGGCGGCCGTTTCGGCCGGCTGGAGCGACGCAACGGCGGGATCTGGCGCGTTCATGGCGGGACTGTCTCCGGGGTAAGCGTGATTTTTCAGCGCAGTATAGGAAGCCGAATTGGTATCGTAAAATCACAAATAGACAATCCTGGTATCCGAAAATCAGATGGCATTCGATCTCACGCTCCGGCAGTTGCGCTACTTCGCTGCGGCCGCCCGGACCGGCCAGTTCTCGATGGCGGCGGCGAACGAACACGTGTCGCAATCGGCGATCACCAATGCGGTGCTGGCGCTGGAACACGGGCTCGGCACGCGGCTCTTCGAGCGGTTGCCGCAGGGTGTCGCGCTCACGCCCGACGGCCAGGACTTCTACAACCACGCACGCCGCGTGCTCGACGCCGCGCGCGATGCCGTTCACAAGCCGCCGTTCCGCTCGCACGACATGCGCGGCACCGTGCGCATCGCCGCGTCATACACGGTGCTCGGCTATTTCCTGCCGGAACTGCTCGCCCGCTTCCGCACGACCTATCCGTTCATCGAGTTCGACCTGCGCGACATGGAGCGGGCCGATAGCGAACGTGCGGTCCTCGACGGCGACGTCGACATCGGCGTGGTGCTGCTGTCGAACGTCGACAAGCTGAGCCGGTTCGGCAGCCAGGTCCTGATCCGCTCGCGGCGACAGCTGTGGGTCGCGCCGACGCATCCGCTCGCGCAGCTCGACGCGCCGTCGCTGAAGGACATCGCCGCGCATCCGTACATCCTGATCACGGTGGACGAGGGCGAGCAGTCGACGCTGCGCTACTGGAAAAAGAAAGGGATCGTGCCGAACATCGCGTTTCGCACCAGCTCGATGGAGGCGCTGCGCGGACTGGTGGCGCACGGCTTTGGGGTCACCGTGCTGTCCGACATGGTGTTCCGGCCGTGGTCGCTCGAAGGCAAGCGGATCGAAGCGCGGCCGATTCTGGACGCCGTCCCGCAAATGGACGCCGGCATGATCTGGGCAAAGGGCGCGCAGCTGAGCGCGCCGGCCGCCGCGCTGCAGCAGTTCCTGATTCACGCATGCGGCACGTGACCCGCATCGCGCGCAGCAGCACGCGACACCGGCCGCCGCGCGCGCGGCGTGCCGCTCAGTGAGAAATACGCTCGAGCGACTGGCCGAGCGTTTTCGGGCCCATCAGCCCGATCGCAAGCATGACGAGCGCCATCGCACCGGCAATGAACACGAATACGCCCGTGACGCCGAATTCCTTCAGCGTGAACGCAATGACGAACGAGCTGAACACCGCCGACAGGCGGCTCCACGAATAGACGAAGCCGACGGCACGCGCGCGAATGGCTGTCGGATAAAGCTCCTGCTGGTACGCGTGATACGTAAACGAAATGATGTTGCCGGCCAGCGTCAGCAGCACGCCCAGCGTCACGATCGCCACTGCCGCTGACGCCTGGCTGAACAGCAACCCGCTCACGATATTGAGCGCAGCCATGCACACGATCACGTGCTTGCGTTCGAAGCGGTCGGCAATCCAGTAGCCGAACAGCGGCCCGAGCGGCGCGGCAAGCCCGATGATCGTCGTGTACAGCAGGCTCGACGTCACGGTGATCCCCTGCTTGACGAGCAGCGTCGGCACCCAGTTCGCGAAACCGTAGAAACCGACGGTCTGGAAGATGTGAAAGATGACCAGCATCAGCGTGCGCTTGCGGTACGGCGGCCTCAGCATGTCGGCGAATCCCGCGTTGCGCGGGACGGGGTCGGCCGGGCCGGGCTCGGGCAGCGGCCGCCCGTACTGCCGCGTGACTTGCGCCTCGAGGCGCGAGAGCACTTCATCGGCTTCCCGGATGCGGCCCTTGCCCGCGAGCCAGCGCGGGCTTTCCGGCAGATTGCGGCGGAAGTACCAGACGAACAGCGCACTGATCCCGCCGAGCAGCACGACCCAGCGCCAGCCGTCGACGCCGAACGGTGCCGCGGGCACCAGCAGATACGACAGGAACGCGACGACGGGCACGGCCGAGAAGCCGATCGCCTGGCAGATCGCGAACGCGCGGCCGCGCAGATGCTTCGGCGCGAGTTCCGACATGTACGTGCCGATGGTGATCAGCTCGACACCGATGCCCATTCCCGACACGAAGCGCCAGAAGTTCAGGCCGCTCGCGGTGTCCTGGAACGCCATCGCCGTGTTGGCCGCGACGTACCACAGCAACGACCACGTGAAGATCGACCGGCGGCCGAAGCGGTCGGCGAGGAAGCCGCAGGCGGCCGTGCCGAGAAACAGTCCGCAGAACAGCGCGGCGATGAAGCTCGCCACGCCCGCCGTGCCGAACAGGCCGGCCGTCGTCGGCGTGAGAATGTGGCTCTTCACGAGACCGGGCGCGATGTAGCCGGTAAAGAGCAGATCGTAGAGCTCGAAAAAGAAGCCGAGGCTGAGCAGCAGGATCAGTTTCCAGACCGCACGCGTCGCCGGAAGCCTGTCGAGGCGTGCCGAAATCGCGCCCATGTCGGCCGCCGACGCGGCCGATGCGGTCGCTGCGGCTCCGGTGTGTTCGGCGACGCGCAGGTTCGATGCGCGCTCCAGAATGGCCATGTCTGTCTCCTTATCTCTTCATTGGAATGTGCGACCGCCGCGCGTGCGGCACCGCGCCGCTTACGGGTACTGCGCCTGCAATTCGGCAAAGGAAGCGATGCGGCCCGCCAGTGCGCTCGCGACGACGGTCGGCGGGCTCGCGAGCCATACCTGGCCCGGCCCCGACCGGCCCGGAAAATTCCGGTTGATCGCGCTGATCGTCACTTGCCCCGCAGCCGTCGACGCGCCCGGCCCGCAGTTCGCGCACGCGCCGCACGACGGTTGCAGCAGGATCGCGCCGACCCGTTCGAAGGTGTCGAGGTAGCCGCGCCGCGCGCAGTAGTCGCGGACGTCCGACGTGCCGAACTGCAGATAGAGATGGACGCCGACCGGTACGCGCAGCCCGCGCGCCGCCGCCCACGCCAGCACTTCGTGATAGTGGTCGAAGTCTTCGCGCTTGCCTGCCGTGCACGAGCCGCCATACGCGATATCGATACGCGGACGTTCCGGAAGATCGCGCAACGCGACGCCGTTGCCCGGATCGCCGGGTGCCGCGAGCATCGGCGTGATGCGCGCGCAGTCGATCTCGATCACGTCCGCATAGGGTGCGCCGGCGTCGCTGCACATCCACGGCTCGATCACGAAGTCGATGCCGCGTCGCGCCTTGAGGAAGCGCACCGTCTCCGCATCGGGTGCGACGATGCCCGTGAAGCCGCCGAGCTCGGCCGTCATGTTCGTGAGCGTCGTGCGCTCGTCGGTCGTCAGTCGCGCGATGGCGGTGCCGGCAAACTCGAACACCTTGCCGACCCCTGCGCCGGCGCGGATCTTCGGATCGGCAAGCAGATGCAGCACGAGATCCTTCGCCGTCACGCCGCGCGAAAGCGCCCCGTTGCACTCGATCCGCAGCGACGGCGGCACGGTCATCCGCACCGCGCCCGTGACGAACGCGTTCGCCATGTCCGTGGTCCCGACGCCGAACGCGATGCAACCGAGGGCGCCGCTGTGCGGCGTGTGCGAATCGGTGCCGACGACGACCTGGCCCGGCAACGCATGGCGCTCGGCCATCATCGCGTGCGAAATGCCTTCGGAGCCCTCGCCGATGCCGCCGTTGCCGGATTCGATTTCAGCGAGGTAGCCGTGATTCGTCAGCCCGTAGTCCTTCGCGAATTGCCGGTGCGCGTCCGACAGCTCGCGCACATCGGGAAGCAGCCCGTTGCGCACGTGCAGCGCGCTGCGATGCGCATACGACAGGTGATCCTCGAACGCGAGAATCGTCGCGGGTTCATGCAGCGACAGCGGCTTGCCGAATGCGGCATGCAGCATGTGCGTGGCCATCCCCGTGTAGTACTCGTGGATGAAGCGCCAGTCGGCGCGAACGAACACGCCCGCGCCGGGCGCACGCGAGGTTCCGGTTCCTTCCGTGCGCAACGCGTGGCGCTCGAGAATTTTCTGTGCGAGCGTGCGCGGCGCGGCATCCGCGGCATCCGCGCCATCCGTCGCATCGGCCGTCTCGCCGGCGAACTCGATCTCGCGCATGTGTTGCGCACCGTAGCGCAGCAGGCCGCCGCAGCGCAGGATCGACGCGGCCAGGCTGTCGCGCGACGCGACGAGTTCCTCGATGTCGATGGATTCGCCGCGCCGGATGCGTTCGATCAATCCGAAATCCGTCGACGTGAACAGTCCCAGGTTGTCCGCGTTCTGCCGGTAAATCCGCTCGAAGCTCTTCGCGATCACGAGCCGGATGCCCGCGCGGTATTCCGCGAGCGGACTGTGCTCGCGCGACGATCCCTTGCCGTAGCGATTCCCCGCGACCGTCACGCGAAAGCCGCCGGCGAGCACGGCACCGGACCCGACCGGATTGCGGCCGCCGGTTCGAAAGCCGAGATACGGGAAGCGGCCAAGGCGCTCGTCGAAGCGCGTCAGCACGCTCATCGGCGTGATTTCATCGGTCGATATGTCGTCCCGCAGCGGCCCCGCCGCGGCCTCCGTCAGGTCGGTGCCGCCGAGCTGCCGTTCGACCCGCTCCGGATCGTCGCAAAGAAACAATATCCGGCCCGCCAGATCCACTGTCGCCATCTGATTTCTCCTTGAACGGAAATCTAGACGGCTGCGCTGCCGGAAACGAAGTGCTCGATCGGCAAGCGGGGCATCGCAGATCGCGATGTCCGCGTAAACCCGTGGCGTCAGACGGCCGCGAGCGCGTCGATCAACGCCTGGACGGCCTTCAGGCGCGACGATTTGCGGAGCGCGTGGACATGCAGCGCGCGTTCGCGCGCCCACGGCTCGTCGAGCGGCCGGCGCACGAAGCCGTTCGACCCGGCGAACGCCGACGCCGCGCTGGTCGGCACGATGCCGATGCCGAGCCCGGCTTCGACCATCCGGCATTGCGCGTCGAAACTGTTGACCGTCACCGACAGATTCAGCGGCATGCGCATCGCATCGGCGCGTTCCTTCAGGGTCTGGTCGAGCGAGCCGCCTGCCTGCAATGCAACGAGCGGAAAGCGGAGCACGTCGCCGAACGTCGGCGCGGGGAGCGCGGCGAGTTCATGATCGAGCGGCAGCACGACCATCAACGGATCGTCGGCGAAGTGCCACGACTCCAGCCCACCGGGGATCTTGCCGCACGCCGAGATGCCGACGTCGGCGCGGTCGTCCAGGCATGCGCGAACCACCTCGTCGCTGATCTTTTCGGTCAGCGCGATCTGCACCAGCGGGTAGCGTGCCTGAAATGCCTTCAGCCGCTCCGGCAGGAAGCCGACGATCGCCGACGCGTTCGCATGGAGACGCACGATGCCGGCGACCTGACCGCTCAGCGACTGGACCTCGCGCGCGAGCGACTGCAACTGGCCGTGAACCGACACCGCACGGGAAAACGCGTGACGACCGGCTTCGGTCAACTCGACACCGGACGGCGAGCGGATCAGCAACGGCGTGCCCATCGCCGCTTCGAGGTCGGCGATCCGCCGGCTGAGCGCCGACGGCGCGATATGGTTGCGGCTGGCGGCCCGGGCGATGGAACCTTCCTGAACGACGGAAATGAACAGTTCCAGGCTGTACGGATCGATACGCATGCGGCGGGATCCTTGGAGACGTGTGGCTTGCGGACCGGCAGGGCCGTCCGTCTCCAGCCATATTAGCAGCGGGGATGCGTCACGCTGTCCGGTGCGGCCACTGCAGGCGTTGCAGTGCCGATGCGCTCATCCGGCGGCGCCATCGCGAGCGCGACCTGCCCGCGCCGCGTCAATCCCCCGTCACCCCGCCGCACGCACGTGCTCGAGCAGCGCCTGCAGCGGATGACGCACCTGCCGCGCGGACATCCGCTTCACCTGGCTGCGGCACGAATACCCGGTCGCCAGCGCTTCGCCTTCCAGCTCCGGCGCGTCGACATGCGCGGCCCACGATTGCGCATAGATCGTCTTCGACGTCTGCAGGTTGCGCGCCTCGTGCCCGTAGGTCCCCGACATCCCGCAGCATCCGGTCGCCTGAACCGCCAGGCGCAGCCCGCGCCGCGCGAACACCTGCGCCCATTGCTTGCCGCTGTCCGGCGCGTTGGTCTTCTCGGTGCAATGTGGCAGCAGCCGGTACGCCGCCGATCCGTCGCCCACGCCCGCCCCGGCCTCCGGCATCGCATCCAGCAACCACTCCTGCGGCAGCGCGACCTTCGGCACGTCGGCGAGCCCCGTCACCTTCAGGTATTCCTGCCGATACGTGAGCGTCATCGCCGGATCGAGGCCGACGAGCGCGACACCCGAGCGCGCGAGCGCGGCCAGCTGCGTCGCGTTGCGAATCGCGGCCTTCCCGAACGCGCGAAGAAAGCCCTGCACGTGCAACGCCTTGCCGTTCGGCGCGAGCGGCGCCAGCCACACCTGGAAGCCGACGCGCGCGGCCAGCTCGATCAGCGTCGCCAGCTGCTCGGTGTCGAAATAGCGCGTGAACGTGTCCTGCACGATGACGACGCTGCGCGCGCGCTGCGCGTCGCTCAGCGCGGCGAGCGCCTGCGGATCGGCCGGCCGCACGTGCCACTGCCGGATCACGGCCGCGAGATCGAAGCGGCTCAAGAGCGGGCTGTCGACCATCCCGACGTGCCGCTCGAGCAGCGTGCGCACCCAGCCGGCGCGCATCAGCCCGTTGTACAGTGCCGGCACGCGCGCCATCCACGGCATCGTGAATTCGAGCGAGCCGATCAGGTAGTCGCGCACCGGCCGCAGGTAGCGCTGGTGATACAGCTCGAGAAAGCGCGAGCGGAACTCGGGCACGTTGACCTTGACCGGGCACTGCCCCGCGCACGATTTGCACGCGAGGCAGCCGGCCATCGCGTCGTATACCTCGTGCGAGAAATCCGCTTCACCGTTGCGTGCCGCGCGGCTGTTGCGCCAGCGGGCCGCGAGACCGCGCAGAAACGGCTGCCGCGCACGCGCCGCCGCGACGACGTCGACGCCGGCCTGCCCTTGCAGACGCAACCATTCGCGCATCAGCGACGCGCGCCCCTTCGGCGACTGCACGCGCTCGCGCGTCGCCTTCCACGACGGGCACATCGCGTCGTCCGGATCGAAGTTGTAGCACGCGCCGTTGCCGTTGCAGTGCATCGCCGTGCCGTAGCTCTGCCAGACGCGCTCGTCGATCTGCCGGTCATGGTCGCCGCGCGTGGGCACCTCGTCGATCTTCAGCAGCCGCAGCGTGTTGTCCGGCGGCGTCGCGATCTTGCCCGGGTTGAACTGGTTGTGCGGATCGAACGCGGCCTTCAGCTGCTGCAGCGACGGATACAGCTCGCCGAAGAACGCCGGCGCATATTCCGAGCGAACGCCCTTGCCGTGCTCGCCCCATAACAGGCCACCATGCCGCTGCGTGAGTTCAGCCACCGCGTCCGACACCGGCCGCACCAGCGCGGCCTGCTTCGGGTCCTTCATGTCGAGCGCCGGACGCACGTGCAGCACGCCCGCGTCGACGTGGCCGAACATCCCGTACTGCAGCCCGTGGCCGTCCAGCAGCGCGCGGAATTCGGCGATGTATGCAGCCAGGTTCTCGGGCGGCACCGCGGTGTCCTCGACGAACGGCTGCGGGCGCGCCTCGCCCTGCACGTTGCCGAGCAGGCCGACCGCGCGCTTGCGCATCGCATAGACGCGCTTCACCGCATCGTCGCCGGTCGCGAGCGTGTGGCCCAGCCGCTCGACGCTCGTGTCGGTGCGAAGATGGTCGACGAACGCGCGCACGCGCACATCGACGTCCTGCGCATCGTCGCCGCTGAATTCGATCAGGTTGATGCCGAGCGTCGGACGCGCGTCGTCCTGCGGGAAATACTCGGCCACGCTGCTCCACACGAAATCCTTCATCGCGAGCATCAGCACCTTCGAGTCGACCGTCTCGATCGACAGCGGCTTGAGCTCGAGCAGCGCGCGCGCATCGCGCAGCGCGTCCATGAAGCCGGCGTAGCGCACGTTGACGAGCACCGAATACTTCGGGATCGGCAGCACGTTCAGCTTCGCTTCGACGATGAAGCCGAGCGAGCCTTCGGCGCCGCACAGCACGCTGTTCAGGTTGAAGCGGCCGTCCGGTTCGCGCAGGTGCGCGAGATCGTAGCCGGTCAGGCAGCGATTGAGCTTCGGAAACTTCGCGTCGATCAGCGCGGCCTTTTCGTCGCTGATGCGGCGGGCGGTGCGATAGACCTTGCCGACCCGGTCCCGCCGCGCGCAGCGGCGCGCCAGTTCGTCGTCCGCGAGCGCGTCGCTGTGCAGTTGCTCGCCGCCCATCAGCACGAAGTCGAGCGCGAGCACGTGGTCGCGCGTCTTGCCGTACGTGCAGCTGCCCTGCCCGCTCGCATCGGTGTTGATCATCCCGCCGACCGTCGCGCGGTTCGACGTCGACAGTTCCGGCGCGAAAAAGAGGCCATGCGGCTTCAGCGCGGCATTGAGCTGGTCCTTGACGACGCCTGCCTGCACGCGCACCCAGCGCTCGTCGGCGTTGATTTCCAGGATCCGGTTCATGTTGCGCGACAGGTCCACGACCACGCCGTCGGTCAGCGACTGCCCGTTGGTGCCGGTGCCGCCGCCGCGCGCCGCCACCGCGACGTCGCGGTGCGCGGGTTCGGCCAGCAGCCGCGCGACGAGCCGCACGTCGTCCGCCTGCGCGGGACAGATCACCGCCTGCGGCAGACGCTGGTAGATCGAGTTGTCGGTGGCCTGCACGGTCCGGTTCGCATGGTCCGCGCGGATTTCGCCGGCGAATCCGGCGGCCCGAAGGGCGGCGAGAAAGTCGCGGTAACGGCCCTCGGGCGGGCTGGCGGGACGGGGCAACGGAGCGATCGGCATGGGATGAAAGCGCGAGGTGGGGGGAGCCGGTGCGCTGCCTCGGTCAGAAACATGAGTTTTGAGCAAGATTCCACGCGACCCGGAAATCCAGTATCTTGCGAATCAGCACGAGAAACAAACGAATTCTCCCCCGGCAAAACTTGCATAAAACTCATGAATTACCGCCGCCTCACCCCGTCCATGTCGCTGCTGCTGGTGTTCGAGGCCGCCGCGCGGCACGAAAGCTACACGCGTGCGGCCGACGAGCTGTCGCTGAGCCAGAGCGCGATCAGCCGGCAGGTTCAGACGCTCGAGGATCAGCTCGGCGTGCCGCTGTTCCGGCGTGAGGGCCGTTCCGTGAAGCTGACGGAAGTCGGGCGGCGCTACTTCGTCGAGCTGAGCGGCGCGCTCGGGCGCATCCGCGGCGCGACGCTGCAGGCGATGTCGCACCAGGCCGGCGCCGGCACGCTGCGGCTCGCGACCTTGCCGACCTTCGGCTCGAAATGGCTGCTGCCGCACCTGCACGACTTCTATGCCGCGCATCCGGGCGTGACCGTGCACCTGCATTCGCGCATCGGCGGCATCGACTTCCATACCGACGATCTCGATGCGGCCATCACCGTCGGCACGGGCGACTGGCCCGGCCTGCACGCGCATCGGCTGTACAACGAGTTCCTGATCGCGATCGCGCGCCCCGACGCGGCCGGGCGCCGCAAGGCCGCCCCGCGCGCGCCGGCATGGGCGGTCGGGCAGACGCTGCTGGGCGTGACGAGCAATCAGCAAGCCTGGGCGGAATGGTTCTCGCATTTCGGGCTCGATCATCGCGAGATGCGGATCGGCCCGAGCTTCGAGCTGACGTCGCACCTGATCCAGGCCGTGCGGGCCGGAATGGGGATCGGCCTCGTGCCGAAGGTGCTGGTGGAAGACGAGCTGAGCCGCAACGAGCTCGTGTCGATCGGCGACGCGATCACCAGCCGGCGCAGCTACTACCTCGTGTATCCGCCGGAAAACGACACGCTGCCGTCGCTGGTGGCGTTTCGGGAATGGCTGCTGAAATCGTGCTGACGTTCGGGCGGACGGACAGCGCGATCACGCACGCCATTCATCGAGAATCTGTTCGGCGAGGTAGTCGCATGGCGGGCGGGCCGACTGCGCGCTGCGCGCCAGCACGACCTCGATCTCGCCCAACGGCGGCAACCCTTCGTTCGGCGACAGCTGCACGAGGTGCGCGGGGATGCTGCAGCGCGCGAGCGGCGCCACCGCGAGGCCGGCCTCGACCACGCTGAGCAGCCCGAGGAAACTCGGGCTTTCATACGACATCCGGAACGGAATCTTCTGCCGCTTCAGCGCCTTGATCGCGTGATCGCGCGCCATGCTGCCGTGCGCGAACAACGCGACCGGCAGCGGCCGCTCTTCCCACACGTTGCGCTTCGCCGATCCGGTCCACACGATCGGCTCGAGCCGCACCCGTTCGCCGGTCACGCCCTTGATGCGCGTGAGGCACGCGAGGTCGACGGTGTTGTCCTTCAGCATCGGCACGAGCGCGCTGCTCGGCTGGCCGATCACGCGCACTTCGACGCGCGGATGCATCGCGGCGAACTTGCCGAGCACCTGCGGCAGCAGCGACGAGATGTAGTCGTCCGGCACGCCGATCGTCACGCGGCCGCGAATCTCCGGGCGCACGACCGACGCCCACGCCTCGTCGCGCATCGCCAGCATCCGGCGGCCGTATTCGGCGAGCATGCGGCCGTCGTCGGTGGCCGTGACGTTGCGCGTGTCGCGGATGAACAGCAGCTTGCCGAGCGCATCCTCCAGCGCCTTGATCTGCATGCTCACCGCCGACGGTGACCGATGCACCGCTTGCGCGCCCTGCGCGAACGAGCCGGACTCCGTCACGGCCACCACCATCGCCAGCACATCGAGATCGAGCTTTTTCATGGCATTCAGAAAATCTGATTAATCGGTTCAGTTTATCCCGTTTTACTGTCTTCCTCCATGGTCGGACAATGGATGCCGTTGACGTTCATTGCGGGAAGCAACCATGCATACCTCCGGCTCGCTCTACGGATTCCTGGTCATCGGCGGGATGCTCGCGGTCACGCCGGGACCGAACATGGTCTACGTGATGTCGCGCTCGATCGCGCAGGGGCGCGCCGCCGGGCTGATTTCGCTGGCGGGCGTGATGCTGGGTTACCTGTTCTACATGTTCGCCGCCGCGTTCGGGATCACGACGCTGTTCCTTCGCGTGCCGTACGCGGGTACCGTGCTCGGCGTGGTGGGCGCCGCGTATCTGCTCTACCTCGCGTGGCAGGCCGTCCGGCCCGGCGGCCGTTCGCCGTTCGAGGTGCAGGCGCTGCCGAACGCGCAGCCGCTGCGGCTGCTCGCGATGGGCGCGACCACCAGCGTGCTGAATCCGAAGCTCGCGATGCTGTTCGTGTCGCTGCTGCCGCAGTTCATCGATTACCGGCAAGGCAGCGTGTTCGGCCAGTCGCTGTTTCTCGGTTCATTGCTGATCGCGGCGTTCGCGTCGGCCAACGGGCTGGTCGCGATCTGCTCGAGCGGCATCGCGAAACTCCTGCGCGGACGTCCGGCGCTGCTGCTTGCGCAGCGCTGGGCGATGGGGGCGGTGCTCGGTGGCCTCGGCGTGCAGATGCTCGTCGAGGCGTCGAGAATGGCAGGGGTCGCGTGATGCGTACGGCAGGTCGTGTTTCGGGTGAAGCACCGGCCCGCACGCGCCGCCCGTCGTGAAGCAGCGATCGTTGACGGCCGGCGATACGCATCGCCGGCCATGACGTTCACACGATCGCGCGGTCCCTGGCGACCGCAACCGGCCGCGGCACACCCGTGCGCATCACGCGGCAACCGCCTGACGCTGCGCTTCGAGCTCGCGCACGAGCGGCAGCACGCGCTGGCCGAAGTACTCGACTTCCTCGATGAAATGCAGGAACCCGGCGAGCACGAGATCGACGCCGATCGCCTTCAATGCGACGATCCGCTCGGCGATCTGCTGTGGCGTGCCGATCAGGTTCGTGCGGAAGCCGTCGTTGTACTGCACGAGATCCTCGAACGTCGATTTTGCCCAGTTGCCCTCGCCTTCCGGCGACGCGCGGCCTGCTTCCTTCACCGCATCGCCGAACGCATGCACGGCTTCGACGTGCGCGTGCCGGATGATGTCGTCGAGCACGGCCCGCGCCTCTTCCTCGGTGTCGCGCGCGATCACGAACGCGTTGACGCCGATCCGCACACGATGGTGGTTCGCGGCGGCCTTCGCGCGGATGTCGTCGATCTGCGCCTTCAGGTTCTCCGGCGTGTTGCCGTTCGTGAAGTACCAGTCCGACACACTGGCTGCGTTGTCGCGCGCCGCGCGCGAGCTGCCGCCCTGGAAGATCTCCGGATGCGGCTTCTGCACGGGTTTCGGGCTCAGCGTGTAATCGTTGAAGCGGTAGAAGTCGCCCTTGAACGTGAAGTTGTCCTGCGTCCAGATGCCCTTCAGCGCCTGGATGAATTCCTTCGAGCGCCGATAGCGTTCGTCATGCTCGAGCCACGGCTCGCCGATCGCGGTGAACTCGCCCTTGAACCAGCCGCTGACCACGTTGATCGCGATGCGTCCGTTCGAAATATGGTCGATCGTCGCGAGCTGCTTGGCGACCACGGCCGGATGCCATGGCCCCGGCAGGATCGCGGCGAGCACCTTGAGCTTCGTCGTCGCGTGCAGCAGCGCCTGGCTGAACGAGACCGATTCGTGCTGGTATTCGGCGCCGTAGCCGGCCGTGAAGCGGATCTGGCTCAGCGCGTAGTCGAAGCCGGCCGCCTCGGCCGTGCGCGCGAGCGTCTGGTTGTATTCGAGGCTCCAGTCGGTACGCTGCTCGATCGTGCTGACGACGAGGCCGCCGCTGACGTTCGGCACCCAGTACGCGAATTTGACGCCGTCGGCCGAAGGTTCGTGAATGCTCATGAAAGGTCCTGATCGAAGGGGAAAACGAAAGACGGGCTACGCAGCCACGGCGGCCGGCGCACGCGGCTGCAACTGCGGCACCGCACGGTCGACCGCGAGTGCGATGCGTGCGCGCAGCGCGGGGTTCGCGATCTCGTAGCGATCGAAATCGCTTTCGGCCGCGTACACGCCGATCGGCAACGTGCGCGCCTGGAAGAAGCTGAACAGCGGCCGCAGTTGATGGTCGATCACGAGCGCGTGGCGCTCGCTGCCGCCGGTGGCCGCCAGCAGCACCGGCACATCGACCAGCGACTCGTGATGCACGAGGTCGAACAGGTGCTTGAAGAGGCCCGTGTACGACGCGCGATACACGGGGCTCGCGACCACCAGCGCATCGGCCGTCTCGATCGCGCGGATCAGCGCGTCGAGATCGGGCGGGACCTGCGCGCGCTTCAGCGCGCCGGCCAGCCGGTTGCCGATCTCGCCGAGTTCGATCAGCCGCGTGTCGATCGGCAAGGCGTCGCCGAGCGCGGCGACGATCGCGTTGGTCAGCGCCAGCGTGCGTGACGGCCGTTGCAGGCCGCCCGATAGGGCGACGACGTTGAGGATGTTGCTCATGCCATGCGATCCGGTTGTCGAGCCGCGCGTTATCGCGCCGATACGGTGTCGGGTTCGCAAGGAGCGTGCCATGGTCGACGGATGTGCGATCGTTCGATCATCTGCATCACGAAGTTTGCCTCGATCCCCTGCCGTGCACGGCTTCCGCGGCCAAATGGCCAGCCGTGGCAAGCGTTCCGGGAATCGCATCACATCGATATTCCACAGTGAGATGAACCGGCGGAAGCAGCGTTGCTGATGCACTGCTGCTCAATCAGCAGTGTCGCGCGCGCCGTTCGCCCGATCGCGGCGGTGACGCACCGTCGCATCGATCGCGACGACGTCGAATCCGCTGTCGCAACAGCGCACGTCCCCGCAACTGCATCCTGCGCAGCAATCCCGCTTTCGTTATCAGAAATCGATGTTTCCCGTGCGGCGCAAAACACGGAACACTCTGCTGACCAGGCAGCAACCGGACCACGGCGGGACCACGGCGCCCGTCGGCGCGGGTCCGGTCCGTTCGATCGACTCACGCCGTCACCGCCATGACCACTCTTCTTGCAGCGCCGCGTCCGGTCAATCTTCGTGTCGTCACCACGCAGCCGGACGAATCGCTCGCGCGGTCGCGCGGCGCGCCGCTTTCCGCACGCTCCATATACTCCGCGCACCACGCACCGGGCCGCGCCCGTGCGCACGTGTTCGTCGATCCGCGTTCGCTCGCGCTGCTCGAACGCGTGCGGCTCGTCGCGCCGAGCGATGCGAACGTGCTGATCGTCGGCGAGACCGGCACCGGCAAGGAGTTGATCGCGCGCCACGTGCACGACGTCAGCCGTCGCGGCGACGGGCCGTTCGTTGCCGTGAACTGCGGCGCGCTATCCGACACGCTCGTCGACAGCGAACTGTTCGGTCATGAGAAAGGGGCATTCACGGGTGCGGTCGGCGCGAAGCCCGGCTGGTTCGAGGCCGCGAACGGCGGCACACTGTTTCTCGACGAGATCGGCGACCTGCCGCTGTCGATGCAGGTCAAGCTGCTGCGCGTGCTGCAGGAGCGCGAGGTCGTGCGGGTCGGCTCGCGCACCGGCATCCCGGTCGACGTGCGCGTGGTGGCCGCGACCAACGTCGACCTGCGGCAGGCGGTGGCGGCCGGACGGTTTCGCGGCGACCTGTTCTACCGGCTCAACGTCGTGCGGCTCGACGTGCCGACGTTGCGCGAACGGCCCGGCGACATCCTGCCGCTCGCGCGCCACTTCCTCGACGCATACCGCAGCCGCCTCGGCCACGGGCCGCGCGGTATCGATCCGCGCGCGGCGCGCCGGCTCGAAGCGCATTCGTGGCCCGGCAATATCCGCGAACTGGAGAACGTGATGCATCACGCGCTGCTGGTGAGCCGCCACGATGCGCTGCTGGACACCGACCTTGACCTGTCGTCGTCAGGCGTTTCGGTCACGGCCGTGGGCGCACGAGAAGCGCGTAGCTGCGCGCCCGCCCAGGAAGCGCTCGAACTGGCGCTGTGCGCGCTGTTCGACGAGGCGCACGAGCACCTGTTCGAGCACATCGAGGACACCGTGATGCGCGTCGCCTTCGACTTCAGTCACCGCAACCAGATCCAGGCCGCGCGACTGCTCGGCATCAGCCGCAATGTGCTGCGTGCGCGGCTGATTCGCGCGAAGGCGATCGCGGCGGTCAAGTAGGCGCAAGCGCGCGGCGGCGCGCTTCTGCGATGCGGACAGCGGTCGGGCCGGCTCACCGCGATTCGTTGGCGGTGGCGCCGGTGAAACCGCTGCGAAGCGCGCCACGGCCGGCGCGAACGGCAAGCAGCGAGCCTGCTCGCCGCATCGTGCGCAACTACTTCCCGACGCCGCCCGGCACGCCGCCGAGCAGCGACGTCACCGGCGCCAGCGGATTCGCCGCGAAACCGGCGCTCGATCCCGCGCCGCCCGCTGCACGCCCGAGCGTGCCGGTGACCGTCGATACGAGACTCGTCACCGGTGCCAGCGGACTTGCCGCACCGGCGCCGGTCGAGCCGCCGAGCGCGCCGGTCACCGAACCGAGCGGTGTCGATCCGAGTCCCGGCAGCAAGCCGCCGAGCGGCCCCGCCCCGCTCGTCGTGCCGCTCGTCGTGCCGCTCGTCGTGCCGCTCGTCGCGCCGTTCGTCGGCCCGTTCTGCACGGTCGTGACCGAAGCACCGGCGAGACTCACGATGAGCCCGGGAATCGGCGCGATGCCGTTCGGGCCGTTGTAGTCGACGAGCCCGCCCGCGTTCGTCACGGTGTTACCGACCGCACCGGCGAGCCCGCCTGCCGCGCCGACGATCTCACTCGCCGGGCCGACGGCCGGCTGCGCCGGGATCCCCAGCCGCCAGCCTGCCGTCGACACCGCGCCGCCGACCTGACCGAGCAGGCCGGCCACCGGTTGCCCGAGCCCCGTCGTCGCGCCGACCTGCTGCGTGGCCTGGCCGGCCGCGATGACGAGCGGCGTGACGGCCGAGCCGAGCGGTTGCGTGACCTGTTGCACGGCGCCCGACGCCAGCGTCGCGCCGATCGTGTTGCCCGCCGTGCCGAGGCCGCCCGCCACGGTATCGAGCACCGCGTCGACGGGTGTCGTCACGGGCGCGAGTGGTGCCAGCGGCCCTGAACCGAGCGCGCGCATCGTCTGCGCGAGGCCCGCTATCGGATTGCCCGTGGTGGCGACGACTTCGCCGAGCCCGGCGACCGTCGTGCCGACCGGGTCGGCAGTCGAGCCGATCCGCCCGAGGCCGTCACTCAACGCATTGCTCGCCGCGCGGGAGATCGTGCTGACGCTCGCAATGGTGTCGCCGGCGCTGCGCGTCACGTTGTTGCCGAGTACCGGCAATGACGTGCCGGCGACGGTGTTGCCGACGGCGATGGCGAGCTGACCCGTCGTGCTGATGACCCCGTTCGTGCCCGGTGCGCCGCTGGTCCCCCAGCCGCCATCGGTCACGTTACCGGGCCGATTGTCGGTGACGGTCGCGCCGCTGGTGCTGGCGGCCGCGCTCGACGGCGCGGCGACGTCGTTGCCGCCACAGGCGGTCAGTACGCCGACAGCGGCCAGCACCGCGGCGGACGTGAGCATGCGGGTTCGATACATGGTGGTCTCCTTGCGGTCCGGGCGATGGAATGTTCGAATATGGACCGGGGGAACAATTAGCATTTTCCATGCCATTGGCGCTGGCGAACGGGCGTCGCGGCCGCCAGGCCAGTATCCGCACCGGGTGCGCGCCGAGCGCCCGCGATCACGACCGACGCGTTCCGGGCCCATGAGCGGCGCAGTTTTCGTTACATTCGTGCTACGAATGCTTCGATGTTACGTAACGCTGACCGTGCGGCGCGCCGTTTCCGGTCGCGCCGCCTACGATCCACAGTACGTCGCCCGGCCGGCACCGCATGCTTGCCGCCGGCCGCCGTCCCACCGTCAGGAAACCGCCGCCATGAAAAAGCTCGTGAACCACCCGTCCGATGTCGTGCGCGAAATGCTCGAAGGCATCGCGCGGCAGTCGCCGCATCTCGCGATCCTCGGCGACGAGCACGTGCTCGTCCGCCAGCCGCTGCCCGAGCCGTCGCAGCGCCCCGTCGCGATCCTGTCCGGCGGCGGCAGCGGCCACGAGCCCGCACACGGTGGCTATGTCGGCGAAGGGATGCTGAGCGCGGCCGTCTGCGGCGAAGTGTTCACGTCGCCGTCGACCGACGCCGTGCTCGCTATCGGCGTACAACAAAGTCTGCGGTAATTTCCTGCGGAAACGCTTACGGTTGGTAGAGATTGCATCGACTCGAAGATTGCAGAGTTTGCAGATAATCGTAGCCGACCATCGGAAAGTCCCTCTCACAAGACCACAATGTCTGCGCCATCGGTGCTCCTTGCGCTAATAAAAATATGTGACATATCGAGTCGAGCACAATTAATTGTGCGATGCCGCATTTTATATGCAAAGCATTCAATCTCGAAAAATAGCGCCGATCTCTCAAGTATCACTCTTTGAACTTTGCGATACAAATTCTCGAATCCGCTCCTTCTGCTCACGGGTAAAACTGCGCATGTTTAGACCCGTTCCTCGAATCGCATCATTGATAGAGTTATTACCTTTCCGCATATGATGCTTCGTCGAAAACGAACATAGCCATGAAACAACTCTTTCACGATGAGCTTCGCGCGTTTCCGTCAATTCGGCCCAAAGTGGAGATCGAGCGTGAGTCTCAGAAGCCAAGTGCAGAGGCAAACCCGCCCGATCGAGAATAGCAATCCGGGTCGCACGCACCGGGGGTTCCATCTGCATGATTTCAGACCATGCTTTCCGAGCCCTTCCTCCCTCTAAATCTATCCCGTTTACGTGAAATGGTGCCTCAGTTCGCCACGACCTGTGACTTCGATTGAATTTAGAAAACCATACATGATCGTTCTTGTTCAATATCTCATACAAGCTGGGATTCGCACGCTGGGCTGACGTGATACGCATCGTCCGGGGGGCGCCGTCAACGAGACGACACCATTCTGTTCGATTTTTTTTAATTTCCGCCATGGATATCGGTTCGTGGTGCTTGGGCTCGCTTTTACGCGCCCATAACAATCCTGTTGTCTCGCCAAGATGCAATTCACGCGCTGCTTTTTTGGGACTAAACCCTCTCTCTAACAACTCAACGAATTTTTTATGATATCGCACCCCGTATGCAAACGGAATCATTCTCGCCGCTTCGTCTATACAGACATCCAGCACGCGATATGATATTCCACACGAACATACCACCTTCCAACCACCAGACCTGATTAGGTACCCCGATACTTTGTAGATGTCGCCATCTTGATGCAATGCTCCAGTGCACAGCGGCAGATCAAGACATGGTGGATTCTCACCCTTGCACCTCACCGGAATTAGTTTCCTTCGACGAGCCGGCGCAAATGATCCCATAGATAATATTCGATTCTCGAGAAATGATTCAGCAGCAACATACATGAATGGATGGGAAAATTTTTCCACAGATGCACACGCTTCAATAGTGCCCAGCCATTTCAAAATTCGTCGCGCATTTATACCTGTGAGACAGCAGTATTCCGGACCAAAGTACTCCAACCACTCAGAAACAAGGGCAACTCTATTTACGGTTGAATCCAACCGCAAAAATCCACCCTTCTGCAGCAAGTCACGATAATTCAGCGGCATCGGAATGCTTTCGTCGAATCTCCTTCGATCAACACTCAACCTCGCGATATCCATAAGCGCTCTCAGCTCCGATTGAGACGCCGGTTGAATAATCACACGATCGAGAGCGCTCACACATCGCCCAATTGTTACCCCGAAATCATAATCAACCCTGGTTTGATCAACCACCTTCAATGCGATCTTATGCTCATCGCAGTATAATACCCCGGGCAACTGATGATTCAATTTCCAATACGCCTCAACACGCTTATCCCGCCATTGCGCCAAACACTCCTCACAATACCGCAACCCCGGAATACGCTCACGCCTCTGTCCGTAGGCGCTCACCCTACCAGACGAACCCCTTTCCGGTGGCTGCAACATATTACGGAGAACCTCCACTCGCATGGCCGGCGACACGATTCTTGTTGCATACAAATATTCTGTATGATTTTTAACTACATCTTCAGCACTAATTCGCCAATAATCACGCGCCTGCTCAGCGAGCCTCGATATAGAATTTGGCAATCTTATACCAGGCTTGCCACAATATCCGAAAAGCTGCCCTCGCAACCATTTCGTGGACTTAAGTCCAAAGAATTCTGCATAACGCCCAAAATTGCTTTCAAGCGTTTCGTTATCACAAAGAGGGAATAGTGCGATCGACATCCAAGATCTCCTATTGCAAATTGGAGATAATAAATAACTCAACCGCATTGATCGGCCACAGTCGAGGTCTTTTCCCTTCTGTTACTCGGCGATCTTTTTTGAGGTTGCTGGCTATAGAAACGCCGAATAGCTTCAGCACATAACTCTTCTGTTGAAGCAGCGGGAAGCTCTTTTTGCACGATGTCAACTAGATTTGACGCGGCTTCCTCTGACATGTTGAGAAGCAATAATCTCGAAACCGCATCAATTGCAGATTCCTCCCGGTCATGCTGAATAGCATTCTCGAAGTACATGTGGCGTTTGGCCTGCGCCTCCATCGTCGCAACAACATCCTTCAACGTATCGCCCAATAGATCTTCGTATTGAGCCATCCTTGCTTTATTGTTCGAACGAATCGCTTCAAGCATCGGCGCCAAGGAGGCCATCCTCTCCTCAAAGACATCACGAATTAGGTCCTTCGTAATTTCCTCGATCCCGGTGTATATGGCACTGTATTGAGCTAGCTGATACAAGGGGATGGCAATTCCCGGCAACCCTTGGGTTCTAAAATAGAACTCTTTCCTTATATCAGGAGATAGCGGCCTTGCATTTGCAAGCCACTGATATTTCTCCAATTGGTCGCATAGCCGATTCCACTCCCGCTCATCCCGCATGCCGTTCCACTGAAACACGCCATGACTACTAATTCGCCGCGCTGATCGAAGCGTTTTTCTGAACAGTCGCTCAGATTTTGGCGTGCCAATAACAATAATCGGTATGCCACGCCCATTTGTCAGACCGACAAAAAAATCGAATAGAGGGTCACTTCTTTCGACAGCCCGGAGCGCATTTTGAAGCTCATCAATGACAATCAACCCCGTCCGATGCCGCTGAGCAATGCGATACAGGAGGTTCGCCAGATCTATAACCGTTGCGCCCCTCCATATATGGTCCAAATATTTCAATCCAAGCAATCTATCATACTCCCCTATCATCCTCTTTATTATATCTTTCAGGCTTGCACTAGTAGGGCAATCAACCTTAATTACCACGACCTGAGTCAACCCGTAGTTCACGTGATTGATCGTCCTCGGTATAAATCTGAGAGCATCCTCAATCACATTTGACTTCCCTGCACCTGACAATCCAAATATTCCTGCGCAATATGCATGCGTTCGCTCATGATCAAATACTGGAATCAGCTTACCCTCGTGCACCGACCTATACCTATCCTTAGCCCCTTCAGCACTATCTACGAATACACTTTGCCCGACATAATTTTGTCGAACAATCATTTGCACCAGATGGCAAATTTCCAAACTCGCAGGTACTGGAACAACCAATCCTGATAAACGGCCAATGACATGCAAGCGATATTCCTCTGATCGAGAACGCTCCGAGATGGATGAGGCAACTGGGACGGAGAGCGATCGCATCATCGATTTGCTGTCCCACAACGGCCCTAACGCCGAGATGAGCGGATTGCTCTTGTACTCTAGGGGTAGGTCGTCACCTTGGTAGTATTTCGCCTCGAGGATCTCCTTGCATGGCGAACCTGTCCGCATTTTTGTGGGCGAGGCGGTTGAACAACGCGTTATCCACGCGCCTGCATAAATCGCTCGCCGAAC
>NZ_QTPP01000050.1 GCF_003853415.1 Burkholderia sp. Bp9142 | reverse complement strand
GCCGGATATAGAGACGCAGCCCATCCTGTCTGTCAGAAACGCAAGAAAGCTGTTGCAAACGGGACGCGTTCATATAGGCGCAATGACGCTCGCCAGTACGCCGGAAATCGTCGACGAGTTGCGGGCGGGGCGGATGGTCCTGCTCGTCGACGAAGAGGATCGCGAAAACGAAGGCGATCTCGTGATCGCGGCCGATCACGTGACGCCCGAAGCGATCAACTTCATGGCGCGCTTCGGGCGCGGGCTGATCTGCCTGACGCTGACCGCCGAGCGCTGCGAGCAGCTGAGGCTGCCGCCGATGGCCGATCACAACGGCACGCCGTTCGGGACTGCCTTCACCGTCAGCATCGAGGCGGCCGAAGGCGTGACGACCGGCATTTCCGCGGCCGATCGGGCGCGGACGATCCGCGCGGCGGTCCGCTCGGGCGCGCGCCCCGACGATCTCGTGCAGCCTGGCCACGTATTTCCTATCGCCGCGCGCCCGGGTGGCGTGCTGGTGCGCGCGGGGCACACGGAGGCCGGCTGCGATCTCGCGGCGCTCGCCGGGCTCACGCCCGCGTCGGTGATCTGCGAGGTAATGAACGACGACGGCACGATGGCACGGCTGCCCGAGCTGAAGGCGTTCGCCGCGCATCACGGGCTGAAGATCGGCACGATCGCGGACCTGATCCATTACCGCCGCGAGCACGAATCGCTCGTCGAGCGTGTCGGCGAACGGCCGCTGCATACGCCGTGGGGCCGGTTCCGCGCGATCGAGTATCGCGACACGGTGCACGGCGCACCGCATCTCGCGCTGGTGCGCGGCGAGCCCGATCCGTCGACGCCCGTGCTGACGCGCGTGCACGAATGCCATTCGCTGCTCGACCTGCTCGACGCCGAACCGTCCGCGCACTCGTGGCCGCTGCACGCCGCACTGCAGCGGATCGATGCGGCCGGATGCGGCGTCGCGGTGCTGCTCGACTGCGACATGCGCGGCGACGCGATGCGCCCGCCGCCCGCCGGCCATGCGCGCCGCGACGGCCGCGTGACGGGGATCGGGTCGCAAATCCTGCGCGAGCTCGGCGTAAGACGGCTGAACGTGCTGTCGAGCCCGTTCCGGCTGCCGGCGCTGTCAGGGCACGAGCTGGAAATCATGGCGTTCATCCCGCTCGGCGACGACGATCCGGAAAGCGCGCGCGCCGTGCAGGCAAGCCCGCTGCAGGCGGCGTGACGCGGCGCTGACGGGCGCGCGCCGCCCGTTCGTGCACCGATCCATGGATCTCCATTTGACAGGCTATCGTTTGTTTTTATGAAATACAGTCTCGGGTTTGTATTTTGACGATACATACCATAGACTGTATTTTTCGATTACAAGCGATCGCCTGTCATTTCGCGGAGAGCCCATGGCATTTCCTGTCCAGACCTTGAGCCAGTTGCGCCCGATCCTCGTCGGCTTCCGGAAGTCGGCGGGATTCACGCAGGCGCAGCTCGCCGCCCGCCTCGGCGTCACGCAGCAGTCGTACGCGCAGCTCGAAGCCCATCCGTCCGCGGTCAGCATCGAACGGCTTTTCAAGGTGCTGAACGTGCTCGGGGTTCGCCTGGCGCTCGATCCAGGCACGCCGGACGACGCAGCGGCGCCCGACGACACCGCATCCGCTCCCGCGCCCAAGCGCGCACCGGCCGCGCGCGGCCGCTCGTCCGGCTCGTCCGATATGCCGGTCCGTCCGCCGGCAGCCGCAAAGGCGCCATCCACCGGCGCGCGGAAACGGCCTGCCGCGGCGACACCCGGCAAGCCTCGGGACACCAAGCGGGAGGACTGGTGACGATGGCCCGCCGCCCCCGCCTCGACCGCCTCGACCTGTGGATGAACGGCATCCCGGTCGGATACTGGGAAGTCCGGCGCGGCGTCGAGCGCCTCGTCTACCTGCCCGCGTGGGTCGACGATCCGCAGGGGCGGCCGCTGTCGCTATCGCTGCCGTTCACGCCCGGCAACCAGCCGCACCAGGGCGCGATCGTCGCCGACTACTTCGACAACCTGCTGCCGGACAGCCAGCCGATCCGCCGCCGCATCGCGCAGCGCTACCGGCTCGGATCGACCGCGCCGTTCGAATTGCTTGCATCGATCGGCCGCGATTGCGTCGGTGCACTGCAGTTGCTGCCGCCCGACGAGACGCCGGTCGACCTGCAGGCGATCGACGGCACGGCGCTCGACGATGCAGCCGTCGCCGACGTGCTGCGCCACGCGACCGCGGCACCGCTGCCCGGCCACGCGGAGCCGGACGGCGAACTGCGGCTGTCGATCGCCGGCGCGCAGGAAAAGACCGCGCTGCTGCGCCACGGCAACCGCTGGCTGCTGCCGTCGGGCAGCACGCCGACCACGCATATCTTCAAGCTGCCGCTGGGGCGCGTCGGGAACATGCAGGCTGACATGCGCACGTCGGTGGAGAACGAATGGCTGTGCTCGAAGATCGTCGCCGCCTATGGCCTGCCGGTCGCCGCGTGCGACATCGGCCGGTTCGACGACCAGAAGGCGCTGATCGTCGAGCGCTTCGACCGCCGCCCGTCCCGCGACGGCACGTGGATCCTGCGGCTGCCGCAGGAGGACATGTGCCAGGCGACCGGCACGCCGTCGGGGGCGAAATACGAATCAGACGGCGGGCCGGGCATCGCGACGATCATGGGCATCCTCGCGAATTCCGTCGATGCCGCGCGAGACCGGATGAACTTCTTCGTCACGCAGCTCGTGTTCTGGGCGCTCGCGGCCATCGACGGCCACGCGAAGAATTTCAGCATCGCGCACCTGCCGGGCAATACGTATCGCAGCACGCCGCTGTACGACGTGCTGTCCGCGCATCCGATCATCGGCACGCGACGCAACCAGCTGCCGCCGCGACGCGCGCGGCTCGCGATGGCCGTGTGCGGGAAGAATCGCCATTACGTGATCGGCGACATCCAGCCGCGTCACTGGATCGCGCAAGGCAGCCGCGTCGGCCTGACCGAGGACGACGTACGCGCGGCCATGGCCGACGTGGCCGCACGCACGGAACCGGTGATCGCCGACGTCGCATCGCGCATTCCGGCGGATTTCCCGGCGGACGTGGCCGATGCGATCTTCGACGGGATGCGCCGCCAGGCGCGCAAGCTCGGTGCGGCCGAGTAGGCGGTGCGTGCACGGGCCACGCACCGGCGGCGGGTCGTCGGCCGGCACCGGGTCGTCCACGTGGACGATGCGGCCCCGCGCCGACTCGGGACAATGGTCGCCGTGCCCATTCCCGACGCCCGCCCGACATGGAACCCGCCGCCCTCGATACCGCGTTCAGCCCGCTGCAGATCGGCCCGCTGACGCTGCGCAACCGCCTGATCAAATCCGCGACCAACGAAGGGATGACGCCGAACGGCGTGCCGTCGCGTGCGCTCGTCGGGTTTCATGAGCGCATCGCCGAAGGCGGCGCCGCGCTGACGACCGTCGCGTACTGCGCGATCAGCGACGACGGCCGCACGTTCGTCGACCAGGCGCGGCTCGATGCGCCGACGGTCCGGCAATTCCGCGCGCTCACCGACGCGGTGCATCGCCACGGTGCGGCGGCATCCGCGCAGATCACGCACGGCGGCTGCTTCACGTTTCTGCCGTCGCTGTCGACGAAACGGCCGTTGAGCGCATCGGGCGGGTTCAACAAGGTCGGCGTGATGAGCGGCCGCTTCCTGAAGCAGGCGATGACGCGCGACCAGATGACCGTCGTCGCCGACGAATTCGCGCATGCGGCGCGACATGCGCGCGATGCAGGCTTCGACGCGGTCGAGATCCACATGGGGCACGGTTATCTGCTGAGCCAGTTCCTGTCGCCGCTGTACAACCGCCGTCGCGACACGTACGGCGGCGATGCGGCGCGTCGCGCGGCGTTTCCCGTCGAGGTGCTGCGCCGCGTGCTCGATGCGGTCGGCCGCGATCTTGCCGTGGTCTGCAAGATCGGCGTGACCGAAGGCGTGCGCGGCGGTGGAACGGCCGACGACGCATGCGAGATCGCGCGGCGGCTCGAGGCCGAAGGCGCGCACCTGCTCGTGCTGAGCGGCGGGATGAACGTCGAATCGGTGTGGCAGCTCTTCGGCAGCCCGCTGCCCGGCGATGCGCGCGCGAACGCCGGCAACGCGATCGTCCGCGCCGCGATGGCGCTGCAAAAGCTTGCCGAGCCGAAGATGGGCGCGTTTCGGGAGATGTATTTCCTCGAGCATTCGAAGCAAGTGCGCGCGGCCGTCCGGATGCCGCTCGCCTATCTCGGCGGCGTGCGCTCGCGCGAGAACATCGCGCTGGCGATGCGCGAAGGATTCGACGCGGTGGCGCTTGCCCGCGCGCTCGTGTTCGAGCCGGGTTTCGTCAACGGACTGCGCGACGGCCTGCTCGCGCAGTCGGGCTGCACGTCATGCAACCGCTGCGTCGTGTCGATGTACACGCCCGGGGGTACCGCGTGCGTGCTCAAGGCGCCGAACGACCCGGCGCCGAACCGCGTGCCGGCCGTGGGTGCTTGAGGTCAGGCCGCGGCGAATCGGCGGCCGCAACGACTGCCGCGCGCCCTGCCGTTCAGCCGGCGTCGCGTGCGCGGGCCAGCGCCGCGAGGTTCCCTTCCCCGAATCCGTGGTGCCCCTGCCGCTGCACGATCTCGAAGAAGATCTCGCCGGGCCGGCGCTTGACGAAGGTCTGGAAGAACAGGCGCGGCACGCCGTCGCTGCCGATCTCGCCGTCGACCAGCACCGCGCGGCGGCGCAGCGCATCGAGATCGACGCCGTGCCCCGGCAGCCGCGCATCGACTTCGTCGTAATAGCGCGCCGGCGGCTCGATGAATTCGACGCCGTTCGCGCGCAGCGCGTCGACACTCGCCAGGATGTCGTCGGTCGCCAGCGCAACGTGCTGGACGCCTTCGCCGGGATGGTCCGGCAGATACGCGTGCATCAGCTCGGTGCGCCGCGTGCCCTCCTCATAGACCGGAATCCGCACCGCACCGCACGGCGACACCATCACGCGCGACTCTTCCGACACATGCCAGTGCGCGTCGATTTCGTGGATTTCGCGGAAGTGCAGCAGGTCGTGGTAGAAGTCGAGCCATTCGCGCATGCGCCCCGCGCCGACCGTCTGCGTGAAGTGGTCGACCTGCTGCAGGCCCGTGCCTGCGCAATCGAGATCGGTATGCGCGGTCGCGATGTCGATCGGCCGGAAATCGATGTCGAAGATCGAGATGTCGCCGACGCCGCCGCGCTGACCGTCCCGCCCGCGCCAGCGGTCGACGAAATAGAGGTGCGAATCGCCGATCCCCTGGATCGCCGGAATCTTCAGCTCGCCGACCCCGACCCGCTCCCCCTCGAACGCCCACGCGCCGAGTTCGATCGCCCGCTCGAACGCGCGCCGCGCGCTGGCCACGCGCAGCCCGATCGCACAGACGCCCATCCCGTATTCCTCTGCATAGCGCGCGGCGAACGAATCGGGTTCGGCGTTGATCAGGAACTGCATCTGCCCTTGCCGGTACAGCGTGACGTCCTTGCTGACATGGCGCGCGATCGCCTTGAACCCGAGTTGCTCGAAGCGTTGCGCGAGCGCGTCCGGCACCGGCGCCGCGAATTCGACGAATTCGAGTCCGGCCATCCCGAGCGGATTGGCGGCCGGATCGGCAACAGGCGGCGTATCGCTGGACAGGGGGTGGGAATTGCCGGGCATTCCAGTCTCCGGGGGCATGCAATCGATGGGGATGACACCCGGTGCGGGCGGCATGCCCGGCCGATGTGACGGCCGGACATCCGCCCGATCCGGGCGCGGTTTTGATGGTCCCGATTTTAACCAGATCGTTCACGGCGGCACACCCTGGCCGAACGGGATATCGGCCCCTCGCCTAGTGCAAACCCGAAAATCGTTCGATAATCGCACACAACCGAACGATAATCGCGCAATTTAACCGATCGGCCAATTGCCGTGATGGGGCGCGCGCCCTATTCTCCGTTCACCCTTCGACTTCAATGCAGCATCGGACGCGGCGCCGCCACGATTCCACGATGCGCCGTGCCAGGAGACTTCGCCATGACCCCAACCTTCGACACCCTCGACGCCGCCGCCGGCGCCCGCGCGCGCAACCAGGCCCGCAAGGCCGCGATCGGCAGCTTTGTCGGCGCCGTCGTCGACTGGTACGACTTCCTGCTGTACGGGATCGTCGCCGCGCTCGTATTCAATTCCGAATTCTTCCCGAAGGTCAGCCCGACCATGGGCACGCTTGCGGCATTCGCGACCTTCGGCGTCGGCTTCCTGTTCCGCCCGCTCGGCGGCGTCGTGTTCGGCCATTACGGCGACCGGCTCGGCCGCAAGCGGATGCTCGTGCTGACCGTGATGCTGATGGGGCTGTCGACCGTCGCGATCGGCCTGCTGCCGAGCTTCGCGACGATCGGCTGGTGGGCGCCCGTGCTGCTGGTGCTGATGCGTGCGATCCAGGGCTTCGCGGTCGGCGGCGAATGGGGCGGCGCGGCGCTGATGGCCGTCGAAAGCGCGCCGAAGCAGAAGAAGGCGTTCTACAGCAGCGGCGTGCAGGTCGGCTATGGCGTCGGGCTCGTGCTGGCCACGGGCATCGTGTCGATCCTGAACCATGCGTTCGGCGAGGCCGCATTCAAGGCCTGGGCGTGGCGTGTGCCGTTCGTGCTCAGCATCGTGCTGGTCGCGATCGGGCTGTGGGTACGCAAGAACATGGACGAGTCGCAGGAGTTCGTCGAGAAGGTCGAGCACTCGAACCGCAAGCTGCGCCTGCCGGTGCTCGAAGCGCTGACGCGCCATCCGAAGGCGTTCCTGCTGATCGTCGCGCTGCGGCTCGCCGAGCTGTTCACGATGTACATCGTCACCGCGTTCGCGCTCAGCTATTCGACGACGAACCTCGGCATGTCGCGCGACCTGTTCCTGAACATCGGCCTGCTGGTCGGCGCGGTGAGCTGCGTGACGATCCCGTGCTTCGCGTGGCTGGCGGACCGCTTCGGCCTGCGCCGCATCTACCTGATCGGCGCGCTGATCGGCCTCGCGTCGGCGGTGCCGTTCTTCGTCGCGCTGGAGTCGCGCTCGATCGCATGGATCGTGGTGTTCTCGATCCTGTTGGCCAATGCCGCGCACGACATGGTCGTGAGCGTCCAGCAGCCGCTCTTCACCGAGTTGTTCGGCGCCGAATACCGTTACAGCGGCGCGGGCGTCGGCTACCAGTTCGCGAGCGTCGTCGGCGGCGGCTTCACGCCGTTCATCGCGGTGGCGCTGGTCAGCATGGCCGGCGGTTCGTGGCACCTCGTCGCCGGCTATCTCGCGGTAGGCTGCCTGATCTCGCTGGTGGTCGCCGCGCGGATGCGGGCGGCGCAGTGACGCAATGACCGGATGGCCGGCCCGATACGCGGCCGGCCATTCCCGCACCGGCTGCCATCTCCGGCCAGCCGGACGGGCGCGGCCCCCGCCCAACGTCAAACACGGTCAATCCCGCGCGCGGAAGCCCTTTTTCCCCTCTGAACATCCCACACCGCCCGCCGACCAATGGCATCATAGGGGCCTACGTCAGTCACCGATACGCCCCCATATCATGTCGAATCTCATCGTCCACGGCGGCACCCCGCTGCGCGGGGACATCAAGCCGTCCGCGAACAAGAACGCCGTCCTGCCGATTCTGTGTGCGACCCTGTTGACCGATCAGCCGCTGCGCCTCGTCGGCGTGCCGGACATCACCGACGTGCGCAAGATCCTCGACATCTTCCGCACGCTCGGCAGCGACGTGTCGGTCGACTTCACGACGGGCATCCTCGAGCTCCACCATCGCAACACGACGTTCGACCCGGCCGTTCACCGCCTGCCCGAGGCGATGCGCTCGTCGATCATGCTGATTCCGCCGCTGCTCGCGCGCTTCGGCGTCGCGCGCCTCGAGAACGACGTGAAGGGCTGCACGCTGGGCGTGCGCGAAATCGATCCGCACGTCGAGGTGTTCGAGCGCTTCGGCGCGCATATCGAGCGCACGCCCGATTCGCTGATCGTCCGTGCCGACGGCCCGCTGACGGCCAACGATCACTGGCTCGACTACGCGTCGGTGACGACCACCGAAAACTTCGCGCTGTGCGCGACGGCGGCGAGCGGCACGTCCACGCTGATGAACGCGGCGTCCGAGCCGCACGTGCAGGAGTTCTGCCAGTTCCTCGCGATGATCGGCGTCGCGATCGAAGGCATCGGCACGTCGCGCCTGTGCGTGACGGGTGGCGGCAAGCTCGGCGGCGGCGAATTCCGCTTCGCCGAGGATTTCCACGAAATCGCGACGTTCCTTGCGCTCGGCGCGATCACGGGCGGCGACATCACGGTGCGCAACTCGTCGCCGGAGCATTTCCCGCTGATCGACCGCACGTTCGCGAAGTTCGGCGTGACCGTCACGCACCGCGACGGCTGGTCCCGCGCGGAACGCGACGGCCCGCTGCGCGTGCGCCGGCCGTTCACGCAGAACATCCTGACCAAGGTCGAAGCCGCGCCGTGGCCGTACCTGCCGGTCGACCTGCTGCCGATCTTCATCGCGCTCGGCGTGCGCGCGGAAGGCAGCGCGATGTTCTGGAACAAGGTCTACGACGGCGCGCTCGGCTGGTCCGGCGAACTGTCGAAGTTCGGCGCGCACGTGCTGCTGTCGGATCCGCACCGGCTGATCACGTTCGGCGGGCTGCAACTGACGCCGGCGCGCGTCGAGAGCCCGTACATCATCCGTGTCGCGATCGCGCTGCTGATGGTGGCCGCGAGCATCGAAGGCCGTTCGGAAATCATGAACGCGCTGCCGATCCGGCGCGCGCACCCGCATTTCGTCGAAAACCTGCGTTCGGTCGGCGCGAACGTCGAGTGGACGAGCAGCGAGTAATGTCATGCCGGATGCGGCGCGCATGACGTCCGCGCCGCGTTCGACCCTCCCGCTCTTCACGTTCGATCGGCGGCGACGTGCTGCGCGGATCCAGCTTCAGCCATGGGCCGTCGGCCGTCGTCGGGTTCGTATCGGCCGTCCGCCCTCGTCATTCCCTTGCGCGCCGGCGTGCCCGGAATCGCCGACGTTCAGGCAAACGGATTTCGCAATACCGGACCGCCCGCCACGCGCAAGCCGTCGTGCATGTCCTCGGTGTACAGGTATTCACATCCTTCGATCGAGGCAGTCGCCACGATGCACGCGTCGTGGAAGGACAGGCCGTGCCGCTCCGCCAGTCTTCGCGCGAGGTCGTGTATATCGACCGTGATCGGCACGACATGGCACAAGCGCCTGACCGGCTCAAGAAACTGCCCCACCTCGCGCCAGGGCATCCGCAATTTGCGGCTGCAAACGCTGGCGACTTCGTTCAGTACCTGAACGCTGATGGTCGGCCGTCGAAGGAATAGCGCCTCAGCACGATTCGCCTTGGTTTCGTCCTCCGACAGCAGATAAAGCACGACATTGCTGTCGACGAACGATTTCGCCGATTCAATCCCGCTCATTCGCGTCGTCCCGGCTGAACTTGAAGTCGGCGGGCAGCTTGCCCCTGAAACGCCTCAACCGCTGCAGCAGCTCGTCGGGCCTCGGCTTGCGACTCACCGCGAAAACGCGCGGGCTGTCGACCACGATTTCGATATCGTCGCCTTCACGAAGCTCCAGTGCGTCGACCACACTCGCCGGAAGACGGACCGCCAGGCTATTACCCCATTTCGCGACCTGCATGCGAGCCTCCATAGATATACGTGAATGATTGAATGTCCTCAATGCGAGTCCGCGCAATTGGCCGAATGGGTGGCTCAGGGGCGTCGTATGTCGCATTACCTCGCAGGTCGCGCGATAATCGCCCACGCCCGCGCGAATACCGCGCATCCACCTGTGCGCACCGACGATGAAAAAGCCCGACCTCGACAGACGCGACTGGATTGCCGGCCTCGAAAAAGGCCTGATGATCCTCGAGGCGTTCGACAGCCAGCACGCGCGGATGACGCCCACCCAGGCCGCCGCCCGCACCGGCCTGACGCGCACGGCCGCACGCCGCTACCTGCTGACGCTCGAATCGCTCGGCTACGTGTACACCGACGGCAAGCTGTACGGCCTCACGCCGCGCGTGCTGCGGGTCGGCTGGTCGTACTTCGATTCCGCCCGTCTGCCGCGCACGGTCCAGCCCTATCTGCAGCAACTGAGCGCGTCGCTGAACGAATCGGCGTACGTGAGCGTGCTCGACGGCTGGGAACTCGTGTTCATCGCCCGCAACGGCGTGTCGCGCGTGATGACGACGGGCTTCGTGCTCGGCGCACGCGTGCCGGCCCCGCTGACGTCACCCGGTGTCGTGCTGCTTGCGCATCATCCGGATCGGGAGGCCGTCCGCGCGTGGCTCGACGACACCGAGCTCGCCCCCTTCACCCCGCACACGATCACCAACAAGGCACGCCTGCTCGAACAGGTCGACCATGCGCGCGACGCGGGCTTCGCGGTGATCGAGCAGCAACTGCAGGTCGGCGTGCGCGGCATCGCGGTGCCGCTGAAGAACCGTCACGGCGAAGTCGTCGCCGCGCTGAGCACGAACATGCCGATCGGCGCCGAATCGACGGACGCGGCCGTGCGGCGCGTGCTCCCGCATCTGCAGGAAGCCGCGCTCGCGATGCTCAACGTGCTGTAGGAACGCCGGTGCCGGTCACCCGATCCGCCACCACCTCGGCAGCAGGTCGCGCACCTCCCGCCGCCGGTAACGATCGTCGATCAGATGCACGACGCCCTCGTCGTGCTCGGTGCGGATCACGCGCCCGGCCGCCTGCACGACCTTCTGCAAGCCCGGGTACAGGTACATGTAGTCGTACCCGTTGCCGAAGCGCGCATCCATCGCGCGCCGCATCTGTTCGTTGACGTCGTTGACCTGCGGCAGCCCGAGCGTCGCGATGAACGCGCCGATCAGCCGCTCGCCGACGAGATCCACGCCTTCCGAGAACGCCCCGCCCAGCACCGCGAAGCCGACCCCGCGCCCGCCCGCGTCGAAGCGCGCGAGAAACGCGTCGCGCTCGCTTTCGGCCATGCCGGGCGCCTGGGCCCACACGGGCACGTCCGGATGGCGCGCCTGCATCAGCGCGACGATGCGTCCGAGATAGTCGAAGCTGCTGAGAAAACCGAGGTAGTTGCCGGGCCGCGTCGCGTATTGCGCGGCGATCAGGTCCACGATCGGTTCGAGCGAGCGGTCGCGGTCGCGCCAGCGCGTCGATACGTGGCTTGCGACGCGCACGGTGAGTTGCTCTGCGCGAAACGGTCCGTCGACGTCGAGCCAGCCCGTGCCGGTCGGCAGCCCGAGCGTGTCGCGATAGAAATGAAACGGGCTCAGCGTGCCGGAAAACAGCACGGTCGCGCGCGCGGCTTCGTAGCGCGGCGCGAGAAAGCCGGCCGGAATCACGTTGCGCACGCACAGCGTCGACTGGATGCGGCGCCGGCGCCCGGCCGGCGCGACGCCGTCGAGCCCCGACTGGCGCGGCAGCGGCTCGCCGTGCAGCGTCGCGTCGAAGATCGACGCGCTGTCGAACGCATCGGCGAGCACGCCGAACTGGATCGCCTCGAAATGAAAGCGCAGCAGCGCGTCGCCGTTCGCGCGCGGCGCATCGGTCAGGTGTTCGCCGATCGCCGCGACGAGGTTCTGCACGGCCGACACGATCGGCCCCGGAATCTCGGGGTACGCCGCGTAGCGCCCGGCCTGCGCGCGATTGACCGTGCCCCACGCGCGCGCGAGCCGGTCGAACGCCTTGCGTAGTGCCGCCGGCGCCGCCTCGCGCGCGGCCGCGAACGCGAACGGGTCGAGCGATGCGCTGTACATCTTGCGTGCGCGATCGAGCAGGTTGTGCGCTTCGTCGACGAGCACGCCGACACGCCACTGGTTCTGCTGCGCGAGCGTGTGCAGCATCGCGCTGCCGTCGTAGTAGTAGTTGTAGTCGCCGATCACCATGTCCGACCAGCGCGCCAGCTCCTGCGCGAGGTAGTACGGACAGACGTCGTGCGCGCGTGCAGCCTCGCGCACGGTGTCGCGATCGAGCAGCCCGGCGCCGATCGCCGCGTCGCGCGCGGCCGGCAGCCGGTCGTAGAAACCTTGCGCGAGCGGGCACGATTCGCCGTGACACGCGCGGTCCGGATGCTCGCACGCCTTGTCGCGCGCGACGAGCTCCAGCACGCGCAGCGGCAGCGCCGGCGTGCCGGCGCCGAGCGTCGCCGCCGCCTCGAGCGCAAGCGCGCGGCCGGGCGTCTTCGCGGTCAGGAAGAACACGTGATCGAGCTCGCCCTCGCCGCACGCCTTCAGCAGCGGGAATACCGTGCCGAGCGTCTTGCCGATGCCGGTCGGCGCCTGCGCCATCAGGCAGCGTTCGTCGCGCGCCGCCCGATAGACGGACACCGCCAGCTCGCGCTGACCGCTGCGGAATTGCCCGTGCGGAAACGTCAGCGCACGCAGCGCCGCATCGCGGGCCGCGCGATGCGCGGTCTCGCGCTCGGCCCAGCCGACGAAGCACGCGCACTGCTCGGCGAAGAACGCGGCGAGCGCGCTCGCGCCGAGCGTTTCCGTCAGCACGGTCTCGCGCTCGGACACGATGTCGAAATACACGAGCGCGACGTCGATTTCAGCGAGGCCGCGCGCATCGCACATCAGGTGCGCATAGACCTTCGCCTGCGCCCAGTGCAGTGCGCGATGATTGGCCGGCATCGCCTCGAGGCTGCCGCGATACGTCTTGATCTCCTCGAGCCGGTTCGCGACCGGGTCGTAGCCGTCCGCGCGCCCGCGCACGGTGAGCGTGCCCCAGGTGCCGCACAGTGCGATCTCGGTTTCGTAGCGCGCGCCGCGCTTCGACGTGACGGCGCCGTGGCCGGCGATGCCCTCGAGCGCGGTCGGCGCGGGCGTGAAGCGCAGGTCGAGATCGCCGCGCCGCGCGGTGAACTCGCACATCGCCCGCACCGCGACGACATAGCTCATGCGGACAGCCCCGCGGCTTCGGCCTGCGCGACGTCCGCGCCGGCCCATTCGACATCGACGACACGCACCGGAATCCCGTGCGCGATGCAGTACGCGAGCCAGCGTGTCTGGTTGTCCTGCAGCCGGTCGCCGGGGCCCTTCACCTCGATCAGCTCGTAGCGCCGCTCGCCCGGCCAGAAACGGACGAGGTCGGGCAGCCCCGACCGGTTGCCGCGGATATCCGTGAGCAGGCGCGTGAACCACAGCCGCAGGTGCTCCGGCGGCAGGCAGGCGAGCGCGTCGTCGAGCAGTTCGTCGGTCAGCACGCCCCAGAACACGAACGGCGATTGCAGCCCCGTCTTCGTCGCGAAGTGCCGGCGAATCGTGTCGCGGTACGCGCCCGATTCGAGCTGCGCGAAACAGGCGGCGAACGCGTCCGTGCGACGCACCGCGAAATCGGGCGCGTGCAGGTCGGCCGGGCCCCGCTGGAACGGGTGGAAGAACGCGCCGGGCACGGCCGCGAACACCGGCTCCCAGCACAGCAGCCCGAACAGCGAATTGATCAGCGTGTTCTCGACGTAGTGAACCGGCGCATCGGGTTGCGCAAGATGGTCGCGCACCGCGAATTCGACGCTGACGAACGCTTCGGGGCGCACCAGCACGAGTGTTTCGCGCGGCACGTCAGGCGCGCGGCCCGCGCGTTCGACCCGCTGCCCGAGACGGCGCTGCAGGCGCGGCAGCATCCGCTCGACACGCTGGCGCTCCTCGTCGCTTTCGAAGCCGCCGCGCGCCTCGAGCGCCAGCGCGAGCGCATCGCAATCGCGTCCGCAGCGTTCGAGCACGCGAATGCGCCGATGCCGGCTGCCCGGCCAAGCGCTGCGCGCATACGCGTCGAGCGCGGCGGTCCAGTCGGCGCGCCGCTCGCAGGTCTGCCCGAGTGTGAACAACAGCTTCGCGCGGCGCGTCGCGAGCCACGGCTGCGCGCAGCCGACCGCGTCGATCGCCTGCAGCAGGTCGTCGAACGGCAGCTCGTCGGGCCACGCGTCGAGTGCTTCGCGGCAGGTCTGCAGCGCGAGATACGCATCGACGTCGGCGCGCTGCTGGAACGCGCGCGACGACGGCGCGAACGGCACGCTTTCGTACTGGAACACGCCGAGATCGGCGAGCACGAATTCGCTCCAGTCCTGATGAAGATTGCCGAAGAACATCAGCCGCAGCCGGTCGCACAGCGCACCGACCGTCACGCGCAGCACGCGATCGCCGGCCTGCGCGCACCACGCGTCGAGCGGCTGCGCGACGTCGTGCGCGGGCCGCAACCGGTCGAGCCAGGCGGGCTTGCGCTCGCCCGCGTGCGCGGCGAGCGACGGGAACACCTTCAGCAGATCGGCCTTGGTCGACAGCGCGAACAGCGCGTCGAGCGTGAGCGCGGGCGCCGGATCGACCCAGCCGAGTTCGACGAGCGGCGCGGCCGCGTCGAGCGTGCCGCCGATTTCGTCGTACACGAGCTTGCTCGCCCGGAAGTCGGATCCGCTACGCATCAGCATCCGCACGAGCAACGCGCGCGACGCTTTCGGCAACTGCGCGAACTGCGCGAGAAACGCGTGTTCGTGCGCGTCGAGCAGGTCGTCGTAACGCTCGCCGAGCCAGGCCAGCGCGCGTTCGAAATTGGTCAGGTAGTAAAACGCCGGGGGCGTCGGCGAGGCTGGCGTCACGGGGATCGATCACTGTACGTTTGTACAGGTCGGAATCATATCAAATGTGACGAAGAATGCCGCATGCCGCGCACCGCCCGGGCGCCCCGCAGGGCTGCTGTCCGATCAGAACTGGTAATTCACCGACATGTCGAACACGCCGTTCGTCGACTGCTGCGTGATCGGGCTGCGCCTTGCGCGGCCGACGAGCTGTTCGATCGCGCCGTCGATCGTCACGAACCAGTGCTTGTTGACGAACCACACCATCGTCACGCCGGCGCCGAACGACTTCATCCCTGCGCCCGACGAATAGGCCGGCAGCCCCGAGCGCGCGGACGCTCCCGGGTTCACGCCGAACCAGCCGTTCATGTAGCGCGAATCGGCGAACGACACGGTCGGTCCGGCGAACCAGAAGAAGCGCTCGTTGCTGCCCGGCATCGGCATGTACGCGGAGAAATCGCCGACCCAGCCGTTCGAGCCGCCGATGCTGCGCCGGACATCGGCGCGCAGCACGAGCGGGAAATCCTTCGAGATCACGTAATCGGCCGCGAGCTTCATCACCGGCGCCGCGTTGATGTTGTCGAGCCCGTTCAGGTGGTCGAGATCGTCGGCCGAGCGGCGTCCGAGGTCATAGCCGACCGACACGCTCACGCGCCAGTTGGGCCCGCGCAGCACGTTCGCGCCGAGCCCGTCGCCCGTCGACAGGAAGAACAGGTCGCGATAGCGCACGTCGAAGTTCGGGCCGCCCATCACGCGGTAGCGATCGGAGCCCGCGTAGCGCGGCTGCAGCGTCATCGCGGCGCCGACGCTGACCTGCCACGTGGGGACGGTCGGACTGAACAGCTTCTGCAGCGGGACGCCCGCCGAGTATTGCCATTCGCCGAGCGGCGAAGGCGTCTGGGCCGACGCGTCGCGGGCACCGGCCGCCGCCAGTGCCGCCAGTGCCGCGAAGGCCGACAGGCCGGACACGAACCGGCGGGTGCCGGGTGACAACAACGGGCGGGCAACGATCATCAAGGCGGCCTCCGTCGGTTGCGCGAAACGAACCTGAGGGAAAGCGCGTCGCAGCCCGACCGGCTGCAACGGCAGGCAGCCGACGGTGCGAACGTAGCGTGCGCTGAATTAACGAACATCCTACGCGACGCGCGCGAAGCCGCAAAGCGCCCGTTGAGCACGGGCACTTTGCCGGTTTCAGGAACACGTCGGCGGATGGTTGCGGAATCAGAAACGCTCGACGTGATAGTCGCCGGCGAGCGCGGCCGGACTGCGCGTCGACATCATGCGCGAGAAACCGTCCGCGAGCCGCCCGAGCGCGAGCTGCTTCTGGCTCGCGTCCCAGTGCGTGTAGGTGTCGTAGGCGGCGTCGTCGAACGACACGGTAACGGCGACCGGGCGGCCGCTCGCGCGAAAGCCGATATGCAGCACGCCGCCCGGCAACTCCTCGATGTGATAGCGCAACGAACGCGACTCGAAATAGCGGCCCAGCACCTGAGCGATCGCGCGCTTGTCCGGCGATTGCACGTGAATGTCCATGATGGTCCTCCTTTCAGTGATCGCGCGGCCGGCCGCGGTTCGCTGCGCCCGCCCGGCATCCGCATCGGCGGCGGCCGCGACGGCGGATCGCCCTGCGGCAGGCCCGGCGGCACGGGCGGATCGACCGGATCGTCGTGCTCGGGCAGCGCCGGGTCGGGATCGACGTCGGGCGTCGGTTCGGGACGGTGCAGCATGGATCGCGTGTTCATGTCACTCCTGCGCGGCGGCTCGCGCGTGTCGATTGGCGCGGCGACCGTGCGCAAGCAGCGTGCCTGATCGTCGGTGCAGCCGCTCGGCCGGTCATGCGTCGTAAGCCGCCATCACCCGCCGGAGCGGGCGCCCTTCGGCGGCGAGCCGCACCGCGAGCGCGAACGGATCGGACGGCGCACACGGCGCGACCCGCGCCCGCTGCACGCACTCCGGCCTCGCGTACACGGCATGGTTCAGCGCGCGGACTGCGTCCTTCCCGTCGAACATGCGCCGCTCGGGCCGATAGACCCGCGATTCGCGCTTCCTGGTCGCGAACCGCTCGCACACTTGACTGCGCACGTGACTGACATCGCCGCCGCACACGTTCGCGTCGTAACGTATCCTTTCCTTGGGTGCGTTCATCACGATGCCCTCTCGTCCACGCCGGCGGCTGCAAGCGTCATGCCGCGCACCGGCACGGGTATGGCGCTTGCACCCGTCGTTACCAGCAAGGAGGTCCGAACATGACCGTTTTCGCCACCGGCCGCCGCGACGCCGTGTCACCGGCTGCCGGCCTGCTCCCCCGCGCCGCGCCGCGCAAGCCCTCCGACGACAAGACGGAGAAGCGTATCGACGAAGGGCTCGAGGAGACGTTCCCGGCCAGCGATCCGCCCGCCGTTGGCGGTGCGACCCGTATCGACCCCGCCAGGCCGTCCGGCAAACGCGACCGTCGCGTGCCCGACGCCCCGCCACCGCCCCGCGATCACGGCTGACGGCGGCACCCGGCCCCCGATGCGCGGCAGCGCGGCCGGGCCGGCACAACAGGAGTGAACTGATGAAACGCATGGAACGTGCATGGCACGAGGTCAGCGGCGCCGCGGGCGTCGCGGCGCTCGCCGCGATCGAGAGCGCGCTGGTGCTCGCCATCGTCGTGCTGACGGGCGTCGGCCACTGACATCATCGCTCGCGGCCCGGCCGCGGCTGCCGCCGTGGAAGATGTACAAGCCGACTGGCAAATTTCTCCGTGGCCCGGCCGCGCAGGGCCGGCGCGTGCCGCTTGAACGCGGCACGCGTCCTGCTTCCGGATCGTCTCGCTCACGAAGGAGGCGTTCATGTATCGCGTCAACGAGATCATGTCGCGCGACGTGGTGTGCGTCGCGCCGACCGACACGATTCGCCATGCAGCCGGATTGATGCAGCGATTCGATATAGGCGTGCTGCCGGTCTGCGACGGCACCGAGCTCGTCGCGATCGTGACGGACCGCGACCTCGCGGTGCGTGCACTGTCGCACGGGCATTCCCCCGACACCCCCGTGAAGGCCGTTGCATCCGCGCCCGTGCAGTGGTGCGTCGAGGACGACGGCGTCGGCGACGTCCAGCAGCGGATGGCCGACGTGCAACTGCACCGGATGCCGGTGCTCGACGCCCAGCACCGGATCGTCGGCATCGTGTCGCTCGGCGACATCGCGACGCGCGCGGGCGGCCCGGCCCGCGACGAGCTGGCGAATACGCTCGAGGACGTGTCGTTGCCACGCCGCCGCTGACCGGCTGCCTGTCACCCATGCGGCCCGCGATTCTCGCGCACCGCGCCGCTTCGACCAGGAGATACGCGATGACAACGGACAGACCGTCGCGCACGCATGCGCGCATTGCTGGCGACAGCGGCAGTTCGGCCGGCGGGCCGGGGCCGGACGTGATGGCCGCCGGCACACTGGAGGACGACCACGTGCTGACGATGGACGGCGACGACATCGGCAAGGTCACGAACATCATGCTCGACGTCCGCTCGGGCCGGATCGCGTATGCGGTCGTGTCGTCGGGCGGCTTTCCCGGGATCGGCGACAAGCTGTTCGCGGTGCCGTGGAACGTGCTGACGCTCGATGTCGAGCGCCGCTGCTTCGTGCTGCCGGTGCCGACCACGCGCGTGCGCGAAGCGCCGGGCTTCGACAAGGACCGCTGGCCGGCGATGGCCGATCCCGCGTGGGCCGACGCACTGCACGCATACTACGGTGCGGCGCCGTACTGGCTGATCGAGGAAGGAGAAACGGCGCTCGACGCGCCACCTTACGAGGCGTCGCCCGGTGGCCCGGAGAGCGACACGCGGCGGCACTGACCGACGCGCGGGTTTGCCGCGCGGATCAGTGCGCTGCCTCACTGTCTCAGTGCGCAGCCGCGATCGAATGCTCGAGCGCGCGCGCGGCGCTCAAGTGCGCCTTCAGCGTCGGCAGCGTGCTGGCCGCGAACGCGCGAAGCTGCGGGTCGCGCCCGTCGCGCGCCTCGGCCTGGTAGAGCCTGATCGCTGCGTCCTGCGCGTTCGGTCCCGCCAGCGCGATATAACCCTTGTCGAACGCACGGCCATTCCGGGTGCGCAGCACCGTCACCGCCGGATCGACGAGCATGCGTGTCTGCACGGGCACGCCCTTTTGCGCGCCGAGCCGGCGCAATTCCATGCTCATGCGCCCGTGATCGTCGAGCATCCGGCGCGCGAAGGCCTTCACGTCCGGATTCGACGACCGATCGAGCGCGAGCTGGCTCGCCTGCGCCACCGTCTTGCCGACGATGGCGGCCTTGTCGACGAATTCGGCGTCGATGCCGCTCGGCCGCCGCGTCATGTCCGCCTCGTCGGCGGTCTCGCCGGGGCGGATGACACCCGGCGCGACATGAACGGACGACGCGGGCGGCGCCTGCGCCTGCGCCTGCATCGGCATGAATGCGGGCGCGCCGAGCACCGCGAGCACGCCCGATACCAGCATGCACGCGGTGCCGGCCAACGCGACGACTCGGCGCGGGTTCCCGTCGTTCGCTGTCATCCGGACCTCCGTATCCGTCGACGAACCGGCCCGGCCGAACGCTGCTGCCGGTCCGTCATGCGGGACGATGCGCGGACGTGAGGAAATCGGTCCACGCACCCTCGACGTGCTCGATCGACAACGCACCGAGCCAGAACAGCGCGGCCACGCGGCCGTGAACCTGCACGTCGATGTCGCTGGAGGTCAGCCCGCGCCCGGCGACGCGCGCCGCCCGGATCCGGGACGCGAGGGTCGCATCGCGGATCCAGGCGCCGACGGCCGACGCCAGGCTCGCGAGCTTCGTCCGCACGTTCGCGTCAGCCGATGCGTGGCGAGGCGTCGCGATCCACGCGCACGACAGCCTCGGCATGCTCGCGATCGGCACGATCGGCGGCATGCGCCCGAGGCGCGTCGGCCTGCCGCCGGTGCCGTCGCGCCGCGTATGGTCCGATCCCTTCATCGTGCCTCCTCGTGGGTGTGCGGATGCCGCTGCGGGTCAGCGGCGCCGTCCGGTTCGCGCCGCCGCATCGGCAGACGACACGTCGACGATCACGCCGGCGAGCGTCGGCATGTCGACCGGCTTGCACAGATACGCGTCGAAGCCGGCGGCCATCACGCGGTTCCGGTCCGCCGTGCCCGCATGCGCGGTGACCGCGACGACGGGCAGGCGCCCGCCGCCGCCCGGCAGATGGCGGATGTGGTCGAGCAGCCAGTAGCCGTCGCCGTCCGGCATCGCGAGATCGGACAGCACGACGCTCGGGTGCTGCTGCGCGACCACGTCGAGCGCGTCGTGCCCCGATTGCGCGGTCGACACCTGGGCGCCGAGCGTTTCGAGCGCTGCCGCAAGGCTCGCGCGCGACGTCGCGTCGTCGTCGACCACCAGCACGCGCCGGCCGTCGAGCGCGACCGCCGTGGACGCACCGCTCGGCCGCACCGGGTGGTCGGCCGGATCGTCAGTGCCCCAGTCCACCGGCAGCATCACGGTCACGGTCGTGCCGCGTCCCGCGCCCGCGCTCGTCGCCTCGACTTCGCCGCCGTGCAACCGCGCGATGTTGCGCACGATCGACAGGCCGAGCCCGAGGCCGCGTTTCGGCGACGCGGACGCACCTTCCGGCCGGTTGAACGTATCGAACAGATGCGGCAGGCGTTCCGCGGAAATGCCCTGCCCCGTATCGGCGACCGACAGCCGCACGCGCGCGCCGGCCCGGGTCAGCGACACCTTGATGCGGCCGCCGGACGGCGTGAACTTGATCGCGTTCGACAGCAGGTTCGACAGCACCTGGCGCAGACGCTCGCCGTCAGCGGAGATCACGCAGTTGGACATCGCGCACTGGGTCGACAGTTCGAGACCGTTCGCCTCCGCCGTCGCGCCGAGTTCGCGCACCACCTGACGCACGACGCGCACGAGGTCGACAGGCGTGCGTTCGAGCCGCATCCGGCCGGTCGCGAGCGACGACGCGTCGAGCAGGTCGCCGACCATGCGCGACAGCGACCGCGCACTGCGATCGATCGCGTCGATCGCCTGATGCGCGAGGTCCTGACCGTCGGCGCTGCGCAGCACCTCGACCCAGCCGTAGATTACGTTCAGCGGCGTGCGCAATTCGTGCGACACGGTGGCCAGCAATTCGTCCTTCAGCCGGTTCGACTCGTCGGCCTGCACGCGCGCGTCGCGTGCACCACGCAACGAGCGCAGGTCGCGCCGCTCGTCGCGGCGGCGTTCGTGCGCCTCGCGCAGCGTCATCGACAGGCCGGTGCAGTTGCCTTGCGCGTCGACGATCGGCGACGCCGCGAAGGTCGCGCGAAAGCAGCCGCCGTCGCGGCGCAGGCACAGGATGTCGAGCGGCCCGGCGGGCATGCGCGGGTTCGCGAACGACACGGGAACGGGATGCAATCGCAGCCAGCGCGGCGCGATCAGTGTCGTGACGTCGTGCCCGATCGCCGCCGCCGCATCGATGCCGAAGAGCCGCCGCGCGGCCGGGTTCCAGCTCGTGATGCGCCGTGCGGCATCGAGGCCGATGATCGCGTCGGGCGATGCATCGACCACGCGGCGCAGCAGGATGTCGTCGAGCGAGCGCACCGCGGGCGCCGGTTCCCGGCGCGGCGTGCGCGTGCCCGCATCGTCCGCTTCCGCACCCTCGGCCCCGCGCAGCCGGTCGTTTGCGAACAGCGGCCTGACGGCCATCACGAGCACGCATTCGACGAAGCTGATCGCGATGAAGGCGCCGGCCTGCGCGAGCCATGCAGGCAGCGGCGCATCGCGCCACCACAGCGCGCCGACCACGGCCACGCTCGCGGCGGTCGCGGCCAGGCCGCCGGCGAACGACGTCAGCCACGCCGCGGCCGCGACACCGACGTAGAAAGGCAGCGGCGCAAACGGTTCGTGCACGCCGACGAAGTGAATCGCCCACGCCTGCAGCGCGGACGCCAGCCCGACGGCCAGCACGACCCATGCGCCCTGCCGAAACAGCCCACGGGTAAAGGTCCTCATCATTTCCCTGCATCGCGCCGGCAACCGTCGCCCGACGGGATGCCGCCTCGGCGGTCGGCATCCGTCAAGCGTGCCGCGCGAGCCTAGTGGCTGCCGCAACGCGCGTACCCGCGGTATGACGATTGACGACTTCGCCGCGCAAGCCGCACCGGCAGCCTCGCTGCCGCGTCGCCTGGCCGCGTGCCGCCTGCGCGCGGCACGGGCTTGCAGGCGCCTTTCGATTTTTCATTCGGCGGGTGTAAAAAGGCATCGATGGGCTATGCCGGCCGCGGCATGCCGGCATCGCGATGCGGCGATCGCGTATTTCTTCCGGTGTCGCAGCGGGAATTGGAATTTTCTATATTGCGGCACCTTCCGGGCCCTTCCGCTGTCGATAATAAATATTGCAACGAGGGAATGCGCGATGCCGATTTTCAAAACGGCCCGCTTACGCCTATGGCTGAATCCGCAAACCGTCCGAAGCAACGCGCCGACGCGCGCCGGCTGTCCGGCCGCTCCACGGCGATGCGCACGCTGCTCGGCCGTATCGAGAAAATCGCTCCGACCCGCGCCAGCGTGATGATCGCCGGCGAAAGCGGGGTCGGCAAGGATATCGTCGCGCGACGGCTGCACGACCTCAGCGCGCGCCGCGACGGGCCGTTCGTGCCGGTCAACTGCGGCGCGATTCCGGCTGACATCGCCGAAGCGCAATTGTTCGGTCACGAGAAAGGCAGCTTCACCGGCGCCATCGCGCAGCGGGAGGGGGTCTTCGAAGCCGCGTGCGGCGGCACGCTGCTCCTCGACGAGATCGCCGAAATGCCCGCGGCGCTGCAGGTGAAGCTGCTGCGCGCGCTCGAATCGAACGCGATCGTGCGCGTCGGCGGCACCGAGTCGGTTCCGCTCGACGTGCGTATCCTGTCGGCGACCCGCCACAACCCGGCCGAAGCCGTGCGCGACGGCCGGCTGCGCGAGGATCTGTTCTACCGTCTCGCCGCGTTCGCGCTGTATGTGCCGCCGCTGCGCCAGCGCAACGGCGACGTCGAGGCGATCGCGCATGAGTTCGTCGAGGCGCTCAACGCGCGGCACTGCTCGCACAAGCGGCTGACCGACGCCGCGATCGCCGCGCTATGCGCGTATTCGTGGCCCGGCAACGTGCGCGAGCTGCACAACACGATCGAGCGCGCGTACATCCTCGCGGACGACGGCATCGACGTCACGCTGCCGAAGCCGACGATGCTGCCCGACCAGACGTCGGACGACGCGATGGCGCTGCCGCTCGGCGCGACGCTGCACCACGCGCAGCAGCGCTTCATCGCGGCGACGCTGGACCACTTCGACGGCAACAAGCCGCATGCGGCGAAAGCGCTCGGCATCAGCCTGAAAACGCTCTACAACCGGCTTGCGCTGATGCGCGACGGCGGCCACGCCTGAGCGTCGCCGCGCGCGTGGCGCGCACCTGCCCGACTTGCGTCACCCGGCACGGGTCACGCGACCTTGAACTGCCCGACCGTCGTCGCGAGCGCGTTCGCCTGCGACTGCAGCGCGGTCGCGGCCGCGGTCGACTGCTCGACGAGCGCCGCGTTCTGCTGCACCATTTCGTCGAGCTGCGTGACCGCGCGGTTCACTTCCTGAATGCCGCGCGTCTGCTCGTTCGCCGCGTGCGTGATCTCGGAGATGATGGTCGTCACGTTGGCGACGTTCGACACGATCTCGCGCATCGTGTCGCCGGCCTGGCGCACCTGCCCCGACCCGGCCGACACGCTCGCCACCGTCGACTCCACCAGCACCTTCACCTCGCGCGCGGCCTGCGCGCTGCGTTGCGCGAGGCTGCGCACTTCCTGCGCGACGACCGCGAAACCGCGGCCCTGCTCGCCGGCGCGCGCCGCTTCCACGGCCGCGTTCAACGCGAGGATGTTGGTCTGGAACGCGATCCCGTCGATCACGCCGATGATGTCGCCGATCCGGCCCGACGCTTCCTCGATCTTCTCCATTGTCGCCACCACGTCCGACACGACCACGCCGCCGTGCGACGCGATCCGCGATGCCGCGGCCGCGCGTTCGTCGGCCTGGCCGGCCGCCGCCGCCGACTGGCCGACCGTCGCGGTGATCTCCTCCATCGACGCGGCCGTTTCCTCGAGGCTCGCCGCCGCCGATTCGGTGCGCGACGACAGGTCCTGGTTGCCCGCGGCGATTTCGTTCGCGGCCGTGCGCACGGATTCGCTCGCGTCGCGGAGCTGCCGCATCACGTCGTTCAGCTTGTCGACGAAGCTGTTGAACGAGCGCGCGATATCGGCGACCTCGTCGCGGCCTTCGACCGGCAGGCGCTGCGTCAGGTCGCCCGTGCCCGAGCCGATCGACGCCATCGCCTGACGCACCTGCGACAGGCGGCGGAACGCGGTCGTGGTAATCGCCCCGACGATCAGCGACGCGACGCCGACGATCACCACCAGCGTGATCAGCGACGCGGTCAGCAGCGAGCGCATCCCGGCTGTCGCTTCCGGCTTGTCGAGCAGGACCAGCGCATACCAGTCGGTGCCCGGCACGGCCCGCGCGCGCACCAGCTTCGCGTCGCCGCCGACGCGCACTTCGACCGGCGCGGTGGCCGCGGCCAGCGACGCGGCGCCCATGCCGCCGAGCTCGGGCGACACGTCGGCGACCGGCTTCAGCGTGAGCTTCGCGTCGGGATGCGCGACGACGTGGCCGCTGCTGTCGATCAACATGCCGAAGCTCGCGGGCGTCGGGTGGATCGACTTCACGTTCGCGATCACGCTGTCCATCGCGACGTCGGCCGCGACGACACCCTTCAGCGCGCCGTCACGCAGGATCGGCACCGCGAACGTGACGACCAGGTTGCCGGTGCCCGCGTCGACGTAAGGCGGCGTGACGACCGGCTTGCCGGCCTGCGCGGCCTGCTTGTACCACGGGCGGCCGGTCGGATCGTAGTCTGGCGGGATGCCGGTCGGGTCGGAGAAATGGAACGCCTTGTCCGCGTAGCCCGCGTACACGTTCGTGAAGCCGCCGGCCGCGGCCATCTGCTTGAACACCGGCAGCGGATCGGGCGATAGCGCGGCATCCTGCAGCGACGCGATCATCCGGCTCCTTGTCGCGACCCAGTCGCCGATGCCGACCACATGGCCGCTTGCGACGGATGTCAGGTTGCGGTCGATTGCGTCGTCGTTGTACGCGTGTGCGATGAAGTAATTGATCAGCGTGGTGGCAACGAGCGCGAATACGACGATGGCGACGCACGCCGCAAGGATGCGGGTCCGGATGGACGAGAACATGGCAACGACTCGGTGAGGGAGCGCGAACGCCCGGTGAACGAATTCACCGGGTAAACGGCATCCGCGCCGCTTACTTGAGGCCGTTGCGTCAATTCAACGAAACATGTGAAGAAAAAGGCTGCCGGCACGCAAGCGCGTTGCCGGCACGTGCGTGCGGCGGTTGCCGATGCCCGCTGCACGCCCTACATGGACGAAGCCGGCCGCGGTCCGGGAGCGCCAGTGGCGTTGGCCGCGGCGAGCGTTTCTCACAATCGGTGGCTGGGACTCGTATCCGGCTTCTCTTGCGGCGTGCCGGGCGATGTGTCGCGTTCGAGTTCATCCTGTCTGCGCATCCGCTCGCGCAGGTGACGAATCGCGAATACGTGGATGTAGTCGTGCACGCGGGCATCGGACGACAACGCACGTACTTCGTCGTCGAGCATCGTACGCAACTGGTCGTCGCCGATTGCGCGTTGTTCGGCGACGGCCTTCAAAGATTCAAGCAAATTGTCCTGTGACATCGACGGGCTCCTGACGGTCGAGGAACGAAAGGAAAAGATGACGCTACCGGAAGCTTAGAGACTGGATGGCCGCCCGGCGTGCGATGCGCCGAAGCGTGTTTGCGCGCGATCAACGGCACATTGCGTGCCGCCGCACCGATCCGTCGCTGGATCGGTCCGCGCGCGGAATTCGCGGCCCACATGACCCGCGAACGACTGGAAGGATTGCCGCGCCACCCCGGGGCGCGGCACCACGCGACCGCGCAGACGATTGACCGTCTGCGCGACGCTGATGCATTGACGACGTTAGACCGGCCGAAATCCTGCGTCAAGCGACGCGCGCAGGCCGCAATTCGTCTGCTCGAAGGCACCGGATCGCGGTGCCGGGCATCGCCCGCCGGCCCGCCGCCCCCCCCACCGGCGCGGCCGATCGCCGGTCCGGCGTGTCAGCGGATTCCGATACGCCGCACGCAATGCCTGACAGCGACTTCAGCGCGCGCCGATTGGCAGCGCAGTGTCGCTGACGGATACTGATGTCATGAACGATGCGTTCATACCCGGTCATCGCTCAGCCGGCCGTCGAGCCGGCACGCGGGGTCCGACGCAGGAGACCAATCATGGCTCATCGCAACTTCCCGGCCCGGGACGGACAGCGGCGCACGCGCACGCTGTCCGCGCCCGGCGTGCCGGCCGGTATCCGCCCGCCCGCGGATCTCGACGCGTTGCTCGTGCTCGCGCGCGAATCGGGCCTGCTCGTCACGCTCGACGGGCAGATCGGCCGCGAAAAATACCAGAGCGTCGCGGGGTCGGTGCTCGCGCTGCAGCGGTTCGCCGCTGCCCTCTGCGCGCGGGCCGACGCCAACGTGCCGGTCGTTGCGGGGCCGCGCCGCAAGACGCGCCCCGGCTGGCCGCGGCTGCGCAATCGCATGCCGGGCGGTCGAGGACGGCTGCATGGCGTGCGTCGGCGCGCACGCGTATGCCGCGGCGCCGGCCACCGGCGCGACCAGCGAGCGCCATGCGCCGCGTGAACGCCTGACGGCAGCGCCTGAACACAGCCGACGCGGCACGGGGCCGCGTGATGGCGCGCCACCCGGTCGGTAGCGAGCGCCGCGCGCGGCAACGCATCGCATGCCGCGATCCACGCCGATCCGCGGTCGTGCGATCACGTGTCATCACTGCCGTTCCACACGGCGGCATCGACGGGAAAAATACCTGCGAGGAAAGTAGTCTGCACGGGGCCAGGAAAGCGGACGGGGTGGAATCCACCCCGTCCGTCGTTCCAAGGCAGCCGCCGGCTGCCTACCCTCGTGCCGGAGAGTGCTTGATCGGCTCACGCGCCGCGCGATGCGTGGCGCGGTGCCGGAAATCGGTTGGTCGCACGGCGCCGGACACGTGTCGGTTCGTGCGTCTCGGACCCGACGCATCGCAGCGCACGCCGCGTACGGACGACAGCGGGTCCGCCAAGCGGACGCCGTGTCAGTGTGTCACGCAAGGCGCACGACGTTTCTGATGCAGGTCAACGAAGGTCCGCTTCGCATCCGCCGCAGCGCGATCCTCACGCCTCGCCGCGCACGAGCAGCACCGGCACCTGCGCGAGATGCGCGACCCGGCGCGCGACGCTGCCGATCAGCCAGGCGGCGATGCCGCGCCGGCCGTGCGTGCCGACCACCAGCAGTTCCGCATGCCAGTGCACCGCATCGCGCATCAGCGCATGGGCGACGTCGTCGCTGGTCGGACGGGTTTCGACGATGCCGCGCTTGGTCGGGTTCCCCGTTGCATGGAACAGCGGGCCGATCCGCGCCAGCGCATCCTCGCCCTCCGCGCGATACGCATCCTCGAGCGCGCGCACCGGCACGATATCCGTCAGACGAACCGCGCGATCGACGACATAGGCCGCGTACAGGAGCGTCGTCGGCGCCGCGAAGCCGAGCCCGACGCGTACCGCGTGCAGCGACGGCTCGCTGCCGTCGACCGCGAACATCAGGCGCTGCAGCGGCCCGTCCGACGGCCGCGCGTAGTCGGCGGGCACGATCAGCAGCGCGCAGCGTGCCCGCGTGGCCAGCGTGTCGGACACCGCGCCTTCGACGAGCCGAAGCAACCCGTGGTGCGGATTCGCACCGACCACGAGGACATCGGCATGCCATGCCGACGTGTCGTTCGCGAGTGCATTGGCCACCGTGCCGCCCGTGACCGACGTATCGACGATCACCTGCTCGACGGTCACGCCACTGCCGGCGAACTGTGCGGCGATGCGCTCGAGCGTCGCCTGCGCTTCGCGCATCATTTCCTCGCGCGCCGATGTCAGCAGCGCGTCGACGCGCGGGATGTCGGGCAGCACGAGACGCGGATTGTCGATCGCGCAGACGATGCGCACCCGCATGCCGGGACGCAACAGCGTTCGCGTGTAGCGCGCGGCGGACAGCGACTCCGGCGTCAGGTCGACGGCCAGCGCGATTCGCTCGAGCGGCATGATGATCGGAATGGTCGGGGTGGATTGCATGGCGAAGGTCTCCTTGCGGACGCGTCGTCGCGGCCGACGACCGGAGCTTCGCGCGGCAGCGACACGCGGCGGCCGGACGGCCGCCGCGGTCGCAGGGATCGGCGGATGGCCACGCGAAGCGCGGACAAGCGATTCAGACAGCATATGACGTCCGGCCCGCGCGTGCATGATCGTGATCAAATACCCGTGCGGGCCGCGATGCGCCGCGTGCGCGTGTACGGCGCGCGGCGCGGCGACTTTCGCTTACGACTTCGTCGACGCGGGTGCACCCGCGCGGTTCGCATGGCGTCACTCCGACTGGAATCGCCGTGGATTATCGGCATTTTCCGGAGCAATCCGGAAAACGGACCGGGCCTTTCACGGAATACGCCCGTGCGGCCCGTGCGACGCGGCTGTGCGCGTGGCGGGCTGCAACGGGATCAATCGCTTTCGGCGCGAACGAACGCGCGTCGAATGTGCGCAATCAAGCGCCCGCGATATGGAGGCGGGACTATAAGAATAATCGGAGGTTTGGCGCCAGCCGATTTTGCGCGAATGAGAAGCGTGAAATCGGCGGCGGAATCGGGACGTGCGCGCCATGCCGCGCACGATTTATTTGGACAACGTCGCGCGCACCGTATATTCGCCTTCGATCGCGACGCCGTGGTCCGGCCGCACGAAATACCGCGACGCATCCAGATCGGCCGGCAGCGGCTCGACCGGATAGCCGTGCTTCTCCCACGCGTCGAGCCCGCCCTTCAGCGCGCGGATGTTGTGGAGCATTTTCTTGCGCTGCATCTTCGCGATCAGGCGCTTCGCGGTGGCCTCGTTCGGGCACACGCAATACACGACGATCGGCCGCTTCAGCAGCTCGGGATCGAGCAGGTCCGGCGAATCGAGATCGACCGGCACCGCGCCGGCGATCCGGTACGGCTCGCGTTCGCGAATCGCGCGCGGCCGCGCGTCGAAGATCAGCGGCGGTTCGTTCGACGTCATCATCTCGACGAGCTGCGGCGGCGAGATGCGCACCTGCGCGAGGTAGCGGCGGAACTGCACGCGGCGCACCCAGCGGTACAGCAGGAACGTGATGAAGATCGCGAGGAACGCATCGAGGATCGTGCCGCCGCTTGCGCGCACCCACAGCACGAACTGCACGATCTGGTCATGCACGGCCGCGCCGCCGACGAGCCAGAACGCGGCCCACAACGACGCGCCGGCCAGATCCCAGAACAGGAACACGCCGACGCCGATCGCGGTCGTGCCGAGCAGCGGCGCCGACACGAGGCCGAGACCCGGCAGGAATTTGGAGAAGACGAGCAGCGGCGCGCCGTATCTTTCGAACACATTACGCGCGAAGCGCAGCGTCGTGTCGAGCGACAGCGAGAAGCGCACGAGACCGTTCAGCAAGCGCCGGCCGCGCGTGCGGCCCATGAAGAACCACATGGAATCGGCGAGCATCGTCGCGCCGATCGCCGCCGCGAACATGCTCGCCCAGGACGCCTGCCCCATCGCCGCCATCGTACCGCCGAGGATCAGCATCGGCACGGCCGGCACCGGCACGCCGAGCTGCGTGATCAGTACGCTCGCGAACACGGCCCACGGGCCGAGCGACGAGGGAATCGCAATGGGAAAGTGCCACACGGAGGCGCTCCTGGAAGACATGCGGACCGTGCGACGGAGGCGCCGTCGATACGGCAGGCAGCGATCGCCGCGGCACGCCCGCGGCTGATCCTGCACCACGGTGCATTCTAAACGGGTTTGGCCGGGACCGCGCGGAACGGCCGCCGTCGGAGGCGGCCGCCACGCTCACGCGTCGGGGCGCTGCGCGAGTCCCGCGACGTATTCCGTGTATTCAGGAAACGCGGCGGCCAGTGCCGTCGCGTCCGCGAGCTCGAACTCCGCAAACTCGAACCCCGGCGCGACCGTGCAGCCGACGAGCGCGACGTGTTCGGGCGACGCGCAGCGCGCGCCGAACCAGCGCCCGGCCGGCACGACGGCCTGGAACACCGTGCCCGGATGCGTGAGCGGGTTGCCGAGCCGATGGATCGTCAGGCCGTCGTACTCGTCGAGCACCCACACTTCGAGCGGATCGCCCGCGTAGAAATGCCAGACCTCGTCGGAGCGGATCCGGTGCCACGACGAATACGCACCGTCGCACAACAGGTAGTAGATCGCGGTCGACGCCGCGCGCGGCGCGCCGTCGGCCGGACGCACGACCGTATCGGCCGCGCGGTAGGTTTCCCGGAAATAGCCGCCCTCGGGATGCGGCTGAAGATCGAACTGGCGAATCAGATCGGCGGCGGAGATCGGCATGGCGGATGACGTCGGTGAAGTAGGAAACCGGGCACGCGACGCACGGCACGGCCGATCGGGAATGCGATCGGCCGGCGGCGCGTGCCGCTGCGTCGATCGCCGCGGCCATGCACGCGGCGACTGGATCGCGCGCGAAACGCGGCGCGCGACGATGAAGCGAACACCGGTCGATGCTGCCAGAAGTGCGGGTCACGATGCAACCGTCGCGACGCGGCAACGCCCCCGCCGGGCGGCGGATGCGCGGCACGTCGATCAGCGCGCCGGACGCATCGCTGCCCTCGCCACCCAGCCCGAATCCGCGCGGCAGCCCGCTGCCCGCCACCGCTCACACTTCAGCGCCGCACCGCTTCGTCACGCGGTTGCCGCCGCGGCCGGCTCGTCGTGCCGCACCAGCAGCACGGGCCGGTCGGCCGCGCGCAGCAGCGATTCCGCGACACTGCCGAGCAGCAGCCGGCGCAAGCCGTGCCGCCCGCTCGTGCCCATCACGATCAGATCGGCGCCGGCCTCGGCCGCCGTGCGCATCAGCACCGCGGCAACGTCCTCGCCGTACGCGTCGAGCGCGCGCACGGTGCCCCGCACATGCTGCTGCGCGAGCACCGCTTTCGCGTCGTCGAGCACGGGCGTTGCCGCAGCGGCGGCCGCCGCGTCGCCGTCGCGTTCGGCCGCAAAGCCCGCATCGACGTCGACGAGCTGCGGCCGGTGCTCGACGACATACGCGCATGTGACCTCACCGCCCGACGCCGCCGCGATCCGGATCGCCTCGTTCAGCGCGAGACGCGCGCTCGGGCCGCCGTCGAGCCCGACGAAAATCCTCTTGTACATGGTCCGCCCTCCCACCGGGCACGCGTTGTGCATCGCGCAATCGCGGCCCGTCATCGCAAGCCGGCCCGATGCCGGCTCGCCTGCCGAACAGTCTGCCCCACGTGCCGACGCGCCGCTTGATGCGCGTCAAGCGCGGCCGGCACGCCCGCTTCGTGGCCCGGCCGCTGCATTTTCAGGTGACCCCTATTACAAAAAACGTGCAAAACGCGCACAATTTCATCTTGAAATTTGACATCGCACGCGGCCGGTGCGAGTTTTTACCGGTTTTGCCGCGCTGCCCGCGTGCCACGGGCGGCCCCGACACCAGAATGGCCATCGAATGACCGCCAGTGGAACCCAATCGCGTGACGCCAGAGGGCCCACGCGCTTCCAGACCATGTTACGCCAGCCGCTTGCGGCCGGCGTCGTTACGCTGTTCGCCGGTGCGGCGCTGTCGCTCGGCGTCGCGCTGCTCGTGCGCGAGCAATGGCAAGGCGCCGTCCATACGCGCTTCGAACGCCGCACGACGCACGTGACGGCGATGCTGCGCCACGAGCTGCAAGCCGGCGTCGCCGTGCTCGAAAGCGCACGCGGCGCATTCACGCTCGCGCCGCGGATGACGCCCGAACAATGGCGCCGGTATGCCGACACGCTCGATCTCGACAGCGGGCGTTCGCCGGTCCGGCAGCTCGGCTATGCGCCGCTGTCGCAGGCGACACGCAGTGCGCTCGCCGGCCATGCGCCGATGCCGGCCGGCCCGCTCGCGGTGGCGGAGCTCGGTGCGCCGGTGTCGAGCTCGGCCGCCGTGCACTTCGGCGCTCTGGATCAGGCACCGCTGGCGCGCGCGCTGCGAACCGGCGATGTCGCACTCGGGATCCACCCGGCCGACGACGATACGTCCCGCGATTCGCGCATCCTCACGCTGTTCCTGCCCGCGGCGGCTTCGTCGCGCACGGCCGTCACGCCGGCCGGCGCCGGTGAAACCGGCGCCGACGGCGTGCTGTTCGCGGAAATGAGTCCGAATCGCATGGTCGAGCGTGCGCTCGACGCGGAACGCGGGCTCGACCTGCGGATGACCGCCGGCGACGACCCGCACCCGATCGCGAGCGCCGAGACGACGACCGACGAGGCATTGGCCTCGCCCGACCTGATGCGGCGCACCGAGCGGCTGAACTTCGGCGGCACCGTGCTGACGCTCGCCTATTCCGCGGACGGCCGGCCGAGCGCGACCGGCGCGCAGCGGGCGGCGGGCACCGTGCTCGCCGCGGGGCTGATCGCGTCGTTCGCGTTCGCGGCGCTCGTCCATGCCCTGCTGCGCCGCACCGGCACCGCCGATACCGGCGCCAGCAGCCGCGGCATCCTCAACGAGGCGCGGATGATGGGCATCATCCGCTCGTCGATGGAGGCGATCATCACGATCGACGAGAAGCAGACGGTCGTGATCTTCAACCCGATGGCCGAACAGGTATTCGGCGTGTCGGCGATGGAGGCGATCGGCGCGCCGCTGTCGCGCTTCATCCCCGAGCGGTTTCGCGCCGCGCATGCGAAGCACGTCGACCAGTTCGGCGTGACGGGCGTGTCCGAGCGGCAGATGGGCCGCCAGCGCGTGCTGTTCGGGCTGCGCGGCAACGGCGAGGAATTCCCGATCGAGGCGTCGATCTCGCAGATTCGCGATGCGTCGGGCAAGCTCTATACGGTGATGCTGCGCGACATCACCGAGCGGCAGCGCGCCGAGAATGCGCTGAAGCAGTCGCGCGAGGAGCTGCGCGAACTGTCGGCGAACCTGCAGAACGTGCGCGAAGAGGAAAAGACCCGCATCGCGCGCGAACTGCACGACGACCTCGGCCAGCAACTCACCGCGCTGAAGATGGACCTGTCGGTCGTCGAGCAGCAACTGCGCGTGCCGGGCGATACGCAGCCCGACGTCGGCGTGCTGTCGCACCTGCAGGGCATGCGCCGGCTGATCGACGCGACCGTCGCGTCGGTGCGGCGCATCGCGGCCGACCTGCGCCCCGTGATGCTCGACGATCTCGGCCTCGTGCCCGCGATCGAATGGCTGGCGAACGACTTCACGAACCGCTACGGCATCGACGTCGAACGCCACATCGAAACGGGCGGGCTCACGTTCACCAGCACGGGCGCGACCACGCTGTTCCGGATCGTCCAGGAAGCGCTGACGAACGTCGCGCGCCATGCGGATGCGACGCGCGTCACGCTGCTGCTCGACATCGAGGAAGGCTTCTGCGTGCTGCGCGTGGCGGACAACGGCCGCGGCGCGGCGCCGGGCGGCACCGCCCACGAGGACAAATCGTTCGGCCTGATCGGCATTCGCGAACGCGCACACATGCTGGGCGGCAGCGTGACGATCGATACCGCGCTCGCGTGCGGCTTCTCGATCACCGTCGCGTTCCCGCTCGGCTCCGTTCAACAGGAAACCACCCTCACATGATCAAGGTGCTCATCGCCGACGACCATACGCTCGTGCGCGACGGTCTGCGGCACATCCTCCAGAACGCCACCGGATTCGAGGTGGCCGGCGAAGCGTGCGACGGCCCGTCGACGATCGCGCTGGTTCGTTCGACGCCCGCGCAGGTGCTGGTGCTCGACCTGTCGATGCCGGGCCGCAATGGTGTCGAACTGATCAAGCAGATCAAGGACGAGAAGCCGGCGCTGCGCGTGCTCGTGCTGACCATGCACGCGGAACAGCAATACGCGGTGCGCGCGTTCCGCGCGGGTGCGTCGGGCTATCTGACCAAGGAAAGCGCGAGCGCCGAACTGGTCGGCGCGGTGACCAAGGTGGCATCGGGCGGCGTCTACGTGAGCCTCGCAATGGCCGAGCAGTTCGCGCAGAGCCTGAACGAGCCGGCCGAGACGCTGCCGCACCAGCGGCTGTCCGATCGCGAGTTCGACGTGTTCCGCCGGATTGCCGCCGGACAGACGCTGACCGAGATCGCGCAGGCGCTGTGCGTGAGCGCCAAGACGGTCAGCACCTACAAGACCCGGATCCTGGAAAAGATGCAGATGCCGCACGAAGCGGCGCTGGTCCGCTACGCGATGCGGCACAAGCTGCTCGACGAAACGGACGACGTCTAGGCAACCGAACCGGCGAACCGTGCCGGCTGCGGCGCAGCCGTTACTTCGCCGACACCGGGCACGCCAGGTCGCCTTCCTCGCAGGACAGATAGCCCTTCAGCGTCTCGTTGCGGGTCTTGCTCAGATCGTCGAGGCAGGTCGACACGACCATCGGATACGCGCTGCCGCCTTCGGCGTTCGCGCTGGAGAAGTTGCATTCGGCATCGCGGTAGGCGATCCATGCGCGCTGCGCATTCACGAGTTTCTCCGCGAGCGGCTTCGCCTCGCGCAGCCGCGCAGTGACGGCCTGGTAGGTGCGGTTCAGCTCCGCGTCGGATTTCCTGTACGCGCGATCGGCACACGCCGTCATCGTCGCCTGATCCGTCGCGTCCGCACAATTCGCCTGCGCATGGGCAGCGTTCGCCGTCAGCGCCAGCGCGCACAGCAGACCGGTCAAGACACGCATGGATGCTCCTGTTTGTTTTCGTCGATTCGTGGAACGTGGTGCCGGGCTTGCCGCCGAGCCTCGGCGCGCGGCGTCGCAGCCCCGCCGGCGCTACCCCCTCCGCCGCGGCTGCCGTAGCGTGGCGATACCGACCGCGATGCTAGCGCACGCGCGGCGGCTTGTCAGCCGTCGCGACACTGGCCTCGGACGCAAGAAAGCCCGCACTCGGCATCGAGTGCGGGCTTTCCGATACGGTCTCGCCGGCGGCCCGGAGGCTGCGCTGCGAACGGCTTAGCGACCGAAGTACACCGACGAACGGTCGGCCGCGGCCGGCACCGTCACGCGCTGGCCCGACTGCGACGTCGCGGCCGGGTTCGAGCCGTAGCCCGTTGCGTCAGCCTGCGCGCCGGTGTTCCGTGCCGCGGCGATCTTTGCCTGGGCGGCCTGGATGTTTTCCGGATAGTTCATCCAGTCGTTCGGGTTGTAGCCGGCCTTCTCGAGCTGGACCAGCTCGGCACGCACTTGCGCGCGCGTCAGCGGCTGCTGGTTCGATTGGGCGAACGAGACGACCGGTGCGGCCACCAGAGCGGCCAGTGCAACTGCCTTGATCAGCGATTTCATGATGCGTTACCTCCAGATTGTTTTGTCAGGCGCTTCGGACTCGGTGGTCGTTGCGCATGAATGAAAGTCTAGGCGGCTCAGCTATCAGGGTAAATACTTAAATCACAAATTCACTGTTGACCGAATCCGTACAATTGCCGCGCATTCGGTCGAATGCGTCAGATGATTATCGTCGCATCCGCAACCAATAAGCTGCGGCAGGCTTTCGCATGCCCCGCCCGGGCGGAGCGAGCCATCGGACCGCGGGCAACCGCCCCGCGGCTGCCGCGACTGTCACGTTTGCCCCGTTCGAAACATCAGCGAACCGGATCGGCCTCCGCTGCTCCCAACGACGCGTCGAACAGCAGCGCCTTGAGGCAAATCCGGTCGGCGGCGGCCATTTCGCCGAAGGCAGCGTGGTGAAGCGTCCAGCCCGGCGTCGCCGGATCGACGTGCGCCGCGCGCACCGTGCCGTCGAGCGTCAGCAACGCGACGCGATCCCCGTCCGAATAGGGCAATTGCACGCTCAAAGGCTCGCCGGCCGCCGCGAGCGGCCGGTCCACCGCGATCGACAATCCGTTCAGGCTCAGATCGCGAACGATCCCGATGCCGTCGGCCTGCGCCGGCCCACCCGTGCAGCAGGCCGCGATCCGTACCGGCACGCGCGGCTCCGCGCGCGTGCGCAACCGGTCGACGAAGCCCGGCGGCGACAGCACCATGTACGGCGCACCGCCCGAGGCCTGCACCGCTTCGACCGTCGCACCGAAGCGCGACACCGCCGACCGGCCGATCGCGACCGCCTCGACGTCGTCGCCGCGGGCAAAATCGAGCACGACCGCCGGCTGCGGTTCGACGAACAGCGCGCCCGATGCGCCGACCCCGATCAACCGGCAGCGCTGCAGCACGCGCGTCGTGCCGACCCGCCGGCGGACGCCGATCGCGGCGCCGGCCGACAAGCCCATGCGCATCGCCGCCGGCGCCGTGTCGTGCGTCGGCGCAGCGGGCTCGGCGTCATTGCACCGGCGGACGGGCCGGAAGTGATCGAACAGGAAGGCATGCTGCGCGGGATCGCGCAGCGTGGTGCCGGCGGGCAGCAGCGCGGCGCCGCCCGCATCGTAGAGATCGAAGCCAAGCGGGACGCCGGTGCAGACGTCATCGCGCGCGAGCGCGACGTGATCGGTGATAAGCCGCATCGGAAAGGCGCGGAGCGACCGCGCGAGCTGTCGTGACAACGTTATTACGGCAGCATCGCGCGAAATCTGAACGGCTCGTTACTCCGAACCGCTGGTCGCGCCGGGTGAAACCGGCGTCGGGGCCGGCGCCGGCGACGGTGCAGCCGCGGGCGGGACGGCCGGTGCGGAGCCGACACCGCCGCCCCCCGTTGTGCCCGAACTCGTCGCGCTGCTCCCCGCCGCCGGCGGCTGCACGGCCGGCGGTTGCGACGCGCCCGCCGACATCGCGGCGGCCGACGCCGCCACCTCGGACGCCGGAACCCATTCCTCGACGATGCCGCCGGATGCCGCCTCGGGCGCCGACGCAGCGGATGCGGCCGACGCAGCCGCTGCGTCCGCCTCCTCGGGCTGACGCTCGATACGCTGCGTCCTGACCGGCGCCGGTGCCGTCTTCGGCTCGGGCCCGAACCATCCGTCGACCAGGTCCGTCACCCGTTCGCGCACGGACGCGAACCAGCCGGGCGACGGCTCGGTATCGAATCTCAACTTCGTGTCGACGATCCGGGCGCGTTGCGCGCGCTGGAAAAAGTCGCCGACGATCGGCAGCGCGCTGTGCGCGCCTTGCCCCCAGTAGTCGCTGCGCAGCGTCACGCGGCCGTCGTCGAAGCCGACCCACGCGCCGGCCACCAGCCCGGGCTGCATCAGGATGAACCAGCCGTCCGCGTTGTCCTGCGTGGTACCGGTCTTGCCTGCCACGTCGCCGCGAACCCCGAAGCGCGTGCGGATGCTGCTGCCGGTGCCGCGCGTCACGACATCGCGCATCACGTCGAGCAGCGTCTTGTCGGTTTCGGCGTCGAGCGCGCGCTCGGGCGGCGCCGGCGCGTATTCGGCGAGCACGTCGCCCTGGCGGTTCTCGATGCGCGTCACCATTTGCGGCTCGGCGTACAGCCCGCCGTTCGCGATCGTCGCGTACGACGCGACCATCTCCTTCAGCGTCACGGGGCTCGTGCCGAGCGCCAGCGACGGCACGCGCTCGAGCGGGCTCTCGCGCACGCCCATGTCGCGCGCGAGCCGTGCCACGGCCGCCGGGCCGACCTTCTCCATCACCTGCGCGGTGATCCGGTTGCGCGACAGCGCGACCGCGTCGCGCAGCGTCATCGGCTTGCCTGACGGCGGCGCGTCGTCGTTCGGCCGCCAGATCTCGCCGCCCTTCAACGGAATCTCGACCGCCTGGTCGATGAACGTGTCGTCCGGCTTCATCCCGTTCGCGAACGCGGCACCATAGACGAACGGCTTGAAGGTCGAACCCGGCTGGCGCCGTGCCTGCGACACATGATCGAACGGCTCGTTCGTGAAATCGCGGCTGCCGACCCACGCGCGGATCTGGCCGCTGCGCGGATCGATCGCGACGAAGCCGGCCTGCACGTCGGTCTTCGCCTTGCACAGGGCGCGCATGAAACCGCGGTCGGCGGCGAGCTGCTTCATCGCGGCCGCATCGTTCTTGCCGGCATCCTGCGCGGCCTTGTACTCGGGCGACTCGCGCATGAAGATGCGGAACACCTCGTTGTCGGTGCCGCAGCCGTCGCGGCCGCTCCAGGCGTTGTTCGCGATGCCCTGCAGCTGGTTCGCCTGCTGCGTCAGCGCCTGGGTCGCCATCTGCTGCAGCCGGGAGTCGATCGTGGTGCGCACGATCAGCCCGTCCGAATAGATGTTGTAGTCGTTGCGGTCGGCCCAGCCGATCAGCCATTTGCGCAGTTGCTGCGCGAAGTGCGGCGCGGGCCCCGGCGGTTCCTTCTGGCGCTCGAAATCGATGCGCAGCGGCCGGCGCTGCAACGGCGCGAACTGCGCCGGCGACAGCTTGCCGTACTTCACCATCTGGCCGAGCACCGTGTTGCGCCGCTGCAGCGCGCGCTCGGGGTTCAGCACCGGGTTGTAGTAGCTGTTGCCCTTCAGCATCCCGACGAGCGTCGCGCTGTCGAGCACGTCGAGTTCGTCGGCCGACTTGTCGAAATAGGTGCGCGCGGCCATCTCGACGCCGTACGCGTTGTACAGGAACGGCACCGTGTTCAGGTAGGTCTCGAGGATCTGGTCCTTGCTGTAGACGGCCTCGATCTTCAGTGCGGTGATCGCCTCCTTCACCTTGCGCGTGAGCGTCGGCGCGCGGCCGATCTCGTCCGGATACAGGTTGCGCGCGAGCTGCTGCGTGATCGTCGAGCCGCCCTGGCGGTTGCCCGAGAACGTATGGAGCGCGGCCGACGCCGTGCGTTTCCAGTCGAGGCCGTGGTGCGCGTAGAAGCGATGGTCCTCGGTCGCGATCAGCGCATCGACCATGTGCGGCGAAATCTGCTTGAGCGACACCCATTCGCGGTTCGACGGCTTGAATTCCGCCAGCAGCTTGCCGTCGGCGGACAGCACCTGCGCGGGCTGGTCGACGCGCGCCTTGCGGATGTCGCCGATGCCGGGCGTGAACGGAATCAGCAGCAGCACGTACAGCAGGAACAGCGCCGGCACGGCGGCGGCCGCCAGCAGCATGCCGCGGCGCGTCGGATGACGGAGATGGTGCCAGGCGGAGGCCAGGACACGCTTGACGGGCACGGCGGCAGCGGCCGCGACGGGTTGGGCGCGCGCAACCCATTTGGCACAGAGGTCACGCACTGACGACACGTTTCGGCGATTCACGCGGGTGGGGGATCTGCTGGAAAGGCTGCATCGTACCAAAACTCGCGCGGCACACCGGCCGGCGGCCGTCCCGGGGCCGCCCGAACGGCATCCGGTCGCGCATTTTTACAACAAAAAAGGCGCGCGCCCCGCACCGGGACAACGCGCCAAGCCTGGTACAACCGGGTGCCGTGCGCCGGCGTTCAGCGCACGAGGAAACCGTAGGTCAGCGGATCACGCTCGTCGACGATCCAGTTCGCGAATCCGCAGATGTGCGCGCGGCCCTCCACTTCCGGGATCACGGCCGGGATGTCGCCGACCGTCGTCTCGCGCAGCACGCGCCCCTTGAACACCGTGCCGACGATCGACTCGTTGACGAGCGTGTCGCCGGCCGCGAGCAGGCCGCGCTGGTACAGCTGCGCGACGCGGCCGCCGGTGCCGGAGCCGGTCGGCGAGCGGTCGACCTCGCGATCCGCGAACACGCAGCAGTTCGCCTGCGTCGAGCCCGGATGGCGCGGCGCGTTCGCGATGATCGTGCCGTAGATATGGTTGATTTCGGGAATCTCGGGATGCACGACCGGATATTTCGCGTTCGCGGCGGCCTTCACTTCCGCGCCGAAGCGGATCAGCTTCTCCACCGCCGCCTCGCGCACCGGCAGGTCGAACGGCGCGCCGTCGACGTAGAAGTAGAACGCGCCGCCGTACGCGATGTCGCCGGTCACGGTGCCGAACGACGGCGTGTCGACCGACACGTCGCGCTGCCAGATGAACGACGGCACGTTGACGAAGCGCACCGGCCCCGCGTGCTCGCCATCCCATTTCACGAACGCCTCGATGAAGCCGCACGGCGCGTCGATGCCGACGCGCGTCTCCGGCACCGTGCGCTGCACCCAGCCGAGCTCGACCGCGGCGGTCGACAGCGCGATCACGCCGTGTCCGCAATGGTCGCTGTAGCCCTCGTTGTGCAGGAAGATCACGCCGAAATCCGCGTTCGGCGACACCGGCTCGGTCAGGTAGCCGCCGTACATGTCGGCGTGGCCGCGCGGTTCGAACATCAGCGCACGGCGGATCTCGTCGGCATGCTCCTTGAGCCACGCGCGGCGCTGGACGATCGTGTCGCCGGGCAGGCGCGGCAGCCCGCTCGTGACGATGCGGAACGCTTCGCCGCCGGTATGGACTTCGACGGTGGAAAGGGATCGGGAAATTTTCATGAGGATCGCAAGCGTGAAGACGAAGGACGGCGCGCCGGCGCCGTCCGGTGGCGGTTACTTCGCGTACGGCTCGGGCAGCCCGTTGCGGATCACGTAGACGGTGGTCGGCGCGCCCTTCAGGTCGCCGTGTTCGTCGAACGCATAGGTGCCCGCGACACCCGCATGATTCGACTTCGCCAGCTGCGCGATCAGCTTCGCCTTGTCGGTGATCGTGCCGGCCTTGACCATCGCATCGGCGAGCAGCTTCACACCGTCGTAGTAGTTGACGCCGTAGACCTGCGTGTCCGTGTGGTAGGTGTCGTGGTACTTCTTCAGGAATTCGCGGCCGGCCGGCGTCTTCTCGAGCGCGACGCCGCCCTGCGCGCAATAGACGATCGACGCGGCCTCGCCCGCGACCTTGCCCATGTCGGCCGAGCAGATGCCGTCGCCGCCGAGCAGCTTCGCGCGCAAGCCGCGCTGCTTCATCTGCTTCGCCATCGGCGCGCCCTGCGCCGCATAGCCGCCGAGGAAGATCACGTCGGGATTGCTGGCCTTGATCTTGGTGAGAATGCCGAGGAAATCGGTCGCCGACGAGTTCGTGTACTCCTGGTCGACGATCCGGATCCCGTTCGCCTTCGCGACGTTCGCGAACTGCTCCGCGACACCCTGCCCGTACGCGGTGCGATCGTCGATGACCGCGGCGGTCTTCGCGTTCAGCGTCTTCGCGGCGAAGGTGGCCATCGTGCCGCCGAGCTGTTCGTCGCTTGCGCCGATCCGGAAGATGTTCTTGAAGCCCTGGCGCGTGAGCGCCGGGTTCGACGCGACCGGCAGGATCGGCACGCCGGCGTTCGCATACACGCGCGACGCGGGAATCGCGACGCCCGAGTTGTACGGCCCGAGCACCGCGACGACGCCCTTGTCGACCAGGTTCTGCGCGACCTGCACGCCCGCCTTCGGGTCGGCCTGGTCGTCCTCGGACACCAGCTTGAACGTGACCGTCTTGCCGGCCACCTTCACGCCCGCCTTGTTGAGCTCGTCGACGGCGAGGCGCGCGCCGTTTTCGTTGTCCTTGCCGTTCGCGGCCTGCGGGCCGGTCAGCGGCGCCGAATGGCCGATCGCCACGACTTCCTGCGCGTGGGCGGATGTCAGCGCGCCGGCGGCAACGGCCACCGAGAGCGCGGTAACGAGGTGTCGCATGGTGTCTCCTGATTGGTTTTGTGCGAAACCAATGTAGGACACGTTTGGTTGCCACGCAAGCAGTTTCAAAATAATTTTTGCGATTCTGGTCAAATTTCAGACCAGAACGATGCGGCCTGCACTACTTCGGCGTGATGTCGCGCCGCACGCGGAGAATATGCTGCTCGACGTAGAACGCGGCTGCCTCGGCGTCACCGGACACGATCGCCTCGTAGATCAGCCGGTGCTCGGACACGTAGAGCCGGATCCGGCCCGCGTCATAGATGCCGTCGTCCTTCAACCGCTTCCACAGCGGCTGGTCCATGGTCTTCGCGACTTCGTCGGCGATCTTCACGATCAGCGCGTCGCCGGTCATCAGCGCGAGCTGCCGGTGGAACAGCCGGTCGCTCTCGTTCCACAGCGCGCGCTGCCGCGGGTCGTCGACATCGGTGATGGTTTCCATCTGCGCGAGATAGCCTTCGGCGACCGGATCGGCGCGGCCGTGCGCGGCCGCGAGGCGAGCGATCGCGGGCTCGAGGATGAGCCGCACGTCGAGCGTCGACGTCGGGCTGAAGTCCGCATCGGGCGCGCTTCGCGCGTCGCCGCGCCGCGCGAGCACGTCGAGCGGCGCCGGCACGACATAGGTGCCCGAATTGCGCTTCGTGAACACCAGCCCTTCGTTCTGCAGCGCGCCGAGCGCCTCGCGCACCGCCGGCCGGCCAACCTGGAACAGCGCCGCGAGCTCGCGTTCCGACGGCAGTCTCGAATCGGCCGCATAGCGTCCCGCGCGGATCTCGTCGCGGATCTTCTCCGCGACCTGCTCGTAGATCTGCAGCGGCCGGAAACCGGCTTCGAGGGATTCGTGACGCGCGGACATCATCTGGGGCTCCTGCCCGGTCGGGGTCGTGGTTCGGGACGGGGTGCGCACCATACCGGAGCGGCACCGGGGCCGGTATTGTACGACGGCCCATCTGGACCGATATTAGAACCAAAATCGGCAATCTGCTTGATTTTCCGGCTTGCCGGACGGCCAGCAACTGGTATAAATTTGATCCAGCCTGTCTGCCGGCGCGATTTCCGGCAACTTCCGTGGCGAGCGCGCCATGCGCCCGTCGTCCACGCCCACCGACACAACCGACCGACACGATGACCGCTCACTCCCGGATTCCCGCTTTCGATGCCGCCGAAACGGCCGCGCTGCTCGACTACCCGGCGCTGCTCGCGACGCTCACGCACACCGTCGCCGAGTATGCGGCCGGCGAGATCGTCAGCCCCGAACGGCTCGTCGTGCCGCTGCAGGCGGGCGGCGTGATGCTGTCGATGCCGTCGAGCGCGCGCGACCTCGCGAGCCACAAGCTCGTGAACGTGTGCCCCGGCAACGGTGCGCGCGGGCTGCCGACGATCCTCGGCCAGGTCACTGCATACGATGCGACCACGGGCGAGATGCGCTTCGTGCTCGACGGCCCGACGGTCACCGGGCGCCGCACGGCGGCCGTCACCGCGCTCGGCATCCAGGCGCTGCACGGCGCCGCGCCGCGCGACATCCTGCTGATCGGCACCGGCAAGCAGGCGGCCAATCACGCGGAAGCGCTCGCGGCGATCTTTCCGGACGCACGCCTGCACGTGCGCGGCTCGCGCGCCGACAGCGCGGCCGCGTTCTGCGCCGCGCACCGCGCGCAGGCGCCGCGGCTCGCACCGCTCGGCGGCGACGCGATTCCCGATGCGATCGATGTCGTGGTCACGCTGACGACGAGCCGCACGCCCGTCTATCGCGAAGCGGCGCGCGAAGGCCGCCTCGTGGTCGGCGTCGGCGCGTTCACCGCGGACGCCGCCGAGATCGACGCCGACACCGTGCGCCACAGCCGGCTCGTCGTCGACGATCCGGCCGGCGCGCGCCACGAGGCCGGCGACCTGATCGTCGCGCAGGTCGACTGGCAACAGGTCGCGTCGCTCGCCGACGTGCTGCGCGGCGCATTCGAGCGCAGCGGGCCGCTGCTGTTCAAGAGCGTCGGCTGCGCCGCATGGGATCTGGCCGCGTGCCGCACGGCACGCGATGCGCTGGACGCGCGCCAGCGCGGCTGATGCGCCCGCGGCGACGACCGGCAGCCACCGACTGCCCGCCGCACGACGCACCACGCACCACGCACGCCGGGCATCGCGGCACCGGCGTCGCCATCCCTTTCCCATACGCGTTGTAGGAAACGACCTACAACGCGCCGAAGCGGCCTACACAAACTTCCAGTTCGGCCGATTTCATTTTTGGCGGCACAACACGATACTGCCGGCATGAATGCCAGCCTGTCACCCGCCGCCGCGCTCAGGGTGTTTCTCGTCGATCACGCGCTTGCCGTCCGGCAACGGATTGCGCTGCTCGTCGGCGCGATCGACGGTGTCGCGGTCGTCGGCGAAGCGGAGGACGGCCAGGACGCCTGGACGCACATCCGCAGCAGCCACGCGGACGTCGTGCTCGTCGATCTGCGGCTCGCGGACGGCAGCGGCCTCGACCTGATCGGGATGCTGTCGAAGGCCACGCCGCGCGTCGTCACGATCGTGCTGACGAACCACTCGGCGCCGGCATTCAGAGAGGCATGCGCGACGGCCGGAGCCGACTACTTCTTCGACAAGACCGTCGAATTCGACGCCGCGTGCCACGTCATCGAATCCCTGGTGCACGCTCGCGCGCATCACCCCTGACCGAGCCGGAGTGACTCATGTCCACAGCCACCGCCTGCGCCGCCGCCCCATCCGTCGCGCCTCGGCCAACGATTCCGCTTCCCGCGGTCCCACGCAACGACGGCGCGAAACAACCCGCCGCGCGCTGTTCGGCTTGCCTGATGCGCTCGCTGTGCCTGCCGCCGCAACTGACCGCCGCCGAGTACGGCCGACTGGACGCGATCATCTGCTCGACGCGCCAGGTTCGCCAGGGCGACGCGCTGTTCCGCACCGACGATCCGTTCCACAGCTTCTACGCGGTGCGCGCGGGCTCGTTCAAGACGGTGATGATGCATCGCGACGGCCGCGAGCACGTGACCGGCTTCCAGATCGCCGGCGAAACGCTCGGCATGGACGGCATCGGCGGCGGCCAGCACTGCTGCGACGCGATCGCGCTCGAGGACAGCGTCGTGTGCGTCATCCCGTTCGGCGCGCTCGAGGCGGCGTGCCGTGAGATGAAGCCGATGCAGCATTTCCTCTACCAGATGCTGAGCAGCGAGATCGTTCGTGAATCGAGCCAGATGCTGCTGCTCGGCACGATGTCGGCGGAACAGCGGGTCGCGCATTTCCTGCTGAACCTGTCGTCGCGCTTCGAGGCGCGCGGCTATTCGGCATCGGAATTCAACCTGCGGATGACGCGCGAGGAGATCGGCTGCTATCTCGGCATGAAGCTCGAGACCGTCAGCCGGATGTTCTCGCGGTTCCATCGGGATTCGCTCGTCGAAACGCGCGGCAAGCGCGTGCGGATCATCGACGCGCAGGCGCTCGCGCAGGTCTGACGCACGGCGCGGCGCCCATCATTGCGCGGTGGCGCGCGTCGCGACCGCTTCAGGTTCGCCCGCCCGCCACGCGGACAGCACCCGCTCGGCCTGCGCGAACGCGCGGCCCATCGCCTCGATCACGTCGTCGCCCGTGCTGCACGGCAGCGATGCCGGCGCGCGATCGCGCATCAGCAGTTCGAGCAGCACGTCGTAAGTGCGGCTGCCGTCAACGCTCGCGTGCGACTCGATCAGCAGACGGCAATCTTCCAGCCGCGCGCGGAATCGTTCCAGCCGCACCAGTTGCACTCCCGCTTCTGCTTCCAGCGCGGCGGAACCCGCGAATCCGACGCAGACGATCTGCATGCCCACGCCCATGGCGCTCCTCCTGACGGGGTCGCCACTCGCCGACCGCGTGCCTGTCCCTGTGTGTCTCTGTCCTACGCGCGGCGCATTCCTCCAGCACGCAGCGCGATGACGGCCGCGGCGGTGATTGCCCTGGCGGCAGTGCATCCGTGCCTCCATCGGCACGATGCGGTTCACACGCTGAATGTCTGCGACGTCTTCATTTCGATCCACGTCATTCCGGCCCGCAGCCCTTCGATCGCAGCCTCGTGCTCGGTCGGATACGCGTGACTGTGCTCGAACGTATGATGAAAGCGCGCCGCGCCCGTGCCGTGCTCGACCGACACGCGGCAGCGGAACTCGCCGGATTCGCACGGCCGCGTCTCGACTTCGACCGACCAGTCGCGCTCATGAATCGTGCCTTGCAGTGTCATGCATCCTCCTGCGGTATCAGTCGTCCATCCGGAAGTGACCGCTGTGCAGCAACACCGGCCGGCCGCCGATTTCGTCGAGCATCCGTCGTGCCTTCGCCTCGATCGCCGGCCGGTGCGTTTCGAACGCATGCAGCAAATCCCGTTCGAGCAGCGACGGCGCACCGAAATGGTCTTCCAGCGCTTCGGCCGTGATCGCGCACTGCACGCAGCGGCCGTCGACCAGCGCCGAAAACGCGACGACCAGATCGCGCGCGCAGTATTCGGGCGGTTCCGGTGGAAAGACTATCTGCATGTGTCCGCCTGTCATCGTCGGGACGATTCATGACATGAGCATAGCGGCGCGCGCCACCGCACGCTTGACCCACGTCAACCGGTTCGCTGCGCCGCACGACGCGGCGCCCCGTCGCACGGCAGGACGGCGCTCAGCCTGCGTCCGCGTCGATCGCCGCACCGCGCTCCGCCAGCAGCTCGCGCAGCACGCTGCGATGGCAGCGGCGCTCGTCCTCGCAGTAGCAGCCGATCGAGAACGCGCTCGTCGCCGACAGCGCGGCGAGCAGGTCGAGCACCTTCGGCGCGTCGCCATGCGCCATCTCCGCGCGGAAGTGGCGCGTGAACGCGCGCCACTCGGCGTCGGTCTCGGCAGCCAGCGCCTGCGCGACGAGCTCGGGGCTCGGCGACAGCGTCGGCAGCCATACATCATAGTAGTTGCGCGACGCGAATTCCGCCTTGGGTACGCCGCGCGGCGGCCGCCGCACCGTGCCGATCCTCAGGCCCTCGCCGGCCGCGCGCGGCGTGCCGAGCCGTACGATTCGAATAGCCATGCCGCTCCTTCGTATGCGTTCGATTCCCCATCGTACCGCCGCCCCGCCGCCGCGCAACAAAAAACCGGCTGCCTCCACGGGGGGGACAGCCGGTTTCGGCGATGCGCCCGGGCGCCCGGAGGCGCGCCGGTCAGACGCCGCTCTTCAGCACCTTGCCGATTGCATCCGCGACGATGCCGACGTTCGAATCGTTCAGGCCCGCGACGCACATGCGGCCCGAACGCAGGATGTAGACGCCGTGCACGTCACGCAGCGCGTCGACCTGCGATTCGGTCAGGCCCGTGTACGTGAACATCCCGCGCTGCTTCACGTAGCGCGTGAGTGCTTCACCGCTGACGTGGTCGCGCAGGCCGTCGTGGATCGACTGGCGCATCCGCGCGATGCGGCGGCACATCGCGGCGAGCTCTTCCTCCCACTGCTTGCGCAGCGCGGGCGTGCCGAGCACGGCCGCCACGACCTTCGCGCCGTAGGTCTGCGGGTTGCTGTAGTTCGAGCGCACCGCGCCGGCCAGCTGGCCCAGCACGCGCTCGGCCGCGGCCGCATCCTCGCAGACGACGCTCAGGCCGCCGACGCGCTCGCCGTACAGCGAGAAGTTCTTCGAGAACGAGTTCGCGACGAGCGCCGGCACGCCGCGGCGGGCCAGCTCGCGCACCGCGAACGCATCCGCGTCGAGACCCGCGCCGAAGCCCTGGTACGCCATGTCGACGAACGGCAGCAGCCCGCGCGCCTCGATCACGTCGATCAGCTTCTCCCACTGGCCTTCGTCGAGATCGACGCCGGTCGGGTTATGGCAGCACGCGTGCAGCAGCACGATGCTGCGCGCCGGCAGCGCATCGATCGCCGCGAGCATCGCGTCGAACTTCAGGCCGCCCGTCGCTTCGTCATAGTACGGGTACGTGTTCACCGTGAAGCCCGCGCGCTCGAAGATGAAGCGGTGGTTTTCCCAGCTCGGGGCGCTGAGCCACACCTGTGCGTCCGGGAAGTAGCGCTTCAGGAAATCGGCGCCCACCTTCAGTGCGCCGGAGCCGCCGAGCGTCTGCACGGTCGCGATGCGGCCGGCCGCGCGCGCCGGGTGATCGGCGCCGAACACGAGCGCCTGCACGGCATCGCGATACGCGGCGAGGCCGATCATCGGCAGGTAGGGCTTCGGGCCGAGGTCGCGCTGCAGCGCGATTTCGGCTTCGCGCACGGCGCCCATCACGGGAATCCGGCCTTCGGCATCGAAATAGATGCCGATGCTCAGGTTGACCTTCTGATCGCGCGGATCTTTCTGGAAGTTCTCGTTGAGCGTCAGGATCGGATCGCCCGGGTACGCGTCGATGTGTTCGAACATGGCTATGTCGGTCTCGTTTGGGAGAAGGGTCGTGTTGCCTGTGTCAGCGGGCGGACGCGCCCTCGCGCATCGCGTAGTCCGCATTCTTCTGACGGAAGCGATACCCGATCGCGAGCACCGCGAGCCATACGGGGATCAGGTACACCGACAGGCGGAGATCCGGTGTCAGGTACATCACGACGAGAATGCCGGCCATGAACGCCAGGCACAGGTAATTCGTGAAAGGATAGCCCAGACTGCGGAAGGAAGTCTGCTCTGCCGCGATGCGCTTGGCCTGGCGGAACTTCAGGTGGATCAGCGTGATCATCGCCCAGTTGATGATCAGCGCCGACACGACGAGGCCCATCAGCACCTCGAACGCCTTGCCCGGCATGAAGTAGTTGACCAGCACGCACGCGCCGGTCGCGAGCGCCGACGCGCCGAGCGCGGCGAGCGGAATACCGCGCTTGTTCACCGAGCACAGCACCTTCGGCGCGTTGCCCTGCTTCGCGAGGCCGAACAGCATCCGGCTGTTGCTGTACACGCCGCTGTTGTAGACCGACAGCGCGGCCGTCAGCACGACCACGTTCAGCACGTTCGCGACCAGGTTGCTGCTCAGCGCGTGGAAGATCAGCACGAACGGGCTGCCGCCGGTGACGACCTTCTCCCACGGATACAGCGACAGCAGCACCGCCAGCGCGCCGATGTAGAAAATCAGGATCCGGTAGATCACCTGGTTGGTCGCGCGCGGAATGCTGCGCTTCGGATCGTCGGCCTCGGCCGCGGTGATGCCGATCAGCTCCAGGCCGCCGAACGAGAACATGATCGCCGCCATCGACATCACGAGCCCGGATACGCCGTTCGGGAAGAAGCCGCCGTGCTGCCACAGGTTCGCGATGCTCGCTTCCGGCCCCGCATGGCCGCTCGCGAGCAGCCAGCCGCCGAAGCCGATCATCCCGACGATCGCGGCGACCTTGATGATCGAGAACCAGAACTCCGTCTCGCCGTACGACTTCACGCTCGCCAGGTTGAGGAGGTTGATCGCGACGAAGAACACCAGCGCCGACACCCAGGTCGGCACGCCGGGCCACCAGTACTGCACGTAGATGCCGACGGCCGACAGCTCGGCCATGCTGACGAGGATGTACAGCACCCAGTAGTTCCAGCCGGACAGGAAGCCGGTGAAGTGACCGACGTACTTGTCGGCGAAGTAGCTGAACGAGCCGGCGACCGGCTCGTCGACGACCATCTCGCCGAGCTGGCGCATGATGAAGAACGCGACGACGCCGGCCACCGCGTAGCCGAGCAGCACGGACGGGCCGGCCATCCTGATCGTCTGCGCGATGCCGAGGAACAGCCCCGTGCCGAGCGCGCCACCGAGCGCGATCAGCTGGATGTGCCGGTTCTTCAGCCCCCGCTTCAGGCCGTCCTTCTCGTTTCCAGAAACCATGTCTTCTCCATTCTGCCCGCCTCCGCCGGAAGCGGTGCGGCGCGCCTCGGTGTGCCGGGCGCTGTTTTGCTGTGCCGGCGGCCGTTCGTGGAGCCGCCGGGTTGGGGACTGCAATCTTCGCGCGGCAACGCCCGATTCCGGTCGGCAGGCCCGCCAGACCGGCCGCCGGCCGTCGCCCTCGCCCGCATTGCCGCGGACGCACACGAAAATCCGGCGTCAGTTTAGCGTCGCGGCGGCGAAATCGGGTTGCGTAACCCGCTCATGCAAACCCTACATTATGAGATAAGATTGCATCCAGGAGACAAATGAGGAAACAAAAATGCCTGAACCGGTTCTCGACCGCATCGATCGCCACTTGCTGTCGGTGCTGCAGGAGAACGGCCGCGCGTCGAACCTCGACCTGGCGAAGGCCGTCGGCCTGTCGCCTGCGCAGACGCTGCGGCGCCACCGCCGGCTGGAGGAGATCGGCGCGATCCGCCGCTACGAAACCCGGTTGTGCCCCGATACGCTCGGGTTCGGCGTCACTGCGTTCGTGCACGTGACGATGGAGCGCGGGCATATCCGCGACTTGTCGAAGTTCCAGAAGCTCGTGTCGGATCTCGCGCAGATCCAGGAATGTTTCTCGGTCACGGGCGATATCGACTACGTGCTGAAGGTCGTCGCGCACGACCTGAAGGGGCTCTCCACGTTCCTGCTCGAAACGCTGATGCGCATTCCCGGCGTGAGCGGCGTGCATTCGAGCGTGTGCCTCGATGAAATCAAGTGCACGAGTGCGATGCCCGTGGAAGCCTGATGCGCTGCCGCGCGATACGCCGGGCGGCGCGCGCGGCAGTCATGCTCAGCGCACCGCCTCGAACGCGCTGATCAGCAGCGCCCCGCAAGCAATCACCAGACACCCGATCGCGCGACGCGGCGTCAGCCGCTCGCCGAGGTACGCGCGCGCGATCAGCGCCGCGAACACCACGCTCGTTTCGCGCAGCGCCGACACCGGCCCCATCGGCGCGCGATCCATCGCCCAGATCACGATCCCGTACGCGAGCGCCGCGCACACGCCGCCGCAGGCGGCCTTCGCCGTTTCGCCGACATCCCGCGCGAGCCGCAGCGGCCCCGCGCGCAGGCGGTAGTACGCGGCCATCAGCAGCCCGGTCAGCGCGAACATCCATGCGGCATAGCCGACCGTGCTGCCGCTTTCCCGCACGCCGATCCCGTCGACCACGCTGTATGCGGCGATCGACACGCCGGTCGCGAACGCGGTCGGCAACACTTGCGTCATCCGGTGTTGCGCGCCGCGCCCGCGTTCGAGCCCGATCGCCATGATGCCGGCGCAGATCAGCACGAGTCCGCCTTGCGCGCCCGCGTTCAGGCGCTCGCCCGCGAACGCCGCCGCGCCCAGCGTGACGAGCAGCGGCGCGGTGCCGCGCGCGACCGGATACGCGACGCTCAGGTCGCCGTGCTCGTACGCGCGCACCAGCAGCAGCGTATAGACGACGTGGATCACCGCCGACGCGACGACGCAGGCCCAGCTCGCGGGCGTGATCGGCGCGGCGGCCGGCAGGAACAGCAGCGCGAACAGCCCGATCGCGATCTGCAGCACCGTGGCCGAGCGCAGCCGGTCGCCGCTGCTGCGCACGAGCGCATTCCATGACGCATGCAGGAAGGCGGCGCACAGGACGGCAAACAGGACGGGAATCGGCACGTTGAATCCTCGCTGACGGCCGGCAACGCGAAATCGTCGCCGCGGGCCGATCATCGTATGAATGCGTCACCCGATTGTCAAAAAAGCGCGCGGCGCGACATCGCGGACGAACCGGCCCGCCGCGCACTGCGGGCCGCCCCGCGCGGCATTCGCGGCTCCGGCCAGGCATGCCGCCGAATGTGTCGCCGAGGTTGCATCCGCTTCATCCCTTTCCGCTTTCTTTCGCCGCGCGTCGCGCCGTAATGGAACCGATACCGCGGCGCAACCGTCGCGAAACCGCTCCGCCCCCATATCTTCATGCCGTGCTGTTTCAATGCTGGTGCGCTGTCACGCGCTCCGCGCCGAACCGACACGGCGACGGGGCCGATCTCCACCATCGAAAACCTGCCTGGAGTTTCCCGATGTTTCGTCAAGCCTTGCTCGTCACCGCCTGCGCCGCCGCAGCGCTTGCGCTGTTCGCCTGCGGCGGCAGCGACGATCCGACGTCGACGCCCGCCGTGTCGTCTCAGGATGCGCTGCGGACCGCCACGCCGATCAAGCACGTCGTCGTGATCTACGGCGAAAACGTGTCGTTCGACCACTACTTCGGCACCTACCCGAACGCATCGAACCCGGCCGGCGAACCGGCGTTCACCGCCAAGTCCGGCACGCCGACGGTCAACGGGCTGACGGGCACGCTGCTCACCGCGAACCCGAACTTCACGAACACGGCCAACGGCACCGACGCCGCGAACCCGTTCCGCCTCGACCGCACGCAGGCCGCGACCGCCGACCAGAACCACGCGTACACGGCCGAGCAGCAGGCCGAGGACAACGGCCTCGCCGACCTGTTTCCGAAATACACCGGCAAGGGCTCGTCCGGCGGCGCCGGCGCGTTCGGCACGAAGGGCCAGGTGATGGGCTATTTCGACGGCAACACCGTCACCGCGCTGTGGAACTACGCGCAGCGCTTCGCGATGAGCGACAACGCGTATACGACGGTCTACGGCCCGTCGACGCCGGGCGCGCTGAACGTCGTGTCGGGCCAGACCAACGGGATGCAGATCGTCAAGGCGTCGAAGCAGCCGTCGACGCTCGCCGCCACCTCGTACTACGTCAACGACGGCCAGGGCGGCTTCACGATGATCAACGACGTCGACCCGGGCTACGACGTGTGCTCGAGCACGACCGACCAGGCGATGATGAGCGGCAAGAACATCGGCGACCTGCTGAACGGCGCGAAGATCACGTGGGGCGGCTTCATGGGCGGCTTCAACCTGTCGACGACCAACGGCAACGGCACGACGGGCTGTAACCGCAGCACCGTCGCCACCGCCGTGAACGCCGCGACGGCCGACTACATCCCGCACCACAACTGGTTCCAGTACTACGCGTCGACCGCGAACCCGCAGCACACGCGCCCGAGCGCGGTCGCGGCGATCGGTTCCAGCCTCGAAGCCGACGGCAAGACGGCCGAGCCGGCGAACCACCAGTACGACAGCGACGACTTCTTCGCGGCCGTGAAGGCCGGCAACTTCCCGTCGGTCAGCTTCCTGAAGGCGCCGGCCGCGCAGGACGCGCACGCGGGCTATTCGGATCCGCTCGACGAGCAGGCATTCGTGACGAAGGTCGTCAACTTCCTGCAGCAGCAGCCCGACTGGCAGAACACGGCCGTGATCGTCACCTATGACGACTCGGACGGCTGGTACGACCACGCGTACACGGCACCGACCCGTGCGTCGTCCGATGCAGTCGACCAGGTGAACGGCGACGGCAAGTGCGGCTCGGGCGGCACGACCGGCGTGAACGGCGGCACCGTGAACGGCCGCTGCGGTCCGGGCGTGCGCATCCCGCTGGTCGTGATCTCGCCGTATGCGAAGCAGAACTACGTCGACCACACGATGATCGACCAGGCGTCCGTCGTGCGCTTCATCGAGGACAACTGGCTCGGCGGCCAGCGCATCGGCGGCGGTTCGTTCGATGCGACGGCAGGCGACCTGCGCGGGCTGTTCGACTTCGCGTCGAAGCCGAATACGGCGCCGCTGTATCTCGATCCGACGCAAGGGACCGTGCTGAGCGCGGCGCCGTCGATCTGACCGGCAGTGCATGACCGGTAGCAGCAAGCAGCAGGCCGGCGCATCGTGCGCCGGCCGTTTCCATTTGACGCGCCGCCTTCTACGCGGCGCCCGACTTTCGACCGACAGCATGACAGCTCGTCCCGCGTTCCCGCCTCCCGACGCATCCGGCGCCGCCGCGCCGCGTTCCCCTGCCCGCGTGCTGCGCCGCGCGGCGTTCGTGCTCGGCGCGGCCGTACTCGGCTACGGCGTGTTCGCGATCGCGTTCCCGGCCCGCACGCCGGCGGCGATCGGCGACGTCGTCGCCGGCTGGACGGGCGCGAATCCGCATCCGGTCGTGCTGCAGCGCCCTGCCGCGCAGCCGCTGTCCGCGGTCGCGCGGCTCGGTCGTGCGCTGTTCTTCGATCCGTCGCTGTCGGCCTCCGGCAAGCAATCGTGCGCGTCCTGCCACAGCCCCGATCATGCGTACGGGCCGCCGAACGCGCTGGATGTCCAGCCGGGCGGCCTCGCGATGACACAACACGGGTTTCGCCCGCCGCCGTCGCTGATGTACCTGTACCGCCAGCCGAACTTCAGCATCGGCCCCGATGCCGGCGAAAACGACGCCGCGCCGAGCGTCGCGCAGCAGGCCGCAGCCGCGGCCGGCGTCGTCAAGGCGCAGAAGGTGGCCGGCGCGTCGGCCGCGCCGCAGCTCGTGCCGCAGGGCGGGATGTTCTGGGACGGCCGCGCCGATACGCTGCAGCAGCAGGCGTTCGGACCGCTGCTGAATCCGGTCGAGATGGCGAATGCGGGCATCGACGACGTCGCACGCAAGCTCGCGCAGTCGTCGCATCGCACACGGTTCGAGCAGTTGTTCGGCGCGCGCGTGTTCTCCAGCCCGCAGCTTCTGGTGTCGGAGGCGATGTTCGCGATCGCGCGGTATCAGGTCGAGGATCCGTCGTTCCATCCGTACGACAGCAAGTACGACCGCTGGCTCGAGGGCCGTGCGCGCTTGACGCAGGCCGAGTTGCGCGGGCTGCGGCTCTTCAACGATCCGGACAAGGCGAATTGCGCGGGCTGCCACCTGTCGAAGCCCGGCAAGGACGGCCTGCCGCCGATGTTTACCGACTACCAGTACGAGGCGCTCGGCGCGCCGCGCAACCAGGCGCTCGCGCAGAACCGCAACCCGGCGTTCTACGATCTCGGCGTGTGCGGGCCGTTCCGCGACGACCTGAAGGACCAGACGCAGTATTGCGGGATGTTCCTCACGCCGACGCTGCGCAACGCGGCGACGCGCCACGTGTTCTTCCACAACGGCGTGTTTCATACGCTCGACCAGGTGATGGCGTTCTACAACGAGCGCAGCATCTCGCCGCAGAAGTTCTATTCGCGCGGCGCGGACGGCAAGGTCGACGAATACGACGACATTCCGGCGAAGTACCGTGCGAACGTCGACGTGACGGATGCACCGTTCGACCGCAAACCCGGCGAGAAGCCCGCGATGACCGCGCAGGACATCAAGGATATCGAAGCGTTTCTCGGCACGCTGACCGACGAGCCGGCACGCTGAGCATCGGCCATCCGCCGCGCTTCGTCAGCAGCGCGCGCGGATGCAGAGGAAGGCCGGCGCCAGCGACAGCTCCGCGTGGAGCCGCGCCGACACGGCCTTCATCCCGGGCAGCGACGTGGGTTCGACGAACCGGTCGAGCCGCCAGCCGGCGTCGGCGAGCGCGTTCAGGATGTCGCCGAGCGGCCGGCGCCACGCTTCGACATAGGGCTTCGGTTCGCCGAAACCCGACCAATGGAAGCCGAAACGGCTCGTCTCGAAGTACGTGCCGTCGCCGCGCGTGCGCTCGTCCATCCAGTCGCGCATCGGATGCGCCATCGAGAACACCAGCGTCGCGCCCGGCCGCGCGACGCGCCGGAATTCGCGCAGCGTCGGCGCGAGATCGCGCACGTAGTCGAACGCGAGCGAACACAGGATCTTGTCGAACGCATGGTCGGGCAGCCAGTCGAGCGGCGCCGCGAGATCGCCCTCCGCGACGTCGACCGCGAGCCCCGCACAGCGCGTTCTCGCAAGCGCGACCATCTCGGGCGTGAGGTCGAACGCGCGGACGGTCGCGCCGTGGCGCGCGAGGTGCTCGCTGCAGATGCCGGGCCCGCAGCCGGCGTCGAGCACCGTCAGGCCGTCGACGTCGCCGAGCAGCGCCAGCGTCGCCGGCCGCTCGTAGAGCGCGTTGTGCGCCTTGGTCGGCGCGATGTCCGCGTAGCGTTGCGCGAAGGCCGCATACACGCGGCGGGCGGAAGGTTCGTTCGGATCGGTCATGCGGCATCCGTCGGCGGGAATCGGGGGTTCGATTCTGCACGATCGGGGGGCGGATGGCGATGTTCGGCGTGCCGGTGCTGCGGCGCCTGCGGACTAGCGCGGGTTCTCGGCCCGATACGTGCTGTTCGGGCGCAGGACGAGTTTCTTCGCGGCGGCATCCAGTTCCTTGCCGTGATACAGGTCCATGCACTTCAGGTAGTCGAATTTGACGTCCTTGATTTCCGATTCGACAACCGGATTCCGGTAATCGCGTCCAAGGTACTTCGCCAGCAGCGCATGAACGACATCTGGCGCACGCTCCATGTCGTAGTAGGTCCAGTCGCGCAACGCATTGACGCTACTACCGATATCCTTGCCCACCCCAGGCGCCGGCTTGTATGCAGTAGCCAGGCACTCAGCAAGCACCATGTCCTTGAAGTTCTGGAGGTAGGTGCGTGAGCCTGCCTCCGGCGAAGCGTGAGCCACTTCCTTCCCTGAAACCATCGCAGGTTGAATCGCAACGCATGCCAGCATGACCACGATCCTACCCACATTTGGTGCGGCGGCATTCTAATATCGGCCGCGAACGTCGCCTGCCGATCGCGCGGAATATCCAGATCCATTGCCGCCGAGCGCTCCGTTGCTCGTGCCATTCGCGCGTCGTGCAAAAAGCAAGAGGAAACGGCAAGCCGCGAAAGTTTACAAGCCGCTCACGCCGGCTTGTGTGTAATGGAATGGGTAAATGGAGACCTCTGAGCGCCCACAAAAACAAGCATAACGCATGCATTATATTTTCCATCAAAAACATCAATTGTTGATATTTCTTGCCGGAGGCTATTCTGGCCGCACCCGACGCGTGACGGTGGTTACTGTTCAACAGCTCGGGGGATGATTGCCAACCAGTCCTGCCGACGCTTATGTCACATTCTGAGATTATCGAATGGCTTGCGCGCTTCGCCCCCCATCCGGCAGCGCCGCAATGGCGGGAGCGCGTTCGCCGGTGCGTCGGCGCGCTCATCGGTATCGCATTTACAGGCCTTGCAACCCACGTGTTGTTCGGCCAGGCGGGGAACATCCCGCTCCTCGTCGCCCCCATGGGCGCGTCGGCCGTGCTTTTATTCGGAGCCTCGGACAGTCCGCTGGCCCAGCCGTGGTCGATCATGGGGGGCAACCTTGTTTCGGCCTTCGCGGGTGTGGCCTGTGCGCGATGGATTGAAGACCCTGTCACCGCTGCGTCTGTCGCCATTGCACTCGCCATCTGCGCGATGTTTGCCTGCCGATGCGTGCATCCTCCTTCGGGTGCCGTCGCATTGACCGCGGTGCTCGGCGGTCCCGCCGTACATGCGCTGGGCTTTAGCTTCGTCATCGTGCCGATCGCATTCCAGTCAGCCGCATTGCTGTCCTTGGCGCTGGCCTTTCATGCGCTCACGAGACATCGCTACCCGCGCGCAATGGCAGCCGCGGCGCTCGATGCGAACCATACAGGTGCACCAGGTCCCGGGGCGACGATATTGGGAGCGTCGCCCCAATCCGGAAGGGAGACGTTCATTGGCGCGCGTGGCAAGACGTTCGAAGAACTCACCTGCGAAGACGTCATGTCCACAACAGTCCGCGCTGTGCCTGCGTCGATGGAACGAAAAGCAGCATGGGAACTGCTCAAGCGTCATCGTGTATCGATGCTGCCTGTCGTTGACGCGATGAATCGCGTGGTCGGCATGGTGACGCACCACGAACTTGCGGATCTGCCTCCGGCCGGCATCTCGCGCGCATGGCGTGCACTGCGCCGAGATTTTGTGCGCCGTTCGGGAATCGTCGAAGAAACAGTGGAGGCCGTCATGGCCGACTGTATCCATGCGGTTCATCTGGCGACGCCGCTGGCTAGCCTCGTACAAGTATTCACAGACCATGCGTATCACGATGTGCCCGTGTTGAACGATGACAGACGGCTCGTCGGTGTGGTCAAGCATTCGGATATGATCCGGTGGCTCCATCGTGAAGCACGAGCCGCTCGATTTCTCGTCGATGCCGGTTGAGCGTGCGTAATGTGATCGCCGTAGAAGTGTCCGAGTCAACCGTCGACCGGCATCCAGTCGAGCCGCTCTCCTCTACCGCGCCCACGCCCCCCGCTTACTGCTACACCGCCTTCAATGCTGACGGAGGTGAAAATACAGCACTACATGGCGGCGCACGCTCGAGTTAAGCATAAAGCGACCAATCACAAGCGGCCCTTGTGGCCGCCGGTGGTCCGTGAGTTGTTTCAGAACGGGAGGTCGATGTCATCGGGCCCCGGGGCGATCGTTGCTGGCGCCCCGGGTCAGGAGGTTGGAGCAGATTCCATTTCCCTCAGGAGACGCTGGCAACTTCCGGCGTCGCACGAGCAACCGGCAACGGCCGCTGCTGCGCAATCTGTTCGCGGAGCTTGATCAGCGCCAGCACCGTATCGATCGTCGGCGTCGCCTGTCCAACGAGCCGGCCCATTTCCTGCACGACGGTCAGAAGCGGGTCGATCTCCATGGGACGGTTGGCTTCGAGGTCCTGCAACATGGACGTCTTGTGTGCCCCCACCGCACCAGCACCGTCGATGCGCCTTTCGACGTCGACACGGAAATGCACGCCGAAGCGATCGGCGATCGTCTTGGCTTCAAGCATCATCGTCTTCGATACTGCTCGCGTCGCCGGGTGACTGGTAATGACGTCGAGCGTTGCATGGGTCAACGCGCTGATCGGATTGAAGCAAAGGTTACCCCAGAGCTTCAGCCAGATCTCATCGCGGATATTGTCGCGGATAGGCGCATCCAGATCTGCCGCAGTCATGATCTCATGCAGTTTCTGGATTCTGTCGGTGCGCTCGCCGCTGGCCTCGCCGATCGGGAATTTGTTGCCGTAGACATGGCGAACCACGCCCGGTTCGACGATTTCCGCTGCCGGGTACACCACACAACCGATCGCACGTTCCGGCCCAAGCACGTTCCACTGCTTGCTGCCCGGGTCGACGCTTTCGAGCGTGGTACCGGCAAATTCGCCACCATGCTTGTGGAAGTACCAATAGGGAATGCCGTTGACTGCGGTGACAATCGCCGTGTCGGGCCCCAGCAGAGGCTGCATCAGGTCAACCACGCCCGCCACCGAATGCGCTTTCAGTGCAACGATCACATAATCCTGCGGACCAAGCTCACGCGGATCCGATGTACAACGCACCCTCACGACGCGTTCGTCACCGCCGATCTGCAAACGTACACCGTTTGCCCGCATGGCGGCGAGGTGGGGACCACGCGCCACTAAACTTACCTCCGCGCCGGCAGACGCGAGTTGCGCGCCAACGTACGCACCGATCGCACCGGCGCCATAAATGCAGACCTTCATCTGTCTCTCCTTGCTCCAAAGTCACGAATGTTGTCTCTTCAATTCAGCTCGTGCCTTGCACAGGCTTTCAGCGGCAAGCGCAGGCTGCGCATCATGTTGCAGTCACGCTTCGCACCGCTGCTGGCCTACACGTCTATGTTTGAGCGGGCATCAGCTCGGAGCGATACCCCGCAAGCGCCAGTCGCACGATCGGACACAATGCCTGACCGTTTGCCGTATCGAGCGCCGCCAGCAGCGCACGCCGCATCCGCGGCTCCCAGAAGCGCCGGATATGCTCGGCGATTCCGGCCAGCGCTTCTTCGCGATCGGG
>NZ_QTPP01000049.1 GCF_003853415.1 Burkholderia sp. Bp9142 | reverse complement strand
GTCATCGGCCCCTTGACCAACTGGTCCAGCAATTCCTTGGGCAGTTCAGGCAGCGGCCCGCGGGCCGCTGCCTGACGAGCTACAGTTTGCCTTTTCTTCTTCATCGGCATATCCATGATTTTTACACCTCATGATATGCCTCGCCCACGAAATCACGGATAGGTCCTGCATGGCATCTCTGGGGCATATACGGCGGCTTTGTTGCGCCTAACACCCCCCTCCTCAGTCACCGCTGCCGTGCTCATTTCCCACTCCTACTCGTCAAGTGCATCCAGCAACGCGCGGGCACGTTTCTCACGAAGTTCCTTGACTCTCGGTCGAGCCTTTTCGGATGCATACGAACCGCCATCAACTGGTTGCGCATTGCTTGCATCTCCCTCGCAGTCGTAGATCTCTTCTCGCGTAGTCCTTGATGCCGACATGCCCAGACCACCGCGCTTCGTAACTTTCACCAAAGCTTTGCCATCTTCCTTCGATTGCATGAGCTTTGATGCAGTTGTACTCCCGTGGCGATCTATCGAGCGTTCCACCTGACGCGTCTCTTCCATATGAGTGATATCCGGGCGACGCATCCCAGAGGCCTTCAGTGCCGCCTTCGTCGCCGTGACTGCATCACGACCAATCTTTGCGATGTTGTAAGCCGTCATTGCTCTGTCGGCCTCTCCTGCCTCGTGCTCCATAGCCCAAGCTGTCGAGCGAAGGTCTTTGTCGATCGCCAACTCCCGATACGTAAGGCCCGAGAATCTCTCTCGCTCTGCCTCTGTCAGCAGACATGAAATTGGCGCACCAAACCCTAGAAGTTCGATGCTACTGGCGTCAGCAGAGTCGTAACGAATCTCCACAGTGAAATCGCTCCCACCCGTGGCGCGATGCATTGCTTGCCGTTCAACAATCGACAAGTCCGAACATGAGTAGTGAAGCCCTTGATGACGAATACCTTTGCCGTCGATTGAGACGCTCTCGGATTTCATTATCTTCGCGCGGAAGTCGGCAACATCTACGTGCCTTCCACAGCCATTCGTTTCCAGACCATGCTTCCATAGATTCAAAGGACTAGGTGCCTGCCCTGCCTCTACCATTTCAGGCGGAGTTTGATATCCGCGAATTGGACACCGGTTGTAACTCAGTACAGCACGGAGAACGGCCCGACGAAACTCGTGTACGTTGAGTGCGGCCTGATAGGCCGGATGCTCAACACCACGATCTAGAGAGTCTTTTTCAACAACTCCTGGCAGCAACGAACTCCAGATCGCTGGAATAATGCCGAACCGTCGCTCCATCACACTACGCAAGTCAGGTCGGTACGCCGGAGCATTCGCAAGCTCGACCCCAAAGTGTCTAATCAGCGGACGTGCTTTATGAACACTACTCACTTCCCCTTGGTCTGCGTACAACACCTCACATAGTCGATGAGCAGGCCATTGATTCTCAGTGATGTCGATACCTAGCGATCGGCAGAACTCCACCTTCGGTGAAATGGCATTGGCGAGCGCCATCATTGCACCATCCCAACTGGGTGGATCGAAGGTCACATAAAACCCAACCACTAACGCGGAGTAATCGTCAACAACCATGTAAAGAACCGGCCTTCCAATAACAGTTTTTCTTAGAATATTTCCGACAAGATACAGGTCAGCGATCGTCGCATCGATATGAAACTTCTCGCCAGGCCCTCGGGAATTTCTTAACTTACCGGTCAGCGGTCGCTCGTGAAGCGTGTATCTTTTCTTCCCGACCTGACGAACTCTACGAACTTCGTACGGGTAATTCTGGTGGATGTAATACTGTAGCTGTCGGCGCGTAAGCACGATCCTTCGACTCAGCGTCAGATCAATCATCTCCCGTCGCTCGTTATAAACGACCCGGTCGCAAAGAAACGTGGCGCGCATCCAGTCCAGAGCCGTTTCCATCGTTTTCTGAGCTCTCTTCCCCTTCGCATATTCAAACGAAAAGTAATAATCGGCAGTCAGTTGAAGCAAACGCTGAACCTCATCGTTTCTGGCTGAAGCACTAAGCAACCGTTTGGTTGCCGTACGTCCCGGACGACGTTTCCAGTTGCGCGGCTTGCCCCGCCCTCCGCATAGGTCGTAGTCGTCTGCAGCTGCAGCTGGCGTCATTCCACGCTGAAAAAAACGCCTGACAACTCGGTACAGCGTGTCCTGCGAGGCATGCACGACCTCTGCGCAGCGTGAGATGCGCTTAGCGCGCGTTTCGCGATGAAGCAGCTCTTCGAAAGCATCACCATGGATAGAATACGGCGCCGGTGAGCCGTCGTCACGGAGTGGTTGATCAAACGTGAGCAACGCCTTAATCAATTTCCAGCCCTTCGAACGAGTCGGATCTTTGGCTATTTTGCGATACTTGCCGGACCGCCTCGTGTGCACAAAACAGGTCTCGCGTCTACGCTCAGAGACGATGACAGGCAGTCCCGGCAGCTTCTCTAACGCATGCTCGGGCTCCACACTTGGAGACAACCTGAGAAGCACCTCGTCGGTTCTTAGTTTGAAAGGCTGAGCATGGTGGTGTGCAGCGGACGCCTTTTGATACTCAGTGTCGATGAGATGGGTCCATCGCTGCCGAGCGCCCGTCTTCAGCACAATAAATATACGCTCGCCATTGCGCTCTTTGAGCACATCGCCGACTGCGATCTCTGTCGGAAACGTTGCGCTTGGTGACATGATCACCCCCTACTCGTTCAGAGACGACTTCGGTCGGATGCAACCCCTGCCGCAGATGCCCAAATAGCTTCCAGTCGAATTCTGAGTGGGTCTACGGTATCCAGGTCGAAACGAATTAGCTTCCTTGCCGCTAGCTGCCGGAACGCCCTTACTCCCGACCCGGCAGGGATACCAAGCGAGCGGTCAACTTCACGACACGCCTCTAAAACGGACATCGGTGGGCGACGTCGAACAAGCTGATACAGGGCTCGTTGCGCGGTCAATTCTGCTTCGCTAAGGACGCGCCCCAGCATGTCGTTGGCCGCACGGAAGATCCACGCCAAGTTCTTCGACCTGTCTGCGTGCATGCCATAGGCCGCCACCGCCTTGTATCTCGCCCCGTCGTTCTCCCATGTCCTTCGTTCAATTTCCTGAGAGCGTGTCAACGGACGGATTCCCCGCGACCAAACTCCCTTTACCGAAAGCACCTCACGGTGGTACGAGTTTCCACTTTGGACGAGAAGCACTAGATCGGTACTCAGAACGGCAGGCTCGCCCGTCCGTCGATATGTTGGATGGTCGATGTTGAGCTCAGCAGCAGCCCGCTGCGTCTCGTCCCGATTGAGGGCGTACTGCTCAAGTATTGCAACGACATCAGGCCGCCACCATGCCTCAAGGAATACAGCATGCTCCGCCTCGGACATCAAATGGAGCTCGCCGGCAGCGGCCTTCTCACAAAATAGACGTGTCTTAATGCCCGAGCCAGGCATGTCTCTTGTGTGTATCCAGCGTCGGTACTCACCGGACGCCTTCGCCCGATCCTGTTCCGCGAGCTTTCGAGCAAGCGTACCTTTTCGCATCGCCAGCGTTCTGGAACTCATGATGACCCTCCTAGGTTCATCTGAACCAATCCGATCCTTACAAGCTCTTGGCGATACCATGCCAGTTCACGGCGGATCTGTTGGCCCCTCCGCGGAATGGAGTCTAGGTTTCACTGCAAGCATTTCAAGATCGACAAATGTTGCGCGCGCTTCCATGGCAACGTGGCATGATGCATATATCAGATCAATGCCCCCATCAAAACGGCCAGACAAGCAGGTCTAGAGTCGCTCCACTGCGTTCTGATGAAGGTCGCAGTCTTCGTTAACTAACGCGGTCCGTCGATAGCACGGACAAATTTAGATCAACAACGGGGGGCGTCAAAATTCGTAGTTGTTGTCTTCGCCAAGTGGCATACCGCCATTGACCTTGGGCGCGCCTTTCCACGCCAAACGGTGCTTTCCGGGAAGTTAACTGGAGTCACTGTTGACGACATGTGAATTTCACACGATCTTATCGGTACTCGACATTGCACCTGAAACGCCACGCCGACGACTCACTTCGCCCCGGATAGTTTCTCTCCTCACGCTTTCTGACGACATTTTGCGCTTACCAAGAAAATCAATTTATTGGGGAAATAGTTACGGGAAATATAGTAATATTATTTCTTGAATAATATACTGCATAGATCGAAACATCATCCTGTGATGCGGCGCGAAAATAATTCCGCAGTGCGGAATAGATTATTAATTTTCCTAATATCCTTTTAACAAACAACTGAAAAGCCGCGTTACCCCCAAAGTCCATAGCGGAGACTCGGGCGCACACGCGCGCCAGCTCATCTCCAACCAACAGCCAGACGCTGCTACTTAAATTGGCAAGGAGGAACTCGCGACCAAACACCCTGGCCCCCACCGTCGAGATGCACGGAGAGGCTATAGCTTGAAGTTGTCCGCACTAAACGCCCGACCGAACTGTCGAGCTCGCTGCACTTCGTCGCTATGCAAATAGGTCAGCGTCGTCGAGATTGAGGCGTGACGCAGGTTGTCGCGAACCCTGATCCACTCACCGCCTCGTGCACGTAAGTGCGACGCATGTCGCATCCGATGGAGGCTCGCGCGACGCAGCTTTTCAGTCGTCGCACGCTCCTCATCCTGGATAGCCTTCGCCACCAGCCAGAAAAACCTATGCAGCACAGGCTAAAGCCGAGTGCTGTCGATGCCGGCTCCACGCTCAGCGCGCCTGCCGACATGCGGCGTCGCCAAATGAAGGAAATAATATCGCAACTGACGGCACAAATACGTTGAGACGCCCTATCGGCGCCCCAAACTCGGCGCGTCAAAATACCCGTGCGAAACAAGATTTAGACGCGTTGCCTCTTCATCGACCGCACAGAAGAACCCACCACGCACCTTTTCCCATCCATATATTTGCATGTACTTCCACGTCACCAAGTTTTCACGGAGTGACGCTGTCTCCGGGCATGTCGTTCGTGTATCGATTGTCTCGACAAGTGCGACGGGTGCATGAACCTTCGTCCATGCTGCTCCGTGCCGCCCTCCATGCTGCCCTATCCGAAACGTTGGGATTTTTTTTGTGAGACCAACATAAAAATTCCCCCCCTCTAGCCGAAGTACATAAACATAGTGCGTCGCGTGATCCCGATCATCGATGTCCTGCCGGCCCGGCGAACAGTCGCCCTTCGCGGCCAAATCACTATTCCCCATGGTTTCCGCCAGAATCTTTGAGTTGTCGAACATATACTGTGGCTTGCTATAGGCGCAATCATCCCGAACATCATCAAATGAATACCCAAAGCACCATAAGCGGCCTATCGCTTGAAGTCCCCTGCACTGAACGCCTGATCGAACTGCCGGGCCCGCTTCACTTCGTCGCTATGAAGATAGGTCGACGTCGTTGAGATTGAGGCATGACGCAAGTTATCACGGACCATGATGAGCTCGGCGCCCCGCGCCAGCGCGTGCGACGCATGCGTATGCCGCATCCAATGAGGACTCGCACGACGCAACTTTTCAGCCGTCGCAGGTCGTTCGCCCTGGATAGCCTTCGCCACCAGCACGAAAAACCTGCGCAGCACTCGCCAGAGCCTCGTGCTTTCGATACCAGCACCGCCCTCTTCGAGACTCGTAACGAGCGGTGTCGCTGGGTTCCAGCGCGCAGGCGTGACCGGCAGTCCGCGCTGTACGAGATATTGTTCTAGTGCTGTCCGAGCGAGCGAGGGAAGCGCCACCTTGCCCAGCTTGCCGCCCTTGCCGAATACGTGCAGCCAGTGATCGCCGTGCTCGTCCCTGCGGACGTCACCGAGCGTTGCACCAACCAGCTCGCTCGCGCGCAGGCCCGTCGCATAGCCAAAATCCAACATGAACCGCAAGCGTTGCGCGGCCGGTACGCTCCAGCCGTACGACCATTCGAGACCGTCAGCAAGCGTCCGGATCAACAGCCATTCGCCCTCGGAGAACCCGCGAGACACGTCCAACCCGGCACGCTGTGCCTCGCTCTTGACTTTCACGCCAGCAAACGGATTCGCCAGCACGTAGCGTTGCTCGACTAACCAGCGAAACAGTGCCGACAGGACGTTCAGGGCGTACGCCGCCGAGCGGGCTGACAGCGGGCCTGTGAACGGCCGCCATTCGATGCTATGCCGCGGTCGCGACAGCCCGATCCAACGTTCGACAGGGGTTGGGCGGCGCAGGAAGCCCCGGTAAGCGATTGCGTCGTCGGTGTTGAGCGACGACAACGCGCGGTCTCGCTCGACGATTGCCCACAGAATCAGGCGTTCTGCCTCCTTCCGATAGGCGCGCTTCGTGGCGCCCGATTCGTGCAGCCTCAGCCAGGACTGGATCGCCTCGTAGTCGTTCGATGCGTTCAGCAGACAAGCGTCTTGGGGCGCACGAAACCGCCCTTGAGAACCATCAACGTCCTGCGGGACACGCAGTTGCTCCCACGGCACGACGTCGCCGGCCGGCGCCGCCACAATCAGTGCGCGCGCTCGTTCCGTCAGCGCCGGATGGGCGGCGAAGAACTGCTCAATGCGACGTGCACTGGCCACGCCAAGCCCGACAATGGCCACCCACCAGCGGCGTCGGCGCGGAATTCGCACGGTCAGGTCGGCCAGTGTCCGGATGCCGTGTGCGCGTAGTGCCGCGACAACGCGTGGCGGAAACCATGCGTCCAGCGGGTCGCTAATCAACGGCATTGGTACGGGGAGACTGCGTAACGTTTCTATCGCACGCACCACCGCGTCGGCCAACGCTTTCGACGGACTGTCGACGAAGACCGCCGCCAGATCCTCGCGGTGACGCCGCATAGCGAACTCGACCAGCCTCCGGCGGATGCGGCCCAGGATACTGCGCGACGATGTGCCAGTTGCCCTTCGGTCACCCAGATAGCGTACGACAGCAGCCCGCGCACCCAGGCCGGCATACCAGCCACGTAATGCGGCCAACTCCGCTTCGTCTGGGAAGTCGGAGTCGTCGTCGACAGGAAGGGGCTCACGCGTTTTCATGATCACCAGTTTAGAGCAGAAACGATGCTGGACCGATAATGTTATTTATCTGCCCATATGCGCCTAAATTCCAACAAATTCCTTTCAATCGTTGTGGTCAGGCGTCCGATGCGGTGGCTGGCTTTTCTAGCTTCCCTTCACTTTCGGCCCCGTCGCCCTTTCACTACGCTATACCCTGGTCTAACCGCACGGACGACATTTGACGACCATGATTGATTTCACGGAAGAACAGATAGCTGCCAGAGAGCTCCGAAACACCGCATACCACGAAGCGGGCCACAAGATGCTCTACGAGCGCTTCGGCGGCGCTGGCGACGCAGTCGTGTGGAAAAACGACAGTGGCAATCCAGACGAGAGCGCGTGGCTGGGCCAGTTCCGTCCCCGCACCTGCCCCGAGGTGATGCGCACGATTGCTTTGAACCACGGGTTTGCCGCTCCCGAGCTACCTGCAAACTGGAAGATGCTCGTCGGCATGGCCGGCCTGTTGGCCGAAGAAATCCTGAGCGGCGAGACGGATGATGCCGGCGCTATGGCGGATTCCCTGGTCCTCAAAATTTCGTTTGGAGATGCATCGGCCTCCGACCTCGCGCTCATGGGCGTCACGGACATCGAGAGCTGCGGATTGAGCTATGAGGTGGTCGACGAAGCCGTGCGGATGCTGCGCGAGGGATGGCCGGTCGTGCAGGAAGAAGCCGAGTATTTGATAAAGTCCGCCGCAAGCTGACCCGGCGCGCTACGGAATGGTGAGAGACATTACCCGCCTGCGGCATGTGATGCGGCGTTTTTTCGACCGACTACCCACGTGATCGGCCCGGACCATCCCGTGTTCACCGAAAAGTTGCGACGCGTGAACTCGCATCGGACCCGCCACACCCACGAAACACGCGCTCTCGCCCCACGAAGCCGAACTGACGACGGTGCACGATAACCTGCGTCATGCATCGATCGCGACCACCACTATTTAACTGCGAGCGCCGGACTGCTCAGATAAATCAGGCGTTCGGTATTCAATAGCTACTTGGTCCGCATCGACTCGTTGCCTCAGTTCGACCCATTGCAGCCCGTCGATGAGCTTCTCCGAATGTCTCGGCCTCACCAAAAACGGTCCTTACCGTCTCGACTACGCCCCGCGGGGGCCTTGACAACTCTTGTTTAAGAATTAGCTCTATTCCGTCGAACGGTGGCGCCAGCGAATATCGGATGGATCCGCACCGAGTGGAAAAGCTTTGCGGATGGAAGCCAAGCTTGGCATACTCAGCGAAACGAACTGAGGTGCCCTCGCGCGCGACGCAGCACCTTCCCGCCGTCACCGAAGCCGACTCCTTTTCGTTTTTCAGATCATGGTGGTTTGTTCGTTACACACTTTCCGATATTCTGTACGCTGAAAGCCTTCGTTTGCAGAGTCACGCCATGCGCCAAGCGAAGTGATAAAACGACACAAAAACTCGAACTGAAATGATAGAGACCAATCACGGCTTTCACTTTCGGCTTCGCCGCGGCGCATCAATCGGCGAGCTTGACGCCGAGTCAGACGGCGATTTTTTATCGTCCTGTTTCGTGGATACGGGAGACTTCGAGACGCTGAAAGACTGCCGATCTCCACACCGCATAATTGTCGGGCGGACGGGATCAGGGAAGACTGCACTGATCAATCATTTGATTGAAAATATAACGAACGTCATCGTAGTATCTCCGGAAAACCTTTCCCTTAATTATCTTTCAAATTCCGATATTCTTGTTACCCTGGAAAAAGCTGGGGTTAAGCTGGATATTTTCTACGGATTGCTTTGGAAGCATGTATTTGCCGTTGAGCTACTAAAGCGACGTTGCCACCTCACTAACGAAGAGAAGACACGCAGCTGGATCGCGGGGTTTATTCCTACACTGAAGCGAAGAGATCAAGCCAAGGAGCGCGCTTTTAACTACTTGTCTACATGGGGTGATACTTTTTGGCAAGAGACCGAATATCGGGTGAAGGAAGTTACCGAAAAGCTTGAGGGGGAAATCACGTCGAAGCTTGGGGCGGAAATCGGCGCATTGAAGGCGGATGTAAGCGGTAGCCTCAAAAGGATGGATGAGCGTAAGACGGAGGTTGTTAACAAGGCGCAGACCGTTATAAATTCGATTCAAATTAAAGCGCTTGCCGACGTGATCGCATTAATGAATGAAGAAATATTTACGGACCCTCAGCAAAAATATTACCTTGTTATTGATCGCCTTGATGAAAACTGGGTTGATGACGATCTCCGGTATAGGCTAATTCGTGCTTTGATTGAATGTGTGAAGACCTTTCGAAGTATTGTGAATGTAAAAATAATTGTGGCTTTGCGTCAAGATCTTGTTCAAACAGTGTTTTCAAGGACCCGCGATGCGGGGTTCCAAGAGGAAAAGTACGCTGCGCTTTTTTGCAACTCCGATGGGAAAAAGCCCTTTTGATAAAGATGCTCAATGAGCGCATTATACGGCTGGTGCGGGAGCAATATACTTTATCACCAATTGAGTTAGTAGATTTGTTTCCAAAAACGGTTGGAAAAGAGGCGTTCGTTGATTATCTACTAGAGCGAACTCACTACCGCCCGAGAGACGCGATCTCATTCATAAACGAATGCTTAAAGCGCTCAGAGGGTAAGGGGCAGGTTACAGTTCAGACAGTTCGAAATGCGGAAATAGAATATTCGACGGCACGGATGAATGCACTAAGTTTCGAATGGACTTCTCATTTCCCAGATTTCTTGGAATATTTGCCACTGATAGAGCAAATGCCATCTAAATTTAGATTATCTCAAATCCACAAAGATCGTATCAATGAGTTTGCTATTGCCAAGTGTTTCGACGGTGAGCATGCCGTCGACCCGGTAATTCGTGCCGGATTTGCGTTTATAAATAATGATAACATTCATGCGTTCCGTGTTGAGCTTATAAAAGCGCTTTACTCAATAGGCGTGGTGGGTCTAAAGCTGGCGTCTTTTAATAGTCAAATTTGGGCGTATATGGATATCAACGCGCCTGGTGACGGGCAAATCCGGGCCAACTCGGAAGTATTTATTCATCCCATGGCATGGGCGAGACTTGGCGTGAAGCCGAACTAGATAGAAGATGAGTGGGGCGTCACAGCGGTGAAACTTAAGCCCGCTCAAGCGGAAATCACCATCGGGCGTAGGTCAGTCCGCCGAATCGTCGGTCGTCGCTTTGCAAAATGGCAACTCGTCGCTCGTCAACAGACGTTCGCCAATCCGAGCGCCTCAACGGGATCAATGAAGCCTCCATTCAAAAAGACAGTAATTGGTGCCGCTACGGAATTGCCTGAAACTGGTGTATTTGACTCGGTGAAGTTCCCCGCTATGGTCGCCCCTATCGAACAGAAAATAAAAAAAGTCGGGCCGTTTAAGCTTTCGAAGGTGACGGACGAATATCCGTATTTCTCAGACCTCTTGAACCGAATCGTTCAACAATCGATTCGAGAGCTCCCAGACTTCTCCGACGATAGCAAGATCGCGGTAATGTCAGACTTCGGCGGCGAACACTCGAGCGCGAAGTTTCACACCTACTCGTTCCTTTTTCTTGCATACAATAAGGTTGGGCCATTCGAAGAGAAGATAAGGGAACTGCGGAAGAAGTATGGTCTGCTCGAACATTACAGCGAGTTTGCGTACAAAAATCTTTCATCAGGTGCAAAGGCACGTGCGCTTCCCGAGTATCTGCAGTTGGTCGATAGTTTCATTCACGGTGCGATCATTACAATCGCAATCGACAAGCGGATTGAGACCGTATTCGGTGCACAAAAGAAGCAGGCTCAATCGGTCATGGTGGCGCAACTGAAAGAGGAAGGCCTTGGTGAATGGCATGGCCCGGGAGCCGAAAAGGTTCTACGCATAGTCAACATCATCGCAGCATTTGCGTCGTTGCTGACACAAGAGAACCAGAGATTGCTCTGGTACAGCGACAGGGACCTGATCAACGAAGACGGTAAAAAGTGGAATTTCACGCACACCCAGAAAATCTTGGTCCGCGTGCTTGGCATGTACCTGTCGCACCGACTCGACGTCGTCGGATTTGCGAAGTCCTTCAAGGAGAAAGGCCATCTGGACGATCTGTTGAGCGTGCCTGATCTGGCTGCAGGTGTGGTACAGGATTTACTGCTTCAGAATGAGACCGGGGAAGATATTCCAGGCGGCGATGAAAAAGCGATGATCATGCAATGGATTGCGACGCCTGCGAGATATCTCTCGAAACTCACCATTCAAATAGTGCGGACGGCTGACGGTGGAATTGGCTTCGGACGCGTTGATATGGCCGTCAAGCGATAGCCCTGGCAGCAGCCGAAACGTGCGATCGTTCGGGTGAAAGGCGCACTTCCCCGTGGAGCGGAGATCGGGCCTCCAAAGCGCCGTGCCCGCCTAACACCGAATCCGCACCGGAAAGCAGTCACTGACGACCGACCGTTCATGGCCGATCTCGGCCGCTTCCACAGACCCGGTAGCGGCCGTCGACGGGGCAGCTTACGAGGCGTGGCCGGTGACGAACTTGTTTCTCCCTGTCCAAACCGTTGCCCAGCAAGACTCTGCCATCTTCGACAAGCGACACAATCTCGAGTTGACACATTTATTGTCCCAAGGGTGTCAGATTTAAGACGGACAACACGAGCAGACTACCGCTGGAAGGAAACAAAAGCAAAACCGCCAGTAAGCGGCGGTCTTCAAAACGATCGGCCGACGTCAACCATGCCGGCGTCGCAGAGAAATAGAAATTACTTCCTACTCTCACCATTGCGTCGGAGAGACAAAACCGTCGAACCTTTCAGAACATGCTCAATGGAAGAGTCAACTGCATCCAGCCCACGCCGTTCTTGCGCGCGGTGGATTGCAGCGCCGCAGAGAGCAGCACGTATTTACCGACGACATGAATGGCCCCGCATTCCGTAGCACGCGCCACCGGCACTGTCGTGATGAGATAGCCACGCTTGCGCAGCTCGGACACTCGAGCCCGCGGATCGATGATGTCAAGAAAACGCGTGGCCTCTACCGTCGTGACGCCACCGAAGACAGACAGCGCGCGCAGCAGGCGTTCACGCTGTCGACGCGCGCTATTGCCGGGATGTTGCATCAGGATCGCAGTCAATGCCGCTGCCATCTTTGCCGCTTTCGTTCGTGCCATGCTTTTCCTTCTGGTTGTACGCATGGACGCCATGATGGGCCAACATCCCGGAAACCCAGCTACGCGAATCTGGCAGTTAGATGGATGGAAAGCCGCCGGAGGAAATAGAGGGCGAAAACGCGCCCATTTCCTCCGCACCGTCAGTCCATTGGCGGTGGCTCAAAGCCAAACTCGTCGGCCAAGTCCGTGAGCGTCCCGACCATCACGGTCGCGGCTGTGCGATTGGTTAACGTTCCGAGCATACGCAGAGCGTCGGCCAGTTTGTCGTAGTCCGGTCGATTGTCGACGACACCTGCCCCGCTCGAAACCGGGTTCACGCTGACCCGGCTAATCAGACGATGCGCGACGCTTTCACTGTCGATGCTGGCCGCACGATCAGCTTCCACCCGCGCGGCGATTGCCTCCCTCGCCTCTGACGAGAGAATCTGGCGGATCGTGCGGTCGCTGGTCTCCTCCCAACCGAGCACCGTGGCGACCATCAGGAACTTCGTCGGAAATCCCGCGCTCAGCGCATACAGCGAGTGCGCCAAGCGCAGAACGAAGGCACGCCGGTCACCCTGGGGTAACCGGCCTGCAGTTCTTGGAGCCATTTGCGAAGGCTCTTCCCGGAGCCGGCGAAGGGGCTCGCGAAATGCCGGACTGCTGCCTTCAGCGATCAGCCAGGAGCCGGCAGAATCAAGTTTCGCCTCAAGGGCGGACGCCGTGGCCTGGAGCGCGCGCACTTGAGCACCGGTCGGCGCAATCTGCGCCTCGCGCGTATCCGAGCACGCCAGATATGCCTTCGCAACCTCCTCCGCCACCTTTACACTGAACATCGTTGTGCGCGTAATCGGCCTGGCATCGAAGAAAGTGCGGCTGTCGCGGTCTTGGCGGAGGTAGCGGCACCATTCGTCGGCCGCTCTCTTTCGAGGATGTAGAGCGAGGAACGCACGCGCTCGCTCAAGGGCATCGGAGAGGGACTGATTTTCAGTGTCAAGGACGGTCACAGCGCTTCCCGGTTCTTGTTGCGGGTCAAACGGATCTGAAACGGGAGGATTGTAACGCGGAAGGATGTTCATCCCATTTCGACGCATATTCGCGCGGCGCTTGAGAATCGGTATTCGCGTCGGCTCCCATGGGCCGACAGTGAGGCAAGGAACACGTTACCGAGCGATGTTGCCCAGGAATCTCAACTGCCCTGAGCTGCACCCCGGCGTCTCCCTGGCCATACTCCGCGTAGATTCGGCAGAGCGGACGCCAGCCGTTCCCCACCGCCGCCCCCATCGAACTAGACGTCGATTGGCACCAAAACCACCTCGATCGAGACGGCGCTGCCCCGAGCGTCGATCCAGAAAGTCGGCGGGCCGGCCGTAGGCAACCGAGCCCCGGAGAGCACGGGGTACGCCAGCCGAGCCCGGTCGCACCCGTAGCGCAACAGGTAGGCCAGCACTTGGCGGGCGTCATTGTCGGAAACGCCCCAGTCGGCACGGGTCGGGTCGAGCCACTTCCACTTCGCGTCGACGATGGCCTCGGGCGAATCTCTGTCGCGATTGGCGTTGCGCGCCCAAAGCGAGATGTCCGGCATTTGCCGGAAGACCCTTGCCGGCCCCGGGCCGGCCGGCTGGCCTGCGGACGCCCCACCCCAGCCGATCGTAGCAAGTTCGCGCGAGCACCCTTTTAGGGCGACAGCGACATCCTCGGGCGCCCTGGCCCGCTCGTAGCGGACAACCCAATGCTCAAAGAGGGCTTGCATATTGAAGAGCAGTGCTGGAGCCGACGCCGCCCCGCCGGCAAGCGTCGGAGAGAGCAGCCCGAGAAGCAGCCGCGCCCAGCGCAGCGCCTCGTCGTAGCGGGCGCTCTCTCGGCCGTGCTTGAGCCGGTCAATGAAGTCCGGCTTAACCCGGAGCGGGGAGACCCCACCAAAGAACGCCCGAACCTCGAGCCAGAGCCGCTCTGTGGTTCGGCTCCGCGCGTGCGGGCGCACGCGCTCGATTGCTGCGAGTAGCGCCTGGTTGTAGGGGTTGTCGACGGAGAGATCGTCATGCGTGCACCGCCAGTAGCCCGGGCGGGTTCGTGCCAGACGCTCCGACTCCACCATGTGGAGCCGCCCGCGGATCACCGGCTGATCGTCAGTGACCTCAATGTAGCGGGTCAACAGGCCACCCTTGGCGACGCGCAGCGCCTCACGCAAGAAGCTTCGGACGAAGAGCTCGAGCAGCGGCGTCCGGTCAACGTCCTGCGGTGCCGAGTCGATTGGGGAGATCGGCAGCTCGCCCCTAGCTTGCAGCAAGCGCAGCAAGGCGCGCCGCGCACGGGTGAGTGCCTGGCGCGCATCCTTGCCGCTCGCGTCGCGCAGGCTCGTCTCATCGGCGCCTTGGCGTTCGATCGCCCCCCAGATCTTTGGCAGAACCTCTAATGTGGCGCCCTCGGAACCGCCGTGTGACTGGCCGCCACCCGCACGGGCGTCCCCACGACCGATGCCAGCACGGGATCCGCGCCCCCTTCTGCCACCACTGCCAGGCAACAAGATCAGACCGCAATGCATAGCCAGGCTCAGCCGCGTCCCCTCGCGCTCGCAGAAACCCTTCTGCGTTTTGTTGAGCTCCTCCAGAGCGCCTGCTTCGGCTTCGGTGATCAACAACGTCCCAGTTTCGTCGCGACCCGAGAGTAGATTAAGCGAGCCCCCTTTCGCCACCCCCTGCGCACCCACAGCACTCTCGGCGGCCACAGCAGGCAAAGCGCTCACCCCGCCCGTGTCACTAGCATGCGCCCCTCGGAAGTCCAGCCCGTCCGCGCTGGGCCTGGGCCGCGAGGCATCCCGGGCTAGGCGGCGCAGGCGCGCCACCATCTCGTCGGGAGCAACGCGCAGCTTCTCGCGCTCGAAGACGGTCAGGTTGAGCATGACCATGGCGGAGCTCAGGCGACGCGCTCGTCGGCCGCGTCGGCCGGATTGCCGGTGTCGGATCCAACACCGCCAGTCTCAGGATCGCTGTCGTTAGCGGCCCGTGCACTGCCGGCCTCTTCCGCTGATGTCCGAGTTTTGCGGGCGCGATAGCGGAGCTCTTCATCATCCTCATATTCCTGGTCGATGCCAGGCTCCAAATCCGGCGTCATTTCTTGCGGTAACTTTGCGACGGCGGCGCCCAATTCCTCACCCCGGAGGTAGATCGCCAGAAAGCCAGCAGCGTCCCAGGTCGACAGATCCGTGTTGGGGCGGATCGACACGCGCAATTCTTGGTCATCGAGATCGGCCGAAGCGTCGAAAAGCGAGCGCGCGTCGAGCATTCGCTCCTCGAAGAAGACACTTTCCTTACTCGAGCCCGTAAGCGCGAGCTTGGCCTTTGAGAGGTCCTCGAAGAAATATTCCTGCAATAGCGGGATCACGCGGCGCGAGAACGCTCGGCGCAGGTCCCAGAGGTTGTCTACACCCATCAAAAGCGCGTGGCCAATTGCGTGGTCGCCATCGAGCAGGAACTCGATGCGATCGTTGATCGCTTGCAGCAGACGGCTCAGATCGATGCCGGCTGGACCTACTTTGGGCAACAGGCTCGAGTTTGCCGGAGTCTCGATGAACTCGAAGCGTCGGCGCAGCGCGCGGTCGATCGCCTGCACCGAGCGGTCGGCCGTATTCATGCTGGCCACGATATCCAGGTTCGCCGGCACGGAGAGGATTTCGCCGCTATATTGGAGCCGCGCTGAGCAACGGGCGGCCGAGAAGTCTAGCGTCGGGTTTGGGTCGCAACGCTTGCTCGGCTCCAGCAGCGTGATGAGTTCGCCGAAGACCTTGGCCACGTTCGCGCGGTTGATTTCGTCGATAAAGAGCGTATGGCGAACCATGGGGTTCTGGTGCGCCATCTCGCAGATTTCACGGAACGGGCCCCTGACCACGGCGGTGGTAATTGCGCCGTCCTTACCCGGTGCCGGGCGGTAACCCTCCACGAAGTCCTCGTAGGAATACGACGGGTGGAACGAGACGAACATAACGCGCTCTCCGGCCTCGTAGCGGCGCGCCCGAATGTCTTCCAGGGCCGTGGTCTTCCCGGAGCCCGGGGGGCCGAAGAAGATTCGATTGCGGGGCCGCCATGGCACCACCGGTTCCGACGCGTCATCCGCCTGCACGCCCGCGGGCTCCATGAAGTCAGTGACGGGCGAGGTGGTCATCGGACTTTGGGGCGCCACCGAGCCGCGGGGTGACCGCAGGAGGTTCGGAAACGTGAAATAGTCGATTACCTGTCCGGGGTGGGTCCTCTCAATGCGATGGCGCGCGTCAAGGAGCGCCTTGTCTCGCGGCACGCGGTGACGCATGGCCGCACGGGCGATGCCGAGATCCGGGTGTCGCGCGAGCGCCGATTTCGTCTTCTCAGAGAAGACGCGCTCGAACTCGTCAGGGAACATCAGGTGGCAAAGGACGTGGTAAAGCTGGCGCGACTTGGTCTCGTCGATCCCCTCCATCCACTCGCCGAAGGCCCAGGGGTCGGCGAGTAGCGCCTGGCGCTGCGCGAGATCCTTCTCAGCGAAGTCCTTGAACAAGCGCACCGCATAGACCAGTTCGTTCCATAGGTAGATGTTGTAGCCCGGCTTGGTTGATCCGAGCCCCCGCAGCGCGCGGTCATCGAGCAGAGGCGAGCTAGTGTCAAGCACAGGCACACCTTTGGATTCGGCCATCGCCCAGATCGTCTGTAAGCCCTCGATCTTGGTGGGCACGGTCATACTGCTCGAGGCGAGCGTCACAATCCAAAAGATCTCAGCGAAGAGTGCCGCGCTCTCCCCCGGACACTCGACATGGCCGATCTGGAACGGCAATTTATTCCAGAAGCCTCCCACGTCGTTGCTCAGGATAAGGTTCTCGACGTAGTGCTCGACCAATGGCTCAAAACGATCCGGCGTCCAGAGCGAGACGCCCCCAGGCAGGAACAGGGACTTGCCCTCCAGCAGCGCGACTCGCTTAAATGTGTTGACGGCCTCGTAAGTGAGAGGCGCCGTGGGATGGTCAGGGATATTCCGGCTCATGATCGTGGCAATTGAGCCGCCCGGCGGGGCGGCGCCTTATTGGCGATCGAGCATCATAGCCCGATGGACCCCGCTGGGGTTGGCGATTTAGTTCCTTCGCCGAGGCTACTGCACCCGGTCCGGTCAAAAACTCCGAAGTTCGTCCCTCAATGGCATTGGCCGGATACGCTGATTGACTACCCCTTCAAAGCTGCAGCCGTAATACCCCCAACGGTAGATGACCACCAATCAAAGCCTTTTCCCGAGAAAGCCAAGAACGAACCTCCCAGAAATACGGCAAAGACCACGACCATCCGCGCCGGCCTGAAATTGAATGTCAGGCCAACCAGCTTGACGGCCATCACGCCCCCAGTACTCTGAGCCATACTTTCCGCGCACTGGAAAACTGCCATCAACGCATTCGAAAGCAAGACACCCACAATCGCGGCCGTTCCAACGATGTTCTCGAGTACTACGCGATGTCCGTATTCCGATAAGCCGTTCCAAAAGTCACGCGCCTGCATATGAGTTGCCATCTGAATAACGTGCTCGTCCAATCGACCATAACCAAAGTTGAGCAAGCTCAAAACGATGATCGTAACAACAGGGTTGATAAACAATTTGACCATATCCCCCCATGTTCCCTCTTCAGTGCGAAGTCGCCAGAGAAATCCGATGACAAGAGGCAGGACGGGCAAACTCGACAGAAGCGCAGCCTTCGTCAGGACGTCATAAATTCCATCGATGTGTCGCACGTACAGCCAGCACATGACGATCGACACCACGGCTGCGAGGACGGCAATCTCTCCACCCGCGCTCCCGCCACCGCCACTACCGCCCGATCCGCCAGACCCTCCACTATTGTTAATCCGCGCGTTATTGGTAACGCTGATCGTGCGGTTACCATTTCCGACAACATTCCCATTTCCCACGATGTCAACATTTACGTTTTTCATACGTTATCCTTATTAATATGTCGATTTAAGTGCTCAAAATTCAGAGTGTCGTCTCACCAACGGCCATGCCGTTAAGGCATCGGCAGCCAGGCATCGAGCCACACCGAATCAGGCCGCGTATGCCCGAATATCGAGCACGTCGTACCGAATGTCGAAACCGGCCATGCAATCGCTGACGTACCGATGCACTCGCCACTCCCAACCTTCGGGCCCGCCGCCGCCGATGAGCATCAATGGGCGTGCAAGCTCTGCTTCCCGATGCCGGGCAATACCTCGCAGTGTTCGCCTGTCGAGCCAACTCATATGTGGCCTTCCATCAGGGTGCGTATGCCAGTCTCCCAGATAAACCGCGCGCCCCGATGATGCTGTGAAAATATCGTCGAGCCGACGGCACTGCCAGTCATGATCGGGATGAAATCGCTGGCGCTTGTGCCGAGCGCCTGGCCCCGGTCCGATAACGTGCTGAACTACCGGTTCATTGTTACTGGCGACATATCCAACTAGGACGCCCCCCGTTTCGAGCGGATACGCGCGACCAGCCTCGTCAATCATCTCGTCGAACGCGGGCGCATCAATCCAAAGCTGGCTCATACCCGCGAGCTGCAGACCAGGCAGTCTTGTCTCGCAGACAAAACATAAGTCGTCCAATCAGGCGCAATTGACATCCCTTCGCTCTGGATATCGGCAACCGCGACGTCCCACGAAAAGTCTGGATATCCGTCATGCGCTCCCGCACATAGAGTCGCGACCGCCAAACGGCTGGCGAGGTTGGCAATCGCATCACTATCGATCCCTGCACCAATGAACGTGGGTTGGGAACACCCGCCGGGCTGGATTTCATCTGTGCCGGCATCTGCCGGCAGTCGGATCGTTTTATCCTTGAGACCGCGAAGAAAACAATGCCAACAGCCGTTCGAACTGCCCGGCCTCACTCGACCGACGATGCCGCCTGCAGCGCCGTGCGTCGTCGTCAGCCAAACATACGGCTTCCCGAGCTCACGAGCGAGATCAGCCAGGAAATGACTTACCCGGTGATTCGCGGCTGCGTCAATGACGATATCTGCCTCGGTCGCCAAGTTCCGGAGGATCGCATATTCAGAAACACGGTTGTCTCCCGGGAGTGAGGGTATTCCGATGCGGAGATTAAAGCCGCGCACGGTCGTGTATGGATATTCATTGCCGATGTGCGACGCCAGGGCGGTCGTCTTCTGGAGACCCGCATACTGCCATCCCAACGCCCACCGCACCGTATTTCCGACCTGCAAGTTGTCGCAATCGACGAGTTCCATCCGGCCGATTCCTGCCCTTGCCAGTTGGAGACAGACGGGCGATCCCAAGCTGCCTAGCCCAACAATCAGGGCGGCCTTGTCGCGCATCGGTGTCAAAAATGGCGCGCGACGCAGCCAAGCGTGCTGGCCTCCCCAATCCGCTCGTACAAAGTCCACGCGAACGTCGGCCGGACGCGATCGCTTTCCTTCGCGCGTCACACATACGGACAAGAATATCCAGTCATCTGCGGAGTGCCGCCAAGACACTTCGTCCGGATAAACCAGACCAACTACGATGACGTCGCCCCGTTTCGCGGACGAAAGCATTTTTCCCAGTTCGGGAAGCTTAGCTTCTATCTGGCGGAACACATCTTGCGTGGCGGTCTCGAAGGAACTGACCTCCGGCCTTCTCTCCAGCCTCAGCCAAAAACCGTTCGAACGGACCGCGAAGGCCGGTATCTTCGCCGCGAAAGTCACGAGCGGCTTGTTGTGCATGTCGCTCATCGACGCAACGACGCCATTGACGAAACACCGATCCGACCATCCGGGCGGCGCAGCACGAAGCAGTAGGTTAAACCGCCCTGCTGACACCTCCGCCGGCGGGGTTTCGTCCGGAACGATGACCGCACATTCCACCGCATACGGCAAGAACGACGACAAAGGCTCGCCAACGTGATCCTCAGCCTTCGCGACGGCCTCAGCAGCTGCGCTACTGTTGTTAACTTCCAGAATCGCTGGCAACTGCTCCTGGATAAGCGTCACCAGCGAATCGTGCCCGGGACGCCACTCCTCTCCCTCTCGCGCCAAAAGACAGAGATTTTGCCCGAGAGGGTGCTGGTGGCGCTGAAACCGACCGGGATTCGTCGTCACCGCTGGCACGAAGTACGGATACATATCCGGGTAGATTGCCGTGAGCGCCAACACCTCATCTCCGTGCGGTACGTCAACATGCACCACCAGTTGCCCCGCGTCCATCGCGGCTGCGTCAATCGACCAACGATATCCCAGTCGCTCCAGCGCCTCCTTCTCCCTGGAGAACGCAGCCGGATAGCGGTCCCACCAGGCTTCCATGATTAACCCACCGGCCGATGACCAGGAGGCTTCGGCGCACCGGATCCCGGGTCCGGCCGCCCCGGCGGGTTCGGCGGTGGTTGGTGGCCATGATCATGATGGCCGTGATGCGCGTGGTCACCATGGTGACCGTGCTTGGAACCGTCTTCATGGCCGCGCTGTTCGTGCGCGCCCTTCTGGTCATGCTCGCTCATAGTCGCTTTTCCTGATAGATCGCCGGCAGCATCTGTCGATGCTGATCGGCCGCCATCTACGGCCGATGGAACCATTCTATCCGCCCACCAGGAAAACACAACTACTTTTTATGACCACATATTTTAAGTGACGACATAAAATCAATCTTAGCCTACAATGCGGTGCGGAGGACTACCTATATGAATCTGCCCCGAGACACCCAGCGCGAGCGGCTGTACTACATCGAATTTCTGGCCCTATTTTCTGGACAAGTGAGCAGGAAGGATCTGACTTTCCGGTTTGGGATCAGCGAACCTGCTGCAACCAAGGACCTATCGCTCTACGCAGAGCTAGCCCCTTCGGTGCTGAGATACGACCTGCGCCGGAAATGCTACGTTTTTGACGGCGGACAGCCATACTTCGAACACAACGTCGAACAGGCTCTGCATGCGTTAGCGGGCGACGGCGCTGTCGATTTCGATCCTTCGAGAACAAAGCGAATCCCAGGTTGGGTAAGCACAAGCATCAAGCGTCAGGTTCCGCTGGAAATCGCTGCGACTCTCACCCGCGCCATCGATCAGCGACAGTTTGTTGTTGCTGAGTACACCTCACTAACGACTGGATCTCACCCCCGAAAACTCTCACCGTTGGCTCTCGTGAATGACGGCCTACGCTGGCACATTCGGTGTTTCGACCACGAAAAGGAAGAGTTTCGGGATTTCGGGCTCACGCGATTCGCGAGTGTCGAGGAACGTGGCGGTTCCGATGTCGACTTGTCAAAAGATCGTGACTGGAACACCGAAATAGTATTGCGTCTTACCCCTCACCCCCTGGCGCTTCACCCAGAAACGACATGCGCCGACTATGGCATGACGGATGGGGCCAAAACGGTCACGCTCCGTGCTTGCCTAGTGGGGTATTTTTTGCGTCATTGGCATGTTGACTACTCCCCAGACGCATCCGGTAACCCGCGCGCGCAACAACTCTATCTCGCGAATCGGAGTGAAGTGCTTGACGCCGGCACTCCGGCATGGGCGCTGCAACCGTAGGAGACTTCCTTTCATCGGTTTCGCGGAATCGCAATTTGGACCGGCCAGAGTTTCATAGACAGTCACGAGCCGTTTAGCGCGTAGCGCCGCTCAACTCTACAGGTGACAGGTCGTCGGCAGAACCATGCCGGCGAATCGGGTTGTAGAACATCTCAATGTAATCGAATACGCCCGTGACAGCAGTAGCCCTGTTCGGGTACCGACGAACCGGCGTGGATCGCGCAGTATGCGGAGCAACTGGCCCTGGATCGGGCGCCGATGCATCCAGACTGATGCCAACGCCCGTCACCGCGCGAACCAGTAGCGGGTATTCCGTTCGCTTGCCACCCTCATTCATAGGCAATACGACGCGGGCCGAGCCATAATCAATGGAAATTTTCGCCAGACAGCTGGAAAATCAGAATTCGTCCGGCATCAAATCAACCGCGCCCGGAATGCGACGCGTCGACAGCAGCAGATTAACCGCAATTGCGAACCGCTCGATTTCTTCGAACAGCGTACCGATATCTGCGTGTGTAACAGTCACCGGCTCACCCGTCTTCGTCCGCCCGCAGCGGTGGACAATGTCGTGGCGCTTGAGCAGTGCGGGCTCAAAGGGTTTCACGCTCGGAAGGCGCACGCCCAAGCCTTGCTGGAAGATTGGCGCCACACTGTCCCACCGATGCCAGACCAGGTTCTGAAGGTAGCCGAGCACGTGCTCTCGCAGCTTGTTATGCCGAGCGAAAATATCACCCAGTTTCATCGGCTCATCGCTAAACACTTTCAGCTTGGTAACGACGCTTTGCAACGCGCTGTCATCATGCTTAAACCAGAACTCCGCGGTTTCCCAGAGGAATGATTCGAGTACTCCGAGCGCATTGCTGAACACGAGCATATCGGCGAGTGACTTCGCGTGAGGACTACCTGTCAGCGTCAATACCTGCCGTGCCTGCTGAATCCGATCTTGCAAACGCGACATCGGTTCATTTGGCGTATCGACATCAAGGTCGAACCGATCGTCGTAGTAATCGTCTGCCGGAACCGCGCGAATCGGCGCCCACTCGTGACCGACTCCGCTATGCAATTCGTCAACTACTTCCTCGATGACGTCGTCGTCAACAACGTTTGCGAATCGGCTAGGAATCTCATCGGCCGGATCGTATGGCCCACCGTGGATATATTGGTAACCACCTTCGCGCCCGTTATAGGGCGTGTCTTCCGCAGGATCGCAAAAACGGGCGAGGAACCACTCGCGGATCGCGGTAAGTTGCTCGTCGCGGTCCGCTGTTTCAAGCCAGGCGTCGCACGGGTCAAACGGTCCGTCAACATCGAAAACATTTCCATATGCTTCGGGCGGCAGATTCGACAGTTCGCTATCGTCCAGGTGGTCATTCCAGCCCATTTTCGCGTTTCCCTAGTCGGGTTGTCGGCAATTCCTGACTCGATCGGAGTGTACGTCGTCGAAGTCACAATTCGGCGAGCGTACCAGTGCAGTCGACGCATACTACCGCATCTCGGTGGTCGAATTCTCGCCCCAATGGGCTACCGAGGCTGGGCGTTGTCGCACTTCCAGAACCTGTCCGCATTTTTGTGGGCGAGGCGGTTGAACAACGCGTTATCCGAGCGCCTGCGCAGTTCGTCCGGGCGCACGATGCAAAGCAGTTGACCCCAAACGATCAATTGCTCGCAGCCTTGATGCGTTCGAGCACGAATTCGCCGTAGGTCTTGAAGTCAATGCCGGGTTGGTTGGCGCACATTATGTTCCATATCCTGGCGTTGTTCGGGCTGAACTTGAAGTCGCCATGGGTGCTCGTGCCGACCGCATATTCACGGTTCATGCCGCCAAAACCATTGCGGGCGAAATACTCGACGCACGACACCAGGACCTTGTCGTTGTCGGGGATGAACACCGAATGAAGTTTGAACGAGTCCGGGTCCCGCAGACTCGTATAAATGTCCCAGATTACCCCATAGGTGATGACCTGCATCTTCTTGCTTTGCTCGTCTCGCTGCCGCTTTTCCTCTTGCTGCCGTACCTCTTCCTGGCTTGGCGCGGCAGCTGCCGGCGATGAGCGTGAGCCCCAGCCTCGAATGAGGCCGCTCAAGGTGGTGAGAATGCAGACGACCAGCACGAGCCCGATGGCTTTGTGTATCATTTTCCCCTCCCACTACCCTCAGAAAGCCGACCGCAAGACGGCTTTATCAAACGCGAGACCTCGCGCCATAAAGGTCTCGTCAGGCACGCCACTCAGCGTCAAAACCTGCCACGTGCCACCCCGCGCATCAGCAAAGACGAACAGCACCCCGGCTGCTTGGCCGGCCGATCGCACAAGGACGGACCACACTGTGTGGCCGTCAAAATTGCTCGACTTCGGAGGATTCGTTGGCCAATATCCGTCCAAGTGCCTCGAGGCATACGCGGCGAAGACCTGCGGGCTCATCCTGGTTCGGTCCCGGCCAACTACCGCGACGTCATTTGTGCCTTCGTAGTTCAGGTAGGTCGTATCCGGACGGGCATCGGTGGGCGGCGTAATCGGATGCCAATGGCTATCGAGAAAGGCCGCCCGTCCCAGACCATTGTCCCAGGCGGTGAACGTCGTGGCTGGCGTTGCAACCGTCGGCGCTGGCACAGGTTCGGCGGGGATGGCCGCGGGCGGGGCGGCCGGGACGCTTTCGGCAACCTGGCTAGGCTGCGTACTGCGCAAAGTGGAGTCGATAAGTTGGTCGCCAAACTCGTTCGCGTCCTGACGACCCATCGCCATGTTTATCGTGACGAACCCGATGAGGGCTACCCGTGAGGCACGGCGCCAGAACTGATGGTCAACATTGGGCGCGCATCGCCAGGCCACCCAGATCCATGTCAGCCAGTCGGCTACCAAGACGCCCCCAATGCAAAACACTAGGGCAAGCGGCGTGCCGAGTGGGTCCCTGAGGATGACGCTCTTGAGCCATGCAATCACAAGGTTATTGACGACAAAGAGAGGTGCCCCGATGAGCCACCATACTTTCCACAGGCGCTCTTCCCCCCTCCACGCTCGCTTGAGCATTTCCATGTCGCCACCCCGTCAGCTTTTTCATTCTTCCCGTGGTATTGATTATGTGGGGTGAGCTTGCAGGTCGTAGCGCCTATGCGTAAATCCTCTCCCCTATCTCCAAGCGTGCCATGCGATGTGTTCCAGTGGTATTGGCGTAATCCATTGGCTGAAAATCGGTTGTAACTTCATCAAAGGGTATGACCGTCGAACCGTGCGGCGGCAATATAAAACGGAATATGCAAGAGCTTTTGCTCTACGTCTTAGTGACGTTCAGCAAACGGCTGGAATTGAAACCCACCAAGCCGGTTACAGCCTTTCGCGCGCTTGCTAGATCGAACTATGAAAATCAGTCAGCTGCTCATGGCCTACAAATATGCGGCGCGCAAGCTGCTCTTGAGCGGCGTGCCCCACAAATGTCAGGCGTCAACACTAGGCACGCGCGTTGAGCGGACAATCGCGCCACTTTGAGCGCTCGATCGCAAGCTTTTACTGTGTTTGTGAGCAAAAGCTCAGTGCAGGTGGATGCGCTCAGTGGTCGCAGCCCGCAACTAAGCGGAGGCCAATATAAGCACTGCCATGCCACGGCCATGCAGCTATACCTGCCAAGCCCACTCATCCACGTATCCCATGCAACTCAAAGCAGCTCGAGAAGCCCACGCTGGAACCGTCGACGCACTGGTCTCTTTCATGACCGACTGCCGGATCGACGCATCCAGCCTGACCGCCGCAACGCTTTCCCTCGCGCTTGAATACGTCTACCAGCCCCACTCACGCTTCTGGCGGGACTTCAACATGGCATTCCTCGTCCGAGCGCTCACTCTGTGTGTCCCTGATTGGCGCGCCGCCACCAATAGCGCGGGTCATGCCTCAGGAGGAGCGACCAGGCTGCTCGCGGATGTCGAGGAATACACGCGCGCCAATGCCTTCGACGAAGCGAATGCCGAAATGCTGCGGGCGCTGCCCGGCCACATGCGACCAACGGATGGCGCCGCCGCGTTCGACTGGATTTCTGCCCAGCTAGCCAGAAAAGGAATGACGGCGGAACTCGAATTCGCGCGGCGAGACGGCGATGTCTGCGGTGACGGCGCGCTCGATGTGTTGCATTGCATCGAGGAAGCCGTAGCCGGGCGAACCGTCGAAAGGACTGGGACGCTAGTGGCAAAGGTGTATCGCGACGCGGCGATGAAGGAGCATGCAGCTCACTGAGCAGCCAGGACGCTACGCGCAGCGCATCGTTCTGGTAGCGATACACAGACGTGCCGCCACCAGGACGGGAGCGCGGGTGGCGCGTACCATCCGCGATGCCATCATTACGCAGCATCGCATGTCTCAAGCCCGGTAGAGTCCAAATTTCTGAAGCTCAGCAAGCACAAGACGCGGCAGTGTCAGCAGCTCTCTGTTCATCGAGCGAAGCCGGAGCCGCAACGCCGCGGGAGAACGGGGTGCCGACCGGAATAGACGACTCACTTCCTTCGCAGCTACCCGCGACAAGCCAAGACTCATCGCTTGAATCATCACGGGGTCGGATGCCCCCAGTTCAAGGAAAAGCGGAACGGCCGGAATTTCCGATGCAGCATTGATCCCACGCTTGGAAAGTGCATACTGAAGAATGTTGATGTAACACCCCAGATACTTGACGTAGTGGAAACGCAGAAATTTATCGATACTTTTCAGCGTTTCTCGAATCACCGTCCCCGAATTGACGGACTTTTCATCCCCATCCTCCTCCCTCTTCCTGATCTCGTAATCGATCTGTATTTGGATGATATTTTTTAGACCCGTACCATTCATCCAGAGAAGAGAGAACCATCCGAAGAAATTTTCTTGCTTATTTTCCACCCCTTCGAGATACGTTCTCGAGATACGCATGATTTCAGTCATACGTTCCTTGGCACTGTCAGCCATTGGATGAGGTGGAATGAGGTCACGGTATTTACCACGCTTTATCGAACCTTCGAAGAAGTCAAATAGAACTTGCTGCCGAATAGGGGAAATCAAATTGTTCTTGGCGATGATTTCGATCGGAAGCGTCACCTTGTCAAGTTGGTCATAGATTGCCCGCTTCACTTCGCGAACATCGGACACGTCTTGGCCGAACGTCGCACGTCGAATCGTCTCATCGAAACGATCAAGCTTGGCGTCAATAAAAAGCCTGCAGAAGACGCTCTCAACGAACTGATAGTCCTTACTTCCTGACGGGTGCTTCGGATCACGCGCATAGTCGACAATCTCGCCTTGCCTAGACTTCAGAGCATGGGAGAGAGAAGACACAACCTCACGACGCTCGTTCTCGTCGACCGGCTTCGATTCCCAGTCCTCGTATTCGATCAAGAACACGTTACCGTGAGTGTCCTTCTGCATGCGTCCAGCGCGACCAGCAAGATTCCAGAAATCGCTTCCATTGATTGGCTTGCCTTTTCCCTTCGTTGGTTTGTGCAAAAAGATATTTCGCGCCGGCAGGTTGACACCTTGAAGCAAAGTCGAGGTGCAGACAAGATACGGCAGTTTATTTTCGCGGAAGTATTGCTCAACTGCCGAGGAGATGGCAGATGGCATGTGTCCATAGTGATACCCAACCCCGTTCAGGACCGAGCTTACGAGCGCGTATTCCGGATGCACATGCTCAGCGACGAATTCCGACAAGACCTCGAGATCGGCGCTTGCGGGCACTGCATCAGTCCTGTGCTTTGAAATGGCCAGCGCAATCTTTTCTGCTGAATCTGGCCCACCAACGTAGACGAGGCTTTGCCCGCCTCCACCAAGTTCTATCGCCGCATCTATCAGTCGCTTGTCCTTGGTGAGAAATCTACGCTGCGCTTTGTAAGTTCCGATCTCTAGGGGCTCGAGGCCGGGGCGATGCAGTCGAAGAAAAATCTCCTTTGCTCTGGCCTGGAATTTCACATAGATGAGGTTCTGCCTAACCGGCTTCAGGTCGCTCTGGATAGACAGCAGACGCTTCAAATCAAGGAGCCCGTTCATGGAGGCTGCCGACTTCGAGTTCGGCGTAATAAAAAGCAGCCTGACGTCCGGTGAACGTCGGATGGCCTCCTCCAGGCAATTGAGCAGTAGCATGCCCCGCTCATCATCGGCGATCTGCTGCGCCTCATCAACGATGATGATCGCGGGCTCAAGATCAGACCGGTCGAGCGCAGTCCTCAAGCGCTCCTGCGTGTACACAAGGACGCGTGACTGAGCATGGTTGAGCTCATCGTCAATAAGGGGCACGCTCGACACAACCACTTTTTCGCCCAACGATGCGAGCGATTTCCCGAGTGAGGCAGACACCTCTTGGATGAGCGAGCGCGTGGGGACAAGATAGACGATGTCCTGAAATCCATCATAGGACTCAAGCGCGTCAAGAATGAATGCTTGGAGAACAAACGATTTGCCTGCGGACGTCGGCGCAGAGACGCTCAGATAACGGTTACTCTTCAGTCCATTCCAGATGTCTGCCTGGAAATCCGTGAGCACCGCTTTCTGCCCCATCACCTCGATCGTGTTGTCTGCCTTTCTCAGCCCTTCATCGATCTGTAAAGCCCATGGAAGTGCCTTGCTCGTCGATTCTGGGAGCAAGAAATCGGACGCTGGGAAATTTCCCAGCGTCGCAAGAACGTGACTGCACACCTCCCTTTGCTCTTCAGTCAAGTGCAACGATGCCAAGGCATATGCAATGTCTTGTGCAAGCATCCAGTTCTTTGTGTCGCTCGCCTGCGCCAGAATAAGCGCTGATTGTGCGAGTTTATAGACGACATCGACGCTCAGAAGAGCTTCCTTCCCGACTACATCCGATAGGCTCGCCCGTTGCAGTGCTTCGTAAGCAATTTTGAATCGTGGCGCTTGAACTACCCGGGTCGCCAACAAGTTTCCGAAGTTACTCACTTAGCGCCCTCTCAAATTGGCTACGGAAGTCATCAACGGAAGGAATCGGAAACATGAACAGATCAACGCTTGCGAGGTCAATGCCTCTCGTCGAAAGATTGGAGGATGCTGTCCCAATTGCCTTCTTCGCACCAGATTCGTATAGTTGCCTGAACTTCTCTTCAGCTTCTTGCAAACTCAATGAAGCCACTTCGTTGTATTGTTTAGCATCAAACCCTACCAGAACTGCAAATCGCTCAAGACGGCGATTTCCCTCTTCAGTTTCGAAAGGATTCAAGAATTTGATTAGATATTCTTTTATATCATTCGGAAATCCATCAAGATCGATGTGATTCAACGTCAATAGAAGCTCATGATCATATCGGCCGCCTACGTTCTTCACGAACTCCTCGAGTGATTCTGCCGCGTCCGCCACCGCACTTGAAAATGACTTGTGTAGCTTTGATTCTCCAAACACGGTGACCAAAGTATTCCTCTCGTCATCCCAAAATGCATGAACTCCATCGGTCCCATGAACCGGCATATTCGCATTCGTCTTCAATCGCATCTTTGACAGGACAATCGGCGCCTGCAAAAAATGCTCGATAAGCACGAACAAAAGAAGTTCTCCTCCCTCCCCCGACCTTGACTGATTTTGGCGCGCATCCATGAACAGCCTTCGGGCTCTCCGGGCAAGCCTATCCATAGCAGGCGCATCGTAGGGAAGATTCTTGTCTGCGAGTTTCGCCTTCCTCCTTTCCTCCTTCGCGATGCAGAACGCAGTAATCTCCCCCATGAGCATCTCGATGAGCGGCCCTACGGTCGGCTTTCCATTCCGAAACGCCGGATAGAGGAAATATGCGTTAAATTCGGCATCGTGACCCGTGTCGACGGTCAAACGTCTGATCCGCTCGTCGACCAAATGTCGCCCGATCAAGCGGCGGATGTGCTTCGACACGTCACTTCCAGACACGGGCGACTTTCTGTTCATGTTATGCGTTTACGTTTCTCGTGAGGCTACTGCGCTTAGTCATCGACAGCTCGGTTTCCGCTGTTATGTATTTCTGCCGGAATACTAGGAACGCGCCCGAAGGCTCCCGGCCTCTATTCATTTCGCTAGCGTCTCTCTTGCGCCAATGCGACCATAGACTTTCCGTTGAATCACCCACAGACACGGGTAGTTCACGGGCAAGCTGAACAGCGCCCCCATGTGCATAGGTACGGTGCAGCCCGCTTCGCAAGAAGCTAGGCGATACTGCAACGAGGTTATGTGACGCTGCAATTCAGTATTTCATGGTATATCGGCAACACTAGCCCATCCTAAAGGCAATGCACGTTACTTTGCCTACCAATCCTACCCCAAAGACGCCCAATCGTGCTGCCAAATGCATGCCGCCGCTTATTCGAAGCTTGCACTACTACGCCCTACTCAAGTAGCTTTCTCAAACTCAAGCATCAAAGGACACCAGCCGAATACTACGGCCTGAACTCCGGGAAGATAAGGTACAGCTCTCGCGAGAGTGATTGACTGTTCGCGGCCCACAGAAATTGTGAGTGAGCAATGACAGGAGGGAAGCGAAGCAGCACTCGGATGGCCGCCCCGCCCATAGCAGCGTCAAAAGCGCTTTACAGAATGATGTCCGTGATCTCGTTGAGCGGCAAAACAACCGGCTCGCCGCTCTTGATCGCCGCTCGTCCTTCGGTCGTCTTGTACAGGGGATCGGCCTTAACGTAATCGCTGAAGTCGTAGCCTGTGGCCTCCGCCAGGTCGGCAATTGCCACCTGGAACGTACGGTAAGCCCCTAGAACCACCCCCTCCAGAGCCTCTGTACGCGACCGCTTCTCAAGCAGATTGCGGATAAGCTGCCCTTGGCTCAGCACATAGGCGGTGGCGTGCAGCGCCTTGTCCTTTTCGTCCAACGTGGCCACGACCTTCCAGAACTCGAGCGGCGCGATCGCTCCGTCAATCTCGATCTCCTCCTCGTCTCCATCCGGGTCCCGCAGGATTGGACCAGTAAAAACACAGGCCTTGAAACCATGTGTCCGAGCGTTGTCAAGAATGTAGTTCTCCAGCCCCTGCCAAAGTGCTTTGCCCTGGTTCAGTCGTGAGTGTTGTGCAGCCGCGTTCACGTAGTGAAACGTGTCGTCGTTCGCGAGCTGAGCCTCGGCAGCTTCGCCCCAATTCGGGTCCTCGCGCCGCACCATGTGGCCGCGGTCGATTTCGCCGTCCTTGAAGTTCTGCGCATCGAGTTGGATGGCCCTCGGAATGCGCTCGTCGGCAAACCACCTGTCAGTGCCACGCTTGATCCGCACCGCTGCCTCACCGTCAATATTGACCGCGGTAATCAGTGGCAATTTGAGCTTCGCAGAATACTTCACGCCGAAGTGCGTGTAGCGGAGTTCGTTTGCCTCGGGTGGATTGTCAGAAGGCTTCGCCAACTCCGTGGCCAAATGATCGGGAAGACCCGGCCAGGGAGTCTGAATCACCCGAGCGCGTGGGCTCTTCCTGAGAAACTTCGTGTTGAAACCTTCCCTGTGCTCGAAGTGCGAGGCTGGGTGACTGCCATCCTTAGCCTCTTCGCTTACAGGTTGTAGAGCAATCGAGACTGGCCGAGTTCCATCGAGCAAAGCGCTGAGAGTTTTCGCGCTAACCGCGGTGTTAGCCTTTCCGTAAACACCGGAGAAATGCAGCCCGACAACCTTGCCGTCCTCAAGCCGAATCACGGGGGAACCGGAATTGCCGCCGAGGCTCGTGCAATCGTACGTCAGAATCCCGCCATCCGGCTTCCGAAGGATCTTACCCGGCGCAAAGCGCTTGACCTCGTAAAGGTCACGAAAATAGCGTGCCTGTGCGTCAGCGTCGTTGCGGGAATCGTACGCCGGGTAACCAATCAGCGCGACCAGGTCACCCTTCTTCAATTTGACTTCTTCGCCGACAAGCTGAAAGGGGGTGGGCAATTTGAAATCAGCAGCTTCAATCCTCAGCAAGGCCACGTCAGCAGACGTGTCATCGGCCAGATATTCAACGCGAGTCAGTTCGGCCGTGCGGCTGTTGTCGTCGACCTTGCTCTCGACTTCCTCACCAAAATCGATGGCGGCTCCGTAGCGAGCACCGGAAGGTGCACGCATGAAGACCGCTGAGCCGTCCGCCTTTCGGCGCGCCACGATTTGAGCTACGTGGCGGTTCGTCACCACCAGCGCGCTCTTTTTCTTCTGCTCCAGCACCCAGCCGGTACCGCCCCACGCCATGTCGTGGTTGCGGAATTCGATGCGCCCGACGGACGGGACCCATTTTTCGACGCCTTTGATGAGGGTTGCGGTCTCCGGCGGCAGTTCCGGCAGATCCTCCAACACCACCGTATCATTTCGAATGAGCAACGGCGGGCGTCCAATTAACGCCACAATCGCCTCGAGCCCCCAGAGCGCCATTGTTCCTGCCACTGCGACCGATTCCAGCGACTGCCCGTTCTTCAGCGCATCCACGCTGGATCTCGACAGAGCCCCCATCAAGGAGCGCGGAAGCCGACCCGCGTCGAAGGCAGCACGCACCGCAGTCTCCATCTCCGGTGTCAGCCGCTTCTTCAGTGCCTCGAACCGCTCATTGTCCGCCATAGCATCTCCCTTCAGAGTTCACGGTGCACGAGAAGCACCGCCAGTGGCGGCACGAAAGCTGCTGGCGCACCGTACACCAGCAGCCGCCGAGTAATGACGTCAACCGCCTCACCCTCCGCCACCAATCTGGCTCCCTCCGACAATGCCCCGCGTAGCCGTCGCTGCAAACGCTGCAGCAGCGCGTCCGTTGGAAGTCCCACGGTCCAGATGTCAAGTTGCTCCCGCGCACGGCTCACAGGGTTTGGCGCTTCCATGAGTTCACGCAAACGCCCGCGCAAGGTTTCGTCAAGCCGCGGCAATCTGCGCCATTCTCCGCGCCGGATACCGATCGACCAGTCGCCCGCCATGGTTCGTCGCCAACGTTCTGCGGCGCGACCAATGAGCCCGAGATCTTCGTTTCGCAAGACGAAGCTGGTCGCCCCAGCCCACTCGGCGAACAGACCAAGGTCTGCCAGCCATGCGATTTGTCTGCCTGTCCGCGACACGTTGAGCTCCAACTGCCGGTCCCCAAGCAGCCCTCCGTTCCTCGCAATTGCCTCTGCTGATGACTCTGCTGCCCCGCGCAGATCGGCGCTGCCCTCCGAAAACAAGAGGTTGTCGGCGAAGGTCGAGTACGGAGTAAGCGTGGCGAGAATCCGTCCGGGAAGTAGCCCTGTCGCATCCTCAGCGTACCGAGCTGCTTGCCCAAGCCGCTGGCGGCCAAGCTCATCAGCATGTGCCGCCTCGCGCCCCTCAACACCAACCCAGCGCTCATTGGCTGCTGCGGCCAAATCGCTCTCGCGAGATTTCCTCTGCGAGAAATGGAATGGTTCTGGCAAATTCGCGAGGAGCAGTGCGAGCGCGCCGTGGCGCGCGCAGTTGTCGGTCGCTGCAGTTGCCGTACCTTCAAGCCGCGACATCAATGGCCGCCACGAACGCCACTGCCGGCGCAGTCTCTCTGGCTCGAACTCTGCCCGCATCTCCAGTCGCGCTAGTGCAAGCGGCTCGGGCAAGTCAGCGAGATCCTCGTCTGACTCATCGAAGCGGTTGCGCTCGCGCAGCCAGAGGCGGGCTTTTGCCCACTGGCCTGATCGCCACAGGAACGTGCGAAGTGCGTCTGCAGCCTGAGAGCGAACGTCCAATCCGCCAGCATCGAGCATGCCTCGCACGAGATACTCGCCCTCACGCCAGTCCTGACGCTGGATGATCGCCAGCAGTTCACGCGTAACACCGGCATCGTCCCCGCTTGCGCCGACCGTCGATTGTGAACCTCGGAACTGACTGGTTCGCTCGCCACGGGTTGCCAGCACCAGATCGGCCGCGGCGCGAGGTAACTCGTCAAGGGCTTCCAAGTCGAATTGGGCGGCGACTTTGAAGGGCACGCTTGGCGCGGCACGCCCGACGCGGGTCAGTTGCAGTTCGTGGTACACCGCCTCGACTTCCGCCCAGGGCTGCGGCTGCGCCGCGAACCAGCGCAAGGCCGCGGCATCGATCCGAGCCGATTGCTTCGGCGACGAGTTGTAAAGCAGAGGCAGCAGCAACGTACGCATGTCGCTGCGGTGCTTGAGGAAGCCCGGAGCACCGGGGTCGTTCTCGACCAGCCAGTGGTGGGCTGCCAACTGATTCAAGAGTTCGCTTGCCCGGTCCTGGGTGATGGCCCCAAGGCCAAGCGTTGGAGCCATCACCCTGCGGATGACGTCAGCGTTGATCCGTCGAACGATCAGGCCGGGATGAGCGAGCCGCCTCAAGTCGGGTTCATCAATGCGTGACAAAAGCATTCGATAGAGGAAGGCGGCACTAACCTCGCTGCCACGCTTGCGCTTCGGTAGGTGCTCAACGCCTAACCGTCTGCCTATCTCCGCGGCAAGGCGAAGCTTGAGCGGATTGCCTTGCGCGATTTCAAGCATCTCATTCTGGAGGCCCGACGGCGTGCCCAGTTTGGCCAGCAAGGCCCTCGCCGCATCGGCTTCAAGGCCAAGAAGTTCCATGCGAGTAACCCGTCGAGTTCCCCAGTCGGCGGTTGTACTACCGGATCCTACGCTGCCGATCTGCTCGAGGCTGTCAAGCGCGTCGCCCCGGCCGGCCGCAAGCACACACATCGGCTTTACACCACTCGCCACAAGGCTGTCGAGCCAGCGAAACAACGTAATGGGGTGAGTCTCACCTCGGCCGCGCAACACTTCCAGCGTATCAAGCACAACCAACACCGGTCGTCCCGCCGCGACCACAGTCTCGCCGAGCTTTGCCACAAGTGATTCCGGCCCACGTTGGCGGAGACTGGAATGCCGGTTCACGTCCAGATCAAAGACAGTTCCTGCATCGAGCCGCGCATTCAGCAGGTCATCACCGGTGGCGCCCAGTTGTTCCGCCAGTTGGCGCGCCGCCTCCATAGTCAGCCCGAGTTGATCTTGCACGTCGAGCCCTGCTCGATCGAAGTCGAGCCGGAGAACTAGCGGATTATCGCGCTCGTGGTAGCGGCGCACCGACTCAGCAAGCAGTGTCGACTTGCCGATGCCTGGTCCGCCGGTCACGAGCAAGCAAGCGACCGGAGCTACTTCGATGGGACGCGATAGCCATTCCGCGATCCCGGCGGATTCACTATCGCGCCCGAAGAAGCCTCGTTCAGCGATGCGACGTCGGTTCTCAGCTCGGTGGAATTCTGACAGGGCTGAACGTGCCGACTGCAACAAATCATTGGAGGGTGCGACCTCGCCGGCGCGGTCGAGCGCCACGATGACACGCTCAAGCTTTGCTTGGTCACTCTGAGCATCGATGATGGCTCGGATGTCGGCGCGCGCAAGCGGTGGCTCATCGAGCAGAACAGCTAGTAAGTCCGTAGTTTCCGAGTCGGGGACACTCTTGCGCCGTTCGACCACTGCTGCGACGAGTTCCGATGGGGCTAGCGATTTGAGCAATGAGTGTCGCGCCGGCGTACGCATCAGCCAGTGGCCGCCGGCACCAATCGGGCTCGTGTCGCAAACTTCAGCAAGACGAGTTGCCACCATGGCGAGGCGGTCCAGGTTGTCACGCGATGTCCACGGCTGAAGGGCTTGCTTCGGCACGAATGGACCGGATAAAGCGGCGAACAGCCGAGCGTAATCAAGCGTGAGGTCGTCTGCATTCATACGTGGCCTCCTTCGTCGCAGAGCTGCTTGAGCCGCGGCTGCAGGCGGGAAGCGATTTCGGTCCGTAGGACGCTGTCATACCTGCCGTTGACGGGGTGAAGGTCCCTCAGTGCCTCGTCAGTCCATTCATTGACGCGCTCGGGACTGATCGCACAATTCATGTCCTTGGCAGCAGTTTGGATGAGGTTACGGACATCTTCTTCACGTACATCGGTGAGGTATTCGACAATCAACCCGGGTGCGCCTTCGCCCTCAGCGTCGAAGCGCGTTTCGAACTGAACGCCCGGCATCTGAATAGCCTCGTAGCCGGCGAGGACGAGGCGCAGGTGCTCAAGCCGAATCGCTTGATCCACGAATGCGGTCAACGCCCAGCGGGACTCGTCGCCAAACACCACCGACGGATGGTCGAAGAACACCCAGAGTCTGATGCCCAACTCTCGTGCCTTCTCGTTGAGAGCCTGCGCCAACCGCAGGCTGCGGTCGGCGACCACGGCCTCGGGCTCAGTCTGATCCACCGCGACGCCGTTCTTGGCCTCTGGCTCTTCGACCTGCACGCCAGCGGCTGACGCCCGGCGTGCAATTTCGCTTGGCAGATCGTGAACCATGGCATCGAAACTGACCCGGACCAGCTTGGTAGCAGGACTTCGCGCCACCAGCTTGTCCAGCATCTCGAATGAAAAAGGAAGACCCGACAAGTCGTGTCTGAGGTCGACGCGGCGAATCCACATGCCCCGAGCACGTGTCGGCCCACGCATGGCAGCATGATAGCCAATGAAAAAACCGTCGCGGCCCACCACCAGACCGCTCTCCGGTGAGCCGTCGAGCGACCACAGTTTCTCGGGCATCTCGTCGTCTGCGATCGCTTCACGCACAATGCTGTCGAAGCGGACCAGCGGTACCAAGCGACCGCCACCATCTGCGCGCCCTTGGTGAATACCGGCTAGCGAAAAACTCGTGTCGAAGCATCCTCCGCCCGACGAGCCGCCCCGCGTACCCCGCACATCATAGCCCCACCGCGCCGTCAGGTTGCGCAGCTTTCGCAGGTTGGTAAATTCCACACCACGCCACTCGCCTTCCGGATATGAGATCAATACAACTGCCGCGGGGCCTCGATACTCGTACGCTGGCGACGCCAAGGTGGCGAACGTCAAGTGGATGCCAACAGGTTGCTTCAAGCGCAGTAACACAACGTCGTGACGGCCTTCGACCTCAGCATCGGATTTCGGCGCGCGTCCACCCTCAGGAGGCCACTCAGCATCACCGCAGGGAGACGCGCCGGGAAGCATGACTGCCGGGATCGTACGTCCGTCCGTGAGCACCACGTCAATCTCAGGACGCTCCCCTGGCACGTCGCTCGGTCCCGCCACTGCGGTCACGTGCCACGCCGTCAAGACCGAGCTGGGACCAACTAGGATACCGGTACCTTTGACGCCGCCGCCTACACGCACTTTGCACCGAAAGACCCTCGCCCTGGCCAAGAAGTCAGGGAGCTTTACATCATCGAACATTAGTTGTTGGTGGTCGAGGTCCCAAGCCTCGCCGACCAGACCACGCATGCGCAGCGCTTCGACGAAGGTTGCCAGGTAGCCCTTGCGCTTGAGAGTCGCCACCCAGACCTGCGCGCGATCATCACCAATCAATTCCGCTGCGGCATCCAATCCTTCCGCACTCGGCACATCTTCTTCGCGCCCCACGCGAATCTGCGCCAGCGCCTCGGCAACCTGCGCACGCGTGTCTGGATTGCGAACGACGAGCTCGATGTCCTCATCCTCAAACATCAGCTCGGACACATGGTCTGCCGTCGCCATCAGACAACGGAACCCGTCAGTGCATTTTCAAATGCCGCCGAGTGACCGTCTTCGCCGCTGGCGACCACCGGACACCGAGTCGGCATTCGAATAGCGTTCTCACTGTCACTGGTTTCCCATTTCCGGCACATACCGAAAAAATGAGATGTCGCTACACCCCGAATTACCGAATGGTCTCGTCCAAACATCTCTTGACCCCATTGTATTTGTATTGTTGTGCGACGCTTACGCGCCCGTACAAGCCAAAGGCGTAGCTGCGTTCATCGAACTGTCACACATCTGGTCGGTCGACTGTAACCCCACAGCAACTATAGCAGCGGATTCTGTTAATCGTCCCGCCACAACGCACATTTTCTCTCCCATGTCGACTCGGCAAGCAAGCCGTCCAACCCGGCAATCTCCAAAATCTCTCTGAATAGCAATGGGAATTGAGAAAGTGCTCGTCGGTGTCGAATCATGCCCCTCTCTGCGACGTATACTGACAGCGACCCACTGCTTCAGGGTTGCCGCGTGGCTGGTCGGGCAGACAACGGCAGCGGCCACGGGATACCCCGGGACTGTGGGATAGTCTTGAGACCCCGGGCGAGGTGGCGAAGTTAGCGCCTCGAGACAAACGGCTGACGGGTGACGCTGGCTCCGAGGTGCATCCCCAAGATGCCCGTGAGTTGGGTCTGAAGGCCTCTATAAGGATGGGGCTGGGCTCAACTCCACCAAGGTGCATATCTGAATCAAGGCATGCATCCTTCAAGAGAAGCAAAACACTGTAAGGTGAGACAAGCTGGGTTAACCAGTTGAAGATCGTCGCAATGTAGAGTTTACGTAGAGGCAAAGTGTTCGTACATCCGGAGTGTAGATGCTGAACCCGAACGAATTTCTTTATTTCGCATACGGCTCGAACATGAGCGTTGAGCGTCTTGTCACGCGATCCCCATCGGCTCGTGTGGTTGCAACTGGATTCTTGACCGGCTATCGCCTCGTGTTTGACAAGTTCAGCCGCAAAGATGGCTCTGGCAAATGCGATTGCGAAAAAACTGATGCGAGAGATGACCGCGTGTACGGGGTTCTGTATGCCGTTACCGACACCGACCGCCACGCGCTCGACGAAGCAGAAGGTGCAGGTTTTGGATACGACTCGCGACACGTCGATGTTGAAACCGAGCAAGGCATGCTTCCGGCTGACACGTACATTGCCACCAACAAGCAGCCAGGGCTCCACTCATACCACTGGTACAAGAACCACGTCCTGGCCGGTGCGCGGCAGGCACATCTCCCCGCGAGCTACATCGCTGCCATCGAGCAAGTCGATTCTGTAGACGACCCCAACTCGGCTAGGGCAGCGCGAGAAAGCGGCATCTACAATGTGCCGACCTCATAGCAGCGGCTGCATAATACTTACCTGGCACTGCACGAGATCGGCTGCGGCGAGAGTATGGATCTCGAAGGTGCATCTCAGGATCGGGAGCCAGCGCAGGCGAGTGCAGTTCCAGCCACGGTTAGCAAGTCCGGTTGGCGACTTCACGTTCGCGTCATCAGCTCTTAGCCGGAGGCGGTGGAGATTTCACAAATCTCGGCTGGCCGTTTAGCCTCGCATCAAGTTCGCGCCTCGGCACCGGTATTGCACACGACATCGAAGCTGTAACGCTTGGACGGAATGCGCAGGCAAGTTTCCTCCACTCCGATTGAAATGGCCTAGGAGTTTGCAAGCACCACCCAATGGATGGCCACCTGAGCTTGGAGCCGCGCCGATGTACGTTGCTCCGACCGTCACCCACGATCTGGCAAACCTCGGCCCCCGGCCATCGTATTTTCAGTGCCGCGACTAGTTCCAAATTGTCATCACAGACCAACTTAGTCTCGCTTTACGGCACGGACATCAGCACCGAATAATGCCAACTAGTAGAACTAGCCAACATCCTGGCTTGCCGGCGGCTGAACTATTTCCCTGTCCTGTCCGTGCTGAACGTGCACTGTGAGATAAGCGATGCGAAACTCAAATGTTGAACAACTGTTACTGAAGTTGCTTGGGCCGAAAAAAACAGAGTTGCTTTTTGCGACCCTTAATTTCCCGATCGTGCTTAATGACTGGGAAGACGGCACAGTCACGCGCGCCGAACTGGCGCAGGCGATGAATATGGCCCTCTTCGAAGATCTGCTGGAGCGGTCACCCAATGGACGAGCCTATACGAGCGACGCGATCGCCAACGGTGGCTCCGTATACTTTGACCACGGCGCTTTGCGCACAGTGCGATGGGCCAACAACGGTGCCCTCCCCCCCGGCGAAGCCGCATTTACCCGGATTCTTCGGCCGCTTGGCTTCAAGTTGAACGGCCGATACCCGCTCGACAAGCTCGGGATGACAGGCCGTGCGTACGCGCACGAAGACGCGCCGGACGAGATCGCACAATTTTTCGTGAGCGAACTGCACCCAGAGCGATTCTCCGAAGAATTTCAGCAAGCCGTCACAAACGTAGTCGGCACGTCGAAAGACCCCTTGACGCCCCTTGCCGTTTCTCAACTTTCCGATCTCGAGCGTGATGGGTCTGTTTCTCTCGCGACTGCACACGAATTGCTCCCGGTCATCGTTGGTGCGTTTGCAAGGCAGCATGATGTCCCACGCGAGGCAGACTACGAAACGTTGCTGCGCGAATCTGCCGAGATGGCATGGATCGCGACCGAAGGCAATGCATTCAACCACGCGACGGATCGTGTCGAAGACGTGTTCAAGTTGTCGGATGACGAAAAGGCCAAAGGTCGACCGATGAAACCTGAGGTCGAGCGCTCACGTTCCGGTCGCGTGTTTCAGACTGCCTATCGGGCCGATTCCGTCCAACGCGAGTTCCGCACTCGGGACGGCAGTTTCGTGACGCGCAATGTCCCCGGTTCGTTCTACGAGTTCATCACGCGCAAGCGTACGTTTGAACAGCAATCTCGTCGTTGGGAGACCGATCTGCGTTTCGACGCCGGCAATGCAACAGGGATCTTCAAGATGACGGCAAACTCAGCAAAGCAGGGCTGATTTGCCGACGATGTGATAGCCAGGAAACCCACTGAGCGCATCTATCTGCGCTCAGACTTTCTGGCTCACACCGATTCCAATGACCACATCGTGAACTTCGACAATCCGAACAAAGGTCAACAGAAAAAGCGCAGTCGCGTGAACTCGGCGATGATCTCGTTGAGCGCTGAATACTTGGTGATGGGTCACCTTCTCCGCAGGAATATTCTCACTCATAAGGCCCCGCTAATAAACAAGGCCTACGATCTCGTCTGCACGCTCCCATATCGATCCGGTATCCCGAAGCCAATACGAATACGGATAGAGAAGCGCTACAGGGCCGATCGTGAGTGCATCATCTCGATTACAGAGCGTTCAATTGACGCCTTTGACTTCCTGGTGCTTACCTGTCTGAACGTTGACTACAGCCCGTCGTCGAACGAGAAATTTGCGTCGACAGATTACTCGCAGGAACCTACGTTCTACTCCCTGCCCGCCGATTTTCTGAGGAAACATCATGACAGGAACGGTGATCAAGAGGCGGTCATTCTGCATGGCGTCGACATCGAAGCGTACAAGGGTATGAGAGGCTTTGAGCTCATCTCCGAGGCACTGGGTATTTCGCAACGTTCGTAGCAACTGTCTGTTATCGCTCCGCGAGAGCGCTTTCCGTGGAACGCGGTTTCGATCAGACCTTCCGATCTCGCTCAGGGCAGATCGTCTTTGAATCGGCACGGACTGCAAGCCACCAACGCAACATATCGTCGCCGCTGAGACTACGTTCTCCGCGGCGATCCCTACGAGCGCACGCCTGATGCAATAAGGGGGCGACATGCGCCCCGCCCCATGGGAACGTCGAGTTAAATGTCCGCGTGCGCGACGCCAGCCTAACGTGCTGCGAACTTTGCCTTCAGCGCCGCGATCGACGACGCCTGCGCCTCCTCATAAAGCGCGATCTCATCGAGCACCCGATCACCAAGGTCTGCTTCGAAGGCAGCTTGCGCCGCGGATGCCGAGTAGCTCTTCTGCTCGGTGCCACCAAGGTTCGATTGGAAAATCCCTGCCGCGCTCACAGGCAGAAAGTCTTCGTATGTGATGGGCGTTGCGTCGACGACTCCCTGGCTCACCAGAGCATTCAGATCCCACTCGTCGAATTGCCGGAGGGCCGCTTCGTCCTTGAGGGTGAACTGGAAGAACGCCAATCCTTGCGCAAGGATCGTGGGCAAATCGTCCGGGAATTCCACGAATGCTTGCTCCAGGCGTGTCACGTAGTCGGGAGCCGAATTGCCAGCGTTGCTCATGTCGCGCACCTTAGCAAGCAACTGGTCATAAAGCTCCCGGCCCTTGCGCGTCAGCGCCATGCCGCGCTGTTCGATCTCGCCGAATCGGGCTGTATGTGAGCCAGCCTGATTGCCCTGCCCCTGGAAAACAATCGTTTCCTCCAGCGCCTTAAAACTAGTCTGCCGCAACAAAATCGGGTGCTTGCGCCTTGGAGGACCTTCGATCACGTCCTTGGCTCCGAGGCCCCGGGTAACCATCTCCTCCTGCGCGGCATCGATGTCCAGCGTTCGGGGCGTAAGATGATTAATGTGGGGTCCCTTGAAGCACACCACATCTGCAATCAGCCGATGGGCATCATGCAGTCGTTCGTACGTGGAAGCGTCGATGGTGGATTCGCTGTGCCAACGGAACGTCTCCAGGACTTCGGTAACGAACTCTGCGGCCTCCGATGCTGTGAGGCCGCCCGTCGACTCGAAGCGCTCGGTCAATTGCAGCGCCCGGGCCGTGAACACCTGACGGCGCCCGAGAATGGCCTGCGCCTCTTCGCGCAACTTCGCGTCCTGGAGAAGCTCAAGGCGCAGAAGTGAGGTGAAGACCCGGAACGGATTCTTCGCCAGTGCATCGGCTCCGACGGGGCGGAACGCCGTGGAATGCACCGGCACCCCCGCAACCGACAGATCGTAGTAGCCGACCGGCTTCATGCCCATGACCGCGAAGATCCGGCGTAGGGTCGAAAGCTCCTTCGGTGTACCCACCCGGATTGCGCCGTGGCGCTCGACCGCTAGGCGCTCCAGTTCGTTCTGGCTTTCCAGTGACTGACGCAACGCGGGTTCGGCTCCGAGGGTGCGCTCGTTGACTACGCTGACCAGATCCAGCAGCGTGCTGTATTGGGGTACTTCTTGGCAATACATCTCGGACATTGCCGTGGAGAACAGCGTCCGAATCTCGTGTGGAGGAAGAAACGAAGGATGCATTCGTAGCCTCAAGTGGGGGAAAGGGCGGAGGCCGCTCGCTGTGCCTCCAGCAGCACTTCGATCGGATGGCGAAGCCGCTTGTCGCGCAGACGGACGACCTGACTGCGGCAGGAGTAACCGGTGGCAAGCAACTCGCCGACATCGCTGCCGTCGATGATGGCAGCCCATGACTGCTCGAAGATCGCTTGAGAAGTAGCGACATTTCGAGTCTCGTGACCATAAGTTCCGGACATGCCACAGCAGCCCGTGGGGCGGGTCCGCAATCGTAGCCCCATGCGTGTAAACAGTCGTCCCCAGTCGCTGCTACTCGAAGGGATATTGGTCTTTTCCGTGCAGTGCGCCAGTAGCGAATAGGACGGGCCAGCAATCTGTCGCTCCGCATCTGGAACGACCTTCAGCAACCACTCCTGCGGCAAGAGCACATCGATCTGCTCGATGCCCGGGACTTTCCGATATTCCTGCCGATAGACCAGCGTCATCGCGGGATCGAGGCCCACGAGCGGGACACCGCTTTTGGCAAGGTGTTGGAGCAACCCCGCATTGGCCTTCGCGGCACGGCCGAATGCTGGCAGGAATCCCTGAACCTGCAGGGGCTTGCCATTTGGACGGAACGGGGCCAGGTAGACCGTGTAACCTAACCGTGAAGCGAGCTCAATAAAGCTCGCCGCCACCGGCGACTCGAAGTACCGGGTGAACGCATCCTGCACGAAAACCACTGAGCGGCCCCTTTTCTCCGGCGCCAACGCATTCAGTGCGTGTGTGGAAGCAGTCTGCACCCCCCACTGCCGCATCATTTTTGACCACGCGAAGCGACTGAGCAGTGGACTGTCCACCATGCCCGCGTTCTTTTCGAGCCAACGCTGGACGGGAACGGTCGACATCAGCGCGTTGTAGATTCGTGGTACGCGAGCGAAATACGGGATGGTGTATTCGAGCGAACCGATCAGATAGTCCTTGAGTGGCCGCAGATACCGGGTGTGGTACAACTCCAGGAAGCGCGAACGGAACTCCGGCACATTGACCTTGACCGGGCATTGGCCTGCGCAGGATTTGCACGCCAGGCATCCCGCCATCGCGTCGTAGACCTCGTGCGAGAAGTCATCTGCGCCCGCAGCGCTGCGGGCGCGCGCCGAATTGCGTGTATTGCGCCAGCGTGCGGGCAGGCTCCGGAGAAACGAGGGGGCCTGCCGCTGCGCCTGCAGCACGTCAACGCCGGCGGCGCCTTGCAGTCGCAGCCACTCTCGAATGAGCGAAGCACGGCCCTTGGGGGACTGCACGCGATCGCGCGTCGCCTTCCAAGACGGGCACATCGCATCGTCGGGATCGAAGTTGTAGCAGGCGCCATTGCCGTTGCAGTGCATCGCCGCTCCGTAGCTTTGCCAGACCCGCTCGTCGATCTGGCGATCGGCATCCCCGCGCAATGGCACCTCGTCTACGCGCAGCAGAGCCAAGTCCGCTGCGGGCGTAGCGATCTTGCCGGGATTGAGCTGGTTGTATGGATCGAAGGCGGCTTTTACGGCCTGCAAGGAAGGGTACAGTTCGCCGAAGAACGTCGGCGCGTACTCAGAGCGCAATCCCTTTCCGTGCTCACCCCACAGAAGCCCACCGTACTTCTTTGTCAGGCGCGCAACATCTTGCGTGATCGGCCGGATCAGGGCCGCCTGCTCGGGATCCTTCATATCGAGCAGTGGGCGCACGTGCAGCACGCCGGCATCGACATGGCCAAACATGCCGTACTGCAGTCCATGCCCGTCGAGCAGTTGGCGAAACTCGGCGATGTAGTCGGCCAGGTTCTCGGGCGGCACCGCGGTGTCTTCGACGAATGGCTGCGGTCGCGCTTCGCCTTCGACATTGCCCAGCAAGCCGACAGAACGCTTGCGCATGGCATACACAGTCTCGACCGCGTGTGTACCGACGGCCAGCGTATGCCCGAGGCGCGTAACACTGCAATCCGACTTCAGGTGCTCCTCGAAGGCCCGCACACGTTGCGCCAACTCGATTTCGTCGTCGCCAGAGAGTTCGACCAGGTTAATCCCTTGCGTCTGAGTCTGCCCATCGCTCGGGAAGTATTGCGAAACGCTTTGCCAGACGATGTCCTTCATCGCCAACGACAGAACTCGCGAATCGACCGTCTCGATGGACAAGGGATGGAGCGCCATGAGAGCCTGCGCATCGCGCAGCGCCTCCATGAAGCTCGCGTAGCGCACGTTGACCAGCGTCGAATACTTGGGAATGGGGAGCACACCCAGGGTCGCTTCCACCACGAAGCCCAGCGAGCCCTCAGACCCGCACAGCAGGCTGTTGAGATTGAACTGCCCCTGCCCGTCCCGCAGGTGCGCCAAGTCGTACCCGGTAAGGCAACGGTTGAGCTTAGGGAAGCACGCTGCGATGCGTTCGCCCTGTTCCGCCTCGATGCGACGGGCAGTCCTATAGCCTCTGCCGACCGGGCCGTCCATCGCGCACACGAGCTCAAGCTCGGTCTCGGACAATGCTGCGCTTTCGTGGCGCGCGCCGCCAAGGTACACACAGTCCAGGCTGACCACGTGGTCGCGCGTCTTGCCATAGGTACAGCTCCCCTGGCCGCTCGCATCGGTGTTGACCATGCCACCGATCGTCGCCCTGTTGGACGTCGACAATTCCGGCGCGAAGAACAAGCCGTGCGGCTTCAGCGCCGCGTTGAGTTGGTCCTTCACGACACCGGCTTGGACCCGCACGCGGCGCGCAGCCACATCGATCTCGAGGATGCGATTCATGTGGCGCGACAGATCGACCACGATGCCATCGGTAAGCGATTGCCCATTGGTGCCCGTCCCACCGCCGCGGGGCGTCAGGATGATGCGCCGGTACGCTACCTGCGCAGCGAGTCGGGTCAAGCATTCGACGTCGACCGCGCTGCGCGGGTACACGACCGCCTGAGGAAGTCGCTGGTAGATGGAGTTATCCGTCGACAGAACCGTACGCTCGGCGTAGGACTCCCCAACCTCTCCTTGGAAGCCGACTTCCTTAAGTGCGTGGCAGAACGCCTTGTAGGTCTGGGCAAGCGAGACAGGAGGTGCAATGGGTTGGATCATGCGCATATTTTGAGTATCGACACGTTCAGCCTTAATCACGCAAATAACCGGATGTCCGTCCCGCCGAGCTCACAAGGTACTTCTGTATGTAGGTCGAGAAGGTATAGAACGACAGCGACCCGCCGGCGGTCGGCACGAGTACCGTCAGCACGGCCCGCTTGCGCGTCATCAGGCCCGCGTGGTCAAGCATCTGCAGGCCAAGGGCCGTGGCCTCGTCGAGGCTGCGGCCCTCCCTCCTTACCTTCCGTCGCGTTACTTATTCAAGATGCTGAGTGCCTGCTCCAGATCAGCAATTAACGCTGCCTCCGGCTCTATGCCGATCGAGAATCGCAACATGTTCGGGGGCACCACGCTGTCCGGCCCCTCCACTGAGGCACGGTGCTCCACCAGGCTTTCGACACCGCCCAGGGACGCACCGATAACGATGACCTTGAGCGCGCAAGCGACCTTCTGCGCCTGCTCCGGCGTGCCATCGATCAGGATGGACAGCATGGCACCGAAGCCGTTGGTCATCTGGCGCTTGGCAATTTCGTGCCCCGGATGCGATTCGAGGCCCGGATACAGCACCTTCTGCACCAAAGGGTGCTTCTCGAAGTGCTTGGCGATGGCCAAGGCGTTCGCGCAGGCCCGTTCGAAGCGCACATAAAGGGTGCGCATACCACGCATGAGCAACCAGGTTTCGAACGGTCCGAGCACCGCCCCGGAGAGATTGCGAATCAGAATGATCTCCTCCCAGCGCTCGTTGACCTCTTTGGTGATCAACACGCCGGCGAGGACGTCGCCATGTCCGTTGAGGTACTTCGAACACGAATGGAACACGATATCCGCACCGAGCTCCAGCGGTCGCGTGGTCACGGGCGGCGACACGCTACCGTCCACGCACAAGATACCGCCGACTTCGTGCACCGCGGCGGCCGCATCGGCAATGTCGATGATGTCCCAAGTCGGGTTCACGGGAGATTCGATCCACAGCAGTGCCGTATTGGGTCGAATGGCCTCGCGCAATGCACCGGGAACCGACTGGTCAAAGAAGCTCAGCTCGATGCCGCGTCGCTCGGCGATGCGGCGCATCCACTTTTGCGCGCCGTGGTACATCACTTGGGGGGCCAGCATGTGCTGGCCAGCCTTGATGGTTTCAAACACCGCCGTCGCCGCGCCCAGGCCTGAGCCAAAGAGGCGGGCTTCGGCGCCACCTTCCAGCTTCGCCAGAATTTTTTCGGCCTGGATGGTGGTCGGATTGCCGTAGCGGCCGTAGCGGATATTGCCGATCAACTCGTAGTTCTCGTCACGCGCGAATGTGGTCGACGGATGGATCGGCGGAATGACAGCGCCCGTGCGCTCGTCAACGAAATGGTCCAGCTGCACCGTCAACAGGTTGCGCTGCAGGTCCGGGTTGCTATCGTGGCTCATGGTGAGGTCTTTAAACGGAGAGGAGGTGAAGTGCCTCGCCTTCAGGCGAGTTCGAAAATGGCTTCGATTTCGACGGAAATTCCACCAGGCAAAGACACGGTGCCGACCGCAGAGCGAGCGTGGTGTCCCGCATCGCCCAGGGCCTGCGTCAAAAGCTTGCTGCACCCGTCGATCACCTTTGGCTGCTCGGTGAAATCCGGCGTGCAATTGACGAGTCCGAGAACCTTGACCACACCGACGATCCTGTCCAGATCACCGACAGCGGCCTTTGCGGTGGCGAGGAGTTGCAACGCAATTGCCTGGGCATCTTCAGCGCCTTGCGCGGTGTCGTAGCCCGCACCCAGCTTGCCCTTACGCAACGCGCCCTGCGCATCGCGCGGCCCCTGTCCTGACAGGAACAGCAGATTGCCGGCCTTGTAAAAGGGCTTGTAGCTTGCCGCAGAAGGCGACAGCACCGGCAACTGCAAGCCCAATTCGGCCAAGCGTTGTTCAACTTTGCTCATGGTTACTTTCAAGATTACGAAATGGTGTTAGTCAAAGCTCACTGACGCTCGATCCCCGTTTCCTCGGCGGTCGTCTTCCAGCGGACGCCGCAGTCTCTAATTCAGCTGGGCAAATGGCCCACCTGCCCTTAGAAAACCAAGACCGTCGCACTTGAGTGCAAGTCTGCTGAAGCTGGGCCAAACAAAAAAGCGATATTTGTCTATGATGTATACTTCCAAAAACAGATACATGAGATCGTGAGCACATTCAAACAGGTGGAGGCGTTCGTAGCCCTTGCCGACACCGGATCGATTTCCGCTGCCGCACGCGCACTCGGTATCGCCCAGTCCGCTGCGTCCACGCAGGTCTCAAACTTCGAAGCCCTATTTCCACGCCCCTTGCTGGACCGGTCAGGGCGATGCCCGACCCAGACTGTGGATGGCGCGGAGGTGTTGATGCGCGCGCGCACCTTGCTGGCGCGGAGAGACGCCTTCCTGTTCGCACTATCCAGCAAGGAACTGCCGATCAGGCAGCTGCGCCTGGGCGTAACTGAGGTCGTCGCGCTGACTTGGCTCAACGCATTTCTTCAAGCGCTGCGCACCGAGTTCCCCATGGCAGAAGTGAAGCTCAAAGTAGGCGTGAGCTTGCAACTGAGAGACGAGCTGCGCTCCGGCGAGTTGGACGCAGTGATCGTTCCCGACTCCGTACGCAATCACGGCTTCTTCGAGACCCGGCTGGGCTCCATCGAGAACCAGTGGTATTGCAGCCCTGCTCTGCACCCAGGGCCAAAGACGCTGCAACTGAAAGATCTGAGTCGCTTCGACCTGTTGTCGCGCGGGTCGCTGTCTCGCTCCGGGGTGCTACTTGAAGACTGGCTGCGCGACAACGGCATCACACCCCGGTCCGTCATTTCCAGCAGCAGTCTTATGGCGGTTCTTGATCTGATGGTGTCAGGACTTGGTATCGCCCACTTGCCTGAACCGCTGGTTCGAGAGCTGTTGGCACGCAACCAAGTGGTCGAGCTTCGCGTGCGACCGCGTGTTCCGGCCGTGGACTACTTGCTGTTGTTCCGTGAGGGCAGTTCCACCCAACTGCATAAGCGCCTAATCGAAATCGCCTCTGAAGCATGCGATTTCAGCGCCAGCTCGAAAGAAACCCTTATTGGCGCCGTGCAGCCTCCTCGGGAGCGCGCCCGATGATCACCATCAAGCAGATTCAGGCGTTCTACTGGACGGCTCGGCTGGGCACGGTCCAGAAGGCGGCGTTAAAGCTGTCCGTGACTCCATCGGCCGCCGCCAAACGAATACAGGAACTGGAACGTCTAGCCACCCATCCGCTTTTCCAGCACCAAGGCACCCGGTTGATGCTGACGGATCATGGCCGAAGTCTTCTGGCGCAGGCTAACGGCATTCTGAAAGCCCTGGCTTCGCTAGAGGAACTCAGGAGCGAGGAGAGCCGCATCAGCCGCACCTTGCGCATCGGCATCACCGAGCTTTCCGCATTGACCTGGTTTCCCGCATTCGCGAAAAGCATGCGTGCCGCCTACCCCGACCTCAGGCTACATCCTGAGGTCGACCTGTCCGCGGTACTCCAAGGAAAAATCCTGAGCGGCGAGCTTGACGTCGTCGTCATTCAGGATATCTATCTCCCACAGGAACTGGAATCGATTCCAATCCAAACGGTACAGTACGGCTGGTTCTGCAAGCCGGGGCTGCTGCCAACAGACCGTATCGTGTCCCTCGATGAGGTGGCTGCGTACCCAGTGATTGAGCAAAACGCCGGATCAGGCTTGACGGCCCTGACTCGCCGCTTGTTTGCCGGAATGGGCATCGACATCGAGCACGTCTTCGGCAGCAACAGCTTGACGGCGCTGGCTGGCTTGGTCGAGGCCGGAATCGGGGTAGCCTGCCTGCCCGTCAAGTACTTCCGGCCCGCTGTTCGGCAAGGGCGCATGACCCCCATCCGCACCACGCCTGCTGTCCCTGCGGCCACGTACCATCTGGCGTTTCGGCCCGACGATCAGTCGGCGTTACGAACCAAGATTGCAGCGATCGCAAAGAAATGCGCGGCGTCAAAGCCGTCTACATCATCAGTCAATGTCGATGATCGGCAGGAAAGCCTCTGATCGAGCGCTGAATATTGAGTGGAATTCCTCTCCGGACGGAACCAAGTTGCGTTCGATTTCGTTGGATCGGCCATCCAGCCTCGATTCCGATGAACCAGACCTTCACCCTGCAGCCGCAACAACACCCCGCGCACTGCGCGAGGGGCGCCACCGCCCGTCGCCATAAATCTGACGTAAGCGTGAATTTGAGCACGCCTGGCCTCCATTGCTGAAGTCACGACTTCACGGAATCTGTCTCGTCCAACGGTTCCTGGTTTTCGTTTCCGTCGAAAAAACGTGCGGAACGAATGCTTCCGAATCCGCCGTCGCTCCAGTTGTATTCCGTTCACTCATGACCTGATACCAAAGTGTCGATTTCGATTGCTTTTATGGAACCTTAGCCTTGCTCATCGACGACACCGAAGCGTCTTGAACGGAGGAGATCTCGATAGGAAGACGAATCACACGCCAGCAATTCCACCCTAGCCTTTCCCCTTGTCAGACTGTCGGCGAACGGATCTGTGCCCTATGGCCGTCTGTCGACGCGTACGCATTACGGATCACATCATGAGACTCAATGCACTCTGCTTCTTGAACCTGCTTGTCGCAGCATCGACTGCCTCGTTCTCTTTCACTGCACAAGCAGAAACCCAGACGGTCAAGCTCGGTTTCGCAGGCCCGTTGACAGGAGCGCAAGCTCAGTACGGCAGTGACTATCAATCGGGTGTCCAACTCGCAATCGACGATTTCAACGCGACCCGTCCGACGGTCGACGGCAAGGAGACGACCTTTGCCCTCGTCCCCGCCGACGACCAGGCGGACCCGAAGACCGGAACAATCGTGGCACAACGACTCGTCGACGACGGCATCAAGGGCATGCTTGGTCATTTCAATTCGGGCGTGTCGATCCCTGCGTCAGCCATCTATGCCAAGGCGGGCATCCCCGAAATCGCAGTCTCAACCGCACCCGCCTATACGCGCCAAGGCTTCAAAACGACGTTCCGGATGATGACTTCGGATACCCAGCAAGGCGGCGTCATGGGCAAGTACGTCGTCGAGAAGCTCCAGGCCAAGCGCATCGCGATCGTGGACGACCGAACCGCCTATGGCCAAGGGCTGGCCGCCGAGTTCGAGAAGGGTGTGAAAGCCGCGGGCGGAAACATCATCGCCCATGAGTACACCACCGACAAATCGACGGACTTCAAGTCGATCCTGACGGTCCTCAAGGCTGCGCATCCGGACTTCATCTACTACGCGGGTGCCGACTCTCAGTCGGCGCCGATGGTGAAGCAAGCCAAGAGTCTCGCCATGTCCAGCGCCTTTGTGTCGGGCGATATGTCGAAGACTGACGAGTTTCTCAAAGTTGCTGGTCCTGCAGCCAACGGAACATTTGTTTCGCTCCCGGGTCTCCCGCCCGAGCGTATGCCTGGCTGGGCTGACTTCGAGAAGCGTTTCAAGGCGAAGTTCGGTACGAAACCGGGCACCTACGCGCCGTACAGCTATGACGGGGCAATGGCGATGATGCGTTCGATGGTTGCCGCCAACTCGTCCACCCCGTCGGTCTACCTGCCCAAGCTGGCGAAAATCGACATGAATGGTGTTACGACGGACCATTTTTCGTATGATCAGTACGGTGATTTGCGTCGTGCCGTCATCAGCGTGTACAAGTGCGAAAATGGTGTGTGGGTACCGAAGGATGTGATCAGCAGCAATTAAGAAGTTAAGAAAGTAGTCCAAACGCGAGGGCGGCCCCACAGACAATCGTGCGGCTGCCCTTACGCGTTGTGTCCAGATATACAGAGCAACACATTACTGCGAGAGATCGTATGGCTATCCCCCGCCGATTCCTCCCCCCGACCGCCATGCTGGCTGCCTTCGAATCAGCTGCACGTACGGGTAGTTTCACTCAGGCCGGCGTCGAGCTGAATTTGACGCAGAGCGCAATCAGCCGGCAGGTCCGAGCACTCGAAGAGCGCCTCGGTGCCGACTTGTTCGTTCGGGAACGCCAAGCCGTCAAACTAACTGAGGCCGGACTAAGTTACGCGCGTGAAATCCGCGAGGCCTTGAAGCACATCGGTGACGCTTCGATGGCGATACGGGCAAGCCCGCGGGCCACATCGCTGAATCTGGCCATTCTTCCCGCATTTGGTTCACGATGGCTGATCCCCCGATTGCACTCGTTCTTTTCTGAGAATCCCGACGTCATCATCAACTTTTCCACTCGCACTACGCCCTTCGAGTTCGAGGCGGAGCCGTTCGATGCCGCGATCCACTACGGCCATCCGGCCTGGATGGATGCGGAGTCGATGCCCTTGATGGACGAGACCGTCATACCGTTGGCAAGCCCTGCTTTCGTGGAGGCGCACAACTTTGCCAGCCCGGAAGATCTCCTCACTGCACCACTTCTTATCCTTCGATCGAGACCTGATGCCTGGGAGCGCTGGTTTCTCGCCAACGGGGTCTACTACGATTCAGTCAACGGACCGCTATTCGACCAGTTTGAGGCAATGGCAGCCGCCGCGAAGGCTGGGCTCGGCCTTGCGCTGCTGCCTGCGTTTCTCTTCCAAGAGGAAGTATCGAGAGGAGAACTGGTGGCGCTTTCCGAAAAGGCGACGCCCACGGACGGCTCCTACCATCTGGTATGGCCACAGAACCGCCGCGACAATCCAACGATGATTCGGTTTCGCGACTGGCTTGCACGGGAAGCCGCCGCCGAACCTGCGGTAGTCCATGAGGTAGTGCCGGATCCCTATCCGATCCCTTCGAGAAGGCGAAATACTGACGCGTAGCGAGACCTCAAGGCCCCATGTTCGGCCTGCATTCCCGAATGACATGACATCGTACAGATTTGTCTCTTTGAGCAAATTAAGGTGATCGGTATCGTGCTCTTACATAACTCAGGAGCACCTGATCATGGTTGAAACAACGAAAACTCACGGACTTTGGGACGAAACCGCGATTCGGGCCCCCTTCACCCCGACTCTCAGCGGTGACCAGTCGGCCGATGTCGTAGTGGTAGGCGGTGGCATCACCGGCATGTCGACGGCGCTGCACCTTGCAGCTCAAGGCGCAAAGGTCGCCGTCCTCGAGGCCCGCGAAATCGGATTTGGCGGCTCTGGTCGCAATGTAGGCTTGGTCAACCCGGGCATGTGGGTGCGGCCGGACGATATCTGCAAGGAGCTCGGTCAAGAAACCGGCGAGCACCTGATCGACGTTCTGGGCAAGGCACCCGGACTGGTGTTTGACGTCATCAAACGCTATCAGCTCGATTGCGAAGCGGTGCATAACGGCACGCTCCATTGTGCGATCGGACAAACCGGGCTCGACGAGATTCGTGATCGCGCAGCGCAATGGCAACGTCGCGGTGTTGCTGTTCGGCTTCTCGACGCATCGGAAACCGCCAGGCGCGTCGGTAGCAGTGCTTTCACCGGGTCGCTGCTCGATGAACGAGCTGGCACGATTCAACCGCTTTCATACGTGCGCGGACTCGCTGGTGCGGCCCAATCGGAAGGGGCCAATATCTATACCGGTAGCGAAGTGTTGAATGTGGAGCGCGTCGGCAGCCGCTGGAAGCTCAACACCCGATCCGGCTCGGTGACAGCTGACTGGGTCGTCACTTCGACGAACGCCTACTCAGGTTCGCTCTGGCCGGCGCTGCGCGATGAGATCATCCCGGTGTATTACTTCCAATGTGCCACGGCGCCGGTTCCCGAGTCCCTTCGCCGGACGATCCTGGCCAATCGTGAAGGTTTGATTTGTACTCGCACGGTCATCACATCGCTAAGGACTGATGCCGCGGGCCGTCTGATCTTCGGTAGCCTCGGGTCGCTGCGAAATATTGGCTCCGGGGTACACCCTGCCTACGCGAAGCGCACCCTTCGTCGCATGTTCCCTGAACTCAAGAACATCCGGTTCGAGCATGAATGGTTCGGGCGGATCGCAATGACGGCCAATCATCTACCGCGGTACCATGAGCTGGACCGTCAAGTTATTGGCTTCCACGCCTATAACGGGCGCGGTATCGGAACCGGAACGATGTTCGGAAAAATCATGGCCGGTCACATTGTCGACCCCCGTCAGGATATGCCCCTCCCCGTGACGCAACCGGACGCGCCTGCGCTGCGTAACCTGCGGTCCGGCTATTACGAAATGGGCGCGGTCGCAGCACACCTCGTGTGAGGGCCGGCGGTCGCGTCGAGGCCGAGATCACTCCGGAATAGGTCGAAAGAGGCGAATGCTTCTTTCGACCTTTTTGTGTATCAACGGATCACCTGCTGATCCATCGCGGCATCAGGTGGCAACGGAGCGCCGTAGGGTCAATGGCATCTGCTCATTTCCGTACAAGCGCGGTTCTCGCTCCGCCACGAACGGTGATCACCACGCCCCAACCGCTACAGATCCGCGAGGTTACTTCCGTGAGCACAAAAGTCGAAGCGCAGCTCGATTGGAGTTGGCATCGCTCCCATAGCAAACAAGCGTAAGATTCCGCCGTCTACTCGTAGATCTCCCCGGCCATACGAAAAACGGCCGAGAGAAACATATGCTTCTCTCGGCCTCGTTACAGATCAGGTGGAGCACCCCGTCTCACACTCAATCACCTGACTGTCACATCGATCGCGTCAATCTCAGTCCTTGACCGGCACCATGTAGTTCACGATCATGCGGCCGCCGTCCGGGTAGATCGTCTGCCCAATGATGTACGAAGCATCGTCGCTTGCCAGGAACGAAACCACGCTCGAGACTTCTTCCGGTTCGCCACAACGGCCGATCGGCGTCCGTGCCAGAATGTTGCGACGAGCCGTATCGCTCGCCATGATCGAGTCCTTCACAAGATCCGTGAGAATCGTGCCCGGGCCGACCGCGTTCACGCGAATGCCGTGCTGAATAAGGCCGACTGCCATCACCGCCGTCAGCTGCTTCATAGCGCCCTTCGAGACCGCGTAGGCGACAGCGTTCGGAATTGCAATGTTGGCGTTGACCGACGACATATTGATGATGGAACCGCCACCGCCTTGCTTGATCATTTGCCGCGCAACGGCCTGGCCAATCAAAAATGCAGACTTCACGTTGATATGCTGCGTACGGTCGAACATGTCTTCCGGGAAATCGACAAAATCGGCCAGATAGATGATGCCGGCGTTGCTTACCAGGATGTCCACGCGACCGAACACGGATACCGCATGCGCAACCAGTGCGGCTGCCCCCTCGGCATTGATCGCCGACAAGTCGCTCGCATACGCCGCCGTGCGTTCGCCGAGACGATCGACTACCGCATCAAGCTTTTCCTTCTGAACATCGACCAGCAATACTTTCGCGCCTTCCGAGAGGAAACGTTCCACGCACGCAAGGCCGAGACCCTGGGCCGCTCCGGTCACGATGACCACTTTATCTTGATGTTTCATTTTGCAATCCTCACTAGATATATCACTTAACTGACCTCTGGTCAGCAGCAATCCAAAAAACTATCTACTCAGTGGTAGTGGCAAACGTACTCGAGCATTTCCTTGACTTCAATTTGGAAGCTCGATTCCGCCGGTACGACGAAACGTTCGTCCGCCGTGTAAATCCGCCACTCATCGCTCCCAGCGACTCGCACGCGGCACTCGCCGGCTACGATCTCCATCGTCTCTCTCCGTTTGACGTCGAAAGTCAGAGTTGACGGGAAAATCACCCCCAGGGTTACTCGGCTGCCATCCGGGAACATGACAAGACGGCTCACGCATTTACCGTCGAAGTGAATATTTGCGGTCTTCAGAACCGAGACCTTGTCGTACTGTTTCATTTGAGAATCCTGAATCTGGAGTCAAGTTGAAAGGCAGCCAGGCTCACCCAACCCGGCATCATCATCCGGCCGGATCGACTGTTTCGGTCTCGAGACCAGTCGACCGGCTTCGGATGATTCTCAGTGCCCGCCTTCTTTAACGGCCACTGGTCGGTGCGCCATAGCCGCCGCCGCCGGGGGTGTTGATTTCGAACACATCGCCAACACCCATCTGGGCTTCTGCGAGATGGTCGAGTTCCTCAACCGTCCCGTCGCTGCGAATGATGCGATTCACCCCGACTGCCCCCGGATGCCCGCCGTGTGCACCAAATGCACCGTACTTGCGACCATTCGAGAGAATGCTGGCCGTCATCGGTTCGAGAAAGCGAACCCGTCGAGTCGTGCCATCCCCACCCGTCCAGCGCCCTGCACCACCGGAACCACGGCGAATTTCAAAGCTGTCGAGACGGACCGGATAGCGGAACTCGAGTACCTCAGGATCCGTCAGGCGTGAGTTCGTCATATGAGCCTGGACAGCCGACGTGCCGTCGAAGCCCTCGGTATCCGACTCGTCGGCAAGGTTCGTCCGCCCCGCACCGGTTCCGCCACAGATGGTCTCGTAGTACTGCACGCGATCGTTGCCGAACGCGAAGTTGTTCATCGTGCACTGACCAGCAGCCATCACACCGAGTGCACCATACAAGGCACTGGTCACGCACGTCGAGGTCTCGACGTTCCCTGCCACGACCGCAGCAGGCGCGACCGGATTGAGCATCGACGCAGACGGAACAATTACCTTCAGCGGCTTCAGACAACCGGCATTCAGCGGGATGTTGTCGTCCACCAAGGTTCGGAAGACATACAACACTGCTGCCATACAAATAGCCAGAGGCGCGTTGAAGTTGTTGTGCTGTTGTTCGGACGTACCAGTAAAGTCGATGACAGCCGAGCGCTGCGCAGCGTTCACCTTGATAGCCACGTCGATATGCGAACCGTTGTCGAGTGGCAAGCTGAACGCGCCGTCGCGAAGGTTCGCGATGACACGCCGGACGGATTCTTCAGCGTTATCCTGGACGTGACGCATATACGCCTGGACAACTTCGAGACCATACTGATCCACCATCTTGCGCAGTTCCTGGACGCCCTTCTCATTGGCCGCGATCTGCGCTTTCAGGTCAGCCACGTTCTGTTCCGGGTTGCGGCTCGGCCACTGACCACTTGACAACTTGGCCAATACTTCAGCCTCGCGCAACGTTCCGGCTTCAACGAGCTTGAAGTCGCTTTGGAAGCGAACACCCTCTTCTTCAATCGTTGCCGAGAACGGGGGCATCGACCCGGGCGTCGTGCCACCGATATCTCCATGGTGCCCGCGGCTGCCGACATAGAAGATCGGACGGTCTACGTTATGGCCATCGAGAAAGACCGGCGTGATAACGGTGACGTCCGGAAGGTGTGTGCCGCCGTCATAGGGATCGTTGATAGCGAAAACATCCCCACGCGAAGTGTTCTCCTTGTTCTTCTCGATGACGGAACGCACACTCTCGCCCATCGAGCCGAGGTGGACCGGCATGTGCGGCGCATTAGCGACCAGGTTTCCGTCGGTATCAAACAGCGCACACGAAAAGTCCAGCCGCTCCTTGATGTTGACCGAGTGAGCCGTGTTCTGCAGTTGCAGGCCCATCTGTTCCGCGATGTTCATGAACAGATTGTTGAACACCTCGAGCATGACCGGATCCACCGTCGTACCAACGGCAAACTCGTTGACCTTGGGCACACGGCGCTCGAGTACGAGATGATCCAGCTCGGTGAGATTTGCTTGCCAACCCGGTTCGAGCACGGTCGTCGCATTCTTTTCCGCAATCACGGCCGGACCAACGACGAAGTCGCCAGGCGTCATGTCTTCGCGCACTACCAGCGCGGCGTCATGCCACTGACCACCCGAGTAGAGGCGGATAGTTTCGGTTCGCTTGGCTTCACGCGGCTCGTGAACCGCGTGACGGATTTCCTCCGGCGCGTCCCCACCGAGGCTTGCTTCAACCGAGATCGCTTCGACGATCAGTGCTTTGCCCTGCATCAGGAACGCATAGCGCTGACGATAAGCAGCCTCGAAGTTCGCAACGATTTCTTCGAGCGTACCGAAGTTCACGACCAGTGCCGAATCGCTACCCTCATAACGTACGTGAACGCGGTGACGCACATTGACCCCACCAGAGCCAACCATTTGCCGCCCCAGCTCATCCGAAGCAGTATTGCCGATCGCGTCCAGCTGCTCAGCAATCACGGGCAGCGATTCCGTCTTCAACGGAAGCTCCACCGCTTGCTCGCGAATGACAGTCTGATCGGCAAGGCCCATCCCGTATGCGGAAAGAACACCGGCCAAGGGGTGTACGAAGACCCGTGTAATGCCAAGTGCGTCGGCGACGAGACAAGCGTGCTGCCCGCCTGCACCACCGAAGCACTGCAGCGTATAGCCGGTCACGTCGTAACCGCGCGCAACAGAGATTTTCTTGATGGCGTTTGCCATCTGCTGCACGGCGATCTCGATGAACCCTTCCGCTACGGCTTCGGCGCTGCGTCCGGTCTGACCTGCAAGCGTCTCGAACTTATCTCGAACGACCTCCAGTCCGAGCGCCTCGTCCGCCCCGGGGCCGAACACTTTCGGGAAGTAACGGGGTTGGATTTTTCCAAGCAAAACGTTCGCGTCCGTGACAGCAAGCGGACCACCACGCTTATAACTTGCCGGACCCGGGTTCGCGCCCGCGCTTTCAGGACCGACGCGGAATCGGGCACCGTCGAAGGTCAGCATCGAACCACCGCCAGCAGCAACGGTATGGATGCTCATCATGGGCGCGCGGACACGAACACCTGCGACTTGAGTCTCGAACTCACGTTCGAATTCGCCGATGTAATGCGACACGTCGGTCGAGGTGCCGCCCATGTCGAATCCAATCACTTTTTCCTGACCGCCGAGTTGTGCAGTCCGAGCCATCCCAACGATGCCACCCGCCGGGCCCGACAAAATCGCATCTTTGCCCTGGAACGAGCCAGCGTCAGTCAGGCCGCCCGATGACTGCATGAAGAACAGCCGGACGCCCGGCATCTCCTTCGCAACCTGGTCCACATAACGACGCAGAATCGGGGACAGGTAAGCGTCTACCACGGTCGTGTCGCCGCGGCTGACAAACTTCATCATCGGGCTGGTCTCGAAAGACGTGCTCACCTGGGTAAAGCCGACTTCGCGCGCGATACGTGCCGCTTCCTTCTCATGCTCCGGATAGCGGTAGCCATGCATAAATACGATGGCGGCGCTGCGCAGACCATCTGAGTATGCGCGCTCCAGGTCCCGGCGCATCGTCTCAGTATCCAACGCCCGCACGACCTCACCATCCGCGCCGACACGCTCATCGACTTCGATGACGGTGCTATAGAGCAATTCGGGCAAAATGATCTGACGATCGAACAGTCGCGGACGGTTCTGGTACGCCACGCGCAGTGCATCGCGGAAACCCGCGGTCGTCACCAGCACGGTCGGCTCGCCGTTACGCTCGAGCAAAGCGTTCGTGGCGACGGTGGTGCCCATCTTTACGCATTCGACGTGGTATGAGGAGATCATCTCACCCGGCTGAAGCCCCAGCAGCTTGCGAATCCCGGCTACGGCCGCATCGCGGTACTGCTCCGGATTCTCCGAAAGGAGCTTATGCGTCACCAGGCTTCCATCGGGCCGTTTCGCCACGATGTCGGTGAACGTGCCTCCGCGATCCACCCAAAATTGCCATTTACCTGAGTTCATGTGTTTGTCTTCGTCCGGTTGATGAATGATCGGGTTGATACACCTCTTGGCAGAGGTGCATCTGCGAACTGAGTCCGCGGACAATGGGCCAGAATTGCCATCTGAGTCTGCAATCGAGGCGGCTTCAGACGGCATCCACGACATCATCGCGTCGACGCCACTGCTCCTACTTGTGGAGTTCGCCAGCTCATGCTCGCGTATCCGCCGGGATGGGCCTCATGGCTAGGGAAAGCAGCACCCTGTTGTGATGACCCATCACGTTGAAACCGAGAATACACAACGCGAAATTGTGCTTAAAGCGACGAATTCTCAATCGTTCATTACATTCAGGAATGCCTCCCGGGCGACATAGTCGACGAGGACTCAGCCCATCGATCCCTGATTTGACAAGGGAAGCAAGCGCAACCGTGAAAGATCGGAGGTATCGGCAGCGGAGCCACAAGGAGTGGCCTACCGGGTCGCTATTGTCTTGATCAGTCGGTATTGTGTGGCCGGTTATGAGGACCGGACGGAGTGAAAAATGGTCACGCAGGTACAGTGTGATCGGCGTCCGAGTGTGGCTGAGTACCGCTGCTCCCCAGTGCCGCCGAACCTGTCCGCATTTTTGTGGGCGAGGCGGTTGAACAACGCGTTATCCACGCGCCTGCATAAATCGCTCGCCGAAC
>NZ_QTPP01000048.1 GCF_003853415.1 Burkholderia sp. Bp9142 | reverse complement strand
CCGCGGCGGGCCCCCCGCCACCCCCTTTTTTTTTTTTTTTTTTTTTTTGGTGGGGGGGGGGGGGGGGGGGGGGTGGGGGGGGGGGGGGGGGGGGGGGCCCCCCCCCCCCCGCGCGCCCGGCGACTCGCCTGCATCGCCGTGAGTCAGGACGACAGCGCGGCGGGTTCCTGCGTGCCGCCGGTTTCGACTTCGTCAAGATCGGCGCATTGCTCGTAGATCGGCACCTCGCACGGCCAATGCAGCGTCTCCGTGATGCGCCGGCGCAAGGCATCCGCGGCAGCGGGTTCGCCATGCGTGATGAAGGTCCGGACCGGCGCGCACTGCATCGTGCCGAGCCACTTGAGCACCTCTTCGTAGTCGGCATGGGCCGAGAGCGTCGTGATCGACTCGACCTGCGCACGCACGCGGACGTATTCGCCGTGAATCTTCAGCGTCGGCTCGTGCGCGGCGAGCGCCGCGCCGCGCGTGCCGGCGGCCTGGTAGCCGACCAGCGCGATCGTGTTGCGCGCATCCGGCGCATAGCGGGACAGGTGATGCAGCACGCGCCCGCCCGTTGCCATGCCGCTGCCGGCGATGATGACCATCGGGCCATGGTGTTCGGCAATCGCCTTCGACTGCTCGACCGACCGGATCATCGTGGCCGCGTGGCCGAGCGCGTTCGCTTCGGAAACGGTCAGCCGGTGTTCGAGGACATGGTGGCGATAGATCTCGGTCACGTCCGTCGCCATCGGGCTGTCGAGGAACACCGGGACGCGCGCCATGCGGCCGGACGCCTTCAGCCGCGCGATGTAGTGCAGGATTTCCTGCGCGCGGCCGACGGTGAAGCAGGGCATCACGACGAGCCCGCCGCGCGCGAAGGTCGTGTCGAACAGCGCGGCGAGTTCGTTCTCGGGATCCGACGTCGGGTGCAGCCGGTCGCCGTAGGTCGATTCGACCACCAGGTAGTCCGCATGCGCGGGCGGCCGCGGCGGCTGCATGATCGGATCGTGATACCGGCCGAGATCGCCGGAGAACGCGAGCACCTTGTGATCCCAGTGCATCACGACGCTCGCCGCGCCCAGGATATGCCCGGCCGGCAGCAGGCGGAACGCCAGGTCGCCGCCCAGCGCGGTGCATTCGTCGAACGCGACGGGCTTGAGCAGGCTCAGCGCGCGCTGCGCGTCGTCCAGCGTGTACAGCGGTTGCGCCGGACGATGCTTCGAATAACCGTGCCGGTTCGCGAAGTCGGCTTCCTCTTCCTGCAGCCGCGCGCTGTCGCGCAGCATGATGTCGCAGAGTTCGGCCGTGGCCGCCGTGCAGTACACGGGCCCGCGAAATCCTTCGCGCACCAGCACCGGAAGATAGCCGGCGTGATCGATATGCGCGTGTGTGAGCACGACCGCGTCCAGCGTGTCGGGCGCGAGCGGCAGCGCTCGCCAGTTGCGCAGCCGCAGGTTCTTCGTACCCTGGAACAGGCCGCAATCGACCAGGACGCGCCGGCCGCCGTGCTCGACCCGATACTTCGAGCCGGTCACGGTTTCGGTCGCGCCGAGAAAAGTCAGTTTCATGGATCGCCTCGCGCGGAGTCGACGGAACGATAAGGCGATTACAGCGCGAACGCGCGCGCGACGGTTGACCGAAATCAGGAATTGCGGGATTCCGTGGCCGGCCGAGGTTTCCGGGCGGCGCGCGGTTTGATGACGGTCAGGCTTCGGTCCCGGCGGCGGGAGGATAGTGATACGGTGCGCCGCCGATGCCGTTCGCGATCGTCGTCACGGCCGGGGCCATCACCCGCAGCTTCGCGCTGTAGTCGACGAGCGGCTTGAGCGCGCAGCGCGGCATGCCGGTCATGAGGTCGAATGCGACGAATCCGGCTGTTTCGCTATCGCTCGCCGGGGGCCGGATTCGGCTGCGCGACGAACGCGACGATGCCCGAAACCAGCGTCATGAGCGCGTACGTGACGACCCGCTCGTCGATCAGCATCGCGTGCACGACGCCGAGCAGCGACGCGAGCGCGATGAACACACAGAGGGTCGCAAGAACGCTTCGGTAGTGCGGTCGAGTCATGACGTTCTCCCGGAAAGCGGCCGGCGGCACGGTTGCGCCGCAACCGCGGCTGCCACGGCCTGCGCAACGCATGGCGTCATGATCGCGTGCCGCGCTCCGCCCCGGTTGATCTGTATCAACGGACAAATCCCGGCCTCGCGTGATCGAGGGGGCAATCAAGTCATCTGACCAATCGTCTTGCGGAATCGCCTCAGCGACAGCAGGAACAGCACGCAGCCGATCGCGAACAGCGCCGCGAACTGCATCCAGACCGCACCGAGCCCGGCGCCCCGGTACAGGATCCGTTGCGCGAGCTCGACGAAATGGGTGGTCGGCGCGGCCAGCATGATGTCCTGCACGGCGAGCGGCATGCTCTCGCGCGGCGTCAGCCCGCCCGACAGCAGTTGCAGCGGCAGCAGCACGAGCACGAGCAGCATCCCGAACTGCGGCATGCTGCGCACGAGCGTCGCGAGATAGATCCCCATCGACGTCGTCGCGAACAGGTGCAACGCCATGCCGGCCACGAACAGCGGCACGGACCCGGGAATCGGCACGTGCAGCGCGCCGCCCACGACGAACGTCAGCGACGCGACGGCAGCGGCCGCGACGACGAGCCCCATCGACCAGACCTTCGCGAGCATGATCTCCGCGGCGGTCACCGGCATGACGAGCAGATGCTCGATCGTGCCGTGCTCGCGCTCGCGAATCAGCGCGGCGCCGGTGAGGATCATCGACAGCATCGTCACGTTGTTGATCAGCTCCATCAGCGCGCCGAACCAGACTTCGTCGAGATTCGGATTGAAACGCATCCGCATCGCGAGACCGACGGGCGGCAACGGCGTACCGCGCTGGCGCCGCACGAATGCGTCGATCTCGCCCGACACGATCTGCTGGACGTAGCCGCCGCCGGTGAACGCCTGCGTCATGCGCGTCGCATCGACGTTGAGCTGGACCGTCGCATGGCGGCCGGCCAGCACGTCGCGCTGGAAATCCGGCGGAATGTCGAGCGAGAACGTGTAGTCGCCGTTGTCCAGGCCGCGATCGGCCGAGCCGGCGTCGACGATCGGGGGCGGCGCGAACTGCGGCGGAAAGAACGCCGCCGCGATGCGCGCCGACAGCGGCGACGCATCTTCGTCGACGATCGCGATCGGCACCTTGTGCAGCGTTTCCGGACGCGCGGTGGCGGCGACGTAGATCGACGCGCTGAACGTGTAGACGATGAGCGCGAGCAGGATCGGGTCGCGAGCGAGGCTCCAGAGTTCCTTGACGCCGAGCCGGAAGATGGCGAGCAGGCGCGACATGGTCAGCGCTCCTGCTTGCGGAGCAGGACGCCGGTCATGACCAGGATGACCGGCACGGCCGCAAGCATCGGCCAGAACTGGGACGACAGGTCGGCCGGGCCGAGCGCCTTGTTGTACACGCCGCGGCTGATCGCGAGCATGTAGGTGGCCGGATAGATCGTGCCGATCCACTTGCCGCTGCCCTCGAGCGACGACAGCGGCGTGAGCAGCCCCGAGAACTGCACGACGGGGATCAGCGTGCCGACGATCGTCATGAAGATCGCGGCGATCTGGCTGCGGGTAAACGTCGACGCGAACAGCCCGATGGCGGTGGCCACGACATTGAAGATCAGCACCGCGGCCGCCAGCGTCGCGAAACTTCCCTTGATCCGCACGCCGAACACGACGTCGGCCAGCACGACCATCAGCAGGAAATTCAGCATCGCCAGCATCACGTACGGCGCCTGCTTGCCGAGCAGGAATTCGGCCCGCGTGACGGGCGTCACGTACAGGTTGACGATCGACCCGAGCTCCCGTTCCCGCACGACGGCGAGCGCCGTCAGCATCGCGGGCAGCATCAGCAGCAGCATCGGCATGATCGCCGGAATCATCGCCGGCAGGCTCTTGACGTCGGGGTTGTAGCGATAGCGGATCGCGATGTCGACGGCCGGGACGAGCGACACGCCGAGGCGGCGCTTCGCCTGGTCGCGCAGCCAGTTTTCGTGCATGCCGGCCACGTAGCCGCGGATCGTCTCCGCACGCATCGGCATCGCGCCGTCGACCCACGCGCCGATTTCCACGGGCCGGCCGCGCGCGACGTCGCGCGCGAAACCGGGCGGGATCTCGATCGCGAGCGACAGCCGGCCGTTACGCATGCGGCGCTCGAGGTCGCGGTCGTCCGCGAGCGGCGCACGCGGCACGAAGTAGCGGGAACCGGCGAGGTTCTGCGCATAGTCCTGGCTCAGGATCGACTGATCGCGATCCAGTACCGCGAACGTCAGGTTGTCGACGTCGAGACTGATCCCGATGCTGATCACGCACATCAGGACTAGCGAACCGAACAGCGCCAGCGTCGCGCGCAGCGGGTCGCGTCGCAGTTCGAGCACTTCGCGCCACAGATAGCTGCCGGCGCGCGCCGGGCTGAACCATGCGGCGCCGCGGCCGGCGCCGGCCGCCGCGGGCGGCGCGGCGAGCCAGCCGGCGTCGGACGACGCATCGGCCGGCGTGCCGTCCGTGCCGTCCGCACGTTGTGCGTCGCTAAGGTAGCCGATGAACGCGTCCTCGAGCGTGGCGGCGCCGCGCAGGCGAACCAGTTCCGCGGGCGCGGCGCTCGCGAGCACGCGGCCCGCATGCATCAGCGAGATGCGGTCGCAACGGGCGGCCTCGTTCATGAAGTGCGTCGAGATGAAGATGGTCACGCGATCATTGCGCGCGAGCTCGATCATCAGCCGCCAGAAGTCGTCCCGCGCGACGGGGTCCACGCCCGACGTCGGCTCGTCCAGGATCAGCAGCTCGGGCTTGTGCACCATCGCCACCGCGAGGGACAGCCGCTGCCGCATGCCGAGCGGCAGGCGCTCGGGCAGCGAGTCGAGTGCGTCGGCGAGCCCGAAGCGCGCGACCATTTCGGCCACCCGTGCGGGTACGTCCGGTTCCGCCACGCCGAACAGGCGCGCGTGCAGCACGAGGTTCTGCCGGACGGTCAGTTCGCCGTAGAGCGAGAATCCCTGCGACATGTAGCCGACGCGCCTGCGCGTGTCGATGTCGTTCGCGGCGACCGGCCGGCCGAACAGCGTCGCGGTGCCTTCGGAGGCGGGGAGCAGCCCCGTGAGAATCTTCATGGTCGTCGACTTGCCGCAGCCGTTGGAGCCGAGAAAGCCGAAGATTTCGCCGCGGCGGATCTGCAGGCTCACGTGGTCGACCGCGACGAAATCGCCGAACCGCATCGTCAGCGCATCGGCCTCGATCGCGTAGCCGGCGCCCGGATCGGGCTGGTACGGCTCGATCCGGACCGGCTGGTGTCCGTGCCGGCGATCCTCCGGGAGCAACGCGATGAACGCGGCTTCCAGCGTGTCGCAACCCGTGCGGGCGAGCAGTTCGCCGGGGCTGCCCGTCGCCAGCACGCGGCCGGCGTCCATCGCGATCAGCCGGTCGAAACGCCGGGCCTCGTCCATGTACGCGGTGGCGACCAGCACGCTCATCGCCGGGCGCGCGGCGCGAATGCGTCCGATCAGCTCCCAGAACTGCGCGCGCGAGAGCGGGTCGACGCCGGTCGTCGGTTCGTCCAGGATCAGCAGGTCGGGATCGTGGATCAGCGCACAGCACAGGCCGAGCTTCTGCTTCATGCCGCCGGACAGTTTGCCGGCAGGGCGATCCAGGAACGGATGCAGGCCGGTGCTGTGCGTCAGCGCGTCGATCCGGCGGCGCCGCTCCGCCGCGTCGTGGCCGAACAGTCTCGCGAAGAACTGCAGGTTTTCCTCGACCGACAGCGTCGCGTACAGGTTCCGGCCGAGGCCTTGCGGCATGTAGGCGACGCGCCGGCATACGCGGGCGCGATGGCGGCGCGACGACAGATCGCCGTCGAGCGTCCATACACGCCCCTGCTGGATCGCACGCGCGCCGGCAACGAGCGCGAGCAGGCTCGACTTGCCGACACCGTCCGGCCCGATCAGCCCGATCATGCGGCCGGCCGGGATCTCGAGCGTCACGTCGGCGAGCGCGTATTTGTCGCCGTAGCGCAGCGACACGCCGGACAGCCGGGCGACCGTGCCCGGATCGGCCGGCGCCGGCAGGCCGTCGATCGAGCCGGCATCCGTATCGGCAGGCGTCGTCGATTTCATTGCGGCACCCGGATCGCGAGACGATCCGGCCAGCCTGCGTGCGGGTCGGTCTTCAGCCACGCGACGCCCGGCAACCCGGTCTTGACGAGTTTCAGGTGGCGCTGCAACAGATCGCGGTCGATGCGTGCCTTGACGCGAAACATCAGCTTCTGCCGCTCGGTGGCCGTCTCGACCGTCTTCGGCGTGAACTGCGCGGTGCTCGACACGTAGGACACGCGTGCCGGAATCACGTATTCCGGCGCCGCATCGAGCACGATCCGCACGTCGGCGCCGAGCGGCACCCGGCCCACGACCGCTTCGGGCAGGAAGAACGTCATGTACACGTCGGACAGGTCGACGACGTTGAGCACCTTGCCGCCTGCCGGCAGGACCTCGCCCGATTCGGCGATCCGATACTGGACGCGCCCGGCGCGCGGCGACGTCAGTTCGCTGTCCGCGATATCGGCCCGCACGCGCGCAACGGTCGCCTGCGCGGCCGTCACGGCCGAACGCGCCGCGACGAGCTGGGCCCGCGTGGCATCGATGGCGGCCTGCGCGGCTTCGACCTGGGCCCGCGCGGCATTCACGGTCGCCCGCAGGCTGCCGGCACGCGCGCGATCGTCGTCCAGTTCCTGCATCGACGACGCACCGTCGCGCGACAGCGTCTCGGACCGCGCGAGCCGCCGCGTGGCCGCATCCAGCTCGCTTTCCCGCTGCACGACGACGGCCGCGGCCGCGGCCTTGTCACTGCGGCGCTGCGCCACCTGCGCGTCGATGCTCGCCGCGGTGTTGACCGCCTGTTGTGCCCGGGCTTGCGCTTCGTCGAGCTGCGCCTGCAGGACGACGACGTCCATGCGTGCGAGCGGCTGGCCGGCCGTCACGAAATCGCCTTCGTCGACGAGCATGGCGGTGACGCGCCCGGGCAGCTTGGTCGCGACGTCGATTTCGGTCGCCTCGATGCGGCCGTTGCCGCTGACGAGGCCCGCATCCGCCTGTCCGTCGCGCCAGCGCGTCCAGCCGTAGTACGCGAGGCCGATCGCGAGCACGGCCGCACCGACACCGATCAGAAGAGGGCGCTGGATGATTTTCATGGTTGGGAAGCCGAGTCTGTCGAAAGAGGGGGCGGTGCCGCGGCAGTCCTGCCGGTGCCGATCGTCCCGCCGCCCAGCGCGCCGTACAGCGCGACGCGGCTCGACAGCAGCGCACGGCGGGTCATGACCAGTTGCTGCTCGGCGTTCATCAGGTCCCGCTGCGCATCGAGCACTTCGAGGAAGCGGGTGGCGCCGCTGTCGTAGCGCAGCTTCGCCAGGCGCGCCCGCTCGGCCTGCGAGGCCAGCGTGGCACGCTCGATCGCGACCTGGTCGGCGAGCCAGTGGCGCGCGGCGAGCGCATCGGACACGTCGCGGAACGCACGCTGCAGCGTCTTCTCGTACTGGGCGAGCGCCTCGTCGCGTTGCGCGCGCGCGAGCGCGAGATTCGACCGGTTGCGGCCGCCATCGACGAGCGGCAGCGTGACGTTCGGAATCACCGACCACACGCCCGACCCGGACGACAGCAGCGCATGCAGTGCGCTGCTTCCCGAACCGATCGAGCTCGTCAACGCGATGCGCGGGAAGAAGGCAGCACGCGCCGCGCCGATGTTCGCGCGGGTTGCCTGCAGTTCGTGCTCCGCCGCGATCACGTCCGGACGCCGGGTCAGCAGCGACGACGGCAGCCCGGGGGCGAGCGAAGGCATCACCGCGCCGTCGTCGAGCGCGAGCGGCGTGTCGGCCGCATCCGGCGGCGCACCGACGAGCAGTGCCAGTGCATCGGCCGCCGCGGCGCGGGCCTGCTGCAACTGGACGCCGAGCGATTCCGCCTGCTGCAGCAGAATGTCCGATTGCGTGAGGTCGAGGCGCGAGATCGCGCCGGCCGCGTGACGCAGCCGGAAAATCCGCAGCGACTCGCGCCGCGTGTCGACCGTCGCGCGGGTCAGCGCGATGCGTTCGTCGATCTCGCACAGGGTCAGATAGGCGTCCGCTACCCCGGTGACGACGCTCAGTATCACTGCCTGGCGGGCCGCGTCGCTCGCGAGGTAGCGCTGGAGCGCCGCGTCCTTCAGGCTGCGCACGCGGCCCCAGAAATCGAGCTCCCACTGCGTTTCGGCCAGCTGGACTTCGTAGACCTGGCCGATGACCGGCGCCGGCGAGAGCAAGCCGCCCGGCGTGCGAAACCGCGCATAGGCCGCGCCCGCGCCGATCGTCGGCCATTGATCGGCACGGCGGATGCCGTGGACGGCACGCGCCTGCTCGACGCGCGCGACCGCCGCGCGCAGATCCCGATTATTGGCGAGCGCCTGCCCGATCAGCGCGCGAAGGCGCGCGTCGACGAAATAGGCCTGCCACTCGGGCACTTGCGCCGCCGGTGTCGCGTCGGCGGACGGATCCGGAAAGGATGCGGGAATCGGTGCGGCGGGACGCTCGTCCGGTGGCGCGAGCGACACGCATCCCGACAGCAGCCCCATGCCCGCGGCCAGCGCAACGGCACGCAGGCGTCGCGCGACGGCAGGGTGAAAGCGAACGGGAGGCGCGGCAGCGCGCATGGAGGTGCCTCGTCGAATACGGGAATGCTGGATGGCGCCGCCTCGGGGGCGTCGCCGCTTCGGACTCGTTTATATCCGACGATTACCGGGTTTCCCCTTGATCTGCGTCACTCGCGCGGGAATACGTTTCGAGCGGTCCCTCGCTTGACGCGCGTGCCGGAGCGTGCGCCGGGCGGTCGCGACGCGTCGTGACGGCAGGCCGGCCGCGGTATGCAGCACGGTCGGTGCCGGCGACAGTTTCGTCGGCGGCATGGTCTGGGCGCTGGCGGGCGGCGTGCCGTTGGAGGGTCGCGGACACGCCGCACGACGGGCCGGACGTCATGCAGGTGCAGGCGATGCAGCGTGTGCTGTACGGGCTCGAAGCCATCGTGCGCCTGCATTGCGCGCAGGAGGAGGCGCTGTTCCACGCGGTGGGAACGGAGGCGCGACAACGAAACGCGTCACGCGCGACGTGCGTTTACGAGAAGAAGCGGCGTTTTCGTGATCCGCGCAACGCGTGCGGCCACGCTGCCAACCACCCAGCCCGCCGCACCTCGCCGTCCATGGGTGCCCATGACGATCATGTCCGCATTCCAGTCGATGGCGTCGCGCGCGATGATGTGCGAAACGTCCGCGCCTTTTCGATCCGTTCGGATCAGTTCCGATTGCGCTTGTCCGGCCACGCCATCGAGCAGGGTCATGGCTTTTTGCAGCGCTTGATTGCCTTCGCCGATCAATGCCGCTTCCAGCGTCTCGACCGGGACGAAATCACCCAACGACACCGGGCGATCGAGGACGTATATCGCACGCAATTCGGTGGTGGGCCTCGCGAACGTCAATCCGGTTCGCAACGCGTGGAACGCAACCGGACTGCCGTCGACAGCAAACAGCATGCGCCGCGGCAGGTGTTCGGCAACCGGCGCAAACCCCTCGGGAACGATGAGCAGCGGGCAGCCGACGAGTTTGCCGAGCGGGCCGGAAACCGTTCCTTCGATCCATCCGAGCAAGCCATGATGCTGACGTGCGCCGACGATCAGGAGTTCGGCTTGCCACGCTTGCGCACTGTCGGCCAGCACATGCACGATATCTGCGCCATGCGTGGACAGGTCGATGACTTCCGTGTCGACGGCGATGTCGTCGCGCTGCATGGCGCTTTTGGCGCGCGACAGGGCGTCGGCGGCATCTGTCAGCAATTCGTCGCGCGCCGATTCGAGAAACGCCATCGATTTCGATCCGCGCGGGACGAGTGTGCGCGGATTGTCGGCAACGCTCACGATGTGGACCGATGCATTCGACGGCACGAAGCTTCTGGCATACGCGAGGGCGTGATCGGATGCGATCGAGCCGTCGATGGCGATCAGTACCCGTTGGGGAGCGAGAACTGCCTGGCGGGGTGAGGTGCGGGTGCTCATGAATGCCTCCCGATGGCAACCGGCGATCGTCCGTACGGCGATTTTTCGCCCGTCCGGCTTTTACCGGCTTGACCTTCGTCAAGCGCGTTCGTCATCGCGGTGCAACGGGGGAGGATGAGGAATCAGCCGGTGGCTGCCTGGAAACCGTGCCTGGGTCAGTGCGTTTGCTTCGCCGGATCGAAGTCTTCGGGAATGGAACACGCACGACATGACCGGCCGTCCATCGACCGATGCAACCGAACGAGGCTAGCTGGCTTCGTGATCCGGGATGGCATGGACGATCATCGAGAACAGTCTTTCCAGATCCTCTTCCGGTTTCTCGCCGTCGAACGGGTCGCGATTCGCTGCAAAGGCGGCATCGATCTCGGCCCAGTCATCCGTCGTCAACAGACGTTTGGCGGCCGGCAAGATCAGTGTTTCTTCCAGGCACCGATGGTCCGCATGGAACTCCGCATAATCGTCCATCAGCGCGCCCAGCGTGTGAAGTGCGGAGGCCCCCTTCAACTCATACCGGGTCAGCGCATGCTCGAGATTTCTCAACTTCATGTCGCCTTGATCGTGCTGAGCCTCGAGTTCATCAAGGACGCTGTCGAACTCGCTGGTTCGCTCCCGCAATGGCCTGAACAGGTAGCGATCCTCTTTGGGATGATGTATCTGCTGCGGGTATTCCCGAATATAGTAAAGCATCGCCCGAAACACGATGAGGCCCGGAACGGGGGCACCGGCAACAAGCAGATGGACGAAGCGTCGCATGCCGTCGATAACGACGGACAACTGCACGTGTTCCTGGAGGATGACGGCTACTGCGCTACGCGGCCCGAGCAACGGCATTTCAAACTCCACGGCGGGAACGGAACAACCCGCGGCTTGCGGCTTGCGGCTCGCTGCGACTGCAAGCACGCAACCCGGTTTCGATACCTCCATATTGGTCATGCACGGTTCGCCGTCAAAGCGCGCGAACGCCGCGGCGTTGATGAGGATCAACGGACAGCGCTGTGTGTTCGTCCGGCGGCCGCTTCGAGCGACGAAACGCTGGCCGGCCGCTGGTCCGATGTTTGCCGCCGTCCTTGCAGCCACGAGGCCGCAACGCGCCCGTTACAGCGCGCCATGTTTCCCGCTTCACCCGATATCGTCGGCCTGACCCCGATGCCGGCCTGAACGCGTCGGCCATGGGAGGATGCGCGGAAGAATGTTCTTCGTATGGATCAGACGGTGCGCCAGCGCGCCGAGGACGTGCAGGCCGACCAGCGCGGCGGGCCCGTATGCCGTCAGCGCATGCAGTTCTCCCAGCCAGTGTTGGCGGGCATTTCGCATACGTCGACGGGCTGAACGGAACGGGGTTCGGCGTGCGTGTCACGTGACCGGTGTCGGTCTGACTCCCTGGCATCGGCGACATGACGGTCAACGCAGGTGCGCGCATACGCGGTGCCGGGCCGGCCCGTGTCTTTCAGGCCGAATGCAGCCGCGAGGCGAAGCTGGCATTGCCTTCAGCTTGAGCGGAGCCTGCTGTCGCTCCGGCAGGCCGGGGCGGCGCATCCGAGGTACGCGGTTCGACCCGCGCGGAACACCCGGCAAGGGCCGGCCCGCGCGATGCGCGCCGGGTCGGCAGCGTCCGCTCAGTTCTGCGTGAGCGGATTCAGCGTCGTGCACAGGAAACCCGTGCAGTTTCCGGCCTTGAAATAGAAAGGCGCCTGCTGCATCGCCGCCGGCGGCGGCGCGCTGAACGCCAGTTCACCGAGATACGCATTGCCCTGCGCGCCGTAATCGTTCGCCTGCTGCACGAAGTTCGCGCCGGTCGACTGAGTCGCGGCCGACTGGTACGTGAAGGTCGACGACTGCATCTGGTCCTTCACGTAGATCCACGACATCGTGCTGCCGAACACTTGCCCGCCCTTCGCGCGATAGCCCTTCGCACCTTCGCTGTTGGACTGCGCGATGAAGTCGTTGATGCTCGCCGCCGGGGTCAGCGCATCGTACGTATAGGTCGCGTTCGACGCGTTGTTCTTCATGTAGACGTTCGCCTGCACCGATCCGACGACCATCGCGCTGAAGAACCAGTAGCCCGACTGGCCCTGCGCATTTGCCTGCGTGAGGAATGCGTTCGGATCGGCCGGCAGGCCCGTCGTCGTGTACGTGTAGGTCGCCGACGAACCGCCGTCCTTGCGATAGAGATAACCGTAACCGTACGGTCCTTCGTAGCGATAGCCGTTCGCGCCCTGGCCGTTGGCCTGGCCGAGGAAGCCTGCCCAGTCGGCCGGCGGCGATTGCAGTTGATACGTGTAGGTCTGGGCGGTGCCGTCGTTCACGAAGATCGAGCGCGTGCCGCCGCTGGCCGCGTCATAGTAGTAGTCGCCGAGATAGCGGTAGCCCTTCGCGCCCTCGCTGTTGAGGAGCGTCAGGAAGCCCGGGCCGTCGGCCGCGGGCGTCTGCGCATCGTAGCGCCACGTCAGCGTGCTGCCGCCCGAGCCACCGGTCCCTCCGCTGCCGCTACCGCCGGCGCCACCGCTGCCGCCGTTGTCGCTCGTCCCGCCGCCGGATGCGGCGGGCGAGGCATTGTCGTCGCCGCCGCCGCAAGCGGTCAGCGCCAGACAGGTCAGTGCAATCAATGTAGCGGCTTTCATCAGGATCACCTCGAAACGAAAAGGACGAACGGAGCCGGTACGCGCGGACAAGTCATGTACCGGAAATCGGCCGGTGGCAAGCACCACCGGGCCGGGGACGTCAGTTGACCTGCAACTGGCCGCCGCGGCCGAGGCCGCCCTTGACGTCTTGCGCCTTGTAGCTGCGCAGCGCGACGACCATCTTGTTCCACGCGTCGATGAACGCGACGACCGTCGCCTTGCCTTCCGGCGTCGTCGAGAAACCGGCCAGGCCGCCGCCCACGCCGCCGCCCAGGCCGCCCAGCGCCGCGCCGTAGTTGGTCGCCGTCGAGCTGCCTTCGGCCGCCGCGATCTGCACGGACGAGCGCACGTCGAACAGCGTCAGCGTCACGACCGACGCCTTCGTCTGCAGATGGCCGGCCACCGCCGCGACCGCGCCGTTGCCGATCAGCCCGCCGATCATGCTGCCGATGCCGCCGATCGGCGAATCGTTGATCACGATCTGCGGTTCCATGTAGTAGTCGGCCGCGACGCGCTGGCCTCTCTGCTGCTTCGAGCCCGCGCGGTATTCGCCCGAGTTGCGCTGCAACTGCGTGATGCGCGACAGGCGCGCGTCGGTCTTCTGGTTGCCGAGCGACGTGATCACGAAGCAGTTCGACTGCTGCACGGCCAGCCGCAGCAGCGGATCGATGCTCGTCACCTTGGTCGCACTGCCGAACGGGCCCCACCAGTCGGCGTTGCGGCCGTCGTCGACGGCGATCGTGCCGAGCGGCGACGCACAGCGCTGCAGTTGCGAATCGGCACCGGCGCTCGTGCCGCCCGCGGCGGCACCGGTCACGCCGGCGTTCTGGCCGCCGGGCGTCACCATGCCGCCGCAGCCGGCGACGGACGCGCAAAGCGCTGAAACCAGCGCATCTCGAGTGAGACGTTGGGAAAGGTTGGTCTTCATGTCGTTATCGATCGATAGAGTCGTTGTTCGGCTTATGTGTTCGTGCGAACGTCGATAAGCCCCCCGGCGTGGCGCGCGATGGTGGTCTCCCCGCGGCGGCCCCCGTTGCTTTCGGCCCGGTCAGTAGTACCAGTACGTCTGCTGCCAGACGCCGTAGTACGGATAGCCCGAGTACCAGTAGCCGTAATAGACGTCACGCCATTGCGTGCGCCATTTCCAGTCGTCCTCGTCTTCCTGCTTCGCCTTGCGGGCGAGTTCGAGCAGCTTTTTCGATTCCTTGTCGCCGCGGCCCGCCGCGATCGACAGCCACTTGTCCGCTTCGCGCGAATCCGAGCCCATCTCCTCGAGGCCGAACAGGTAGAAACTTCCGAGCGCCTTCTGCGCGTTCAGGTCGCCGCGCTCGGCGGCGTCGCGCATCCACTTGAGTGCCTGATAGCTGTCCTGGCGCACGCCGTCGCCGCGGAAATAACGCAGGCCGAGGTCGTAGGCGGCCTTCGGCTGGGTCTTCGCGGCCTGCTTCAGCGACACGATGCGCGGATCTTCGTGGTCGTCCGAATCGCGCCTTTTTTGATAGGAGACCTGATCTTTAGGGCGATCGGAACAACCCGTGTCATCGCAGATCCGGACCGTTTTGCTGGTAATGGACGGATCCTGCGCGCACGCGGCCAGCAGCAACAGCAGCCCCCGCGCCAGTAAACGGCGAACCATTTTTGCTTTCCCCACGTGTCGTTTGCGCCGTACTGCTTCGCGCTATCCCACCCCGCGAGCGCGCACTCGGCGTGGTGCACGGCGAGGCGAATGCAATTCGTCAACGTCGGCACACAGCCAAGTCTCTCTCAGGCTCTCTTTTCGGCATTGCCACATCAATGCAACAGCAGAAAATATCGATCCTTATTTTCTCGGTTCAAATGATACATATCGGTCTATCCAATAGTCAAGGCAACTTGCAATTCAGTTTGCCGGATGAGGGGAGGTGTGTCGGTTCCTTTTTCAGGCGAGCCGGAAGGGCAGGCGTAAGTGGACGGGACAATGTTAGAATAATCGGTCTACACGGTATGAAGCCTCGAGGAGGAGGACCCGGTCGTGAGAGCCAACAAACGCCAGCAGGTGGTAGACAAAGCGACCGAACTGTTCTCCAGGCACGGTTTCCATCCTGTCGGTGTCGACTGGATCATCGACGATTCCGGCGTTGCCCGAATGACGCTCTATCGGCATTTTCCGAGCAAGGACGAACTCATCCGCGAAGTGCTGGTTCAGCGTTACGACCTGATCGTCGGCAGCATCGACGCGCAACTGCAGCACGTGCGCGACCCGGTCGAGCGCGTCAAGACGATCTTCGACTGGTATGAGGCCTGGTTCAATACGCCGGAATTTGCCGGCTGCCTGTTCGAGCGCGCGTTGGCCGAATTCGGGACCGCTTATGCGCCGATCTCCGACGTCGCGATCCGCTACCGCCGCACAATGGTCGAATGGATCGCCGAACTGCTCGAGCCGCTCGTGGTGCCCGAAACGGCAAAACGGCTGGCCGGCGTCTACATGATGCTGCTCGACGGTGCGACGGTCGACGCGCGGGCGTTCAACGATTCCGCGTCTGCCGGGCGCGCATGGCAAGCGGCGAAGTCCCTTCTCGAACAGGAAATGTGCGCCACCAACCGGTCCGCGACAGATGCGGACGGCGCAACGCAGCCTGCCTAGCACGCTGACCACGGTTCGCCGACAGTGGCGAATGGATCCGCCAAGCGGGCAACCTGCACGGCGCGAGCACGCGAACAGCGCCGGTTCGCGACGTCGTGCATCGCGCGAGCGCCACCTCCCGGTTCGTCTTTGCATCCGACACCCCGCGCGTCCTGGATCGATGCGCTGCGCCCGCCCGCCTTCGGTTCGTGGTGACGATCGGTCAGGTAATTTGGTGCGCCGGCGCGCGCCGCGAATGGGCAACCGCTGCGGCCGGCGCCGGCTCATGCACCGAAATGAGGAATGCAGTTCGCCGACATTTCCGTCAAGTGCCGCTGCGACAGGCCTTGCACGGCAATGGCCCGGTTTTTGCTGGAGTTGCCGAGGCCGCGCAACGTTGCGCGCTGCCCGACGACATACCAGACAAGGAAGATTCACCGTGAGCCCGACGATCCGACCGTTCCCCCGACGCACCTGGCTGGCTGCGCTGATTGCAGCACCCGTGATGGCGCTGTTCGCTGCTGCACCGGCGCATGCCGACGCGCTCGATACCATCGCGAAAAACGGCGCGCTGCGCGTCGCGGTGCCTGAAGACTATCCGCCGTTCGGCTCGGTCGGTACGGACATGCAGCCGCAGGGCTATGACATCGACATGGCCGAACTGCTCGCCAAATCGCTCGGCGTGAAGCTGAAGCTGGTGCCCGTGAACAGTGCGAACCGGATTCCGTACCTGACGACCAACAAGGTCGACATGGTGATCTCGTCGCTCGGCAAGACGCCGGAGCGCGAGAAGGTCATCGACTTCTCGACCGCGTACGCACCGTATTTCCAGGGCGTGTTCGGGCCGGCCGACGTGAAGGTGGGCACGCCCGCCGACCTGACCGGCAAGACCGTCGGCGCCACGCGTGGCGCGCTCGAGGAGATCGCGCTGTCGCAACTGGCGCCGAACGCGACGATCAAGCGCTTCGAGGACAACAACGCGACGATCCAGGCATTCCTGTCGGGACAAGTGCAGCTGATCGCCGCCGGCAACATCGTCGCGGCGGCGATTCTCGCGAAGAATCCGCCGCGCCGGCCCGAGGTCAAGTTCGTGATCAAGAATTCGCCGTGCTTCGTCGGCGTCAACAAGAACGAACCGCGCCTGCTCGCGAAGATCGACGACACGATCGCGCATGCGAAGCAGGACGGCACGCTGGGCGCAATGTCGAGGAAGTGGCTCGGCCAGCCGTTGCCGGCCGGACTGTGACGGATCGCCGTGTCGCCTGACACGCCGCCGCGGCCGGCCTGCCCGGCGCGGCGCGTGTCGTTGCCCGAACCCGAATCTACCCCCTTCCCATGAGCTACCAGCTTCAATTCGGCGAGCTCGCCGATTACGCCAGCGTGTTCGCGAGCGGCGCGGCGATCACGCTCGCGCTGACCTCGGTCGCGACCGTACTCGGCGTGGCGCTCGGCGTGCTCGGCGCGGCCGCGTACAGCGCCGACGCGCGCGCGGCCGTGCGGCTGCGCCCGCTGATCGGCGCGTACGTCGAGGCGATCCGCAATACGCCATTCGTCGTCCAGCTGTTCTTCCTCTTTTTCGGCTTGCCGGCACTCGGCGTGCACATCGGCGAATACACGGCCGCGATTCTCGCGATGACGCTCAATCTCGGCGCGTACTCGGTCGAGATCGTGCGCGCGGGCGTCGCCGCCGTGCCGAAAGGGCATCTGGAAGCGGCATCCGCGCTGGCGATGTCGCGCGCGCAGATGCTGCGCCACGTCGTGCTGCCGCAGGCGCTCGCCAAGGTGTTTCCGGCGCTCTCGAGCCAGATCGTGATCACGATGCTCGGGTCGGCGGTCGTGTCGCAGATCTCGGTGGCCGACCTGACCTATGCGGCGGGCTACATTCAGTCGCGCAACTTCCGCGCATTCGAGACGTATTTCGTCATCACGCTCGCGTATCTGGCGATGGCGCTGCTGCTGCGTGCGACGCTCGGCTCGATGGGGCGCCGCCTGTTCTCCCGTCGCGTGCGAGGTGCGCGATGACCGATTTCACGTTCGGGCAGATTCTCGCGAACCTGCTGCTGGCCGCGCGCTGGACGATCGTGCTGTCGATCGTGTCGTTCCTGTCCGGCGGCCTCGTCGGCCTCGGGCTGCTCGTGATGCGCGTATCGAACTCGACGCTGCTGCGCGGCTGCGCGAAGCTCTATATCGAGGTATTCCAGGGCACCCCGTTGCTGATGCAGCTGTTCATCGTGTTCTTCGGCCTGCCGCTCGTCGGTCTCGACGTTCCTCCGTGGGTCGCGGCCACGGCCGGGCTCACGTTCTTCACCAGCGCGTATCTCGCCGAAATCTGGCGCGGCTGTGTCGAGGCGGTGCCGAAAGGGCAGTGGGAGGCGTCCTCGAGCCTCGCGATGAGCTACGTCGAGCAGCTGCGGCACGTGATCCTGCCGCAGGCCGCGCGCATCGCGATCGCGCCGACCGTCGGCTTCGGCGTGCAGGCCGTGAAGGATACGGCGCTGGTGTCGATCATCGGGTTCACCGAGCTGACGAAGGTCGGCATCGCGATCTCGAACGCGACGTTCCGGCCGTTCGTCGTGTACGGGCTCGTCGCGCTGATCTATTTCGTACTGTGTTATCCGCTTACCCGTTACGCGCGCACGTTGCAAAGGAGATGGCATGCCGCTCGTTGAAACCCGTGGTCTCGAAAAGAACTTCGGCCCCCATCATGTGCTCAAGGGCATCGATTTCTCCGTCGAGCGCGGGCAGGTCGTATCGATCATCGGCCGCAGCGGCTCGGGCAAGAGCACGCTGCTGCGCACGCTCAACGGGCTCGAGAGCATCGACGCGGGCACCATCTCGATCGACGGCGAACGTGTCGATGCACGGCACGCCGACCTGCGTGCGCTGCGGCTCAAGGTCGGGATGGTGTTCCAGCAATACAACCTGTTTCCGCACCTGAGCGCCGGGCAAAACGTGATGCTCGCGCAGTCGGTCGTGAAGAAGGCGCACCGCCAGCAGGCGCGCGCGATCGCGGAGCTGATGCTCGAGCGCGTCGGCCTCGGCGACAAGTTCGACGCCTTTCCGGAACAGCTGTCGGGCGGCCAGCAGCAGCGCGTCGCGATCGCCCGCGCGCTCGCGATGAAGCCGAGCGTGCTGCTGTGCGACGAAATCACGTCCGCGCTCGATCCCGAGCTCGTCGGCGAGGTGCTGGGCGTCGTCGAGCAGCTCGCGCGCGAGGACATGACGCTGATCATGGTCACGCACGAGATGAACTTCGCGCGTGCGGTGAGCGACCGGATCGTGTTCATGCATCAGGGCAGGGTGTGGGAGAGCGGCACGGCGGAAGACATCTTCGAGCGGCCGCAGACGGTGGAGTTGACACGGTTTCTGGGCAGCGTCCGCCACACCGAAGCCGTTGCGCGCTGATCCGCGCCGCCTGCGGAGTGCTGACATCGTCGCCCGGATCGTCGACAATCCCCGGCGTATGCACCGTGCCCGCGCGTGCCAAGCCGCCCGAGAGAGTCTTCCATGTCCGGAATAGCCATCAGGTCCGCCAACGTCGACGATGCGCAGGCGATCGCCGATTTTCACGTCAAGGTCTGGCGGCATACCTATCGCGCGCTCGCACCGGCGCAAGCGCATGCCGTCCTCGACGAGCACTATCGCGGCAGGAAATGGCGGGAAAAGCTCGCATCGCGCGACGGTGACCAACGGGTGCTCGTGGCGGAAACCGACGGCAGGATCGTCGGAATCGGGGCGGCCGGCGCGCCGTCGGAGCCGATCTTCGGCGACCGTGGCGAGATCAAGTTCCTGTATGTCGACCCCGCATTCAAGCGTCGCGGCATCGGTCGCGCGCTGCTCGCGCAACTCGCTACGCATCTGAACCACATGCGGTATCGGGGCGCGGCGTTGAGTGTCGTCAAGGGCAACGACGCCGCGATCGCCTTTTACGCGTCGCTGAACGGCCGCTTGGCAGGCGAGTATGTCGATGCCGGGCCGGTCTGGCGATCGCACAACATCGTGATGGTGTGGGACGACCTGGCGAGTCTCGTTACCTGAGCCCGCCACCTGCCGCGCGCACGCGCGTCACGCCAGGCGGGCGCGCAGCCACGTCGTGAACGCGGTCACGAGCGGCGAATCGGCCAGTTCGTGACGCGTGACCAGATAGTAGGCGTGACGAGACGGCACCGTCGCGCTGAACGGCCGCACGAGCGTGCCGTCGATCAGGTCGTCGCGCACGGAGAGGCTGTCGCCGAGCGCGACGCCTTGCCCGTGCACCGCGGCTTCGACGCCGATGTGCGCATTGCCGATTTCCAGGATGCGGATGCCCGGCAGCTTGTCCGCGTTCGCTTCCGCCAGCCAGCGCATCCACGAACCCGCGTGCTCGCAGAACAGCGTGCGTCCCGCGAGATCCTGCACCTTGCGGATGGCGTCGGGCCCGTTCATCAATGCCGGGCTCACGACCGGGAACAGCGCCGGATGCGCGAGCAGCTCGACGCTCCGGTTCCGCCAGTTGCCTTCCCCGTACCGAATGCATACGTCGACGTCGGTCGAGTAGGTCTCGCGATCGTCGTTCGACGGAATCACCTTCAGGTGGATTCCCGGATAGCGCTCGAGGAAATCGCCGATGTGCCGGGCAAGCCAGCGCGACGTCAGCGACAGCGGCGTCGACACGACGAGATCGCCGGCGGCCGCCGGCGAATCGAGCCTGACGGTGGCGTTCGCGATCATGTCGAACGCGGCGCCGACCGGCTCCAGCAAGGCCTCGCCTTCGGGCGTGAGCTTCACGCGCGCCTTTGATCTGATGAATAGCGCGACGCCGAGCGTGCTCTCGAGAATCCGGATCTGGTGGCTGACCGCGCTCGCGGTCACGTGCAGTTCGTCGGCGGCAGCCGACACGCTGCCGCGCCGGGCGGCGGCCTCGAACGCGCGAAGCGGGTTCAGCGGGGGCAGGCGATTGCGCATCGGCGGTCGCGTCCGAGGCGACGGTGCTGAGAAAAATTGCATTTAAGCGGATTCAATTTCTCGCTACAACAAAAAAAATTGAATGCCTACAGTGGGGACAATCCAACCGAGTCGAGGTCGACCGCAATGAGCCTTACCGAACCGATCGAGCGCCTGTGGGGCGGACGCTTCCAGTCGAAACCGTCCGACGCGCTGCTGAACCTGTCGCGCTCCGATCCGAGTTTCTTCCGCCTCGTGCCGTACGATCTCGCGGGCTCCCGCGCCCATGCACGCGAGTTGAATCGCGCCGGCATCGTGAATGACGACGAACTCGCGCAGTTGCTGACCGCCATGGACGGCATCGCGCGCGACTACGCGGCCGGTGCGATCGCGCCGTCGCTCGCCGACGAGGACGTGCACACCTTCCTCGAGCGCGTGCTCACGCAGCGGCTGCCCGCGCTGGGCGGCAAGCTGCGCGCCGGGCGCTCGCGCAACGACCAGGCGGCGAACGACCTGCGCCTGTACCTGCGTGACAAGGCACGCCAGCTCGTGCGCGGCGTGCTCGACCTGCAGGATGCGCTGGTCGGCCAGGCGAGCCGGCACGTCGACACGGTGACCGCCGGATTCACCCACCTGCAGCCCGCGCAGCCGATCGTGTTCGGTCATCAGCTGCTTGCGCACGCGCAGTCGCTGTATCGCGACGCCGACCGCCTGGTCGACTGGGACCGCCGCACCGCGCGTTCGCCGCTCGGCGCGGCCGCGCTCGCGGGCTCGGCGATCTGCGTGCGGCCCGAGCTGTCCGCGCGGGAGCTCGGCTACGACGCGCCGTGCGAGAACTCGATCGACGCGGTGGCCGCGCGCGATCACGTCGCCGAATTCGTGTTCGTCACGAGCATGCTGGCCGTGAACCTGTCCCGCCTGTCGGAAGAAGTGATCCTGTGGACGTCGCGGCAATTCCGCTGGGTGGAACTCGATGACGGCTACGCGACGGGCAGCTCGATCATGCCGCAGAAGAAGAACCCGGACATCGCGGAACTCACGCGCGGCAAGGCAGGACGCCTGATCGGCAACCTGACGGGCCTGCTCGCGACGTTGAAGTCGTTGCCGCTCGCATACAACCGCGATCTCGCGGAGGACAAGATCGCGGCGTTCGATTCGATCGACACGCTCGAACTCGTGCTGCCCGCGATGGCGGGAATGATCCGCACGATGCGCGTGAACGTCGACGAGATGCGTCGCCAGGCGCCGCTCGGCTTCACGCTCGCAACCGAGGTCGCGGACTGGCTGGCGCTGACGGGTGTGCCGTTCAGCGAAGCACACGAGATCACCGGCACGCTCGTGCGCGCGTGCGAGCGCGACGGCGTCGAGCTGGCCGACGCGAGCGCGGAACAGCTGCAGGCCGTCGACACGCGCCTCGCACCCGAGGTGCGCGCGCATCTGACGCTGGACGCGGCCGTCGCGGCCCGCGGCGGTGCGGGCGGCACGTCGCCCGCGCGCGTGCGCGAGCAGATCGGCCGCCTGAACGACGCGATCGAGCGCCAGGCCGCGTGGGCCGCCGCCTACCGGGGGCCGTCATGCTGAGCGCATCCGATTCGAGCCGCCTCGACGGCGCACCGGAGCCGGCCGCGCGCGCGGCGGACGGCACCGCCGGGCTCGTTCGCGTGCGGCGGCGCTACTGGGGCCGCTATGTCGCGTCGATCGCGATCATTGCCGCGCTTGCCTATGTGGCGGTCGCGTTCGCGCGCGGACAGATCGAATGGCGCGTCGTCGGCCAATTCCTGACCGCGCGCTCGATCCTGACGGGGCTCGCCAACACGATCGTGATGACCGTCCTCGCGATGACGCTCGGCGTCGTGCTCGGTGTCGTCACCGCGGTGATGCGGCTGTCGTCGAACCCGGTGCTCAATGCGATCGCGCAGGGTTACATCTGGCTGTTCCGCGGCACGCCGGTGATCCTGCAACTGCTGCTGTGGTTCAACCTCGCACTGGTGTTTCCGACGCTCGGCATCCCGGGTATCGCCGAATACCGGACCGTCGACGTGATGACGCCGTTCCTCGCGGCGGTGCTCGGGCTCGGCATCAACCAGGGGGCCTATACGTCGGAAGTCGTGCGGGCAGGGCTGCTGTCGGTCGACACGGGCCAGTACGAGGCCGCGAAATCGATCGGCATGGCGCGCCTGCAGGCGCTGCGCCGGATCATCCTGCCGCAGGCGATGCGCGTGATCGTGCCGCCGATCGGCAACGAGCTGATCGGCATGGTCAAGCTGACGTCGCTGGCGAGCGTCGTGCAGTACGCGGAGATGCTGCACAACGCGCAGAACATCTATTACGCGAACGCCCGCGTGATCGAGCTGCTGATCGTCGCGGGCATCTGGTATCTCGCGGTCGTCACCGTGCTGTCGCTCGCGCAGGCGCGCGTCGAACGGCGTTTCGCGCGCGGCGCGGGCAGGGCGGCGGGCCGCAAATGAACGACACGACCCTCAACCTTCGGGAGAACGCCATGACGAACGCGGTCGTTCGCGCCGTCGACGTACGCAAGTCGTACGGTGATTTCCAGGCACTGCACGGCATCACGCTCGACGTCGCGCCCGGCGAAGTCCTGTGCATCATCGGGCCGTCGGGCTCGGGCAAGAGCACGTTCCTGCGCTGCATCAACCAGCTCGAGACGATCAGCGCCGGCGCGCTGTGGGTCAACGGCGAACTGGCCGGCTACCGCCGCGCCGGCGACCGGCTCCACGAGCTGTCGGAGCGACAGGTCGCACGCCAGCGGCTGGCGACGAGCATGGTGTTCCAGCGCTTCAACCTGTTTCCGCACAAGACCGCGCTCGAGAACGTGATCGAAGGCCCCGTGCAGGTGCTCAAGCGCCGCCGCGCGCAAGCCGAGGAGGAAGCGCGCGCGCTGCTCGCGCGCGTCGGGCTCGCGCACAAGTGCGACGCGTTTCCGATCGAGCTGTCGGGCGGCCAGCAGCAGCGCGTCGCGATCGCCCGGGCGCTCGCGATGCATCCGCAGCTGATCCTGTTCGACGAACCGACATCGGCGCTCGACCCCGAACTCGTCGGTGAAGTGCTGGCCGTGATGCGCGATCTCGCGAAGAGCGGGATGACGATGATCGTCGTCACGCACGAGCTCGGGTTCGCGCGCGAGGTGGCCGACCGCGTCGTGTTCATGGACGGCGGCCGGATCGTCGAGAGCGGACCGCCCGACCAGGTGCTGTCCGCGCCGACGCACGCGCGTACGCGCGAGTTCATCTCCGCCGTGATTGCATGAACGGGCCGGTCGCGCCGCACCGCCGCGACCGATCGATCGAGCCGCCGACAAGCGCGGCGTAGTCCTCCATTACTCCATCAAGACAAGGCGACACCCATGAAAGCATCCGTCCTGACCCGCACGCTGGCCGCTGTCGCATTCGGCGCACTCGCGCTTCACGCACCGTTCGCCGCCGCGCAATCCGCGAGCGCGAAACGCACGCTGAACGTCGCGATCGTGCCGAACTACCCGCCGTTCGAATACAAGGATCCGGCGACCGACAAGCTGGCGGGCTTCGACGTCGATCTCGGCGAGGCGCTCGCCGCGAAGATGGGCGCGAAACTGAACTGGGTCGAAACGAGCTTCGACCAAATGATGAGCGCGGTCGCGACGCAACGCGTCGACATGATCCTGTCCGGCATGACCGACCTGCCGACGCGCCGCGATGCGGTGACGTTCGTCGACTACATCGAGACGGGCCCGCAGTTCTATACGCTGAAGACACGCGCCGGCGAGTTCGCGCAGATGGGCGCGCTGTGCGGCAAGCGCGTCGGCTCGAGCCGGCGCACGTCGTTCCCCGACAACACCACCGCGTGGAGCGCGGAGAACTGCGTGAAGGCCGGCAAGCCGGCGATCGTCGTCGTCGGCACCGACGGCTCGTCGGACGCGCGGATGCAGTTGCGCCAGAACCGCATCGACGCGGCCGTGCAGGGCGGCGAGACGCTGCCGTACCAGAACGGCCTCGAGCAGAACGCGTATGCGCCGGTCGGCAAGCCGTTCCTGTCGCAATACACGGGCATCGGCGTCGCGAAGAGCAATACCGCGCTGAGCAGTGCGCTGACGACGGCGCTCAACCAGCTGATCGCGGACGGCTCGTACCAGAAGCTGCTCGCGAAGTGGGGACTCCAGGAGCACGCGGTGGCGAAGGCGATGATCAACGGCACCCGCTGAGCGAACGATGACGGACCTGGCTCCCCGCTGGCCGGACGCGAAGCGCGCGTGCGTCGCGCTCGCGTTCGATCTCGACGGTCCGACCGGCGACGCGATGCTGAACGGGTCGATCTGGCGCAATCCCGCGTATTTCACGCTCGGCAGCTACGGGCCGTGGCGCGCGCTGGGGCGGCTGCTCGACATGCTCGCGTCGTTCGGCCTGCCCGCGACGTTCTTCGTGCCCGCGTGGGTCGCGCGGACCTGGCCCGCGCCATGCGCGGCAATCGTCGAGCGCGGCCACGAGATCGGATATCACGGTTACCGGCACGAGGCGTTCTGGACGCTCGCGCCCGAGCGGCAGCGCGAGATCATGGCGCAGTCGGCCGACGTCTTCCACCGCACGCTCGGGGTGCGTCCAGTCGGGTTCCGCACGCCGTCCGGCGACTGGAGCGAGGCGACCGTGGCGGTGCTGCGCGAAGCTGGCGTGCGCTATTCGAGCTCGATGCGTGGCGACGACCGTCCCTACCTGCTGCCCGGTGCGGACGGCGAGCCGCCGCTCGTCGAGATTCCCGGCCGTTGGGAGACCGACGATTACGCGTCGCTTGCGTATCACCGCAACCCCGACTATCCGGCCGGGCTCGACCGGATCGCCGGCTACGGTGCGACGCTCGACAACTGGATGCGCGAATTCGACGGCGTATACCGCGAAGGGCTGTGCCTGACGACGCTGCTTCATCCGAAAGTCTGCGGCAAGCCGGGGCGCATCGCGCTGCTGGAGGCCTGGCTCGGCCACATGTGCGCGCAGGAGGGCGTGTGGTTTGCGCGCTGCCGCGACGTGGCCGACTGGTGGCTTGCACAACATGCGCAACCCGCGCAACCCACTCACCGGAGCGGCATGTGAAGACACCGCCTTCCTGGCCCGGCGGCGCGCGATGCGCGGTCGCGATCACGGTCGACTTCAACGACATTCATGGCATCCAGACACGCGAGCCGCGCATCGTCGGCCGTGAAAAATCGCTGTCGGCATGGCGCTACGGCGCGACCCGCGGCGTCGACCGGCTGCTCGCGGCGTTCGACGAATTCAGCGTGCCGACGAGCTGGTTCGTGCCGGGCCGTGTCGCGCAGACGCATGGCGACGCCGTGCGTTCGATCGCGGCCAGCGGGCACGAGCTCGGCGTGAGCGGTTTTCGCTGCGAGGATTTCGACGCACTGCCGCTGGCCGCGCAGATCGATGCGTGCCGCGCCGGGCGGGCGGCGCTCGCGGACGCCACCGGGTGCGGCGTGGAAGGCTTTCGCTCGTTCACGGGCAACTGGGCCGAAGGCTTTGCGGACTTTCTCGTGGCGGAAGGCTTCACGTGGTCGTCGTCGTGGCGCGGCGACGACTTGCCGTACCTGCATCCGCGCGGCGACGGGGGCACGGACGACGCGCGGCTCGTCGAGCTGCCGCTGCACTACGAACTCGAGGACGAGCCGTACTTCGAGTTCAACCTGTCGCCGCCGGTGCCGGCCGGTCAGCCGCGTATCGCCGCATACCGAGACGTGCTCGACAACTGGCGGCACGACGTCGACGGGTTCCGGCGCTTCGGGCTGTGCTGCGTGCTGCGCCTGCATCCCGAGGTCATCGGCACGGCAGGGCGGATCGACCTGCTGCGTGCGTTGCTCGCCCATCTGCGCGACGCCGGTGACGTCTGGTTCGCGAGCGGGCGCGACGTCGCGCGCTGGTGGCGCGAGCACGTGAGCGCCAACGAGCCGGACCATCCGGTCGATGTGTTCGCACGTTGCGTGGCAGAGGAGTCGGCGCGATGACGATGGATACCGAAACGCGCGCCACGCGGCTCGCGACGTTCGTCGCGCAGACACCCGCCGCCGCCGTGCCTGACGATGTCGTCGCGAAAACCAAGCGGCACGTGCTCGATACGTTCGGTGCCGCCCTGGCTGGCACGTCGGCCGTCGAGACGCGCAGCGCACGTGCGCTCACCGGCGCCGTCGCGCGCGGCGGTGCGTCGCTGTGGGGCACGCGATGCAGGGCAGGGGCGCGCGACGCCGCGTTCGTCAACGGGATCGCCGCGCACGCGCTCGAGCTCGACGATGCCGGCGGCTGCGATCATTCGGGTGCCGTCGTGCTGCCGGCCGTGCTCGCCGCGCTGTCGTGCGCGGGCCGCCCCGTGACGGGCCGGGAATGCGTGACGGCGATCGTGCTCGGCTACGACGTCGGCCGGCGCGTGCTGGAAGCAGCCGGCGGCTACTCGGCCCACAACGGTGCCGGCTGGCACTCCACGCTCAGTTGCGGCGTGTTCGGCGCGGCAGCGGCAAGCGCGCGCGTGCTCGGGCTCGACGCCGCGCGCACGCGCGACGCGCTGGGCCATGCGGCAAGTTTCTCCGGTGGCCTGTGGGGCTTCATCCACGATGGATCGCAGACGAAGCGGCTGCATGCCGGGCGCGCGGCGGAAGGCGGTGTGCTCGCGGCGCTGCTGGCACGCGAAGGCGTGAGCGGCCCCGCCCGGGTGTTCGACGACGTGTGGGGTGGTTTCTTCAACACCTTCGCCGCGCAATCGCATGCGCCCGACGCACTGACCGACGGCCTCGGCGCGCACTGGAAACTGATGCGCTGCTCGATCAAGCCGCACGCGTCGTGCCGCAGCGCGCATGCGGCAGTCGACGCGGCGCTGCAGCTTGCGGACGGTCGCACGTTCGAGGCCGGCGGGATCGAGCGGGTGGTCGTGCGGGCGAGTGCGTTCGTTGCCCGGATGTGCGGCGGACGCGACCTGTCGACGCTGTCGTCGGCGCAGATGAGCCTGCCGTACGCGGTTGCGGCGGCCTTTGCGTATGGCGACACGGGGATCGGGGTTTATCGCGACGACCGGCGTGCGGATTCGCGCGTCACGGCGTTGCTCGCGCGCATCGCGATCGAGATCGATCCGGCGCTGGGCGATCTCGACGAGCCGACGGTGATCCTGCATCGCGCGGACGGACGGCGGGAATCGCGTCACGTGCCGATCGCGCTCGGCGACCCTCGCAATCCGCTGTCCGATGCGGCGCTGCTGGCGAAGTATCGTGCGCTGGCGGGCATGGCGCTCGAGCGTGCGCAGGTCGATGCGTTGAGCGACACGTGCCTGTCGCTGGAGCGGTTGGCGGACGCGCGGGTGCTGAACGTGCTGCTTGCGGGGAGTGCGGAGCGGTGTCGATCGTGATTCAGTGAATGCCGACGGCGTGGTGAACCGATATGGCTTCTGGCTGAGTTCAAATGTCCGTACATGGAGATGTCCGCTTTAGCGCCGCGTAAGCTGAAGCGGTTGGATAGCACCGTCGCGTCCTTGCCGTCGATCGCCCGAAAGCTTACAAGCATCGGCCTATCTCATCGATCTCGAACAGCTTGCTCCCGATGGCTCAGCGGGACGACTTGTGTATAAGCCGATGCCGTAAACGGCGTCAAAATCACGGGGACCCCGCATCGGCGTGTTTACGATCGTCGCGTATCTGTCTTTCCGGGCGCGCAAGCATCGATCGCGCGCAGCGCGTGTCCCGTCGCGCTCCGTCTCGTATCGCCGCGCCGACCATCAGTCGTGCGCGCGCACGCATCAAGCGATTGATTCGATACGGGTTTATCGGGTGTTCAAGCGAAAGGCGATCCCGTTCGCGCGCTCGGGCATGTTTATTTCCGTCGACTCAACTTGTCGGATTTGATCAAGAATTCGGCGCAGATAGCGCTTCCGGTTTCCATTAGACTTACTCGCATATAGGTAACGATCCGTAATGCAGGAGCGAGACATGCGAACCCATGGGAACGCACGTCTGAATGTAACGATTGCCCACGGACGTGTACTGCAAGGCGTCGGCACGATCGCCGGACGCGTGAGCATGTGGTGAAAGTCGTTTAATTATTAAGTCATGCGAACGAAATAAATGTTGACGAAATCCGGTGCCGATTACGGTCGCCGGGCTTGATTGCGCGAGCGAATCGCTTCTGGGAACGGTCCACGCCGCGGGACGAGGTGGGCGCGCCAAATCGCTGACGGGCGCGCGATGTTGGGGGGGCGTTGCCATGTGTCGATCCCGGTGCCAGGTGGTCGGCGTGCGACAGCGATCGGAGTTACGCATGCCGGTGCGGGCGAAGCGCCATTCCGCGGGACGGGGTTGGGTGCAGGATCGTGATGGATCTTCGATCGCATCGTCGCCGCATGGGCGTTCACGGCCACGAGCGATGCCAGTGCCGCGGCGGTGCGTGTCGACGTTCGGCGATGTCGAATGCCACACACGATACGAACAATCAAGTACACGACCGATGATAATCAAGCTACGTGCGAACGCGACCACGAACAAGCCGGCGGCCGTTGCCCTGGGGGCAGCGTTGGCATTTTCCCTGCCGGCTGGTGCGGCGGGCACGCCGGTGCTGACATCGCTGGGGCAGTCCGGCGGGCTCTTGATTCCATACGGATTCACGCTGCCGGAGGGGACATTCGAGGGGCAATACAACAACTACATCGATCCACGGTTCGGGAACCGGACGACGAGTTCGGACATCGTCTGGGGCGCGATCGGCCTGTTTCCCCACGTGGAGGTATCCGGCGGTCTGGCGAACTATCCAGGCGACGTACGCGCGAGGGTGCCGGGCTACGACCATATCGTGCTTCGGCATCTGATGGCGAACGCAAAGGTCTCGATTCCGAAGTTCTTCACATACCAGCCGGACATCGCGATCGGCATCAATGACGTTGGCGGGCAAACGCATTACTTCCGGTCCACCTACGGTGTCGTATCGCAAGTGCTCGGGCCCGCGACGCTGACGGTCGGCTACGGGCATGGCGACCGGCTCGACGGGGTGTTCGGCGGCGCCGAGCTTCGGCTGTGGCACACGGGCCTGTCGCTGCTGGCGGAGCACGATTCGAAAACGCCCTATGCGGGCATCCGCTTCCAGTCGCCGCCGATCAAGTGGCTGGCCGACGCGAGCCTCGTGGGCACCGTGATGCGCTCGCTGAGGCATACGGACAGCATCGCGCCGCGCACGTCGTTCTCGATCGGCGTGCAGATTCCGCTCGGCAGGCGGTTCGATGCCGCGCGTTGCGGCGATGGCTTGTGCGGCGACGCGCCGGTTGCCGCGGCAGGCACATCGGCGCCGGACGACGCGCGCGCGGCGGACGACGACACGCTGCGACCTGCGGCCGCGCTCGCGCCGCTCAGGGCATTCACGCGGATCGAGCCTGCCACGCCTGCGGCGGCGGACGCGTCACGCGACGATCGAGTCATGCCGTCGCTTCACACGCCGCCGGATCTCGTTCGGACCGCCGCGCCGGCAGTCGACGCGGTGCCGGACCCGGCGGCGCTCGACAGGATCGTGCGCGCGCTGACGGACGCCGGACTCGAGCGCGTGCGCGCCGGCATGGCGGGCGCGGATCTCGTCGTCGAATATGAAAACCACCGCTACAACCAGAACGAGGCGGACGCGCTGGGCATCGCGCTCGGCGCGGCAGCGGAGTACGCGCCGAAGGGCGTCGAGACCGTGCGCGTCGTGATCAAGAAGGCGAACGAGCCGGCGGGCGAGGTGAGCGTCGATCGGGCGGACTACGCGCGCTTCGTCGCGGGTGGCGCGTCGACCGCCGCCGGCGCGTCGCTGTCGATGCGCACGCGGCCGACGCACGATGCGGATTCGCTCGCGTGGGTGGGCAACGCCCGCGCGCACGGGCTCGTACGGATCCAGATCGCGCCGGTCACGCGCTACCTCTACGGCACTGACTACGGCAACTTCGACTACTCCGTGGGCGCGAAAATCCAGGGCTTCGTGCCGCTGTGGCGCGGCGCGGAACTGTATTCGAGCGTGATCGTGCCGATCGCGAACAGCAAGAACATGGACAACGGCCGCGTCTACGACCCATACCGCTTGCGCGGCGGGCTGTCGACCGTTGCGCTCGTGCAGAGCTTCTGGATTGCGCCGCGCGTTTTCAACGTGACCGCGCTCGGCAAGTTCGACCTCCAGTACCTGGGCGTCGAGAACGAGACGACCGCGTTCGTACCGGGCCGTCCCGACGTGGTGCGGCTGAAGCTCGCCTATCTGCATCACGAGCCGGGCAAGGATGCGCTGCCGGCGGAGAAGAACGCGCTGCTCACGTACCGGTGGGTCGAGCCCGCGTGGAAGATGTGGATCGAGGCGGGCGTCGCGCGCTATGTCGGTGGCGACAAGGGCCCGCTGATCACGTTGACGCACTGGTTCGACGACGTGTCGTTCAGCGTGCAGGGATGGCACAGCGGCCACGGCTCGTTCGTCGGCGCGTCGGTCAGTTTCCCGTTGACGCCGCGCCAGGGCATGAAGCCGGGGATCGTGCAAATCAACGGGCCCGAGCAGTTCTCGCTCAATTTCCGCACGCGTGTCGGATCGTCGAACTATCTCGCGCAAGACGGCGCCGAGAATCTCGACTTTGCCTACAACGCGCAACAGTTCCTGCTCAACCAGGGGCGCTTCAGCGCCGAGTACTTCGCGACGCAGCTTTACCGGATGCGCGATGCATACAAGCGCTACGCGCATTCCGCCGGGGTGGCGCCGCCCGCGACGGAGGCGGCGCTGCCGGCTGACGGCGTGCAGCCGTCGGCCGCGCGCGAGGCAAGCATTCAATGATCGAGGGACCGGAGAGTCCTCAGGAAAATCGAGTTGACCTAACGGAGAAAATCGATGAAGACGATGAAGAAAGCGGCACTGAGGGTATTGCAAGTCGGCACGTTTGCGCTCGCGGGTACGCTCGCGGCATGTGGCGGGGGCGACGACAGTACGAGCACGACGCCTTCGAACGCGTCGTCGGCCACGATCAGCGGCACGGCCGCGACCGGCGCACCGATGGCGAACGCGGCGATCACGATCGTGTGCGCGACCGGCAACGGTTCGGGCACGGCCGACGCGAACGGCGCGTTCTCGGTCACGTTCGTGCTCGCGGGGCCGTGCACGATCACCGGCACGAACGGGACGACCACGCTGCACTCGTTCGCGAGTGGCGGCGGCACGTACAACGTGACGCCGTTGACCGAACTGCTGCTGACCTATCTGGCGGGGCAACTGGGCACGGACCTGAACGGGCTGCTGTCGGGCCTGGCGTCCAATCCGACGTATCAAAGCGCGTTGACGAACCCCGCTGCCGTTGCGGCTGCGGCGAATGGGGTTGCCCAGACCATCAAGAACGAAACCGGCGTCGCGCTGTCGACGTCCGCGTTCCTGACGACGTCGTTCAAGCCCGGCCAGGCCGGCCAGGATTCGGACCTCGAAGCGCTGAAATCGAAGGGCGCGATCGGAGGAAACGGCCAGCCGTCTGCGACGCTGCTCGGCAAGGTGGGCGACGCCGGCAAGGCAGCTGGCAAGCCCACCGGCGGCACCGGCGGCAGCGGCAACCCGGCGTAACGGCGAGCGAAGCCGCGCGCGGCGCAGTGCGCGCGGCTTCACATCCGGCGCGTTGCCCGCCACGCGGTTCGATGGCGAACTCGCGCGCCCGGGCAACTGCGCCTTGGCGGCTGATATGACTCCCCGTGTCAATCGGGTTCGTTTTTTCAGTTTTCGAAGGCATGTTGCCTGAATTTCCTGAGGGCGACGTAGCAGTAAAGCGCGACAAAATCCGCTACACAATCCGCCCCAGCGGGGAGGTGGTGCTGACCCGTGTCGAGTCCTCGGAGGAGGACGACCCGGTGCTCGGTCAGTTCCTGCGCTTTTTGGCTGGGGACATCGTCAGCCACCCTGAGCGCCTGCAGGCCATTGATGCCGAGCTTGTGCAGCGTCTTCAGTCGCTGACCGTCGGCGTCGAAGTCGATCTCGATGCCCCCTGTCGGCAGACGATGAATGAGCGGCAGCAGGCACACACCCTTGCATATCCACGGCTGGACGGTTTTTGCTCACCCGCTGTTTCTTGCTCAGCTTGAAGCGCTGACCCAGCAAGTCGAAATGCTCAAGCAAAAAGATCCTAGCGGGTACGTGACGAAGAACGCCACCAAGCGACTGGCGGCGATTACAACGCTAGCGTTCGATGTGATCCCACAAGAACCGGCGCGTCCGGAATACCGGCAAGGCAACGCGCTTGGCGAGGAGCATAAGCACTGGTTCCCGGCCAAGTTCTTCCAGCAGTACCGGCTTTTTTCCCGGTATCACGCGCCGAGCAAGGTGATCGTTTTCGCGTGGGTAAATGATGAGGACACCAAACGTGCCTACGAGAGCAGCGACGACGCCTACCGGGTGTTCCGCAAGATGCTCGAAAGCGGACATCCTCCAGACGATTGGAGCCAGTTGTTGATAGAGGCTCGCGCCGACGGCCAGCGCTTGCAGCGGTTCGCTGCCGGCATTGGCCCGTAAGGTTTGGCCTCCATGGCGAACAGGGTTCTGGGAAGCATCAGTCGTCGATCGCAGCTTGAGGTCGCGGAGCACGTGCGACCCACGATTTCCGCCGAGGGCTTGGGAAGAAAATTCCGCAAAACGCGGACACCGTGCCAGCCCCTACAAACCAGCAACCATATTTGACATAAGGCAAATTAGCGATTTTTTAGTTGTAGTAGCTTTTTAGAAATGTCGTGTTCTAGCCATTTAGAAATGTCGCGTTTGGACCTCGGTAAGCTTGCCGGCTCCCCGTCAGATCATGGAGCCGGCGATGCACCGAACAGCACTGGTGACATTGAACATGCGAGAACTCGACCGTCTGAAGGTAATCCAGGCTGCAGTGGATTTGGGCCTGAGGCCTGGCCGCGCGGCCGAACGACTGGGCCTAACGGTCCGGCAGATCGAGCGGCTGGTGATTCGATACCGGGAGTCAGGTGCGGTCATCGAACGGTCCGCGAATTCCAGTTCGGCATCTGCGTGTGTTCAGTTCGAACATCACGCCAACCTCGTCGCTGCCGCGGCGAATGACAATTTAATATCATATTATGATATATAAGGATGGCTTAATGAAAGATCGGGACGCAGTGGAAGCCATTCGCAACTCGCGCTTGCCGGAACCTGTCACGGGGCGTAAGGTTTATTTCTCTATCGCCCTTTTTCGGGAGATATCAAAATGGCTGCCATGCAATCCGCGGCCACGCCCCTCTCCGACGAGGAAGCCCGGCGCCAGTTGCACCGCGCCGTCATCGCCAGCACGATCGGCACCACGATCGAATGGTATGACTTCTTCCTCTACAGCACGGTCACCGGCCTGGTCTTCGCAAAGCTGTATTTCCCGCAATCCCACCCACTCGTCGGCACGCTGCAGGCGTTCCTGATCTATGCCGTTGGCTTTGTCGCACGGCCTGTCGGCGCGGCGATCTTCGGCCATTACGGCGACCGCATCGGACGCAAGGCCACACTGATCGTGACCCTGTTGCTGATGGGGCTCGCCACGTTCGCCGTGGCCTTCGTTCCGACCTACGCCGCGATCGGCATCTGGGGCGCCGTTATCCTCACGGTACTGCGCTTCATCCAGGGCGTCGGCGTGGGTGGCGAATGGGGCGGCTCGGTCCTGATGTCGATGGAGTGGGCGCGCACCAATACGCATCGCGGTTTCGTCGCGTCGTGGCCGCAGTTCGGCGTGCCTGCGGGATTGTTCCTCGCCAACCTTGCCGTGTTGGCCATGAGCTGGTTTTCCGGCAGCGCTTTCCTCGCGTGGGGCTGGCGCGTGCCGTTTTTCCTCAGCATCGCGCTGGTTGCGATCGGGCTCTATATCCGCCTGAATATTCTCGAGACGCCGATCTTCGCGAAGCTGCTGGCCGAGCGTCGGATCGAGAAGACGCCGATGCTCGAAGTGCTGCGCAAGCAGCCGAGGGATATCGTGCTGTCGGCGTTTGCGCGGATGGCCGAACAGGCGCCGTTCTATATCTATACGGCGTTCGTGTTCACTTACGGGATCACGGCGCTGGGCGTCACGCGCGAACTGCTGCTGGCGGCGGTGCTGGTCGCATCCGTGGTCGAGTTCGTCACCATTCCGCTGTTCGGGCACGTGTCGGATCTGATCGGGCGGCGGAGGATGTACATGATCGGTGCGGCTGCCGCCGGCGTGTTCGGATTCGTCTACTTCGCGATGGTCGATAGCCGGAATCCGGTATGGATCTTCGCGGCCATCGTGTTGTCGCTGGTCCCGCATTCGATGATGTATGGACCGCAGGCTGCATTGATTGCCGAGTCATTCACAGGGCGGCTGCGGTATAGCGGCGCGTCGATGGGTTATCAGCTCGCTTCGGTCATTGCCGGTGGCCCGGCACCGCTGATCGCAACGGCGCTGTTTGCCTACTACCACTCGGGGTATGCGATCGCGGCGTACGTGCTGGTGTGCGCAGTGCTGAGCGTGGTCGCCGCATCGAAGCTCGGGGACTATACGAACAAGGATATTTCGCGGGAATACGACGACGCTCGGGGTTTGGGGGATCATGGGCACGCGCCGCCGGTTACTTGACGAACTCGCCAGATCAGGCAGGCGATGACGACGGCAGCCGCGACCCCATCGCGTCACGGGCTGGTGGGCCGACACGCTGGGCCGCACCGCGAGACGGCGCCGGGCGACGCAGAACACGGAGCCGTCCAGTCCGGAACAGGTCTGACGACGGGGCGCGATATGCGTGCTACGCCGTTCGTGATTCCGCGCTCGCCGCTGTCGCGCAGCGGTTCGCCCGGCGTAACCGGGTTATCGCTCGCTGACCTTCACGCGCGGCAGCCATTCAGCCTCGGCGCCCTGCGTACCTTTCAGATGAGCAGGCGTCGCGTCCTGCGCGTGCACGTCGAAACGGCGTGCCGCCTCGGTGTCGAGATGCCGGCCATCGAACGTCGACTGGCGACGGGTAATCATGTTGATGCGAAGGCGTTTTGCCGCCATGGTCGGTATTCCTTGAGAAAACGGTACCCCGCTGACAGGCGGGGTGCCATAGATTTACGCGAGAAAAATGTCGCCGCGATGACGCGGCGCGCGACGCAAATCCCCCACCCTCTCCTCTTTCCTCCGGCAATCCCCCCTCAAACATCCACCCACATCCTCGTCACTCGCGCTTGCAAGGTTAGGGAGGCCCAACCCGCGCAAATACGAGGGCAGATGCTGGCCCTGCCGCTGCGTGTTGCACGTGATAGCTACCTGCGGCTTGTCGCAACGCGAGTGACCTGGTCGCTCGACGGTTTAACGGCCGGTCGTCGCGGATTGTGCCCGCGACCGCACTCGCGGCCGTCGCCCCGCTGGCATCCGGTCTGCACCTTTCGACTGCACCGGCAACAGCACGTCACGGCTCATGTCACGCAACTCCCCTATCGTTCGTTTCGCCTCGGCCGACGCCCGACGCGGCGGCTGGCACACCGCTCGCCCCTCGTCCGTTCACGCCGTCACGGTCGCACGCCGCACCGCCGGCAGTTCCAGATTCGCGCGAAAATCCCCGCCCACATAGTCGGTATCGAGCAGATCGCGCCGGCGCAATTCGGGCAGCAGACCGTTGAGCAGCAAGTCCTCCTGGTCCGGCTGGCCGAGCCCGTGCAGCGACAGCACGTCGACCAGCCCCGCGCGATAGCGCGTTTCGATCGCATCGGCGAGCTGCTCCGGCGTGCCGGCGACGAACCAGTGGCCGGTCTCCTGTGCACGGACGATCAGCTCGCGCAGCGTCAGCCGCTGGCGGGCGTAGCCGACGAAGATCGCAACACGTCCGCGCCGGCGATGCACGCTGTCGATCGCCGGCAGCAGGGATGCCGGCAACGGCTGGTCGAGCGGCAGATCGCGCAGGTCGACGCCGCCGCCGAACATGTCGGCGAGCTTCAGCCTGCCTTGTTCGTAATCGATTCGTTCATGCTTGTCGCGCAACCGCCGTGCGACGTCAGCATCGGATTCGCCGATCACCGAATGAAATGAGTTCATCACGAGCGGCACCCGGTCGCCGCGACCGAATGCGGCAGCCTGCCGATGCAGTTCGGCGACGAACGCGCGCGCATCGTCGAGCGTCGGCTGCGACGTATAGACGACTTCCGCAAACCGCGCACCGAGCGTCACGCCGCTCGCCGACTGACCTGCCTGGAACAGGACGGGCCGCCGTTGCGCCGAAGGCGGCACATTCAGCGGCCCCTGCACCTGAAAGTGCGCACCGCGATAGTCGATCGTGCCGAGCTTGCGCGGATCGACCGAGATGCCGCCGCCCTGCCCGCGCCGCGTCGCGTCCGGATCGTTCGCGTCGAACAGCGCGTTGACGACTTCGACGAATTCGGCCGCACGCGCGTAACGTCGTTCCGGGTCGGGCAACCCCGCATCGCCGAAATTCTCTTCGCCGACCGACGACGTGACCGCGTTCCACGCGGCGCGTCCGCCGCTCACATGATCGAGCGTGCCGATCAGCCGTGCGAGGTTGTACGGATGGTGATACGTCGTCGACACCGTCGCGACGAGTCCGATGGCCGATGTCGCCTGGCTCAGCGCCGCCAGCGCGACGATCGGTTCCTGGCTGCCCGTGGTACCGGCGAGGCCTGCCAGATCGGCCTGCAGCAGATCGGCGGTGAAGAGGCCGGTGATCTTCTCGGTTTCCGCCTTGCGCGCGAGCGATGCAGCACGCCGCACGCCCTGCGCAACCTCCGCATCGCCGGGCGCATACAGCACGCTTGCCGCGCCGACGAGCGTCTTCAGTCGTCTGCGTGCGCCGCTCATGACGCGGCCCCGGTCATCCCGCGGGTGCTTGCGGCGCGTGCCGCGCGTCGTTCGTCATGGTCGTTCATCTGCATTCCTCGTGATTCCGTTCGATCGGAGGAGGCATGTCGGCATCGCGATGGCAAGTGCGCTCGCATCGGATCGTCCGGCAGGCTCCGGGCACGCGCCGCAAGGCGCGCAGCCAACGACCATAACGCAAGCCCCCCGGTCGGCCGGAACGAATATTTTCGGCTTTCGATATTCTTCTTGATTGTTTGACCGTGCGAGCGTCGACGAAAAATAATTCTGCATGCCTAACCCGTTGATCCGGCCGCTTCGACCCGCGCCGATCGCCTCATCATGACGTTCGACGCCAACCGTTCCGATTCCGTTTTGTCCGCGTTGCCATTCCGCTTGAGCGTGCTCGACAAGAGCCCCGTTGCGCCGGGAGAAACCGCCGCCGACGCGCTGGCGCGCAGCGTATCGCTCGCGCGCTTCGCCGATGCCGCCGGCTATCACCGCTACTGGCTCGCCGAGCATCACAACACCGCCGCGCTCGCGTGCCCGTCCCCGGAGATCCTGATCGCGCACGTGCTGGCGCATACGCAGCGCATCCGTGTCGGGTCGGGCGGCGTGATGCTGCAGCACTACAGTCCGTACAAGATCGCGGAAAACTTCAACCTGCTCGCGTCGCTCGCGCCCGGCCGCGTCGATCTCGGCGTCGGCAAGGCACCGGGCGGCCTGCCGCTGTCGACGCGCGCGTTGCAGGCCGGCTACGATCCGGCGCGGCGCGCGTCGTTCGCCGATCTGGCAGACGAGCTGAATCGCCATCTTCAGGGCGCGGCCACGGCAGCCGATGCGATCGGGCAGGATGCCGCCGCGCTGCACGCGACGCCGCTGCCGCCAGTGCCCGCGCAACCGTTCCTGCTCGGCGCAAGCGCGGAAAGCGCCGCGCTCGCGGCGCGGCTCGGCTGGGCCTTCGTCTATGCATCGCATCTCAACGCATCCGCCACGGACCTGGAACGCGCGTTCGATGCCTATAGCCGCGCGTCCGGCGGCGGCACGCCGCTGCTCGCGGTCTCCGCGATCGTCGCCGACACCCGCGACGCGGCCGCGCAGCTGGCGAGCGGACATCAGGGCTTTCGCGTGCAGGTAGGCGACACGCCCGCCGTCAACGTCGGCAGCCTCGAACAGGCGCACGCATACATTCGCCAGGCAGGCGGCGGCCCGCACCGGATCGAGCCGCGCGAAACGCGGATCGTGCACGGCACGCGCGACGATGTGCTGCACGAACTTCACGTATTGCATCGCCGTCACGGCATTGCCGAATTCGTCGTCGACACGCCGCTCGCCGATGCCGCACCGCGGATTGCGTCGCTGCGATTGCTGGCCGGCGCGCGCGCCGACGACCACGACGCGGCACCGTCGCGAGACAGACCGGATGCGCGACGCTCGAGTGCCCGCACGGTCGCGCGCCATCCGGACTTCGAGGGCGCGGCGCGATGACCGATACGATCCGCATCGCCGGCACCGACGACGTGCCGGCCCTCCATGCATTGCTACAGGACGCCTACGCACCACTCGTGGCGCAGGGCGTGCACTTCACCATCACGCGCTCGCCGATCGAACGCGTCGCGCAGACCGTCGCGCGCGAAACGACGTTCGTGCTGGAACGCGGGACCAGCGAAGGCCGCCCTGTCCTCGCAGCCACGTTGACCGTGCGGTTTCCCTGGGTATCCGGCGAACGCCCTCGCACGCCTTATCCGTTCCTGCACTGGTTCGCGGTCGCGCCCGCATTCAAGCGGCAGGGCTTCGGGCACGCGCTGATCGCGCACGTCGAGTCGCAGTTCCTGACCGGGCAGGTCAAGGCGCCCGCGACGTATCTCGCGACCGCGACCAACCATCCGTGGCTGCAACCGTACTACGAGCGCAATGGCTACGTGCCGTTCAATCGCTCGACGAACTCGCTTGGCACGCCGCTCGTCTGGCTGAGAAAAATCCTGATCCCGGAGCTCTACCGGGATCCGGCGGCGGACGACACCGCCCCGGACGGCATGCGCCTCCACGCGAACGCATGACGTGCCGGGCCACCCGGCAACGCGCACCGCATCCCCCGCTACCCACCTCGTGAAAGGCTTCCACGCATGACATTCGCATTTCCGGATTCCGCTCCCCGCGCGTCGCGCCGCACCGCACCGGCCGCGCTGCTGCTGGCGCTCGCACTGCCGTACGCGGCGTTTGCGCAGGGCACGCCCGTCCCGGGCGGCACGCTGACCTGGGGCGTCGAAACGGAGCCCCGCACGCTGAACCCGCAACTGAACGGTCAGGACAAGGTCGAGCTGCTGCTGCGCAACGCCTATGAAAGCCTGCTCGCGCAGAAGCCCGACGGCAGCTACGTGCCGTGGCTCGCGACCGGCTACAAGGTGTCCGCCGACGGCAAGACCTATACGTTCACGCTGAGCGACGGCGTGAAATTCACCGACGGCGCGCCGTTCGACGCGAAGGCCGTCGCGCGCAACTTCCTCAACGCGCGCGAACTGTCGTATTCGGCCGGCAGCCAGCTCGCAAGGCTGATTTCGCACGTCGCCGACGTGAAGACGCCGGACGAGCATACGGTCGTGATCACCCTCGACGCGCCGTATGCGCCGTTCCTGACGTTCGCCGGCCGGCTGCCGCTGCTGTCGCCGAATGCCTTCGACCGGCCCAGCCTGAAGTCGGGCGGCACCGACATCGCGGGCACCGGCCCGTTCATCCTGCGCCGCTACGTGAAGGGGCAGGAAATCGAATTCGCGAAGAACCCCGACTATCGCTGGGCGCCGCCGACGGCTGGGCACCAGGGCCCCGCGTACCTGGACCGGATCGTCTACCGGTTCCTGCCGGAATCGTCGGTGCGTACCGGTGCGCTCTTGTCAGGCCAGGTCGACGTGATCGAGGGCGTGTCCGGCAACGACGCGGCGCTGATCCGCAAGAACCCGGACTTTATCTACCGGCGTGCGCTGAACACCGGCACCCCGTACTCGCTGTTCCTGAACGTCACCTACGGCCCCACGCAGGACGTGAAGGTGCGGCGTGCGCTGCTCGAAGGACTCGACACGACCGGTATCGTGCAATCGATCTATCGTGGCGAGCGCACGCGCGCATGGGGTGTCACGTCGCCGATCGATCCGTTCTACGACGCATCGATCGAAAAGACTTACGGCAACAACCCGAAGCTCGCAAACCAGTTGCTCGACGAAGCCGGCTGGAGTGCGCGCGACGCTGGTGGCTACCGCACGAAAAACGGTGAGCGCCTGACGGTCGCGGTGATCCAGGCGCAGGCGACGGTGCGCGACCAGCGCGACGTGTTGCTGCAGGCGCTGCAAGCGCAGGCGCGGCAACGGCTCGGCGTCGACCTGAAGATCCAGTACGTCGACGACGGTACATACGTCGAGGCGCGCAAGACCGGCAAGTTCGGCTCGATCGCGAATTCGAACACGCCGCCGGACGGAATCGACATCGAGGGCCACTACCTGCCCGTCGATCGCGGCGGCGCGCTGAACTACAGCCGTGCGTCGGCGCCCGAGCTGACGCGCTGGCTGCAGGCGGCCGCGCGCACGCAGAACGTCGCGGAGCGCAAGAAGCGGTACGGCGAGCTGCAGCGCTTCGCGATCAACGAGCAGGCGTACGCGGTGCCGCTGTACGAGCCCGAAGACCAGATCGCCGCCGCGAAGTCGGTTCAGGGGTTGCGCTTCCGCTCGTTCGCGCAGATGCCCGAGAACCCGTACGACGTATGGGTGAAGCAGTAAGCCGGCGCGCGCGGCCTGCCTTGCACCGCGCTTCGCGCTGAACCGACAGGAGAATTCGACCATGAACCGTTCGCCGTCCGCTCATCTGTCCGTCCCGGACCCGCTGCCGGCCGCGGCGTCGCCGGCGGCGTGGCGCCGTTGGCTGCGTTCGCCGGTCGCGACGCGGCTCGCAACCGGTGCACTCGTGCTGTGGGCCGCAGTCACGCTGTCGTTCGCGGCCGTGCATCTTGCGCCGGGCGACATCGTCAGCATCCTGATCGGCGAGCAACTGAGCACGCCGGAGATCGAAGCCGCGATCCGCCAGGAATGGGGACTCGACGAACCGCTTGCGCTGCAGTACCTGCATTACCTGTGGCGGGTACTGCACGGCGAGTTCGGCCGCTCGTACATCCTGAACACCGACGTCGCGCCGCTCGTGCTCGGCCAGCTGTGGCCGACGCTGAAACTGACCGGCGCGGCGCTCGTCGTGACGATCGCGTTCGCCGTCGGTCTCGCGGTGCCGACGGCCGGCCGCCGCTGGGCCGGGCGCGCCGCGTCCGGCGTCGAGCTGCTGCTCGCGTCGACGCCGTCGTTCTGGCTCGGCATCATGCTGCTGTTCGTGTTCAGTTTCACGCTGAAGCTGTTCCCGGTGGCCGGCGATCGCGGCTTCGCCTCGCTCGTGCTGCCCGCGCTGTCGCTCGGGCTGGCACAGGGCGCGGTGATCGGCCGCGTGCTGCGGCAAGGCATCGAGCGTGCGCTCGACGAACCGTACGCGCTGACGGTGCGCTCGTGGGGCATCGGCGGGCTCGCGCTGCGCGTGCGCCATGCGCTGCGCCACGCGGCGCTGCCGGCCGTCACGCTCGCCGGCTGGCTCGTCGGCGGATTGCTGAGCGGCGCGGTCATCACCGAGCAGGTGTTCGGCCGGCCGGGTCTCGGCAAGGTGACGGTCGACGCGGTGCTGTCGAAGGACATGCCGGTGATCCTCGCGATCGCGATCCTTTCTGCGGCGATCTACGTCGCGCTCAGCACCGCCGTCGACCTGCTGTACCTGCTGATCGATCCCCGCCTGCGCGAGCGCCGCGCGCCGCATTGAACCGGAGACGCCCATGTCCGTTCCCGCCGATCTCGCGTTGCACGCACCCGCCACATCCCGCGCGGCCGGCTGGCTGCGCCGCCACCCCGGCCTCGTGCTCGCCGCCGTCTATCTGCTGCTGAACGCGGTCGCCGTCGTCGCGCCCGGGTGGCTCGCGCACTACGACCCGCTCGCCGCCGATCCGCTGTCCGCGCAGCTCGGCAGCAGCGCCGAGCACTGGCTCGGCACCGATCAGCTCGGCCGCGACATCTTCTCGCGCGTCGTGTATGGCACCCGTTATTCGCTGTCGATCAGCGCGGCCGCGATCGGCGTCGCGACACTGTTCGGCACCGTGCTCGGGCTGTTCGCCGGCCTCGCGCGGGGCTGGCTCGACGAGCTGATCACACGCGTGCTCGACGTCGTGTCCGCGTTCCCCGATCTACTGCTCGCGCTGATGCTGATCTCGTTCACCGGCCCCGGCGCGGTGAACCTCGTGTTCGCGCTCGGCATCGCGTCGGTGCCGCGCTTCGCGCGCGTGGTGCGTGCACAGACTTTCGTCGTCGCGGCGTCCGGCTACGTCGAGCACGCGCGCACGCTGGGTCTCGCGCCGGCGGTGCTGGTGTGGCGGCACGTGTTGCCGCATGCGATCGCGCAGGTGCCGGTACTCGCGACGATCGGGCTGGGCACCGCGATCATCGGCACGTCGGGACTGAGCTTCCTCGGGATGGGGCCGCCGCCGCCCGCCGCCGAATGGGGGTTGATGCTCGCCGAGGGCCGCAACTACCTGTACAACGCGTGGTGGATCGCGGTGTGGCCCGGCCTCGCGATCACCGCGGCCGTGATCGCCGTGAACGCGCTCGGCGGCTACTGGCAGGCGCGCTTCGAACGCCGGGAGGCGGCATGAGGACGCCCGGAACCGTTTCGCCCGCAACGGCCGCCGCGCCACGGGTCCGCATCGAGCGTCTGACGATCGGTTTTCGCGGGCCGTGGGGCACACAACCTGTCGTCGGTCCGCTCGACCTCACCGTGCATGCCGGCGAATGCGTCGCGCTCGTCGGCGAGTCGGGTTCCGGCAAGTCGGTCACCGCGCGCAGTCTCGTCGGGCTGAACGGCCCGCACACCGTGACCGATGCCGCGCGCTTCGAGATCGCCGGCGTCGACGCACGCGGCCACCGGGAACGCGACTGGCGTGCGATACGCGGCCGCCGGATCGGCTACGTGCTGCAGGATGCGCTGGTATCGCTCGATCCGCTGTGGCGCGTGCGCGACCTCGTGGCCGAAGCGCTGCACGATACTCGCCGGCGCGACGTCGCGGCGCGCAGCGCCGACCTGCTGCGCTCGGTCGGCATCGACGACCCCGAGCGGCGCCTGCCGCAGTATCCGCACCAGTTGTCGGGCGGCTTGCGGCAGCGTGTGCTGATCGGCACCGCGATCGCGGGCGGCGCGTCGCTGCTGATCGCCGACGAGCCGACCACCGCGCTCGACATGACCGTGCAACGGCAGATCCTGTCGCTGCTGCGTGCGCGCCGTGATGCCGGCGACGCGGTGCTGTTGATCAGCCATGACCTCGCGGTCGTCGCGGAACTGGCCGATCGCGTGCTCGTGATGCGCGCCGGCCAGATCGTCGAACAAGGGCCGGCGCGCGACGTGCTGACCGCGCCCGCACATCCGTACACCCGCCAGCTGCTCGCGGCGATTCCAACGCCCGCGTCGCGCGGGTTCAGGCTCTCGGCCCATCCAGCGGCCGACGACGCTGCACCTGCCCCCGCCGCTGGGCGCGTCCCATTGCCGCCCAAGCAGATCGAGGCCGGCACGCGGGTGCTCACGGTCGACGCGTTAACGAAGCGCTACGGCGGCGCCAACGCACCGGCCGCGGTCGACGGCGTGTCGTTCTCGCTCGCACGCGGCGAGACGATCGGCATCGTCGGCGAATCCGGCTCCGGTAAATCGACGGTCGCGCGGATCGTGCTCGGCCTGATCGAGCCCGACAGCGGCGCGGTCACGCTCGACGGCAAGCCATGGAGCGGCGCGCCTGAAGCCATACGACGTGCCCGTCGCGCGCGGCTGCAGTTGATCGCGCAGGACCCGTACAGTTCGTTCGATCCACGCTATTCGGTCGGCCAGATCATCGGCGAGAGCCTCGATGCGATCGGCATTCGCGGCGACGCGCGCCGTCGCCGCGTATTGCAGTTGCTCGACGAAGTGCGGCTCGGCGCGGGTTGCATCGACCGCTATCCGCGCGAACTATCCGGCGGCCAGCGGCAGCGCGTCGCGATCGCGCGCGCGTTCGCGCCGAGTCCCGCGCTGCTCGTTGCGGACGAGCCTGTCAGCGCGCTCGACGTGTCGATCCAGGCGCAGGTGCTCGACCTGCTCGCCGATCTGCAGGCCGAGCATGGCACCGCAATGCTGTTCATCTCGCACGACCTGGGCGTGATTCACCACGTCGCCGACCGGATTCTCGTGATGCGACGCGGCCGCGTGATCGAAAGCGGCCCGGTCGAGCGGGTGTTCGACGTGCCGTCGCACCCGTACACCGCATCGCTCCTCGATGCCCTGCCGACGCTGCCCGGTGCGCACGCCGCGCTCGCATGACCCCTGCCCGCCCTTACCGAACCGCTTCCATGAGCCCATCGACCCGCACTTCCCCCCGCCCGATCCATCTCGGCGCCATCATCCAGGGCGCGTCCGGCAACATGTCCGCCTGGCGGCATCCTGACGCGGTCGCCGACGCCAGCATCAACGTGGACTTCGTCCGCACGCTCGCCAGGCAGGCCGAAGCCGCGAAATTCGACCTGCTGTTCGTCGCCGACGGCCTGCACATCAACGCGAAATCGATTCCTCACTTCCTGAACCGCTTCGAACCGCTTACGCTGCTGTCGGCGCTTGCAGCAGCTTCCCCTGGAGCGGCGGTGCGAGATCGCCGATTTCGTCGAGAACGATCGTGCCGCCGTGCGCTTCCTCGAAATAGCCGACGCGACGCCCCTGCGCACCCGTGAACGCGCCGGCCTCGTGGCCGCACAGTTCGCTCTCCGCGAGTTGCTGGCTGATCGCGCCGCAGTTGACCGCGATGAACGCACCGGAGCGGCCGCCGACATGGTGGATATGACGGGCGACCAGTTCCTAGCCGGTGCCCGTCTCGCCGAGAATTAGCACGGGCGCAGCGCTGGGCCCGATCTGCTCGACGAAGCGCAGCACGGCGCGCGACGCGGGATCCGCGAATACGAGCGCTTTCGCGCGCACCGAAAGGGGGCGATGCTCGCTTTCCGGCAGAGAAATGAGCGGTGGGGAATCTGTGCGATTGTCCATGGTTCGGGCGCGGGCGGACCGGTTGACGATACTGGCGTCCGCCCGAGGGTTTGATCGTAGTCAACCCCGGGCTCGCGCAAAATACCGATTGCTGTGATGCTTCGCTGCCGCGCGCAAATAACGAATCCCGTGTGTGTTGTGCCAAACAACGGCATGCGGCCCGGAGTGCCCGGAAGCCACCGACTACCGGGCGCCCGCTCCCTCAGCCGACGAACCTCGCTTCCACGCCGCTTCGCACGACGAGGTCGAACCGTTCCGGCCGGATATGGAACACGGTGGATTCGCACGTGCTGCCGTCCGCAAGCTGAGACGCGCGCCGCAACACGAGGAGCGGCAAGTGTGGGGCGATCCGAAGCCGCTGCGCGACATCCTCGGGCGACCCGACGGCCGTGACCGACATTTCGGCGTCCGTGATGCGCCAACCGAGCACGCCTTCCAGCACCTCGTAGGTCGACATGCGCTCGGCCTGCTCGAAGGTGACCGTTCCGGCTTCGGGCAGCAGGCAGGTCTGCGCGAGCGCAATGGGTTCTTCGTCGACCCAGTGCAGGCGTTCGAGATAGATGCAGCGCGTGACGTCGGCGGCGAATACTTGCCGCAAGCCCGGCGGTACGTCGCACGCTTCCATGCGCAGCAACTCCATCCGTGCGCGTGCGCCCTGCCCGGCGATCGAATCGTGAAGCCCGCGCAGCACGTCGAGCCGGTGCCGCAGCCGCTGCTTCGCTGCGAACGTGCCCTTGCCCTGCTTGCGCTCGACGATGCGCGCGTCGGTCAGGCGATCGAGCGCGAGCCGGACCGTCACGCGGCTCACCTGAAAACGCTCGCTCAGCTGTGCCTCGGACGGCAGCTTGCCGGTCGGCTCGTACACCCCTTGCTCGATCTCGTCGCGCAGCGTCGTCGCGATCTGCTCGTAAAGCGACGTCGCGTCTTCACGCACCAGCGTCATCGATTGTTCCTCTCCGTGCCCGGCTCGCGCTATGCGCGATTTCCGATATCGATATGAAAAGCAATTGGATCGCCCAACTTGTATTAATACGTATTATGACATCTCGATAGACAGTCGGGTCCGCCATATCAGGACCCGACGCACGGGGAGCATACCAGTGACTGAAAATGCAATCGGCACGCCGCCGTTGGACGGCGCGCAGGCAAGCCGGCCGCCACGGATCGAACCGGCGGCGGCGCGACATGCCGATCCGCACGCGGCAGGCCGATCGCGTCGCGCGCGGTGGCGTGCCGCGATCGGCTTCGCCGCCGCGTGGCTCGCGTTCTTCGCGATTGCATGGTGGTTGCCTGCGCCCGCGCATCTGTCCGCCGAAGGCAACGCGACGCTCGCGGTCGTCGCATGGGTCGCGATCGTGTGGATTACCGATGCGGTTCCGGTCGGCGTAAGCGGCATCCTGCTGCCGATGCTGCTCGTGCTGTCGCATGCGAGCCCGTCGTTTCCGAAGGCGGCCAGCGGCTTCGCGGCGCCCGTCGTGTTCCTGTGCCTCGCCGCGTTCCTGTTCTCCGCGATCATGCAGGCATGCGGACTCGATCGCCGCATCGCGCTGCTGCTGCTCGACCGCCTGAAGGTGCGCACGGCCAACGGCGTGATCTGGGCGATGTTCGCGGTGAACTGCCTGATGGCGCTCGTCGTGCCGGCCGCGAACGCGCGTGCCGCCACGCTGCTGCCGGTCACGAACGGCATTGTCCGGCTGTTCGGCGAATCGCCGCGCGAGCGCGCCGCGCGCAAGGCAATCGTGATCCAGACGCTCGTGTACGGCGCGATGATCAGCGGCATGTGCATCCTGACGGCCCACCTGCCGAACATGGTCGTGTCCGGGCTGCTCGAGAAACAGCTCGGCATCCGGATCTCGTACCTCACGTGGCTGACGCTGCAGTGGCCGTACCTCGGGATGTTCGCGATCACGCAGGGCTGGGTGCAGTTCTATTTCCGCTCGCGCGCGGTCGCGATTCCCGGCGGCGTCGATGCGATCGCGACGATGCGCCGCGCGCAGCCGAGTGCGGCGCGCAACGACTGGGCCGTGCTCGCGCTGTTCGCGGCCGTCGCCGTGTTGTGGGCGACCGAGCCGCTCCATCACCTGCCGTCGGAAATCGTCGCGCTGATCGCGCTCGCGCTGCTGTTCGCGCCCGGCGTGCTGCGCTTCGGCTGGGCCGAAGTCGAGCAGCGCACGATCTGGGGCACGCTGTTCCTGCTGGCCGGCGCACTGTCGCTGTCCGCGGCGATCAGTTCGTCGGGGCTCGCAAGCTGGGCCGCGGATCATATCTATGCCGCCGCACGCGGCCACGGCTGGTGGCTCGGGATCGCGATCGTGATGCTCGGTACGCACGTGATCCGCATCGGCATGCTGTCCAACGTCGCGGCCGTCACGATGATCGCGCCGATCGCGCTCGCGCTGGCGCCGCGCCTCGGGCTGCATCCGGTTGCGTTCACGATGCTCGTCAGCGACACCGACAGCTTCGCATACTTGCTGCCCACGCAGATTACCGCCGGCGTCATCGCGTACAGCAGCGGTGCGTTCTCGACGGCCGACTACGCGAAGGTCGGGATCGTGTCGGTGCTGATCGCGATCATCTATGGCCTCTGTGTGATCGCGCCGTGGTACGCGTACATGGGCATCCCCGTCTGGGACGCGAGCGCGCCCTGGCCGTTCGCGCATTGACGCGCGCCGCTTTCCATCGACATCTTTCTGAATTCCCCATGAACGAATCCAACGCCGCCCTCGATACCGTTGATGTCCGCGCCGCCGCACTGCGCGACCGCCTGGGTCCGCACGTTGCCCCCGCAGGCCTGTATGAACGCCACAAGCGCCTGCCGTTTGCCGGGCGCGTGAGTTGCAACGTCACGCGTCTCGAAGCCGGCGAATGGAGCGAGATCGTGCTCGATTACGAAGTCGGCTCGTCGGGGATCGCCGACGGCGGCTGGTTGAAGGCCACCTTCAAGTTCTATTCGGATTGGGCGCTGTTCCAGACGAGCGATCCGAGCGCCGCGAACTACATCAGCGCCGAATACCTTGCCGCGCCGCTCGTGCCGGGCCAGAGCCCGGCCACCGTGCAGGCGCTGAACGTTCGTTTCGACCAGAAAGGGCACGAGCGGCCGTTCCAGAAGGCCGTGATCGTCGACGTCGTCGACGGTTACGTGAACGCCGGCGACCGGATCGTGATTCGTCTTGGCGACCGCCGCCGCGGCCCCGGCACGCGCGTACAGACCTTCGCCGAGGACAACTTCCGGTTCCGGCTCTATGTCGATCCGCTCGGCACGTCGCGCTTCGTCGCGGTGCCCGGCGACATCTCGATCGACATCCGTGCCGGCGCGCCGTCCGACGTGCTGCTGAACGGTCCGCGCTTCGTGCGGCCCGGTACGCGCGCGCCGTTCCGGCTGTCGCTGCAGGACCGCTGGGGCAATGCGTGCCGCGACGTCGGCGGCGCCGCGCGCGTCGTCGCATACGACACACGCGGCGAAGCCGTCTACCGGCGCGAGCACGCGCTGCCCGATACCGGGCTCTCAAGTTGTGCGGTCGACGACCTGCCGGTCGATGCCGGCACGCTGCGCATCGTGGCCGACGTGCCTGCCCGCCCGGACGTGCGCGCGGCCGAAGCATGGCTCACGATCGACGCATCGCTGCCCGTGCCGCGCGCGCTGTACGCGGACCTGCACGTCCATGCACACGATACGGTCGGCACCAACAGTCCCGAGTACAACGCGCGCTACGCACGCGACATCGGCGGCATCGACGTGCTCGGCTACACGGCGAACGATTTCCAGATCACCGACGAGAACTGGCAGCTTGGCGTGGATGCGGTCGAACGCTTCAACGAACCGGGCCGCTTCGTCGTCTATCCGGTGCAGGAATGGTGCGGCAGTTCGACCGCGGGCGGCGATCACAACGTCGTGTTTCTCGGCGACGCGCGGCCGGATTTCCCGTACAACGCGCGCGGCGAGCACAACCGCACGCTCGTCTGGAACGAGGACATGAAGGGCAATGCGGTCGAGCTCGGCCGCTGGCCCGTCGAGGAATTGTGGGACGCGTATGCGGACGATGCCGCGCAGCATCTGGTGATGCCACACGTGGGCGGCCGCCGCTACATCCCGGACTGGCATCATCCTGAACTCGAGCGGCTCGTCGAGATCGCGTCGTCGTGGGGACACTTCGGGTGGCTGTACCAGGACGTGATCGAACGCGGCTACCAGCTCGGCGTGGCGGCCAGCGGCGACGAGCATCGCGGCCGGCCCGGCGGTGGCGCGCCGGGCGTACAGGTGTTCGGCGTGCACGGCGGGCTGACGGGCGTCCTCGCCCCGGTGCTCGATCGCAAGCACGTCGGCGAAGCACTGCGCGCACGCCGCACGTGGGCGACCACCGGCGAGCACAGCGCACTGCTCGTGCGCTGCGGCGATCACTGGCAAGGCGATGCGTTTGCGCACCGTGGGCCCGCTCGGCTCGACTACCGGCTGCTCGGCCAGTCAGGCTGGGAATACGTGGCGGCGTACGATCACGAAGGCCTGCTGTGGGAACGCAACCTGCATGCGGAACTCGGCTACGCGGATCGCCTGATCCGCGTGCGCTGGGGTGGCGCGCGCATTCGCGATCGTTACCGCTGGGCCGCGTGGCGCGGCCGGATTCGCATCGTCAACGGCACGATCCACCGTTTCGGATCGAACGGCTTCGAGCACGTCGAGGAGTCGGCGTGGCGCACCGGCGCGACGGATGTCGAGTTCCGCAGCGACACCTATGGCGACGCGGACAGCATCGAGCTCGACATCGGCAATCTCGCTGCCGCGACGATCGTGATCGAAGGCACGATCGACAGCTTCGCGAAGGTCGGCGATCCGCTTCAGCGAAATCCGTTCGTGCATGCGCCGGCGTTCCGATTCGAAATCAGCGGTGCCGCGTTGCTCGCGCAGGGGACGGCGACGCACGCACTCGGCGGCACGGAGCTGTTCGTCGCGATCGAACGGCTGACCGACCAGCCGCTGCCCGTCGATCTCGCAGGCAGCGTCGAAGTTGCACCCGGCAATGCATCGTTCGGATACCGCCCCGTCTATTGCTTCGGGCGGCAGCGCAACGACAGCAAGGTCTGGTCGTCCGCGCAGTTCATCACGTTCGATTGACGTATTTCCGGGACCGGCCAATCGTGCAGCACGCCGCGTCAGGCCGCGTCATGTCCGCATGCATTCATTGATCCGGCGACAGTGGCGCGGGCCCGTCAACATGCCCTTCGTTGTCGCCCGCCCCATGTTGGGTCGACGCCTTCTCAAGCCACGAACCCGTGCTCGTTAAGCAGCCGACACCGCGTTCATCTAGCCGGTGCAGCCTTCGTCTTCTGTCGGATTCCCGGCGGTGGCGCCGTCGGGCGCTGCTTCATGTCGGTCAGCATCTGCTGGCACGGCAACGGCCGATTGCGGCCCGGCTGCAGCAACGCGAGCAGACTTGCGAGCGGATTCAGCAAGCCCAGCCCGATCGCTGCCCCGCCACGCGCGATCAGTGCCCCGGCCTTGACCCCGACGTGCGGCTGCTTGAAGGATCCGGTGACATACAGTGGCGAGCGCAGCGATATCACGCGGAATCCCTTGGTATGGGGATGGATCGTCAGATTCATGGTCTCGTCTCGCAGGTTCACGTTGCCGTCCATTCCGATCACCGCGTCATCGGTGTCGAGCGCGAACACGCGCGAGTCGAGCACGCCATGGGTGACCACGAAGTCGGCCACTGCGCAGTTGATCTTTACGTCGCGTGTGCCGAACAATTTCTCGTACACCACGTTTGCAACGTTCAATCCAGCGGCTTCCATCAGCAAGAGACTCACCGTGCCGTCGGTGACCAATGCCTTCACTTCCCCGTTGGACGTCGCTGCGAGTGCCGCCGGCGAATTGCCGGTGGCCGACAACGCGACATCGCCGTTGACCTCGCCGAGCGCTGTTTGCATCACCGAGAATGTCGGGAACAGTTGCTTGAGTTTCAGATGTCGCGCCTGCAGCGAGAATTGCCCCTTGAGCGGCACGCCGCTGCCGTCCAGGTGAATGTTCGAAGCAAGCGTACCGCCCGCGACACCAAAGTTCAGCGGGTTGAGCGTCAGCACACCGTCATGCATGACGACGTGGGTCGACAGGTCGGTGATCGGCAAGTTCGAAGTCTTGACGATGCGCCGCCCGGTAAATCGAACGTCGGCGTCGATCTTCGTCCAGCGGTCAGTGCGGAATGCCTCGACCGGCAACGCCTTGTTCGCGGGCTGCGCGACGGCCGCACCCCGCCGCGCCTTGCTGGCATTCGTGTCGGCGCCGACGAGCGGCGCAAGGTCGGAGAACTGCAGCAGCCTGGACACCAGCGTACCGGACAAGAGCGGCCTCGGTTCGCGCGAAACGTACACCAACGTGCCGTTGATATCGCTGCCGCCGACGCGTCCCGTGAAGTCCTCGTACTTGAAGACGTCGCCGGACGCCCGGAATTGACCGACCAGCCGGCCGTCGGTCGCATAAGGAGAGGTTTCGGGTAGTGTGATGCCCGTGACTTCATACAGGTGGGCCATGCTGGTGCCCGCGAGCCACAGTCGGAGATCAACCGCTGCCAGGTGCGACGGATCCGTCAGCGTGCCGACGAGCGCCAGGTGCGTATCGCCAAAGCGCAAATCGGCCTGAACCGGAAATGGGTGTTGCGTGCCCTGCACCTCCAGCAAATTGCCGATCTTGCCGGTGCCGGCGACATCCCCCTTCTTGTACGTCCCCTTGACGGTCCAGCCGATCATGTAAGCGCCAACGCTGGCAGATGCCGCGGGCGCGGCGCCTGCCGATGCGCTCGGTGTCGCCGAGGCCGTTGCGCCGGGTGCGGCAGTTGCGGTTGCGTTCGACGCCAGCGGTGGGCCTGATACAGACGGGGCGATCGTGGTGCCGGATTTCGTCGCTTCAGCATGCGAAGCAGCGGCCACCGCTTGCGAAGCCGCCGCCGATGCGCGGGACGCCGCCTCGGCGCCCGACGCGGGCACCCTCGATTGTGCCGCCCCGGAGTGCGCCTGGGCCGCGAGCTTTTTTTGACCTGCCGGCCCGACGGCCTGTGCCGATTCGCGGTGCGCCAGCGCCTCCTGCTGCTTCACCACCGCGCCGAACGGGATCGGCCGGCCAAGCGTGTCGATCACGGCGCTCAGATCGAATTGCTTTTGCTGGTCGTAGTAGCCGAGATTGCCTTGGGCAAACGCGATCTCATGCAGGTCGAGCGTCCATCCGCCGCGATGCGCGGGCTCCTTGAGCTTGAACGTCCAGTTGACTCGCCCGTCCCTGAGGCGTTCGAGGTCGACGGATGGATTGACCAGATCGATTGCGGGAATCACGATGTGGCGTGCCATCAGCGGCAGAGCCTCGACTTCGAAGCTGATCGCGTCCAGCGCGATGAAATACTTCGTGCGCGCCCAATCGGGGTTGGAGATCGTGACATTGTGTGCGCTGAATCTCGGCCACGGCACCCATGCGCGCCAGCCTTGCTCGCTCAAGGGCCGACGCCACCCGATATGCAGATCGCCGTTGATGGCGAACTGCCGTCCGATCGCGTCCGACACCTTGTCGTCGACCCAAGGCCGGGCTCGATTCCAGTCGAACGTCACGATGAAGATGACCAGCACTGCAAGCGCCAGGGTGACGATAACGGAAAGCCACGCGGCCGCCTTGCCGACGGTGTGGCCTATGTGCATTTCTCACTCCCCGAGTTTGCTGCACGATATCGAGCAATTCGTGTTCCTGAATACGCGTCAAATGGGCATGTCGGATGATATCGACGCGCAATCACGTGCGACCTGCCGAGCGCTTGCACGAGCAGTCGACAGATGCCGCGAAACCGGCTTTCCGGGCCATCCGCTCCATGCGCAAGAACTTTGCCGGATTGCAGATAAGGGGTCCTCCGCCACGTCGCGCGCGAGTTCGAAATGGGGTTCTCACGACTTTTCAGGCGTTGAGCTTCGCAGTAAGGTTCCGGATCGACTGCTCCCTCCTCGCGCTGTGTGGGGGGCAAGCTTGTGGAACGAGAGAAGTAGACGCTTGCGCAGTGCTTTCCGCATCCACGGCATGTCGATCGGGAGGATCAATGGATCGTCGCCACTTCCTCAAGTCGTCGGCCTTTTTTACCGTTGCGGCTGCCACCGTCACGCTCGACGTTCCACCGGCACTCCTGCGGGTCAGCACCGTGCGCAAGAACCTCTATCGATTCCCGCAAGGTGTCGCAAGCGGTGACCCACGCGATCGCTCCATCGTGTTCTGGACGCGATGCGTGCCGGTATCCAGGGGCGTCCAGCACCATGCAAAGGGGGTCGCGCGCGCGGTACCGCTAAGACTCGAAGTATCGACGCTGCCGGATTTCTCGACACTCGTCGCCAGCGTACCGCTGAGGGCGCTGGCCACCTACGACTTCACCGTGCGCGCGAAGGTGACGGCGTTCTCGCCGAAGACCACCTACCACTACAGGTTCGTCGCCGGCGACGACGTCAGCATGACGGGGGTCGCGCGCACGGCGCCAGAGGCAAACGAGGCCAACGAGCAGGTTCGCTTCGCGTGGCTCACCTGCCAGGACTGGAGCGTCAACCATTGGCAAGCGATGACGCTGCTGGCCGCCGAACGCGATCTCGATTTCGTCGTGCACGTGGGCGACTACATCTATGAAACGGTCGGGACCTCTCCCCCCGGCCGGGCCGAACCGGCGCATCCTCCGCTGCGCTTGCCCGACGGCAAGCTGCTCGCGGACGGCCGCGCGTATGCCGATACGCTCGAAGACTACCGGACACTCTATCGCACCTATCGTACCGATCCGCGCTTGCAGACGCTGCACCAGCGCCTGCCGATGATCGCGATCTGGGACGACCACGAATTTTCCGACGACTGCTGGCAGGATCATCAGGTCTACACCAACGAGGAGCGGCAGGAAACTAGGCGCCGCCGCAGCGCCAGTCGCGCGTGGGCGGAGTACATGCCGGTGGATTGGAGCGATGTGCGCTTCGAGCCGGACAATCCGTCGTACACGAACATTCGCATCTACCGCGATTTTCGTTTCGGCATGCTGATGCACCTGGTGATGACGGACGAGCGGCTGTATCGCGACCACCCTGTCGTGAGCGAGGCGGCTGTCGCGCGCACGCACGGGCACGACCCGGTGCATGGGGACGACTCGGCCGGCTCACGCTACTTCGTCAAGCAGGACGTGCTGCAACGTTACGAGGCGCGCGATACCGAGCAACTCGGTCGCCCGCCGTCGATCCTCGGTCCGGAACAGACACAATGGTGGAAAGCCGCGATGAGGGGCTCGCCGGCCACGTGGAAGGTGTGGGGCAACGAGGTGATGTTGAATCGTCTGTGGTTCCTGATGCCGGGCGCACCGAAGACACCCGCGGCCCGCCTCGTGGCCGATTGCGACGCCTGGGACGGCTATCCCGCGCACAAGCGCGAACTGCTCGCTTACTTGAGGGAGCACGGAATCCATAACGTCGTCGCGATCACCGGGGATCTGCATGCATTTCAGTGCGGTGTCGTGCGGGACGATCCCGATCCCGCGACGAGGGTGCCGGTGATCGTTGATTTTGTCTGCGCCGGCATCAGCAGCGCGTCCTTCTATTCCACCCTGAAAGCGGCATGGAACGGTACGCCGCTAGCATCGATCGTGGCCACCCCTGCCAGACTCGACAGCTTCCTGATGGCGAACAACCCTGATCTGTGCCACGCCGACCACGACGCGCAGGGTTATGCGGCGGCCACCGTCACGCCGGAACACTTTTCCGTCACGTTCAACAAGGTGAAGCCGTTGAACCCGGACGGAACCGCGCCCGCGGATGCACTGCTTGGCCGCACGCGATTGACCGTGCCCAAGGACTCGGTCGAGGTACGCGTCGACCCCATCTAGATTCCGACGCGCGCGAGTTCGTTGCCGAAGACGGTCGAGCCGCAGTTTTTTCTCATTCCCGCAAATCTGAATGAGCAACCCTGTCCGGTCATGCACAGGACCGCGCCAGGCGGCTCGTCAGTGGATGTGTCCTGCGAAAAGCCCGAGCAATCCGATGACGATCAGATAGATTGCAACGATGTAATTCAGCAGGCGCGGTACCACCAGAATAAGAATTCCGGCAATCAGCGAGACCAATGGGCTCAGGTTCGTGAATACGTGCATGGCGTTGCCCCTTAACAATAGATCGCGAAATCGCCGAGCGGAGCGCCTCTCCTGAAACACCGGAAACCCTGTCGCTCGAGAGAGTGCGTTCGCTACCCATTGACATCCGGTTAGCCCGCCGAGACAGGCGCTTGACCCGAAGCATGCCGACGATCTCCGGGCACCGGGCAAACACGCTACCGGCGGCAGCGGACCGTACTTCATGAACGTGTGCTTCGTAGCCACTCTTTTTCAACGCTGCACGCGATGCCCAACATGTGCGGGAGTTTCTTGCAGACGCAGGTGCCCTGAACCACGGACGTTTGTCAGTGCAGCGTTCGCTTGCGTATCGGAGCGATTTCCGTGCCTGGCTCAGCGCGTGCTTATCGACCGAACTGCCGGCAACCGCCGAAAAGCGGAAGCGCGCGGCAAGTAGACGAGCCCATTCCGGCGATGGCCATGCTTGTGCCGGAGCCCGCATGAATGTCAGGTTGCGCTGTGAGAATCCCCGCACGTCGGGAAACGCAGCGTTCAAGTCCGGCGCTAGCCGATCGATGACTTTCGCGCCCCACCGTTGTCGCTTCTCGACTGTCTGAACAGAATGGGCCTACGCGTGAAAATGAGCCCCTAGAAATTGCGCGCCACGCCGACCATGAACATGTCCTGGTCCTTGTCGTTACCGGTTGCGACACGATTGAAGCGCACGCTCGCCGCCCAATCGTTCGTGACCTGATAGGTCACCTGCGCGCTGAGCAAGGCATTGAGTCTCGTTTTGCTCGAGACCTCGTCCCGATCATGCGAGAGATACGGACCCACACCTGCCGAAAGCGTCCACTTGCTCTTGATCGGCGCGACGTACCAGATTTGCGCCGCCACGCCTCTTCGGCCGGCGACGCCATTGTTGCCTTCATAGACGAAGCTCGCCGAATAGGCCCACGCATTGCCGAGTGGCCGCTTGACTTCGACCATATACCCCTTTTCGATCGGCACTTGGGGACGGTTCGTCTGCGACGTCCCGGCCCAAACGCTCACCTGTGTCTTGCCGTCCGAAAACGCCGGGCCAGGATCGCCGCCGAGATCCGAGCCGATGCCGAACAGCACCGCGTCGGAATTGAATCCGTTGATCATCTGGACGTGGTTGTACTGCACCTTGAGGAAGAAGCCGTTGGGAACGAGGTAATACCGCACCGCTGCCGACGCACGCACGCCCCATCGCTTTTCATTACGCAACCGGTTGTCGACATGTGTCGTGTCCATGCTGAAATACGGCCCCGCCGACAATTCGAGCGCCACGCGATTGCCGACCGGCCAGCGAAACGCGCCCAGGGCCGCGAAGCCGTCACGGTGGTGATCCAGCGGATGCCCCTCGTTCACGTACGCGAGGTAGACCGAGAGGTAGTCATTCAAGACGTCGCCGAAGCCGACTTCGTAGGCACGCCAATGCATGTCGCCCCCCTCGGTCGCACGTCCGTCGCCATACACCGCATAGACGTTGATCGTTCGTTCCGAAGGCTTCAACCCGACCGGCAAGCTCGAAGGACTGTCCTCGGCGTGCACGTGGCCCGGGCCTGCCAGAATTGCCAGAGCGGCGATCGAGCTTGCGAGGACGAAGCGCGAATAGATGCGACGGCACGGTCCCATTTGGACACCCCCTCACGTTGGTAACGGTAACCGCGATTTCCTGGACAAGTTGACAGCGATTATTGGCGACGGGCAATAGGGGCCAGCCCGCTCACTTCTCCGGCTGTAGCCTCCACGAGGCGCTCGCCGATCCGGAACACCTACGCTGAACGCTGGCCGAGCAACACGGCGACATTGCGCTCGGCCAGCGCGGCGATCGTGCGGGATGGATTCAGCCCGAGCGCACGCGGGACAGTCGCACCGTCCATCACATAGAGCCCGTCGTAACCGAATACCTTTCCGTCCGCGTTCACCACGCCATCCGCGCACGTGAGCCCCATGTTGCAACCCCCGAGCGGATGCGGAGTGATCAGCTTGTGGAAATCGCTCCATGTCGGCGGGACGAAAGGTTCGCCGCCCGTGGCAACCGACAGGCGCCGGTGCGCATCGACCATCGCATCGACGACAGCCCGGGATCGCGCGTAAGACCAGTCGAGCCGCAACACGCGATGCCAGGGCGCAAACCAGCAGCGACCGAGACGCATGCGCCCGTCGCCCGGATCGATGGCCTGGCCGAACCAGGGCATCATGTTCTCGACCGGGTCATCGCAATCGAAATGGCGCGCGAAGGCTCGCCAGAACGCGCGCATCACCCCACCGTGCGAGCGCTGCAGGTGGCGGCGCACGAAATCATGCGCAAGATTGGGCACGCCGCCGTCCTCCACGAACAGAGGTTGACCCTTGTCGGCTGTCCCGTCGAGCAGGTCGATTGCAGCGGAAATGGTGACGCCGTGCGACGGAGAGATCTTCCGGTGACTGTAGAAGGCCGGCGTGACGAAGTCGCCGTTGAAGGCCCAGCCCCAGCCGAGCCTCGGCGATAGATTCGGCAGCGTGCGATGCTCGTCGCGACAGCGGAGCAGCAACTCGGTACTGCCGATCGATCCGGCGCTGACGATCACCCTGGCCGCCGTGGCGGTTCCAGGCATGAAACTGCCGGCCACGGGATCGATGACGTTGAAATGTACGCGCCATCCCCGGCCGAGCGGCTCGAGCTTCTGCACGACGTGCAGCGGAAGGATTTTTGCGCCATGGCGCTCGGCCACGGCCAGATAGTTGAGGTCGAGCGTGTTCTTCGCCGACACCTGGCATCCGATGTCGCAATTGCCGCAGTGCACGCACGTGCCCTGCGATACCCCGTGCACGTTGACGTGCCTGACCGAATGCCGGTCGTCGCGCGCGCCGGGCAAGGACGGATCGTAGGTCGGCGAAAACGACACGGCGAGCGGCAACTTGCGATACCGATCGCCCCAACCGCAGGCGTCGGCAGCGTCGCGCAACAAGCGGGTGCGTTCGCTGATCTGGTTGTCGGGCACCTCCTGGACCGACAGCATCCAGCCCACGCGCTGGTAATACGGCTTGAGTCCCTCGTACGTGATCTCCGGCGGCCAGCCGCGATCGAAGGCGTCGGGTTTGGCCTCGACCGAGACATTGGCGTAGATCAGCGACCCGCCGCCCACGCCGGCGGCAGCCACCACCGACATGCTGGAAAAGACACGCAGGTCGGCCCAGCCATGGAATCGTTGCGGGTTCTGCTGATTCCACAGCCACGGGTCGGTCTCGTCGCGCGGATACGTGTTCGGTGTCCAGCGGCGACCACGCTCCAGCACCAGCACCCGCCATCCCGCCTCCGCAAGGCGGCAGGCCGCCACCGCTCCGCCGAAGCCACTCCCGACTACGATGACATCGTATTCAATCGCGCTCATGACGACGATCTCCTGACGTAGGTGCGTCACGGTTCCGATGCGAAAAACCTGAAGAATCCTCCCGCCTCCGAAGGCATCACGATGCCGAACGGGACGAAGTCGATGTGGCCCGCCAGGCCGCTTTCGTGTTGGTCGAGGTGAAACAGCTGCCCGGCAAACCGTTTGGAAAGACCCGACATCGTCGTGCCTCAATCTTGCCCGGCAGACCCGGCAAAACGTCGTCATCCAGATGACTTTTCCTTTATTTTCAATATGTTATGCACCTCTCACGGGCGCATGATTCGAGCTGGCACGTCCTGTGCGTTTGTAGCTGCGAGCGCAACGAAAAGTGCTCTCTTCCAAACCGCAGCAAACTTAGGAGATTTATCATGTCCGCACTGATGATCAACGACCTGTCCCGCGCCCACGAACTCAGCCGCAAGGAAATGGCTGCCGTCAGCGGTGGTAGCGTGTTCCAGAACATGGGAATCAACAACATCGCCACCGGCAGCGGATTCTCGTTCGCCAGCCCCAATACCATCACGGCCCCCGTCACGCAGGTCGATGCATCGACCCACCTGGATCTCACCAGCGTGACCAACTCGATCAACAACCTTGGCGGTCTGGTTGTCGCGAAGCTGGGCGTGTAAGCTTCGCCGTCCTTCCCCGCAGTGGCAGTGTTCGATAGCGTCGTACCGAAGCTCTGCAGCCCGCCGCGGGATTGTTCTCGCGGCATTCAAAGCCCGCCGGGCCGCGTCCCTGGCGGGCTTCCTTGCATGATAAAAACGCAGACGGCATGAACAGGCGGATTTGCTGACGCCCCGTCGGCAGCCCCCCCTCTCCCATCAGCGGCCGGGTTGATCCCGGCGCGCTTTCAGCGTCCCTCCCCTGCGCACAGATCCGCTCCGCCTCATCGAGTTTGACGGCGCCGGGGCGCCGGTCATGGAACTGCGTGGTCGCATCGATGCGTCGTTGGTCATCGGCGCGGCATTCCCGATGCGTCCCGCCGCTCCGCAGGCACGCAGCGAATTCAGTTATGCGAAGCATACGATTCCCGATCCTGGCGTCAATCCCGGTTGCGGCCGCCCGTCGGCGCACCATCGCGTCGGCGTTCGCCGTCGGCAACAGCGTGTCGCTCAACGGCCGGGTGCCGCGCACGATCGCGTGCGTGTTGGCGACGCTTTCGCGCAGACGCTTCCACCCCGCCGCCGCACATGGATGCCTGCGACGCGAATCGCCAGCGCCACGCGCCATTTCATGTTGGCCGAGATAAAACAGCAGCCACGGAAATTGTTTGGAAGAACCCGACATCGTCATTCCTCGATCTTGCCCGGCGGGCCCGGTGAAACGTCGGATGCCAGATGGAATTTCCTTTGTTTTCATGAGGTTAAGCACCTCTCATGCGCACATGACTCGAGGCTGGCACGTCCCGTGCGTTTGTAGCTGCGAGCGCAACGAAACGTGCTCTCTTCCAAACCGCAGCAAGCCCAAGGAGATTTACCATGTCCGCACTGATGATCAACGACCTGTCCCGCGCCCACGAACTCAGCCGCAAGGAAATGGCTGCCGTCAGCGGTGGTAGCGTGTTCCAGAAC
>NZ_QTPP01000047.1 GCF_003853415.1 Burkholderia sp. Bp9142 | reverse complement strand
CATCAAGGACCCGACGCAGAACATCGTGTGGGTCACGCCGGAAGGCGGCGGCGGGCCGAATTACCCGAACATGTAACGCAACGCATCCCCGCGCCCGCGGGCGCGAACGAACCGGAGTGAGACGATGAGCAATGCAGCGAAGGAAGTCGTGGTGGTGAGCGGTGTCCGTACCGCGATCGGCGATTTCGGCGGGAGCCTGAAGGATTTCTCGCCGACCGATCTCGGTGCGAAGGTCGTGAGCGAAGTGCTGTCGCGCGCGAACGTGCCGGGCGACGCGGTCGGGCATGTCGTGTTCGGCCACGTCGTGAACACCGAACCGAAGGACATGTATCTCGCGCGCGTCGCGGCGATCAACGGCGGCGTCGCGCAGCACACGCCGGCGCTGACCGTGAACCGGCTGTGCGGCTCGGGCCTGCAGGCGATCGTGTCGGCCGCGCAGACGATCATGCTCGGCGATGCCGACGTCGCGATCGGCGGCGGGTCGGAGAACATGAGCCGCGCGCCGTACACCGTGCCGGCCGCGCGCTTCGGCCAGCGCATGGGCGACGGCAAGCTCGTCGACATGATGCTCGGCGCGCTGCACGACCCGTTCCAGACGATCCACATGGGCGTGACGGCCGAGAACGTCGCACGCAAGTACGGCATTTCGCGTGATGCGCAGGATGCGCTCGCGCTCGAATCGCATCGTCGCGCGGCGCGCGCGATCGCGGAAGGGCGCTTCAAGGATCAGATCCTGCCGATCTCGATCCGCACGAAGAAGGGCGAGGTCGCGTTCGACACCGACGAGCACGTGCGTCACGACGCCGGCCCGGACGACTTCACGAAGCTCAAGCCGGTGTTCGTGAAGGAAGACGGCACGGTGACGGCCGGCAATGCGTCGGGGATCAACGATGCGGCCGCCGCGGTGCTGCTGATGAGCGCGGATGCCGCGCGCGCGCAGGGCGTGAAGCCGCTCGCGCGTCTCGTCGCGTATGCGCATGCGGGCGTCGATCCGGCGTACATGGGCATCGGCCCGGTGCCGGCCACGCAGAAGGCGCTCGAGCGCGCGGGCCTGAAGATCACCGACCTCGACGTGATCGAGGCGAACGAGGCGTTCGCCGCGCAGGCGTGTGCGGTCACGCAGGAACTCGGCCTCGATCCGGCCAAGGTCAACCCGAACGGTTCGGGCATTTCGCTCGGTCACCCGATCGGCGCGACGGGCGCCTTGATCACAGTCAAGGCGCTGTACGAACTGAAGCTCATCGGCGGGCGTTATGCGCTCGTGACGATGTGTATCGGCGGCGGCCAGGGGATTGCGGCGATCTTCGAGAACATCTGATAATCGAACGCTCAGCACCCGAACACACAGGAATCGTCATGACCATCGAAACCGTCGGCGTCGTGGGCGCCGGAACCATGGGCAACGGCATTGCGCAAACCGCCGCCGTTGCAGGACTCAACGTCGTGATGATCGACGTCAGCGACGCGGCGCTCGACAAGGGCGTCGCCGCCCTGAAGGGCAGCCTCGAGCGGCTCGTGTCGAAGGAGAAGCTCGACGCCGGCGCGCGCGATGCCGCGCTCGCGCGCATCACGACGTCGACCGATTACGCGAAGCTCGCCGCGGTCGACATCGTGATCGAAGCCGCGACCGAAAACGTCGAGCTGAAGAGCCGCATCCTGAAGCAGATCGAATCGGTCGCACGGCCCGACGCGATCATCGCGACCAACACGTCGTCGATCTCGATCACCGCGCTCGCGGCGCTGCTCGCCGATCCGTCGCGCTTCGTCGGCATGCACTTCTTCAACCCGGTGCCGCTGATGCCGCTCGTCGAGATCATCCGCGGGCTGCAGACGAGCGACGCGACCGCGTCGGCCGTGCGCGAGCTGACCGAGCGTTTCGACAAGTCGCCGATCGGCGTGCGCAACGCGCCCGGCTTCGTCGTGAACCGGATCCTCGTGCCGATGATCAACGAAGCGTTCTTCGTGCTGGCGGAAGGGATCGCGTCGGCCGAGGAGATCGACGCGGGGATGAAGCTCGGTGCGAACCATCCGATCGGGCCGCTCGCGCTGGCCGATCTCGTCGGGCTCGACGTGTGCCTCGCGGTGATGGACGTGTTCCTGAAGGACTTCGGCGACACGAAATATCGTGCGTGCCCGCTGCTGCGCGAGATGGTGTCGGCGGGGCGGCTGGGGAGGAAGACGGGGCGCGGGGTGTACGACTACGCTTGATACGTCGTGGAGGACTGACAGGTCTTCAACGCGGATGGCGAGTTGCATCGGATGCTGTGGTTTATCCGGTGTCGGCTTGCCATCCGCTTTTTTATTTGGCGCGGGTGAATGGCATATTTTCTTTGCGGAACGAGTTCATTCCGCGTCGCTTTTGTCGACCTGTTCCCCACGCGGGATGTTCGTGCGAACACTGTACGGTTTTTGCCGGTGCTGACGGCAAAGCCAATGTGGCACACGATGTGCGCGATCCGGTATGATCACCGACTTCCGTCGCAGGCCTCAAAAAGAGACCGCGGTACGGGAGATTGATTCGATAGAAAATAAAAGCCGAAGATGAAAGCGGGGTGTAATAAATGACGACGCATTTATTGCGTGTCATGACAATTCTTGATCATCTTGCGGCTCCGCATATGTAAATATCTGCGGCAAATACCAAGAGAGATCAACCATGCGCCGCGTGATGCGCGAAATCGAAAAACGGCACGTTCAACGGGGAACGGCCAAGCAGACGATCCTGTTCGACCATGCTTCGCTGAAACGCGAAACGCATGCGCTTTGGCTCAAAGCGACCGCCTGGGTCATGACGGTCGTGATGTACTTCAGCCCGGCCGTGCTTCTGATGGATCAGACCGCACACGCCGCGCCGATCGTCGACCCGCGCGCGCCGATTCCATTCCAGCCGTCCGTCACGCAGACCACCACGGGCGTGCCGGCGATCAACATTCCCGGCGCCAATGCAAACGGCATCAGCGTTGGGCAATACCAGTCGTTCGACATCGATTCGCGCGGCCTGGTGCTCAATAACAGTACGGTGGCGGGCACGCCGCTGCTCGGTGGGACGCTCGGCGCCAACCCGAACCTGAACGGCCGGCCCGCGACGACCATCATCAACCAGGTCACGTCCAACAACATCGCGACGCTGAACGGGCCGCTCGAGGTGTTCGGCTCGCCGGCGGCCGTTATCGTGGCGGCGCCAGGCGGTATTTCCGTGAACGGGATGGCGCTGACGAACGTACCCGGACTCACGCTGACGACAGGCACGCCGCAGTTTCTCACCGGCATCGGCGGCACCGCGACCGATTTTGCGCACGCCGGCGCGGTGGCGTTCGACGTTCGCTCGGGCAACATCTCGATCGATGGCCCGGCGGGGGTGAACGGTCCCGGTGCCGGCATCGAAGGCACGGTCGGGAATATCGATCTCATTGGGCAAAGCGTCAACATCAACGCGCCGCTGCGCGCGGACCAGCGGGTGAACGTGGTGACGGGCAACCAGCTCGTCACGCCGACCGCCGGCGCGAGCGGTGTTGCTTACGGTACAACGGCCAACGGCGCGGTGAACACCGCTGCGGCGATCGGCAAGGCGGTTGCCGTCGATGCGAACCAGTATGGCTCGGTGACGAGCGGCACGGTTTACATCGTTTCGACGGCTGCCGGCATGGGCGTGAACACGTAAGGGCCGCTGTCGGCAACGGCGGGTAACGTCGTCGTCGACGCGAACGGCGACGTGTCGGTCGGACAAACGTTTGCCAATCAGCATGTCAGTCTGGTCAGCGCCGGCAATACTACGATCGGCGGCACCGGACTCGCGAACCAGAACTACACGGTGAGCGCGAGCGGCGACATCAACGCACCCGGTTCGGTGTCGGCCGGCCAGAACGTCACGATGACGGCCGGCGGTAATCTGAAGGCCGCATCGGTTGCGGCAAACGGCGCGGCCAATCTGACGGCCGGTCAGTCGATGACGATCGACTCACTGACGGCGCACGACATCGCGCTGCAGACGACCAACGGCGATCTGACGGTCGGCGGCTTGAGCGCGCCGGGCACCGTATCGGCCAAGGCCGGACGGGATCTGACGGTCAACGGTGCGGTGCAGGGCGGCAGCACGGTCGCGTTGACGGGCGCGCGCAACGCGACCGTGAACGGGCCGGTATCGGGCGTTGGAGATACCACGATCGCCGCGCAAACGGGTTCGGCGACCGTGAACGGTAGCGCGCTATCGAATGGGGCGCTGTCGGTGACGGCAGGCCAGAACGCGACGGTCGGCGGCGCAGTGCAGGCTCAAGGGCCGGTATCGATTGCGGCACAAGCCGGCTCGGTTACGGGCCAAGGGGATGTCTCGTCCTCGCAGGGCGCGGTCAACCTGAATGCCGGTCAGGCGATTGCGCTCAATGGCGCGATACAGAGCGGCAGCACCGTCAACGCGACGGCTGGCTCGAACGCAAGTTTCGGCGGCACGGTGTCCGCACCGGGTACGGTGACGATTCAAGCCGGGCAGGACACGACGCTCGGCGGGAACGTCACGAGTGGCGGGAACCTGAACGTAACATCGGGCGGCAGCACGAGCGTGCAGGGCGCGGCCGCATCGATCGGCGATATGACGCTCGCGGCCAATGGCGGGACGCTCTCGACGACCGGCAACGTGGTCGCGCTTGGTGCATTGAATGCGAGCGGCAAGCAGGGCGTCAACCTGGGTGGAACGGTCTACAGCGGCGGCAACGCATCGATCGGATCGAGTGCGGGCAGCGTGTCGGTCGCGGGTGCGGTGTCGACGCCAGGCGCTGTGAACATCACCGCCGAGCAGGATGCGACGATCGCCGGCACGGTCCAGAGCGGCCAGACCACGACGATTGCCGCTGCACGCGATGTGGGCCTGAACGGCGGTCTTGCGGTGAGCAATACCGGCAACGCGAGCGTGACGGCAGGTCGCGACATCAACGGCACGGGTGAGATCAGCGTCGCGAACGACACGACGCTCAATGCGGGCAATAATGTCGCGGTCTCGGGCACCATCCAGACCGGCAACAATCTGAGCGCGACGGCCGGCCAAAACCTGTCGGTCGGTGCGACGACGGTCGTCGGCACCAGCACGCTCACGGCGACCAACGGAAGCGCGACGCTGACAGGCGACGCGCTGTCGGGCGGAGCGACCGCGATCACCGCCGGCACGGACGTGAACGCGCTGGGCAGCGTCAAGAGCTTGGGCGATCTGAACGCCAACGCGCAGGCGGGTAATCTGACGGTGGCCGGTGCTGTTTCGACGGCTGGCAACGCGAACCTGAACGCGGGCCAGAACCTGACGCTGAATGGCCAGACGACCGCATCGAAGGATGCGAATCTCACGGCGACCAATATCACGACGCAGGGCGTGGCGGTTGGCGGCAACCTCGCCGCGACGGCGACGAACAACCTCGACACCTCGGCGGGGCAGCTCAATCAGCCGTTCAGCGCCACCGCGCCTGCGTTGTCGGTAGGCGGCAACGCAACGTTGTCGGGCGCGAACGTGACGACCGCGAACGCGGTGGTGGGCGGCACGACGCGGATCACTGGCACGCAGAGCGTCACGACGGGCGGCACCGCTGCGTTCAAGGGCGACGCGACGCTGGCCGGTGGTACGGTATCGAACGTTGGCACGCAAATGGCGGCCGGCAACCTGAACGTGTCGGGTACGACCGTCACGAACACGGGCAGCCTGTCGTCGCTGCAAACGGCGACTGTCGCCGCGACGAACCTCACTAACTCGGGAACGATCTACGGGCCGACGGCGAATCTCAACGTCTCGGGCGCGACGACGAACTCGGGCGGTTTGCTCGCGACCAACGCGCTGAACCTGGCGACCGGCAGCCTGAATAACACGAACGGCCTCATTTACTCGGGTGACGTCAACAATCCGACGGCCGCAATCGGCAACACGACCGTGACGGTTACGGGCGGCAACGGCTCGTTTGACAATACGAACGGCCGGATTCTCGGGCAAAACATCGCGACGCTGAACCTGCCGAATCAGACGCTCGATCCGTCGGTAGCAAGCTATGGGACCGTCAATGGCGGCAACGGCCTGAACCTGTCCGCGCAGTCGGTGAGCAACTCCGGGACGTGGATGCTGCCTGGAACGGCGGTTACGGTCTCGGCAACGCAGGGCATCAACAACGCTGGCACGATCAATCAGGGTTCGGGTTCGCTGACCCTGAACGGGGCTGTCGGGAACTCCGGAACCGTCAACGGCAACAGCCTGACGATCAACGGCTCGCTTGCGAACGCGGCGAGCGGCACGGTCACGGCCAACGACGCGTTTACGCTTAATGGTTCGGGAACGAATGCCGGCACGGTGCAGGCCGCCAACACGCTGACGATCTCGGGGGCGAGCTACGACAACTCGGGCGGCATCACGAAGGCGGGCAACAGCAGTAGCCCGGCAGGCAGCGGCAATGCGACGATCAATCTGAGTGGGGACCTTGGAAATGCGGGCGGCACGCTGACCGCGACCAACGATCTGTCGGTCACCGCGAACAATATCAACAATTCCGCTTCGGCGAGCGCGACTACGACCACCACGACCACGACGGTCACCAATCCCGCGCTGACGATGGCGCTCGGGATTGGAACGGAGTCGATCACGGCGGCCCGCTGGTACCACGCCGGTCAACAGTGCTGTATCGAGGCATCGTGGACCTACAACGCGTCGCTGGCGGATCTGTTGTCACCCGATGGCTTGGCCAGCACGAGCACCGTCACGGCAAATATGCCGTCGGGTACCTATTGGGTCAGTCCGTCGAGTTTCCCGTCGAGCGCGCCGGTGGCGACATCCGGGACGATCACGTTCGTCCAGGTGCCGACGGTAATCGGCACCAACAACAATTTCGGCACGCCGCAGGTTGCGAACCTCTGGTTCGTCGAGACGCCACAGAATGCCTCACTGGCAATCGCCACGAAAACCATCACGCTGCCGACCGTCACGGAAACGACGACGACCGTCGGCGCCGTGTCGACCACCCAATCGGTGATCGCGGCCGGCCACGACCTGAATTTGACGGCCAACGCCCTCAATAACCAGGGCGGCACGGTCAGCGCCGGTCACGACGCCAATGTGAACGTCCAGTCGCTGAACAATGGCGGCTCGTCATATACGTCGACGGTGACCGATACGGTCGATGTGGCTTCGATCAATGCCATGCTGTCGCAGGTGCCAGCCGCTGTATCGATCTGGAGCTCGTTCAACCCGAGCACGTTCAGCAATTGCCTGATCGTCAACGCGGCGTGTATCGATCGACCGCAAATTCAACTGGCGCAGCCAGGGACGGTCATGCCGACCACGACGTCGTCGACCGTCACGGTGCAGGGTCCGACCGGCCAGATTCTTGCCGGTAACAACCTCAATCTGTCGGGCGGCAACCTGACGAACACCGGCACGCTTATCGCGAATAACGACGTCACGGTGCACGCGGCCAGTTTCACGAATCAGGGTGCGAATACAGGTTCAAAGAGCGTGACGGCTGGCTGTGCGTCCGGCTACACGGGTTGCACGGCAACCGGCACGACCAATCCGAACTCGGAAACCTACAGCTACCAGCAGACTGCCAACACCGTCACCGCGGGCCACGACATCGTCATCGCGGCGAACCAGGTCAACAACACTTACGGCAACCTGGTCGCGAAGCACGACATCGTGATCGGCGGCGCAGGCACGACTGCCGGCACCGCCACGCAAGCGTCGAGCGTGACCAATACGTCGGGCGCGATCGAGGCGGGCAACAACGTCCAGATCAACGCCACGACCGTCACGAACACGATCGCCGCGCCGGCCACGATCCATCAGAACTACGGGACGGCGTCGCCGTACTCGGGTTGCGGGCAGAACTGCGAAGCCTATATCGAGGTGCAGTCGGCCAAGCCGGCGACGATCACGGCGAACAACAACCTGTCGATTACGGCGGGCGTGTTCAGCAACACGGGCAGCCTCGTGACGGCGTTGAACAACGCCACGATCAACGCGAGCTCGAGCGCGTCCAGCGACAACCAATACCTGCATGCGTATTGGACCGGTAACCCCGCCGGCATTCGCACGTGGGGCTGCCAAGGGGCGGCCGCGACCTGCCAGAACCTGTACGGCGGGGCGTTCAGTCTCGGCGATGCGCAGGCCGCGCCCGGCTTGCCGTCGAACGTCGGTCTGTCGGATTTTGTGCCAGCCACGATTCAGGCGGGTAACTCGCTCGCGGTGAACTCGCCGACGTTGACGAACACTGGCAACGTGATCGGACAGTCGGTCGCGCTGACGGGTTCGCAGCTCGTCAACGGGATCACGAATCCGAACGTCTTTACGCCACCGCCCGTCGTGTCGGGGCAGGTGATCTCGCTTGGGCCCGTGTCGGCTCCGGCTGGTGTGGCGACGACTGTCAATGGGTTCGGCCAGGTCGTCGACGCGAGCGGCCAGCCGACGTCGGTGACGGGCTCGACGGGCTTGCCCCCGAACACGCCGATTGGTGCGCGAACCGTCGGCACGCCGGTCGCACCGATCGTCACACAGGCGAACACGCCGTTGAGCGCGATCGTCAAGACGATTTCGGGGCAAACGACCACGGTCACCTACCTGACGAACAATCCGGCAGCGCAGGTCGTGGACACGGTGTCGTCGGCGTCGTTGATCGCCAATTTGCCGGCGAATCTGCAGCCGGGCAATGTGCCGTTCTACTACGACCCGTACACGGAAAATCAGCAGATCGAGCAGGCGGCGCTGCAAGCGACCGGCAAGAGCAGTTTCTATAGCACGACGAGCGCGACGGACAGCACGAGCCAGGTATCGATCGCCAATCAGGACAAGGCGGCGCTTTACGGTGCGGCACTGGAGTACGCGAAGGACCACAACATCGCGCTTGGGACACAGTTGTCGGACGCGCAGCTGGCGATGGTCGATCATCCGATGCTCTGGTATGTCGAGCAGTCGGTGCCGGAACCGGGTTGCAGCACGACCGGTGGGGCGTCGTGCCCGACGGTGCAGGCATTGATGCCCGAAGTCCTGTTGCCGAAGAACTATGCGGTCGTGAACGCCGATGGCGAGATCACGGGTACCAACGTCACGCTCAACTACGCGAACAGCATCCTCAACACTGGCACCGTCACGGCGCAGAACCTGACGGTCAACACGAACTCGCTGACCAACGAGCAGCGCTCGACGAACGTCGGCACGATTTATCAGACCGGGCAGGACGGCATGCTGTTGCAAACCACGGGCACCGTGGTGCAGCAAGGCGGCTTCATGTCGGCCGCCAACTATCAGCTCAACGCGCAGTCGATCGCGCAGATCGGCGGGGCGCTGCAGCAGGTCAATGCCGACGGCAGCGTCAATCAGGCCGCGACGCAGCAGATGCTGTCGGACCTGAAGACGAAGCTCGGCGGGAATTTTACGCAGCAGTCGGTTAGCGACAACCTGCATACGGATGTCGTCGACGGCGACGCGTGGTACGACCAGCTCTTCATGACGGTGGTCATTACTGGCCTCTCGATCATGTCGGGGATGGCGGCATCGGCCGCGATCGGCGCGTTGGCGTCGGCAGCGTCGGGGACGACCTTCGCGGCGGCGGTTCCGGCGACCACGACGACAGCGGCGGTTGGCGCGGGCACGGCGAACCTTGCGTTGTCGGCCGGGTTCGCCGGCATGATGAACAGCGCGATGAGCCAACTGAATTCCGGCGGCTCGTTCAGTGTTGGGAAGATGTTGGAGACCGGCGGTGTGGCAGCGCTGACGGCGGGCCTGACGAACGGCATCACGTTCGACAGCGGTAGCGTGGGCTGGTCGTGGAATGCGTCGCAGAACAGTCTGTCTGCGCTTGCGGGTGTGCAGTCGGTAGGGAATACGCTTGTGCCGCAGGCGGGTGCAGCGACGGGTTCGTTACCGACCGCGATCGGCGCACTTGCGGCCGAGTCGGTCCTTCAGGCCGGCGTTCAAACCGCGATCGAGGGTGGCAGTTTCCTGACGAACCTGCGCAACAGCGCAGTGAGCGATGTGGCGGCGGCCGCGGCGTTTGCAATCGGCAATGCTGCCAGTGTTCAGGGCTCGCCGATTGAGGTGGGAAGGCCGGGCTATTGGCTTGCGCACGCCGCGCTTGGTTGCGCGGCTGGTGCGACGACCGGGCAGGGTTGTGGCGGAGGTGCGATCGGCGGGGCCATGAGCGCGCTGGTATCGCCGTTCCTCGTGGATCAGGCGGGTGGTGCTTCTAATCTGACCGATGGAGAACGCGCGGCGATCACGACAATTGCGATGATCTCGGGCGGCTCAGTGGCAGGGTTGCTGGGTCAGAACGTGCAGGGTGCGGTGACGGCGGCTCAGAACGAAGCGCTGAACAACAGTGAGCTGGAGCACACGAGCGAGGCGCAGCGCGAGCAAGACGCACTACACAAGCAGCAGAGTAAGGAGCGAGCCCAACTGGGCGAGAGTTCGATCGTCGACGAAGGTAACGGCGTCAGCGTCCTAAGCCCGAATCCGATGGCGTTTGGCGGGGCTAGAAACAGTGCACCGAATTTCATCGTTTCGCCGAACGGGGTTGCCTATCCCGTGCCAAGTGGTGCTACTGGCCCAACATTGGCGAACAATGGCAAGGGCATTCAGTTTCAGGGTGGGTCGGGCGGCAATGGGTTGAGTCCCAACACGACGGGTTTCCGTTTTATGGATCCCATTACCTCAGGCCCGTATCAGTATCCATACGGATACGGCTCGTACAATAACGCGAGCGGTCAAGCTGTGAATCCACTCACGGGTAAGACAATTCCGAAAACTGACCCTATGTGGCATATCCCGGGGAAATGAGGTGAGTACGATGGTTGAAGGCACGAAGAAGATCTTGCAGCTCTTAGAGGGGCGTGAGCTTGGGGCGGTGACGTTTGTTCGTGATTATGTGCAACTCCATTTCGAAGGCCCGTTGCTGAATGCCTACGTATGGCCCATTGTTCTGACGGGCAACGAGCGGTATTCAGTGGGTGGGCGTGGTTATCGAGACGAGCTATGCGCAAGGATCGGATGCACGGTCAACTCGGCAGAAGAGACCGAGGAGCACATGACGCTCTCTTTTAGCGACGGTTCGTCAGTCGAGATTAGTCTTCGGGATGAGGATCGATCGGGACCGGAGGCTGTACTTCTTGATGACGGTTCCGGTCAGGTTTGGAATGTGTGGTGAAGCGGCCGGGACTATCAGACGCAGGGTGCCGGTCTCGGCTACGTGGCGGCGCACGCGGTACTCGGTTGTGCAGCTGGTGCCGCTACTGGACAGGGATGTGGTGGCGGTGCGATTGGCGGGGCTACGAGTGCGGTGCTGTCGCCGCTGGCGCTTGACGCGATTGACCCGATGCATGCGCCGTTCGATCAGGGGCAGATCACGGCACTGGATGCATTTGCGCCCCTTGCAGGTGGTGGTCTTGCCGGACTTGGGGACAGAACGCGATGGCTGGTGCGATAGCGGCGCAGAACAATACCGCCGACCACAGGGGAAAAATGACCTGCTGTCGAAGGTGTTCAGGCTCAGCACAATGAGTCGATAGCAATGTAGCTGATGTTAAAAAAATAAGGATGCTTAATTGAAAACCGGAAAAATCATTTATCCCGCGATGGCGGGATTGCTTGTCGTCCTGGCTGGATGTGCTGCCACGAACCCGGACATGGATACGTCGCATGTCGCCGATTCAGCGCTGAAGGCGGCGCTGAAGCAAGGTGTGGCTGAACCGACGATCGATCCGAATGGGCAGGAAGTAAGCGCCGCCGTGAAGGCGGGGCTGATCGAGGCGTTCGACAAGCAAGCCTCCAAGAACGGTATTCCGGTGTCACCAACGGGTGTACCGGTCAAGATCACGATCCAGGAGTACAGCACGCGCTCGAACGTCGCGCGTTTCATGCTGGGCGTTCTGGCTGGGCGAGACCATATCAAGGCACGGGTTGACGTATCGAATGCGAGCTTCCCGGTTGAGGATTCGGCGCATTCGGCCTTGAACGGCATCGATGTGGTTGCCGAAGACGTGGGCGTTGAGACGGCCAACGGTATCGCTGAGCTGGCAGGGGTGCCGATCGTGACTGAGCAAACTACTCGACCATCGAGTGTGAAATAACGTTGCCGCCGCAGCGGCGGTCCGTCCGGAATGCGATTTTGCCTTTCGAGAACGTCGCCCGAATTACGTATTACGGGACGCGCGCGATATGCGCATTAAACAATTACCCCTGTGTTTGTTGTTGACGTGGGCGAGCCTGATTGGCCCGGCACGCGCCGCTGGCATTATGCCCGACGGCGGCACCGCGACGTCGGTATCGATTGACGCGAGCGGCCATCAGACCGTCACCATTGCGCCCACCGTCGGCGGTGTGTCGAATAACACCTATTCGTCGTTCAACGTCTCGAAAGCGGGTGCGGACCTGAACAACGTCGGGATCAATGCGCGCACGATCGTCAACCAGGTGACGAGCACGAACCCGTCGCTGATCCAGGGCAATATCAACGTGCTCGGCCCGCGCGCGAACGTGATTCTTGCGAACCCGAACGGCATCACCGTCGATGGCGGCAGCTTCACGAACACGGGCCACGTCGTGCTGTCTACTGGCCAGGTCAGCTTCAACGATCTCACGATCGCACCGGGCGTCATTCAACGCAACGTCGCACTGACGACGAATCGTGGCGGTATCGCGATCGGCCCTGGCGGCCTGTCCGGCACGCTGGTCAACCTCGACCTGATTGCCAAACAGCTGAGCATCAACGGCCCAGTGACAAATGACTTCACCAGTTCGACGAGCGGCATACGTGCGATCGTGGGCGATAGCAAGTCGACCTACGACACCAGCTTCTCCCCGTCCGACAACGGCCACGACTGGTTGACCGGCACGACGTCTCCCGGCACGAAAAACAATGCCGTCGCGATCGACATCACCGCGGCCGGTGGTCTCACGGCCGGCCGCGTGCAGTTGATCGTCACCGACCAGGGAGCCGGCGTGCACAGCCTCGGCAAGGTCTACGCGAACGCCGGCGACGTCGTTGTCGCAGCGAACGGCGACATTACAATCGCCGACGGTTCCGTGAAAGCGGAACGTGACGTCGCGCTGACGACGTCCGGAACCGTGTCGCTGCAGGGCGCACAGGTCACCGCTGCAAACAACACGACCGTTCAGGCCGGCGACATCACCCTGACCGATGACGCCACAGGCTCGACGACGTTGAGCGCAGGCAACACGGTCACCCTGACGAGCAGCGGTGCAATCACAAACACCGGCAGCCTCATTCAGGCCGGCTCTACGGCGAGCGACGGCACCAGGACCGGCGGCGACGTGATTCTCACCGCCGCAGGCGACATCACGAACCGCTCGAGCGCGAATAATCTCGGAATCGTTTTCGCAGCCAATGGCCAGACAAAGCTGACCGCCGGCGGCAACATCATCAACGACAACGCTCGCATTCTGTCCAACGGCGCAGTGAGCCTGACGGCCGCCGGCGACGTCCAGAACATCATCGACCATACCGGCGGCACGAACGGCGGTCAGCCCACTGCGTACACCGAGCGCGGCGGCAGCTTCCTGTTCTTCACGCATACGACGAGCGGCTTCAACGTCGACTATGGGACCGTCAGCAATCCCGACCAACTCGCCTATATCGCGGCCGTGCACGGCCCGGTGACGATCACGAGCCGCAACTTCACGAATGCCGGCGGAATCGTTCAATCGAACGACGGCGACGTCAACATTGCCGCGCAAAATAACTTCACCAATGCTGCGGTCTTCACGGGACAAGCCAGCTATACGCGTAGTTGCTGGATCTTCTGCCACGCCGACGCATCAAGCAACGTCACGCCATACGGCGGCACGATCCAGGCAGGCGGCAACATCGGCATCAAGGCCGGTACGGTGGCCAGTAACGTCGGCGGCAATGTGTTCGCAACCGGCGACATCAAGGTCGATGCCCCCGTGACCTATGCGCAAGGCGTAACCGGCTACTCGGCCATCAACCAGCACCGCGGTTTCAAGGCGTTCTTTGGCAGCACGTGGGCGCAGATCATCGCAATGGACGTGGGTGGTGGCTTTAGCGCGAACGGCAGCGTGACGCTGACCGGCGACGGCGTGATCGACGGTGGCTCGTTCAGCGGCGGGAAGGGCGTCACGGCGGCCGGTGGCATCACCACGGTGCGCGCGCCGTCGCGCACGCCTGTCCAGATCGACCAGCATCTCGGCCTGACGACGTGGTGGTGGCGCTAACCGATGGACGATCGAAAAATAAATCGACTCGGGCTGGCGGTTGTCGCCCTCCTTGCCTTCGTGATCGTCATTGCCGCGTCGAAGGGTGACCTCACCGGCACGGCTGCATCAAAGCTCGGGCACCTGCACGCACAACCACGATGAAACCACGCGTATTCCCCCGACTGCAGCTGCCGCTGCTGGTCGCGAGCCTCGCCGCACTCCATGTGCCAGTGCAGGCGCAAACACCGCCTCCGGCAGGTCGCCCCGTGCAGGATCCGGCGCAACTGATCATCGAGCAGCAGCGTGAACAGGCGCGCCAACGCCAGCTCGAGCAGCCGCCCGCATCGATCACGGTCGCGCCGACGACCGAGACGACGCTCGATATTCCGTCGGATATGCCGGTCGATGCGATCAAGGAATCCGGACCGACCTTCCCGGTCAACCGGATCGTGCTGCAAGCGCCGGATGGCAAACCGTTCGTTCCACCCGGCGGCATTTCGGAAGCGAAGCTCGGAGCGGTCGTCGCGCCTTTCGCGAACCACGATCTCGGTTCGCATCGTGTCAACGTTCTGTTGAAGCGGCTGACGGACGTATTCGTCGAAGCCGGTTTTGCCACGACGCGCGCGTTGCTCGGTCCGCAGAACCTCGCGACCGGCACGCTGACGGTCACGATCCAGGTTGGCCGGATCGCCGGCTTCACGATCAACGGTGTGCCGATCCACCGGCTGAAGCCGGACGAGCATTCGTCGGGTGGTGGCTGGTTCACGGACGCAGGCTACGAGAACGCGTTTCCGGCGGCGCCAGGCGATCCGCTGCGTCTGTCCGACATCGATCAGGGCGTCGCACAGATCAACCGCCTGCGCCGCAATCAGGCGACGGTCCAGATTCTCCCCGGCCAGAGCCCGGGCGAATCGATCGTCGACATCGGCAACCAATCGGGCGATCGCCTCTACTACACGTTAGGTGTCGACAACTACGGCAGCTCGGCGACGGGCGTGACGCGTTATCGTGCAGGCGTCGAGGCCGACAATCTGCTAGGTCTGCAGGAATCGCTGAGCGTCAATTTCCTCGACAGCTTGGATAGCAACGCCATCGTCGGCTCGTTCGCCGTGCCGTTCGGTCGCCATACCTTCAGCTACACGATTTCCGATTCGGAATACCAGCAACTGATCGGCACGACCGCACTCGAATACGGCCGCACGCTGTCGCACATCTTCGGCTGGAACTACCTGGTCAGCCGGACCGTAAGCGACATCACCAGCATCGATGCGACGGTGTCCTGGCGCCGTACCGATCGCGAGGTCAACGGCATCGATCTCGATCCGCAGCGTGTCGCCGTGTTCCGCCTCGGTGGCAATTGGCTGCACAAGTTCGTGATGAATGACGCGCAAGGCAATTTCACGCTCAACGGCGGGGTGTCGCAGGGACTGCCGTGGTTCGGCGCGAATCACGATCCGCATGGCATCACGCGCGACGAGGCACACAGCCAGTTCACGAAGGTGGATGCGACCGCCGCCTTCACGTTGCCGTTGCCGAAGATCGGTCATGCACTGCTCGCATACCGGGGCGTGCTCGGCGGTCAATACACGAACATGGCGCTGTTCGGATCCGAGCAGCTATATCTCGGCGGGATGGATACCGTGCGGGGCTTTCGCTCAGGCGAAATCGCCGGCGATCGGGGTTTGTACTCGCGCAACGAACTCGCATGGGTGAACGCACCGGCATGGAAAGACGGCCGAATCGAACCGTATGTGTTCGTCGACGCGGGCAAGGCGAGTCTTGTCGCGATACCGGGTTTCCCGACACTCGCCGGCGCGGGCGCCGGATTGCGCGCGCAATGGCAATGGCACAAGCAGTTCCTTTCAGGCGAGGTTCTGGTCGGGCGTGCGCTGACGCAGCCGGCTGCACTCGGACCGAAGGCAACGTTGGTGTTGGCGACGATGAACTGGAACTACTGATCGACTGTATCGGCTACCCGGACGGCGCGCATTTGCGCAGGACGTGTTTGTGCGCTCATTTATTGGAAATTCGAAACGATGACGAAAACGAAACTGAGCTGCACGCTATCGGCACTTGCCCTTGCCGCGGCACTGACTGGTTCGGCACTTGCACAGACGTCCGCGCCACCCCAAGCAACGGGCACCGTTGCGACAGTAAACGGCACCGCGATCACCCAGGCGGAAATCGACGCAGTGCTGCACGCAACACGGCAGCCGGATACGCCGCAGATGCGTCAAGCAATCAAGAATCAACTGATTGCCCGCGTGCTGATCCAGCAGGCAGCAGAGAAAGCGAACTATGGCAGCAAGCCGGAAGTCCAGGCGGCGATGCAGGTAGCCAAGTCCAACGCCGAGACGCAGCTGTATCTGAAAGACAACGTGAAGCCGGAGCCGGTAACGGATGCGCAAGTCAAGTCGCGTTACGACGAGATCGTCGCGTCGCTCGGCAAGAACGAGTACAAGCCGCGATTGATCGTGGTTCGCGACGCCGCGACGGCAGCGACCGTGCTGAGCGAACTGAAGGCGGGCAAAGCGTTTGAAGGACTTGCGCGTCAATACAGCATCGCACCGAGCCGCGATACGGGCGGGGAACTGCCGTGGGTGAGCTTCAAGACGCCGGCGACGGAAGGCAAGACGTCCGGCCTGCCGGTCGCGATCGCGCAGGCGCTTGAAAAGCTGCCTGCCGGCGCTGTGACACCCGAGTCGATTCCGGTCGACGGTGCACGCGCGATCGTGAAGCTCGATGCAAAGCGGCCGACGCAGGTGCCGGCGTTCAATCAGGCGCAGCCGACGATCCGTCAGCAGCTCGAGGCGCTTGCGCTGGAGAAGGCGAGTGCGCAGTTTGTCGGCGGGTTGTTGAAGAGTGCGACGATTCAGCAGTAAGGGGGCGCACCGGTGAACTTCAACATCGAGTGAAGAAAATGGCGAGTATTGAAATGAAAACGAAAATGCGGGTGCGCTGTACAGTTGCGATCGTTGCGTCGAGTGTGGTGCTCGGTGCGTGTGCATCGACACCTCAATTCGACCTCGATACGCAAAAAATGTCGTCGATCAAGACAATTGCGGTCGATGTGTCGAGGCCAACCGTGTATTTTGCCGCTACGGCCGGGGGGCCGGTCATCGTTCCGATTCCTGGGGTGGGTCTGTTGGCCGCCGCGGTTGGCGGCGCGATCGCCGGAGGGACGGCGGCAGTATCGACTCGTACCAACAAGGATTTCAACAGTCTCGTCAAGAGCGAACTGGGCGATACCGGGCTGAACCGCAAGTACATTGAGGCATTGGAGGGCGAGCTACGGGCACAAGGCTACCAGGTGAAGGAAATCGATCTTGGTCAGGCCGGCATGCCCAAAATTGCAGGGGATTGGCTGCATCCGGTGCTGAAAGGCGACGCGTACACGGGAGCGGATGCAATTCTGATCGCGCCGGCCAATACGGGTTACGGCGCAAACGGATTGGGTTGGCCGTATGTCCGATCGGTAAATACCCAGATTCGAATTTTTTCGGCGAAGACGTTCGAGCCGATTTTTTCGCAAAACATCTTCTATCCGATCCCTGGTCATCTAAGCCCGAGCTCTGGCGGGGGTGGCGTCAACAAGAATACAGGCTCCACCTTCGCCCAGGACGCAAAGGGGGATGGCCCTTATATCTATCCTTTCTATACCGATCTGGTAAAGGATTTGCCCAACGCGATCAAGGGCATCGACGAGGCCCTCATGAGTTTCGTGCCACAGTTCCGCAACGCGTTGCTGACCGGCCGAGGCGTCTCTCAATCAGCCAGTGCCAGCCAGAAGTAAGAGAACGCTGAATTGGCACGCAGAAGGCCGATGAAATCGAACGAATCGTGCGAGCGTCTTTCAATGCCGCAAATGACGAAACGCGCGCACGATCGTCAACCAGGTCCCGTGCACGAACGCGTTGCCGATCCAGGGCGATAACTTCAGCGCGCGGCCGCGGGCTTTGCTCGGTGCGGCGACGCGTCGAGTACCGATCATCATGATCGCGTTCGTGGCTTCCGCATTGCTTTGGGGTTCGGCGATCGGTTGCGGGAGGATGGCCGTCAACGTGCCGCTCAACGAGGCGCTCGCCGCGGCCGATCCGGCAACCGCGCAGGGTGCGGCGTTGTGGGCGCGCTATGCGCACGACTGGACGCGGTGGAATCACGTGCGCACGGTAGCGTCGGTGGCGGCTTGCGTGTTGTTCGTCGCGGGGATTGCGGCGCGGTAGCGTCCTTCCTCGACCGCCGATTCTTCGTATCCGAGCCGCCTCGACTGCCGTCTGCACCGTCGCGCGCCGGTTTTCTCGGTAGTTTCCCTGATGCACCACCGTCGGGATTTTCCCCTAGCGCACGATCCTGCGCCCCGCGTGCACCACCTTGCCGCGATTTCCGCGTGATCCCGCTCAGCCGCGCCGGTATTGGCTCTCGCCCCGATTCTGCCGGTCGTCGCCATGCGCACTTTTCCGCACGTTTTCGATGCATTACCAAAGGTATGGGAAAGCGCACAGAAAATGTATCTGGAACGACGAAATTGGATTGATACGCTGCAATCACTGCATCAGCGCCGTCAACCGCGCAGGAGCGTATCGAACCCACGCAACAAGCGGGCAATCGAAGGCGACTCGTACGAAGTTCGCGGTTTCCATCACCACCCAGTCGGGATGACAGAATGGCCCCAAATCTGACGTTTGCACCGGGCGACGTAGTTCCCCCCGGAGCAATCACCACCGACGGTGCGCCGTCGCTCGCCCGGTCGAGTATCGCGACCGGAACCGACATCCTGACCGTCAAGCACCTGTCGAAGATCTTCGGTCCGAAGCCCGAGCGTGCGATCGAAATGATGAAGCGCGGCGTCGGGCGCAACGAGATCTTCGCCGAAACGGGCAACATGGTGGCGGTCAACGACGTGAGCCTGAGCGTCAGGGCCGGCGAGATCTTCGTGATCATGGGCCTGTCGGGCTCCGGCAAATCGACGCTGGTTCGCCTGCTCAACCGGCTGATCGAGCCGAGCTCCGGGCAGGTCGTGCTCGAAGGCCGCGACATCGCCCCGATGTCGACGCCGGAGCTGCGCGACGTCCGGCGCCAGAAGATGGCGATGGTGTTCCAGTCGTTCGCACTGCTGCCGAACCGGACCGTGATCGACAACATCGCGTACGGGCTCGAGGTCGCGGGGATCAAGAAAGCGCAGCGCTACGAGGTTGCACGCGCCGCGCTGGAGCGCGTCGGCCTCGGGTCGTACGAGAAGCTGCTGCCGAGCGAATTGTCCGGCGGCATGCAGCAGCGCGTGGGCCTGGCTCGTGCGCTGGCGGTGAATCCGTCGGTCCTGCTGATGGACGAGGCATTCTCCGCGCTCGACCCGCTGATCCGCTTCGAAATGCAGAACGAACTGCTGCGCCTGCAGAAGGACGAGCAGCGCACGATCGTGTTCATTTCCCACGATATCGAGGAAGCGGTGAAGATCGGCGGGCGCATCGGCATCATGAAGGACGGCTGCCTGATCCAGGTCGGCACGCCGGCCGAACTGATCCAGACGCCGGCGGATGCGTATGTGCAGGACTTCTTCCGCAACGTCGACGTATCGCGCTTCCTGAAGGCATCCAGCATGATGACGACGGTCGAGCGCGGGCTGCTTCGGTGCGATGCCGGCACGCCGTCCGACCGCTACCTGAACCAGCTGATCGACAGCGGCGCGGAATGCGGCTACGTGTGCGACGAGGCCGGCCAATATCTGGGCTGCGTCACGCCGGCCACGCTGCACCGGTCGGGCGCGCGGCCGATTCGCGAGGCGTTCCTGCATGACTTCAACGCGGTTTCGATCGATACGGATCTTCACCAGCTCGCATCGATCGCGCTGACCCAGGAGCACGACGTGCCGGTGACGGACGCAGCGGGACAACTGGCGGGCGTCGTGTCCTGCCGGACGATACTCAAGCAGATGATGCAACGGAGGGCAGCATGAATTCGTCGGTGATCGGGAAGTTCGCGGAAAATTTCGTCAATTTCCTGTTTCTGCATTTCCGCGGTGGCTTCGACACCTTCTCGGCCGGGCTCGGCGCGGTCGTGAAACTGCTCGAGGACGGCCTCGCCGCCGTACCGTTCATCGCGATGGTCGTGATCCTGGTCGGACTCGCGCTGTGGCGCCGCGGTATCGTGTTCTCGATCTTCGTCGGCCTCGCGCTGCTCGTCATTCACTACATGGGCTTGTGGGCACAGACGGTCTCGACCCTCGCGCTCGTCACCGCGGCGACGTTCTTCAGCCTGGTGATCGGCGTCCCGCTGGGGATCTGGGGGGCGCGCAACAACCGGATCGGCATGATCCTGCGCTCGCTGCTGGACTTCATGCAGACGATGCCCGCGTTCGTGTACCTGATCCCGGCCGTGATCCTGTTCGGCCTCGGACGCGTGCCGGCGGTGATTGCGACGATCGTGTTCGCGATGCCGCCCGTCGTGCGGCTGACGACGCTCGGCATCCGGCAAGTCCGCGAGGAACTGATCGAAGCCGGCCGCTCGTTCGGCAGCACCGACTGGCAGCTTCTGTGGAAGATCCAGCTGCCGAACGCGCTGCCGTCGATCATGGCCGGCGTGAACCAGACGATCATGATGGCGCTGTCGATGGTGGTGGTCGCGTCGATGATCGGCGCGGGCGGCCTCGGCGAGTACGTGCTGAGCGGCATCCAGCGCCTCGACATCGGGATCGGCTTCGAAGGCGGGCTGGGCGTCGTGCTGCTCGCGATCGTGCTGGATCGGCTGACGGAGAGCTTCGGCGTGAAGGCGAAGAAGAAGGCGCGGCCGGCCGCGCGTGCAGGCAAGGCCGGCCCGCGTGGCGCGGCACGTACCTGACGGATTCGGCAGCCGCAGGCAGTTGACGGAACATGAAGCGCTGCGGCCACGGTGCCGCGGCGGAACCGGTGTAGCAGTGCGTGGAGACCAGCAACGCCGATCGAAGGCGTTACTCATCCTTGAAAGACTCGCGTGATTAACAAGGAGTACTAGATGAATACCCATACGTTCAAATCGCTTCTGGCGAAACTCGCGGTATCGACGGTGGTTGCCTGCAGCGCAGGTGTGGGAGCGGCGTCGGCCGCCGAGCCGGTCAAGATCGCGGTGACCAACTGGGCGGACGTGCTCGCGGTGGCCAACGTCGCGAAGTACGTGCTGGAAACGCAACTCAAGCAGCCCGTGCAGTTCGTTCAGGCTGACATCGGCATCCAGTACCAGGGCGTTGCGCGCGGGGATCTCGACATCATGGTCGGCGGCTGGCTGCCGGTCACGCACGGGACGTACTACGCAAAGTACAAGAACGACCTGGATGACGTCGGCATCATCTATACCGGCGGCAGGAACGGCTGGGCCGTGCCGACCTACGTTCCCGAATCGGAGCTGTCGTCGATCGCCGACCTGAACAAGCCGGAAGTCAAGAGCAAGCTGAACGGCACGATCCAGGGCATCGAGCCGGGCGGCGGCCTGATGCAGGCGTCGGAGAAGACCATCAAGACCTACAACCTGGACGGCTACAACCTCCAGGCGTCGAGCGAGGCCGGCATGCTGGCGAGCGTGTCGCGTGCGTACCAGTCGAAGCAGTGGATCGTCGCGACGGTGTGGAGCCCGCACTGGCTGTTCCAGAAGTGGCAGATGCGTTACCTGAAGGACACGAAGGGCACGCTGGGCGGTGAAGAGCAGGTTCACGCGTTCGCATCGAAGAAGTTCGCCGGCAAGTTCCCGCGTGCCGACGTGTTCTTCAAGCACCTGAAGCTGACGCTGGCCGACGTCGAAGCCATCGAGTTCGAAGGCAACACCACGAACGACTACGCGACGGCCGCGAAGAAGTTCGTCGATGCCCATCCGGAAAAGCTGAAGGCCTGGCTGCAGCAGTAAAGCCGCGCTACCGGCGACGCATGTCGCCCGATGCCGACGGCCGGGGCCCCAACGCGGGCGCCGGCCTTGCGGTATGCGGTACATGCAGTTCATGCAGCACGTAACGATTCGCGCCGCGGAGTCACCAAGTGAACGAGAACGCCCGATTTTTTTCCGAAACGCTCCAGAGCCGGGATCCGGTGATCGCATCGGAGATCGCACTGGAACTGCGTCGCCAGCAGAGCCAGATCGAACTGATCGCGTCCGAAAACATCGCGTCGGCGGCGGTGCTGGAGGCGCAGGGCACCGTGCTGACGAACAAGTACGCGGAAGGCTATCCGTCCCGGCGGTACTACGGCGGTTGCGACCACGTCGACCGGATCGAGTCGCTCGCGATCGATCGCGCGTGCGCCCTGTTCGACGCCGCGCAGGCGAACGTCCAGCCGCACTCGGGCGCGCAGGCCAACGGCGCGGTGATGCTCGCGCTCGTCAAGCCCGGCGACACGGTGATGGGCATGTCCCTCGATGCGGGCGGCCATCTCACGCACGGCGCACGGCCCGCGCTGTCGGGGAAGTGGTTCAACGCGGTGCAGTACGGCGTGAGCCCGGACACGCTGCGCATCGATTACGACGACGTGCGCCGGCTTGCCGAGCGGCATCGCCCGAAGCTGATCATCGCCGGTTACTCCGCGTATCCGCGCGCGCTCGACTTCGCCGCATTTCGCGAGATCGCGGACAGCGTCGACGCGAAGCTGATGGTCGACATGGCGCACATCGCCGGCATCGTCGCGGCCGGCCGGCACCAGAACCCGGTGCCGTTCGCCGACGTGGTGACGTCGACGACGCACAAGACGCTGCGCGGCCCGCGCGGCGGCTTCATCCTGACGAACCACGCCGAGATCGCGAAGCAGATCAATTCGGCGGTATTTCCGGGGCTGCAGGGCGGCCCGCTGATGCATGTCGTCGCCGGAAAGGCGGTGGCGTTCGCCGAGGCGCTGCGCCCGGAGTTCACGCGCTATATCGACCAGGTGTTGCGCAACGCGCAGACACTCGCCAACGTGCTGACGGCCGGCGGCCTCTCGCTCGTCACGGGCGGCACGGACAACCACCTGCTGCTGGTCGACCTGCGTTCGCGGCGCATTACCGGCACACAGGCCGAGAAGGCGCTGGAGCGCGCCGGCATCACCTGCAACAAGAACGGCATTCCGTTCGATACGGAAAACCCGATGGTCACGTCCGGCATCCGGCTCGGCACGCCGGCCGGCACCACGCGCGGCTTCGGACCCGCGCAGTTCGAGCAGATCGGGGAAATGATCCTCGAAGTCCTGGCGGCGCTCAAGCGCGATCCGGGCGGCGACGAAGCGGTCGAGCGCTCGGTGCGGACCCGCGTGCGCGACCTGTGCAGCCAGTTCCCCATTTATGCGCATGTGGAGGCATTCGCCTGATCCCGGCATCGGCGCCGGACCTGAACATCGTTCCGATCACGTAGCGAATCGATCGGCGTGGCTGCGCGAATGCCGCGACGCGCCGACGGCGTTTTGTCAAATTGCCGGTTTCCCGCTCGACGGCGAGAACCCGGCGCACCCACCTGAATGAGGAATCAAAATGAGCTTCGAGGGCGTACACACACCGCTGGTCACCCCGTTCGACGCGGACGGCGAAATCGATCATGCACTGCTGGGCCGCCATGCGGCCAATCTCGCGGGCCGGGTGTCCGGCCTCAGCATCGGCGGGACGACGGGCGAATACTACGCATTGAGCTTCGACGAGCGCGTGCGCACGTTCGACACGGTTGCCGCCGCGGCCGGCGGCAAGACGTTCCTGACCGCGGGCATCAACGCGACGACGACGAAGGAGGTGCTGCGCCTCGGCCGCGAAGCGAAACGCGCGGGACTGAACGCGCTGCTGGTTGCGGCGCCGTACTACGCGCAGCCGACCCAGCAGGAACTGCTCGCGCACCTGCTCGCGGTCGACGACGCGCTCGACATGCCGATCATGCTGTACAACTTCCCGGCCCGCACGGGCACGGAAATCGGCGACGACATTCTCGAGACGCTGCTCGAGCGCAAGAACTTCGTCGCGATGAAGGAAAGCACCGGCGATATCGCGCACCTGCATCATCTGTCGACGCATTTCAGCGACCGGCTCGTGCTGAGCTGCGGGATGGACGACCAGGCGCTCGAGTTCTTCGCGTGGGGCGCGCGCAGCTGGGTGGGCGGCGCGTCGAACTTCCTGCCGGAAGCACACACCGAGCTGTTCGACGCCTGTGTGAAGCGCGGCGATTTCGCGACCGGCCGCAAGCTGATGGCGCAACTGCTGCCGGTGCTCGAACTGCTCGAGCGCAGCGGCAAGTTCATCCAGTACGTGCGCTACGGCTGCGAGCTGGCCGGCCTGCCGGTCGGCGTCGCCCGCGCACCGCTCGGCGCGCTGTCGGATGACGAGCGCGACGCGTTCGCGAAGCTCGTGAAACCGCTGCTGCGCGACGCCGGGTAATCCATCATGGGCTCGAATCTGGAATTCGCGCGGTTTCCGGCGCCGGACGGGACGAACGGGTGGTGGGAGACCCTGCCGCCGGCGCAGGAAGCGAAGGCCGTCACATCCGACAGCCGGTTCGACTGGGTGGTCGTGGGCGGCGGCATCACCGGCCTTTGCGCGGCGCGCCGGCTCGCGGAGCTCGCGCCCGGCGCGTCGATCGCGCTCGTCGAGGCCGACCGGATCGGACGCACGACGGCCGGGCGCAATTCCGGATTCTTCGTCGACCTGCCGCACGACATCAGCAGCGAAAGCTACTCGCGCAGCATCGACGAGGATCGCGCCGACGTGCGGTTTCAGCGGCACGGCATCGACTATGTGCGCGCGATCGTGCGGCGCTTCGGCATCGACTGCGACTGGCGCGACGACGGCAAATTCCACGCATCGGTGAACAAGAAGGGCGCCGCCGCGCTCGCGCATTTTGCCGACGGACTGACCCGCATCGGCGAAGCGTTCGAATGGCTCGACCAGGCCGGGATCCAGGCGGTGACCGGAACCGACTTCTACACGGGCGCACTGTTCACGCCCGGCTGCAGCACGGTGCAGCCGGCCGCGCTGATGCGCGGCCTGGCGGCGACGCAACCGGACAACGTGACGGTGTTCGAGCTCAGCCCCGTCACGCGGATCGAACCTCGGGGCGACACACGCGTGCTGCACTTCGCCGGCGGCACGATCGTCGCGAAGCAGGTGATCCTGTGCACGAACGCGTACGCGGCGACCTTCGGCATGCATTCGAACGGCCTGCTGCCGGTGTACACGTTCGCGTCGCTCACGCGCCCGATGAATCCCGACGAAGTGGCGAAACTCGGCGGCACGCGCTCGTGGTCGCTGATTCCGGCCGATCCGATGGGCACGACGGTGCGGCGGCTGATCACCAACCGCATTTGCGTGCGCAACCATTTCGCGTTCCGGCCGGACGTGAAGGCGTCGCAGGCCGATCTCGCGAAGTCGCGGCATCTGCATCAGCGCTCGTTCGAGCGCCGCTTCCCGATGCTCGGCGGCGTCGAGCTCGAATATACGTGGGGCGGGCCGCTGTGCCTGTCCGCCAACAACGGTGCGCTGTTCGGCAAGCGCGACGACGGCCTCTACCAGGCGATCGGCTGCAACGGCCTCGGCCTGAGCCGCGGGTCGGCCTCCGGCAAGCTGATCGCCGAACATGCGCTCGGCGAATCGAACAGCCTCGTGCAGCAGTTGCTGAAGCAGCCGCGTCCGCGCCCGCTGCCGGTTCGACCGATCGTCGACCTGGCCGTGTCGGCAACGATCTGGGCCAAGGAATTCTCGGCCGGTGCCGAGCTTTGATGATTGAGGAAATGACATGACGACCCATCAGGATTGGAAACAGCAGGCGAATGCGTTGTCGCTCGACGGGCGCGCGTTCATCGCGGGGCAACGTAGCGCGGCGGCGTCGGGCGAGACGTTCGCGACGCTCAACCCCGCGTCCGGCAAGGTGCTCGCCGAGGTGGCGCGATGCAGCGAGCAGGACGTCGAGCGGGCGGTCGCGGCCGCGCGCGACGTGTTCGAATCGGGTGTCTGGTCGAAGGCCGCGCCCGCGCACCGCAAGGCAGTGCTGCTGCGCGTCGCGCAGCTGATCGACGAGCATGCGGAGGAGCTCGCGTTGCTCGAGGCGCTGGAAGCCGGCAAGCCGATCGGCGAATGCCTGGGGCTCGATATTCCCGAGTCGGCCGCGTGCATTCGCTGGCACGCGGAAGTGACCGACAAGCGCTACGACGCGTTGTCGCCGTCGGGTGCGGGCGTCGTGAGCATGATCACGCGCGAGCCGATCGGCGTCGTCGGCGCCGTGCTGCCGTGGAATTTCCCGGCGCTGATGCTCGCGTGGAAGATCGGTCCCGCGCTGTCGGTGGGCAACAGCGTGGTCGTGAAGCCGGCCGAGCAGACGTCGCTGTCGACGCTGCGGATCGCCGATCTCGCGCTGGAAGCCGGCGTGCCGCCGGGCGTGTTCAGCGTCGTCACCGGGTTCGGCGGCGAAGCCGGCGAGGCGATCGGCCGCCATCCGGATGTCGATCTCATCGCGTTCACCGGCTCGACCGCGACCGGCAAGCGGTTCCTGCACTACTCGGCCGATACCAACCTGAAGCGCGTCGTGCTCGAGTGCGGCGGCAAGAATCCGCAGGTGATCCTGCCGGACGTCGCGAACCTCGATGCGGTGGCGGAACAGGCGGTTGCGGCCGCGTTCTGGAACATGGGCGAGAACTGCAGCGCCGGCTCGCGGATCCTCGTTCCGTCGAGCCGCAAGGCAGAACTGCTGGAGAAGATCCAGGCCGTGCTCGCCGGCTGGAAGACCGGCGATCCGCTCGACCCGGACGTGAAGCTCGGCGCGCTGATCGAGCAGAAGCACTACGAGAAGGTGCTCGGCCATATCGAGAAGGCGAAGGCGGAAGGCGCGCGCGTGGTGTGCGGCGGGCACGCGATCCTCGCGGAGACGGGCGGCTGGTTCGTCGAACCGACGATCTTCGATCAAGTGACGCCGGAAATGAGCATCGCGCGCGACGAGGTGTTCGGGCCGGTCGTGTGCGTCATCGAATACGACGACGTCGACGATGCGGTGCGGATCGCGAACGACACGTGCTACGGGCTGGCGGCGTCGCTGTGGACCGACAACGTGAACAGCGCGCACAAGGTCGCCGCGCGGATTCGCGCGGGAACGGTCACGGTGAACTGCTTCGGCGAAGGCGACCTGTCGACGCCGTTCGGCGGCTTCAAGCAGTCGGGCTTCGGTGGGCGCGACAAGTCCGTCTACGCGCACGATCAGTATTGCGAGCTGAAGACCACCTGGCTGAAGCTCGACTGAGCGCGCGCCGGATGCGCCGCACGCCGGGCCCGCGCGGCCTGGCCGGCGGCATGCGCGCAGCGGCTGCGGCCGCTTCACGCACGCCTCGGCTTGACCGCGATGCCGCCCTGCGCCATGCCGCGCGAGCACGGCCGCCGGTCGATCGGCCGGCGCAAGCCACGCAAGCCGCGCGCGACGAACGGCGGTGCGTCCGGCTGCCTGCCGTGACGGCCCGGCCTGGCAGGTGGTGCGCTGCGCAAATGCGCGGTGCGGGGGCGGCGCGGCCGACGGGCATGCCGGTTCGCCGTTCGTCTTGCAGTCCCGATCATCGCTTCCGATAATGGCGATGCGGTGCACAATCGATCGACAATGACGTCGTCGTGACGCCGCTTCGGCGCCGCCGCCGTTGCCAGCCACCCCGGCTGGCACGCAAGCTGCAATATTCGGATAATTAAGGTTTGCGATGACACGGCCCGCGGGCAGCCGGCAGGCTGCGGACGACGGGTTCGTCGGCGCCGCGTCCGACCCCCGTTTGAGAGTGAAAGCCATGTTGAAGAAGCAATTGTTTGCAGACCGACTCCTCGCGCAGATGCCGTCGCTTCGGGCGCTGCGGTGCTTCGTGACGGCGGCGCGCTACGAAAGCTTCACCCAGGCGGCCGAGGTGCTGTGCGTGACGCAGGCCGCGATCAGCCGGCAGATCAAGGAGCTCGAGGATTCGCTCGACGTCGCGCTGTTCGAGCGGACCGGCCGGCATATCGCGCTGACGGATGCCGGACGGATTCTCTACAACGCGTCGTATCTGTCGATCATGAACATCGCCGAGGCGGCGGAGGCGGTGCGCCGTACCGACAAGCACGCGCTGATGATCTGCGTGTCGCACACGTTCTCGGCGCTGTGGCTGTCGTCGCGGCTGCCGGCGTTTCGCGAGCAGTTTCCGGATATCCGGCTGCACGTGATCGTCACCGAGCACTTCATGGAGCTCGACGGGCTCATCGAGCCCGACGTGATCATCACGAAGAACCCGCCGCGCGAGGCCGAGTTCGAAGTCGAGCCGCTGTTTCACGACATCGTGTACCCGGTGTGCAGCCCGTCGTTTCACGAACGTCATTTTCATGGCCGGTCGCTCAAGCCGCTGGACCTGCTGTCGTGCCCGACCCTGAACCTGTCGATGCTCGGCCGCGCGCAGGTGTGCGAGCACGTCGACTGGCGCGTGTGGCGCAACTGGTTCCAGCAGAGCGACGGCACCGACACGCTGACCGAGAACAAGCATCTGGAAAGCAACGACTACCGGCTGCTCGTCGCGCAGGCCGAGGCCGGCGAGGGCACGCTGCTGGGCTGGCATCACCTCGTGCACCGGCAAATCGACCAGGGCATCCTGATGCGGCCGGTACAGGACGTGCTGGTGTTTCGCGATCGCCATCATTACCTGATCACGCACCGGAATGCGCAGCCGCGCCCGGAGTATCGGCTGTTCCGGCAGTGGCTGAGCGACGAGGTCGGCGTGATGATGCGCGGCTGGCTCGATGCGGGCGTCGAGATCGGGCAATGACACGCTGTCCTGGCACCATGCGTCCATCCGGTGAGACCTGCGCCGGCTGCCTTATGTCTGGTTTGCCGCGCGCAAGCCGGGCGTCCCGAGGCCGCGGTCCGGCAGGTCAAGTGCCGGCGGCAGTTCGATTGCCCGCGCAATGAGACGCGCATTCCTTGCGCATGAGATACCGCGGATGTTCGCGGCCGGCCGGATTTCAGAATTGAAACCTCGATTTCGTATGTGAGCCGATACGGGGCCGGGTTTCGCGTCGGGACACCGTCCATCAACGCCGTCCGTTCGATATTCGATGTGGCCTGCTTTTTGCATTAATGGAGCGACATGACCGGTCTTTCCGGATGAAACGAACCGGACCGGCGACCGGCTTGGGAGCCGCTCCCTTATTTCCGGCTGGTCGGCTGAATACCATTCGTCGTCGCGACGGTTATAGCCACAGTCGTGCGATATGGCGAACATGTTGGCTGGCGAAAGCCGGGACGATGCAACCGCGAATGACCGATGCAAGGCCTGCATGCCGCCCAGCGAAGCAACCGGGCGGCGGACGGCGCATCGGCGAGTTCAATTCAACTTTTCACTATCCATGGCTGCCGTGACGCCTACCCCCATCCAGTCCATCCTGATCGCGAACCGCTCGGAAATCTCGATTCGCGTGATGCGTGCCGCCGCCGAGCTGAACATCCGCACGGTGGCGATCTATTCGAAGGAAGACCGTCTCGCGCTGCATCGCTTCAAGGCGGACGAAAGCTACCTGATCGGCGAAGGCAGGAAGCCGCTCGCCGCGTATCTGGACATCGACGACATCCTGCGCGTCGCGCGGCAGGCCAACGTCGACGCGATCCATCCCGGCTACGGCTTCCTGTCCGAGAACCCCGACTTCGCGCAGGCCGTGATCGATGCCGGCATTCGCTGGATCGGCCCGTCGCCGGACGTGATGCGCACGCTCGGCAACAAGGTGGCCGCGCGCAACGCGGCGATCGCGGCCGGCGTGCCGGTGATGCCCGCGACCGCGCCGCTGCCGGACGATCTCGCGGCATGCAAGGCGCTGGCCGAGGAAGTCGGCTATCCGCTGATGCTGAAGGCGAGCTGGGGCGGCGGCGGACGCGGGATGCGCGTGCTCGAAAGCGCGCAGGACCTCGAGACCCTGCTGCCTGTCGCGCGCCGCGAGGCGCTGGCCGCGTTCGGCAACGATGAGGTGTATGTCGAGAAGCTCGTGCGCAATGCGCGGCACGTCGAGGTGCAGGTGCTCGGCGATACGCACGGCACGGTCGTGCATCTGTACGAGCGCGACTGCACGGTGCAGCGGCGCAACCAGAAGGTCGTCGAACGCGCGCCGGCGCCGTATCTCGATCACGAAGGTCGCGCCGAACTCTGCGAAGCGGCATTGCGCCTCATGCGCGCGGTCGGCTATACGCATGCCGGCACCGTCGAGTTCCTGATGGACGCCGACACCGGCCAGTTCTACTTCATCGAAGTGAACCCGCGCATCCAGGTCGAGCACACGGTGACCGAGATGGTCACCGGGATCGACATCGTGAAGGCGCAGATCCGCATCACGGAAGGCGGGCGGATTGGTCTGGCCGACGATGTCATTGATGGCGCGGGCACGCTCGTCGAACGTGCGGCCGGCGTGCCGGAACAGCAGGCGATTCCGCTGAACGGCAACGCGCTGCAATGCCGGATCACGACCGAGGATCCGGAGAACGATTTCCTGCCCGACTACGGGCGACTCACTGCCTACCGCAGCGCGGCCGGCTTCGGCGTGCGCCTCGATGCCGGCACCGCGTATGGCGGCGCGGTGATCACGCCGTACTACGACTCGCTGCTCGTCAAGGTGACGACGTGGGCACCGACGGCGGCCGAATCGATTCACCGGATGGATCGCGCACTGCGCGAGTTCCGGATTCGCGGTGTCACGTCGAACCTGCAGTTCCTCGAGAACGTGATCAACCACCCGGCCTTCATCGCGGGCGACGCGACGACACGCTTCATCGACAAGACGCCGGAGCTGCTCGCATTCGCGAAGCGCGGCGATCGCGCGACGAAGCTGCTGCGCTATCTCGGCGAGCTGAACGTGAACGGCAACGCCGAGATGAGCGGCCGCACGCTGCCGGCGCTGCCGTTGTCGAAACCCGTGCTGCCGAAGATCGATACGGCCGTGGCGATCCCGGCCGGCACACGCGATCGCTTGCGTGAGCTTGGCCCCGAGAAGTTCGCGAACTGGATGCTCGACCAGAAGCAGGTGCTGCTGACCGACACGACGATGCGCGACGCTCACCAGTCGCTGTTCGCGACGCGCATGCGCACGGCCGACATGCTGCCGATCGCGCCGTTCTACGCGCGCGAGCTGTCGCAACTGTTCTCGCTCGAATGCTGGGGCGGCGCGACCTTCGACGTCGCGCTGCGCTTCCTGAAGGAAGACCCGTGGGAACGGCTCGCGCTGCTGCGCGAGCGCGTGCCGAACATCCTGTTCCAGATGCTGCTGCGCGGCTCGAACGCGGTCGGCTACACGAACTACGCGGACAACGTCGTGCGCTTCTTCGTGCAGCAGGCCGCCAGTGCCGGCGTCGACGTGTTCCGCGTGTTCGATTCGCTGAACTGGGTGCGCAACATGCGCGTGGCGATCGACGCGGTGGGCGAGAGCGGGATGCTCTGCGAAGGCGCGATCTGCTACACCGGCGACCTGTTCGACACGTCGCGTTCGAAGTACGACCTCAAGTATTACGTCGGCATCGCGCGCGAGCTGCAGCAGGCCGGCGTGCATGTGCTCGGCATCAAGGACATGGCCGGAATCTGCAGGCCGCGGGCAGTCGCGGCGCTCGTGAAGGCGCTCAAGGAGGAAACCGGGCTGCCGGTGCATTTCCATACGCACGACACGAGCGGCATCGCCGCGGCGTCGGTGCTCGCGGCGGTCGAGGCAGGCTGCGACGCGGTGGACGGCGCGCTCGACGCGATGAGCGGCCTCACGTCGCAGCCGAACCTGTCGAGCATCGCGGCCGCACTGGCCGGCAGCGAACGCGATCCGGGGCTTGATCAGGATCGCCTGCACGAAGCGTCGATGTACTGGGAGGGCGTGCGTCGCTACTATGCGCCGTTCGAATCGGAGATTCGCGCGGGCACGGCCGACGTCTACCGTCACGAGATGCCCGGCGGCCAGTACACGAACCTGCGCGAGCAGGCGCGCTCGCTCGGCATCGATCATCGCTGGACCGAGGTGTCGCGCGCGTATGCGGACGTGAACCATCTGTTCGGCGACATCGTGAAGGTCACGCCGACGTCGAAGGTGGTCGGCGACATGGCGCTGATGATGGTCGCGAACGACCTGAGCGTGGACGACGTACGCAACCCGGACAAGGACCTCGCGTTCCCCGAGTCGGTCGTGTCGCTGTTCAAGGGCGAGCTGGGCTTCCCGCCGGACGGCTTCCCGGCGGACCTGTCGCGCAAGGTGCTCAAGAGCGAGCCGCCGGCGCCGTATCGTCCCGGCGACCAGATTCCGCCGGTCGATCTCGACACGGTGCGCAAGCAGGCCGAGGCCGCGTGCGAGCAGCCGCTCGACGACCGGCAACTGGCGTCCTACCTGATGTATCCGAAGCAGACGGTCGACTATTACGCGCACGTTCGCGCGTACAGCGACACGTCGGTCGTGCCGACGTCGGCGTTCCTGTATGGCCTGCAGCCGCAGGAGGAAGTGGCGATCGACATCGAGCCGGGCAAGACGCTGCTGGTGTCGCTGCAGGGCCAGCACGCCGATGCGCAGGACGGCATCGTGAAGGTGCTGTTCGAGCTGAACGGCCAGTCGCGTTCCGCGCTGGTCGAGCAGAAGACGGTCGTGCAGGCGGGCAAGGAGCGCCATGGCCTGCAGCGTGCCGATCCGGCGAATCCGCTGCATGTCGCCGCGCCGATGCCGGGCTCGGTGGTGACGGTGGCCGTGCAGCCGGGCCAGCGCGTGACGGCCGGCACGACGCTGATCGCGCTTGAGGCAATGAAGATGGAAACGCACATCGCGGCGGAGCGTGACTGCGAGATCGCGGCCGTGCACGTGAAGGTCGGCGAGCGGGTCGCGGCGAAGGATCTGCTGATCGAGTTGAAAGACCCGACGCAATGAGTCCTGGCGTGAGCGGTTGTCCGTGCTGACCGTGGCGGGGATCGTGGCGGGAACGCCACCCGCCCGGGCGGCGGGCGAACTGTCCGGGGACGGCTGCCTGCACATCGTCAGCCGCTGACGCGCAGGCAGCCTGGTTGCCGCCGGGTCGGTACGCCGCGTCGCCGCTCCGCTCGTCACTGACGATCACCACCACGGTGCTCGTACCCAGCCGCGTCGCGCCGGCCTCGCGAGCGCGGTCGCGCACGCCGCCGGATGCCTTTACGCCGAGCGCGGGGCCGACCGTGAGGCGCATCAGCGCGACGTCCGCGAGCGTCGCGCCACCGTGACCGAAGCCGGTCGACGTCTTCACGAACGCGACGCCGAGCTCACGGCACATCTCGCACACGCGCACCTTCTCGTCGTCGGCGAGCAACCCCGTTTCGAGGATCACCTTGAGCGGCACCGTGTCGCATGCGCGGTGCACGGCGTCGATGTCGGCCTTCACGTCGTCGGCGCGGCCGCTCTTCAGCGCGCCGAGGTTGATCACCATGTCGATCTCGCGCGCGCCCACCGCGATCGCGGCCGGCGCCTCGAACGACTTCGCGGCGGACAGGCCCGCGCCGAGCGGGAAGCCGACCACCGCACAGACGCGCACGCCGGTGCCGGCCAGCGCGCGCGCGGCGAGCGGCACGTTCGCCGAATTCACGCAGACCGAGTAGAAGCGATGCTCGGCCGCCTGGCGGCAGAGTTCGCGGATCTGCGCGTCGCTCGCGTCGGGCGCGAGCAGCGTGTGATCGATGGTTTGGGCGAGCTGGGCGTTGGAAAGCGGCATGTGTCGGGACTCCACGGGGCGTGAGCCGGACAGGCACACGGAAAGTTGATGTTTTCACATCGGTTTATTACGCGTTGCCGCCCAGCCTGACCGGCTGGCTCGTGCAATACGGCGGCGGCCATGCGAGCGCGTTCGTGCTCGCGGGTGCGTCGGCGCTCGCCGGTGCGGTGATCCCGACGTGCGCGGTGCGGGCGCGGGCCGTCGTGCGGATGCGCGGGGCCGTCTGACGAACCGGCACGTCCGCGCGTATCGCAGTCACGCGTACATGCGGATCAGCGCGTCGAGATTGCGTTGCGCGAGCGGCGTGAGCGGCGCGAACTCCACCGAATGAAACAGCGAATCCTGCTCGCGCAGATGGTCGAGCGCGTGCTTGCGGCCGATGCGGAATGCCGTCGACGGCGCGTCGGGATCCTGCGCCCATTCGCGTGCGATCGCGCGGTCGTATTCGCGAAGCCGGTCGGGTGCGGCCGCGAGGATCGCGAGATCGGCATCGAGAAAAATCCGCCCGGCGCGTAGCACGTCCGGATCGGAGCCAAACGTGTCGGGCAGCCGGTGCGACTTCGTCGCGAGCACCAGTGCGTGTGCGATGGACACGTGCGCTGCGTGCGCATGTCGCCACGATTCGGTGCAGTGCGCGTGCACGATCTGCGTGAGCGATTGCGCGCTGCGCGCTTCGTTTTCCGCGTAGTCCGGCAGCGTCGTCGTGTAGACGCTGTCGTGCGCCCAGACGGCGAGTTCGATCGCCGGCCAAAGCGGTTCGGCGCGATAGGGCGCGAGATGCCCGAACAACTCGGCCAGGTGCGCGAGCGTGTGGTAGAAGCGCTGCGGCTCGCCATACGCACGCTCGACGAGCGGCCAGACAGCGGCCGTGCCGTAGCACGCGTCGCAGGAGGCGCGCAGCGTGCGCGCGACATCGGCGGTCAGGTCGTTCATGTCGGCGATCGACTCGGGCGGGCGATGCGCGCAGCATAGCAAACTCAGCCGCGCGGATTACGGAACCACCGCGGCCGGGCGCGCGGTGAGCGCGCACACGCTGGCCAATGCGCGCGGCGTGATGCTGAAGGTCGTCACGTACGGCGGCATGTGCGCGCGGGAAGCCGAGCACTTTCCCGATTCGCCGGACCATCCGTCGTTCCCGACGACCGTGCTCAAGCCGGAGGAGACGCTGCACGCGGTGACGGTGTGGAAGGCGGGCGCGCGGTGAGGGCATGCAGGCGCAGCGGGGCGGGACGCGTCAATGCGACGACACGAACACCGCATCCTCGAACGCCGCCGGAATCGCGAACTGCGCGCGCATGCGCTTCGTCTCCTGCGCGGGCGTCAGCCCGAACAGCCGCTTGAATTCCCGGCTGAACTGCGACTGGCTCGCATAGCCGACCGCATGGCCGGCCGCCTCCGCCGTCAGGTCCTGGCGCACCATCAACAGGCGCGCCTGATGCAGCCGCGTCGATTTCAGGTACTGCATCGGCGACACCTGCGTGATCGCCCTGAAGTGGCTGTGGAAGCTCGGCACGCTCATGCCGGCTTCCCCGGCCAGTTGCGTCACGTCGAGCGCTTGCGCGTAGCCGGCGTGGATCAGGCGCAGCGAACGGCCGATCCGGCCGAACTGGCCGCGCATCGCCAGCGCGTTCCTCATCGCGCTGCCCTGCGCGCCGGTGAGCACGCGGAAATACAGTTCGCGCAGCAATCCGGTGCCGAGCACCGCCGCTTCGAGCGGCCGATGCATCGCCTCGACGAAACGCAGCACGCTCGCCTGCATTGCGTCGTCCATCGGCGTCGACATCATGCTCCTCGGCGCCTGCACGGATTCGGCGATGCCTTCGCGATCGATCCGCTCGGCCAGTTCGGCCGCCATCGGGAAATCGAGGTGCAGATACAGCGCGAGCAGCGGGTGCTCCGCCGTTGCGTCGGTTTCCATGCTGAACGGCACGGGCACCGACACGGCCAGATAGTGGGCCTCGTCGTACAGATAGCGCTCGCCGCCGAAATAGCCGCGCTTGCGGCCCTGGCACACGATCACGATGCCCGGGTCGTACAGGACCGGCGTGCGCGACAGCGCACGGTTCGAACGCAGGATACGCACGCTCGGCAGCGCGGTCAGGTTGTAGCCTTCGTCCGGCGCCAACGCGAGCAGCAACGCGATCAGGCGTTGGCGGCCGCGCGCGGGCAGCGACGGCGATCGAGCCGGGGAGGGCGTGGCGCTCATAGTTTTGTGCAAGAAAATCAGCGGAATCGGGCTTATTCGGCGTAGTCCGTCAGACTAGTATGCACGCTTCGATCGACATTCGGGAGAAGCTCACATGGCATCCGGCAACATCATGCTCATCACCGGCGTCAGCAGCGGCTTCGGCCGCGCGCTCGCACAGGAGGCGCTGGCCGCGGGTCACACGGTGGTCGGCACCGTGAGAAGTGAAAAGGCCAGGCGGGCGTTCGAAGCGCTGTCCCCGCATGCGGCCATCGGGCGCGTGCTCGACGTGACCGATTTCGAACGCATCGACGGCGTCGTCGCGGACGTCGAGGCGAGCGTCGGCCCCGTCGGCGTGCTGGTGAACAATGCCGGCTACGGGCACGAAGGCATCATGGAGGAGTCGCCGCTGTCGGAGATGCGCCGGCAGTTCGACGTGAACGTATTCGGCGCCGTCGCGATGATGAAGGCCGTCGTGCCGTTCATGCGCGAACGCCGGCGCGGCCGCATTCTGAACATCACGTCGATGGGCGGCCACATCACGATGCCCGGCATCGCGTATTACTGCGGCAGCAAGTTCGCGCTGGAAGGGATTTCCGACACGCTCGGCCAGGAACTCGCGCCGTTCGGCATCACGGTGACGGCCGTCGCGCCGGGCTCGTTCCGCACCGACTGGGCCGGCCGCTCGATGACGCGCACGCCGCGCTCGATCGCCGATTACGACGCGATCTTCGATCCGATCCGCCAGGCGCGCGAGGAGAAGAGCGGCCGGCAACCGGGCGATCCTGCCAAGGCCGCGCGCGCGATGCTCTCGGTCATGGCGGCGGACCATCCGCCGGCCCATCTGTTGCTCGGCAGCGACGCGCTTCGGCTCGTGCGCGCCAGATGGGCGGCGCTGGAAGAAGACCTGCGCGCGTGGGAGGCGGTGACCGTGTCGACGGACGGCTGACGCGCGGTCGCTTGCGCGCGGCAAGCTACGGTTCGTCGAGTTGCACGCGAGCGCGGTGAATCGTTGTTCGATCGAACGATCACGCCTCGGGACGCGAGCAAACCGCCTCGAGGTTGTGCCCGTCCGGACCGATGACGAAAGCGGCATAGTAGTTCGCGTGATACTGCGGGCGCAGGCCGGGTGCGCCGTTGTCCTGGCCGCCGGCTGCCAGCGCCGCACGGTGGAACGCGTCGACTTGCGCGCGCGTGTCGGCCGCGAAGGCGAGGTGAAGATGGGCCGGCTGCTCGTCGGTCTGGAACAGGCACAGCGTCGGCTTGCCCGGCGCGCCCAGTTCGACGCCGTAGGTCGGCACGCCTTCGCCGAGGACCGCTACGCCGAGCGGTTCGAGTGCGCGGAGAAAGAACGCCTTGCTCGCGGCATAGTCGCTGACGCCGAATTTGACGTGGTCGAACATGAGGGTCCCTGGAGTGAGTGGGGCTGCACGACGGATCCGACGCGATATTGCCACACGTCGCCGTGGCCCGCCGGGCGCGATGCAGGTCGGCATGTAATCGGCGTCATGACACGGTCGCCGTTTTCCGCTACAACGGGAGGTGCTGCGTCGACCGACGCGGTGTGCCACCGCGCCGCAGTTCGTCACCGACACCCGCCCGGGCGATCGGCCGGCACGCGATGTTCACTGACCCAAAAGGAGCTTGCAGCCATGCCGTACATCACCACGAAGGACAACGTCGACATCTTCTACAAGGACTGGGGCCCGAAGGATGCACAGCCGATCATGTTCCACCATGGCTGGCCGCTGTCCTCCGACGACTGGGATACCCAGATGCTGTTCTTCGTTCAGAAGGGCTACCGCGTGATCGCGCACGATCGCCGCGGTCACGGCCGGTCGGCGCAGGTTTCCGACGGCCATGACATGGACCACTATGCGGCGGACGCGTTCGCGGTGGCCGAAGCGCTCGACCTGCGCAACGCGGTCCATGTCGGCCACTCGACCGGCGGCGGCGAAGTCGCGCGCTACGTGGCGCGGCACGGCGAGCCGGCCGGCCGCGTCGCGAAGGCGGTGCTGGTCAGCGCGGTGCCGCCGCTGATGCTGAAGACGGACGCGAACCCGGAAGGCCTGCCGCTCGACGTGTTTGATGGTTTCCGCAAGGCGCTCGCCGACAATCGCGCGCAGTTCTTCCTGGACGTGCCGTCCGGCCCGTTCTACGGCTTCAACCGGCCCGGCGCGGTGGTGCACCCGGGCGTGATCCAGAACTGGTGGCGCCAGGGCATGATCGGCAGCGCGAAGGCGCACTACGAAGGCATCAAGGCCTTCTCGGAAACGGACCAGACCGAAGACCTGCGGTCGATCTCGGTGCCGACGCTCGTGCTGCACGGCGAGGACGACCAGATCGTGCCGATCGCGGATTCCGCGCTGAAGTCGGTCAAGCTGCTGAAGAACGGCACGCTGAAGACGTATCCGGGTTATTCGCACGGGATGCTGACGATCAACGCGGACGTGCTGAACGCCGACCTGCTGGCTTTCGTGCAGGCGTAACGGTGCAACGGTAGCGGCGCATGCCCGCTTTCGCGGGCTGCGCCGCCATTGCGCGGGCGGGATTGCGGCCGCCGCGTTGCCGCCCGCTAGTCGTTGCGCAGGAACACGACGTAGCCGCGGAACCACGGATTCGCCGCGAGGTACGGCGGCGCGTCCCACTCGCCGCCCTGGATCACGCCGATGCGAAACGGCAGTCGCAGCCGCGCGACGCGCGGCAGGTAGGCCGCATAGTCGGGGATCGTGCTGCGCCCCTGATAGGTCTGCACGACCACTTCGTCGACGATCCCCCGGAGCTGGTTGACCTGGTCGGTATCGATGCGGCTGCTCCAGTCGAGCAGCCCCGTGATGCTCAGCCGGCAATCGGCGGGCAGGGTCTCGCGCAGCGTGCGCAGGAATTCGAGGTAATCCTGCAGGTGGCGCGTGCGCGCGTCGAAGTCGATCTGGATGCCGGTGATCGTGCGGCCGGACGCGCGCCAGCGCTCGAGCTGCGCGAGCATGATCTGCGTGACGCGCGGCGTCCAGTGCAGCGTATGCGCACGATAGACGAGCCACACGCGAGCGTGCGGCGCGGGCGGCAGCGCGACGCCCTGCGCGATGACGCGTACCTGCGACTCGTCCCGCGGCGCGGCTTCGATCTGCCCCTGCAGCACGTAGACGGCGCGCGCGCCGCTGACGACCGGCTGCGGCTTCACGCCGGCCCACAGCCAGAACGCGTCGTATTGCGCGGGATCGACGGTGCCGGCCAGCGCGACGCGGCCGGCCAGCAGCAGCGCGAGACACGCGATGCGCTTCACGCGGCGCTCACCAGTAGTAGCGAAGCTTCTGCGCCCACGGGCTGCCCGGATAGGCGGTCTTCAGCGTGTCGAACCAGCGCTTGCGCGTGTTCTTCGGCACGTCCTTGCCGCCGCATTCGTTATAGCCGGCCGGCGCATGGCACTTGATCGCACGGTAGAGCGCGTACGCGCGGTCGTTCGGGTCTGCCTGCGCATCGGCGATCACCGTCACGTAGCTCGACATCCGCTCGTACGGCTTGCCCCCGAACTGCGACGGCGCGCCGCCGAGCGTCGGCGGCACGCGCGTGGCGGCCGCCGCCGACGCGTTGCGCACCCACGGCGGTACCGTGTCGTTTTCGAGGCCGGACGCGGGCGGATGAAGGCGCACGAAATCGGCGAGGCAGTTCAGCCCTTTCGGATCGCCGGGATGCTGCTGCAGCGCCGCGGCGAGGTCGCGCGCGGACGGGCACACGTAGCCGTCCTCGTTCCTGGCGCCGGATGCGACGAACGGTTTCAACGGAGCGGCGGGCGCGCCGGACACCAGCGCGGTATCGGCGATGAACTCGGCGTAGTGCGAGCGCGTGAGTTCCTTGTACAGCAGCGCGTACAGCGCGGTGTCGCGCAGCGCGCCGCCGGTCGCCTGGTTTTGCGCCTGCGTGCGCAGCAGGTCCGCATCGGCCGTGCGCTGCAGCAGGACGGCCCGGATCGCGGCGTTCTGCACCGGCGAATCGTCGGCGAACACGTCGTTGACGCGCCCGGCCTGCTCCAGATTGATCGCGAGCGCGAGTTCCAGCGCCTCGCGCTGGAAGCGGAATTTCGCGAGCGGGATCAGGTCGCGCCACAGCTGGCGGGCCTTGTCGCCCTGGCCGCTATCCTCCAGCGCGAACGCGCGCAGCGCCTGCTGGCTCAGGCCGAAGTAGTCGAGCGGCACGGCGGGCGTCTGCGGCAGCAACGCGAGCGCGGCGTCCGGCTGGTGCCCGATCTGGACATGCCAGGTCGCGAGCAGGTAGTCGTGCAGCGCAGGCGCGTTCGCGAAGCGCGGTTTCTGCGCCTGCAGATCGTCCAGCGTCAGCGGCTTGCCGCGGCTCGAGTCGCTGCTGTCCGACGTGCGCATGCGCAGCAGGTCGACGGTCGCGAGCACGGTCGGCGACTGGATCTGGCGCGCGTCGAGTTCCGACCCGAACAGCAGCTTGCTGTCGAGTTCGTTCGCCAGTTGCATCAGCGGCACGTTCGACGTCGCCGGCGACCAGCGCGCGAGCGCGTGGCCGTAGAGGTCGGCCTGCTGCGCGACGTTCCCGCCGAGCCACGCGACCCGCCGCAACAGCCCCGTTGCGGAAACCGCATAGCGCCCCTGCGGATACACCTTCAGGTAGGTGCGAAACACGGTGTTCGAGGCGTCGAGCGACACCTTCGTCACGCGCGCGCGCGACGGCGTCGGGCTGTCGTTGTCGAATGCATTGGCCTGCGCGGCGTTCAGTTGCGCGCGCCCGGCCATATAGAGGCCGGTTTCCTTCAGCCACGGGTTCGTGCTGTGCGATGCGCTCGCGAAGGCCCGGGTCGCGGTGAGGAAGTCGGCGCGGTAGAACGCATTCGTGCCGTCGAGATACGCGGCGAACTGCTGGCCGAGCGGCGACTTGACCGGCGGCTTCGTCCATGCGGCGCTCGCGCCGCCCGCGGCACAGGTCTTCTGCGCGATGTCGGTGCGCGCCGCGCGCAGGCGTGCGGCTTCGTCGGCGGGAAGGCCGCCGGCGCCGCCCAGTGCGTCGTTGAATGCGTCCGCGCCCGAGTCCATGCTGCGGCAGATGCTGCCTTCGCCGTCGGCATACCGGTTCGACGGCGCGTCGGCATCCGATGCGCCGCCGGTCTTGTCGGGCTCCTTCTGGCCGATATGGATCCACCCGGAAAAATCCATCGGGAACGGCACGATGATCTGGTTGATCCGGTCTTTCGCCGGGATGGTCTTCGGGTCCGGAAACACCTGCGCGACCTTGCCGCTGTCGACCATCATCAGCATCGCGTTGATGCGCGTGTCGTTGGCGGGGCTCAGCATCGGCACGTTGCCGCACGAGTACGTGCTTTGCCGGAGCGTGGGCGGCACGTTGCAGCTGTCGTCCGAGCTGGCGCGGGCGGCGGGTTGGCAAAGCAGGCTGGCCGCCAGTGCGGCGAGCAGGTTTCGGTGCAGCGTCGGGTTTCTCGGCATTTTTTCTTGTGCTGGGGTGGGGCCGCGACGGCCGGGTCTCTCAGGGGGCATTTCGTCCCGGCGCGTATCGTACCTCACGAGCCGCGTCGGTAGCCGGCGCACGCAGGCCGGCCCGTCGCGCCGCTCGCCGGTCCGGCGAAACGGAAGTCCACTCAGTGCAGACGCAATGCCACCTTGAATCCGGCGTGCATGAATTAAGATGCAGCCGGCAGTGACGGACACCCGGCGATAGACGACATGCCGTCGTCTTCGCCGTCCGACGGGGGAGGTCTGCAGAAGGCGGCGTTCGCGTCGATCCGCCCGACGGAATCGATCGTGACGGGGGCGTGAAACGGCGCCGCTTTCCATGCCTGTTCAATAGTATTGCTAATCAATCGGCCGATCGATGTCATGCGTCGTTTCGGCGAACGGCAGACGAGCGCATGCCGGAAAAAGAAAACGAGAGGATTCCGATGAAACCCATTACATGGATGATCATGTCAGCCGCTCTCGCGCTGACCGCATGCGGCGGCGATGACGTCGCCACGACCGGCGGCGGGTCGTTGTCGACGCCGGGCAATCCCGGTGCGCCGTCCGGTACGACATCGCCCGGCGGCGGTTCGAGCGGCGGCCCGACGGGCGGCGGAACCGCGCAGCCGCAGGCCGGCTGGTCGACGGCCGTCGCGGTGGACGGCAAGGGACCGGAAGGCGACCCCAGCGTGACGATCGACGCGAGCGGCAATGCGCTCGCAACCTGGATGACCTACGGCCCGGCCGGCGCGAACGGCAACGAAATGTGGGGCGCGCGCCATGTCCCGGGCGCGGGCTGGGGAAGCGCGACGCGGCTCGACACGAGCGACGGTTCGCATTCGATGAACGGGCTGACCGGGGTTCAGCCGCAACTGGTCGGCAACGCGAGCGGACAGGCGGTCGCGTTCTGGACCGAATGGATGCCGGGCCCCAACACGTATGCGCTGTGGGCACGCCCGTACAGCCCGGGTAGCGGATGGGGCGCGGCGTTCGAGCTGGCGCCGGACATGAGCGGGTCGTCCTATACGGCCGGGATCGACAGCCAGGGCAACGCGCTCGTCGCATGGACGCAGTCGATCAGCCTGCTCGATACGCGCATCGCATGGACGCGCTATACGCAGGCGGGGCAGTGGTCGCCGACGGCGCTGATCCAGATGCCGGTGCAGACCGGGCCGGGTGCGGTGACCGGCGATACCGACAACGTGAGGCCGATGATTGCGGTCCTGTCATCCGGCCGCGCGGTGCTCGCGTGGCGGCAGACCAACCACACGCAGTCGGCGCTGTGGACGGCCACGTACGACGCGACCAACGGCTGGACCGACGTCAACCAGGCCGTATCGAACACGAGCCTGTTCACGACGATCATCTCGCCGGTGGCCGGCATGGACGCGAAGGGCAACATCACGCTGGTCTGGGGGCAAATGGACGTGACGGGCGGGCAGATCCTCACGACCACGATGTCGCAACGCTACGTATCCGGCACCGGGTGGCAGCCCACGCAGCCCGTGGCGCCGGCGATCGCGGAGCCTACGGGGTTCATCGCGACGCCGATGCTGACCGTCAACGAAAACGGCGTGGCCGCCGCGATGTGGGCGCAAGGCGGCGCCGTCCTGCTGGCGAGCGTGTCCGACGCCAGCGGCAACTGGGGGCCGCTGCAGCGGCTGACGGAACACCTGAACGGGGCGGCCGCGCAGTACCCGCCGCTGGTGATCGACGCGGCCGGCAATGTGACGGCCGCATGGCAGGACACGGGTTTGCCGGGCGGGTCGGCCGTCATCGCGGCCCGCTACCGGAGCGGTGCGTGGAGCGCGTCGACGGTGGCGCCACAGAGCGCGTCGTGGCCGGCGCTGGCCGTCAACGCGGCGGGGTCGATGGCGCTCGTCTGGCAATCGTATGTCGCGAGTATCGGCAGCCAGCTGCAGTCCAGTTTTTATACCCCGGGCTCGTAATCGCGTGGCGCGGCAAACCGAAGGAGAATCGATGAAGAAGACCTTGCATTGCACCGTACGGACCGCGCTGGGCGCCGCGGTCGCCGGCCTCGTGCTGTCCGCGTGCGGCACGACGCAGATGAACATGGTCGACGTGCAGACGTCGACCGCGAAGACGCTCGGGCTTGCGTCGTCCGACGAGATCACCATCGCCAACGTGCAGTACGGCAGGAAGGACGGGCTGGGCGGCCAGAAGGTGAGTTACGACGCGACGACGGGCAAGGGACGGCGTTTCGGCTGTACGGTGTTCATGATTCCGGGGCTCACGCCGATCGATCGGCCGACGTACAACAACTGGGAATGCCATCCGCAACGCTGATGGCCGCGATCGCGACGACGCCCGCCGCAGGGCGCCGGTCGACCGCTTGTTGCGGACGATTTGCCGCGCCGGCCTTGTGCCGGCGCAATTTGGTCCGATAATCGACGAACCGATTCATCCCTTCCGGTCGGCTCGATAAAAGAACTGTCATGGATCATGCGGCATTCGTCCCTGTTTTCAAGTTTCGCACGACCGATTACCCCGAGCCGGACCGGTTCCACGTCTGGGTCAAGGACATGCTGTGCGACTACCGGCTGGACGACGCCGGCGGCCACGGCCCGTTCGACGCGGAAGCGACCGGTGCGGCGCTCGGCCCGCTGATCTTTTCGGGGCGGCGCTGGCAGTCGCGCGCGCCGACCTATACGGTGCAACGGACCACGCGGCGGATCCGGCTCGACGGCCAGGATTCGATCCGCTTCACGGTGCTGCTGGGCGGGCGGCTCACGTGCCGCACCGGCGGGCCGGAGCTGGTCAAGCGCGCGGGCGACCTGTTCGTCTACGACGTCGCGCAGGTCAACGACTGCCGGGTCGAGGCCGGCGACGTGATCAGCCTGGTGGTGCCGCGCCATCTGCTGCCGGCCCATGCGGCGAACGCGCACGGGCAGACGCTTTCGAGCGGTGTCGGACGGCTGCTGGGCGACCAGATGCTGTCGCTGTTCCGCAATCTTCCGGACCTGCGCACGCATGAGGTGCCGAGCGTCGTGCAATCGTTGCTGCTGCTTCTGGCCGCGGCGGTTGCACCGAGCGCACAGGCACTCGACGATGCGCGCGGCCCGCTCGACAACGCGCTGGTCGAGCGCGTGCGGCGCTATATCGACGCGCACCTGCTGGAGCCCGACCTCACGCCCGACCGGATCTGCCGGGACATCGGCGTGTCGAGGGCGCGGCTCTATCAGCTGTTCAAGGAACAGGGCGGCGTGATGCGGCAGATCACGCATAGACGGTTGCGGCATGCGTATCACGTGCTCGGCGATCCGCGGCGCCGGCATCAGCGCATTGCGGAAATCGCGTGGGCGCACGGCTTTCCCGACGAGAAGTATTTCCACCGGCTGTTCAAGGCCGAGTTCGGCCATACGCCGAAGGAAACGCTCGAATGCGCGGCGGCACCGGTGCTGCTGCCGGTCGGCGCGGACGGGGACAATCGCTGGGGAGACGGCGGGCGGCTGACGGGATGGACGCTGCCGTTCGGGGTGCTCAACAACTGAGCCGATGGCGCGTGGCGTGGCGATTCAGCGCGAAAGCCGGTCCGTCCGGGCGCGTGCGTCACGAATCGTTCGCAGCGCTGTCGCCCATATCGCCTTCGATCGCGGCCATCAGGTCGTCGACGCCCACCATCAGCGCGCGTACCTGCCGCAGCGATTCGTACTGGTGCAGCACCGCGCGCCATGACGGCAGTGCCAGCAGCGCGTCCCAGACGGCGTGCAGGCCGTGCGGATCGGCATCCATGCGCTGCGTCAGCGCGCTCGCGTAGTCCAGGCTCGCCGGCGCCGACAGCAGCTGCATCCGGCTCGCGGCACCCAGCAGGCGCGGCGCCGGGTCCGCCGATGCATCGCAGCAGTACAGCACCTCGCGCTGCAATGCCGCGTCGTCGGTCGCCAGCGCGCGCAGCGACGCGCCGTGCAGGCGTACCGTGCCTTCGCGCGTATCGAACGCATAGACCGTATCCGGCTCGGCTTGCGCGAGCAGGCTCAGGCCGCGCAGCAGGCGCGGCAGATCGGTCGTCGCGGCATCCGCGGACGCCTTTGCCTCGACGAGGAAGCGGACGTGCCACGCGGCCGACGGATCGTCGCCGCGCGCGCGCTCGAGCAGCACCGCATCCCACTCGGTTTTCGCGCGGTCGTGCTTGGCCGGAATCGATGCCGGCACGCGCATCGACGTGACCACGCGATACGTGCGATGCGCATCGCTCGCATCGAGTTGCGCGGCCAAGGCGTCGAGCGCCTGCGCGGCCAGCGCTTCGACGGCCGCGCCCCGCTGTTGCGACGTGAGGCCCTGCGCGACGGCGAGCGCGCTGCCTTCGAGCGGCCCCTGGCGTCCCCACAGCGTGCGGTACTGCCGGACGTCGGCGTCCCGCGACAGTGCGTCGAGACGCTGCAGCCGGGCGAGCGCGGGGCTGCCCTTCAGTTTGACGATGTCCTGCTCGAACGCGCTGCCGGTCGCCGTCTCCGGTTGCGCGAGCAGGTGCCGCAGCGTGGCATGGAGATCGTCCCACGACGCGCCGGCCGCGGCCGCATGCAGCCGTGCGAGCGGCTCGCGTTGCCACGCCTGCGCGTGCCGTTCGAGCCGGGCCGGATGCGCGAGCGTGTTGACGGCCGAGCGCAGCGTGCGCCGATCCTGTTCGGCATGCGCGGCAAGCGATGCGTATTCGCGCACGGCTGCCGCGCCATGCCGCAGCACCGCGGCCTGGAAGGCAGGGTCGCCGGATTGCGTGTCCATCGCGTCGCGGATCATCCGCGCGAGCGCGCCGATGAAACGGCGCTGCAATCCCGGGTCGGGCGGTCGGCCCTCCACCTGCATCCGGCGCGCTTCCTCGATCACGACCGCGATGACGGTGGCCGGGTTCGCGGCGTCGGTCAGCGACGACGTGCGCACGAGCGGCGGCAACCGGTAGCGGCGATCGACGGTGCGCAGGACTTCGTCCAGCAGGGCGGGCAATGGTATCGGCGGCATGACGAATGACGGGAGCGGGCGCGGCTTCGCGTGCGTGACGGGCGATGTGCAACGGTATCACGCCACGCCGGCACGCAGGGCCGGATGCCGCGCGCTCGCCGGGATTCGCGCGCGGGCCGCCCGCGCCGCCGGACGTCAGGCCGTCAGCGTCACCGACAGGCTGCCGAGCTCGCCGAAGCGGACCGTCAGCGCATCGCCGAGCGGCACGTCGATCGCGCCCGCATACGAGCCGGTCGTCACGATCTGGCCGGCGCGCGCGCCGTCGCCGCGCGACGCGAGGAAATTCACCAGCCACACGAGCGGCTCGAGCGGATCGCCATCCGGATGGCGGCCGTCGATCGTGCGGTTCAGCGCGCCCTCGAACGACAGCGCGAGCGTCTCGAGCGGCACGTTCAACCCGTCGGGCACGACGGGGCCCACGCACAGCCCCTGGTTGAACTGCCCGTCGGCGAGCAGTTCGAACTTCGACGCGCGCGCAGGCTCCGCATAGCGGCACCCCAATACCTCGAGCACGATGCGCACTTCGCGGATCGCGCCGCGCACGTCGTGCTCGTCGTACGGCCGCGCGCGGGCGGGCAGGTCGCGATCGAGCACGAACGCGATTTCCGGCTCGATCCGCACGATCGGCCCGCCGACGACACGGTACGGCGCATCGGCTTCGCGGATCGTCGATGCGAAGATCGGCGCGACGATCACGCGGTCGGGCGGCGGCAGTGCGCATTTCCATCCGCCGATGGTTTCGCCGAGCAGGTCGGCGACGCGATGCTGGATTGCGAGCGCGGTGTCGACGTTCTCGGGACGGAAGGCGTCGGGCAGCAGCGGGCCGGGCACGCCGGCATGGCGGGCGGCGACGAGATGCTGGGCGGCGCCGTCCACGCGTTCGGTAGTCGTTGTCATGTCGGTTGAGCGAGTTGAAAGTGAGCCGGCAAAAAAAGGGCCGGACGAAGGTCGCATAGCTGATGATAGCGCTTTCGGCGGCATGGCCGCTCGATTGCTCGGCGCGGCCGCACATCCGGAACCCCGATTGCTCCGCGTGGCGCTTTGCCGCACGACCCGTTTCCGGTGAATCTTGATCGCCGTCAAGCTTCGAGCCCGCCGCGGGCCGATGATGGGGACATGGCCGCGCGCCGTCGCGCGCGGCAACTCACCCCAGCGAGGTTCGCATGTACAAGAAGATCATGGTGGCCGTCGACGGCAGCGCTTCGTCGAAACAGGCGCTTGCCGAGGCGTTGAAGGTGGCGAAGGCGGGCGATACACACGTCAGCGTCGTGTACGTCGTCGACAAGTCGGTGCTGTTCACGTACGCGGGCCGTTTCGACCCGCACGCGCTCATCGAGGAAATCCGCGACGACGGGCGCAAGGTGCTGCGTGAAGCCGAACAGGTCATCGCGCAGGCCGGCGCGAAAGGCGAGGGCGAACTCGTCGAAACCGAGAGCATCGGCGAGGACGTCGCGGAACGCCTGCAGCGTTACGTGAAGGAGCAAGGGATCGATCTCGCGGTGGTCGGCACGCACGGGCGGCGCGGGATCCGGCGCGTGGTGCTCGGAAGTGTTGCCGAGCGCTTCGTGCGCGGCTCGAAGTGCCCGGTGCTGCTGATTCGCGGCGACGATGCCGGCGTGCCGGCTTCCGCCGCGACGGCCTGACGCGGAGGGCGCGCGATGATACGCCGCCAGTACCGGATCGTCGTCGCGGCGATCGCCGTGTTCGTGTCGCTCGCGGGGATGATGGCCGTCGTGACCGGGCTGCTGTTCGACGAAACGATCGCGCTGCGCGGCGGCGCGATCGCGTTGATCGTCGGCGTGGCCGGTTTCGTCGTGATGCTCAACCCGGGGCCGAAGGGCGAGAGCTGACGCGGGAAAACCGCCTGTCTTCTTGAAGATGAAGACGCGTGCGGGTGCCCGGCAGTGACGGGCGGTGCCCGACGATCACTGCCGGCCGCGCGTTGCGAGCCTGTTACCTGTTACGTGTTACGTGCCGGTCGCACCGGACGCTGACGCACCCGCATCGTCGGGCTTTGCCTGCACGTTCAGCCGCTGCAACGTTTCCGCCAGCTCGGCGTTGTTCGGCTGAATCCTGCGCGCCTGCGCGAACGCGGCGCGCGCTTCGTCCTGGCGGCCCAGCTTCCACAGCACTTCCCCTTTGTGCGTCAGGCCGGTCGCCCACGCTTCACGCGTGTCGCCGTCGTCGTCCTTCGCGAAGATCGCGATCGAGCGGTCGAACCACGCGAGCGCTTCGTCGTTGCGGCCGAGGCGATACAGCGCCCACCCCTTGCTGTCGAGCGCATACGCATCGTCCGGCGATTTCGCGAGATGCGCGTCGATCATGGCCAGCCCGCGATCGACTTCGATGCCCGCATCGACGAGCCGATAGCCGATGTCGTTCAGGCGGTCGCCGGAGATCTCGCCGAGGTCGAGCACGGCGGCCACGCGGCCGGCGTCGCGTGCGGCGATCGCGAGCGACAGCAGCTTGGTGACGATCCGTTGCCGCAATTCGCTGCTGATCCGGTCGCCGTTGCCGACCAGGCTGCCGAGGTATTGCGTGTACAGGTCCGGCGCGCCCGGTTCGTCCGCGCTGTTCGCAATGGCCACGCCGGGGCCCGCGCACCAGTCGGTGTCGGCGGACCCGTCCGGCATCCCGGTGTAGAGACTGACGTTGCGCGGCGTGCGCGATTGCGCGTAGTAGGTGTAGCCGTTCGCGTCCGAGTAACCGCACGCCAGGTATTCGTGCTCCACGTCCAGCATGTACGGGACGCCGCCGAGCGGCGCGTCGCCGGCCGCCCCGACCAGCCGGAACGATTCGCCCAGGTCGCCGTCGCCGATGACCGGATTGAACACCCACTGCTTCTGCGGATGCGATTTCGGCAGCCGGATCCGGACCGTGCGTCCGGCTGCGTCGGTCGTGCCGAAGATCACGCTGTCGTGCTGGCCCGGCTTGACGGGCAGCCCCGCGATGACCTGGCCGGGCAGGAACAGCCGGTACCGCGCATGGGGCAGCGGCTGGTGCGTGACCGGATCGCGCAGCACGAACTGATGGACGTAGGCACCTTTGCCGAGCGACGCCGTCGGCGCGATATAGGTGCGCGCATGGGCGGCGGGCAGCGCGGTGCAGCCGATGACGGCGGCAATGCATGCGGTGAAAAAGCGTGATGTCATGAAAATGCGGTTCTTGTATGCAAGGGTGTTATTGACCGACGGCCGGTAAACCATCGAATGCATGGCGCAGTCTTCTATAAACAGCGTGCCGCGGGCCGGCGATTCCGCCATGGGGATCGCCGTTCATTCCATGCCATTCGAGGCGGATTGCGCCCGGCCGACCCACGCGGGAAACGGACGGGCAGGGCAGCGGACTTGCCCGCGCGCAGCATAACAGGTGATGCCGTCAAATCCGTCCCTATTTCGTGTCGTTGCGGGCCGATGAACGATATCGTGATTTGTATCAAGCCGTGATATGTCGGTTCGCCCGACAATGGGTTCGACCACGGCGAGACAGGCGGAGCGTCAAAGCCGATCGTCCTTTACAACCGGTATTACACCTCCTTAAATAATCAGGGTCTGCCAAAAGACCGGAAAAACGAGATCCCCATGAGCCATTTCCTGGATAGATTGCGTTATTTCTCCACAACAAGGCCAACCTTCTCCGGCGGACATGGCGCCGTCACCGACGAGGACCGGAAATGGGAAGACGGCTACCGGCTGCGCTGGCAGCACGACAAGATCGTCCGTTCGACCCACGGGGTGAACTGCACGGGCTCGTGCTCGTGGAAGGTCTACGTGAAAGGCGGGATCGTCACCTGGGAAACCCAGCAGACCGATTACCCGCGCACGCGCCCCGACATGCCGAACCACGAGCCGCGCGGCTGCTCGCGCGGCGCTTCGTACTCCTGGTATCTGTATAGCGCGAACCGGCTCAAGCATCCGATGGTGCGCAGCGCACTGGTGAAGCTGTGGCGCGAACGCCGCCGCACGCTTGGCGCCGTCGACGCATGGCGTTCGATCGTCGAGGACGACGACGCACGGCGTTCGTACCAGAGCCGGCGCGGGCTCGGCGGCTTCGTGCGCGCGAACTGGGACGAGGTCAACGAGATCGTTGCGGCCGCAAACGTCTACACGGTCGAGCGGCATGGCCCCGATCGCGTGGTCGGCTTCTCGCCGATCCCGGCGATGTCGATGGTGTCGTACGCGGCAGGCTCGCGCTACCTGTCGCTGATCGGCGGCGTGTGCCTGAGCTTCTACGACTGGTACTGCGACCTGCCGCCCGCGTCGCCGCAGACCTGGGGCGAGCAGACCGACGTGCCGGAATCGGCCGACTGGTACAACTCGACGTTCATCATGATGTGGGGCTCCAATGTCCCGCAGACCCGCACGCCGGACGCGCACTTCCTCGTCGAGGCGCGCTATCGCGGCACCAAGGTCGTGTCGGTGTTCCCCGACTACTCGGAAGGCGCGAAGTTCGGCGACCTGTGGCTGCATCCGAAGCAGGGCACCGACGCGGCGCTCGCGCTCGCGATGGGCCATGTGATCCTCAAGGAATTCCATCTCGCGGGGAAGAGCGACTACTTCGTCGACTACTGCAAGCGCTACACCGACATGCCGTGCCTCGTGCGCCTCGTGCCGCACGGCGACGGCTACGTGCCCGAGCGCCTCGTGCGCGCATCCGACTTCGACGATGCGCTCGACGAGGCCGCGCATCCTGACTGGAAGACTGTGATGATCGACGACGCGACGGGCGAGTTCGTCGTGCCGGTCGGTTCGGTGGGCTTTCGCTGGGGGCAGCAGGCCGATGCGGACAAGGGCAAGTGGAACCTGCGCGACGAGACGTCGAAGGGCGCGGCGCTGTCGCCGCGGCTGTCATGCACGGCCGAGCACGACGACGTCGTCGACGTGCTGTTCCCGTACTTCGGCAACCAGCCGCATGCGCACTTCAACTCGACGCAGCACGGCTCCGAGCTGTCGCGCCGGATCGGCGTGCGGCGCGTGGCGACACGCGACGGCGAGATGCTGGTCGCGACCGTGTACGACCTGTTCGTCGCGAACTACGGGCTCGACCAGGGGCTGGGCGGGCGCGACGTGGCCGCGAGCTACGACGACGACCTTCCGTATACGCCGGCGTGGCAGGAAACGATCACCGGCGTGAAGCGCGCGGACGTGATCTCGGTCGCGCGGCAGTTCGCGGAGAACGCGCACAAGACGCAGGGCAAGTCGATGGTGATCATCGGCGCGGGGATCAACCACTGGTTCCACATGGACATGTCGTACCGCGCGATCATCAACATGCTGATCATGTGCGGCTGCGTCGGCAAGCCGGGCGGCGGCTGGTCGCATTACGTGGGCCAGGAGAAGCTGCGCCCGCAGACGGGCTGGACCGCGCTTGCGTTCGCACTCGACTGGAACCGTCCGCCGCGGCACATGAACGCGACCTCGTTCTTCTACGCGCACACCGACCAGTGGCGCTACGACACGATGGACCCGGGCGCGCTGCTGTCGCCGCTCGCGGACAAGACGCAATTCCACGGCGCGCCGATCGACTACAACGTGCGTGCGGAACGGATGGGCTGGCTGCCGTCGGCGCCGCAACTCGCGGTGAATCCGCTGAAGGTCGGCGCGAGTCTTGGCGACGCCGCGCAGGCCGGCGCCGACGTCGCACGGCAGCTGAAGGCCGGCACGCTGCAGATGGCGTGCGAGGACCCGGACGCCCCCGACAACTTCCCGCGCAACCTGTTCGTATGGCGCTCGAACCTGCTCGGCTCGTCGGGCAAGGGCCACGAGTATTTCCTGAAACACCTGCTCGGCACGACCAACGGCGTGCAGGGCGAGGATCTCGGTGCGACGGGCGGCACGCGCCCCGAGGAAGTGAAGTGGCACGACGAAGCGCCGCGCGGCAAGCTCGACCTGCTGGTCACGCTCGACTTCCGGATGTCGACCACCTGCATGTATTCGGACGTCGTGCTGCCGACCGCGACGTGGTACGAGAAGGACGACATGAACACGTCCGACATGCATCCGTTCATCCATCCGCTGTCGGCGGCGGTCGATCCCGCATGGGAATCGAAGAGCGACTGGGAGATCTTCAAGGGGATCGCGAAGCGCTTCTCCGAGCTGTGCGACGGGCACCTCGGCGTCGAGCGCGACGTCGTGCTCGCGCCGATCGCGCACGACACGCCGGGCGAACTCGCGCAGCCGTTCGACGTGCAGGACTGGAAGCGCGGCGAATGCGAGCCGGTGCCGGGCCGCACGATGCCGGCCGTGGTCGCGGTCGAGCGCGACTATCCGAACACCTATGCGCGCTTCACGTCGCTCGGCCCGCTGATGGACAAGCTCGGCAATGCGGGCAAGGGGATCGGCTGGGATACGAAGGACGAAGTGAAGCTGCTCGGCCAGCTCAACTACACGGTCGCCGACGGCGCCGCGCACGGGCGCCCGCGCATCGACACCGCGCTCGACGCCGCCGAGGTGATCCTCGCGCTCGCGCCGGAAACCAATGGCGAAGTCGCGGTGAAGGCGTGGCGTGCGCTGTCCGGCATCACCGGCATCGATCACACGCACCTGGCAATCGCGCGCGAGGACGAGAAGATCCGCTTCCGCGACATCCAGGCGCAGCCGCGCAAGATCATCTCGTCGCCGACGTGGAGCGGGATCGAATCCGAGCACGTGTCGTACAACGCAGGCTACGTGAACGTGCACGAGCTGGTGCCGTGGCGCACGCTGACGGGCCGCCAGCAGTTGTACCAGGACCATCCGTGGATGCGCGCGTTCGGCGAGTCGCTGTGCGCGTACAAGCCGCCGATCGACACGGGCAGCTATGCGCACATGGTCGGCAAGCGCTCGAACGGCAACCCCGAGCGCGTGCTGAACTTCCTCACGCCGCACCAGAAGTGGGGGATCCACAGCACGTACACGGACAACCTGCTGATGCTGACGCTGTCGCGCGGCGGCCCGATCGTGTGGATGTCGGAGGACGACGCGAAGGCGGTCGGCGCGGTCGATAACGACTGGATCGAGTGCTACAACTCGAACGGCGCGTTGTGCGCGCGGGCGGTGGTGAGCCAGCGGATTCCGTCCGGGATGGTGATGATGTACCACGCGCAGGAGAAGATCGTGAACACGCCGGGCTCCGAGATCACCGGCACGCGCGGCGGCATTCACAACTCGGTCACGCGCATCGCATTGAAGCCGACCCACATGATCGGCGGCTATGCGCAGCTGTCGTACGCCTTCAACTACTACGGCACGGTCGGCTCGAATCGCGACGAGTTCCTGATCGTGCGCAGGATGAACAGGATCGACTGGCTCGATGGCGAAGAGGCCGCAACCGACACACCGAACGTACGCGCTGGAGAAACCTCATGAAAATACGCGCACAGATCGCGATGGTGCTGAACCTCGACAAGTGCATCGGGTGCCATACCTGCTCGGTGACGTGCAAGAACGTGTGGACCAGCCGCGAAGGGATGGAGTACGCGTGGTTCAACAACGTCGAGACCAAGCCGGGCATCGGCTATCCGAAGGACTGGGAGAACCAGGACCGCTGGCGCGGCGGCTGGCAGCGGCGCGCGGACGGCAGGATCGAGCCGCGCCTGGGCGGCAAGTGGCGGCTGCTTGCGCAGATCTTCGCGAACCCGCACCTGCCGGAGATCGACGACTACTACGAGCCGTTCACGTTCGACTATGCGCATCTGCAGGAAGCGGGCAACACGCGCGCGATGCCGGTCGCGCGGCCGCGCTCGCTGATCAGCGGCCAGCGGCTCGAGAAGATCGAGTGGGGCCCGAACTGGGAGGAAATCCTCGGCGGCGAGTTCGAGAAGCGCGCGAAGGACTACAACTTCGAGTCGGTGCAGAAGGAGATCTACGGGCAGTTCGAGAACACCTTCATGATGTACCTGCCGCGCCTCTGCGAGCACTGCCTGAATCCGGCGTGCGTCGCGGCGTGCCCGTCGGGCTCGATCTACAAGCGGGAGGAAGACGGCATCGTGCTGATCGACCAGGACAAGTGCCGCGGCTGGCGCATGTGCGTGTCGGGATGCCCGTACAAGAAGATCTACTACAACTGGCAGAGCGGCAAGGCCGAGAAGTGCATCTTCTGCTATCCGCGCATCGAGGCCGGCCAGCCGACCGTGTGTTCGGAAACCTGCGTGGGCCGCATCCGCTACCTCGGCGTGCTGCTGTACGACGCCGACCGGATCAGCGAGGCCGCCAGCGCGGAGAACGAACAGGACCTGTACGAGGCGCAACTGTCGCTGTTCCTCGATCCCGAGGATCCGGCCGTGATCGCGCAGGCCGAGCGCGACGGCGTGCCCGCCGCGTGGATCGACGCCGCGCGGCGCTCGCCGACCTACAAGATGGCGATCGACTGGAAGATCGCGTTTCCGCTGCATCCGGAATACCGGACGCTGCCGATGGTCTGGTACGTGCCGCCGCTGTCGCCGATCAACTCCGCCGCGAACAGCGGCGCGCTCGGGATGAACGGCTACCTGCCGGACGTCGAATCGCTGCGCATCCCGCTGCGTTATCTGGCGAACCTGCTGACGGCCGGCGACGAGGCGCCGGTGAAGCTCGCGCTCGAACGGCTGCTCGCGATGCGCGCGTTCATGCGTGCGCGCCACGTCGACGGCATCGACGCGCGCGGCGTGCTCGACCAGGTCGGGCTGTCGCTCGCGCAGGTCGAGGAGATGTACCGCTATCTCGCGATCGCGAACTACGAGGATCGCTTCGTGATCCCGACGACGCACCGCGAGTATGCGGAGAACGCGTACGACCTGCGCGCATCGTGCGGCTTCTCGTTCGGCAACGGCTGTTCCGACGGCCGTTCGGAGGGCAGCCTGTTCAGCCCGAAGAAGGGCACGAAAACCATTCCGATCCACGAGGCGTCCCGATGAGCACCGCACCCGATCCGACCTACGCGGCGTTCGCGGCGCTGCTCGACTATCCCGACGACGCGCTCGTCGACGTGCTCGACTCGATCGAAGCCCACCTGCGCGAACGCGCACGCGTGCCGAAGGCGGTGCGCGCGGGCCTCGACCGGTTCTTCGCGTACGTGCGCGAGCGCGACCTGCTGACGCTGCAGGAGAACTACGTGGCGCTGTTCGATCGCGGCCGCGCGACGTCGCTGCACCTGTTCGAGCACGTGCACGGCGAATCGCGCGATCGCGGGCAGGCGATGGTCGACCTGCTGCAGATGTACGAGCGGCACGGGCTGACGCTGAACCCGGGCGAGCTGCCCGACTACCTGCCCGTGTTCCTCGAATACCTGTCGCGGCTGCCGGCGCCCGATGCGCGCAACCTGCTCGGCGAGACCGGCGAGATCCTGCGCGCGCTGGCCGGCCAGCTCGCGCAGCGCGGCAGTCATTACAGCTTCGTCGTCGGCGCGCTGCTGTCGATGGCCGGCCTCGCGCCGGTCGACGCACCGGCGGACGCGGACGACGACGTGGCCGCCGAGCGGCCGAGCGCCGACGACTACCGCGCGCTCGACGCGTCGTATGCGGACGAAGCGGTGCGCTTCGTTGGCGCCGCAACGCCGGCCGAGCAGACGGTGCGGTTCCACGACAAGCGGCCGGCCCGAAGCGCGTAAGCGCGGGCCCAACTGGGGAAAGACATGAACGCTTACTTGCATCAGTTCCTGTTCGGGATCTACCCGTACATCTGTCTCGCGGTGCTGCTGGTCGGCAGCCTGATCCGCTTCGACCGCGAGCAATACACGTGGAAAAGCGATTCGTCGCAGCTGTTGCGTCACGGGATGCTGCGGCTCGGCAGCAACCTGTTCCACTGGGGCGTGCTGGTCGTCGTGCTCGGACACTTCGGCGGTTTTCTCGCACCGCACTGGCTCGTGTCGCCGTTCCTGTCGGCGTCCGGGCACCAGCTCGTCGCGATGGTGGCGGGCGGTGCGGCCGGCGTCGCGGCGATCATCGGCCTGACGATCCTGATCTGGCGCCGCCTCGGCGACCCGCGCATCCGCAACAACAGCCGCAAGTCGGACATCCTGATCGTGCTGATGCTGTGGGTGCAGCTCGCGCTCGGGCTCGGCACCGTCGTGCTGTCGACGCGCCACATGGACGGCGCGATGTTCGAGCAGCTCACCGACTACGTGAAGGGCGTCGTCACGTTCCGGCCGGACATCGCGAGCCTGCTGGTCGGCGTGCCGCTGACGTACCGGCTGCACATCCTGCTCGGCTTCACGATCTTCCTCGTGTCGCCGTTCACGCGGATGGTGCATATCTGGAGCGGCATCGCGTCGGTCGCGTACCTGATCCGGCCGTACCAGCTCGTGCGCAAGCGCTGAGGAGGCCGCATGAACGACGTTCTCTCCGAAGTCGCGACGGCACCGCTGACGGTCAACGGTGTCGCGATCGACGACGCGGCCATTGCCGCCGAGGCCGGGCATCACGGCGACGCGCCAGATCCGCTCGATGCGGCGCGGCATGCGCTTGCGGTGCGCGAATTGCTGCGGCAGCGCGCGGTGTCGCTCGCGCTGATCGATGAAGGCACGCCGCTCGACGATGCGGCGGTCGACGCATTGCTCGAGCGCGAGCTCACGCACGTACCGGAACCCGACCGCGCCGACTGCGAGCGCTACTACGCGCAGCATCCGGCGCGCTTTCGCCGCAACGACATCGTCTATGCGAGCCACGTGCTGTTCGCGGTGACCGACCGCGTGCCGCTCGCGCCGCTGCGGCAGCGCGCGGAACGCGCGCTCGCCGACGTGGTCGCCGCGCCCGATACGTTCGAAGCGGTTGCGCGCGCATCGTCGAACTGCCCGTCGGCGCAAGTCGGCGGCAGCCTCGGGCAGCTCCTGCGCGGCGACACCGTGCCGGAGTTCGAGGCCGCGCTGTTCGACACGGACGGCCTCGGCGTGCTGCCGAAACTCGTCAATACGCGCTTCGGTTTTCACATCGTGCGCATCGAGCGCCGCGTGCCGGGCGACACGGTGCCGTTCGACGAGGCCGCCGGCCAGATCGCCGCGTACCTGTCGGAACGCGTGCGGCAGCGGGCGATGCGGCAGTACGTGGCAATACTCGCGGGCGGCGCGCGCATCGAAGGCGTGGCCTTCGACGGTGCGAACGGGCCGCTCGTCCAATGAAACGGGGTTTTGCGTATGTCAACTCAACAAGGTAACGTCGGCCGGGCCGCGGACACGCAGGCCATCCCGCTGCGCGCATGGTCGGTGCTGGCTGCGAGCACGCTCGCGTTCATGGTGTGCTTCGTCGTGTGGATGATGTTCGGCGTGCTCGGCGTGCAGCTGCGCACCGATCTCGGCCTGAACAGCACCGAGTTCGGCCTGCTCACGTCGACGCCCGTGCTGACCGGCGCGCTGATGCGCTTGCCGCTCGGCACGTGGACCGACCGCTTCGGCGGCCGCATCGTGATGACGGTGCTGCTCGTCGTCTGCGCGATTCCCGTCTACATCGTCAGCTACGCGACGCAGCTCTGGCAGTTTCTGTTCATCGGACTGTTCCTCGGTTGCGTCGGCGCATCATTCGCGGTCGGCACGCCGTATGTCGCGCGCTTCTTCCCGCCGAAGCGGCGCGGGATGGCGATGGGCGTGTTCGGCGCGGGCACGTGCGGCGCGGCGGTCAATCTGTTCGTCACGCCGCTGCTGTTGTCGGCGTACGGCTGGCGCTTCGTGCCGCGCGTCTATGCGATCGCGCTGCTCGTCACGGCCGTGATCTTCTGGTTCGCGTCGGCGCCTGATCCGGGGGCCGGCAAACGGGGCGGCTCGCTGCTCGACGCCTTCAAGGTGTTGCGCGACCCGCGCGTGTGGCGGCTCTGCCAGTACTACTCGATCACGTTCGGCGGCTTCACCGCGCTGTCGCTGTGGATTCCGCAGTACCTGAAGAGCGAATACGGGATGTCGCTCGTGATGGCGTCCGCGTTCGCGGCAGGCTTCTCGCTGCCGGGCTCCGTGCTGCGCGCGCTCGGCGGCGCGTTGTCCGACCGCTTCGGCGCGCACGCGGTCACGTGGTGGGGGCTGTGGGTCGCGTGGATCGCGCTGTTCCTGCTGTCGTATCCGGCGACCGATTTCGTGATCCACACGATCGACGGCACCGCGTCGCTGAACCTTTCGATGCCGGTGGCCGGCTTCGTTGCGCTGACCTTCGTGCTCGGTGCGGTGTTCGCGTTCGGGATGGCGTCGACCTTCAAGTACGTCGCCGACGATTTCCCGGACAACATGGGCGTCGTCACGGGCATCGTCGGGCTCGCGGGCGGGCTCGGCGGCTTCCTGCTGCCGATCCTGTTCGGCGTGCTGCTCGACCTGCTGCGCGTGCGCACGACCTGTTTCATGTTCCTGTACGGGATCGTGTGGGTGTCGCTGACCCTCATCTATCTGTCCGAAGTGCGGCGCACGCCGGTCACGGGTTGACGGGTTTCCGCGCGATGCCCGGCACCGTCCGGCATCGCACGGCTGTCGTGCGGACCCTCAGGCGTTTTCGAGCGTCCGCAGTTCTGTCAAACTGGGGCCCATGACACCGCGCCTCGCTTCACCGCCTTCCTCCGATTCAGCGCCTGCACCCGCAGGCTTTCCCGACGCCGACGAACTGGCCGCGCTGCGTGCGTGGTACGCGGGCATGACCGTGCGCCAGGCGGTCGAGCGCTATCTGCCCGATCGGCTCGGCGAAGGGCGGTCGGCGCGCGGCGTGATCGGCGGGATTCGCCGCCGCCTCGTGCGTGTCGCGCGGCAGGCCGGGCGCCCCGATCTTGCCGAGCAGCTCGGTCATGCCGACAGCGCGCGCATGCAGATCGCGAAAACGGCGACCGACGCGATCGGCCTGCTGCGCCATGCGCGCCCGCCGGTGCCGCAGATCAGCGACGACGTCGGCCGGTGGCTGCCGGCGCGTGCGGTCGTCGCGCTGCGTGCGCACGGGATCGCGACGCTGGCCGACCTGACCGTGCGGATTCCGCGGCGGCGTCAGTGGTGGCGCACGATCGCGGGGCTCGGTATGGCGGGCGCGCGGCAGATCGAGGCGTTCTTTGCCGCGCACCCCGGCCTGACCGAGCGGGCGCGCGCGCTGATCGCCGCGACGCCGCGCGGCGGCATCGTGCCGTGGGAGCAGCTGAAGCTGCCGCACGAGGTCGACGGGTCGGCCGGCACGTTCCGCGCGCCGCGCGCAACCTGCACGCTCGATGCGGACAACGATTACGCGGCCGTGCACGCGTGGCTGTCGCTGCACGAATCGGCCGCGACGCGCCGCGCGTACCGGAAGGAGGCCGAGCGGCTGATCCTGTGGGCGATCGTCGAGCGCGGGCGCGCGCTGTCGTCGCTGACGACCGAGGATGCGGTCGCGTATCGCGCGTTCCTGCGCCACCCGACGCCGCACGAACGCTGGGTCGGCCCCGTGCGGCCGCGCGGCGCGCCGGACTGGCGGCCGTTCTCCGGCGGGCTGTCCGCGCGCTCGGCTGCGTACACGCTGTCGGTCCTCGGCGCGCTGTTCCGCTGGCTGATCGAGCAGCGCTACCTGCTCGCGAATCCGTTTGCGGGCGTCAAGGTGCGCGACACGCGCGGTGCGAATGCGCTCGACACGTCGCATGCGTTCACCGAAGGCGAGTGGCTGCTGGTGCGCACGATCGCGGACGGGCTCGAGTTTCGCAGGGACAAGCCGTCCGGCGCGCTGCAATCCGGCTGGACGCCGGCCGCCGCGCAACGGCTGCGCTTCATCCTCGACTTCGGCTATGCGACCGGGCTGCGCGCCAGCGAACTGGTCGGCGCGACGCTCGGCGACATCGACACGGACGCGCACGGCGATGCGTGGCTGAAGGTGATCGGCAAAGGCAGCAAGGCCGCGCGCGTCGCGCTGCCGCCGCTCGCGCGCACGGCGCTCGATCGTCATCTGGTCGCGCGGCGGCTGCCGGTGACGCCGGTGCGCTGGCGGCCGGAGACGCCGCTGATTCCGAGCCTCGCGGAAGACGGCGCGGCCGGGATCACGAGCGTGCGGCTGTGGAAGGTGATGCAGCGGTTCTTCGCGCAGACGGCTGCGCTCGTCGACGAGGACAACCCGGCGCTCGCGCAAAAGCTGCGGCAGGCGAGCCCGCACTGGATGCGGCATACGCATGCGACGCATGCGCTCGCGCGGGGCGCGGAGCTGACGACGGTGCGCGACAACCTGCGACACGCGTCGATTTCGACGACGTCGATCTATCTGCACGGGGACGATGTGAAGCGGGCGCGGCAGATGTCGAGTGCGTTTTCGGCGGATAAATGAACCCGGCGTGTGCGACTGCGTGTGGATTGAACGGAACGACACGGCATCGTTGACGGTCAGACGCTTTATTCGGTAACGGAACAGGCGCGCAAACGCCACCCGCTGGAGCACAAGAATGGAGACGCCCGATCACCTGCAAGCCCCGCGGTTCGCCCGCCGCGCATGGCACGCGCTCGTCGCGGCGCTTTGCCTCGGCTGGAGCGCGCTGTCGTTCGGCGCGGACGGCGCCGCGGCGCTGCTCGACCGCTATCACGGCCTCGACGAGCAACTGAAGAGCAACCCGTTCCACCGCCCGCTGTACCTCGAATCGTCCGAGGCATCCACGTCGCTGAAGGGCGATATCTACGCGGTCGTCGACTATCCGTTTTCCGTCGTGAACGGCAAGCTCAACGACGCCGCGCAGGGCCCCGCGAACTGGTGCGCGGTGCTGATCCTGCACCTGAACACGAAGTATTGTCACGCGTCGACCGGCAGCAACGGCCCGGTGCTCGACGTGAACCTCGGCCGCAAGATCGAGCAGAAGCTGTCGGACACCTATCGCGTGCAGTTCCGCTACCGCGTGGCCGCCGCGACGCCCGACTACTTCCAGGTCGACCTGACCGCCGACAGCGGCCCGATGGGCACGAAGGACTACCGGATCGCACTGGAGGCCGTGCCGGTCGGCGCATCGCGCACGTTCCTGCACCTCACGTATTCGTACGGCTTCGGCGCGGTCGGCCGGATGGCGATGAAGACCTACCTCGCGACGGTCGGCAGCGACAAGGTCGGGTTCACGGTCGCCAACGGCGCATCGGCCGCGCAGCCGCAATACATCGGCGGCGTGCGCGGATTGCTGGAGCGCAACACGATGCGCTACTACCTCGCGATCGACACCTATCTCGCGACGCTCGACAAGCCGCTCGACCAGCGGCTTGCGCGCTGGTTCGACGCGACCGAGCAGTATCCGCAGCAACTGCACGAAGTCGAGCGGGGCGCGTATCTGCAGATGAAAGCGCAGGAAGTACAGCGGCAGCAGGCGGCGCGGTAACGCCGTCTGCTGCCGGGCTGCCCGGCGTCGATCAGTTCGACGCGCCGCCGACCGTGCGAATGCTGTGCCACTGCCCCTGTTCGACGCGGAACAGCGTGTAGGGCGGCTTGATCAGGTCGCCGCGCTCGTCGAACGAGATCTTCCCGGTCACACCGGTGACCGACACGCCCGGCAGGCTCGCGACGAGCTTGCCGCGGTCGACCGCATCGGCCTGGTGGATCATCGCGATCATCGCTAGCGCCGCGTCGTACGCGAACGGCGCATACAGCCCCACGTCCTGGTTGAAGCGCGCCGGCGCCGACCGGTTGCGCACGGATGCCGAGCGGGCGCATCTGCTTGACGAGCGTCGCCCCCTGGTCGTCAAGGCCGCCGAAGAGCAGCAGGGCGACGTTGTTGCTCTTCATCGTCGTCAGGACGCCGCGGAAATCGACGGCCCTGTCGCGCGCGTATTCACGGTCGACGATGTCGATCCGCTTGACCTTCATCTGCTCGACCGCGAAGCGTCCGGCGACCACGCCGCCGACAGGACTGCGCGATCACGCCGTATTGCCTCCCATCGCCGTCCGCCACGCCGATTCGTAAGACGTACAGTTGACCCGAAATGCTGAATTCGCGCCAAACTGTACTCTTGTGTGCGTATCCGATGTGTGTACTCCGCGTCAACTGTTCTGCTTTTAATATTCCATCATCAAGTGCACAGTGCCGCAGGCCCAGAAATGACGGGCCTCCCGGCGCATCTTCAAAAGCGAGCCACTGCGATGGAAAAGGCAAAACCGGAGGGAGCAATCAGGCGGAACGACGGCCCGGTCGGCGGGCGGCACACGCGCGTATCGAACGCGCACGGAGCGGCGGCGCGCATGCGCGGGCCGGCGGGGAGCGCGCGATGAAGCTCTACGAAAAACTCGCGGACGACATCGAGCGCCTGATCCGACAGGGCGTGTACCGGCACGGCGACCGGATTCCGTCGGTGCGGCAGGCGAGCCAGCAGCACCGGATCAGCATCACGACCGTGCTGCATGCATACCTGTTGCTCGAAAG
>NZ_QTPP01000046.1 GCF_003853415.1 Burkholderia sp. Bp9142 | reverse complement strand
GCTTCGTTGCGACGACCGGGGCTCAACTTCCAGTGCCGCCCGGGTCCCTACCGCCAACCCGACCGCACCGCTTCCCTTCTTCCCCCGCGCCGCGTTTCCGTTAGCGCGAAAGAGGCGTGATTCTATGCACCCGCCACCGTCTCCGCAACCCCCTTTGTGAAAATATTTTGAAAAAGCCCCCGTGCGCTGCCGCGCACGGGGGCCTGGGGTGTGGCGCTCTACGGACTGCGGCGCGAGAAGCCCGCGACGGATCCGACGCGAGTCCTACTTTCCACCTATATAGAAAGTCGCCACCACCTTCTGTTCGACCACGCTCCGCATCTGCCCCGCGCCAGTCACCACACTGCGGAACAAACAAAGGGGCGCACGCCGTCGAGTATCATGCCGCGATCGAACAACGCACTCACACCAACCAACGATGGACAGCACCACTCAATCCGGCGACACCGATCTTCGCGACGAATATGCGGCGCTGCGCGAGCGCGCCGTCATGCTGGAGGAACAGGTCCCGCCGCTTCTGCAACGCATCTCGGATGTCCTGCCGCGCATCAGCGGCGAGTCCGAACTGGCGGACGAGCATCGCGAACGGCTGGTCGGCGCACGCAACGCCGCGCTGGTCTCGATCGAAAACTATCAGCAGGCGATCCCGTTCCTGCAGACGGCCGATTCGATCATCGAGCAGCTCGACAAGACGCCCGAGCGCGACGAGGACATCGAGTGGCGCGAATCGCTGCTGCAGCGGCTCGACGAACTGATCGACGTCGCGGTCGTGATGATCGACGATTCGCACGCCTATTTCGAGCAAGCGGACGCTTGCGATCTCTCCAGCGTGCCGAAGTCCATTCTCGAAGACTGAGCATCACGGCCGGGAGGCGTACGTTGCATCGACTGCATATGTTGCGCACGCCACCGGCTTCGCACATGCCGACCGGCTGCCACTGCTCGACACCCTGACGCCGACAGTCCGATACGTCTCCCGAAAAAGCTCACCTCGCCGTCACGGATTCACGGGTAGCATCCAGCCGCGGCCCCTGACTAGAGCGTATCGAGCACGATCGTCTCGCCGACGATCGGCACACGGATATACCCGCCCTCCGCATCGCCATACGCGTGCGCGTTTCCGTCGATCACGTATTGCGCGGTCAACGCGCACAGCGTGGCGTCCCGCGCGTCGACCGAGCGCAGTGTCGACACGTCGATCCCGAGTTGCGCCAGCAATTGCCGGCGCTGGTTGCGTTTCTGCTTCGCCGACGCAATCGCCTTGCCGAGCATCGCGCAGGTAATCGCGTACGGATAGGTTTCGAAGCTCACGCGCCCGCCGGCATACCGTGCGTCGGTGAGCAGCGGATAGGCATCCGTCAGCGCGCGGTAGACGCGCTCGCCCATGAACATCCAGTCGAAGAAGCCCGACGGGCTCGCCACGGCCTGCTCGCGCGACGGCGTCGGAAAGCACGAGATCCGTTCACGCGCGAGCGCCTGCTCGGCCGCGCGGCGCCCGCCTCCCGTCCACCACAGGCTCGGCGCATCGACGCCGACGGCCACCACGTCATGCTCGATACACAGCGAAGGCAGCGCTTCGGGTGCGATCCGCGCCTCGCGGCAGACGATCGTCGAGCCGCGCAGGATCACGAGATCGCATTGCTTCTTGTCGCCGCCCACGTCGACGCCCGCCACCGCAGGCGATGACCGCACGACGGATCGGGGTCGGGCCGCCTGCATGGCTGCGCGTCAGTCCGCCGGCCGCGCGTCGTACGCGGCATCGAAGATCCCTTCCAGGCCGGGATGCACGCCGCGCATCCGGTCGACAACCGACTTCGCCCAGTCGAAGTACGCCTGCTTGCGCTCGAGCGGCCAGTCCGCGGGCGGATGCCGCGCGATGTCGCGCAGGTTGCAGATCTTGTCGGCCAGCTTCACGAGCTTCGCGCGCCGGCTGATGCTCGCCGCATGCTCGACCTGCAGCCGCTTGCGCTCGTCCTTCGGCAGCGCCTTGTCGTCGGTGACTTCCATCACGATGTCCGCGACGTCCTTGCCGAACAGCCGCAGCAGTTCCTGCTCGGTGGTCTCCGTATCCTCGATCGTGTCGTGCAACACCGCCGCGACGATCACGCGCTCGTCCTCGATGCCGGCTTCGTTGGCCAGCACATCGGCCAGCGCGATCGGATGGTTGATGTACGGCGACGCCTCGTCGTCCTTGCGCCGTTGATTGCGATGCTTGTCCGCCGCGAACGCGATGGCAGCTACCAGCTTGTTCATGTTGATCCCTCGTGTGGCCGGACCGCGACCGGCCGAACCGGTCGCGTGCGTTTCGGAACCGCACATACTACCTGTACGCGATGACCATTCCCACGTATTGGAACATCGAGCCGCCCGGCGTCATGCGCCGGCCGCCTCGCGCTGCAGCGCGACCACGTTGACCTGCGCGCCGAACACGTCCCGCACGAGCGGCAGCAGGTGATCGTGGTGCGTCAGGAACAGCACCTGGGTCCGCGTCGACAGATCGCGCAGCGCCTCGAGCCCCGCCTTCGCGCGCGCATCGTCGAAGTTGATGAACAGATCGTCGGCAACGAACGGCAGCCCGGTCCGGCTGGCGAGCTGCAGTTCGAGCGCCGCGATCCGCAGCGCGAGGAACAGCTGATCGCGCGTCCCTTCGCTCAGGCCGGCGACCTCGACCGACGTGCCCTTCGTGCGCCGCGCGTACAGCGCGGGCGGCGTCCGTTCGGTGTCGACGGTCAGCCGCGCGAATTCGCCGAGCGTGAGCCCCGCGAAAATCTCGCCCGCCCGGCGCAGCATCGGCCCCTGCTTCTGGTCGCGATAGCGATCGGTCGCCCACTTCAGCAGACGGCTCGCGGTCGCCGCTTCCAGATACTGTTCGGCCGCGTCGCCCATCGCGGCCAGCGCTTCCTGCCGCTTCGCCTCGGCCACGGCCGCGTTCGCCTGGCCGTCGATCGCGCCGAACGCCTGCTGGGCGACGACCTGCTGCTGCGCGAGCGCGTTCAGGCGCTTGCCGACGTCGCCGAGCGACTGCTTCACCGCTTCGAGATGCGCGGGCACGTCGGCGATGTCCTGTTCCGCGACCTCGGCCTCGACGGCCGCCTGGGACAACCCGTCGCCGTCGCGCACCAGCGCCTCCTTCGCGGCATCGACGGCCTGCCGAAGCTGGCGCTGCCGATCCGACCGCTCGGCCAGCGGCAGCGCCGCGTCGACTGACACGACGCCGGCCAGTTGCAGCAACGGCTGAATGCGCGCATCCGCACCCGCCACCGCGGCGGCCGCGTCGGCGACCTTGCCGTCGGCCTGCCGCACCGCCTCGTCGGCACGCCCGATCGCGCGCGCGGTTTCCCGTGCGGCCGCCACCCGCATCGTCAACCGGCGCGCAACGTCCAGCCAGTCGCCGCTCGCCAGCCATGCGGGCTCGAGCGCTTCGGCCAGCCGCCGCGCGCCTGCCTCGAGCGCAGCCAGCTCGGCACGGATCGCGGCCATCCGGTTGCGCGGCGCATCGGCGTCGGCCAGTTCGGCCGTCACCGCATTCGCGAGCCCGAGCGCCCCTTCCGCCGCCGCCAGCGTCACCGCGTTCGCGGACAGCTTCGCGTCGGCGAGCGCGTCGCGCCATTGCGCGTGCCACGCATCGTAGGCGGTCTGGGCCTGGCCGGCGCGTGAACGGGCCGTCGCGCATCCGCGTTCGGCTTCGCGCGCGCGCTCCTCGAGGCTGTCCTTCTGCGCGCGCGCCTTCTCGGCCGATTGCACGAACGTCTCGGCGATCGCGATGAGTGCCGCCAGACCGTCGGCGTCGCTGCCGCGCGATACTTGGCGCAGCGCCGCACGCAACGCGGTTTCCGCGCCGGCCCGCGCATCGCGGATCGTCGCGAATTCGCGGCGCTGGCGGTCAAGCTCGAGCTGCGCGGCAAACACCGCGTCGCGCTTCGCGAGCCAGTCTCCCATCGCCGCCAGCGGCATGCCGGGCACGCCGGCCGTGGTCGCCAGTTCGGACCACGCGTCGCGATGCGCGGCCCGCTCGCGCTCACGCTCGTCCATTGCCGCCTGCCGGCGCGTCAGCACGGTGCGCGCGGACTCGACCTGCTGACGCAGCGATTGCAGCGTCGCCGCCGCTTGCGTGGCGCCGAGCTGCGCATCGACGAGTTCGTCGGCGAGGCGAATCGCATCGTCGACGGCCGGCGCACCCGTTGCAAGCTCGACCGCGCCGCTGCGGATGTCGCCCCACGCACCGTCGCGACGCGCGCGCGCCGCCAGTACTTCAGCGGTCGTGACGACCTTGTGGGTTTCCGCGAAATGCTTCTCCTGCAATTCGAGCCGCTCGTGTTCTTCCTGCGCGACGTCCCGTGCATCGCGTGCGGCCGCCGCCGCACTCGCGCGCTCGCTTGCTTCGTTGAGCAGCGCGCCGAGCCGCGCCGCCGACGGCACATCGAGCACGCGCAGCGCGTCGACCGGCTGGCGCCACTGGCCGAGTGCATCGAGCGCGTCGGCGAGCATGCGCTCGGCGGCAGCGATGTCGCGCTCGAGCGCCTGTTCGCGCTGACCGCTGTTGCGGAAGCCCTGCGCATCGGCGAGCGCCGCACGAAGCACTTCCGGCACATCGACCGTCGGCAGGCGCGCCAGTTGTTCCTGCGCCTGCGCGAGTTCCTGCGTGCGCTCGGCGAGCGATTCGCGCGCGCCTGCCAATGCCTGATGCAGCGCGCCGTGGTCGCGCAACTGGTTCGCGACCGTCTTCAGCGACAGCGCGGTCGGCAATGCCGCGCGCAGCGACGCCTCGTCGGTCGGCCAGCCGAGCTGAGCGGCAGCGGAACCGGCGGCGGACAGATGCCGCTCGACGTCCGCACCGAGCAACAGCAGATCCTGTGCGTGATTCATGCATGCGCCGCGCAACCGGTCGAGCGCCTCGATGTCACCTTCGAGCGCCAGCGCGTCGACATCCGGATCGATCGCATCGCGCGCCTGCCGTTTCGCGAGCAGGTCCGCACGGCGCTCCTCGAGCACCTTCTGTTCGGCCGCGAGATCGCCTTGCGCTTTCAGCAGGTCCGCATACGCGGTCGGCGGCAACTCGACGACGGCGCCCAGTTCGGCAAGCGCCGCTTCCTTGATCGTCAATTCCTTCAGGTACGGCGCCAGCCGCCGCACGCGCTCGAGCTTCGAGCGCAGCGCTTCAAGGCGGCGCTGCTCCGCGCGCGCCTGCTCGATCTCCTGCTCGACCGCATCGCGCGCCTCCTTGCGATCGACCCAGTCGCGCGTGCGCACCTGGACCGCCTTCAGTTCGCCGACCGCTTCGTTGAACGAAGTCTCGGCCTGCGCGAACGCGCTGCCGCTGCGTCGCGGCGCCCACAGCTCGCCCGAGCGCGCGTCGAGTTCCTCGCGCACGGGCCCGAGCGTGCCGACACCCGCCGCCGATTCGAACAGCACCTGGCCGAGCTTGTCGGACGCGTCGAGTATGCTCCGGCCGCCGTCGACGAGCCGCGCATGGTCGAGCCCGAACATCTGCTCGAAGAACTCGCGCGTCGCGCCGTCGAGGATGGCGTCGAGATAGTTGTCCGGCAGCTTGTCGTCGGCGGGCGTGCGCAACGGGCTGCGCCCGCGGGCACGATGAAATGCGAGCGCGCCGGCACCGCCGTCCAGCACGCCGCCGATCCGCAGTTCGGGCGTCGCATGCAGGAAGTCGAGCGGCGTCTGCAGCTTCATCCCGAACAGCAGTTCCGACACGGCCGTCCGGATCGTCGACTTGCCGGCCTCGTTCGGCCCCACGATCACGTGGAAATCCTGGCCGGCCGACGGAAAACGCAGCGTCTCGTCGGTGAACTTGCCGTACTTGATCAGATCGAGCTGGCTGATGCGCATCGCTTATTCCCCCCTCGCCAGCCGCGCGAGCAACGCGGGGCCGACCTGCTCGACCAGCGCCGTGAGTTCGCCGGCGCGCGCCATCGTCAGCAGCGGCACCTCCTCCTTCACGTCACTGCGCACCTTGCCGACGAACGGCTTCAGGTCGCGCTCGAGCAGCGCGAGGAAGTCCGGATCGTGTGCGGCGTCGGCCAGGATCTGCTTCAGGTCCTCCAGCGCCTCGAGCTGCTCGCTCTCGCCCCGCGGCTGCTCGGGCGCGGACGTCGCGAGCCGGACCTTCTCCAGCCACAGCCGTTCGTTGCCGATGATGCCGATCTGGTTCAGCACCTCCGCGCGCAATTGCGGCGCGCGGCCGAAAAAGAGACCGTGCGCGGACGTGCGTCCCGTGACCGTCACGCGCACCGCGCGCGGCACGTGGCCATCGACGCTCAACAGCGCCTCCAGCGACTGGCCGATCTTTCTCGACAGGTCGGCGACCGTGAAGCAGTCGGACGCGTCGACCGATACGGCTTCCCAGCGCAGCACGTCGAGGTACAGGCGCTCGACGTGCGTGCGACCCTGCTCGACCGTCACGAGCACCGCGCCGCGCCGGCCCGTCTCGCGGATATGACGACCCTGCAGGTTGCCGGGAAACACGACGGTCGACGGCCCCGACCATTGCTGGAATTCGTGCACGTGGCCGAGCGCCCAGTAGTCGTAGCCTTTCACGTGCAGTTCCGCCAGCGTGCACGGCGCATAGTTCGCATGCGCCGCATAGCCTTCGAGCGCGGTGTGCAGCACGCCGATGTTGTAGCAGCCCGGCACGAGATCCGGATAGCCGATCGCGAGATTGTCGACGATGGCCTTGTCCTTGAAGCTCTGCCCGTGCAGCGCCACGTCGAATTCCGGCAGCCGATGGGTTTCCGGCTTGCGGTGGCCGAACACGGTGACGTTGTCGGGCAAGGTCAGCTTCTTCGTCATCTCGCTTTCGGCGTCGTGATTGCCGCCGAGCACGAATGCGCGAATCCCGGCCTTGCGCAAGCGGCCCATCTGCTGGCCGAAGAAAATGCCGGTGTTGTGGTCCTTCCAGTCGCCGTCGTACAGGTCGCCGGCAATCACGAGGAACGCAACCTCCTCTTCGATCGCACGATCCACGAGCTGCCGCAGCGCCTCGCGCGAGGCGTTGCGCAACTGCGCGGCCGGCGCGTCGGGATACGCGCTCAGGCCGTGCAACGGGCTGTCAAGGTGAATGTCTGCCGCGTGGATGAACTTCACGAAGATTCCTCTGTTTCATGACGAAGGGCGCTGTCGACCGGCATCGTGCGCTGTCGAACGCCGGGCACGGCCGCCCGTCGCCTGCGGGTCGGGATGGTACCTGAAAGCGGACGCCGCGCATGCGCACGGCCCGGCACCCCGACGACCGCGCTGTTCGTCCCGCGCGCGTCACTCGCCGCGCGGCACGGGCGGCGGCGCAAAACCGTTGTCGTTGCCCGGGAACGGATTCGCATTGCGACGCCGCGCTTCCTCGTCGCTTCCCTTCTGCGCGAACAATGCAACACCGATCACTCCGACGTTCGCCGTATCGCCGTACTTCGAATTCGCGACGTAGCTGTCGGGCACCGACGCGAAGTGAAACGCCGCGACTTCATCGCGGCTCTTGCTGCCGATCGGACATGCTTGCCTGGACCGGTGTCGTCGTGAGGGCGGCCCGGCGACCGGGAGCCCCGCTATTTAAGCATGGCGGGCAGGCAATGGGCAGAGGGTGCGCGGCCGCCCGTTTCGGTCCGCGGCACACGCACCCGGTCACGATGCGCGGCGCATCAGTAAAAAAGCCCGGCCCGCATCGAAGCGGACCGGGCTTTCGTGGGAAGCGTATCGCTTACTGCGCGCCGCCTTGTGCCGACGCCGAACCCTTCACGCCAACCGATGCGCCGCCCTGCACCGAGTTCGTCGCGCCGTCGAGCGCTTCGCCGGCCTTCGCCTTCGCGCCGCCGGCAACCTCACCCGCCGTCGACACCGCACCTTGCGCGTGGCTCTTCGCCGAGTTCGCGACGTGCTTCACGTGCGACTTCGTCGCGTGCACCGCCGATGCCGCGGCATCCTTCGCCGAACCGGCAGCCGAGCCGACTGCTTGCGTCGCGCCACCGACCGCGTTGCCGGCCGCCGAGCCGACGCCGCCGACCGTCTTGCCGGCGCCCTGCAGCGCACCGCCGACGAGGTTGCCTGCGCCCGAACCCGAGCCCGCGGCATTCGCGCCCGCACCGGCCTGCACGCCCACGCCGCCGCCGAGCAGCGGCGTCTGGACTTGTGCGCCGACACCGGCGGAACCCTCTGCGCCCGTCTGCGCCGTTTGTGCGAAAGCAGCCGATGCGATTGCCGTCAGCGCGGCACCAAGCAGGATCGTGCGAATCTTGTTCATGGTCATTCTCCCCAAAGACGTTGTTGCTGCGGGCCGCCCTCGTGCGGCTGGTCGCATGCCTCACCGCGACGTGCGGCAGGTGGAGCTAATGTAGCGGCGCCGACGTCCAAAACGATCGAATTGCGGGGACTGTTACTTCGGTTGCAAATGCTGACGATTGACTCACACTGTTTGACAAACATCGCGACCGGCGCGTGATTGGCGTCGCCCGATGCCATGCATCGGCGCGCCCGGCACAACGCATCGGCTAGCAGGGAAAGCGACCGTTCCTGTAGGCATCCCAAAGGACGCGGGTCGGCCAACCGTCGGTGCGGCCCGACAACCGGCTTCTCGCGATCAGGTCGATGTCGTCGGACACGCACGCCGCGATGTCCACATTCCCCGATGCCCGGAACGCGAGCCTGAACGCCTTTTCCCTGAGCGCATCCACGGCCGGCTTGTCGAGCGCGGCCCCCGGATCGCCATCGACTTCGTCGAACGCCGTCATCCAGCAGGCATCGAACGGCGCCGCGTCGCGGCTGGCCAGCACGCGATCGCAATCGACATCGCCGAGGAAATCGAAAAATCCCGGACTGGACAGGATTGCATCCATTTCAAGCAGATGCGCGTTCGTCACGGTGGCCCCTTGCCACGATGCGTGGCCGTTCTGTTCGTCGATCCTTGCTGCCATGCGCCGCTTTCATGTTCCGCATCGGCGATGCACGGCACCGCGTCCGCCGCTACCGGCAGACCGGAGCCGCACGCCCTCCTCCGACACGTGCGCTTACGGCCTGAATGTGTCGCCGAGCACGACGCCTTCGCGACGCGGATCGGTACCGCCCTGCAGCGCGGGCGACTGTCCGACCGTCACGCGCATCACGGTGTTGACGCCGCTCGCCTGCGCCGACGTCGATACCTTGTGCCCGAGCGCGACGAGCCCCGTGATCAGCGGATCGTTCGCGCCGTTGTTCGACGCGGCGACGTTCGGATGCTCGCCGCCGATGTTCGTCGTCGGGCTGTTGCTCGCGCCGAAGTCGACGAGGCCCGCGGACTGCTGCGCATCGAGCCCCCAGTCGAGCGCGCCGACGAGCGTCTTCACCACGTATTGCGGAATCGTGCCGCCGCCCGGCGAACCGGTAGCCATCACGAAATCGCCACGCGAGCCGTCCGCCGCCTTGCCGAACACGATCGTCGGCGCCATCGAGCTGCGCGGCCGCTTGCCCGGCTGCACGCGGTTCGCCACCGGATTGCCGGCACTGTCGACCGGATTCGCCGAGAAATCGGTCAGCTGGTTGTTCAGCAGGAAGCCGTGGGTCATGTGGAACGAGCCCATGCTCGACTCGACGGTCGTCGTCGCGCTCAACACGCTGCCCTCGCCATCGACGATCGTGAACTGGTTCGTGCCGTGTTCGATCAGCGTCGTGTCGACGCCGAGCGGCACCGCGCCGAAATTGCCGGGCTGCGCGGTGCCCATGCTGCGGCTCGTGTCGATCAATGCGGCGCGCGACTTCAGGTACGGCTTGTTCAGCAGCGTGTCCCACGTGCCGCCCGGCAGCGGCACGAAATCCGTATCGGCCACGTACTTGTCGCGATCGGCATACGCGAGACGCTCGGCTTCGGTGATCAGGTGCACGCCGGCGACGGTCGGCTTGCCGCCTTCGAGATCGATCGCCGTGGGCTTCAGCGGCGCCAGGTCGAAGTTCTCGAGGATGCCGAGCGCCGACGCGACCGCGATACCGCCCGACGACGGCGGCGGCATCCCGCATACCCAGTAGCTGCGATAGGTCGTGCACACGGGTTCGCGACGCTTCGCCTGGTACGCGGCCAGGTCGGCGACGGTCGTCTTGCCCGGCGTGATCGTCGAGCCGTCGGCGCCCTGCGTCGTCGCGATCTTCGCGACGATGTCCTGCGCGATCTGTCCCGTGTACAGCGCGTTCGCGCCGGACTGCGCCATCAGCGTCAGCGTGTGCGCGTAAGCCGGGTTCTTCAGCACGGTGCCGAGCGTTTTCGGCGTGCCGTCCGCATTCAGGAAATACGCGGCGGCCTCGGGATCGCGCTTCAGGTTCGCGGCGTTCAACGCAATCGCATCGGCCAGCCGGCCGCCAATCGGGAAGCCGTTGGTCGCGAGCGTGATCGCATCGCCGAACAGCCCCTGCCACGGCAGCTTGCCGTGATCCTGCTGCAACGACTCGATGAGCCGCGGTACGCCGATCGTGCCGATCGAACGGCCGCTTGCGCGCGCGTTCGGTTGCGGCGCCGACTGGTCGTTCCGGTCGTCGACGTAGCGCAGGTAGTTCTCCGTTGCCGCGGCCGGCGCCGTTTCCCGTCCGTCGTACGCCTGCAGCGTCTTGCCGCGCGCGTCGTAGTAGAGCAGCACGCCGCCCGAGCCGAGGCCGGTCGCCTCGGGCACCGTCAGGCCGAGCACGGCCTGCACGGCGACGGCCGCATCGGCGGCCGTGCCGCCCCGCTTCAGCACCGCGCAACCGGCCGCGCTCGCAAACGCATTCGAGGTCGCCACCAGGTACGTCTTCGCATGGACGGGTTTCATGCCGGTGCGGTAACCGGACGATGCTTCAGGCAGCGACGGATCGCCCGGCTGGTTCGAGCCCACGACGACCGTCGAGCCGCTGTTGTCGATCGCGAGGCAGCTCGCGTCGGATACGGGAGACGACGTGGCGCCTGCGCTGTTTTCGATTTCGTCACTGCCGCACGCCGTCATCAGGACGGCCGCGACCAATGCGGACACGTACGGGAAAATCGCTGTTCGGTTCATAGTCTCTCGGGATTCTTGTCGGTCGTTGCGATGTGCGTCACGCTGCCTGCGCGCCCCTCGGCGGGCGGGCGATGCGATCGATAGTCCCACGAACGGATTTTTTTGCGCAACAAGGGAATGGGGCGAGGTAACCGGCAGTTGTGCATGCAACGTGATTGAACCGGCTCGCGATCCTCTCGAGGGAAATGCCGAGACGCATACCGCGCATTGACGGCGTGATTGCCCGCGCGGCCGGATGCTAGACGGCCTTGCGCATGCCGATGTCAGCGCGATGCCTGGCCTCGCCAGCGCGCGAACGGTCACGCGAATCCGGCAGACGCCGGCGCCCGATGCGGCCGCGGATCGCGCCGCGCGCGAACGCGGGGCGGCGTCGTGTACGCGATGCCGCCGATCAGCCCCGTTCGCGCTTGTTCGGCTGGATCAGCCGCAGAATCCGGCTGTCGTACGGTGACTGCATGACTTCCGCGATGCGGATGTCCGATGCGGCCGGGTGCAGCGGATTCAACAGGAAGTTGTGCGCGTGCGGCACGACGACGCTCGGTACGCGCAGCAGCGCGCTCGGCTGCGTGTGCAGCCACTCGGTGCCGGCGCTGCGGGTCCAGTCGACGTTCTCTCGCCAGTCGGCCGGTGCATCGCCTTCCGCGATCTCGGCAACGTCCACCGACTCAGGCACCTCGACGCGCAGCAACTGGTATCCGCTCGGCAATTGCGCAACGGTGGCGATTTCGAAATGAACGAGCGTCTCGAGCAGCGCGAGCGCCGGATGCTCGGCGAGGTAGACGACGGGCTGCCCGGCAAAATGCCAGCGCCCGCCGGCCCGCAATCCGCCGATGCCTTTCAGGTCGGCGTAATTGCTGATTCGCCACAGCGTCGTCAAGCGAAGTACCCCTCGTCGATCTGCGTGAGGACTTCTTCGACGAGTCGCGCGCCGTGCTCGGTGCTCGACATGTCGAGCGACGTGCGGCCGCCGAAGCGCTGGAGCCCGTTGCGCAGCCACGCCATCGCCTTGTCCTGGTCGCCGAACGTGGCCGTCGCCTGCGCGACGATACGCGCCAGCCGGATCGCCTTGTCGGACTCCTCCGGCGACAGGCGCTCATGCGCCTGGCGGCGATGGCTCAGCGTGCGCCGCGGAATGATGAAGGCGAGTTCGTCCGACTTCAGGCCGCGCTCCGACAGCCGATCGATCACCGCGACGTCGACACGCGCGCTCGCCAGCTCGGCGAGATCGGCGCCCGAGCGCACGCGAATCGCGAGCAGTTGCTCGAGTATCGTGAATTCGGCCTGACGCGGATGCGCGACGCCCGAAGGGTGAAACGCGATCGTGCTCATGATTCTTCTCCGGCAATTTGCCCAATCATTATAGGCGTTTTGCCGAATGCTGGTGGATCGAGTCGTCGGCGGTTCGATGGCGCTCGGTTGCGAGTGTCGGCGGAACGGCTTCCGCTCGCCGCCCCGTCCCGTCACGCATTGTCGGGGCTGGTGCGAATCGAAGATTCGCCCTGGTGCGGGGATGGCGAAATCCAGCATATAACGTCACTCGCTGACGTCATGTGGTTGTCACGTAACAATTTTTCTAATGAATAACCACCGGCAAACTGGAACCCGATCAGCCGGCCTACGCCGACGATCGGACGGGCGGTTGTCGAGGAATGATGCGATACGCGTGACGACAATCCGCCACGCCCGAAATCATCAGACAAAACCTCCGCTTTCCCCGCGAATCGTTTACCCAGTTGCAATAATTATTCGCTGGAACGGCTATTTCCGACCGGTATCGCGATCGCTACGATGCAATCAACCGCTCGACGCAACAAGCGAAGCGCGAAATCTACGAAAACCGGAGGTCATCATGAAGTCGTTCATCTACGCAATCGCCGCTGCCACCGCCCTGTCCGCATCGTTTGGCGCATTCGCTCAGTCGAACCCGTCGGGCCAACTGACGCGCGCCCAGGTCCGCGCAGAACTCGTCCAGCTCGAACAGGCCGGGTACAAGCCGGAAGTGTCCGACGTCCACTATCCGAATGCACTGCAGACCGCGCAGGCAAGGGTGACGAACAGCGACGCAACGGGTTACGGCGCGCAGGCCGCCGCCGGCGTGCGCGCAGGCCGCGCGATCGCGGTCAAGCAGAACGCTCGCGACTCGGTCTATTTCGGTCAGTAAGACCGCCGCACGCGACGCGACCCGCGATACGCCCGCTGCCGACGCAACACCCCGCTCCCGTTCATCGGGGCGGGGTGTTGCGTTTTCGGCGCATGCGACATGCGCGGTGCACGAAGCACGATCGATCCGCGAGCGCGAATCGGCCACCGCCGCGCACCGTTCACGCAGACCGCCGGCGTTTGCGCATAGAATGGCCGCGTGGTCGGCGCCGGCCGAAGCGAACGCGAGCGAAGCCTCGAGTCACCGGGGCATACCGCACTCGCTGGCCGACCCGATGCCGCACTCATCGCATTTTTCGACAAGGAGCGGTTTCATGTCTCAAACATCCGGTTCCATGATCACGTTTCGCCGCCCGGACGGCCAGGAACTGCAGGGCTACCTCGCCACGCCGGAAAAGACCGAAGGTGCACCCGCGGTCGTCGTCATCCAGGAGTGGTGGGGTCTCAATGACCAGATCCGCGGCGTCGCCGATCGCCTCGCGCGCTGCGGCTACTTCGCGCTCGTGCCCGACCTGTATCGCGGCAAGTCGACGGTCGAGGAGGAAGAAGCCCATCACCTGATGACCGGCCTCGATTTCGGCGACGCCGCGTCGCAGGACATACCCGGCGCGGTGCAATACCTGAAGTCGCGCGCGTCGCGCGTGGCGGTCACCGGTTTCTGCATGGGCGGCGCACTCACGCTGCTGTCGCTGCAGTTCGCCGATGCGGATGCCGGCGTCACGTGGTACGGCTTCCCTCCGCTCGACTACCTCGATCCATCGAAGATCAAGGTGCCGCTGATAGGTCACTGGGGTACGCAGGATGCGTTCTTCACGATCGACCAGGTCGATGCGCTGGAGAAGAAGCTGACCGATGCGAAGGTCGACATCGAATTCCACCGCTATCTCGCGCATCACGCGTTCGCGAACGAAACGGCCGTCGGCCCCGGCCGCATCGGCGGCACGCAGTTCGATCCGGTGTGGTCGCAGATCGCGTGGGATCGCACGCTCACGTTCTTCGGGCGCACGCTCTGGGGCAAGCAGCAGTAATATCGCAGCGGGCACCCGCCGCTGCCGTGCAGCGATGCACGGAATGCAAAACGCCACGGACCTGCATCCGTGGCGTCGTCGTTTACGGGTACGAATTCGCTACGCGAGCGACGGCACCGCCGCCTGGCTGACGTCGACGCGTTCGGCAGGATGCCCGCCCGGCGGGGCATGCATCGAGCGATGCAACCGATTGGAGACGTCGCGTCGAATCGTCTTCGGAATCAAATTCGGTATGCGAAGTATCTGATACGGACCAACGTCGATTCATGAACGACCTGACGTGTGCCACGTCAATCGACCCGGCACACGTTGCCCACTCGCGCTCAGGACTCGCAGGAACCGCGCAGCGCCGCCTCGTCGGCGGCCAGCATTTCAGGCACGCATTCCCGCAGGAAATCGACGAACGTCCGGATCTTCGCGTCGAGGTACTGGCGCGATGCGTACATCGTGTAGACCGTCAGCTTCTGCAGCCGATACTCGGGCAACACGCGAACCAGCGCGCCGCTCGCGAGCGCGGGCACCGCGGTCGACATCGGCAATGAGCCGATCCCGAGGCCGGCGCGCAGCGCGGCGCCGAGCGCGTCTGCGATGTTGACCTGGAAATCCGGCAGCGGCAGGTCGAACGTCTCGCGACCGTCAGGGCCGTCGAGATGCCAGCGGTCGCGCGGAAATATCGACGTGACGATCTGCAGGCACGCATGTGATTCGAGATCGCGCACGGTGCGCGGCGTGCCGCGCTCCTTCAGGTACGCGGGCGACGCGCACAGCACGCTGTGCACATCACCGAGCCGCTGCGACACCAGCCCCGAATCCGGCAATTCCGCCGCGCTCAGTTGCAGCGACACGTCGTAGCCTTCGTCGATGATGTCGGGCACGTGCTGCGACAGCGTGAGCTCGACCGCCACCGACGGGTAGCGCTGCCGGTATCGCACGACCGCGGGCACCAGGTAGGCCTGGCCGAAACTTGTCGTCGCGTGCACATGCAGCCGCCCTGACGGCTTCGCCTGCGCGTCGGCCGCCTCGGCTTCCGCTTCGTCGATATAGGCGAGGATGCGCTGGCACCGGTCGAGATAGCGCTGTCCGGCATCGGTCAATGCGATGCGGCGCGTGCTCCGGTTGAGCAGACGCGTACGCAGGTGCGTTTCGAGTTGCGCGACCGAACGCGATGCGTAGGCGGTGGTGATGTCGAGGCGTTGGGCCGCGCTCGTGAAGCTGCCCTCCTCCGCCACCCGGGAGAAAATGCGCATCATCTGTAACGTGTCCATCGACATGTCCCCGGGATTGAAATCGCTTTGCAGCGGCGCCCGCCCCGGCACGGTCCGGTCTGGCGCGAATTGTGCGGAACAGTACCGCAGCGGTGCAGGCGTGTCCAGTTTGCCGTGTGCCGCAGCGGCGAACCCTCATTCACGCGACAAGCATGCTGCCGGACGAGCGGCACCGGATCGGTGCAGGCCGCACGGCGGCGACCCGCCGGGCACGCATTGCGCGTGCCGCGTCACGCTCGGGCCCGCTCGAACGGGTTGCTCAGCACGATCGTGTCGTCGCGCTCGGCACCGGTCGTGATCATCGACACGGGCACGTCCGCGACCGCCTCGACGCGCGCGATGAAATCCTGCGCGGCACGCGGCAACGCCGCACGCTCGCGCACGCCCTTCACGGTGCCGTCCCATCCGGCGAAGGTTTCGTAGACGGGTGTCGCGCGCGACTGCGCATCGAGACTCGCGGGCAGATGGTCGACGCGTGCACCGTCGAGTGCGTAGCCGACGCACAGCTCGATCGACGCGAAGCCGTCGAGCACGTCGAGCTTGGTGAGCGCGAGCGAATCGATCCCCGAGATCCGGACGGCCTGCCGCAACTGCGCGGCATCGAGCCATCCGCAGCGGCGCGGGCGGCCGGTGTTGACGCCGAACTCCTGCCCCCGCGCGCGCAGCGTTTCGCCGGTGGCGTCGTTCAGTTCGGTGAGGAACGGGCCGCCGCCGACGCGCGTCGCGTATGCCTTGGTCACGCCCAGCACGTGGCCGAGTTTCGACGCGCCGAGGCCCGTGCCGGCCGCCGCGGCCGATGCGACGGTGCCCGACGACGTCACGAACGGATACGTGCCCCAGTCGATGTCGAGCATCACGGCCTGCGAGCCCTCGAACAGGATGCGCTCGCTGCGGTCGTTCGCGTCGTTGAGGTCGGCCCACACGGGACGCACGAACGGCAGGATCTTCGGCGCGATGTCGAGCAGCGTTGCCAGCATCGCATCGCGCGAGCACGGCTCGAGCCCCAGGCCGCGAAACCATGCATTGTGGTGATCGACCAGCACGTCGAGCTTCTCGGCAAGCCGGCCCGGTTCCGCCAGATCGGCGACCCGCAGCCCTCGGCGCCCGACCTTGTCCTCGTACGCCGGCCCGATCCCGCGCAGCGTGGTGCCGATGGGTTCGCGACGCAGGCGCTCCTGTGCCTCGTCGATCGCACGGTGAATCGGCAGGACCAGCGTGGCGTTCTCCGCGATCGACAGATTGTCCGGCGTCACCGACAGCCCGAGTTCGGCCATTCGCCCGATCTCGGCCAGCAGCGCCTCCGGATCGAGCGCCACGCCGTTGCCGATCACGCCGCGCTTGCCGCGCACGATGCCGCTCGGCAGCAGCGCGAGCTTGTACGTCTTGTCGCCGACGACCAGCGTATGGCCCGCGTTGTGGCCGCCGTTGTAGCGGGCGACGAGATCGGCCTGCGCCGCCAGCCAGTCCACGACGCGCCCCTTGCCTTCGTCGCCCCATTGGGCGCCCACTACCACCACGTTCGGCATGCTCCATGCTCCATGTGAGAAATCCAGACACATATTCCGGCCGCATCGGCCGTTTGTGTGCCATATTGGCGGAGCCGGATCGCCCGATCAAACGATTAAATCTGAGCATCCGTGTGAGTAAAATTCACGCGAAACGACGAATGGCCCGACGACTCCCTCCATTGAATTCGCTGCGCGCGTTCGAAGCCGCGGCCCGGCTCGGCAGTTTCACGCTTGCCGCCGACGAGCTGTGCGTGACACATGGCGCGATCAGCCGGCATGTACAGCAACTGGAGACCTGGCTCGGCCGGCCGCTGTTCGAACGGCACAACCGGCGGGTCGAGCTGACCGATGCCGGTCGCGCGTACCTCGCCGAGGTCGGCGCATCGTTCGACCGGATCGCGCTCGCCACCGCGCAGCATTTCGGCCAGGGACAGCAGCGCGTGCTGCGCGTCAGCGCGCCCGCGACGTTTTCGCTGCGCTGGCTCGTGCCGAAGCTGTCGTCGTTCCAGGTTGCCCATCCGGCCATCGAGGTGCGGCTGTCGACGTCGAACGAGCCGATCGAGAAGTTGCGCGACAAGGTCGACCTGATCGTCCGCGGGGGCCCGCAGGCAATCGACGGGTACGTGGCCGAGGAATTCCTGTCCGAAGTCCGGTTGCCCGTGTGCGCACCGAAGCTGCTCGAGGGCCGGCCACTGCGTACCCCAGCCGATCTCGCCGGCTTCACGCTGCTGCATGCGGCAACCTATCCCGGCATGTGGCCCGAATGGCTCGCGGCCGCCGGCCACGCGAATCTGGTGCCGCGGCACTCGCTCACGCTCGAGCATTTCTATCTGACGCTGCAAGGCGCGCTCGACGGCCTCGGCGTCGCGATGGGGCCGATCGCGCTCGTCGCCGACGACATTGCCGAAGGCCGGCTGGTACAACCGTTCAGCGAACCGGCGCTGCCGCCGTGGCGCTATTTCGCCTACGTGGCGGACGCGCGCGCGGAGGACGAAGCCGTGCGGGCATTCAAGGACTGGCTGAAAACGACGGGGAATGCGGCGGCGGACGCGCGGCGCTGATCATGTCGGCTGCGGCCGATCAGTTGGTGCGGGTTTCGAGCGCCGTGCGCCGGCACGTATTGCTCGTGCATGAACGTTTTATTGCCTCGTGATTCATCCGGCGATTTTTATATTCCGTAGGATTCCTTTTTGAATGAACATGCAGAACACCGCGTTCATTCATGGAGAGTGCATGTCGACTTGCCCACCCAAGAAACGCAGGATACCGAATCAATCAATACGCATACGATACCTGCACGGTGCCCGGACGCGTATCGCGTTTTCGCAGCACAAACGACAAACCCCGGCTCGAGCCGGGGTTTGGGTCGTGGAGGACGCTTACTGGCTTGCGCCAGCGGCTTCGCCCGCCTTCTTCTGCGCATTCTGCAGGTTCTGCGGATAGTTCGGATCGTTGGCCGCCGGCTTGTAACCAGCGTCTTCGAGTTTCTTCAGTTCGGCGGTATTCTTCGCGCGGGCCGCCTTGTGTTCGGCTTTGCGTTTTGCTCGTGCTGCCTTGTGCGCTTCACGCTTCGCGGCCTTCGCATCCTGAGCGGCCGATGCGGCCGGTGCACTGGCGTCGGTCTGCGCGAACACCGGAGCCGCCGAGCCGAAGAGGAAGGCGGCTGCCGTAGCAGCCAGCGTGAGTTTTCTGATCTGGATTCGCATCGCTGAACTCTCTTTTCTGATTAATCACGGAATGAAAGTAGATCGAGATACCGCCCCTGCCCCTGGTCGGTCTTCATGTCGCGATCAGGGCCTTTGCATCATAACCGCGTTGTGAAAAACGTGGCGTCATCGTGAACACATTCTTGGGGATACACGTATGGGATACGTCGCGTCGTGACATGTACCACGCATTCGTCCGATCCTCGTGTCGCCGGGACCACAACGATGCACCGCGCTCGCGGCATCACGCGACGCGCATGATCGCGGGCAACCGTGTGATGAACCGGATTGTTCCGTCGATCCGATGCAGGTTGCCGGTGACGATGAGATCCGTTCCGGCAGGTCGTGCACGCGCATGACGCTGGCTGTTTCACCCGTGGAATCCGCCGCTCGCGCAACGTGATCAGCGCTTCATGAACGGGATCACCCACGGAATCGCAGACCTGTGTGCCAAGTTGCGATTCGCGGCTGCGCGAATCGCAGTTCATCCCATAAACGACCACGATTCGTTCGGTGTCGAGTCCGGCGCGATCCCCTGCACGTCCACACGATGAGGCGCGAACGATCGGGTAACCGCTCGCTGCATGCATGGTTACCTGTTCGGCACTTTTCGTCACCACTTATGGGATAGGACGTTCGCCGGCAGAGACGTCATCGCGCACAAGGTGAACGCATCGATCGGAATCCATTCACGATTGCGCGCAAACATCACACGATCGTTTGGATGTGCGAATACGCGAGGTTCGTCATCGCACCGGCGTCGAAAAGAGTCTTGAGCCTGTGCGACGAGAACGCCGGCACGTCCGGCATTGCGCGCAGATGTCACAGCTTTTCAATTGGGTGAGCGCATATGGCGCAGAGGCGTCTAGCGGACCGTTTGCCCGTCCGGGGAGCGCCTTGTCGGTGAGCTTTTACAGGACTCGACCTCTTCCAACGGTGAGGATGTTCGGGATTCGAGCGCGGATCTGACGAGGGTGAGCGTTGTTGGCGACGACCGCCTCACGTTCGGGGCAATGCAGGGATTGCCGTGATTGACCGCCCGCGATCGCCGTTTCGCCGATCGAGACACGGTACCGATTCCGGTACCGGTCGAAAGGTAGAAAACTGTGAGGTCGAATGACTGGAGCAACGCGGGTAATTTCGTCAGGGCACAGGCCTGCGATTGAAAAAGTGCCAGACAGACCGACACGTGATAGCCGAAGACTTCTCCACGGAAGCCCCGGCACAGACGCCAAAAAATCCGCTCGCGGATGGATTCCGGCGATTTCTCACTGCAGTGACGAAAGCCGCCGATATTCCTGTGCCACGCGTCGCGACCGTCGTTTGCGGGTAATCCCGGATGGAAGATGGGCCGCAGTGGCCATTTTTGGGTCCCATAGGCGGATACCTTTCCCCCGAAAACGGGGATTTCCTCCCATAAGTTTCTACGTTTGAGTGCTTGTGAGTAGGTACTCACCTCCGTGGAAAGCCTTGCCAGGCTTAGGAGACTTGCACAGTAAGGCCAAATATTCGGGGTTCCACGGGCCGAAGGCACCGATTGCTGTGCTTGTCGAGCGCCGGAGGCTCGCATTGGTAGCGGTTTATGGGGGTTGTTTTTCTGCACAGGCACACGTGTGTTTACATCTTTGGTAAACCACGTTTACTTCTTTAACTACTTTTAGACGGCTCACAGCCTTGTCTGGCAAGGGTTTGACAGGTGTTCGGTACCCATTTATGGGAGCACAGGCGGAAGAGTATGGGGCTTCAGGTCTGTGGATTTGGGGAATCGGGTACCGCGTTGTGGGAAATGAGGGGTGTGGATATGGGGCACGCGTAGCCTGTTATGGGATATCCGGCCAAAAATGCTTCAGGTAGTCCTCTATGGGGGAATTCATTGGTAGCCATTTATGGTGCGTTCTTGTCGATCCATCGGCGGCGCCAAGCACAGCATTTTATGTGGGGTTGCCGGTTATGGGATGGATTTCAGGTAGTCGTTTATGGGTGCCTGCACAGACCGGGTGATCTCGTTTTGCTCGGGCCTTGGGAGGCAGGGTCCCATAAACAGGATCAGGCCGGTGGAAAGGTTACCTTCTGTGGGGGAATCCGAAGGTAGCCATTCATGGGAGTTATTTTCGCTTGCCGGGCACGTATGAAGACAAAACGGCAAGGCGTTGGATTCCGACAGGTACCCTTTCATGGGAAGCATTAAAGGTAGCCTGTTATGGGGGTACGTGGATCGTGTTGCAGAGCACCACGAATCGGGTTTGCCCATCCCGTTCCGGTCGATTGTTTCCCATGAATGGGTACCTTCAATCAGGCAAGTCTCGTGCCGGATCCTGGTTGCCGGCGACACAGGTAGCAGGATTTGGGAGCTGATTTTGGCCAAAAGGTATATGGATATGGGGCCTCTGACAGCTAGAAAAAAATGGAATTTCCCTTTTGTGACGGTATGTTAGCGATGATAGTGAAAGTGATGCTGTAGGAAGGGGCATTGCTCGGTGGCGCGAAAAGGTATAAAGTCCGCCATCAACACGGTCACCTTCTCCGGACATCACGATGCCGCGCAAGCCCGCAATCAAAGGCTCCGACAAGCAGGTTTCGCTATTTCAGACGCCCGAGCCTCCCGATCTGCTGCGCAAGGCGGTCCAGGCCATTCATATCGCTCCGAAGTCCGGAAAGATCGGTCTGCAGCAGCGCAAGATGTTCAGCTCGCTGATCAAGAACGCCCTTCGTCAGGAAGCGTTCGAGCCCGGCCGGACGAGTTTCTCGATCTCGATCGCGGCGCTCTCGCACGAGAGCGGGCTGAACAGCAACAACACGAAGTACGTGAAGGATACGGTCAACTCGCTGATCAGTACCGTCGTCAACTGGGACTACCTTGCCGCGGACCGCTCGACGGTGTGGAAGGCGTCGGGCCTGCTCGCCGGCGCCGAGCTCGAGCAATCGGTGCTGAAGTACAGCTTCTCCGACCAGATTCGCAGCGAGCTGCTCAATCCGGAGATCTACGCGCTCATCGATATGCGGATCGCGCGCGAGTTTCGACGCTCGCACTCGCTCGCCCTGTGGGAGAACACGGTGCGCTACGAGGGGATCGGCATCACGGCGAAGATTCCGCTGCCGAAATTCCGCGATCTCATTCTCGGTCAGGACAAGGCATCGCAGTCGTACAAGGAGTACAAGCTCTTCAAGAGCAAGGTCCTGGTGCCGTGCATTCAGGAGGTGAATGAAGTTTCCGACCACACGCTCGAGCTGATCGAACACAAGTCAGGTCGCAGCGTGGAGGCCGTGCAGTTCAAGGTGACGCGCAAGCAGAGCGCGGATACGGTCGAGGAAGGCGATGTCAAGAACGAAGCGCTCGTCGACGAAGTCGCCAAGTTCGGCATCCCGCGTTCGGAAGTGCGCCGGTTGATCACACAGTACGGCGTGCAGCGCATCAAGGCGGCAATCGCCTATACGCTCAATCGGACTACGAAGAAGAACGCGGCGCCGGTCGACAACGTGGCTGCGTATTTCCGCAAGGCGCTGACGCACGGTTATACGCTGGCCGACGGGCAGGGGACCGAAACGGCCGCGCCGGCGAAGGAGTCCGCGCAGAGCAAGCAGGAACAGATTCGCGACAAATACCTCGCCGCGAAGGTCGACGAAGCCGGTGCGTATTTCCGTGAACTGGAGATCGACGACCAGACCAAGCTGATCGAGCGCTACAACGATACGGTGGCCGGTTCGAAGGATCTCACGCTGTCGCCGAAGAAGAAGGCGAGCAAGCTGGCGCAAACCAGTTTCTTCCGATGGCTGGCGCTCGATACCTGGGGCGAACCGACCTCGGACGACTTGCTGGAATTCCTGCTGAAAAGCAGCCTCGCGACCAACTGATCAAGGCCTCGCAGCCTGGCATGCGTCGCGTACCGGACTTCATCCGGCTGCGCGATGCCGTGCAGGTGCGAGGCCTTTGCCTTGGGACACTCACTTTTGCGCAGTGACCGCCAGTTCGGCGACGTACGCATCGATCACGGTCTTGAGCCGGTCGGCGAGCGATTCCTGGTGGGACGCATCCACGCCTTTCAGTTGCAAATCCAGGCGGCCGTCCGGATAGGTCTTCAGCTGACCGATCGCGCGTGATTCGAGTGCGAAATCGTGACGAACGCTGTAGCGCGTGCGCCCTGTCTTCTTGTTGCCGTCGCTCTGCGCGCGCAGGAAATTCTCGAGGTCGCGTACCGACTTTTTCCGGTCGATCACCGCCGTGAGCAGACGGTCGGCGGCCGGTTCGCCCAGGCGCTCGAAGATCAGCTTCAGGAAGTACGCGGCCTGCAGGCCGACCACTTCGTTCGCGCTGGCCATCCGCTCGAGCAGCGTGTTCGGCAGTGCGTTCAGCGACAGCGTCTTGCTGATCGATGCCTTGTCCTTGCCGATCTTCTCCGCGAGCGTGTTCTGGTCGGGGAAGACTTTTTCGTCGAGAAGGCGCTTCCACGCGACTGCATCGTCGAAGATCGTCTGGCGTTCGTGGTCGTGGTTGGCGCGATACGCAATCGTATAGAGCTGCTCGGGCGTGTGGTCCGTGCGGAACGTTGCGGTGATCGTCTCGTCGCCGTTGATGCTCGTTGCGCGCAAGCGGCGTTGCCCGTCGATCACGACGAGCTTGCCGGGAAATTCCGGAAGCCGTGTGACCTTGATCGGCTCGATCTGCCCTTCCCGCTTCAGCGTCAGCGCGAGCTCGTGCAGGCTCGATTCCGAATAGAAGACGCGCGGGTTGAACGGGTTCGGGATGCAGTCCTTGACCGCGACCTTCTGCGGTGCGCCGAGATCGAGCGGGTTTGCGGGCGTGGCCGCGGTCGGGGCGACGGGGGCTGCCGCTTCGGCGGCGGGATTCGGCGCAGGCGTCGGCTCGGGCAGACGCGTTTCCAGCGCCGCGTTTTCCTGCGCGAGCCCGCGCAGCAGGCCGGCAGCGAGATGCAGGTTGCCGGTCGGTTTCTTGTCCTTGGAAGTGTCCTTAGCCATGAGCGGCTCCGGTAGCGCGCGTCGACGCGATGTATTGGGCCATTTCGGTGACCAGCCTCTCGATTTCCGCGCGGGCTTCCTTCAGCCCCTTCAGGTATCGATTGTGATGATGGATCGTGGTGCCGAGGGCGAACGTCTGCCGGTAGACCTCGCGCTGCGCGATCTGGCTGTCCAGCAGATGCTCCCCTATTTCTTCAGCCCTTAGAATTTTTAAAATTTCTTCACGCATTTTAGTTTTTCCATTGACGCTATTCAGCATCAGCGCGGAAGACAAAGTCGGGTTACGAACGGCACGCATCGACTCGATCATGCGAATCATCGCGACGGTGCTGTACAGGTCGGCCGGCGACGGGGACAGCGGCACGAGGCAGAAATCGGCGACTTCGAGCACGGACGCGATGCGCGGATCTTCGAGGTTGCCTGGGCAATCGACAACGATCACATCGAAATTCGCGTCCTGCTTCTTGATCTCACCGCCGATACCGCGACCGGCGGGGGCCAACGACAGCACCGTCATCGGGAGCGTATTTTCTCCGCTCGTCACCCATCTGACCGATGTGCCTTGAGGGTCGGCATCGATCAAGGCGACCTTGTTGCCGCCGGCCTCGAAGGCCGCCGCGATATTGACGGAGATGGTCGTCTTTCCAGTACCACCTTTTTGATTGCTGACGGCGATCTTGAAAGCCATTAAATTCCTCCAAGGAGTTTTGCGTAATATATGCACTTATTGATGAAAAGTCCAGAAAGTATTAGATGGCAAGATGAATTTGCTGATTGATGTAGTTGTTACGTGACAAGCCGGCCAAGTGGCCAGCAAGTTATTTGTGGTTTGAAATCGAATGAAAAATAGAAAATGATGACAATTTCATTCGAGATGGAAGATGCTAATAGAGTGCTGAAGACTTTAGCGCCGTGGACGACTAAAAATCGCAATAGTGATTCGGAGCACGTTGCGTTCTTGTTCTGGAAGGGCTGGTGCTGTTTTGCTAACGACTTGCGAGCCTGAACGGCATCGAAATCCGCAGTTGTCACGTGACAAGTCGACACGGCTGACCAGGGACCACAAATCTGCATCGCCGGGAGCATGCGGATTCGAAGTGTCGTCGTGATCCCGGCAAATCCTCATTTCTCATTGCCGTAGTCTGAACTCGCATATGACTGCTCGTGCTCGTGCTCGTGCTCGTGCTCGTGCTCGTGCTCGTGCTCGTGCTCGTGCTCGTGCTCGTGCTCGTGCTCGTGCGACTGCGACTGCGACTGCGACTGCGACTGCGACTGCGACTGCGACTGCTGTGGGTTGTTACGTGACAACCTCATCCCTGGGACGAAAATCGTCCGCCGCAGCGCGGCCACTATAGAGATCGCTAACGTGAAGGAATCTTCGGGGCATACGAAGTGGCGGAAGTTAGTCGGTTGACCTTGGTCGCCGATATGCGCGCCTGTAGGTTGAGCGTTTGTCACGTGACAAACGCTGTGGCTTCATGCCGGAATGACCAGCGTGATTGCTGCGGACATACTCAGAATGATTCAAGATGACTCGCTATTCGAGCCGGGATGGGTGCGTGAATTGAACTCCGTTCAACTGCGCGCGTCGGCCGGCGCCGTCTGAGGGCATTCTTGAACGACGCGAGCTTTTAATCTCGGCACGGCAACCGGTCGGGATTCTCGGGTAATTGATGTGACCCCAATAAATCAGACGGATCCAGGCACACCGTTGCAGCAACGATGGGGAGGGGAGGGAGCAGATATTCCGAGTTGGTTGTGTCAGCGAGTGATCTGCTGGATGCGAGCATTGGCATCGTGTCACGCACGCAGCCTCGCCACACGATCCCTCTATTGGAGGTGAATTCATGTGTTTTGCGATGCGAGGCGACGTGAATCTGCAGGCTCGTGAAACATTTCCGAAAAATGGGGTGTCTTCGTAAACCATTGCCAGGCAATGGGTTGCGCCACTTTCTTCATGTTGTTTCACGCAAAATGAGCGTGATCGGCAAGTGAAATGGGGGCGCATGGATCTCGCGGGGAGATTGCATCAAGACAACGAGGCACGATGCAAAATCGTATCGAGCAATACGTGTTTTGTAATAATAGATACGTCATTGGCGCGGCAACGCGTGTAGCTCGATCGACCCGCCGGTGACCTGAGACATCGCGACGAACAGGTCGCATGGGGAGTTCAGTAGATTTAGCGCCACTCATCATCGCCAGTTGTCACGTGACAACGCGTGCCGGATTGCGAACTGACGGATGTCGGGGGAAATCGACGTGGCCCCGGCCATATTGAATCCACAGTACGCCCCAAGATGGCGTGGAGCGAAACGTGATTCTCCAGACAGCCTGAGATGATCGTCGCCGAGGTGTTCGGTCAGTGTCTATTGAGGCTCGGACGAATCGGGAATCTGCGAAACCTGCGTCGAGGAGATGAAGCGCGTCGCCATTGTCGGACACGACCACGTGCACCCCGGCCGATGCCGAACGACTGCTTTCCGGCTGGCCGGCCGATCGTCGTCACGGACCATCAATTGAAGAGTCCGCCGCTCAATTTCGCGTCTCGACGAAAAACCGCTGCTGAACCGCCGCAACGCTTTCGGCCAGAAACGCGGCGGCCAGCAAACCTACTTCGTTGTCTGCGATGCGCACACTTGCCACCGGCGCGTCTTCGCGACGGGAACCTTTTTCGCGTCATCGACGGTTCGCCACCATCGCTCACCGCGATGCGGCTCATTCAGATCGAGCCGCTCGCCCATCCTGGGCGTCGACAACTCGACGCCCCGCACCATTGCCAACGCAGTGACGCGCTCGAACGGCTCCTGCCAACGATGCATCGCGAGATCGAACGTGCCGTTGTGAATCGGTATCAGCGTGCGACCGCGCAGGTCGATGTGCGCCTGCACGGTTTCTTCCGGCTGCATGTGCACGTAGGGCCATTGCGGGTCGTATGCCCCGGTCTCGATCAGTGTTACGTCGAAGGGGCCAAGACGCTCGCCGATTGTCCGGAAACCGTCGAAGTAACCAGTGTCGCCGCTGAAGAACACGCGAAACGCGTCGTCGACGATGACCCATGACGCCCACAGCGTGCTGTTGCCGTCAAACAGGCTGCGCCCGGAGAAGTGCTGCGCCGGTGTCGCGGTCAGCGTCAGGCCGTCGACGTCGATGCTTTGCCACCAGTCGAGCTGGCGCACCTTCTTCGCGTCGATACCCCACTCGATCAGACGGTCGCCGACGCCCAGCGTCGTAACGAACACGCCGGTCGTGGCTGCAAGCGCGATCACCGTGTCGCGGTCGAGGTGATCGTAGTGATCGTGCGACAGGATCACGCCGCGCAACGGCGGGAGATTCTCGAGCGCAATCGGCGGCGCATGGAAGCGCTTGGGGCCAATGCGTCGAAATGGCGAGGCACGTTCGGCAAATACCGGATCGGTCATCCAGAACTCACCGCGCAGTTTCAACAGCAGCGTCGAATGCCCGAGCCGATACAAACTGCGGTCAGGGGCCGCGTCGAGTTGCTCACGGGTCAGCGAATCGATCGGCAGTGCGCTTGTCGGAACCGTATTGCGCGGCTTGTTGACCAGCATGTTCCATGCAATGCCGAGCATCTTGCCGAAGCCATCGACCGGTCGCGGCGCGACGTTGCTGAAACGTTCGCCGTTGTGCTGCGGCGACTCGCCGGACAGTGTGCGGCCACGCCTGGCGGCGGCGAAACCCAGTACGCGATGAAGAAAAACGAGAGGCGAAGCCATGTCGATTCGTCCGGAAATGAAAGTACACTAAACAGTGTAGTTTATCCCTGGGAAAAGTAAACTCAGCGGTGTAAAATTTTTCCATGGATACGAGTTCTTCTCCTCAGCGCCTGACCGATCGAAAGCGCGCGGCGATTCTCGCCGCCGCGATCGAGGAATTTCGCGCGGCCGGTTACGACGCGACCAGCATGGATCGCATCGCCGCACGCGCGGACGTGTCGAAGCGCACCGTCTACAACCACTTTCCCGGCAAGGAGGCATTGTTCGCAGCGATCCTGCATCAGCTGTGGGACGCGACGCTGACCGCCGGTGCGCCGGCCTACCGTGCCGATGTGCCGCTGCGCGATCAACTGCTCGCGCTGCTGGGCCGCAAATTGCGGCTGCTGAACGACGAAGCGTTTCTCGCGCTCGCACGCGTCGCGATCGGCGCAGCCATCCACTCGCCGGAACGCGCGCGCGACATGGTCGAACGCATGGGCGAGCGCGAAGAAGACGTGACGGTCTGGATTCGCGCGGCCGCGGCGGCTGGCCGGCTGTCTGCGACCGATCCCGTATTCGTCGCGCATCAACTGCATGGGATCGTGAAAGCGTTCGCGTTCTGGCCGCAGGTGACGATGGGCCAGCCGCCGCTGGGTGCGCAGGAACAGCAGAAGGTCGCGGAAACGGCTGCCGACATGTTTCTTGCGTACTACGCGCGTCCGGACCACGCCGGCGCGTCAGGTGCCGGGCAGGACTGACCGCATGTCGTGCGAAGCGCGAACGCGAACGGGGGCGTCGATTTGCTCGATGCGCGCTGCATTCGCCATCCGGAAGCAAGCGCCATGCGACCTTTGGCGAGCGCAGGGCCCGGCACACACGTCGACAGAGTCCGTTTGAGCCGTACCGACGCGTGCGGCGGGCGTATATGAAACCGAACGTGAGCGAACACCGATGAAGACGCTACTGATCGTCTATCACACGATGACCGGAGGCACGCAGCAGATGGCCGAAGCGGCCGCGGGTGCCGCGCGCGAGCAACCCGGCGTCGACGTCAGGTTGCAGCGTGCGGATGCGACGAGCGCGGACGACGTGCTCGCCGCCGACGCCTACCTGTTCGCGACGCCGGAAAATCTCGCCGCGATGTCCGGGCTGATGAAGGATTTCTTCGATCGCTGCTACTACGCGGCGCTCGATCGCGTGAACGGCCGCCCATATGCGGCGATGATCTGCGCGGGCAGCGACGGACAGAATGCGCTGCGCCAGATCGACCGGATCGCGACCGGATGGCGACTCAGGAATGTGGCGCCCGGCCTGATCGTCTGTACCCATGCGCAGACACCGGAGCGAATCCTTGCGCCGAAGACGATCGGCAGCGAGGATCTCGCGCGCTGCGCGGAGATCGGCGCGGGTCTTGCTGCGGGGCTCGCGCTCGGCGTGTTCTGATGACTACTGCGGGTCCACCCGGTCGAGGCGGTACCACAGCCGCACGCAAGAACCGGACCGTGACGCTTGCCGTGCAGGCACCCGATTGCAGCGAACTCGCGCGATGCGCACGGCTTGAGCTGCACCGCCCGCGAGCCCGCATCGCCGTGCGCGGCAGCGGCACCGATCGGGTATCAACGAACTGGTTACCCTTGGCGGACACCGTCGGCTGATGGTATTCGCGCCACCGGCTCTTCACGAGATCACGCGAAGCGCGATACGCATGGCAGCTGTCGATCTTGAGCGGCTTTCCGTCGCCGTCGCGGTCATTCAGCGATGGCGGACGCACGCCGACCATCGTCCGACAGGCCGCGGTTGCGACCGGACCGAGAATTTCCTTCAGATGGGCGCACGCGTCGCACGACGGCAGGCGCTTGCGGACCTCGCTGTTCCAGCCGGCACCGATGCGTAGTCCGACAAGCGCCTGCTGCGTGTCGACGCCGCCCGGACACTGTGCATAAGGATGCGACCTGATGAACGTGGATACCGGCGCACGATCATGTCGGCATCGAAGACCAGCGTCACGCCGAGGTCGTGAATCGGGACCCGCGCCGCGACCGTGCGTTCGACGTCAGTTGGTGTGAATCGCTCGTCTTGCGGTCCGCGAGACAGGCCGTGACTTTCGAACCGGCCGTCGCTGCGCCGATAGCCGCGTTTGTCGATCTGCCGATGGTGAATCGCTTCGCGCGCAATGCCATCGTACGGCGGGCCGTGTCGTACAACCGGGGTCTCTTTGCATTCGACAGCGACGTCGCCGGGTGATCAGCGCATCGTGAAACCGGGCGCGGCGGGTTGCCGACGATGTCGATCCGGCCATGCTACGCATTTTCCGGTGCAGCCGTATGATCGACGATCGATGCGGACGCAACTAATTGAATACCAATAGCGGTCGACGCGCACGCTGCCACGCCACGCCACGCCAATCGTACGCGAAGGCCCGGTCTGTCGGACAGGGCGAGTCCGCAGGCGTCGGCGTCGTCGCTGTCCATACCATCGCTCGCCATTCCGCACTGTGGAATAACCGACGCGAAGCGTGACCCGCGCACCAAAACCGAAAGTGCCGAAAGCGGCACTACGTAACGCGTGTGTCGATACCTGTTGGAAACGCCGCCATAATGCGCAACTGGACCGCGCGGATGCATTGCCTGCCCCCCGGATCCGTCAAATGCGAACCGGTGAGTCCACCGACTGCCGCGCGTACCGGTATACTTCCACTCCTGCCTTTGTCCGGCATCGTGGCCGGGTGCCTGAAACAGTGGTTGTGGCGATGCGGCCCCGCAATGTTCCGCATCGGTGGCAGACAAGCCGCAGGCGATGCGGCGAAACGCCGATGTGCGGAATGGCTGCACGCACCACACCTTATATTCCTGGTGGATTGAATTTATGGGTTTTGAACAACTTGCCGAATTGCGGGCGCAGCTCGCAGCCAAGGCCAAGCAGGAGCGCCACGCGAAGCGACCGGCCGCGCAACCGGACGCCGGCGCGAAGCCGAAGTCCGGCGACCGGCCCGCTCGCGGGGCCAAATCGGGTGCCGGGGCCAAAGCGCCGTCCGGTGCCAAGCCCGCTGCGGCGAAGCAGTCGAAGCCGTCGACGCCGTCAAAGCCGGTCGATCCGGTCATCGTCGCGATCGGCAAACTGCAGCGCCGGTTCCCGCGCGCGTTCCCGAAGAATCCGGCCCCGAAGGTGCCGCTGAAGGTCGGTATCTGGGACGATCTCGCCCGCGAGGCGCAGGCCGTCGGCCTGAGCGAAGCCGAGCTGCGCGAGGCGATGTCCACGTGGTGCCGCGGCAATCGTTACTGGTCGTGTCTCGTCGAAGACGCGGTGCGGGTCGATCTGCAAGGTAACGAAGCCGGGCGCGTGACGCACGACGACGCAGCGCGTGCGCGCCGGCTGAAGTCGCGCCGTCCGGGCAACAAGGGCGGCGCGCAAGCGGCAAAGGGCGCACCGCAGCAGCCGAAGGCGGAAGCGCAGGCCGACGCCGCCGCGCCGCAGCCGGCGACCGCGGAAGCGCCGGCCGACGCGGCACCGCAGGCCGAGCAGCAAACGGCCGCGAGCGAGTAACACGCGATACGTCGCCGCGCGAACGCGCGGTGACGGGCTGCCTGCACCGCGCGTGCAGCGCATCATGCGACAGACCGACCTGTCCCCGCTCGGGGCAGGTCGGGACTGCCTCAGCCGGCGACACCACCAGTCAGTCATCGAATCAGCATCGAACCTGCGATGAAAGCGCGTTGGCGGACGCGGCTCGCGCAATGCATCGCGCGTATCGGGCGGGCCTGGCGACCGGATGTCGACCAGCGGCGGTATGCAACACGAAGCCACTCACGTCCCACTACAATAATTCGTGTTCCTAATGTAATCGGGTCGCGGATGAAGCGTCGGATTCGCACACACGCCTCCATGTCTCGCGAGAGCGGTTGTCAGGCGCGAAGTGCCGCCATAGTCGCGCCGGTTGGCGACTCGCGACACAAACGCGATAATCTCCCCAGCCGGGATCGCCGGGCCGACACACATTGCCGACAATGCATGACGCGACAGGTACCTGAAAGCCGGTGCGACTCGCACTGCATTTCCCGACATTGAACGACACCGGCAAACAGTACGCGCCACGGCATCACACGAAACCCGCCGACTCCATACGCCCAACGCCCTACGCCAAGACCGCACCATGAACCCGAGACACTCCGCGATTCTCGTCGCGCTCACTGCCGCCGCGCTGTTCGGCGCCGCGACGCCGCTCGCCAAGGCCATGATCGGCGCGATGTCGCCGTTCATGGTCGCGGGCCTGTTCTATCTCGGCAGCGGGATCGGCCTCGCGCTCGGGATCCTGCTGCGCGGGCTGCGCAATCGCCGCGCGCCAGCCGAGGATGCCGCGCCGCTGCAACGCGCGGACCTGCCGTGGCTCGCCGGCGCGATCGCGGCTGGCGGCGTCGCGGGCCCGGCGCTGCTGATGCTCGGGCTGTCGAGCACGCCGGCCGCGACGAGTGCGCTGCTGCTCAATCTCGAAGGCGTGCTGACGGCGGTCATCGCGTGGGTCGTGTTTCGCGAGAACGTGGATCTCCAGGTGTTTCTCGGCATGGTCGCGATCGTCGCCGGCGGCACGCTGCTGTCGTGGGTGCCGGGGCAGGCGGGCGTGCCGGTCGGTGCGCTGCTGATCGCCGGCGCATGCCTGTGCTGGGCGATCGACAACAACCTGACCCGCAAGGTCGCCGCGAACGATGCGATGGTCATCGCGTGCGTGAAAGGCCTGGTCGCCGGGCCCGTGAATATCGGCATCGCGCTCGCGGCCGGCGCGGCGCTGCCCGCCGTTCCGGTTGCGGCTGCCGCGATGCTGACCGGCCTCGGCGGCTACGGGATCAGTCTCGTGTTGTTCGTCGTCGCGCTGCGTCATCTCGGCAGTGCGCGCACGGGCGCGTATTTTTCCGTGGCGCCGCTGTTCGGCGTCGTGCTGTCGCTGCTGATCTGGCCGGCGCTGCCGTCGGTCACGTTCTGGATCGCGGCCGCGCTGATGGCGCTCGGCATCTGGCTGCATGTGCGCGAACGGCACGAACACGAACATGCGCATGAGCGGCTCGAGCATACGCACCGGCATCGGCATGACGAACATCATCAGCACACGCACGACTTTCCGTACGACAGCGACGAACCGCACGCGCATCCGCACGTGCACCTGCCGATCACGCACAGCCATGCGCATTTCCCGGACATTCACCACCGCCATCGACACTGACCGCGCGGCGCAAGGAGAACGACGCGCGGCGCGCGCAATGTCCGTCGCAAGGTAACCATTTATGGGGCGTCGGTTCCTGCCCGCCGCGCTTCTTCGACACCGATCGATTCAGTCGACCGGTAACGACTCAGTCGTTCGTCTGAATCAGCCGAATCAACGATCCGTCCGGGTCGATCAGCGCGCCGACGGTACCGCCCCATGCCTCGCGTTTCGGCCGATGCGCGCGTGGCCAGCCGGTCGTCTGCTCCGGAATGCCGGCCGCGAGCACCTCGTCGAAAAATGCGCCGACGTCGGCGAGCCGGAAGCAGCAGCTGAACCAGCTCGTGGCCGGGTCGAGGCCGGGATGCGGAAAGAATTCCAGCAGCAGGTCGCCGCGTCTCAGGATCATCCAGCCGTCGTCGCGCCAGGTTTCGACGAAGCCGAGCGTCGCGTAGAACCGCGACGTGGCTTCGAAATCGCGCGACGGCAGATTGGGACTCGCCAGGTCGGTCACGGTGGTTTCTCCGGTGAGCGTTCGCAATCGAACGAAGGCGCGGACCGCGCGCGGACAGATGTCGCGCATGATCGGTCAAACGATGCGTACCGGCAAGCCACGCGGGCTGCCTTCGCGACTATCGTTCCCGGGGAAAGCAGAATCCGAAATCCTCGCAGCCCGCACATCCGGGCGCGGGGCCGTGCGGCAGGCCGAGCGATGCGGCCGCTTCCCGTGCGAGAAATTTCTTCCAGCGCAACTGCGCGGCGTTGCGCGCGGCGAGTGCGGGGAAATAGCGATCGAGCATCGCGGTCACCGCGTCGCGTCCGTCGAGGCCGAGATCGCGCCACAGGTGATCGGGGCGCAGGCACGCATGCGCGATGATTGCCGCGACGCAGTCGGCATCGTCGCGCGCGACGGCGGGATGCGCATCCCGCATCAGCAGCGCGTGCAGCGTCGCGACGAATTGCGCGTGCGCGGCCGGCAGCGGCGCGATGGCGACGGTCGACACGAGTGCGGCGGCATCGGTGGACCGCAGGTGCGGAAACTGGCGGGCAAGCAGGCCGCTCAACCGGACGGCAGACAGGCCGAGCAGCGCGAGTTCGTTGCGGCATGCGCGTGCCGCAACGAGTGCGCCGAACAGATGGGCATCCGGGGAAGCGGCGTCGGCCGCGCCGGACAGCAGCGCTTGCAATGCGCGTTGATGCGCGTGCTCGAGCGCGGACGTCATCGTGCGCGCCTGCACGCCGGTCGAGCGTTGCGCGCCGCTTGCGGGCGCGGCGAACGACGGGGCGTCATTGCAATCGATCAGACGGTCAGGCGATCACTCGACCCCGACGATCACGCTCGACGCCTTGAAGATCGCGGACGCGGCCTTGCCGCTCGCGAGACCGAGGCGATCGACACTGTCGTTGGTGACGATCGCGACGATTTCCGCGCCACCCGCCGCCTTGATCACGACTTCCGAATTGACCGCGCCCTTCGCGATCGACGACACGGTGCCCGCGACGCAGTTGCGGGCCGACACCTTGCTGCTGTCGACGTCGACCATCACGATCACCGACGATGCCTTGACGAGCGCGAACGCCTTCGTGCCGGCCGCGAGGCCCAGCGACGCGACGCTGCCATGCGTGATCACGGCGACGATGTCGAGGCCGTCCTGGGTACGCAGCGTGATTTCGTCGTTGACGGCACCGGGCTTGACGGCGCTGATCTGGCCGGCGAATTGATTACGGGCGCTGGTTCGCATGATGACTCTCCGGGAAATGAGCCGCCCGATGGGCGGCGAGCGAATGACGGAAACTGCGGACGAGTTTACCGGCAATGCCGGTGACGCGGGACGTCGGCATCGACATACCGGACATGTGAAGCCGCGCACGATGATGCAGGACGGCAGGCGTGTCATGCACGCGGTGCCGTCCTGCGTGCGCCTATTTTGAAGCGGCCGGCGCACCTGCCGTCGACGTCTGCCGCGATGCAGCGGGCGCCGCATCGCCTTCCCATCCGCCGCCGAGCGTGAGGAACAGCTTCACCTGGTCGGCGGCGACCTGCCCTTCGGCCGCGGCGACCTGCGCGCGCACGCTCGTCAGCGTGCGCGTCGCGTCGAGATCGGAGATGAACGACTCGCGGCCGGCCACATAGAGCCGGTGCGTTTCGTCGGCGGAATTGCGCGCCGATTCGTAGGCCGTGCGCAGCGCATCGGTGCGCTGCACGTCGGCCGCATAGGTCGCGAGGCTCGATTGCGTTTCGCGCAGCGCGTTCAGCACGACGCCGTCGAAGTGCGCGAGTGCGCCGCCGGTCGCGGCTTCGGCTTCGCGCACGCGCGCGCGCTGGCCGTTGACCGGGAACGACCAGCTGATCAGTGGTCCGAACGACCAGCGATTCGTGGTGGACGAGAACAGGTCGGCGGCGACACCGACCGAACCGGCCGACGCGCCGATGCTGACCGACGGATACAGCGCGGCGGTCGCGACGCCGATCCGCGCGGTCGCGGCGGCGAGCTGACGCTCGGCTTCGCGAACGTCGGGGCGGCGGCGCAGCAGCGCGGCGCCGTCGCCGATCGGAATCGGCTGGCGCAGCTTCGGCAGCCGCTCGCACTCGGCGACCGCCTTCGGCAGGTCGGCCGGCGAGCGCGCGAGCAGCGCGGCGAGCTGGTATTGCGCGATCTTGCGGCGGCCCTGGAAGCGCGGGATGTCGGCGGACAGCGTGCGCACCTGCGTGACGCCTCGCGTCACATCGGTCTGGTTGCCGCGCCCCGCGTCGCGCAGCCGCTGCGACAGCTTCACGCGCTGCTGCTGCAGCGCGAGCGACTGCTTCGCGATCGCGAGCTCGTCGCCGGCGGAGCACGAATCGACGAAGGCACGCACGACGTCCGCGACGACGGTGATGCGCGCGAGGTCGGCGGCTGCCTGCACGGCCTCGCTGTCCGCGCGCGCAGCCTCGACGCCGCGCCGCAGCTTGCCGAACAGATCGAGTTCGTACGACACGCTGATGCCGACCGCGCCTTCGTTCACGACCGGCAGCTTGTTTTCGAGCAGATACTGCTCGGCCGATTCCTGCGCGCGCTGCACGGCCGCTTCCGCGCTGCCGGAGAAGCCGCCCTGTTCGTTCGCGACTTCCAGCGCCGCGCGCGAACGCGCGAGGTTGGCGGCGGCGACGCGCAGGTCGGTGTTCGATTTCAGCGCGCTGCGCACGAGCTCGTCGAGCACGGGATCGTCGTACAGCTGCCACCAGTTGCCCGGCACCGCGTCGCGCGACACGAGCATACCGTTCGCGTCGTCGAGCGCGTGGTTCGCGAGCGGCGCGTTCACGTACGCCTGCTGCGGCAGCGTGTAGTCGGGGCCGACGGACTTGCACGCGCCGAGGGCGAGCGCGAGCGGCGCGAGTGCCGCCGCGAGGCGCAGGCTGCGGCGCTTCATTGGGAGGCTCCCGTCGCGCCGACGGCCGCGGGCACGGATGCCGCCGACGATGCCGCCGCCGATGCCGCGGCTGCCGTCGACGCGCCGGCAGCCGGCTTCGCCCTGTCGTCACGGCGCGCATCGGGCGAGCGCATTGCGACGGTCGCGGTGCGGCCGGCGATCATGCGGAAGTCGTCGGGCACCTCGTCGAGCACGACGCGCACCGGCACGCGCTGCGCGAGCCGCACCCAGCTGAACGCCGGGTTCACGTTCGGCAGCAGGTTCGCGCCCTGCGTGCGGTCGCGATCCTCGATCGCGGCGACGATGCTCTGCACGTGGCCGCGCAGCGGATGCGGCTCACCCATCACGGCGATGTCGACCGGCTGGCCGATATGGATGCCGCGCAGCTTGGTTTCCTCGAAGTAGCCGTCGACGCGGAACGAATTGCGGTCGACGACCGACAGCACCGCGCGGCCGGCCGGCACATACTCGCCGACGCGCGGCGCGCGGTCGTTCAGGTAGCCGTCGACGGGGCTCGTGATCGTCGTGCGCTGCAGGTTCAGCTTCGCGGTGTCGAGCGACACCTGCGCATCGGCGACGGCAGCTTCGCCCTGCTCGACGCGCGTGCGGCTTTCCTCGACCTGTTCGCTGGCGACCAGGTTGCCGAGCTGCAGGTTCCGCGCATACTCGCGCTTCGCCTGAGCGAGCGTCGCGCGGCGCTGCGCGAGCGTCGCCTCGGCCAGCCGTTCCGCGAGCGTGTAGCGGGCCTGGTCGATCACGAACAGCACCTGGCCGCGCTTGACCTCCTGGTTGTCGGCGACCTGCACCGCGGTGATGAGCCCCGACACGTCGGGCGCGACCTGGATCACGTCGGCGCGCACGTGCCCGTCGCGTGTCCACGGCGAGAACATGTAGTAGTTGATGATCCGCCACAGCACGAGGGCGGCCACGACGACGACGATCAGGGTGAGCAGGATCTGCCCTGCCGAGAGCCAGGTTTTTTTCACGGTTAGCTAGCCACGAGATGGTGGGACACGATGACGACCGCGGCAAACACGAACACGTAGATGCCGAGGTCGAAGATCGAACGGTGCCAGACGAGGCGGTAAAAGCCGACACGCTCGAGCAGGGCGCGCACGACGATGTTGATCAGGTAGGCGATCAGCATCAGCACGAGCGGAGCCGGCACGAATACGCCGAAGATGTCGATTTCGCCGATCATGGTCGCGGTCGGAAAGACAGGTTGGAAAGCGGGATCATGCGCGTGCTCCGTCCGGTGCGGCGTGCGGCGGCTGCGCGGACGCGGCCGGGTACAGCGACAGCCGCAGGCCGACGAGCGCGTGCAGCGTGTCGCGCAGCCGGCGGCGCGTCGCGGGCGTGGCCGGCGCCGCGGGGGCGGCGGGCGTCGTGCCGTCGTCCGCCGGTGTGGCCGAAGCGCCCGGCAGGTTGCGGCCCGCCACGCGCTGCAGCGCATCGTCGATCGACGCGAGCAGCGCCGGCGGCGCGGGCTGGCGCACGTTCGCGGCCGCGCAGCGCGTGTAGTGATCGGTGACGCCGGCCAGCACGCGGTCGATCGCGTCGGGCACGTCGCCCGACAGCTTGCGGCGCGAGCGGCGCAGGTCGAGTGCGTTCAGTGCGATGCGCAGGTCGCGGAAGCTCTCGATCGACGGATGGCGGTGGTCGTCGGACGCACCGAGGCGCGGCAGCAGCTGCGTGACGCGATCGAGCATGCGCGATGCATGGTTGCGCTGGTCGTCGAGCGGCTGGGTCGACGCGGAGCGCGCGACGTCCTCCCAGCCCGAGCGCAGCAGGCGCCGCACCGCGAGTTCCGCGCCGAACGGCCGCGTCGCGCGCGTCCACACGTACGCGAACAGCAGCCCGGCGACGCCCGCGAGGTTGCTGTTCAGGAACACGAAGAAGTCGGCCTCGTACGCGCTCTGGATGCTGACGAAGGTTGCGGTGTTCACCGCGACGAGCATCGTCACCATGTTGAACTGCGGGCGCGGCAGCAGCGTGCCGATCAGGATGAACGGCCCCGCGAACATCAGCACGAGCATCGCGAAGTCGTGCACGTGCGGCAGCACGACGAACAGGTACAGGCCCGCGAACACGACGCTCGCGGTGGTGGCCAGGAAAAACTTGAACACCAGCGGCGCCGGCTCGTCGAGCGCCGCGAAGAAGCTGCACGCGACGGCGACGAGCGTGACGGCGCCGGCGCCGTCGTGCCAGCCGGACTGGATCCACAGCCAGCACGCGAACACGATCGCGCCGGCCACGGTCAGCGTCGAGAACAGCATCATCCCGCGATCGAAGAAGCGCTCGGTGCCGCCGAGCCGCCAGTGCCGGTAACGCGGCTGCCAGACGCCAGATTCGTTCGCGATCAGCGCGCGCAGCGAGCGGCAATCCTGCCAGATGTCGATGACCTGGTGCAGCCGCCACAGTGCGTTCGACAGCAGCGCGCCGTCCCAGCTCGTCAGCGCGCTGTCGGGCGGCTGCAGCGACGCGATGCGCTCGCGCAGGTGGTCGGCGACCGGGTCGTCGGCCATCTCGCCGTCGCTGCCGGCCTTCACGGCCGGCAGCGGCGCGTCGAACCACTTCGCGGCGTCGGCGAGCAGCGCGTCGAGCGCGGGAGGGCGCACGTGCAGATCGCGCATCAGTGCGATCAGCGGATCGGCGAGCGACGACATCAACGGCAGGAACAGCTGCATCCGGCCTGCGAGCGCCTGCGCGCGGGCGAGCACGCGCGGGTGCGCGTGGTCGTAGCTCAGCTGGCTCAGCAGGAACTCGAGGCCGGTGATGGTCGCGGCGAGGCGCTGCCGGCACGCGGACAGCGCCTTGCCGGCGAGGTGCCCGGACAGCGTCTCGCGGCCGTAGAACGCGGCGTCCTTGAACCATGCGTCGGTGCGCTCGATCAGCGTCGGCGCGAGCCGGTTCGGGAACACGGCGCTGCCGACCACGCTCGCGCACACGATGCCGAGCACGATTTCCTCGGTCCGTGCGATCGCGACGTCGAAGATCGTCGACGGATCGGTGACGGTCGGCAGCGCGACCAGCGGCATCGTGTAGCCGGCGAGCATGAACACATAGCTGCGCGCGGTGCGGTCGGAGATCGCGAGGTACAGCAGCGTGCCGCACCACGTCGCGACGATGAGGCTGAACAGGAGCGGCGTCTCGACGAACGGCGGCACGAACAGGATCGCGGCGGCCGCGCCGAGCGCGGTGCCGAGCGCGCGATACAGCGCCTTCGAGCGCGTCGCGCCGACGAACGGGTTCGACACGATGTAGACGCTCGCCATCGCCCAGTAAGGGCGCGGCAGCTGGAAATACAGGCCGAGGTACAGCGCCAGCATCGACGCGGCGAACGTCTTGCCCGAGAACAGCCAGTCGCGAAGGCTCGGATAGGTCATGACGCGGAATCGGCGGGGTGGGACGGACGCGACGCCGGATGACGCGCATCGGCCGCGTTGAATGCGTTCAGGACGCGCAGCGTCGCTTCGAGATCGGCGCGCGTGACGCCCTTGAGCACCTGGGCGCGCAGGACGCGCAGGTCTTCTTCCATCTTCGCGGTGACCGCGCGGCCGGCCGACGTCAGCGAAATCGTTTTCGCGCGGCGGTCGTGCGGATCCTCGTCGCGGCGTGCGAGGCCGGCCGCGCACAGCTGGTCGAGCAGTCGCACGAGCGACGGCCCCTCGATGCCGACGTGTTCGGCGAGCGTGCCCTGGCGCACGCCTTCGCCGAGGCGGCCGGCGATCAGCAGCGGCGTCGCGCAGGCTTCGGACACGTTGTACGCGGTCAGCACGGTGTCGCTCGTGCGGCGCCACTTGCGCGCGGTGAGCACCAGCAGGCTGCTGACGGCGAGGCGAAGGTCGTGCAGATTGGTCATGGGCGGGATGATAGGGGCAAAAACATTCGATAGCAAACTATCGTTTTTGTCACCCGGGTGTCATGCGGCTCGCCGCCGCGCCAACCTGCAACGAGCGATTCTGGCTGCGGGCCGGGGCCGGTCACGCTGTAAGCTCGAAAGCGCGCGGCGGGTCGTGAGGCATCGCAGGCGATCCGGCGGATCGGATCAGACCATACCGGTCGACCCGGGCGATCGCGATCGCCGTTGGCGGTCGGCACGATCCGTGCCCGGGGTGTCGGGGCGCTGCAGGCACGACACGACTCCGGTTCCGGACGGCTGCGTACCGGCCACGCCGAATGAATGTAGCGCGTCATGCGTTCCGCACTGTACTGGGTTCGCACGCGATTGCACCAGGTGTTTAGCCCCGCCAATTAGCGATGCCGGATGTCATGGGACGATGTGGCGATCGGGGTTTTCCCGTGTCGCATCGGCCGTCGCGGCAGGGCGGCGTTCGCTCCCCCGGTTCCTGTCGCGCATGCGCGCGCATCGTGCCGAAATGGATTGTCACGCGACGCCGCACCCCCTGTATTCGAGTGCAACGGACAGGGCGCTGGCTATCATGTGACCGGCTGACCGATTCGACCGGAGCGCGTACGGCAGTCGAACCTTTTCACGCGTTCCACGAGGACACGCACGATGCCGACGGCACCGCGTGCGTCCACTTCCTTCATGCAATCACCGGGAGCATGCATCTTGGCAACCTATATGATTTTCACGCGGGAAAGCACGCAGGACCCGCACGAACTCGACCTCTACCAGAGCAAGGTCGGCGCGACGCTCGCCGGTCATCCGGTGAAGGTGCTCGCCGCGTACGGGCCGCAGGAAACGCTGGAAGGCGAAGGTCCGGAAGGCGTCGTGATCGTCGAGTTTCCGTCGAAGGAAGCCGCGCATGCGTGGTATCACGGCCCCGAGTACCAGGCGGTCGTCCAGCACCGGTTCAAGGGCGCGCGCTATCGCGCGGTGCTGGTCGAGGGCGTCTGAGCGCAACGCGTCCGACGCCGGCATTGGCGCGATGCGACGTCAGGCCCGGCCGTCCGTGATCGTCCGGGCTTGCGTTTACCGCACGTGCGGCAGCAACGCACGCAGCCAGTACGCGACCGCCACCGCGCCGCCGTCCGGCGTGCCGATCGCGCGTTCGCCGAGATAGCTCGCCCGTCCCGCGCGCGGCGTCATGCCGGCCGTTTGCCGCGCGCCGTGTTCCGCGGCTTCCGCGGCGGCCGCCCATGCGCCTGCAGGGTCGCGCTCATGATCGAGCGCGTGGTCGAACGCATCGGCGGCCGGCACCAGTGCGTCGAGCATCGTCCGGTCGCCGGCGCGTGCGCCGCCCAGTTCGCCGATCGCGTCCACCGCGCTGCGGAAAGCCGCGGCCCAGTCGCGCGCCGACGGCTCGGCGATATCGGCAGCCTCGCCGAGGCGTCGCGACGCGCGCAGCAGCGCGGTCGCATAAAACGGTCCCGAGCTGCCCGCGATCGCGCGGCGCAGCGCGGCGCCCAGCGCCGCGAGCGTACCGGCCGGCGTGCCGTATGCGGCTTGCGGCAACGCGAGGATCGCCTGCGCGGCGCGGTGCATGCTCGCGCCGAGATCGCCGTCGCCGGCGGCCGTGTCGAGCTCCGTCAGTGTCGCTTCGTTGTCGATCAACGCTTGCGCGACCGCCTGCAGTGCTGGCTGCAGCCGCGCGGCCCACGCGCGGCCGGCCGCGTCGAGCGGCGGCAGCGGCTCATTGTGCGCGGCTGCCGCGGCCACGCGAATCTGCGTGTTGACCGCACCGCCGCCGGGCCATGCGCGCGCCTGCGCCGGCGCGTCGAGCAGGGCGGTGCGTTCGTCGTTCAGCCGCAGCAGCGAGATCGAGCAGCCGGGCATGTTCAGCGCGGACAGGAACGTGCCGGCCCAGGCGCGCGCGACGATGATGCCGCGCCGGCTCAGGTTGTCGTAAGCGGCGCGCAGCACGATCGCGAGCTCCATGTCCGGCGTCGCGCCGAGACCGTTGACGAACAGCGCGACGCGTTCGCCGCGATCGAGCACGAGGTCGGCGACGATGCTCGACAGCAGCGTCTCGACGAGCGCGTCGGCCGGCATTGGCGCGGTGCGTTCGACACCTTTCTCGCCGTGGATGCCGAGGCCGAGCTCGATCTCGTGATCGGCGAGGCTGAACCCGGACTTGTCGGCGCCGGGGATCGTGCAGCCGTCGAGCGCGACGCCCATCGTGCCGAGCTCGGCCGCCGCATCGCGCGCGATGCCCGCGACGCGGGCAAGCGGCAGCCCGCGTGCGGCGGCCGCGCCGGCCAGCTTGTGGATCAGCACGGTGCCCGCGATCCCGCGCCGCTGCCCGCGCTCGACGCGGCCGCGCAGCGACACGTCGTCGGCGACGATCACCGTCTCGACCGGAATGCCCTCGGCGCGCGCGAGTTCGGCGGCCAGCCCGAAGTTGAGGCGGTCGCCGGTGTAGTTCTTCACGACGAGCAGCGCACCGTTCGGGCCGGCGCTCGCGCGGATCGCGGCGAGTATGGGCGTACAACAAAGTCTGCGGAACGTAAGAACCGCCGTTCGAGTGCAACAAAGTTTGCGGTAACGGGATAAAACATGGTGCGACGCAGCACCATTTACGGACCGGAAGCTTTCAAGATTCTTGCTCGTGGATCTCGAGACGTGTTCGCTGCGGGTCGTGAGCATCAACCACTCGTCATGCGGTGATTTGGCGCTATACCACTATGTAGGGATGATTGGTCAATTATCGGATATTTCGTTATACGAAGCTGTGAAAAGCGAAGGCAAGGTTTTCTTGAGAGTAGTGAGTCAAGTTCTATTTCATGGGGAATATGATGCAAAAACGCAACGCATACACTGTCGTTAACAGCAACAAAGTCCAGGTAGCAATCGGTCGACTTGAAGAGCTTCGGTCGTTTGGTAATCGTCCAGCGATGGCTCGTGGTCTGCCCGAAGACATGCCCTTCTTGACCTTCCCGCTGAAGGCTTATGAAGCGCGTTGCATCCCGAGTAGTGTCGAAAATTTCAATTTTGGACTTGGGCATATACAGCTCTCTGACCGAGTGCTGATGACGATGCGACTTCAGCTTGAAGGTACTCAGTTTTACTGGGTTGCAGAGATGACTGACCCGGAGCTTTGGGCAGCTATCGACATGTGGCGAAAATACGAAAGACTGCCAATCGGGTTGAAAGTCGCCAATGCTGACGGTTGGGGGGCGAAATTCCTCGAAGTTTGCTTCCACGACAGAACGCTGAGAGACGAGATTTACCGTGCAGCCCCGCAGCGGGAAGCAACGGTGCACGATGAGAATATTCTGACATGCGCGGCCGCTGCCGCGCATGTCCTTGCACAGACAAGCGAAGAACGCTCGACCGTGTCGACATACCGCACGTTGCTAGCTAAATAAAACTCACTTTCGAGGTAGCAGTGCATGGTCAGCCTGTGAAGCATCGACTGAACCGGACGCAAGTACTCGGCAGATCAAAGGTGCGTCGGATCACCGGGCGCGCTTAGCCAAGCAACAGGCTTGGTACCTACACTTACGGAGTTGTATGGGAGTCTATTTTGTAGCTTGGAAGGGGCTGAAGAAACTGGCTGTAGAAGCTGCTCCTCATAATACAGACGCATCGCTCGAGGGCACGTGCTCGGAGGACATTGTAGTCGTGGCCGGCAATCCGGATTGTCCTCAGAATGCAGAGGGATTGGAGATTGGGGCCAGCTACGAGTTCGAGGCGGAACAGTGGTTCAGAGTCAGCGACAACCGGCGTGAGTATTGGGACTGGCTCAATGACCTAGCACGCTTGGTCGGCTACCACTGGCAGAATCCTGACGCAAATGGGCCGGGCCCATTTCGTGAACTGATTCTCTACGGACGACATACCGGGACTATCGGGGCAATCGCTTCAGCGAAGCTTGTTGCCGACTTCGATACTTGGGACGGGCGTGCACGGTCTATCAAGGACGATGCCTTCTACGAACACTATGCTCTTATGCGGTCTATGTTCGAGTACGCCGCGACCGACGGAGCTGTGGAATTCCGGTGCTGCTGAACGAGTCCCTGGACGCCAGGAGCTTGATAAGGAACCGTCTATGAGGGTTGTCGCTACAGCCGCGGATTTGCTACGCTGCTCTAGATATACCTTCTCGGTCAAGTTAGGATCGAGACGTTGTTACGTTCTAATTTAACCGGAATCGGCTAGAACACAAGGGATATATTTGTGAGTGCAGCGGAGGCGCCTTGGGCGAGCCTGTCTTCCCGCGTGATACATGTCGCGATGGCGCGCGAAGGATGTAGTTATGCCCGGTTGATCGATGCCTTGGCGGAGGCGGGAGTTGACGAGGTGGAGCGCCCGCTTATCGCGCGTGTCGCGCGTGGCTCTGTCAAGTTCACTTTGCTCCTTCAGATCATTCACGTAACGGGTGCGCACCCGCCCACCTTGTGGATGGATGCATTTGCGTCGGAAGGTACCTGGGAGACTCGTGCACAGGCAATTCTAGCGATCGAGCTTGCGCAGCAGCCGTGGGTTACGCCAGACGAATTGCTACACCGTCTCGCAGTTGTAGGGGTGAGTACTACGGCAAAGACGATGCTATCGCATCTCTCCGCCGGAGACTTCTCGTTGACGTTCTTTCTTCAATGTATGGCCGTTCTCAGAAGCCAAAGCGTGGACACGTATGTTGATTCTCGTACGCTCGTATCGGCAGCGATGCAGGGTATCCACCCTACAACAGGGTAGTTGCTCCGCGCCGAAGTTGCCTTGCCAATCGCGGACCAATGGCTAAAATGAAACCGTATATTGGTAACGGTTTCGAATTGCCGGCAATTTGATTCTTCGATCTGGCAGGTCCGCGAAGAGGCAGAGTAATGACGACGCCGAGCGAGCGTACGGCTGCGGTGCTTAGGACGCGTGCGTTCCTCGTGGAGCTATCGAGGTCGCCGGCCGGCACCATACCTCCAGACGTAGCATCGGTCGCCGAGAGCTTGCTGCGGCACTATCCGGGGCTGGCCGACATGGAACTGACCTGTGCGGTGTATCCCGCGCGCTGGGAAATGCCGGTTTCGCGTGCGAAGTCGGGTCGGTGAAGCGGTTCGAGCGGAGCGCTCTGGCTCTTCGGTCGAAGCAACTTACTCTACTGGACGTTTGTCCTGCTGAAAGCTCTGCCGGCTCAGGAGGTCGAGATGCCGATTTGGAGACTGCCTTCCGTAAAGGAAGTGCCTGATGTCAGTCTCAGCAACTGGCGGATCTTTGAGACAGATGCCGGGACTCGGCATTTCGTCGGTGCCGATACTCTAGACTTTACTGGTCGTGTCAGTTCTGCGATCACCATTTTCGACCCCGTTACCTTGTGTGGCCAAACGCGCTCGGGGCGCGTTTATCAACTTGTCGGAAAAGATGGCTGGTCGATCGATGCCGAGTACGTATGGAAAAGGTGGTGCGACGTGAACGAAGTGAGGTCATACTCCGACGTCACCTCAAAACTACTCGCCGAGGCCGATGTAGATGATCGTACCTGATGGTGCGCAAGCTGCCATTGTGGCGAGTTGCTGATCGCTTGGTTCACCATAGCCCGGTGCCAGCATTGTCCTATCCCGTTTGGACTAAATGTCGGTGACCAGACATGCGTACATAACAGCGCATGCGGACAAGTCTTCATGCTCAGCTATGCTGCCGCGAAGACTGGTTGACGCGTTGGTATTCGAGGGGCGATATGAACGAGGCCGGCTTTTTGCAAGCCGCGCTGATGCTTCGTGGCGACCACCGGTGTTCTGGCTAAGGTATGGGCGGCCCGCGAAGCATCAGCGCTGACTGCGAGTTCAGTCTTGAATCAGGAAGCGATTGCGATTCTTCGCATCTTTGATCCAAGCCGGCGCGCGACCGCGGCCCGACCAGGTCGCACCAGTCTTCGGATCGCGATACTTCGCTTCTACCGGCGCCGTCTCCTTCTTGGCCGCCTGATTGTGACGTCTGCCGAAGATGTCCTTCTCGGTGATACCGTATTCCGCAACCTTGGCTCGGATTTCGTCAACTACGGCTTGGAATTCTGCTAAGCGGGCGGCCTCAGTCTTCTCGGACAGAGCTTCAAGTTGATTGCGAAGTTCCTTGTAGGTCGCCATGTTCACTCCTATGGTTTGCGTTGCGCACATAATAACGCTTTTGCCCCAGGGGGAGCTACAGGGCAAACCTCGAGCTTGCTTGGGTCAGTGGAAGAGCAGCTCGTGTGGTCAGAGCTGTATCCCGCAATTGACAGGATAACTGTGTTTATAACGAGTCAATCAGGCTCGACCGTGGCGGGCATCGGGCATCGGGCATCGGGCGGCGGACGGCGGACGGCGGACGGCGGACGGCGCGCTGTTGCCCGCGCGTGCGCGCTTACAAGAAGGCAAGTCGCCTTGCAACTGGAAACTGCTTTCCCCTGATAGCCGAGGGCTTTACTTGTCGCGATAGCACCGTTGTGCGTCGCAGTTTCAAAATTGCAGCTCGAAATGGACCGGGGGAACTCTCTATCCGCCGGATGTCGCGAGTGGCGCGGGGGCCGACGGATTTCTCTGATGGGCTCACAATACCAATAGTCACAATTCCGCGAGAATTTGATTTGCGAGCATATCGCACGGCGCTCGGTCAGAGCGAACACTTCGCGCAAGAACAAACTCAAGGGCGTCGATAGGGGGCAAGCCTTCCACCGCGCCTAGTTGCGCGAGATCGGCAGGAACTGTAAATCGCACGAGTGGGGCGACAGCCATGCCCGCCCTAGCCATGCAGATCAGGCTCTGGAGGCCGACGCTTTCGCAAGAGATCCGATATGGAATGCCGGCGAGCTTGAGCGCACTGATCGCACGCATACGGACTACATCGCCATGAGCAGGGACAGCAATAGGCAGTGGGCGTTCTTTCCATATTGATAGATGGCCACTGCGAGCCGTCCAGACAACGGGTTCAAGGCGTATCTGGTCTCCAGCGATGTCTCGGGTTTTTACGGTGCAAGCCAGATCGACGGTGTTGTCTTTGAGTGCGGAGGCGAGCGCTCTGCTTGTCATCCCGATTACGCGAATTTGTACGCGCGGATGCGCGGTCGCGAATTTTCGAAGCACAGCTGGTAGCAGCAACGACGCGCAGTCGTCAGAGACACCAATCGTCACTCGGCCACGAATATCCGGTTGGACTACCGTTGCCCACGCCTCCTCGCGCATGGCAAGCATGCGCCGGCCATAAGCGACTAGTCTGCTGCCATCATGGGTCAAAGAGACGGTTCGAGTGGTCCGTACGAAAACGGACTTCCCGAGTGCTTCCTCAAGTGCTTTGATCCTCATACTGATTGCAGAAGGAGACCGACGCAATGACGTTGCGGCGCCTACAAACGAGCCGGTGTCTGCCACAGCGACGACCATCTCGAGAACGTCAAGATCCAGCTGTTTCATGAATCAGAAAATCAGGGTTCTACATCCGTTTGTTTAAGCGGATATGGTGGCTACCAAAACTCCCAGTCATGTCAGGAGAGCACACGGCGCGTCTGTTTAATTGGGAGGACTATACGCCAACGCATCCTTCATTCCGAGTGTCACGGCGCAACGCGCTCCTTCGACTTCAGACGGAGCGCACTGAAAACAAATCCTATGGTCGCAGTTGCCCCGCCGAGCCACAAGGCGACTGTAGGCCCGTCTTTTCCCCAGGCATGAAAGCACTGGGCAACCAATGCCGCGCCGACGGCTTGTCCCATCAATCTTGAGATTGCAACGATCCCACTGGCTCCGCCGCTGCGATGCGGAGGTGCATTGCCCATAATCGCTTTCATATTCGGCGCTTGATAGAGGCCGAACCCAACACCGCAAATAGCAAGCCTAAACACGACGTCTGCATGAGTTGCTGCCAGTGGTGTCCTTGCTAGCGCAACCATGCCAACGCTGAGTATTAGGAGACCAGCGCTGCAAAGGGTACCGGGAGAAAGCTTGTCAGTCAGTGGCCGTACCACCACCGCCATCGCGGCAACCACCAACGACCACGTCGTCAGCAGCGCCCCTGTAGACACAATCGAGATACCGATAGTGCTTTGGAGGAAGAACGGTAGCGATACAAAAGCGAGCGATTGTGTCGAAAAGGCGCAAACGGATGTCAACGAAGAGAGTCCGATGACGGGTTTGCGCATCAGGTCGACCGGGAGCATGGGGGCCGGATGGCCGGATTGAAGCTTGAGCAATATAGCTAGAGAGATCGCGCAGGCAGAGGCCGCCAGAATGATCCAGAGCTGGCCGAATCCGTTAGCCAAAGCGCAGAAACCGAAGGCCAGAAAGCCCAGAAATGCCGCGCAAGAGCTCCCAGTCGCGAAGTCACAAGGGGTGCGAGTGCCTTCTAAATTTGGCAGAAACCACAACGACAGGGGCAGAGAAATAATTCCGACGGGGACATTGAACAAGAAGAGCCAATGCCAGGTGGCGACAGAGAGGATTGAGGACGCAAGAGGAGGCCCCAGCGTAAAGCCGAGCGCAACGACAAGCGCATTCAAGCTCAGTCCTCTCCCGAGCTGGGCTACCGGATAGATATGGCGGATGAATGCGGTATTCACGCTCATGATTGCTGCAGCGCCAACGCCTTGCAGGACCCGGCCGGCAATAACCCAGTCAAAGGAGTCCGCGGTGCCACATACGATGGACGCGATGGTGAACAGCGTAAGACCCAATACGTAGATTCGGCGGTAGCCTATGGCTTCGCCGGAGGAGGCAAGCGGAAGCAGCGCTGCGATCATCGCAATCTGATATGCGTTGGTGACCCAAATGATCGAGGCTTCTGAAGATTGTAACTCGCGCGCAATCTGTGGCAGAGCAGTGTTGCTAATCGTGGTATCGAGAGTGGCTAAGGTCACGGCGCTCATCAGCGCGGCCATCGCCATGTAACGTTGTCGAGGGGAGACGGAATGTATGTTTGCTACAGCTGTGGCGGGGGAAGACATCGGGGTAATTTGCTAGACAGAGCTACCGCAAATATCCCACACGTCGAGCCATCTTCGAAAATGATTATTTTGTATGGCGTCATTCACCTTGTGAATGCTTCGTTGTCGATGACCCATGTAGGATAGCCAAAGACCCAGCTTGCGCATGGTTGTTCCAAAAACTCATTATGTTGAAAATTTCTCTCGCTTTACGCACGGCAGGAACGTTTCGATAATGCGTTATACGCAAAACTGGTTCAAAAATTAGGGCCAGTGAGTTGATAGCTCCCGCCGCTACTGGCGGTCATGTTCTGTGAGATAAGCGATGCGCAATGCGAACGTAGAAAGCCTGTTGAAGAAACTCGTTGGCCAAGAAAAGTCCGAATTCCTGTTTTCAACGCTCAATTTTCCGACTGTTCTGCGGGACTGGGAAGGCGGCACCGTTACCAGAGCTGAACTGGCTCAAGCCATGAACATGGCGCTGTTCGAAGATCTTTTGAGCCGTTCGCCGAGCGGTCGCACGTACACGAACGACACCATCGCAACAGGCGGCTCTGTGTATTTCGACCATGGCGCGCTGCGAACTGTCCGCTGGCCGAATAATGGTGCCTTGCCCCCGGGTGAAGGTGCATTCACCCGAATCCTGCGCCCGCTGGGTTTCCGGCTTAACGGTCGCTATCCGCTGGACGCGCTCGGCATGACAGGGCGCGCGTACGCGCACGAAGATGCACCAGATGAGATCGCACAGTTCTTTCTGAGCGAACTCCATCCGGAGCGTTTCTCGCGCGAGTTTCAAGACGCCGTGACCAATGTCCTGAGCTCATCGACAGATCCGCTGACTCCGCTGGCCATTTCGCAGCTCTCGGACCTCGAGCGAGACGGAGCGCTACCTCTCGATACAGCACACGAATTGTTGCCCGTTATCGTCAGTGCCTTTGCGCGCCATCATGACCTTCCTTCGGAGGCTGACTATGAAACGCTGCTGCGTGAATCTGCCGAGATGGCATGGATCGCAACAGAAGGCAATGCATTCAATCATGCAACCGATCGAGTTGAAGACGTCTTTGCGCTGTCGGATGAGCAGAAGGGAAAGGGGCGGCCGATGAAGCCCGAGGTCGAGCGCTCACGCTCCGGGCGTGTGTTTCAGACAGCCTATCGCGCCGATACGGTGCAGCGTGAATTCAAATCCGCGGACGGCAAGATCGTCATGCGGGAAGTGCCCGGTTCCTTCTACGAGTTCATTACGCGCAAGCGTACGTTTGACCAGGTGACCCGCGGTTGGAAGACTGACTTGCGATTCGACGCTGGCAATGCGACTGGCATTTTCAAGATGACCGCCAACGCAGCGCAGTAAAGTGAAGCCAACTACCCCGTTTCAGGCAAGCAAGGGTCCACTTCAGGAAGCCGAAGGAGATCTCCGGAACGCGATCTGGGGGGATCCGCTTCGATGCCAGTTCAAAGGCGCTGTAAGCGTCCGACGCATCCAGCTGTCAGCAGATTCCGGTGTCGGGCTTCAATCTGGATCGGTTCCTTCCAGAGAACGGGTTTAACGTCGCACGGGGGCTCGTGGGCATCGAAGGAGTCGGTGCCGTCACGATTTAGGCGAAAGCCCGACTCGTGCACCGTCCGGCGTGACATGTGCAGCTCGTTCTGGCGTTTTGCAAAATCTACACTGCGGTTGACGCCCCCAATTCAACCACTTTTCTCCCATTACCATCGAAGGCGTAGACCGCGGCGTTATCAAAGCTCGGCAGGCACGCCAGGTGGCGGCTGAAGAGACCTCCCTACTACCCGCGGGCGATGCGTGGGTCGTGCTTGAGTTTGACGCCGATACGGTTGCTGATGCCGTCGACTAGGCTAATGATGCGCACGCTTACTTTGCGGCTGGCCTAGGCGGTCCCAGCGTCAGCGGGTTCGTCTTCGAAAATAAGACGAAGCAGCAGAAAATCTGGTCGATTCTTGAGGCGATGGGCCTCCGCTGTTTCGTTGTCGATTGACGCTTCCAAACCAGACCCTATGGTTGGCTGGGAGGGTGTCGCGATTGACCTGATGCGTCTCGGCGACTATCTAGGGTACTTTCGGGCGCTCGTTGACCCTACGGGCACTCGTCTCTTCTTGTATTTGGTCGTGCGCGTTTTGCCCCGTCCACCGGATACTTCACGGCGTTCAAGTGCTTGCCACCGCACGAGAGCAACGTCGCGAACGCCGTCTTCTCCTGCGTCACGCCATTGATCCCGCTCCACAGAGAGAGCGGTCATCCAAACGCGGCAGGCCCCGCGATCGCGTCGCATATCTTCGGTGAATACATTCATGCGGATTATCAATTGGTCGTTATGACGGCCTGAAAATACCATCGATACAGTCCGGTGTTCCTTGCGACGAGACCTGAAGTACATCCAGCACAGCGGCCATTCAACGGGCTGTCTGCGTGCAAGGGGACGACGATGCCGCGAGGCTGCGTCCCGACACATCGTTCTCAGTTTTTACTTAATTAGTATAGGAGACACCTTGAGTACCAATCTGGAGGAATCCCGGGACGTACGGGAGGCAGAACGCGATCTGGGCATTCCAGACGATACGAACGAATGGCCGGTGCACATATACCAGTCCTTCAAGAACAATGACGTTCGACAGGTCTGTTATGTGCCAGACGGAGGCCACGCTCGCCTTATTTCGCTCTGTAAAAGCGATGCCAACATCATTTCCACCGCACTGACTACGGAAGAGGAAGGGGTCGGTGTTGTTGCCGGTGCATGGCTGGGCGGTCAGCGAAGCGCACTGCTCATGCAATCGTCTGGAGTCGGCAATTGCGTGAACCTATTTTCCCTGTTGTCTGCATGCACTTTCCCGGCTGTGATCGTGGTGACCATGCGGGGTCAATGGGGCGAATTTGTGCCGTGGCAGATACCGATGGGCCAAGCCACGAAAGGCTGTTTCGATCTGATGGGTTTCGCCGTCCTCGAAGTGCCGGACGCCGAGTCGGTCGCCGGTACGATGCAGGCCGCGTTTCAGATGGCATATGGTGGTGGAAAGAGCGTCGCCGTGCTGATTTCTCAGCGCCTTATCGGCGCGAAAACCTTTTCAAAGTGAGAGCGTTATGGCGAACGAAACGGAAAAGATGACGCTGGATCGTCGGACCGTAGTCGCGGCACTGCTCCGCGATCGGAAGGATCTCCTGGTTGTCACCGGCTTGGGCTCAGCTGTTTGGGATTGCGCCGCAGTAGGGGATAGCCCTCTGACATTCCCAGTCTGGGGGGCAATGGGAGCTGCCAGCACGACTGGACTGGGATTGGCTCAAGCGCAGCCCGACAGACCTGTTGTGGTCATTACCGGGGACGGCGAGATGCTGATGCAGCTGGGCGCGCTTGCAACCATCGGTGTGAGCCGGCCTCGCAACCTGACTATCGTCGTGCTGGATAACGAAGTGTATTTGGAAACAGGGGCGCAACCAACGCATACCGGATCCGGCGTCGACCTCGCCGCAGTGGCGTCGGCATGTGCCATTCCGTCGAGTTCGGTGATTAGAAGCATGGCTGAGATCGAAGCGCTGCGTGACAGGATACATCTCAAGGATGAAACGATCTTCGCGCAGGTGAAGATTTCGCCGACACGCGCGTCCCTCGTGATGCCGCCGAGAGATGGCTCGCATCTCAAGGATCGCTTCCGGTACGCGTTGCTGGGCGAGGCTGCTTACGACTGAGCCGTCGACGGTCGGAGGTGATCGTCGCTGTAACGGCCTTTCTGATCCGAGCGGTTAGCCCTTGCTAGTTTGAAGGGCAATTGCTCATGGATGACCGGTGAACCGCTTCTGTATCGCCGACTTGCCGACGGCTTCAGCTAGCAAGCTAAAGAACGCAGAGTAGGAGGCAATCAAGCCTAGCGAAACACAGCTTTCTGCCGGGTCCTATGGATCGCGGTTGCTGACGCGTTTCCTGCGCGATAACCAGCGTAAGACTTAACCATCTGATAGTCGGCCGAGCGGCTGACACGGAGTATGAAACCTATGCAACGGTTCGAGAATGTAATCCGCGGCAAACGCATTCCTGCAGCGTCGGGAAAGTGGATGCAGAGCCTTGATCCTTTCCGAAACGAGAACTGGTGCGAGATTCCTGATAGTGACGAATCCGACGTTGACGATGCAGTGCAAGCTGCACATGACGCATTCGTCTCATCCGCATGGGGTGGACTGACGCCGAGCGCTCGAGGAGCATTGCTCAGGAAATTTGGTGACCTCGTGAGTCAGCACGCGCAGCGTCTTGCCGAGTTAGAAGTACGCGACAATGGCAAGCTGCTGACAGAGATGATCCTTCAGCTGCGGTACATCCCGCAGTGGTTCTATTACTACGCCGGTCTTGCGGACAAAATCGAGGGTGGCGTTCTTCCCATCGACAAACCCGACCACTTTGTTTACACGTCGTGGGAGCCTCTGGGGGTGGTGGCTGCCATTACTGCGTGGAATTCCCCGTTGCTGTTGCTAACGTGGAAACTGGCACCGGGCCTCGCCGCGGGCAATACATTTGTCGTCAAGCCATCAGAATTTGCCAGCGCGTCGACGGTCGCCTTCGTTGAACTGTTTGAAGAGGCTGGATTCCCGCCGGGCGTTGTGAACGTTGTATGCGGTACTGGCGCCGGTGTCGGCGAGCCCCTCGTGCGTCATCCACAGGTCGCCAAGATTGCATTTACCGGTTCCGATAATGCAGGCAGAGCCATTAACCGGGCCGCCGCGGCGGATTTCAAACATACCACCCTGGAACTCGGCGGTAAGTCCCCGAACATCGTCTTCGAGGATGCAGACCTTGATGCGGCGGCGGCTGGCGTCGCATCCGGAATCTTTGCTGCTGCTGGTCAGACATGCATGGCGGGTTCGCGGTTGTTGGTGCAACGCTCGATCTACGATGCATTCATCGATAAAGTTTGCGCACTTACTAAAAGTATCAAAATTGGCGATCCGATGGACCCAGAGACGCAAATGGGGCCGCTCGCGAATATCGCCCACTATCACAAGGTGTTGAGTTGCATTTCCGACGCTGAACGGGAGGGGGCAAAGCTCGCCATCGGTGGGCGAGCGCTAGACACTCCGGGGGGAGGGCTTTTCGTTCAACCGACGATCTTCCGTGATGTTGACAATAAATCGGAGCTTGCACAACGTGAAGTCTTTGGACCGGTTCTCGCTGTTATCCCGTTCGAGGACGAAGAGCACGCCCTTGCGTTGGCGAACGAGACTAAGTATGGTCTGGGCGCCGGTGTCTGGACCAAGGACATGAGGCGTGTATTTCGTTTCACGCGGCGATTGCAATCTGGCACGGTGTGGGTGAATACATATCGCGCAATCAGCTTTATGGCCCCTTTCGGCGGAGTGAAAGATAGCGGGCTGGGACGAGAAAGCGGGCAAGATATGATGAAGGCATATCTGCAGTGCAAGACTGTCTGGATCAATAATTCCGAAAAAACACCAGAAAATCCTTTCGTCATGCGACTAAGCTGAAGTGGATAAGGTTGTTAAGGGCTCAATATGCTTGAGCCTTTCGTCACTTAATAAGGATGGCGAATCACATATCAGTGTGGAGATGGAGACGGATTTCGCCATAATTCAAACCAAATAAGGCTACGCGGAACGGGATCAGGCTTGTCTCATAAGGCGTCGAGCGTTACCCAATCGCGAATGGCTGCCACATAAGACGCCGATGCGTCAGCATGTGATGCTCAAGGAATGAATCATGAATGACCAGACCGAACAGGATTTGCTGGCGAGATACGATACTCGTCGGCGGGTGATGGCGATCGTAGGTGCATCTTCTGGAAATTTTGTCGAATGGTTCGACTTCTACGTTTATGCGTTCTGTGCATTGTATTTCGCTAGCGCATTCTTTCCGAGCGGAAACTCAACAACGCAGTTGATGAACACAGCCGCGGTCTATGCCATAGGTTTTCTGATGCGGCCGATTGGCAGCTGGCTGTTTGGGAGGATTGCGGACCGTCGCGGACGACGGGCGTCGATGATGGTGTCGGTCCTGATGATGTGCGGAGGATCGCTTATCATCTGTTTGCTTCCGACATACGCATCGATTGGTGCGTGGGCACCGTTCCTGTTGCTGGTAGCGAGAATGTTTCAGGGGTTATCTGTTGGCGGTGAATATGGTACGAGCGCGACGTATATGAGTGAGGTCGCGCCGAAGGGGCGTCGGGGATTTTTCGCGTCGTTTCAGTACATGACGCTTATCTGCGGCCAGCTATGTGCGCTCCTCGTGTGTGTGCTGCTGCAGCAGCTGCTTTCAGTCGAAGAAATGAAGGCGTGGGGATGGCGCATTCCGTTTTTGGTAGGCGCATTTGCGGGTCTTATCTCCCTGTACTTGCGGAAATCCCTGGACGAAACCTCTACGTCACATTCACGTAACGCGAAAGATGCTGGAACTATACGAGGTGTGTGGAAGCACAAGGGTGCTGTTCTCACGGTTGCAGGGTTTACGATGGGAGGCTCTTTGAGCTTCTATACGTTTACGACGTACATGCAAAAGTACCTCGTTAATACCGCCGGCATGTCGGCCAAGACCGCCGGTAACGTTATGACGGGTGCGCTCTTCGTCTTTATGGTCATGCAGCCAATCTTGGGCGCTCTTTCAGACCGCATTGGTATGCGTCGATCGATGATCTGTTTTGGCTTGTTGACGACCCTTTGCACGGTTCCCTTAATGTACACCTTGAGGACATCGTCAGATCCGATACTCGCGTGTGCTCTGGTTTCAGCCGCACTCGTTATGGTGAGCTTCTACACCTCGATCAGCGGCTTAATCAAGGCGGAAATGTTTCCTGTCGAGGTCAGAGCAATGGGCGTGGGTCTGTCCTATGCGATTGCCAATTCAATCTTTGGCGGGACAGCAGAGTATCTCGCACTTTGGTTCAAGTCGATAGGTAGTGAGACGACGTTCTACTGGTATGTGACCGTGATTTGTGCCATCTCACTCATCGTGTCCTACCGTATGCGCGACCCGAGCAAGGACGGATATCTACGCCACGAATCATGAACTGGTGAGGAGTCTAAGAGGCGGTTTTGCCAGTTGGTGAAATGCGATGTGACAGTATGGAACAGGTGCTTTCGAGTTGTCTGCCGGCGCTTTTCGATGAGGCGCCTTTACCTCTTCCGCTCTGTTGCCGGGGCGCTGATGTCTCAAACGTCAGCGCCCTTTTTCGCCAAATCCACGTTTTTGGAACTCGACCCGATTGATATCTCGGCATTGTGTTTTTTGATGTCGTTAATTTCGCCCCAAAAGCCGTGGTTTTGATGGCCCACGTCGAATGCAGGCCGGCAATGCACGGCGTATGAGAGTATTTTCGCTACTGCAGAAGGGGGTAAGCGGCCAGCCATCCCATCTTGAGTTTGACCGAGACGCTTGGGAGTATCGTGTCCACTAACAAGTAAGCGGACACGTGACCACTATCGAATCGGAATCACTCCCGGAGCGTCGTCGGCGGCGACGCTACAACGAGGAGTTCAAAGCGCAGGTGGTTGCGGCCTGCCAGGGAATCGGCGTATCGGTTGCGGCCGTCGCGCTGGAACACGGGATCAACGCGAATCTGCTGCGGCGCTGGATCGATCAGGCGGAAGGTCGACTTCCCAGAGGCCGTTGGGCCGTCCACCGGCCACGCCACCGTCACCGCCAGTCTTTGTGCCGTCGGCATTGGGAACGCCGAGTCCGCATTCGCCAGAGATCCGCATTGAGGTGCTCCGGGGAGATCAGTCGATTACGGTGAGTTGGCCGGTGTCCGAGGCAACCCAGTGTGCCGCCTGGCTGCGTGAGTGGCTGCGGTGATCCGAGTTGACGAGGTCTGGCTGGCAGTCGATCCACTGGAGATGCGCCGGTTTCGATACGGCCTTGGCGCGTGTGGTCAAGGTGTTCGGCGCCGCTCACCCATACCATGCCCATCTGTTCGCCAATCGGCGCGCCAACCGCATGAAGGTCCTGATTCACGACGGGATCGGCATCTGGCTGGCCACGCGACGCCTGAACCAGGGGCAGTTCGCCTGGCCGCACCTCGGCGGCGAACCCAAGCAGCGTGCCTTGACGCACAAACAACTGGCCGGCCTAGTGCTGGGCTTGCCGTGGCAACGCATCGGCGAGGACGGCGTGATCCGTGTCGTCTGAGTCCGGCGGGACGTAAACAGTTGCGCTTCCGCCGTCTGCAGGGTTCTGGCAGACTGGCCCGCATGAACTTGCCTGCCGACCTCGACGCACTCAGCCCGGAATTAACGCCCTCATGTCGGTCAAATAAGTCCTCGCGGTCAAGAGGGGACCGCTGGCCGCTCACGAAGGGCGGATGGCGTGAAGTAATTGCCAATGGCGCCGCCCGTGGACTAGGCAGTGGACCACGAGCGGGGAGTTCGTGGCCCACGCGACGGCGGATCAAGACGGGATGTGATTCATGGTTGGGGCGGTGTCATCGCGGGCGCCAGGCAACAACGAAATCAGATCGATGCAGTGCCTAACCGACTAAGAATGTTTTTAGCCCGGTCAATGACTGGTCGATCAATCATCCGACCGTCTAACATGACGGCGTGCGAATTGCGGGTTGCCGCGATTACCCGCTTGGCCCATTCGACTTCTTCGACCGATGGAGCGAAGATTACATTCGTCAAGGCTAGTTGAGTGGGGTGTACACAGAGCTTTCCGAGGAAGCCGAGGTTCCTTTCGAGCCGCGCGGAACGTTCGAAAACTTCTAGGTCAGCGATATTCTCCGTCACCCCCGAAACAGGGGCGGGCAATCCCGCAGCGCGGGAAGCGACGATCATTCTTGAACTAGGGTAAATCAATCCGACGTTTTCTTCCGGCGGCAATTCGAGCTCGGTCTGAAAGTCCATGTTGCCGAATGCGAGACGGCAAATCCGGTTGCTAGTGGTAATTTCTTCGACGTGAAGTATCCCTCGCGCGGTTTCGATCATTGCCACGAGTGGCAGATCTGTGGGAAGCGCATCGGCAGCGGCGACCAGCTGGGCCCCCGAATCGACCATTGTCAGAAAGACTCCGGCGATGCGCTCGCGAATCTCCCGTAACGCCAGAGCATCATCGGCGAAGTCTCGACCGTCAAACGGATTGACACGGATTGCCACCTTGCAGTCGTCCACGCCATTTAAAAAGGCGATCGTATTTTCCCTGGCGGACTGCTTGTTCGCGGGGGTAACAGACGCTTCCCAGTCGATGATGACCACGTCTGCGTCACATCGCATCGCTTTCGGAAAACGTTCGGGGCGGTCGCCCGGGACGAAGAGAAATGATTTCGCGGTCTCCAACAGACTGCGACCGTTCCGGTCGCGGGTTGTGGTGTCGGGGGCGTGTGAAGTGGGCTTCATGGTCGTCGCTGCAAAGCAGATCTCTAGTGGTGAATTGACGATTCGCCGGACGTCAGGCCGCACACATCATTGGCCTGTTCGGACTGGGCGGAAAAACCCGCCATGCGCCGTCACGATGACGAAAGAAAAACATGGCAACCGTCCCTCGCGGGTTGACGGTCTCGACGCATACGTAACATTCACCTGTGGACCGCTGGTTCCTGAACTGGGTGACGCGAACCTGGTTCGCGAGATCCGGAGCAAGCCAGTGCTCTACCATTAGTCGTAGCGACCCTCTAGCGCTCGCCATTGACCTCTCCTTCACTGCTCCTGCATTACGGTTCCGGTACCGCGGTATCACTGCCGGTTGCTCTCGCGCGATTCTGGTGCGTTCCGTGCCGTGTAAGGGGTTCACGGGCAAGCAGTAAGGGACATCAGCTTCGCGCAATTCAGACTCGGGATACTGGTCAGAGTACCTTCCACGTTGAGGTGGCACTTGCCACGATTCCACCAGTGTCGTCCGTAGCTTCGGATCGGAGGAAGCAGATTTGCCGGCCCTTGCGGATGAAGTGGCTATTTGCGGTGAGCATTCCTTCGCGTGCAGCCCGGATGTACTGGATATTCATCTCAAGGGTCGCCCCTGCGCCGACGTGGTGCTTAAGCAGGTGACCCATCGAGATATCGAGGACTGTGGCTGTCACTCCCCCGTGCAAAGAACCTTGGGGGTTAAACATGAAATCGCTGATTGGCATCATGACGGTGCACGATTCTTCGCCGTATTCCACCTTCATGCCGAACAGGCGTGCCAAAAAGAAGGTATTGAAGTCCTGGTGGTAAGTTCGGAGGGCGTTCTCGAACGCGCTCCGTGCCCGGGTTTCGTCCATGGTTATGTCAATCTTTGATGAGTTGCGCCACGTCTTGCTCGGCTAGACCACGAATCACACCGCGAGCTTGCAGTTCCTCGATTTGATCTGAGGAGAATCCGAGCAGGGAACCGAGGATCTCTCTTGTGTGCTCGCCCAGCATCGGCGGCGGCGCTGCGGCGCTCATGGGGCTGTCATCGAGGCGAACAGGGTTCGCAATGTTTTTCACCTCTCCAGCGACGGGATGTTCCATCGACAGGATCATGCCGCGCTCTGTCAGTTGAGGTGCTTCGCAGACCTCGCCAACGGTGCGGATCAAACCACAAGGCACACCGGCGGCACCGAGCCTCTCGACCCAGTACGCGCGCGTGTTGTCGCGCAAAAGCGCCGCGACGAGAGGGCGCAGTTCGTTCCGGTGGCTGACACGTTTGGGTGCAGTGGCAAAGCGTGAATCCTCGAGCAGGTCAGTCGCGTTGGTCACGTCGCAAAACAGTTTCCAGAACTTGTCGTTTGCCACTCCGAGATTGATCCATCCATCTGACGCCTGGAAAGTCTCATACGGGCAGATGGTCGGATGTTCGTTTCCTCGCCGTTTCGGGGATTCACCGGTTGTAAAGAAGATGCCGGCGTTAAACGTCAGCAGCGAAGCGAGCGCATCGAGCATCGAAATCTCGACGGTGCGTGCCACGCCCGTCTGGCTGCGCTCATATAGAGCTGACAGAATGCCTTGTACCGCGAAAAGACCCGCAATCATGTCGGCAATCGACGTACCTACCTTGGTCGGCTGGCCGTTTGGATCGCCGGTAATATCCATCACACCTGCTTCGCCCTGCACGATCAGGTCATATCCTGGCCGCTGCGCGTCGGGACCCTCTGAGCCGAAGCCGGAGATTGAACAGCAGATGAGACGCGGGTTGCGCTTTTGTAACGTCTCGTGGTCCAAGCCAAGGCGCTGCATTGCACCGGGCCGGAAGTTGTCGACTACGACATCTGCGGTTTCGATGAGCCCAAGAAGAATCTGCTTCCCGGCGTCGCTCTTCAGGTCAATTGCGCAACTCCGTTTGTTGCGATTGACCGAGAGGAAGTACGCACTTTCGCTCGCGACAAACGGAGGTCCGAAGGCCCGGCTGTCGTCCCCGTTCGTCGGCTCCTCGATCTTGATGATATCGGCGCCGAGATCTCCCAGATGCATCGTCGCGAACGGACCGGACACTACCCGTGTCAGGTCGATAATCCGGATGCCGCTGAGGGGGTGGGCCGATGTACCGTGCCATGCCGTATCCGAGTCCATTTTCCTCTCCTCCAAGGTGTCTTTTCGGCAGAGTACCAACAGCCATCGTATTTTCTAAATGGATTTTGCGTATCTTGATATTCATGTAAGATATGATGTCCATCACGTCGGGAGGGGCTGCGAAATGAACCTTCGCTCCGTTGACCTCAATCTGCTGGTCATTTTCGATGCGCTCATGCGGGAGCGAAACGTTACTCGGGCCGCCCTCAGGATTCCGATGAGCCAGCCGGCCATGAGCAATGCTCTGGTCAGGCTTCGGCATCTGTTCAAGGACGATCTTTTCATCCGGTCCGGCGGTACGATGGAACCCACGCCGCGGGCGATGGAACTTGGCGAGTCCATCAGGCAGATACTGCGGCAGACGGAGAGGTTGATGTCGAGCGATGTCAACTTCGATCCGGCAACGGCTCAGCGTGAGTTCACTGCGCGCATGTCCGATCTGGTTGGCTGCCTTGTCTTACCCCAGATTCTCGCTGCGCTCTCGGAGAAAGCGCCCGGAGTAACGCTGGACATTCTTCATATGTCACCGGAACGGACGATCAGGGCGCTTGAGAGCGACCAGCTGGATTTCGCCTTGAGCATGCAGTTGCAGCATGCGTCCAATATCCGAAGCCAGCCGTTGTTTATGGATCAAATGGTCTGCGTAATGCGAGCGGATCATCCACTCGCTCAGGGGGAGGTGACGCTGGAGCGCTTTCTCGAGGCGGATCATCTGCGCGTGGCGATGAGTCCGACTGACATTCGCTTCGTCGACAACGTGCTGGCCGACCAGGGTTATGCGCGAAAAGTAGTTGCGAAGGTTCCGCATTGGTTACTCATCCCGCCCATCTTGCGGGAAAGCCAGTTGATCGCTGTCATCTCCGGTAAGCTCGCGGCCCGTTTTGCATCGGAGCCGCTCGCGGTGCGCCCTTTGCCATTTCCGTCAGAACCCTTTTCGTGGGACATCTACTGGCACCGCCGCAATGACAATAGCGTGACGCACAAGTGGATGCGAGATCTGATCGTTGAGACCTGCACCACGCTGTGAAGCGCGTTGGCTAAGAGGTAGCCTGGATTATTTGTCTCGTGAATAGTTCGATATAACCTATCCATTTCAAAAATAAATACTGCAAGCATATCGTTGGGCTTGCAGGCCTCCAGACACGAGCCTACGTGTCAGAGCCGGCTTTCCGTCGGCAATCCTGTCGGCGCGACAAGGAAAGGAGGAGACACGATGCACAACGAAATCGCCGCGGCGCACCCCGGCACTATCGGTGCGGACGAGCGAAAGGTCATATTTGCTGCCTCACTGGGGGCAGTTTTCGAGTGGTATGACTTTTTTCTGTATGGTTCGTTAGCCGCCCTGATTGCGGCGCAGTTTTTCAGCAGCCTGAATCACACGACGGCATTCGTTTTCGCGCTATTGACCTTTGCGGCCGGATTTATCGTTCGACCCATCGGTGCGCTCGTCTTCGGTCGACTGGGCGATCTCGTTGGTCGAAAACATACGTTTCTGCTGACCATCATCATCATGGGGTTTTCGACCCTGGCTGTTGGACTGTTGCCCGGCTATTCCACTCTCGGGGTAGCGGCCCCAATCGCTCTTGTCATCCTGAGAATGCTTCAGGGACTTGCGCTTGGAGGCGAGTACGGCGCAGCAGCCACATACGTCGCTGAACATGCACCAAATGATAAAAGGGGTGGCTGGACTTCGTGGATTCAAACAACGTCCACGGCAGGCCTGCTTCTGTCGCTGGTGGTCATCATCGTTGTCCGATCGTTGACAGGTAAATCGTTCGACGCGTGGGGCTGGCGTATTCCGTTTCTCTTTTCCGGCCTTCTGCTGGCGATTTCAATCTACGTGCGTCTTTCGATGAGTGAGTCGCCGGCATTCCAACGCATCAAGGCAGAAGGGCGCACGTCTCGTGCGCCACTGTCGGAGGCGTTCGGTCAGTGGCGCTATCTCAAGCTCGTGCTGCAGGCGCTGTTCGGACTGCTCGCCGGGCAAGCCGTCGTGTGGTTCACCGCGCTCTTCTATGCGATGTTCTTTCTGACGCAGACGTTGAAGGTCGATGCCAGTACAACGAATCTGCTTGTCGGACTTGCACTGGTGATCAGCACGCCGTTGTACATATTTTTCGGCCGATTGTCGGACCGTATCGGCCGAAAGCCGATCATCCTTTGCGGGTCGTTACTGGCAGCGTTGACCATCATTCCGATTTTCCATGGTCTGACACAGTTTGCGAATCCCGTGCTGGCGGCCGCGCAGACGTCATCTCCGGTCGTCGTCGTCACGGATCCAAGGGATTGCTCATTCCAGTTCAATCCAACCGGCACAGCGACTTTCAATAGCGCTTGCGATGTCGCACGGCGTGTCCTGTCAGCGAATTCCGCTAGTTATGCGACAGAAGACGCACCAGTGGGCACGAGCACACGGGTCCGGATTGGCACCACGGAGATCGTAGCCCCTTCTTTGAAGGGGCTTACTCCGGCGCAGGCAAAGGCGATGGAACAGGGCTTCAGGGCGGCGACGACCACGGCCCTGAGCAATGCCGGGTATCCGTTGAAGGCCGATCCTGAATTGGTGAATCAGCCAATGATCCTGGTGTTGCTCGTGCTGCTTATGTCCTATGGCGCCATGACGCTTGGTCCAATTGCCGCGATTCTCGTTGAGATGTTCCCAACGCGAATCCGCTACTCCGCAATGTCATTGCCATACCACATCGGCAATGGCTATTTCGGCGGCCTTCTGCCGACCATCTGTTTCGCGCTGGTGGCGCAGACAGGGAACATCTATTTCGGGCTGTGGTACCCGGTGACGGTCGCTGCCTTGTCATGCGTGATTGGTTTCGTGTTCATTCGGGAGCCGCGTCACGACAGCATCTATAGCGACGATTGAGTCGTAAAACTATTCATTTGGTGAATGTGAGAATACTGCAAATCCATTTGCTAAATGATTGTCGTGTTCGTAAAGTGAAATTGCGCGGTGGCAACAAGAAGCAGCCGCGACACATCTAACCCAGGAGAGTGAGAGTCATGAGCAACATCGAGCAACTCAAGAGTGAGATCAAGGTTGTGATGTTCGACCAATACGGCACCGTGGTCGACATGCAGAAGGGGCTGACGGAATTCGCAACCCCGTTCCTCAAGGAGAAGGGCTGGACGGGCAACCCGAATTCCTTCGTGACGTGGTGGCGTCGGACGCACTTCGAGAATTCGATGATTGATGCGCTGCTGCACAAGGAGCACACGCCGTATCGTGAAATCGGCTTCCGTGCAGTCGCTTACACGCTGGATCGCGCTGGCATCAAGCATACGGACGACGAAGTTCGCTACCTCGTGTCCTGCATCGAGCGTCTGAAGCCGTTCCCCGATGTTCCTGAAGCGCTGGCGCGTCTGCAAACGAAGTACAAGATCGTCGTCCTTTCGAACGGCGATCCGGACATGCTCGAAACCGCCAAGGACTATCACAAGATTCCGTTCGACCGGGTCATCTCGGTCAAGGAAGCAGAGTCGTTCAAGCCGCACGTGGCGACCTACACGAAGGCCGCTGAGATCATGGGCGTGAAGATGAACGAAGTGCTGTTCGTCGCGAACCACGCGTTCGACTGCCTTGGCGCGAAGGCGGCTGGTATGCGCTCCGCATTCATCGACCGCCGCAAGCGTCCGTTCGGCGGCACGCCGCATCAACCGGACCTCTGGGTTGATGACATGGCGTCGCTTGCGGACGTGATGGTTTAACCGGTAGAAACAGCGATGCTTCGTTCTGGAAATCGCGCGATCCCGCGCTTGCCTGCGAGTGCGGCTCCCGCGCCTCTCTATCTGCGGTTCGCAGATGCGCTGGTGAAGAGCGGCTTCGAGGGCGAAGTATCGACTCGTGATGGTGATCGGATAGTTTTTGCCACGGACAATTCGATTTTCCAGGTGACGCCGCAATGCGTGGCATTTCCAAAGCATCACAATGATGTGGTCAGGCTGATGGAACTTGCGGGAACATCGGCCTGGAAGGAGATCAAGCTGGCGGCCCGCGGCGGCGGCACCGGTACCAACGGACAGTCGCTGACCAATGGGCTGGTGGTCGACCTTTCGCGCCACATGAATCAGATCCTTGAGATCGATCCTGGCCAGCGTTGCGCTCGCGTGCAGTCCGGCGTGGTGAAGGACCAGTTGAACCTTGCTTTGCGTCCTCACGGACTGTTTTTCGCTCCAGAGTTGTCCACGTCAAACCGGGCGACCATCGGTGGAATGGTCAACACGGATGCATGCGGTCAGGGTTCGGTGGTCTATGGGAAGACACGGGACCATGTGCTTGAACTGCACACGGTGCTGCTTGGTGGTGAAGCGCTGCGGTCACGCCCGCTCGACAACGATGCCCTGGAGGCCGGGAAGAGCGCACCGGGACGTATTGGCGCCGTGCATCGGCTACTCGACAAGAACCTGTCCGCATTTTTGTGGGCGAGGCGGTTGAACAACGCGTTATCCACGCGCCTGCATAAATCGCTCGCCGAAC
>NZ_QTPP01000045.1 GCF_003853415.1 Burkholderia sp. Bp9142 | reverse complement strand
CGCGCGGGCGGGCGCCGCCCGGGCCGGCCGCGCCGCGCGCGGCGGGGGGGGGGGGGGGGGGGGGGGGGCGCCGCGCGCCCCCCCCCCCCCCCCCCCCCCCCCCCCCCCCCCCCCCCCCCCCCCCCCCCCCCCCGGGCCCGCGGGCTTATGACGACGTGCTCGTCGAGATGACGGTCGGGGCCGGCATCGCCGGCGCTGCCGGGGCGGCCTGCTGGTCGACCGCGGTCGGCGCCCGATCGGAGGCGGCGGGCATCTCGGCGGACGGTGCGGGCGCGGCTGCGGATTCGACCGTGTCCGCCGCCTTCGCATCGGCGGCCGGCGTGTCGGCCGCGACGGGCTGCGCGGCGTCCGGCGCAGGCGCTTCGGCTGCTGCCTGGGAAACCGGTTCGGCATCCTTCGCATCGACCGCGGGCGCGGGCGCTGCTGCGTCCGCCGTCTGCGGTGCGGCGCCGGTCGCGGCCGGTACGGGTTCCGGCGCCTTGCCGGCGACAGCCGGCGCGGGTTCCAGTGCCTTGTCGGCAACAACCGGTGCAGGTTCAGGCGCCTTGTCGGCGACGGCCGGCGCGGGTTCCGGCGCCTTGTCGGCCACCGCCGGTGCAGGTTCAGGCGCCTTGCCGGCCACTGCCGGCGCAGGTTCAGGCGCCTCGTCGGCCACCGCCGGTGCAGGTTCAGGCGCCTCGTCGGCCACCGCCGGTGCAGGTTCAGGCGCCTCGTCGGCGACGACCGGTGCAGGTTCACGTGCCTTGTCGGCCACTGCCGACACAGGTTCCGGCGCCTTGCCGGCAACCGCCGGCGCAGGTTCAGGCGTCTTGTCGGCGACGGCCGGCGCTGCAACGATGGCGGCAGCAGGCACCGCGCTCATCGCGGCAGGTGCGACGGCAGGTGCGGCAACCGGTGCGGCTGCGCTAACCGGCACGACGGCAGCCGCTTGCGACGCCTTTGCGGCGGCCGCCTGCGTCGCGCCCGGCACCGCGCTGACGGCCGGCGCGGCGATCGACGGCGCGGGCACCGGCACCGGGATCGGCGCTGCCCGGACCGCGGTCGTCGCTATCGGCCGCGTCTGCGCGGGCGCCGGCGCGGCCGCGTCGAGCGGCGGCAGGCCCATGCGGTTGCGCACGAGCGGATCGCGATACTTCACATCGTCGGCGACGGTTGCTTCCGCGCTCGGCGCCACGTTCGAGCGCGCGAGCGGCGCCGTCGTGCCCGGGCACAGGTGCCCGGTCGCTTCCACCGCGCGCCGGTTCGCGTCGCTCTGGCAGAGCAGTGCAAGCGCGACGTCGGTCAGCCCCATCGCGCGGAATTCACGCGCATCGAGACGGCGCACGCACGCCTGGTCGACCAGGGTCGTGCCGCCCGTCGCGCCGAAGCCCGGGAACGACACGCCGACGCTCACCGAGCCCATGCACGTATCGGACAGCGTGGTCGTGAGGCCTGGCGCCTGGATCGCCGGGTTCGTCTTGATCGTCTGGGTACCCGAGTAGTTGACGTTTTCCGTCGCCTGGGTGTTGTACGGACTGGTGCCGGGCGTGCCGGCCGCGAGCGCGCTCGTGCTCTGCGGCGTCACGTTCGAGCCGCCACTCGTGGAAGACGGCAACGTCAAGTTGACCTGCACGGTCGAATTGCCACTCCCGCGCACGCCGCTCGTACTGGAACTGCTGGCGTTGCCACCGCGCGAACTGGTGACGTTCGTGTTCATGCTCGAGCCACCGCCCTGGCTGATGGCCGTCGACGACGTCGAGGACTGCGCGCTCGAAGTCGAGTCGGCGGTTTGCGCTTGGGCACCGATCGTGGCCATCGCGAACATCGCCGCACATGCCACCCTGATCTTGTTGCTGTTCATTTCAATCTCCGGACGAGGTTTGACCTCCCACCCAGGCAACCGTACTAATTCCCCTGAATTCCCTCGGCTTTGCCTGCTTCCCCGAACTGTTTCCAGCCGCTGCCCAGCCGGGACCATGAACCGCCCGACATGCCCGGCCATTGCGGGGCCTCCGGTGCGCCGATGGCACTGCCCGACGAAAGCGTTTGCTGTTGCGACGGTTTGGTTGTCTGGTCATGGTTGTTTGACGTTTGCACATTCGATTGCACGTCGTCGGCAGCACGGTCAGCGCCATACGCCGTCAGAGACGCGAGCATCAGAGCGGCGGCAATCAGTTTCTGCTTCATGTCAACTCCTTACGTTGACAACAAGGCGAGGAAAGAGACCAGCATCGCTGGGAAACTGGTCCCCCCGACACCCGCATCAAGGACTGCCGGCGGTCGCGCCGGCGCTGCCCTGGCTGCCGCCCGACGCGGACGGCGATCCGGCCGCACCGGTACCCCATACGGTCGACGCGTTGTAGTGGTTCGAGCCCGCGATCGTTCCCGACCAGCCACTGCCCGCCATGCCAGCGGCACCCGCGTTGGCAATGCCGCTGTCGTTCGCCCCGGTTGCCGTGTAGTGGTTCGCGCCCAGTACGATCGTGGCGGTCACCCCTCCCGACAGCGCGTTGGCGTTCTCGCTCGTGTTGCCGGCTCCACCGAACGAGCCTGCGGCACCGATACCGCCGCCTGCCGCGAACGCGCCCCCGTTCGTCCCCCAGCCGCTGGCCGTCGAAGTCGAGTCGTGATAGGCGGTTGCCGTGCCGGTGGATCCGGCGGGTGTCACGGTACTTCCAGCGTTTGCGCCCGCGACCGAAGCCGAGTTGCTCGTATAGCTGCCCGTGCCGACCAGCACCGAACCGGAGACGCCTGCCGCAACGGATTGCGTCTGGTTGAATGTGGACGGCCCGGACGCCAGTACGGCCGACGACAGGACGCTGAGCGTCGTCGCTAAAAAGACGTTGGCTTTCATAGCAATTCCTTGCTGTGAGGAAGTTCGGTGGCCAGGTCGCCGGGTCCGCCCTCGCGGGACGAAACCCGGCATCCGTGCCACCAGTCCATGACGAACGCTATGCGCCGCGGCTTAGTAGTGGTACAACGTCCAGCCGGTCGAGCCGGCATTCGCGCCGCTCGAGCCGCCGGCTTGTGCGCCGCCCCAGCCGAAGCCGCCCACCGTCGACGTGTTGGTGTGGTTCGTGTACGAGATCGAGCTGCTCGCACCGCCCCCGGCCGTCGCACCGGCTGCGCCGAGTGCCGCACCGGAGTCCGTGGCCGTGAATGAACCGAACCCGACAACGCCGGCCATCGTTTGGCCGCCGCTCGACGAGTTGCTGGTCGAAACCGTGCCGCTCGCTGCGAACGCTGCACCCGAAACCGCCAGAACTGCTGCTGCAATCAGAAGCTTCTTCATGGTCGACTCCATAACGGCGTGGACGGAACAAGCAAGGAAAGCTGCACGCCTTCAACTTCCCTGCCTTGAGCAATCCCCAACAATAAGGATCACTATCTAATTACAAATAATCGACTCACATCGAATCCGATATTCCGTAATTTTTGGCCAGCCGAAGTCCATCTTCGTATTTTTTTTAGTTTTCCGAAATTTTTTATAGATGTTTTCGATAATTCTTATCGATTTTTTATTATCAGAAAACAAATCGTCCCGCGCACCCGGAAACCGGCATTCGCCGTTCGGGATCAGTTGTTTTCGGAATTCACTCCCGCGTCATGCCGGCACATGGCATTCGCTTCGGCGATCGAAAATGCGCGAATATGATTTTCCACAGCTAATGCAGTGCACTCTGAAACATGCGCGTTATCGCTGCGATAACGGGCCTGCATGACAGCCGGGCGGCATCGCTTCTCCCTGAACCATCGATCAAAGATCTGCCGGGTCAATCCGGCCGACGGGCGTTCGAACTAGTCCAGCCAGCGCCGGCATTTGCCCGGCGCAATCGAGACGGCCCGGCCCGGTCGAAGACGAATCGCGGGCAAGCTGTCCGGCACGAACAGCCTGGTCCATCCGGACGAACTGAATGAAGGGGAGCACCGCTGTCGGCCGGTTCTCGCGTGGAACGACAGGCGTTCCAGCGCGCGCAACGCGCGGATGCCGGGAAACCGGCAGCGACGAACCCGCGAGGCTGGCACTGCATCGCGAGTCGTCCCCCAAGCTGTCCGACTACCCCAAGGGTGCGCAAGGAATGCGCGGATCAAGTTACTGCTTCTGGTCTTCATTGTCGTTTCCCCGACTGCTTATTGACGAGTTGGCCGCCCCCCATCTTTGTCGCTTCAGGTCGACCGCTCGCCGGTGCGTCCAATATCGCAAGCGGCATGCCACACATGATTCCACCGACCTTTGCGCGCCGCGAACCGCCCGCGCCGCGCCGCCCTCTCGCCGGAACCCGCACTTTTTGTTTCAGGAATGTATCGCGACAATGGTCGACGGCATGCATCGATCCTTGAATGCCACGAAGCAATGCCGTAAAGGCGGACGAATGCGGCGCACCGGGCCTCGTGAAAGGGCCCGTTGAACGGGTGTTTCAAACCTGAGAATGCGCCGTCGCCTATGCCGGCCGATACGCGCCTTGGCGCCCGCAAATCGCCTGCCGTGCCCCATTCGACGGCGCTCCGGTGTCACGACGCGCGCGAATCGAATCGCCCGGCATCCGTTTTCGCGCGCCGACGCGGCGGGCACCGAGACGCGTCCGGACGCGCGCACCGGCAGGCCCGAAACGCGATTGATTCATCCGTGAAAATACCGACGGGATCGAGCGTCGACCGACAACGCGAACGAGCGGTAAAAAAAGCCGATTCAGTTCGGTCCGGCACGGCTTTCATCCGCCTGCATATTCATGAAAAGCCCGTGACGCTTGCGCACCGCCCTTCAATACGCGTGATCGACCTCGACTCTTCACATTCGGCTCGCCGACATCCGATGCCGACGACCAGCGCGGTTCAATGCGCGAATCACGCCGGCTTCACGGCGGATCGGACGACACGCGATACGCGGAGGAAACATTTCCGAAGGGGATCTCGAGCGCAATTCTCATCGCTGAAACATGCTCGTGCAACGCGCGATTCATCGCTGGAAATCCGCCGCGATGCGACATTCTTGCGCATTTCGGCAGGCCGCTTCGTATCGAGCCGGCCCATGCCGCATCCGCGCGCGCCCTAGCAGGATGCATGCGTGAAACCGAAGCGCATGCGCAGCGCGGCTGCGCGGTGCGCTGCCCGGATGCAGCATGCATGCGGCGCCCCTGGCATGCCGATTGCCTGAGATTCGAATTCGGCGCGCGACGGCGCAACCTGCGTGCGGGACCGGGAATCGCCGCGTCGGTCCTGAAAACGACCGTCATCGCAACATGGCCGGCACCGCGGCTATGCGCCGAGCAGTTCCTTCTTGCGCAGGTGCACGACGTCGCGCATCGGCGGCGCGCCGAACAGCCGGCTGTATTCGCGGCTGAACTGCGACGCGCTTTCGTAGCCGACCGCCGTGGCCACCGAACCGACGTCGCCGCCCTGCCGCAGCAACAGCCGGCGCGCCTCGTGCAGCCGCAGCTGCTTCTGGTACTGCAGCGGGCTCAGCGTGGTCACGTGCTTGAAGTGATGGTGCAGCGACGACACGCTCATGTTGACTGCCTGCGCAAGCGCGTCGACGCGCATCGGCTCCGCGTAGTGATCGCGGATCCACTCGATCGCGCGCGCGATGCGGTGCGTCTGGCTGCCCGCGATGGCCATGTGCCGCAGCCGCGTACCCTGCCCGCTCGTCATCAGCCGGTACAGCAGTTCCTTTTCGATCAGCGGCGCGACCACCGGAATATCGGCCGGCGTTTCGAGCAGCCGCAACAGCCGCAGCGCGGCATCGAGCAGCGGCGGCGTCAGCTCGGTGAGCGCGATACCCTCGCCTTCGGGGCCCGCGTCGGGCTCCGGCAGCCGCATCTCGGCCGCGAGTTCGACGATGCGCTGCGGATCGAGCGTGAGCGACAGGCACAGGTAAGGCGCGTCGGGCGACGCCTGGGTAACGCGCGAGAGAATCGGCAAGTCGATCGACGTAATCAGGCAGTTCCGCGTGTCGTATTCGTAAGCCTGGCCGGCCACGATCACGCGCTTCGCACCCTGCGCGGCGATCACGAGCGCGGCACGCGAAACGCCGCAGCCGAGATCGACCGGACGCGTATGCCGGTGCAGCATCAGCGCCGGCACGGCGGTCGAATGGGAGCCGTCCGCCGGCGCGAAACGGCCGATCAGCGACGCCAGTTCGCGCCGCCCGGATTCGCGTGACGACGCGCTATCGATCATGTCCATGACGGACTCCTCGCTTCATTTCCCTGAATCGCGCGAGCATAGCGAATCGCTCGCCGCCATGCCCGGGATTTGCAGGATTGTTCAATAAATTTGCAGGATTGGGTAGCCGTAAAAACCGGCCGTTCGCGCACACTGCCACCTGATCCGGCGCATGCCGGGTTTTCCCCACGGAGACAAAAAATGCCCACCACGTTTGTCCTGAACGGCAAGAGCGTCACGCTCGATGCCGATCCGTCGATGCCCGTCCTCTGGGCGATCCGCGAACACGCGGGGCTGACCGGCACGAAGTTCGGCTGCGGCATGGCGCAGTGCGGCGCCTGCACGGTTCATCTCGAAGGCCAGGCCGTCCGCTCGTGCGTGCTGCCGCTCGCCGGCATCGAGGGCAAGCACGTCACGACGATCGAAGGCCTGCAGAGCAAGCCCGCGCAGGCCGTCCAGGCCGCCTGGGTGAAGCTGCAGGTGCCGCAGTGCGGCTATTGCCAGTCCGGCCAGGTCATGTCGGCCGCCGCGCTGCTCGAACAGAACCCGAAGCCGACCGACGCGGACATCGACGCCGCGATGAACGGCAACATCTGCCGCTGTGCGACCTACGCCCGCATCCGGGCCGCGATCCACGACGCGGCCGCGACGCTGGGAGCCTGACCATGACGATCGAACTCGACAACCCCGGTTCGGTGCGACCGTCGCGCCGCACGTTTCTGAAGGCCGCGGCCGCCGCGGCCGCCGTCAGCCTGACGATCGGCTTCGAATGGGCCGGCCTCGGCCGCCGCGCGCTCGCCGCGACAACGCCCGCCGCCGAGTTCGCGCCGAACGCGTTCCTGCGCATCACGCCCGACGGCGCGGTGACGGTCATCGCGAAGCACGTCGAGATGGGCCAGGGTGCATACACCGGCATCGCGACGATCGTCGCGGAAGAGCTCGACGCGGACTGGTCGAGCGTGCGCGTCGAGAGCGCGCCGGCCGATGCGAAGCGCTATGCGAACCTCGCGTTCGGCACGATGCAGGGCACGGGCGGCAGTTCGGCCATGTCGAACTCGTGGCAGCAGTTACGCGAAGCGGGCGGCAAGGCGCGCGCGATGCTCGTGTCGGCTGCCGCGGCCCGCTGGAAGGTGCCGGCCAACGAGCTGACCACCGCCAACGGCGTCGTCACGCATGCGAAGAGCGGCAAGACGGCCGCCTACGGCACGCTCGTCGCCGACGCGTCGAAACTGCCGGTGCCCGACAAGGTCGCGCTGAAGCAGCCGGCCGACTTCAAGCTGATCGGCCAGCGCATTCCGCGCGTCGATGCGTCGGCCAAATCGAACGGCACCGCGCATTTCACGCTCGACACCACCTTCCCCGGCATGCGCGTCGCGCTGCTGCAGCGCCCGCCGCGCTTCGGCGCGACGGTCAAGTCGTTCGACGCGACGGCCGCGAAGGCCGTGCCGGGCGTCGTGTCGGTCGTGCAGGTGCCGGGCGGCATCGCGGTCGTCGCCAACGGCTTCTGGGCCGCGAAACAGGGCCGCGACGCGCTGAAGGTCGAATGGGACGAAGCGAACGCGGAGAAGCGCGGCTCGGACGAGATCATGCGCGAATACCGGCAGCTCGCCACCAAGCCCGGCGCGTCGGCGCGCAAGGACGGCGATGCCGACGCGGCGATCGCCGGCGCCGCGCGCAAGGTCAGCGCGACGTACGAATTCCCGTATCTCGCCCATGCGCCGATGGAGCCGCTCGACGCGGTCGTCAAGCTGACGGCGAACAGCTGCGAGATCTGGGCCGGCGACCAGTTCCAGACGGTCGACCAGGGCAACGCCGCCAACGTCGCGGGCCTGAAGCCCGAGCAGGTGCGGATCCACACGCTGTACGCGGGCGGCAGCTTCGGCCGGCGGGCGAACGCGTGGTCGGACTATGTGGTCGAGGCCGTGTCGATCGCGAAGGCGCTCGGCGCGGACGGCAAGCCGGTCAAGCTGCAGTGGACGCGCGAGGACGACATCCAGGGCGGCTTCTATCGCCCGATGTACTTCCACAAGCTCGACGCGGGGTTGACCGCCGACGGGCGGCTGGTCGGCTGGCGGCACCGGATCGTCGGCCAGTCGATCCTCGCGGGCACGCCGTTCGAAGCGTTCATGGTCAAGAACGGGATCGACGCGACGTCGGTCGAGGGCGCGGCGAACCTGCCGTACGCGGTGCCGAACGTGTCGGTCGAACTCACCACCACCAAGGTCGGCCTGCCCGTGCTGTGGTGGCGCGTGGTCGGCAGCTCGCACACCGCGTATGCGGTCGAGGCGTTCATCGACGAAGCCGCGCACGCGGCGGGCAAGGATCCGTACCTGTTCCGCCGCGACCTGCTCGCGAAGGAGCCGCGGATGCGCGCGGTGCTCGAACTGGCCGCGCAGAAGGCCGGCTGGGATCCGGCGAAGCCGCTGCCGAAGGGCCGCGGGCGCGGGATCGCGGTGGCCGAGGCGTTCAAGAGCTATGTCGCGCAGGTGGCCGAGGTGTCGATCGACGCCGACGGCAAGGTGAAGGTCGAACGCGTGGTGTGCGCGGTCGACTGCGGGATCGCGATCAACCCGGACATCGTCGCCGCGCAGATGGAAGGCGGCATCGGCTTCGGGCTCGGCGCGGCGCTGCACAGCGCGATCACGCTGAAGGACGGCCGCGTCGAGCAGCGCAACTTCGACGGCTACCACGTGCTGCGGATGGCGGAAATGCCGAAGGTCGAGGTGCATATCGTGCCGTCGGCGGAGGCGCCGACCGGCGTCGGCGAACCAGGTGTCGCGCCGATCGGGCCGGCGGTCGCCAACGCGATCTTCGCGGCGACCGGCAAGCGGCATTACGTGCTGCCGTTCGATTCGGGCGATCACGCGCAGGCTTGACGGGCCACGAAACACCGGCCGCGGGCCGAAACGCCGCGCGGCCGGTGTTTGTTATTTACCGTGTTGCCGTCACGCCACCCGCGACGTGATCGACCGGATCGCTCACTCCTGCTCCACTTCCGGCCAAAGCCTTGGGAAAAGGAATCGAAGTGCGGCAAGCGGCAACCCGAACGAAAGGTCGCCGCGGTGCGACGGCGAATTCAGAAGCCCGAAGTCGAGCAGCGATCGAACGATGCGGCGCGCCAGCACGTCGCTGACTCCAAGCATCTGCGTGAATTCCGCACGCGTGACGGCTCGGCGCAGTGCGACGAACTCCATGGCCAGCGCGGCGGTCTCCGCCTTGATGACCGATTTTTCCGAACGGATGGTCCATGGATTAAATTCCAGGTACCGCAGCAGATCCAGCATACGCCCCGTCACACCGTCGAACGCCGTCATACGGACCATGAATCCGACTTGATCCTCGCAGCAGTCCAGAAAGAACCGCGCGAACTTGACCAGCCCTTCCTGAGACAGGTTGCCTCTGCCGTCCAGATCGTTGCGCCGAGTCTGATCGGCTTCGCTCAACCTCGCGTAATACTGCTCATGCTCGCGCGCCAACCCGCGATGTGGCGACCAGAGCCCATGGGTGAGATCGGCTGCGCGTAGTCCAAGATGCGAATGCAGACGCGCCACCCGGCCATTACCGTCCATGAACGGATGCACCCACGCCAGACGATGATGCGAGCAAGCGATCCCGATCACTTGATATTCCTTCGCGCGGATGCGGGCGTAACGTGCCGCCCAGGCCTGCAGCAACGGTTCGATCATCTCCGGCGCCGGCGCCAGATGGCGTCCGACCGTGACATCCGAGCGCCGAAGCTCGCCCGGCACAATGGTCTGCCCATCCTCGGTGAGTCGTTCATCGGCAGGCAAGCAGGAAAAGAACCGCTCGTGAATGGCCGAGATTCGCGCAGGCTCGAAAAGCGCGGCGACCGGCAGGGCGGCCCATTCTTCCTCGAGCGCCGCTTCCGTCGCGATGTGCGCGACCGCGAAGCGCTGTTTCTTGCGCTCGGCAATATCGGTCGAGTAATCCCGGTGAAGTGCGGCCTCGATCCTGGCAGGGGTCGTATGCTGACCTTCGATCATGTTCGTGTAGTACGAATTCATCGCGCGCAACCGGGGAACGAGCGCACCGGCCAAGGGGGTATCCCTCACGGCGAGCAAGCGCTGCGACGACTCGACGAGTTGTGCGGCGTGTTCAAGCAGCGGATCGAGGACCCGATCCTCGGGGAACAGCGGTTCGAAAGCAGCAACGGTCGTCATGCTTCGCTGTCGGGTTCAATGTAGGGTTTGATGTCGTGAATGATATCGGCTTATCCACATGATTTATATGTGATTTTTCAAAATTGAGGATGGTTTGATGTAGGGTTCCATGTAGGGTTTATTTGACACGTCCCCGCACTACCACACGACGACATCACGCTGCGGTATCGCTGCTCGTCAACCAGCCGCCCCACGTTACGCCGCCCGTAACGCCCGTAACGTTCCCGCCTGATGCTACGTAACAATCCTTCAATATTGCTCCGACCCTTCTAAAACCCGCCGCGCGTGCCGCGTTAAAAATTCTTTTAGATTCAAGGCTGGCGCGCCGCCCGCCTCGCTACCACCGTCCGTCGTTTCCTGGCGGCCCATCCCTGGCCTGGAAGTTGCGGTACATGACCCGCAAACACTCCTTTACGGACATGCGAGGGCCACCATGGATTGCAAATACCTGTACATCGACAACATAAAAATCAACTTCGTGCGCCGCACGATCGAAATCGACCACAAAGTCGTCGACGTCACGCCGCGTGAATTCGATGTCGTCGAATTCCTGCTCGACAACATGAACAAGATCGTGCCGCGGCAAGCGATCCAGGAAGCGGTCTGGGGCCGCGAGCTCGGCGTGTCGTCGCGCACGCTCGACACCCATATCTCGCGCATCCGTTCGAAGCTGCGGCTCGATCACGACAAGAACCTGCGGATCATCCCGATCTATGCGGTCGGCTATCGGCTGGTGCTGTTCGGCGCGGCCATGACGCACGTCGAGCGCCACGACGTGGCGCCGATCCTGCGCGCCGCGCCGCAATCGGCGCTGGCCGTCGACTACGCGTAACGCGTAGCGGGGTTCACCCGCGCGCCCCCACCGCGCCCCGCCGCGCGCCGGCAAGCTTCCCCCGACCGCGCCGCGCGTCCGGCGTGCAGCGCCTCGCGGCCCGGCACGCCTGCCCCGCCGCGACATGACCGCCGCCTCCGGGCGGCGGCCGCATGTGTGCGGTCGACGCGGCACGCGGCCATGCCGCCGCGCAGCAGGCTTCGTAGCTCGCCGCCGCCCGCGCGGCCACCGGGCGCGCGCGACTACGGATTCCGGCGCGGCACGCGGCCGGCGCCGTCCCTACAATCGACGCAGCAGCCGCGCGCCCCCTGCGCCGCCGGCCACCACAACCCGTCGACCCAACGCCGAATCCGCCCTGATCCCGCCGTGCCAGCGCTGTCCCTGACGAATGCCGACGCGGGCGACGCCGCGAACCGGGCCCCGCCCGCCGCCGCGCCTGCCGGCCCGCCCCCGCCGGCCGCGGTCGCGCTCGACGCGTCGCCCTACCTGCCGCGCCTGTCCGCCGCCGCCGCGCGCGGGCTGTCGCATGCCTACGGCGCGACGGCCGCGGTCCCGGTCACGCTCGGCGAACACGCTTACGAGGTGCGCTGGCGCGTCGACGCCGAACCGGCTGCCGACGCGCATGCGTACCGCTTCGTCATCGGCCCGGCCGCCGGCACGCTGTGGATCGATCCGGTCGCCGAAAGCGCCTGGCTCGGCGACGCGGCCGACCCGGCCGTACCGGCCGTGATCCGCGCGGCGCTGCTCGCCGACCTGGCCGCGCCGCTGGCCGCCGTGCTGCAGGCCGCGACGCGGCAGCGCGTGGAATTGCTGCCGCCGCCGGCGAGCGTGCCCGCGTGGCGCACCGCGCCGGCCGCGCTGCGCTTCGAGCTGCGTCGCGCCGAGGATGCATGGCGCTGCCATGGCGCGCTGCTGTTCGATGCGCCGGACGCGCTCGCGGTGTTCTTCGCGGCGCCGGCAGCCGCACGGCCCGATACGCGCGCCGCGTATGCCAACCTGCCGGTGCCGCTGGTGTTCGAGATCGGCCGGACCGAGCTGACGATCGCCGAGCTGGCCGACGTCGTCGGCGGCGACATCATCGCGATCGAGCGCTGGCGCGCGCACGAGCAGAACCTGCTGTGCGTCGCGCGGGTGCCGGCCGCGCCGGCGTGGGAGATCACCGGACGGCCGTCGGGCAACCGGCTGACCGTCGAACGAATCAGGGAGATGCCTTTGGAACCGACCCGCACCGACACCCCGCACGCGAGCACGCACGACGCGTCGCCGGACGATGCGCCGCGCTCGCTCGACGGCCTCGCGGTCGACCTGCGCTTCGATCTGCCGCCCACGTCGATCCCGCTCGGCGAGCTCGGCGCGCTGCAGCCGGGCGCGGTGATCGAGCTGCAGCAGGGCATCAACCAGAGCGTGATCCATCTCGTCGCGAACGGGATGCTGATCGGCACCGGCCACCTGATCGCGGTCGGCCAGAAGCTCGGCGTGCGCGTCGTCACGCTGACGCAGCCCGCGCCGCGCGAGCGCTGAACGATGGGCAGCCTGCCGAATCCGGTCGCGCTGATCGCGGTGATCGCCGCGCTCGGCATCGCGCCATTCGCGGCGCTGATGGTGACGAGCTACACGAAGCTCGTGGTCGTGCTCGGCCTGCTGCGCTCCGCGCTCGGGATCCAGCAGGTGCCGCCGAACCTCGTGCTGAACGGCATCGCGCTGATCCTGTCGCTGTTCATCATGGCGCCGGTCGGGATGTCGATCCGCGACGCGCTGCAGTCTCGCCACTTCGACGCGTCGGGGCAACTGTCGACCGCCGATATCGGCGCGCTCGCCGATGCCGCGCTGCCGCCGATCAAGGATTTCCTGGTGTCGCATACGCGGCAGCGCGACCGCGAATTCTTCGTGCGCACCGCGACGTCGGTCTGGCCGAAGAATCGCGCGGACGGCATCAAGGACGACGACCTGCTCGTGCTGGTGCCGAGCTTCACGCTCGCCGAGCTGACCAAGGCATTCCAGATCGGCTTCGTGATCTATATCGTGTTCATCGTCGTCGACCTGCTGGTCGCGAACATCCTGCTCGCGCTCGGGATGCAGATGATCTCGCCGACGACGATCTCGGTGCCGTTCAAGCTGCTGCTGTTCGTCGCGCTCGACGGCTGGTCGCTGCTCGTGCACGGGCTCGTGCTGTCGTATCGCGTGGCGGGGGCGGGATGAACGCGCGCGGCGGGCGCTCCGCCGTTGCGCGCCTGTGCGCGCTGATCACGACGCTCGCACTGGCGCTCGCCGGTGCAGGCATGCAGCCGCGCAGCGCGCACGCGGCCGGCAGCGCCGCGGGCTTCGCGCAGCTCGCGCGCGCCTGCGCGCCGAACGTCGACCCCGACACGCTCGCCGCGCTGGTGCGCACCGAATCCGGTTTCAATCCGTATGCGATCGGCGTGGTCGGCGCTCACCTGGCCCGCCAGCCCGCGTCGCTCGACGAAGCGCACGCGACCGCGAGCGAGCTGGCCGCGCGCGGCTTCAGCTACAGCGTCGGCCTCGCGCAGGTGAACGAGCGCAATTTCGCCAAATACGGCCTCGACGACACGACGATGTTCGAACCGTGCCGCAACCTGCGGGCGGGCGGCGCGATCCTGACCGAATGCTTCGCGCGTTCGTCGAACACCGGCCGCCCCGCGCAGGCCGCGTTGCGCGCGGCGCTGTCGTGCTACTACAGCGGCAACTTCACGACCGGTTTCTCGAGCGGCTATGTGAGCCGGGTCGTCGCGAGCGCGCAGCGCAATGCGCGCGAAGGCGGCGTCGAGCCGATTCCGGTGGTGCGCGACCTGCCGCCGCCCGCGCGACAACGGCGCATGGACGCGGCCGCGACCACGCCGCCCGAACACGCGCGCCGGCTCGCGTCGCCCGCGGCATCGGCCGACGCGCCGTCGTGCCATGCGCGCCCGGTCGTGATGATGTGCCACGGGTTGTCGGCGAGCCAGGCGAAGCGGCTGTGCGTGCGGTGTCTCGATCAGTGAGCGGCGGCACGACACCGGCATGACGTGCGCGGGACGACGCGGCGCACCGCGTCATCCCGCATCATGCGGCGCGCTGCGCCTCCAGCCACGCCTGGAACATCAGCACCGTCCATAGCTGGTGCTGCCAGTTCATCCGGCCCGTCTGATGCTGGCGCCACAGGCGCTCGACCGCCTGCGCGTCGAAGAAGCCCTCGTCGCGCAGCCGCGACGGCTGCAGCAGCGCGTCGGCCCAGTCGCGCAACGCGCCGCGCAGCCAGTGATCGACGGGCGCGCAGAAGCCCTGCTTGGGGCGGTCGATCAGCGCCGACGGCACGTACTGGTCCAGCAGCCGGCGCAGCAGCGCCTTCGATTGCCCTTCCGGCAAACGCACCGCCGCAGGCACCCGCCACGCGAATTCGACGACGTGATGATCGAGGAACGGCATGCGCGTCTCGAGGCTCACCGCCATCGCCGCACGGTCGACCTTCGCGAGGATGTCGGTCGGCAGGTACGTGAGCGTGTCGATCGCCATCGCCTGCTCGGCGAAGCTCAGGTTCGCCGGCCATGCGGACACCGTGTCGAGCGGCGTCGGCGGCTCCTGTCCGGCGAGCGCGATGCGCTCCGGATGATGCACCGACGACATCAGCAGCCGGTACAGCCCGATGCGGCTCTCGGCCGTCATCACGTGGCCGAGCTTGTGCAGCCGGTCGCCGATGCGGGCCGCCGAATCGCGCGCTTCCACGCCGCCCCATGCGCCCTGCGCGACCGCCGCGAGCTGGTCCGCATGATCGGGGCGCAGCGCATGCAGCGCGGCGGCGATCCGCGCGCGCACCGCCGCCGGCACGCGATGCAGCTTGCGCCACAGGCGCGGCGTCAGGAAGTAGCGCGTATAGCCGCCGAACAGTTCGTCGCCGCCATCGCCGGACAGGCTCACCTTCACGTGCCGGCGCGTCATCTCCGATACGAGAAAGGTCGGAATCTGCGATGCGTCGGCGAACGGTTCGTCATAGATCGTCGGCAGTTTCGGCACGACGCCGAGCGCATGGTCGGCGGTCACGTAGAGCTCGGTATGCCGCGTGCCGAGATGGCGCGCGACCGCCTTCGCATAGCCGGCTTCATCGTAGCCGGCCTCATGAAAGCCGATCGTGAACGTGTCGACCGGGTTCGCCGACTGCGCCTGCATCAGCGCGACGATCGCCGACGAATCGATGCCGCCCGACAGGAACGCGCCGAGCGGCACGTCGGCTTCCATCTGCCGCGCGACGGCCCGGCGCAGGATCGCGTCGAGCTGCCCGACGGCCTCGTCGGCGCCGCCCTCGAACGGCTGCTCGCGGCCGGCTTCGATCGCCTGCTCGAGCGTCCAGTACGCGCGCACGCGCGGCGTGTCGCGCGCATGCTCGAACTGGATGAAGGTGCCCGGCGGCAGCTTGCTGATGCCGCGATAGATCGTATGCGGTGCCGGCACGCTCGACTGGCGCAGGTACAGGCACAGCGCGTCGCGATCGATCGTGCCGTCGAAGCCCGGATAGCCGCGCAGCGCCTTCAGCTCCGACGCGAACACCAGTGCGTCGCCGATCCGGCCGTAGTAGAGCGGCTTCTCGCCGATCCGGTCGCGTGCGAGCGTCAGCACCCGCGACGCGCGATTCCACAGCGCGAACGCGAACATGCCGGTCGCGCGCCGCAGCGTCGCCTCGACGCCCCACGCGACGATCGCCGCGATCAGCACCTCGCTGTCGGAGTGGCCGCGCCACGCCGGTGCGCGACCCGCGCGCTCGAGCTCCGCGCGCAACTCGCGATGGTTGTAGATTTCGCCGTTGAAGACCATGACGTAGCGGCCGCACGCGGATGCCATCGGTTGCCGGCCGTGGACCGACAGATCGACGATCGCAAGCCGCCGGTGGCCGAGCGCGATACCGGCTTCCGGGTCGACCCAGAGGCCCTGCCCGTCGGGCCCGCGATGCGCGAGGCTCGCCGTCATTCGCGCGAGCGTGCCGCGCGCTGTCTCCTCATCGAAGGCGACGCTATTCAGAAAGCCGTCGATTCCGCACATTTGATTTGTCTGCCCCTGTTGACCTGTTCCGTCAGCGGCGGCGCAACCTCGCGGCCCGCCGTCCGGCTGACGGTCGAGCCATATTACGAAGAAATAAATCAGCAATAATTCATGGGTGAATGTCGGATGAATCCGGAAAAAAACCGGCGTCAAGCGCCGCGTGCGATCAGCCCGGCGAGCCGGAAAACAGGTCCGCATCACGGGGTAGCGCTGGATCGCGCGCATGCTGGTGTTCCGGCCCCGACAGGCCGTGCGCGTCAGGCCGCGCCGGTCGCCCACTTCAGCAACTGCGCGACCTCGCGGAAATGCTGTTGCTGGATCGTGCCCTTTTCAGGCGTGCTCTCGTACAGCGCCTGCGCGAGGCCGGCGTTCGCGAGTGTCGGGCGCAGCGCGTCGCGCGCGAGCCGCACGATCCGTTCGGCCGCCTCGCCCTCGCCGCGCGCGAGCACCCACGGCAGCGTGCCGACGCCGCCGTAATAGAGCGCGACCGCGACGCTCGACGAATAGACGACCACCGACGCGAAGCCGATCCGGTCGGGCAGCGACGAGAACTGCGCTTCGCGCGCGAGCTGCCGGCGCTTCGCCTCGATGTGCGGATCGCCTTCGTCTTCCTTGTGCTCGCGCCGCACTTCCTCGATCGACATCTTCATCTTCTGATTGAACTCGCGCCGCTGGTGCACGATGTCGATCAGCGCCATCACGATGTAGATCAGTGCGGCCCAGCCGAACAGCAGCATCAGCAGCTTCACGATCAGCGCGAGGATCGACATCGGCCGCGTGAAGCCGGACTGCACCGCCGGGTCGAGCGACTCGACGATCAGCCAGCCGAGCGTCGCGGCCAGCAGCACGGTCTTCAGCAGCATCTTCGCGAGGTTCACGAGGTTGCGCATCGACCACATGTTCTTCAGCCCCTCGGCCGGATTGAGCCGCGACAGCTGCGGCACGAGCCGGCTCCACGCCATCACGCCGCCCACCTGCACGAAGCCCGCGAGCAGGCCGGCCAGCAGCCCGGCCGCGACGATCTGCGCGGACAGCATGGCCCAGTCGCGCGCGGCGCCGTCGATCAGCACCGCGAGCCGCGCGGACGGATCGGCCGCGCCGGCCGCGCCGGCCGCGGCGAACACGAGCCGGAACAGCGCTTGCAGCCGCGCGAACAGCGTGCCGAGCCCCACCGCGAGCGCGACGCACACGCCGACGAAGAACGCCGACGAGATCGTCTCCGCGCTCTTCGGCACGTCGCCTTTCCGGCGCGCCTCGCGCAGGCGCTTCGCGGTCGGCTGCTGGTTCTTTTCGGCCATGGATGCTCCGGTTCCGGCGGGCCGTCACGCGCCGCCGTGCGCGGCGAACAGCGCGCGCAGCAGCGCCATCAGCCCGCTGTCGGGGCTCAGCAGCGCATGCAGCGACGCATACACCACCGGCAGGAACAGCACCATCATCAGCAGCGCGAGCGCGCTCTTCAGCGGCTGCGCGAACACGAAGATGTTCAGTTGCGGCACCGCGCGCCCGACGAGGCCGATGCCGAGCTCGACCAGCACCAGCACGATGATCACCGGCGCGGCGAGCTTCACCATCCATTCGAAGATCGTGTCGGTCTGCCGCACGACGAAGGTCTGCAGCATCGACGAGAAGTCGGGGCCGAGCGAGCCGATCGGCCACCACGCGTACGACTGCGCGAACAGCTGCACGAGCACCTGCAGGCCGCCCGCGGTGACGAACAGCGCGATCGCGACGAAGTTGAGGAAGCCCGACGTCGGGCCGCCCTCGTGTCCGCCCATCGGATCGAAGAACGCGGCGCTGCCGCTGCCGGTCTGGAAATCGATCAGGTAGCCGACGCCCTGGATCGCGAACAGCACCGCGCTGAACGCGCCCGCGAGCAGCATGCCGATCACCGCCTCCTTCGCGACGAGCAGGCACCACATCAGGAACGGCAGCGCGGCGACCTGGGCCGGATCGATCACCGGCGCGACGAACGCGGCGATCACGACCGCGATCCCGTTGCGCACGAGGCCCGTGATGATCTGCTCGTTGAACACCGGTACGACGAACATGATCGGCAGCAGGCGCGGCATCACGTAGAGCAGCGGGCGCAGCGTGCCGGCGATGTCGTTGAAGTTCGCCGCGTGGTCTAGCATCGGCGCTCCGCGGCGCCGGGAGCCATGTCGTCGGTGGAGGCGGTTGCGATGGCGGCGGCCGGGTCGTTCGTACCGGCGGCGTCGGTCGTGCCTGTCGCGTCCGCATCGGCCGGTGGCGACATCATCGCCGCATCGAACGCCGCGGCCCTGTCCGGCTGCCCCGATGCGTGACCCTGCGCATCGCCTGCCCACACGCCGGCCGTCGCGAAGCGCCGCACCGCGTGCGCATCCGCGACCTCGTCGGCGTCGCGTTCGACCCGCGCGGCGCGCGCCTGCAGCGCCTTCTCGCCGGCCTTGTCGAGCTTGTCCTCGGCGGCCTTCGCCTTGCGCGCGGCGCGCTGCAGGTCGGCAAGCGTCGCCTCGTGATCGCGATGCACGTGCGTGGCCTCGCCGACCGACGCGTTCGCGACGCCGATATGACGGTCGAACGTGCGCGTGTCGGCCGCCGCGTTCTGCAGTGCGCGCGCCTCGCGCACGTCGTCGGCGAGCCGCGCCTGGATCGCGGCCTTCGCGGCGACCTGCTGCGCAAGCCGCGCCTGCGCGGCGTCGAGCGCGCGACGGCTCTGCGCGGCGATGCCTTGCTGGCGCGCGGCCGCGACCCGCGCGATCTGGCTGCGCATCTCGCGCACGCGCTTCAGGCGTGCGAGCGTCGCGAGCACGAGGCGGTCGTCGGCTTCAGACATGGTCGTTCGCGAGTGTCGTCAGCTGCGCGAGCAGCGCGTCGAAGCGCACGTCCTCGTGCGATGCCTGCGCGCAGAATGCGCCGATCGCATCGCGCGCGCGCAGCGCGAGATCGCCGAGCCGGTCGCTGCCTTCGCGATACTCGCCGATCTGCACGAGCAGCTCGATTTCCTGGTACTTCGCGATCAGCTCGCGCACGCGCGCGGCCGCTTGCTGATGCGCGCGGCTCGCGACGAGCGGCATCACGCGCGACAGGCTCGCGAGCACGTCGATCGCCGGATAGCGGTTGGCGAGCGCGATCTTGCGCGACAGCACGATGTGGCCGTCGAGGATCGAACGCACTTCCTCGGCGATCGGATCGGATTCCTCATCGCCTTCGACGAGCACCGTGTACAGCGCGGTGATCGAGCCCGTCGCGCCCTGCCCCGCGCGTTCGAGCAGGCGCGGCAGCACGGCGAACGTCGACGGCGGGAAGCTGCGCCGCGTCGGCGGCTCGCCGCTCGCGAGGCCGACCTCGCGCTGCGCGCGCGCGAAGCGCGTCAGCGAGTCGACCAGGAGCAGCACGCGCTTGCCCGCATCGCGGAAGTGCTCGGCGATCGCGGTCGCGACCAGCGCGGATTTCACGCGCTCCATCGCCGGACGGTCGGACGTCGACACGACGACGATCGAGCGCGCGCGCACCTCGGGCGACAGGCTGTGCTCGATGAACTCGCGCACCTCGCGGCCGCGTTCGCCGACCAGCGCGATCACGTTCACGTCGGCCTGCGCGCCGCGCGCGATCATCCCGAGCAGCGTGCTCTTGCCGACGCCGGACGGCGCGAAGATGCCGACGCGCTGGCCGATGCCGAGCGTCATCAGGCCATCGATCACGCGCACGCCGGTCGGAAACGGCGTGTCGATCATCTTGCGCGCGAGCGGATTCGGCGGGTCCTGCTGCGTCGACACCCACGCGGCACCCGTCACCGGCCCGCGATCGTCGAGCGGCCGGCCGAGCCCGTCGAGCACGCGGCCGAACAGCGCTTCGCCAACCGGGAACACATGCTCGCGCCCGGACGGCACGACGGTCGTCTCCGGCGACAGGCCGGCCACGTCGCCGAGCGGCGTGAGCAACGTGGTCTGCCGCGAGAAGCCGACCACTTCGGCGAGCAGCGTCGGCTGGTTCGGCGTGCGCAGCTCGCAGATCTCGCCGAGCCGCGCGCGGATGCCCGTCGCGTTGAGGATCTGCCCGACCGCGTGATTGACGCGGCCCTGCACCGACACCGGCGAGAAGAACGCGAGCCCCGCATCGAGGTCGCCGACGAGGCGGCCACGATCGAACGGCGCGGCATCGTCGTCGCTGCCGTCGCCGAACGGCTGCGGATCGTCGAGCGGCGCGTTCATCGCGGCGTGCCCTTCAGCGCGTCGCGGCGGATCGCCTGGCGCAGCGCGTCGATCTGCAGGTCGAGGCTCGCGTCGATGCGCCCGGACGGCGTCTCGACCGTGCACGCGTGACGCTCGAGCTGCGCATCCTCGACGATGCGGATCCTTTGCCGGTTCGACTGGCCGGCGAACGCGCGGTCGAGCGCGTCGCGCATCTCGTCCTCGCGGCCGGGCGCGACCCGCACGATCAGGAACGCCTCGTCGCGCACGAGCGGCGCGATCCGCGCGAGCGCGGCCTCGTACAGCTTCTGCGTGCCCATCTCGCCGACGATCGCGCGCACGGCCTTCACGACGATGTCGGCCATCGAATCCTTCATCGACTCCATCGTGCGCGCGGCGGCCAGCGCCTGCGTATAGGCCTGCGCCGCATGCTCGCGCTGTGCGCGGCGCATCCCCTCGTCGTAGCCGGCCGCCTGGCGCTTGTCGAATTCGCGCTGCGCGTCGGCGACGATGCGCGTGGCCTCGTCGCGCGCGGTCGCGATCACCGCGGAGGCATCGAGCAGCGCCGCGTATTCGCGCTCCTTGAGCACCTTGCGCTCCGACAGCAGCTGCAGGTTGTCGCTCGTGATCAGAAAAGCCAGTCCCATGACGCAAGCCTCTCGGGAATCAGAAACAGGAACAACAGTTCGCCGAACTGGTCGCGCTGCGCGCGGTTCAGCCAGTACGGCGCTTCGTCGTCGATCGCGCGGTTGAATTTCAGGCGCGCGCGCCGCGCGACCGCGTCGCCCGCCACGCCGATGAAATCCGCGAGCAGCCGGCCGCCGCGCGCACGGATCACCACCGGCAGCGCGGCCGGATCGGCGCGCCACGGTTCGAGCGTTTCCGCGAGCGCGCCGAATTCCGGCGCGCGCTCGAGCGCGAGCTCCAGCGCATCGCCGCCGAGCTTCGCCGCGACTTCCGCGCGAACGCGCCGCACGGTCAGCGCGTCGCGCAGCCAGCCGCGATGCAGCAGCAGGCCCGCATACGACGCGAGCTGCTCGAGCGCCGCACCGGGCAGCAGCGCGAGCCGCGCGCACGGATTGGCGACGTCGAAGTCGTGGTGCCCGGCCACGCCGTTCGCGTCGAGCAGGTGGCGCGCGAGCAGCTGGCGGCCCGCCGGGCCGAACGCGTCGGGCGAGCGATAGCGCACGGGCCACTCGGCCGGCACGCGCGTCACGTGCAGATAGCGGTCGGGCCGCAGGTTGAATTCGCAGACGAGCGCGTGAAACGCCGCGCGCCGCCCGGCGGGCGGCAGCGCGACCGGTTGCAGCCACGGCAGCACAACGGCGTCGGACGTGGCGCCCGGCTGAAGCGCATGGAACTCGCTCATGCGCCGTCGCGCGCGCCGTCCGGCGTGCGCAGGCTGCCGCCACCCGGCTGCGCGGATGCACCGCCGGCGCCGTTCGCACCGCGCGGCGTGCCGACCAGCCCGGCCAGCCGGGCGCCGAACATCCCGCGCCGCGCGGCCGACAGCGCGATCACCGCGCAGGTCAGCAGGATCAGCGCGAACACCAGCCAGCCGAGCGGCGAGCGCAGCCGCAGGATGTCCGACACCGCGCTGCCGATGCCGTCGACGCGCGTCGTGCGCGCGGCGGCCGGCTGCAGGAACAGCGACACGTTGTCGTACTGCAGCCCCTCGATGCTGTGCGCGACGAGATCCTTGACCATCGGCGCCATCGCGCGCAGGTCCACGCCGGGCCGGTAGCGGATGTACACGGCCGCCGACGACGGCTTGATCTTGTCCGCGAGCGGATCGTTCTCCGGAATCACCACCTGCACGCGCGCGACCACCACGCCCTCGATGTCCTGCAGCGTGCGCGACAGGTCCTGCGACACGCCGTACAGGTAGCGCACGCGCTCCTCGGCCGGCGTCGACACGAGCCCCTGCTTCTGGAACAGCTCGCCGAGGCTCGCATAGCTCGGCTTCGGCAGCCCGTTCGCCTGCAGCACGGTCAGCGCCGACTGCATGTCGCCGTCCGCGACACTCACCTGCCACGCGTTGCGATCCGACGTGTCGCGCGCGTCGTTGTCCTTCGACGCGCTGATGCCCGCGTCACCGAGCACGGCGACCATCTGGTTCGCGTCGCGCTCCGACAGGCCGGAGTAGAGCTCCTTCTGGCAGCCGGCCAGCAGCGCGAGCAGTCCCGCGAGCAGCACACGCGCCGCCCGGCTGCGCCACGCATGCATGCGCGGCGTCGAATCGATCGTCGTCATCGTTTGTCCGCTTCAGGGCGCGCGGCCTTGGCGGCCCGCGCGCTCGTCACTCCTGCGTCTTCAGCACCGTGTGCGTGAAGCCGTTCGCCGCCTGCGCGACCGACAGGCTCAACTGGTATTCGGAAATCGTGGTGGTCGCCGTCCACTGGAAATCCATCGCCTGCACCATCGTCATCAGCGGATCGCGGCGGTTGTCCGCCATCGACGTCAGCATCTCGGTGCGATGCTTGTCGATGTTCGCGTACCGCGTGTCGAGATCGTTGCCGTACGTGCGCAAGCGCTCGACCAGCGACGCATGGTTCGCCTGCGCGGGTGTCGCGGGCGTCATCTGCACCGCCGGCGCCGCCGGCGCCGCATCGGCTGGCGCGCGCGACATCGCGACACCCGACGCCGACGGCGACGCCGCGCCCGGCTGCATCAGCGCATCGAACTGGCGCACCTGCGCCGGATCGGACGCCGAGCCCGCCTGCTGCACGGCACCCGCGAGCGCGGCCGCGCCCGGCGGTGCCGCACCTACGCCTGTTACCGACATGATCATGTCCTCCTTGACCGGCAGGGCCGGGAACGAGCCGGCCGGCACGCACACACGCCCCGCCGGGCGCCCGCCACGGGCGGCCCCGGCATGTGGCGTCGCGCGGCACGGCCGGCGACCGGCGTCATGCGCGGCCGGCGGAACTCAGGTGTTGCGCGACCTGGGCGTTCGCCGTCCCTTCCTGCGCGGTCACTGCGTTGCTGGTTTCGAACGTCGCGGTCGACTGCTGGACCTGGAAGTTGATCTTCGTCAGCTCGAGCTGCGTCTTGGTCAGGTCGTCCGCCTGTTGCTGGACCTGGTTCGTGTTGGTGGCACCGGTCGGGGGGGTACTCATGATTCGCTCCTTTACGTGAACTGCGTCCTGCTTCCGGCGGCGGCCCCATGCCCCGCCGGCGACGTGACGCGCCGCATGCTCGCGGCGTGTCGCGTAATGCGCGCACCGCGCGACACGCGGTGCGCAGGTCCTGTCGCGGCGCTAGTGCGCCGCTTGCCTCGATGCGCCCGCCGCCGCGACGGCCGGCGTCGCCGGCGCATCCGGCACCAGCGTCGGCCCCGGCACCGGCTGCGCGACGCCGGCCGCCGCGCCGCTCGCGAGCGGCGGCACGGGCGCCGCCGGCGCCTGCCCGGGCGCGTTCGCGGACGGGCCGCCAAGCGGCATCGTGATGCGCTGGCTGTTGCGCTCGAACACGACTTCGTCCGGGCCGATCGACACGACCGTCGGCCCTTCCTTCAGCCGCGCGCCTTCGAAATAGCGGCTGCCGTCGGCCGTCTCGATGTAGCGCTGGTCGCCGTCGCCCGCGAACACGGTCGTGATCTCCGGAATCCCCGCCACGCCGCCGAGCGTCGTCGCCGTGCGCGGCGCGGCCGCATCGGCGTCGCGCACGTGATCGACCACCTCGAGCGCCGGACGCGCGTCCTTCATGTAGTTGCGGATACGCGGCTCGATCTGCGTGCGCCCGGCCGCGCCCGTCAATTCGATCCGGCCGCGGCCGAGATAGGTGACCGTCAGCGCCGTGTCGCTGAAATACGTCTGCGCGGTCGCGACGAGGTCGCTGACCACGTAGATATTGCCGAGCGCCGCGTTGTCGACGCCCGCGACGATCTGCGCGACGCGCTCCCGCGCGGCCGGGTCGCTCACGTAGCCCGACACGATCACGCCGTCGTCGCGCGGCGCGACGGCGAGCTCCGGATACGCATGCAGCAGTTGCTGCAGCCGGTGCGTGCGCGCGAGCACCGACTCGTGCTGCCACGGCAGCCGCCCCGACCATGCGACGAAGCCGTAGCCGAGCGCGCCGAGCAGCACGCCGATCCACAGCGCGACGACCGCGATCACGAGCCGCCGGCTGCCGAGACGGCGCAGCCCGCCCGTGAGCCAGCCGAGCCACGCGGCCTCGCGCGCGGCGTCCGGCGCGTCGGTCTCGTCGGGCACCGCGACGCTGGCCTGCGCGTGACGCGCGATGCCGAGCTTGATCGAGCCGACCGTCACGACGTCCTGCGGCGTCATCGAGCGGCGGCCCGCGCCGAGCGGCTCGTCGTTGAACAGCACCGGCGCGCCGCCGTCGCCGCCGTGGTTCTGCACCGTCACGGCGAGCGCGCCGACCTGCAGGCACATCTGTTTCGCGCCGATCTCGCGATCGGGCAGGATCACTTCGCAATCGGCGGCCGTGCCGACCCAGTTCGCGCCGCGGGCGAGCGACATCGTGCGGCCGTACATCGGCCCGCTGAGGAAGCAGAGGTTCCACGGCGACGCGAGTGCGGCCGGCCCGGCCGCCGCGCCGCCGGGCAGTGCGCCGTCGCCGTGCGGGTCAATGATGGTCGTCGACATGGGTGGACGCTCCTGCGGTCGTCGCCACGGGCTGCGACGCCGAATCCTTCGGCGGCGGCGGCAGCGCGGGCGGGCCGAACTTCGTGCCGGGCAGCGGCACGGGCGTCAGCGGCACCGCGATGTCGTTGTCCGGCGGGCGATACATCGACCTGCCGTTCGGATCGGCCGGCCCGTCCGTGCCCGGGTTCACGGGCGAGCCGTCCGGCGCGTACATCGACGCGGTCGTCACCACGCGCGGCGTCAGCAGGTAGAACCGCTCCATGTGGTTGCCCGACTTGTCGGTGTACTTGAACAGGTTGCCGATCAGCGGGATGTCCGACAGCCACGGCACGCCGCTCTTGTTCAGCCGCACCTCGTCGTCGTTGAAGCCCGCGATCAGCAGGCTCTTGCCTTCGTCGATCATCGTCTTGGTGACGATGTTGCGCTGCTGGATCACCGGCACGTTCGACACCGCCTGCCCCGGCACGATGTTGCCGTCCTGGATGTCGATCGACATCATCACGCTCTGCGGATTTCCGGAGACGGCGGCCGCGTTGCGGATCGCCTCGTCGACGATCATCGGCGTCACCTTGATGCTGGTGCCGGTCGTCACGCTGTACAGCGACGAATCCTGGTAGCCCTGCACCTGCACGTAGAACTGCGTGAGGTTCTCGAGAATGGCCTCGGTGTTGTCGAGCGCGAGCACCTTCGGCTTCGAGCGCAGCTGCGCCTGCCCCTTCTGCGCGAGCGCGTTCACGCGCGTGAGCAGGTAGTTGCGCAGCGAGCCGCCGATCGACGCGGTCAGCGCGATGCCGGTCGGCAGGAAGGTGCCGGTCTGCCCGGTCTCCGACGTGCCGATGCCGAACGTGAGCGGCGGATTGCCGGCGCCGTTGTACTGCGTGTTGCCGTTCAGCGGATTCTGGCCGTTGCCGATCTGCACGTCGCCGTGCGTCGTGTGCAGGCGCCAGTCGATCCCGAGGCTGTCGAGCGAATCCTCGTTGATGTCGATGATCGTCACGTTGATCTCGACGATGCGCGGCCGCTCGTCGAGCTGGTTGATCAGCGACTGGTAGCGGTACATGTTCTCCGGCAGGTCGCGCACGATCACCGCGTTGATCGCCGGATCGGCGACGATCTGCGGCAGCGTGTCTGCGCCGCCGCCATTCGAGAACGGCGAGAAGCCGCCGGCGGCGCCGTCGGCGCCGCCGTAGCCACCCTGACGCGGGCCGCCGGCAATGTCCGGGAAGTCGAGCCGCGGCACCGCGATCGTCAGCCCCGAGCCGAGCTTCACCTGGCGCGCGGCCTGCCCGAGCGGCGTGCTCGACGGCAGCTCGTTCGTGCCGCCGCCCTTGCCGAACAGCCGGCGCAGGATCGTCGCGACGCCCGGCACCGTCACTTCCTTGCCCGAGCGGTTGATCGTGAAGTCCGACGCCCAGCCGTACCTGAGGCGGAACGCGCGGATGTCCGCATGCGCGCCGTTCGCCGACGGGTCGCCGACCGAGCCCACCGCCTGCCGCACGAGCTCCACATAGCGGCGCGGGCCGGCCACGTACACGCTGTTCGCACGGTCGTTGATCACGAGCGTATAGCGCTTGTCCGGAATCTGCATCGCCTGCAGCGCGCGGCCGATCTCGCCGGCCGCGTTCGGCGGGATCGGGATCATCTGCGTCTGCGACTGGTCGGCCGGATCGACGTACAGGAACGAGCCGTCGTAGTACCACGTGAGCCCGTAGGTCGAGCAGATCGTATCGAGCGTCTGCTGCGGCGTGCCCGAGAAGCGGCCGCTGATCACGCCGTCGACCTTCGGGTCGACCACCGCCGTCACGCCCTGCGACGACGCGAGCTCGCGGATGAAGTCGCCGATCTTCTTGCCGTTCGCGACGATCGTGAACGGCTTGTTGCGCCAGCGCAGGTCCGCCGCGCGCGCCGGCTGCGCGACCGTCATGCACAGCGATGCCGTGAGCAGCGCGGTCGCGCACATGGCGAGCGCGGCCCGTTGCAGGCGGCGCGATTGAAACCGGATCGGGGCGACGCGTCGACGCATCAAAGCACTCCTGGGGAAGAAACGAACATGCGTTCCAGCGCCTGCTGCGCGAAGCGCAGCACCTCGCTGCCGAGCCAGCCGGACAGCAGCACGAGCGCGACCATCACGGCGATCAGCCGCACCGCGATGCCGATGTTGGCGTCCTGCACCTGTGTGACGGCCTGCAGGATCGCGACGACGAGGCCGGTGACGGTGGCGATCAGCACGATCGGCAGCGACAGCAGCAGCACCAGCATCAGCGCCTGCCGGGTCAGGTCGAGGATCGTCGAGCTCGTCATTGCGCGACTCCCGGCGTGCGCACGCCGGCGCCCGCGCCGAGCGTGCCGTCGTCGGGCGGGTTCTTCACCCAGCCGACCGTATGAAGCTGCACGTCCTCCTCGACCTCCTGGTACGACAGCACCGCGAGTTCGGGCAGCACCGGCTGCAGGATCGTCTTCACGTAGCGGCGCGCGCCAAGCGCGACCATCACCGCGAGGCGCGCGCCGCCTTGCGGATTGCCGTGGCCGCCGGGGCCGGCCGCCTGCGCGGCCTGCACGATCGCGCGCACCTGCTCGCCGATGTCCTGCTTGATCGCGCTCGACAGCGCGAGGAAGTTGCCCTGCTTGGTGCGCATCACCGCGCTCTCGATCCGCTCCTGCAGGTTCTGTTCGAACAGCACGACGCGCAGCTGGCGCACCGCGCCCGCATGACGATCGGTGATCATCCGGCGCAGGTCGACACGCACCAGCTCGACCAGCGCGATCACGTCGTCCGGCTCGTTCGGCGCCCACGTGATCAGGCTCTCGAAGATCACGCGCAGGTTGCGGATCGGCACCTGTTCGGCGAGCAACCGGCGCAGCACCTCGGTCACGCGCTGCAGCGGCACGAGCCGCGTCAGTTCGCCGACGAGTTCGGGGTGCTCGCGGCGCACCAGGTGCACGAGCGCCTGCGTTTCCTGGATGCCGAGCAGTTCGTCCGCGTGCTGGCGCACGACCTGCTCGACGTGCGCGGCGAGCGCGCTTTCGCTCGACAGCCACTTGCCGTCCGGGGCCGCGCCGTCGGGCTTGATCCACAGCGCGGTCGCGAACGGGCCGAACGCCTCGGCCGGCTGGCGCTCCGCGCGCTCCGGCAGCGGCGCGACGCCGTCCCACAGCAGCCAGCCCGGCTTCAGCGCGCCATGCGCGGCGAGCACGTCCTGCAGGTAGATGCGGTACGTGCCGGCCGGCGCGCCCTCGTCGTCGTTCAGCGTGATGCGCGGAAACACCGTGCCGATGTCCGCGTCGACGCGCGCCTTCGCGCTCGACAGCGCGGTCTGCAGCTGCGCGAGATTGAGCGTCGTGCGCAGGTCGTCCGACAGCGACACCGCGATCAGCGACGTGACGCCCGCCGCGTGCGACACCTTCGCGGGCTGGCCGTCGTCGGCCGCGCCGATGCGTCCGGCGATATGAATCAGGTTGAAGCTCGGCGCGGTCGTCTTGCGTTTCAGCTGCGTGAACGCGAACACGCCGAGGCCGATTGCGATCAGCGCGAACGACCACTTCGGGAAGCCCGGCACGACGAGGAAGCCGGCCAGCACCAGCGCCGCGATCAGCAGCGCGCGCGGATGCGCGCCGAGCTGCTCGCCCAGCTGTTCGCCGAGCTGGCGCTGCCGCGTGTCGCGCGTCGCGACGCGCGTCGTCACGATGCCGGCCGCGATCGACACCAGCAGCGACGGGATCTGCGACGCCATCCCGTCGCCGACCGTCAGGATCGCGTAGCGCTGCAGCGCCTCGCCGATATCCATGCCGTGCATCAGCGTACCGACCGCGATCCCCGCGACGATGTTGATGAACGCGATCACGAGGCCCGCGATCGCGTCGCCCTTCACGAACTTCATCGCGCCGTCCATCGCGCCGTGCATCTGCGATTCCTGCTCGAGCTTCTCGCGGCGCTCGCGCGCTTCGTCGGCGCTGATGATGCCCGCGCGCAGGTCCGCGTCGATGCTCATCTGCTTGCCCGGCATCGCGTCGAGCGAGAAGCGCGCGCCGACTTCGGCAACCCGTTCCGAGCCCTTTGCAATCACGATGAACTGCACGACGGCGATGACGAGGAACACCACGCCGCCCACCACGACGTTGTTGCCGACCACGAGCCGCCCGAACGCGTCGATCACGTGGCCCGCGTTCGCGTGCAGCAGGATCAGCTTGCACGACGCGATGTTCAGCGCGAGCCGGAACAGCGTGGTGAACAGCAGCAGCGCGGGAAACGACGAGAAGCTGACGGCCGACGGCACGTAGGTCGACACCGTCAGCAGCACGACGCTCGCCGCGAGGTTCAGCGAAATCATCCCGTCGAGTGCGGCCTGCGGCAGCGGCAGGATGAACAGCGCGACCACCGACACGATGAACGCGGCGAGAAACAGGTCGGCGCGCGGCGACGCCCCGAGACGACGTCCGGACACGCTGCGGCCGGCGGAAAAAATCCGCTGCCAGTCGCGAGGGAGCGCCTTCGGTTCTGCCATCGTGCCGTCGTCCTGTCGTTGTCGCCGGCGGGCGCGGGCCGTCATGCCCCGCGCCGCGCGGACCGTTGAATGGGACGAGTGTAGCGACGCGAAACCGCGTAAAAAGGGACGCGCCTCGTAGCGTCGCGGCAGTTTTCCGGCGGCGATCGGATCGGACTACGAAACCCGGCGGCGCCTGTGCGCGCGCGTCGCCGGAACCGCTTCCATCGCGCGGCGGGCGCCGCGCGGGCGGAACGGGTCAGTGCTCCAGGCGGCGTCCGGCGAGATACGCGAGCTGCGCGCGGTTCTGGACGTTGAAGAGTTTTTCGAGCGAACGGATATGGTGGCCGACCTTGTGCAGCGACGTGCGCAGCGCGCTCGCGATCTCCTGGTCGGACAGGCCGTGCACGAGGCGCTCGAGCACCTGCTGCTGTTCGTCGCCGAGCGCGAAGCCGCGCATGCGCGCGATGCGCGCCTCGAGAAACGGCAGCGCGACGCGATGCACGGCGAGACTCACCGACAGCGCGCCGCCGATCACGCGATCGTCGATCCACTCGGTGCCGTGGGCTTCCGACGTCACGTTCACCGCGACGCGCAGGTCGAGCCGCGGCGCCGACAGGCTGAAGATCACGCCGCTGTTCATTGCATGCGCACGCAAATGGCCGGCCAGCGCGAGTACCTTGCGATCGCCGCTACCCTGCGCGGCCGACTCGATCTCGTCGAGCCGCCACGCGACCGGAAAGCCGCTCTGCCGCACCTGCGCGAAACGCGGGTCGCTCTCGTAGAGCATGCCCTCGATATACGGCTGCATGAACGTCGCGGGCGCGAGGTCGCGCAGCAGATGCGCGCACAGGATGCGTCGCCCGATCATCTCGTACGCACCATAGCCGAGCGTGCTGAAACCGATTTGCCGCAATCGGGCATGGCATTGGGCGAAATCGACGGCAGCCAGGTCGGATTTACCGGGCGCGATTTGAATGCCGGTAAAAACGTCGCGCTCGATTGCATGAATTTCTTTCGAATAAGCGGCAGCGGCCGCGATATCCGCTTGCGAAAACCACTCGACGCGTGGCGCGTCGTCAGCATATTTCATGAGGAGCCCACCCTTTCCCAATATGTGAACTTGCCCCGTCACGCTCTGGTCTTTTCTTTATGATTTTCTGGTCGTCTCTATAGCAGTGCGAATATGAACCTTTCGCCCGCATTAGTATTACGGCATATTACGCGCACACTGGCATTTTTGTACAATGCCCCCGCGTTTCGTCTGGATGACGATCTGCGCATATCATAAAGATGCTCGATCGCACCGTCGCGAGCGCCGTGCACGACACGGCTGCCGCCACGCGATGCGCGTCGATTCCGAGGGATGGCTCATGTCCGATATTGCATTGCATGAAGAAGCGGTCGCCCCAACCTTGTCCCGTCCGCCCCGGCGGACGGTCGCCTGCGCCGACGCGTCGAGAGAGCGCCCGGTGCAGGTCGTCTGGTGCGATGACGTCAAGCGCGGCGACATCGCGCAACCGAATGCGCCGAAGCTCGGCGTCGCGGATACGCTCGCGCACGCGCAGAGCACCGCGGAACGCAACCGGATCGTCGCAAGCCTGCTGCACCTGACAGGCTTCTCGACGTTCGCGTATTTCGCGCTCGAATTCTCGCGAGAGCGCGTCGAAAGCCTCTACCTGCACGAAGCGTTCACGCCGACCACCTACCGCGGCGACTACGTGCGGCACAACCATCACGACATCGATCCGCGCACGCTCGACGCACGCGTGTGCAACATGCCGATCGTGTGGGACCTGCAGCAGCTGCGCCGCGAACACCGCGCGCGCGTCGACGGCCCGTGCGTGACGCCGGCCGCGCTCGACGGTTTCCTGCAGACCATGCAGGACGACGGCATGTGCAGCGGCATCATGTATTCGATGGCCGTGCCCGGCACGCGGCTGCACGCGTTCATGAGCTTCACCGCACCGCGCCGCACGCGCGAGTGGATCACGCCGGCGACGATCGAGCAGGCGCTGTCGATCGGGCTGTCGGTCCACAAGTTCGCGTCGCCGCAACTGATCGCGACGTCGCGCGAGCGCACGGTCAACGGGCTCACGCCGTTCGAGCAGGAACTGCTGCTCGGCATCGCGGAAGGCGCATCCGACAAGGAGATCGGCCGGCGCCTCGACACCAGCGCGCACAACGTCGACTATCACCTGCGCAAGCTGCGCAAGCGCTTCGGCGTCGCGAACCGGATCCAGCTCACGTACCTGACGTCCAAGCTCGAGCTGATCTGACGCCCGCACGACGCACCCGCGCAAACGAACATGCCGGCCTTGCGGGCCGGCATGTTCGGGTTGCGGCGCGGCGCCGCTTCGTGCCGGACGGGCGCCGTTACTTCAGCAGCGTCATCTGCACGACCTTGACGATCACGAGACCGACCGCGATCACCAGATAGCCGCGCAGCACGGCCATCCAGACGCGCGTCGCGACCGTCATGTTCTGCGGCTCGAGCGAATCGAGCGGCGGCATGCGCCACGTGTCGCGCAGCGCGCGATCGATGCCCGGCTCGACGACGCGCTTGTTGCGGCGGATCAGCACCGTCGCGAGATAACCCGCGATCGCGAGCACCGTACCGCCGACCAGCACGTCGACGATCGCTTCGCCGCTGATGTCCGGATACATCACCGACGCGGTCAGGATGATCGACAGCAGCACGAGCACCCAGATCACCGCGCCCGTGAACACGTTGAGCTTCGTCGAGTTGACCCACGGACCGAGCACCTGGCGGTCGTTGCAGAGCACGAGCAGGAACACCGTCGCGCTCGGCAGCAGCACGCCCGCGAGCGTCTGCACCGCTTCGGTCAGCAGGCCGAGCGGGCTGCCCGGGATCAGCACGAGCGCGGCAGCGGCCGCGACGATCCCGAAGTAGACGAGGTAGAAGCCCTTCGCATCCGACACGCCGCGATGCAGCGAATGACGGATCTTGAACACGTCGCCGATCGCGTACGCGGTCGACAGCGACACCGCCGCCGCGCCGATGATGCATGCGTCGAGCAGCGCGACCGCGAACAGCGTCGCGCTCGTGCGGCCCGCATACCGCTCGAGGCCCGCGATCACGCCGCCCGCATCGGTGAAGTTGCCCGCTTCCGGATGACCGCCGAACAGCGCGGCGCTGAAGCCGATCATCGCGACCGCGCCGATCAGCACGAACGCGATGCCGATCCACAGGTCGATCTTCTCGTACTTCATGAAGCGCGGCGTGATGCGCTTGTCGATCACGTAGCTCTGCTGGAAGAACAGCTGCCATGGCGCGACCGTCGTGCCGACGATGCCGATCACGAGCAGCATCACGTCGGACAACCTCGTGTGCGCGGGCCAGTTCGGCACGAAGAAGTCGCGCGACATCTGCGACACCGGCGGGTGGATCGACACGAGCACCGGCACGAGCAGCAGGCTCAGCACGCACAGCCCGATCGCGAACCGCTCGAAGCGCCGGAAGTCGCCGGTACTCACCGCCGCCATCGTCAGCGCGGCGGCCACGCACACGCCCGCGACCTTCGGGAGCCCGAAGAAAGCCAGCACGAACGTGATGCCGATGAACTCGGTGACGATCGTCAGCGCGTTGAGCAGGAACAGGTCGATCACGCTGAACGCGCCCCAGAACTTGCCGAAGCGCTCGAAGATCAGGCGCGCATGGCCGACGCCGGTGACCGCGCCGAGGCGCAGCACCATTTCCTGGTTCACGTACAGCACCGGCACGAGCAGCAACAGCGTCCACAGCAGCGTCGTGCCGTAGTTCTGGCCCGCCTGCGTATAGGTGCCGAATGCGCCGGCGTCGTTGTCGCCGACCATCACGATCAGGCCGGGGCCGATGATCGCGAGCAGCGTGCGCAAGCGCGCCCACCACGTGCCGCGCGCGGCGGTGTCGTGATGCGAGATCGTGCCGAGGGCACCGCGGATGTCGCCGAGGTGGGCTTCGTCGAGCACCGCGCTGCGCTCGACGGCGATCGGTGGAGAGACGTTGGATGGCGTGGACATGATGAATTCCGTACGGCTGGTTTTTTATCCGGCCAAGCGTGTGGCCTTGGCATACGCGCGCGGAACGGGCCCGCGTGCGCATGCCGAGACGCGCTCGGCGTGTCAGTTCAGCAGAGCAACGATTTCACCCGGGTGAACAAACGGGAGAACACGCGCGGACGAGCGTCGAGCATCGGCATCGCGTCGTCGTACAAACGCGGTTGCACGAGCTGCGGGAGATTCGACAACAGAAGGCCGAAGTTCATGGTCTGGCTCCTGGCGGCGACGGCATGCGTGCCGGCCGCGTGGTGGGCGCGGGGCCAGTCCGGGGCCTGAACGACGTGTCAGGCTAGTCGGCCGGAATGTCCCTGCGACCCGGGTTCGAAAGGGTCTGTCGATGCAACGGGCATAAGGGACAACTGTCACTGTCGTTCATGGCGGCTCCTGTGCGGTGTTCCGGAAAACACGATTGACCGCCGTCCGGCGCGCGGACCGCCATTCGGGTGCATGCGACACGCATGCGCGAACGCGGCCGCGCACCGGGCGGCGGCGAAACCGGATGACGCATGCGCAAACGCATCACGCTAACCGGAGCGAATCAGGGTGCACGTAGGGAGTTGCTGCGGAATACTGCTGCGCGCACCGTTTGCCTGGGGGACAAACGGCGGCTTCGATGAGGCGCGGACGTCGGTCGCTCAGGCGGAAACTTGGTTCGAAGATCGACTACTGCAGGCGTCCAAGGCGGCGGCCCCAAGAGTGAAGATGGCGGATTCTATGGACCGGCCGAAACGGAAGTCAACCCTTTGGCACGCCCTCCGGGGAATATTTTTTCCGGCACTCGCACGCTGAAAGATTTGCGCCCGGAATGACGCGCCGCAACCTTTCAGCGCACGGGCGGGCGCGTGCCGCCGATGCGTGCGAGCAACAGTCGCCGCGAGCCGCCGGCGGGACACTGTGCCGGACATCGACCAGCCCGGCTGCGGCGGCACTGCCGGTCAGAAATGCGCAACATCGCTGCCTTTTTTGCTTGCTCCGCAGCAAAACTCGCGACTACAATCCGCCCCAATTCATCAAGGGAGTCCCTCCGTGGACACATGCTCCAGTTGCAGTTCGACGCCGGTCCAGGCCGGCCAAGCCATCGCGAGATAGCAGCCAGCATGTCGGTGCCGCTAGCTCGCATTCGTCGGGTTAGCGCGCGTCCTCCCGGGTCGGCATCGCCGGTTCGTCCGTCGCACGCTCCGTTACGTTCCAACCGCCGATCGCAGGTCGCTTCATGCGCCCGCGCTCGATCACGTCGTCCAGCATTCGCCGGACCGGACGGAGGTACGTCATGTTCTTTCAATCGTTCGCAGCCAGACTCAAGCGACGCGTACACGTCGTGTGCGGCCGCTCGGGCGTTTCGACCCTGTCGCCGCTCGCCCGAACATTCAGCAACTGGCGCGGCAGCGCGCTCGCGCACATGCCGGCGGCACCCCGCCCGCTCGACTGCGTGCTGGCCGGCGCGGTGGCGGCCGCCATCGCGCTCGTCGCGCTGCTCTGCACGGCGGCGTCGCGCCTCGGCTTCACGCAGGTGTGGCGTATCGGCGGCTGGCTGCCGTAAGCGTCGGCGCCGAGCGGCCGTGCGCCCACGCGCCGCCCGCGCCCATGCCACCGCCTCACGCCTCCACTTCCTCAGCCAACCAGACAATCAAACAACGGAGCCCGCATGAAGAATCGCTTCGAACCCGCGCCGCGCAAACCACGTCTCGATGCGCTCGCAACGCTGTTGCTGTCGCTCGCCGCCGCTGCACCCGCAATCGCACAATCGTCGTTGCCAGCCACTGCTGCCGAACCGGCGGCCGGTGCCAGCGACACCGCCCCCACGCAGGCCGCCGATGCTGCCGCGCCCGCCCCAACCGGTTTCCTGGAGCGCTCGAACCTGCTCGGCAACATGGGCGGCCTGCGCGACGTCCTCGGCGACCACGGCGTCACGCTGAGCCTGCAGGAAACCAGCGAATACCTGTACAACGCCGCGGGCGGCACGAATCGCGGCGGCGCGTACCAGGGCCTCACGCAATTCGGCTTCAACGTCGATACGGAAAAGGCGGTCGGGCTGCCGGGCGGCACGTTCAACGTGTCGGGGCTGCAGATCCACGGCACCAACCTCACGCAGCGCTATCTGCAGACGCTGCAGACCGCGACCGGCATCGAGGCGAATTCGACCACGCGACTGTGGGAGCTCTGGTACCAGCAGGCGTTTCTCGACGGCAAGGCCGACGTGAAGGTCGGCCAGCAGAGCGTCGACCAGGAATTCATGGTGAGCCAGTACGCGGCGACGTTCATGAACGCGACGTTCGGCTGGCCCGTTCTGCCGGCGACCGACCTGCCGGCCGGCGGCCCCGCGTATCCGCTGTCGTCGCTCGGCGTGCGGCTGCGCGTGAAGCCGGCCGACGCGTGGACCGCGCTGGTCGGCGTGTTCGACGGCAACCCGGCCGGCCGCAGCGACGGCGACGCGCAGGCGCTGAACGCGCACGGCACCAACTTCAACCTGCGCAGCGGCGCGTTCGTGATCGGCGAACTCCAGTACGCGCTGAACGCGGCGCCCGCCGATCCGAAGGCGCCGCAACCGGCCGGCCTGCCGGGCACGTACAAGCTCGGCTTCTGGTATCAGTCGCAGCACGCGAACGACCCGCGCGTCGGCACGGACGGGCTGTCGCTCGCGAATCCGGCCAGCAACGGGATTCCCGCCACGCATCGCGGCAACTACGGTTTCTATGCGGTCGCGGACCAGATGGTGTGGCGGCCGTCGGCCGACAGCCCGCGCTCGGTCGGCGTGTTCGCGCGCGTGATGGGCGCGCCGGGCGATCGCAACGTCGTCGATTTCGCGGCGAATGCGGGCGTGACGCTCAAGGCGCCGTTCAAGGGCCGCGACAACGATACGGCCGGCATCGCGGTCGGCTACGCGAAGATCGGCTCGCATGCGCGTGCGCTCGACGGCGACACCGGCGCCTACACGACACCCGGCTATCCGGTGCGCCGCGCGGAAACGGTGATCGAGGCGACCTACCAGTACCAGGTCACGCCGTGGTGGCAGTTGCAGGCCGACCTGCAGCATTTCTTCCGGCCGGGCGGCGGGATCCCGAACCCGAACGCGGCCGGCGCGCGCATCGGCGACGAAACGGTGCTCGGCGTGCGCACGACGATCACGTTCTGACGCACAGCGCATGCGACACGGGCCGGACTACCGCGTGCGCGGCGGTCCGGCCCGTGTGCATTCAAGTGCCTGCGTGCGACGCACGCGGCCTCTCACTCGCCGTACAGCCCGAGCAGTTTCAGCGTGACGCCGTTGGTCCAGCCGAAGCCGTCCTGCAGCGGATATTCGCCGCCACCGCCGCCGCCCTCGCCGGCCCCCTCGACCACGTACTTCTCGACGAGCTTGCCTTCGGTCGCATACACATGCTTCACGTCGGCCAGGAAGCGCGTGCCGATGTCCTTCGCGAGCGCCGGTTCGCCGTAACGGCGCAGCCCTTCGATCGCGATCCACTGCAGCGGCGCCCAGCCGTTCGGCGCGTCCCATTGCTGGCCCGTGTTCTCGGTCGTCGTCGCGAGACCGCCCGGCTGCAGCAGTGTCTTGCGCACCTCGCGCGCGGTCGCCTTCGCGCGCTCGGGCCATGCGACGCCGGTAAACAGCGGATACAGCGTCGCGGCCGTCACGCCGTCGCGCGGCTTGCGCAACGGCCAGTCGTAGTCGCCGTAATAGCCGTGACGGTTCCACAGATAGTGGTTGATCGCGGCCGCGCGGCGCGCCGCCCGCCCGGAAAAGTCCGCGACGCATGCGACGTCGTGCGTGACCGTGCAGCCCTTCACGATCGTCCTCTCGAGATGGAACATCAGGCTGTTCAGGTCGACCGGCACGATCGACGTCGTGCGGATCGTCGCGAGCGTCTTGCCGTCGCCGAACCAGCGCGAGCTGTAGTCCCAGCCGCTTTCGGCGCCCGCGCGCAGGTCGCGGTACACCTCGTTCGCGGGGCGATCCGGCACGGCCTTCGCGGTCGTCACGTCCTCGCGATACGACTCGTCGCGCGGCGTGTCGCTCGCGTCCCAGTAGCGGTTCAGCACCGCGCCGTCCGGCATCGCGACCACGTGCCGCGCGGCCTGCCCGCGCGGCGTCGTGGTTTCGCCCTGCATCCAGTACGCATGCTCCTTGCGCAGCGCCGGCAGGTATTTCTGGTAGACCTTGTCGCCTTCGGCCTGCGCGGCGAGCGTGACCATGTACGCGAAGAACGGCGGCTGCGAGCGGCTCGCGTAGTACGTGCGGTTGCCGTTCGGGATGTGCCCGATCGTATCGATCAGATGTGCGAAGTTGTCGAGCATGTCGTCGACGAGATCCTCGCGCCCCGATACCTGCAGCCCGAGCATCGTGAAATAGGTATCCCAGTAGTAGCCTTCGCGGAAGCGCCCGCCCGGCACCACGTACGGCTTCGGCATCGGGATCAGCGAGCTGTACGGCGGCACGGTCGCACTGGTGCGCGTGAGCTGCGGCCACAGCCAGTCGATGTGCTGGCGCAGCGTCTGGTTCGGCGGCGGCGTGACCCCGCCTGCCGGCGGCGGCGTGAAGTGCTGGTCGACGAACGCCTTCAGCGAGAAGCCCGGCTGCGACTTCTGTTGCTGATACAACTGCATGATCGTCGCCGGATCGGTATCGGGCGTCGCGTCGACGAAGGTCTTCTGGTCGGGATAGCGCTGCGCGGTTTGCACCGCGACGAACAGGTCGCCGTAGAGCTGGCTCGGCGGCGGCAGCAGCGTGCTGCCGGAGGCCGGGCTCGCGAGCGCCGCCGAGGCCGGCGCGGCGGACTGGCCGGCCGCCTGCGCGGCCGCGTGATTCGCGCTGTCGGCTTGCGCCGCGCAGCCGGCGACGGCCAGGTACGCGATGGCCATGACGGCCGCCCAGCGCAGGCGCGGCGCGGGCATGGGCGAGTGCGAGTGCGAGTGCGAGGCAGGATGCGATGCGGTCGATGCGGCACGACGTGACGTCATGACGTGTCCCCTCCTTTCGATGGTGAGTGGATCGGCAGGGGTCTCGTTCGCGCGTGCGCTCGTCTCGATGGCCGTCGATCGATGCGCGTCGTTGTATTCCGCAGATGAGTTCCGACTGTCGCACGAAACGCGCATCGCACGCAAGTTTCGGTTCCGTGCCTGCTCGGCTGCGTCACAGGTCATGTCATGCATTGCGACGGCACGGCAGTCGTCTCTTTTTGCCGGCACGGCAACAGGAACGACCGTTGCAACATGCGGAACAAGCGTTGTCTCACGTGACGCAACGACCACATTGTGGGCATAATGGCGACTTTACCGCGCGCCCTGCCCATGTCGCCCGTCTTTCTAGCACCGCTCATCGTTGCCTGTGCGTTGTTCATGGAAAGCGTCGACGCAAACATCATCGTCACCGCACTGCCCGCGATGGCGAGGGACTTCGGGCACAATCCCGTCACACTGAACATTGCGATCACGGCCTACGTGGTCGGCCTCGGCGTCTTCATCCCGATCTGCGGATGGCTCGCCGACCGCTTCAGCGCGCGCTCCGTATTCCGCACCGCGATCGGCATCTTCGTCGCCGGCTCGCTGATGTGCGCGGCCTCGAATTCCCTCGGCGTGCTCACGTTCGCGCGCTTCGTGCAAGGCGTCGGCGGCGCGATGATGGTGCCGGTCGGCCGGATCATCATCTTCCGCGCGGTGCCGCGCTCCGATCTCGTGCGCGCGATGAACTACCTCGCGATTCCCGCGCTGTTCGGGCCGACCGTCGGGCCGCTCGTCGGCGGCTTCATCACGACCTACCTGCACTGGCGGATGATCTTCTTCATCAACGTGCCGATCGGCATCTACGGGATCTACCTGGCGAGCAAGCACATCGCGAACACGCACGAGCCCGATCCCGGGCCGCTCGACTGGTTCGGCTTCCTGCTGTCGGCAAGCGGCGCCGCGCTGCTGCTGATGGGCCTCACGCTGATCGACGGCTCGCTCACGTCGCGCGCCAACGCGCTCATGATGTGCGCGGCCGGCGCGGTGATGCTCGCGCTCTACGTGCCGTACGCGCGCCGCAAGGCGCGTCCGGTGCTCGACCTCAGCTTCCTGAAGATCCCGACCTACCACGCGAGCGTGGTCGGCGGATCGCTGTTCCGCATCGGCCTCGGCGCGGTGCCGTTCCTGTTGCCGCTGGCACTGCAGGAAGGCCTCGGGATGAGCGCGTTCCACTCCGGGCTGATCACCTGCGCGTCCGCGCTCGGCGGTGCGATGAGCCGCTCGACGGCCACCCATACGCTGCGCCGCTTCGGCTTTCGCACGGTGCTGATCTACAACGCCGCGTTCGCGGGGCTGGCGATCGCCGCGTACGGCCTGTTCCATCCGGGCATGGCGACCTGGGCGATCTGGACCATCGTGCTGGTCGGCGGCATCTTCCCCGCGCTGCAGTTCACGAGCCTGAATTCGATGATCTACGCGGATATCTCGCAAGCCGACGCGGGCCGCGCGACGAGCCTCGGCAGCGTCGTGCAGCAGATGTCGCTCGGGCTCGGCGTGACGGTCGCCGGTCTCGTGCTGCACGTGTCGCACTGGCTGCAGGGCCATCAGACGATGGTGTGGTCGGATTTCTGGCCCGCGTTCGTCGTGGTCGGGCTGTGTTCGTTCGCGTCGATTCCGATCACGCGGCGGCTGCCGCCCGGCGCCGGCGACGAAGTCGCGCGCGGCAAGCGGCAATGAACGGGCTGGCTGGCGGGAACAGGCGGTCGACCGAAAAAACCGGAAAACAAAAAAAATCAGCGGACATCCACACGGGGCCGGTGCACAGCCGCATGGATGTCCGCTCAGGGCTCCGGGTCTCTCGTTGGGGGTTGAGAATCCCGGATCTGCTTCCTGCGTGCCATTGACATATGTGCGTCGGAAGCGGAATCGGTGCGCGCACATTGCGTCGCGCCATGTCCGCACTATAGGGAAAGTCGCGCCGCGCATCTGTCAAGCATTGTCAGACGCGGCGCGCGCGTGCGCATCGCACACGTGCGCCGCTTTCGCGCTAAAGTGGTGCCCGACCGCCACCCTCAGCCGCCGCTCCGATGCTTATGCTCTCGCCCGCCGCCGCCCGCGCGCTGCATCTCGCCGCGCAGGGCCTGCTGACCCCGCCCCGCCGCAAGGCCACCAAGGCCGACGTGCTCGACACGATCCGCCGAATGGCGCAGTTGCAGATCGATACCATTCACGTCGTCGCGCGCAGCCCGTATCTCGTGCTGTTCAGCCGTCTCGGCGACTTTGCCCCGCGGTGGCTCGACGAACATCTCGCCGAGGCCCGCCTGTTCGAATACTGGTCGCACGAAGCGTGCTTCCTGCCGGTCGAGCAATTCGGGCTGATGCGCTACAAGATGCTCGATCCATCCGGGATGGGCTGGAAATACGCGGCCGAATGGCACGAGCGGAACCGCGCGGACATCGAGCGGCTGCTCGCGCGGATTCGCGACGAAGGCCCCGTGCGGTCGGCGGATTTCGTCCGCGAGGACGGCGTGAAGGGCAACGGATGGTGGGACCGCAAGCCCGAGAAAAAGCACCTCGAAGTGCTGTTCACGACCGGCGAGCTGATGGTGTCCGAGCGCCGCAATTTCCAGCGCATCTACGACGTGCGCGAACGCGTGCTGCCCGGCTGGGACGACGCGCGCGACCTGCCGCCGCGCGACGCGGTGCTGCCCGCGCTGCTCGACCATACGTGCCGCGCGCTCGGCGTCGTGCGCGCGGACTGGGTGGCCGATTACTACCGGCTGCCGCGCCGTCCGTACCGCGCGGAGCTCGACCAGCTCGCGGTCGCGGGCGAGCTGATTCCGGTGGAGATCGCCGGCTGGAAGGAGCCGGCCTACGTGCATCGCTCGCTCGAAGCGCTGCTGCCGGCCGCCGCGGCCGACACGCTGCGCTCGACGGTCACGACGCTGCTGTCGCCGTTCGATCCGGTGGTGTGGGACCGGCGGCGCGCATCGACACTGTTCGGGTTCGACTACACGATCGAGTGCTATACGCCCGCGCACAAGCGGCGCTACGGCTATTTCTGCCTGCCGGTGCTGCATCGCGGCCGGCTGATCGGGCGCGTCGACGCGAAAGCACATCGCGCGCTCGGCACGTTCGAATTGAAGGCGGTGCATGTCGAGCCGGGCGTGCGGTTCGGCAGCGGGCTCGCGGCCGACGTCGCGAAGGCCGTGAAGAAGCTCGCGGCGTGGCATGGCACGCCTGAGGTGACGGTCGCGGATGCGCCGCCGGCGCTCGCGAGCGCGCTGGCCGGCGGTTGATCTGCCGGCGCGGCGCGACCGCTCGCCCGTCGCCAGCGTTCGTGCCGGCACCGTTGTCGCCGCGCCGACGCGCAGGCGCACCGCGCGTCAGCCCCCGTGCAGCCGCTACCGCTTCGCGGCAATCCAGCGGGCAATGCCCGGCCACACGTCCTTCAGCGTGCGCGATCCCATGAATAGCCCGATATGCCCGCCCGGCACGAGCTGGCGCGTCACCTGCGAGGCGGGCGTCCCCACCAGGTCCTGCGCGGCAAACACCTGCTCCTGCGTCGTGATGTCGTCGGCAGCGCCGGCAAGCAGATAAACGGGGCACGTGATCGCCTTCAGGTCGAGCGTACGCCCGAGCGCGACGAACGTGCCCTTCGCGAGCCGGTTCTCCTTGAAGATCTGCACGATTGCCTGCAGATACCAGCGGCCCGGCAGATCGATCGGACTTTCGTACCAGTTCGCGAATGCTTCGCGCTTGCGCAGGTAGTCTGCGTCGTCGAGGTGTTCGTACAGGTCGACGTGCTCGGCGAGATAGTGCTGGTCGGGATGCATGTTCTTCCAGCCGCGCAGCATGAAACGCCCGCGCATCAGGCCGCCGCCCATCGTCACCAGTTCCTCGTAGAACGACGTCGGACAGGCGTGCGCCATCCGCTTGATCGGGCCGTCGCCCGCATCCGTGTCGATCGGCGCGCCCGCGAGCACGAGGCTCGCGACCTTGTGCGGAAAACGCGCCGCATACATCGCGGACATCCACCCGCCCTGGCACAGACCGACGAGATTCACGCGCCCGCCGAGCTCGTCGACGCATACGTTCAGCTCGGCCAGGTACTGGTCGATCTCGAGATCCCGCATGTCCTCGGTCGCCGAGCGCCAGTCGGTCAGGTACACGTTCGTCACGCCGTGCTCGCGCAGCGTCTGCATCAGGCTCTGCCCCGGCTGATAGTCGGCGATCATCGCCCGATGCCCCGCATACGGCGCTTCGACGATCGTCGGCAGCCCGTGCGCCGGCGCGACCGAATAATCGCGGAACGTCATCGTGCGCAGTTCCAGCAGCGCGCGGTTCGGCGACGCCAGCGCCGGATGCGGTTCGCAATGCAGCTTCTCCTCCTCCGCGGCGAAGCGCAGGTTGCGCGCGGTGAATTCCGAGCCCAGCCGGAACATCGCGGCGGCGGCGGCCATCGGCCAGAAGATCGGCAACGCCGGAGCGTTGGCAGACGGCGTGGCGGGCGCGGCAGGCGTGGTGGTATCGGTATCGCTCGAATTCATCGAATGCCTTGCTCCGTAGAACATGAAGGGGAAAATCCGGGTGCCGGGATGTACGGCGATCGTCCGCGCTGCACCCGCGACGAATCGCACGTCTCAAGCGCCGTCTTGACGTATGCGTACTTCGATGCGTGTGCATCGATCTTCCGATGCTGACGGCAAGCGGCCATCGAACGCCCGGTGCGGCGACCGGTGAACCCATTCTGGTCCGTAACCGGACGCGATCGCTTGATCGCCGTCAATCGTTTCAGGTGAAATCCCGATAGCATGAAATCGCGCGATGACAGTTCGATGGCCGCGGCGCGATACCGACCTCACGACCGACATCGCGTCGCCACAGCGCACCGGCGATACCGGGCGACCTGCCTCCCGCCTCCCATGCACATCCGCGAAATCCGCTCGAAGATCACCAGTACCTCGTCCACGCGCAAGATCACGAAGGCGATGGAAATGATGGCCCGCACCAAGATGGCGGGCGCGCAGCGGCGGGCGCGCGATTTCCGGCCCTACGCGGCGCGCATCCGGGAGATGGCCGAGCGCGTGCTGCGCGACCGGTCCGGCCACGTCTCCGCGCTGATGGCACGACGCATGCCCGTGCGCCGCGTCGGCCTGATCGTCGTCAGCACCGATCGCGGGCTGTGCGGCCCGCTCAACACGCGGCTGCTGGTCGAATGCGTGGATGCGCTCGAACGCTGGGACCGGGCCGGCGTCGCGTGCGAACTCAGCGTGATCGGCGCGCGCGGTATCGCGCCGCTGATGCGCCACGGCGCGACCATCACCGCCCGCGCAAGCGGCCTCGCCGCCGAGCCGCACTTCGAGCAGCTGCTCGGCGCATTGCTCGTGCCGCTCACTGCGTTCGTCAACGGCGAACTGGACGAGCTGCACATCGCGTACAACCAATTGACGAGCCCGCTCGCGTACTCGCCGCGCATCGACGCGGTGCTGCCGATCACCGGCCTCGCCACCGGCGCGCCGTCCGGTGACGCCGCGACGTCCGACTATCTGTATGAGCCTGCGCCGAAGCCGGCCGTGGACACCTTGCTGCTGCGCTACGTCGAGGCGACGCTCTACCAGGCCGTCGTCGAGAATTACGCGTGCGAGCAGTGCGCGCGGATGTTCAGCATGCAGACCGCGACGGAGAATGCCGATCGCGTGCTGCGCGAGTTGCGGCACCTGTATCAGAAGACGCGCCAGGCGCAGATCACCACCGAGCTGTGCGAGATCGTCGCCGGCGCGGCGGCGGTTTGAAGGAGACATACATGCCGACGTCGATGAAGCTCGACATCCTCAGCGTGGAGGACGTGCTGTATTCGGGCGACGCACATTTCGTCGTCGTGCCGGGGGAAAGCGGGGAGCTCGGCATCTACCCGCATCATGCGCAGCTGCTCACGCGGCTGCGGCCCGGCGTCGTGACGCTCGTTGCCGCGCCGGGCGGCGAGCACCGCCGCCTGCTCGTCGCGGGCGGCCTGCTGGAAGTCAGCCGCGACGGCGTGACGCTGATCGCCGATCACGCGCTGCGCACACCCGAACTCGACGACCTGCGTGCACGCGAAGCACGGCATGCGGCGGACGTGTGGCGCCGGCGCTTCGCGCACGAAAACCAACGCGCATTCGATTTCGCATCGGCGCGTGCGGAGTTGATGGACGAAATCCGGCGCTTCTTCGCGCTGGCGATGCACCAGCAGTCCGCGCCGCACGACACGCCGGGCGCCGCCGGCTAGGGCGAGCCGGCAGCGCACGCCGTGTCGTACGGCGGGCGCGCTCAGTCGCGCAGCTTGCGAAACCGCGGGGTGCCGTCCGGCAGGTTCTCGTTGAACATCGCTTCCGGCCGCACCCACAGGCCGCGCGCATGCGGCCACAGATGCTCGTATACGACCACCGATTCCTCGGTCTCGGAATGACGGGCGACGCCGATGTAGCGATACAGCCCGCCCTTGTAATGACGATGCGTGGCGAGCTGTTCGGCTTCCTGTTCGGTCATGATCTGCTTCCCTTCGGCAAAAACGAAAGCGCGTATTGTATGCGCTCGCCTGGGTTCGCCCCGCGTCAGCGTTTCGCGTAGATATCGGGGCGGCGGATCTCCATCAGCCGCTCGGGATGCGCGGACGGCCCGAAGCCGACCGGCCGGTACAGTTCGTGCGCGTCGGTCGTCACGAGCATGATGCGGCGCAGGCCTTGCACCATCGGCTGCGCGAACACGTGGTCGATCAGCGCGCGGCCATGGCCCTTGCCGCGTTCGGCCGGCAATATGAACACGTCGCACAGGTACGCGAACGTCGCATGGTCGGTCACGAGCCGCGCAAACCCGACGAGCCGGTCGCCGACATACGCGCCGAAGCACAGCGAGCCTTCGATCGCGCGCTCGACGACGTCGCGCGGGATACCCTGCGACCAGTACGCTTCGCGATGCAGGAAATCGAAGATCACGTCGATGTCGAGTTCGCGCTTGTCGGTGGAAAATCTCAGCGTGGCGGGGGTGGCTGCGGGCACGTCGGCTCTCCGGTCGGATCGGGGGCGGAGCAGCAACGATAGCGCGGCGCGGAGTGGGCGACAAGCGAGGTTCGACTCGACATGTACAGCAAACCGTACAAGATATCCGCTCGTGCCATACTTGTACAGTTTCAAGTACAAGTGAGGCCAATCATGCGCACGATTCACTTTTCGGATGCCCGCGGCAATCTGAAGACCGTCATCGACCAGGTCGTCGACGACGCGGACGTGACGCTCATCACGCGTCGCGACGCGCCGAATGCAGTCATCATGTCGCAGGAATACTATGACAGCCTGATGGAGACAGTTCACCTGCTCCGCTCGCCGGCCAACGTCGCTCACCTCGAGCGCTCGATCGCGCAGTTGCGCAAGGGCAAGACGAAAGAGCACAAGCTCGCGGGGGACGATGAATGAGCGTCCGCCGCGTGCTCTCTACTTCCGACGCGTGGGACGACTACGTTTATTGGCAAGGGCAAGACCGCAAGACGCTCAAGCGCATCAACCAGCTCATTCGTGAAGCCCAACGGACCCCGTTCGAAGGCATCGGCAAACCCGAACCGCTGAAGGCCAATCTGTCCGGATTCTGGTCGCGCCGCATCGACGATACGAATCGTCTGGTCTACGAAGCGGACGATCTTCAGATCAGCATCGTGTCCTGCCGCTACCACTACGAGTAGCAACAACCCGATCCTCCCGCATCGCCTCATGCCCTATCGACTCATCGCATTCGACTTCGACGGCACCCTCGCCGATTCGCTCGACTGCTTTCTCGCGGCGCTGACGGAGGCATCGCGCCTGCACGGCTTTCGCGACGCGACGCCCGAGCTGCGCCCCGCGCTGCGCGGCATGTCGGCGCGCGAGATCATCCGCGCGCTCGAGGTGCCGATGTGGAAGGTGCCGCGCGTGACGATCGACATGCGGCGGCTGATGCGGCCGCGCATCGCGCACGTGAAGCTGTTCCCCGGCGTCGACGCGACCTTCGACGCGCTCGCCACGCGCGGCATCCGCATCGCGATCGCAACGTCGAACACCGAGGACATCGTGCGCGACCGGCTCGGCCCGCACGCGAGCCGCCACGTCGATACATTCGCGTGCGGCATTCCACTGTTCGGCAAGGCGCGCCGGCTGCGCGCGCTCGTGCGCGAAGCCGGCATGCAGCCCGCCGACGTGCTGTACGTCGGCGATGAAATCCGCGATGCCGAAGCGGCACGCCGCGCGCGCGTCGCGTTCCAGGGCGTCGCATGGGGTTACACGGCCCCCGGCGCGTTGCAGGCACATTGCTCGACGCCGTTGCTGCCGCGCCTCGACGCACTGCTCGATCGCGTGTGACGGTGCCGTGCGCATCGCGCGTTCGATTCGACGCGTCGTGACCTGACCCGACGCCGTGCACGCACGACGATGAAACGCCGATGACACGCGAGCACATCGCATCGATTGCATGCACGTCGCGCACGCAAAAATTGCCGCCACGATGCGCGGACAGGTACGCACTACCTGTCCGCGCGCACACACATCGATTCGTCTTACCAACCGTTACACAAACCACAGCGCGGTTGCACCTGCTACCGGAGCGCTCTCCTAGAATCAGTCGGGCCGGGAAACACTTCGAACGCCGCCGCGGCAGAGCGGCGATCGAGCCCGGCCCGGGCGCGCCCGGTCTCTCTCGCACAGCTACGGATCACGCGATCCGTCCGTTAATCAGAGCCCCGATCGAAAGGAGGTCCCATGAACCGCTTTCCCCAAATCTCGCGCCTTGCACTGTCTGCCGCTGGCCTGCTTCTCGTCGCCGTGACGGCGACCGCGCAAACCGCGCAACCGGCGCCGTCCGCACCGGCCGCCGCCACGCAGACGCGCCTCCACGAAGCCGACCAGACCTTCATCACGGACGGCACGAAAACCGTATCGACGCAGCACGACGCCGCACGCATCGCCGATGCGCGCACGTCGGACAGCCAGGTCAAGGCGTTTGCGCAACGCGTGTCGACCGACGATGAGAAGATCATCCAGGCGATGCGCGCGGCCAGCCCGCGCGGCGTCGACGTGCCGGCCAACGATCCCGACAAGGCCGTGCTGGACAGCATCAAGACCCTGCGCGGTGCGGAATTCGACAAGGCGTACATCGAGCAGGTCGCGCTCGCCGGCCAGCAGAAGACGATCTCGGCATTCCAGGCCGAAATCGCGTCGGGCCGCGACACGAAGCTGAAGGAAGTCGCACGCCAGGCGCTGCCGATCCTGCAGGCGCACTACGCGGACGCGCAGAAGCTCGCGCAGCGTCATCACCTCGCATCGGCGCAGTAACGCGATGCACCGCCGCGCATCGTGCGCGGCACCCCGCTTCCCCCCGTCGCGTCGCCGTCCCCCTCTCCGGCGGCGCGACGCACGTCCCGCACGCGATACGCGACCGACGTTACGTCGCGAGCTTCGCTTTCAATCGTTCGCTGACTTCCGGCCATTCGTCGTCGATGATGCTGAAGCGCACCGAATTGCGCTTGCGGCCGTCGGGCATGATCCGTTCGTGGCGCACGATCCCTTCCTGCTTCGCGCCGAGCCGCAGAATCGCCGCGCGTGACTTCTCGTTCAGCTCGTCGGTCGTGAACTGCACGCGCACGCAGTGCAGCGTGTCGAACGCGTACGCGAGCAGCAGCCATTTCGCTTCGGTATTCGCGCGCGTGCGCTGCGCCGATTTGCTCAGCCACGTATGGCCGATTTCGAGCTTGCGATTCCTGCGGTCGATCTTCCAGAAACGCGTGCTGCCGATCGCGCGGTCCGACGCACGATCGACGATCACGAACGGCATCACGGTGCCGGCCGCGCGGCCTTGCAGCGCGGTGTCGATATAGGCGTCGATCGTGTCTTCGCCCGGCACGACCGTGACCTTCAGGTTCCACAATCGACCGTCCGCCGCGGCGTCCAGCAGCACCTGCCGGTCCGATGCCTCGAGCGGCCGCAGGGCGATGCGCTCGCCGGTGAGGGTCGGTGGTTCGACAGAAGATGAAGCGTCGGTCATGGCCGGTTCCGTTTCCGTGAAGGTGACAAGGAGGATGACACTGCGCGCGGCGAAACGCCCATCATACGGCCTGCATCAGCCGGGTAGCGCAGCGAGCCGCTGGCGAATCGCCTTCGCTTCGCCGCGCAGCGCATCGGCGAATGCGTCGACGAGCAGGCTCTTCGGCCGGTGCTCGGGCACGATCACGCTGACGCGGTACGGAAACGAGCGCGTGAGCGGCCGCACGTGCAGGTCGCGCCCGACGAAATCGAGCGCGGTCAGCGGATTGACGATCGCGGCGCCGAGCCCCTGCCGCACGAACGCGCACACCGATACGGCCGACGGCGTCTCGACCACCGAACGCGGCGCGACGCCGAGCTGCGCGAACGCCTCGTCGATCAGGATCCGGTACGGGTCGTTCAGCGACAGGCTCACGAACGGACGATCGGCGAGATCCGCGAGATCGATCGCGCGCTGCGCGAGCAGCGGATGGCCGTCGGGCAGCACGCACACCTCGTCGACTTCGAGCAGCGGCGCGAGCACGGTGCCGGCCGGCGCGACGTCGTGCTCGGTCAGCCCGAGATCGTAGCGCTGCGCGGTCAGCCACTCTTCGAGCACCGGCGACTCCTGCGTCGCGACCGACACGCTGACGCCCGCATGCGCGTCATGAAAGCGCCGGCAGGCGCCGGGCAGGATCGCGTGCGAAAACGCCGGCAGCGCGATCACCGACAACTGCCCGTCGCGAAACTCGCGCAGCCGCGCGGCCGTCGCCGCGATGCGCTCGAGCCCCACATACGCGAGCCGCACGTCGTCGAACAGCGTGAGCGCGGCCATCGTCGGCCGCAGCCGGCCATGCGAGCGCTCGAACAGCGCGAAGCCGACCACCTGCTCCATCCGCGCGAGCTCGCGGCTGATCGTGGGCTGCGACGTATAGAGCATTTCGGCCGCACGCGTCGTGCTGCCGGTGACCATCAGCGCGCGGAAGACCTCGATGTGCCGGTGTGTGAGCATGGCAATCCATATCAGAAATGAATCGAATCTCGATAAACAGGCATTTTACTGTATAGACGTTCGGGTGCATCATTCACGCTATCCGTTCATTCGATCCGACTCATCCGCCATGTCCCTCGATTCCCGCCAGCTCGCGGCGCTCGCGCAGCAATACGGCACCCCGCTGTGGGTGTACGACGCCGACGTCATCCGCGACCGCATCGCCCAACTGCGCCAGTTCGACGTGATCCGCTACGCGCAGAAGGCGAACTCCAACCTGCATATCCTGAAGCTGATGCGCGACGAAGGCGCGTGCGTCGACGCCGTGTCGCTCGGCGAGATCGAGCGCAGCCTCGCGGCCGGGTTCAGTCCGGCAGGCGAGCCGGAAGGCGTCGTGTTCACCGCCGACCTGATCGACCGCCCGACGCTCGCGGCCGTGCTGAAGCACGGCGTGACCGTGAACGCCGGCTCGCTCGACATGCTGGCGCGCGTCGGCGAGCATGCGCCCGGCCATCGCGTGTGGCTGCGCGTGAATCCCGGTTTCGGCCATGGCCACAGCAACAAGACCAACACCGGCGGCCCGCAGAGCAAGCACGGGATCTGGATCGACGACGTGCCGCGCGCGATCGAGATCGTGCGCCAGCATGGTCTGAAGCTGGTCGGCATCCACATGCATATCGGCTCGGGCGTCGACTACGGCCACCTGTCGCAGGTGTGCGACGCGATGGTCGACCTCGTCACGTCGCTCGGCCACGACATCGAAGCCATCTCCGCCGGCGGCGGGCTGTCGATCCCGTATCGCGACGGCGAACCGCGCGTCGACGTCGGTCACTACTTCAGCCAGTGGGATGCCGCGCGCAAGCGGATCGAACGGCATCTCGGCCACGCGGTGCGCATCGAGATCGAGCCGGGCCGCTTCCTCGTCGCCGAGGCCGGTACGCTCGTCACCGAAGTGCAGGCCGTGAACCGCCGGCCGAAGCACGACTTCGTGCTGATCGACGCAGGCTTCAACGACCTGATGCGCCCGTCGATGTACGGCAGCTACCACGCGGTGTCCGTGCACACGCACGACGGCGCGCTGCCCGCGGGCCGCCCGCTCGTCGACATCGCGATCGCGGGGCCGCTGTGCGAGTCCGGCGACGTGTTCACGCAGGACGCAGGCGGCGTGGTCACGCACCGCAAGCTCGCGCAACCGCAGATCGGCGACCTGCTGTTCCTGCACGATGCAGGCGCGTACGGCGCCTCGATGTCCTCGAACTACAACAGCCGGCCGCTCGCGCCGGAAGTGCTCGTCGATCGCGGCACGCCGCGGCTGATCCGCCGCCGGCAGACGATCGACGAACTGCTCGCGCTCGAAACGTTCGAGTAACACGCGCCTTCGCGCCGCGTCCGGCGAACCGGACGCCAACGGCCAGGCTTGCCGCTACCGGCATGCCTGGCCGTTTTGCTTTTCGGCGGTCGACCTCGGAGCAACCGCTCGACCACGCCGTAGCACCTGATGCTGCGCATCCCGTGCAACCGCAGCAGATCGCTTGCACCGCGTTCGATGCCCGGAGAAAAACATTCCACGCCGCGTGGAAAGTCCGTGCATTTTTGGAAGCACTTTCCTTTTTGACAAAACTAAGATTGCCCTCAGTCGTTCAGCATTTGCGTCACCGGAACCGCATCGACGATGCAGCCGGCCTCCCCCACTCGCAAGCCGCACGGGCACCCATGAACACGATGCTTGAACTCTTCGCCGCGCACCGTTACGCCACCGTGCGCGAACGCATGCCGTAACGCATCGCGGCAAACGGCTCGCGCCGTCTCTCGCCGCACCCTGTCCCGCGCCGCATTCCACTGCGGTCCGCTTTCCGCCCACGGCGACGCCGCCCGTCGCCGCGGATTCGTACACCTAAAAATTTCGACAACACCGTTTCGACAACATCCGGAGACAACCATGAAGCCCTTCACCCCGACGCTCAAGCAAACCCTCGCCGCCGTCCTCGTCTGCGTGGCGGCCACGGCATCGCACGCGGCGGACCTGCTCGACACCGTCAAGCAGGCCGGCGTGCTGAAGATCGCGCTCGAAGGCACCTATCCGCCGTTCGACTACCGCAATGCCGACGGTCAGCTCGAAGGGTTCGACGTCGACGTTGCGAAGGCGGTCGCCGCGCGGCTCGGCGTGAAGCCGCAGTTCGTCACGACCGAATGGAGCGGGATTCTCGCCGGGCTGCAGGCCGGCAAGTTCGACGTGATCGTCAACCAGGTGGCGATCACGTCATCGCGCCAGCAGGCGCTCGACTTCAGCACGCCGTATGTGTATTCATCCGCGCAACTGCTGCAACGCCAGAACGACACGCGTGCGTTCAAGTCGCTCGACGAACTGAAGGGCAAGAAGGTCGGCGTGACGATGGGCAGCAACTATGTCGATCTCGTGAAGACGGTGCCCGCGATCGATCTGCAGGTCTATCCGGGCACGCCGGAGAACCTGCGCGACCTCGCGGCGGGCCGTATCGACGCGGCGGTGAACGACCGCCTGATGCTGAGCTACCTGATCAGGAACTCGCACCTGCCGCTACGCGCCGGCGGCGTGCTCGCCGGCGGCGAGGACCGGATGGGCATCCCGTTCCGCAAGGGCAATCCGAAGTTCGCGAAGGCGATCGACGACGCGGTCGCGTCGCTGCAGCAGGACGGCACGTTGAAGAAGATCTCGATGCAGTGGTTCGGTGCGGACACGACGAAGCCGGTCGCGCAATAACACAGCCGTCACGCGCCCGCGCGCATCGACGCGCGGGCCGGCCGCCCCCTCGGCGGCACACGACACACAATCAGGAGACACGCGATGGAAGCATTCGATCTGGTCATTCACACCCTGCCCGTGATGGTGAAGGGCGCGCTGCTCACGCTGAAGTTCGCGGTGGCGTCGATGGCGCTCGGCCTCGTCGTCGGGCTCGTGGTCGCGATCATGCGGATCGGCAGCAACCGGCTCGCGTCCGGTCTCGCGCAGGGCTACGTCAGCCTGATGCGCGGCACGCCGCTGCTCGTGCAGATGTTCGTCGTCTACTACGGGCTGCCCGATCTCGGCATCACGCTCGATCCGACGACCGCCGGCATCTTCACGCTGACGCTCAACGCCGGCGCGTACCTGTCGGAAAGCATGCGCGGCGCGATCCTCGGCATCGGCCGCGGACAATGGGCGGCCGCGCACAGCCTGGGCCTCACGCACGTGCAGACGCTGCGCCACATCGTCTGCCCGCAGGCGCTGCGCCTCGCGGTGCCGAGCCTCGGCAACACGCTGATCAGCCTGATCAAGGACACGTCGCTCGTGTCCGTGATCACCGTCACCGAGCTGCTGCGCTCGACGCAGGAAGTGATCGCCGCGACGTTCCAGCCGCTGCCGCTCTACCTCGCGGCCGCCGCGATCTACTGGGTGCTGAGCACGCTGCTCACGCGCCTGCAGGGCCGCGTCGAGACGCGCCTGTCGCTGCCGTCCACGCATTGAACATGCGCACGTCATTCAACCCGAACCTCACCCGCGGACAACCCATGATTACGCTCGACAACGTCTCGAAGTGGTATGGCAAGCATCAGGTCCTTTCGGCATGCAGCGCGGCGGTATCGAAAGGCGAAGTGGTCGTCGTCTGCGGGCCGTCCGGCTCCGGCAAGTCGACGCTGATCAAGACGATCAACGGTCTCGAGCCGTTCCAGAAAGGCAGCATCGTCGTCGACGGGATGCGGCTCGGCGATCCCGCCGCGAAACTCGCGCAACTGCGCGCGCGGGTCGGCATGGTGTTCCAGCATTTCGAGCTGTTCCCGCATCTGTCGATCACCGACAACCTGACGCTCGCGCAGGTCAAGGTGCTCGGCCGCCGCAAGGACGAAGCGATCGAGAGCGCGATGAAGCTGCTCGATCGCGTCGGCCTGAAGGCGCACGCGCATAAGTATCCGGGGCAGTTGTCCGGCGGGCAGCAGCAACGCGTCGCGATCGCGCGCGCGCTTTCGATGAACCCGGTCGCGATGCTGTTCGACGAACCGACTTCCGCGCTCGACCCCGAGATGATCAACGAAGTGCTCGACGTGATGGTCGAGCTCGCGCGCGACGGCATGACGATGGTGTGCGTCACGCACGAGATGGGCTTCGCGAGGAAGGTCGCGCATCGGGTGATCTTCATGGACCAGGGCGCGGTGGTCGAGGATGCGGCGAGCGATGCGTTCTTCGCCGCGCCGCGCTCCGAACGCGCGCGCGACTTCCTCGACAAGATCCTGCATTGACCGCGCGACGGCCTCGCTCCCATTTCACCGACTTTCAAAGGACGACATCTTGAACCACCTGCATTCGACCGACACCCTGCTCGCTCACGAAGGCCGCTCGCACGGCCAGCCCGGCTCGCCGGTGAACCCGCCCGTGTATCGCCAGTCGACGCTGCTCTTTCACGGCACCGACGCGCTCGACGCGGTGCGCGGCACGCCGCTCGCGTACGGGCGCCACGGCAGCCCGACCACGCGGGCGCTCGAGAAGGCGCTCGCGCGCCTCGAAGGTGCGCACGCCGCGCTGCTCACGCCGAGCGGGCTCAGCGCGATCACGACCGCGCTGCTCGCGGTGCTGAATCCCGGCGATCATCTGCTGATGGCCGACTCGGTGTACGACCCGACCCGCTCGTTCTGCGACGAGACGCTCGCGCGGCTCGGCATCGAGACGACGTACTACGATCCGTCGATCGGCGCCGGCATCGCGTCGCTGATGCGGCCGAACACGCGCGTGGTCTTTACCGAATCGCCGGGCTCGCTGACCTTCGAGGTGCAGGACATCCCCGCGATCTGCCGCGTCGCGCACCAGCACGGCGCGCTCGTGCTGCTCGACAACACGTGGGGCACGCCGCTGAATTTCCGCTCGTTCTCGCACGGCGTCGACGTGTCGATTCACGCTGCGACCAAATACATCGCCGGACACTCCGACGTGCTGATGGGCGTGATCCTGACGACCGAAGCGCTCGCGCAGAAGGTCACGCGCTGCTACCGGCAACTCGGGATGACTGTCAGCGGCGACGATGCGTACCTCGCGCTGCGCGGCCTGCGCACGTTGTCGGTGCGCCTCGAGCGCCACCAGCGCAACGCGCACGTGCTGACCGAATGGCTCGCGCGGCAGCCGGAAGTCGCGCAGATCCTGTATCCGGCGCGGCCGGGCGATGCCGGCCATGCGCTGTGGCAGCGCGATTTCACCGGCGCGTGCGGATTGTTCGGCCTGGTGCTGCATCCGCAGCCCGACGATGCGGTGCGCGCGCTGCTCGACGGCATGACGTGCTTCGGCATGGGCTACAGCTGGGGCGGCTTCGAAAGCCTGATCATCCCGTCGAATCCGTCGCGCCACCGGACCGCGACGCAATGGCAGGCGGCCGGCCCGCTGCTGCGCATTCACGCGGGGCTCGAGCATCCGGACGACATGATCGCCGACCTCGACGCCGGGTTCGCGAGAATGCGCGCCGCCGCGGCCGCGCTCGCGGAAGCCTGAGATAGGGCAGCCTCACCCCGCACCACCCTTTTTCTTCAACGTTCGACCACCCAGACCACCCACTGATAGCGAGGCCATCATGAAAGACACGCTGTTCATTCTCCGCCCGGGGTTTTTCAAGGACTCCGAAGGTCCATTCTACTGCGGCGACTCGGTTGCCGTCGAAGGGCTGCTGAGCTTCTATCCGCAGCTGCGCGACGCCGTCGCGGTCGAGTACATCGACGCACCGCGGCCGCGCCAGCCGATCGTCGCGCTGATCGGCGAGGGCAACCAGTCGGCGCCGGTGCTCGTGCTCGGCGACGGGCCGGCGCCGAAGGATGACGCGGTCAGGATCCGCGAACACGACGGCCGGCGCTTCATCGATTCGCCGGCCGACATCCAGCGCTATCTGTCCTCGCAATACGGCGTCGCGCACGCCGCGTAAGCACGCCGCGTAAGCACGCCGCATAAGCACACCGCGGCTGATTCGCCGCCGGCAGGCAATCGGCGCATTGCTCGCGCTCGACACATTCGCGCAACACGCGTTCGGCGCCAGCAACGCCAACGGCCAGGCTTGCCGCTGCCGGCAAGCCTGGCCGTTGTGCCTTTCGGCGCGGCGCAGGCGCGCTGTTCGATGGACACATGAAGCGCGCCGTCGAAGTTGCCGAGCGTTCATGCGCAGTCGCATGACGCATGCGCGTCGCGTGACGCCGCCGCACACCCTGCGCCGCCTGCGTCGACCGGATCCGGCGCCTGCTTCCCGGGTGTTCGGTCACGCCCCCGGCCATGACTTCCGCCGCATTGTTCACCCGCCGCGCGCCGCGCACAGTGGCCACACGGCTGCGCGTCCGCTTCGACCCGCGCGCCGTCTCGACGGCCGAGCGACGCCGGGTTATCGACACGAGGGGACATCGTGCAACTTCGACTCACCACCGGCAGTGACGACCAGGACGATCTCGCGGCGCTCCGCGACGCGACCCGCCGCAACGGCACGCGCGCGACGCGGCAAGCCGTCGACGCGTCGCCGGACACGCTCGACTTCGTACTGTCGTACGGCGTGAATCCGACCGATCGCGCATTCGACGTGCCCGACTCGCTGCAATACATCGCGCACAACGACGGCCGCAGCCGGAGGGAAGTCGTCGTGTTCGCGGTCGACCGCACGCGAACGCGCTGGCAGCGCGTCGCCGAAGCGCCGTGCGAGCGCCACCTGTCGAGCGCGGATCGCGAACGCGTCGCGATCCACGCATTGGACGTGGACGTGCCGGGCGCGGACGGTGCACCGTGACATGGGCGCCCCGCGCTTCGGACGCTGGCGCGCGCGGCAGGCGATGCCGGCGCCGCCACGCGCGCCGGACGATCTCGCCGCGCAGCTGTGCGACGAATGCGAGGCGATGGCGCGCTATGCGCTCCATCACGGGCTGCCGATCGAGCCCGAACTCGTCGCGCGGCTCGCGGCGTTGATCGCGGCTGCAGGTTCGGCCAGCCCCACGGCCAGCCCGACGGCCGGCGCATCGACCGCCACGCCGCTGACGCCCGCGCAGCAGCACGCGCTCGCGGCGATCCACCGCAAGCTCGCGACGCTCGTCGCGCCCGCGACGCCGCAAGCGGTGGCCCTGCTCGACATGCACCGGCGCCAGGCGCACCCGTTCGCGTGGCTCGGCCCGGTGCCGCTGATCCGGCTGCTGACCGGCTCGGCGCTCGGCTTCCTGCTCGCGGTCGTGCTGACGAGCCTGTCGCCGCAAGTGTCGGGCGAGAACATCGAGCGCGGCTTCCTGCAATCCAACGGCATGCAGCTGCTGTGGAACACGACGTTCCTGCTGTGCTGCGCGGGCCTCGGCGCCTCGTTCGCGACGCTGTTCCAGGCGCACCACTACGTCGCCGCGTCGACCTACGATCCGAAGTACGACGCATCGTACGGCGCGCGGCTGATCCTCGGCGTGATCGCCGGCCTGATCCTCGTCGAGATGCTGCCGGCGCAGCTGTTCGCGCAGGGCAGCATGCACAGCTTCGGGCGGCCGGCGCTCGCGATGCTCGGCGGCTTCTCGGCGACGGCCGTGCACCGCGTGCTGCAGCGGCTCGTCGAAACGCTCGAGACGCTCGTGCAGGGCGATCGCTCGGCCGACGTCGGCGCGGCGCTTGCCGCGAATCGCGCCCGCGCTGCCGGCGAACGCGCGCAATGGCAGGGCGAACTGGCGGCGAGCCTGCTCGACCTGCAGCAATCGCTCGACGGCGCGGCGTCCGCCGACGTCGTCCGTGCGCGCCTTGCCGAGTTCACGCGCGCGATGCTCGCGGCCCATCCCGTCCCCTCGGGCGCGGACGATCCGTTCCCGCCCGACGCGCCCCGGCAGTAGCGCGCCGCCGCGCTGGCGGGCCGGCCCGGCCGGCACGCCCGTCACACGCATCAGCCCGGTGCATGGCAGGCCGGCGCAAACGGGAAGCCGGCTGAATCGGACGGCACGTGGCGTGCGAGCCACAGCGCCGCCTCCGTCCGGTTGCTCACGCCGATCTGGCGGAACAGCGCGTACAGATGGTTCTTGATCGTGCCTTCCGCGACGTTCAGCACGCGGCAGATCTGCTTGTTCGACTTGCCTTCGGCCAGCAGCCTCAGCACCTCGCGCTGGCGCGGCGTGAGGCGCTCGAACGCGCGCTCGTCGCCGGGCGGCACGCCGCCCGGGCGGCCCTGCGTCGCGCCGCCGTCGTTGGGCGGCACGTAGATCGCGCCGGCCGCGACCCGGCCGAGCGCATCCGCGAATTCGTCGGCGCTCGCGTGCCGGTCGATGATGCCGGCCGCCCCCGCCAGCAGCGCATCGGCAATCGTACGGCGGCACACGGCGGCCACCACGCACAGCCACGGTGCGCCGGCGAACGTCTCGTGCAGCACGCTCGGCCAGCTCGGCCGTGCGGCGTGCTCGTCGCATTCGATCGTGATTGCCTCGACCGTCTCGGGCAACAACGCGTCGCGCAAGCGCAATACGTCCTCGGGACAGCGGGCCGACCATACGTGCCAGTTGACATCGCGTTTACACAGTACGTCCGCCACGCCCGCGACGAATAACGGCGGGCTATCGATCATCATAACGTTCATTGCGCGGTTTCCTCGAAATCGGGATGCTCGGTTTAGGTCTTTTTGCTTCCCTACCCGGCGTTTTTTTTACCGCTCTTTTCCTTGCCGCGCACTAGGCCCGTTGCTCCGTGACGAATGGCCTAATCGGTCCATCCCGGGCTGCGCGCATGCCGCCGGCCTGCTCGCGGCGGCCCAGGCCGCCGGTCATGACGGACGTCATATTTTGTAAACGCCGTCAATTTCCTAACTTGAATAAAGACAGCGAATTTCCGCTGTCTCCCACACGCAGAAGGAGTTTATTCATGGACGCGAATTTCATCGGCTCAGTGATTAACGCTTTACCCATGGACCAAATGATCGCCGGCCCGTTAAAAGCGATGATCAGCGCGCAGACGCAGGCCGCGAAGAGCTATGCGGATTTCCTGATGCAGGTCTGCATCCAGGGCGGCAAGGCCGTGGCCGTCCAGTTCGACTACGACGAGACGCTGGTGGACGAAAGCGGCGTGTCGAAAGGCGTCGTGCAGAAGACGATGCGCATCCCGCTGCTCGCGGCGATCGTCCACCCGATCATCGCGATCGAGGAAGGCACGATCGACTTCGAGATGGAGATCACGCAATCGGAGAAGTCGTCGTCGTCGACGGAAGCCGGCGGCGAATTCCAGGCGAAGCTCGGCTGGGGCCCTATCAGCGTCAGCCTGTCGGGGCGCGTGTCGCACAAGTCGGAGCAGACGCGCAGCACCGACACCCGTGCGAAATACTCGATCCACACGCAGGTGAAGCGCCAGGCACCGCCCGAGGCGCTGATGCGCGTGATCGACTTCCTGACCGAAGCAGCGACCAAGCCGGTCGTCACCGAAGGCCGCGCGAAGGACGTGAAGCCGCTGCCGGCGACGCCGACCGACGGCAAGCTGGTCGGCGACGCGTCGGGCGGCAATGCCAGCGCGCCCGCCGGGGCGGGGTCGGGCGCGGGCGCGCAGCAGGCCGAGCACGCATAAGCGCGCGGGCCGGCCATGTTCAGGCTCTTCAGACGATCGCGCCGGGCGAGCGGACGCGACGACGCGATAACGCGCACGGGCGGCGGCACCCTGCCGGAACCGGACGGGCCGGTCGCGCCGGCGGCAGGCGCCGCGCCGGGTGGCGCGGGCAGTGCTGGCGATGCGGCCGGCCCGGGCGCCGCCGCGCCGGCGTCGGCAGCCACCGCCGATCCGGCGTGCGGCGCACCGGCCGATGCTGCCGGCGCCCCTGCCACGCCCGTTCCCGGCACGAACGGTGCGCCGGCCGACGGTGCTTCACCGCCCCCGCCGCCGCCCCCGCCCGCGCCGCCCGGCGCGCCGGCCGACGACGGGCGCCCGCCGCCGCGCGGCATCGCGCTCGACGAAATCGCACGCGGGATGCAGCACGCGGCCGCGGCAGCGAACCAGCTACTCGCGCATCAGTACACGGCCGTGCTCGACCAGTTCTTCGACCGGCGCGACGACGGCCTCCTCGCGCCGCGCGAGGTCACGGTCGCGCTCGACGCCGAGCACGCGATGCCGGTGCCGCTCGTCGCGCTGGCCACCCCGCGCGGGCTCGCGCTCGACCGGATGATCGTGCACCTGACGGTGCGCGGCGACTTCACCGAGGCGCTGCCGGCCGGCGGCATCGCGGGCGACGACCAGCGCGGCCGCTTCTACGTGACGTTCGCGCCGCGCTCCAGGAACAGCGGCACGCAGGACGGCGCGCAACGGCGCGACACCGAGCACATCGACATCGAGATGCAGTTCGCGGCGCTCGCGCCGCCCGAAGCGATCATGCGCGTGATCGACGAATACACGCATCGCCTGGTGCCGCGCGCACGGCCGGGCAGCAAGGAGAACGACGATGGCGAACCAGCCTGAACGCACCGGTGCGCAGGGCATCGCGCTGATCAAGCAGTTCGAGGGGCTGCGGCTCGCGCGCTATCTCGACGCGGTCGGCAAGCCGACGATCGGCTACGGGCACCTGATCCTGCCGAACGAGCGCTTCACGCGAGCGCTCACGCCGGCCGAAGCGGAGGCGCTGCTGCGGCGCGACCTGCGCGGTGCCGAGCTGAACCTGCGCAAGCTGCTGCGCGTGCCGGTCACGCAGCAGCAGTTCGATGCGCTGATGTCGTTCGTCTTCAATCTCGGCGCGGGACGGCTGCGCTCGTCCACGCTGCTGCGCTACCTGAACGCCGGCGCGAGCACGCACGCGGCCGACCAGTTCCTCGTGTGGAACAAGGCCGGCGGCAAGCCCCTCGCGGGGCTCACGAAGCGCCGCCGGGCCGAGCGCGCGCTGTTTCTGTCGTGAGCGCCGTGACGCCGCACCGGCCGAACGTCACGGGTCGCCGCGCATGCCGTTCGCGCCATTTCGTGTGTCGTCGGCTGCCAGTAAGCTGAAACCGTCGCTGAAGTCTTGCCGCACCTGATCCGTTCCAACCATTCGTCACTCGTCACTCGTCACGATAGGAGTCCAGCATGAACGTCACTCGCTCGCCCGGCCGCTCGAAGCCGCCCCGCTCCGCCGTCTCGCACACGCTGCGCCGCGCGCTGGGCGCGGCCTGCGTCGCCGTTGCCGCGGTTGCCGCCGCGGCGACGATCGCGCCGCACGCCGCCATCGCCGCCACCGCCGATCCGTTGCCCGCCTATGCGGCCGACCTGCAGCGCACGTCGGTGTCGGGGCTATCGTCCGGCGGCTTCATGGCCGCGCAGTTCGACGTCGCGTTCTCGAGCCGGCTGATCGGCGCGGGCATCGTCGCGGGCGGCCCGTTCTATTGCGCGGGCGTGAACGAGTTGATTCCACCGGCGGTGGCCGCGACCACGCTGTGCATGCAGCCGATCGGCCCCGCGCCATCCGCGGCCGATGCGTGGCGCGCCGCGCGCACGTTCGCGCAGCGCGGCGAGATCGACGATCCGGCCGGCCTGCGCGGACAGCGCATCTACGTGTTCAGCGGCGCGAAGGACACGGTGGTGTCGACGCGCGTCGTCGACCAGACCGCACGCTTCTACACGCTCGCGCAGGTCCCGGCCGCGAACCTCCAGTACCGCGAATCGCCGGACGCCGGACATGCGTTCATCACGAACCGCCCCGAGGACAACGCGTGCAGTGCGAACACGAGCCCGTATATCGACAACTGCGGCTTCGAGCAGGCGCACGACATCGTGCGCTGGATCTACGGCACACCCGACAAGCCGCTCAATCCGCCGGCCGCGCAGGCACGCGGCAAGCTGCTCGCGTTCGACCAGCGCGCGTTCGATCCGCGGCGCAGCGCGTCGCTCGGCGATACCGGCTACGCATACGTGCCGGCCGATTGCGAGCGCGCGACCTGCGCGGTGCACGTGGTATTCCACGGCTGCGTGCAGAACGTCGCGGCGGTCGGCGAGAAGATGATTCGCGGCGTCGGCTACAACGAGATCGCCGATACGAACCGGTTGATCGTGCTTTATCCGCAGGTCGAGAAATCGGCCGTCAATCCGCTCGGCTGCTGGGATTTCTGGGGCTACACGAGCACCGATCCGCTCCACCCCGGCTTCTACCGCCGCGACGCGCCGCAGATGGCTGCCGTGATGCGGATGGTGCAGCGCCTCGGCGCCGCGCGCCAGTAATCCGCGTATCAACCGCCGTCACACAGTCATCGCGCCTTCATCACGAGGAATCGCCATGTTTTCCACGTTCATCGCCCAATGGGAACGCGCGCACGCCGACGCGCTCCAGCTGTTCGGCAACGCCGCCGCGCAGACGACCGGTACCGGCAGCACACCCGGCGGCCCCGCGTGGCGCGCGTTCGCGCACGCCGCGCTGCTCGCCGGCCACCGCTACACGGATGCATGCCAAGCCGCGACCGACGCGTTGTGGCGCGGTCAGCTCGAACGGTTCGCGCTCGGCAGTTCGGCCGCCGCGGTCAAGGAGCTGGCGGCGCTGAACGCGGATCTCGCGACGCGCTTCACACAAAGCCACCTGCAGCATGCGGGCGCGATGGCCGATGCGGCCGCCCAATATCTCGACGATCTCGGCCGCACGCGCGGTCCGGCCGATGCCGCGATGGCGCTCGGCCGCTTCGCCGGCGACCTGCAGGCACAGGCCCGCGCGCATGCCCTGCACGTCGCGTCGCTCGCGAACGGCGTCGCGCCCGCGCTTGCGCAGTGGGCAGACCGCACGCTGCGCGATGAACGCAGCACGCCCGATCAGGAGCAAATGTCATGAACATCAAGCTCCGCTTCATCAATCGCTCGAACGACTGCGGCAACAGCGAGGTCGTGCTGTTCCAGCGCGACGTGATCCCCGATCTCGACGCATTCGCGATCGCGTGGAAGGTGATTCGCTATTGCGGACGCGACTGCTTTCATCCGTTCGACTACTCGACCGACATTGACGTCGCGCTCGGCGACGAGCACGGCAACTTCTCGCCGCGCATCACGGCACCCGTAGGCGTGCGCTTCGTGGTCGACGCTCAGCCGACCGGACGCGGCCGGCTCGTGCCCGATCCGGCCGACGCGCCGGGCGGCGACATCGAGGTCGTCAACCGGATGCGGCGCGGCGCGGTGAACGTCAACGCGTTCAGCGCGGGCCGGCTGATCGCGGCGAAGGAAGCGGTCGCGCCCGGGCAGAAGGCCGTGTTCCGCTTCACGCCGACGCTGTGGATCGGCGTGGCGTCGCAAGTGCAGGAAAGCCGTGCGCTGCACGCGGCGGTGATGTCGAGCGCGAACACGCTGCTGCCGCTGGCGGGCATCGCCGCGGCCGACATCGTGATGACGGGCGGCGGCACCGGCGCCGACGCGCAGCCGTTCGCGTTCGCGCTCGAGCAGATCGTGCGCGCGTAGCGCCGCCCGACACCGTTTGGACCGGCTTGACGGCACGGCTTCACGGCCGGGCCGGCGGGAAAGGTGTGCGGCAGACCGACTGCCGTTTTTTTCAAACTCAAGGAGCAACGACGTGGATATCCAACTGAACCTGATCAACCGCTCGAACGACGCGAACAACTCGAGCGTCGTGATTTTTCAGAAGAACGTGGCGACCGACTTCGACGAACTCGCGATCGCGTGGAAGGTGATCCGCAACTGCGGCCAGGGCGACAACCATCCGTTCAAGTTCCCGATGACGATGAGCGTGAGCGCGAGCGACAGCTGGGGCAACTACATGCCGCAGCAGACCGCGGCGAACGGCCAGGTGTTCCAGGTCGTGCGCTCCAGCTCGGGCGACGTGCTGCAGCTCGGCGGCGACCCGGGCGCGAGCGCCGAGGTGCAGGTGCGCAACGACCTGCCGGCCGGCGCGATCAACGCGACGATCTACAAGGACGGCAGCGCGCTCGCGCGCAAGACGTCCGTGGCGCCCGGCCAGAAGGCCGTGTTCCAGTTCAAGCCGACGATCTGGATCGGCGTCGCGTCGCAGATCGAACAGGGCGCGCTGATGAATTCCGCGGTGATCTCCGACATCAATACGGAACTGTCGCTGCTCGGCATCGCGAGCGCCGACATCGTGATGACCGGCGGCGGCCCGGGCCCGCGCTCGCTGCCGTTCACGTTCCGGCTGGAAAACGTGGTGATGGCGTAACGGTCCGCGCGCCGGCGACGCATCGCCGGCGCTCTTTCAATCAGTTATCCGAATCGAATCAAGGTGACTCATGGACATCAATCTCAACTTCGTCAACCTGTCGAACGACGTCAACAACAGCCAGGTCGTAATCTTCCAGAAGAACGTGTCGACGGACTTCGACGAGCTCGCGATCGCGTGGAAGGTCATCACCAACTGCGGACGCGGCGACAACCATCCGTTCGTGTTCCCGTTGCTGACGACCGTCTCCGCGAGCGATGCCGACGGCAACTACATGCCGCAAAAGCGCGCGGACAACGGCCAGGTCTTCAACGTGTCGCGCGCGACGTCGGGCAACGTGCTCGCGCTGGCCGGCCCGGCGCCGACGTCGCGCGAGATCCAGCTGCGCAACGACCTGAGCCAGGGGGCGATCACCGCGTCGGTCTTCAAGGACAACCGGCTGCTCGCGCACAAGACCGGCATCGTGCCGGGCCAGAAGGCCGTGTTCGAGTTCAAGCCGACGCTGTGGATCGGCACCGCGTCGCAGATCGAACAGGGCGCGGTGATGAATTCGGCCGTGCTGTCCGACATCAACACCGAACTGTCGCTGCTCGGGATCAAGAGCGCCGACATCGTGATGACCGGCGGCGGCGGCGGCACCACCGCGACCGCGTACCAGTTCCGGCTCGCGAACGTGGTGATGGGGTAAACGGCGCACGCGCGACGGCGAACGGGTTGCGCCCGTCGCGTCGTCGCGCGGCCGCGGTGCGTGAATCAGCCCGCCCGCTGCACGGGCGCCATCTTCGAGAAATATTTCGCACCTCCAACGCATCCGACGACCACGACCGTCACCACGAGCATCGACGGCGGCACCGTCTCGTGCAGCAGTCCGGCCGCGAGCAGGAAGCCGAAGAACGGCTGCAGCAGCTGCAGCTGGCCGACGCCCGCGATCCCGCCGAGCGCGAGGCCGCGATACCAGAACACGAAGCCGATCAGCATGCTGAACAGCGACACGTACGCGAGCCCCCACAGCGCGGCGGCGTCGACGCCGTCGAACGTCGCGGGCCACGTGAACCCCGTGAGCGGCAGCATCACCGGCAGCGACAGCACGAGCGCCCACGAGATCACTTGCCAGCCGCCGAGCTGGCGCGACAGGCGTGCGCCTTCCGCATAGCCGAGCCCGCACGCGACGATCGCGGCCAGCATCAGCGCATCGCCCACCACCGACGCGCTGCCGCCGTTGCGCAGCGCGAACGCGGCCACCGCACCGCTGCCGACCAGCGAGAAAATCCAGAACGGCAGCCGCGGCCGTTCGCCGCCGCGCCACACGCCGAACAGCGCGGTCGCGAGCGGCAGCAGCCCGACGAACACGATCGCATGCGCGGACGTCACGTGCTTGAGGGCGAGCGCGGTCAGCAACGGAAAACCGACCACGACCCCGAGCGCGACGACGACAAGCGATGCGGTCTCGGCACGCGTCGGCCGTTTCTGCTTCAGCGCGACGAGCAGGATCAGGCCGAGCACGCCGGCGATCGTCGCGCGCGCGAACGTGAGGAACAGCGGGTCGAGCCCCTGCACCGCGACGCGTGTCGCCGGCAGCGAGCCGCTGAAGATGATCACGCCCAGCAGGCCGCTGAGCCATCCGTCGGTCGTCTTTTGCACGGTAGTTCCTGTTCGGAAAAAGGTGGATGACCGATGATCCGCCGCCCGCGAAAAGCGCGTAAGCTACAGCCCAATACAATTCCGACAAACTGTACTGGACAACTGACCGTACAGTTCCTTCTCGTCATGAACCGCTCCGTGCCGAACCCTGCTCCGCCCGCGCCCTCGCGCACGCGCGTGGAAACCGTGATGGACACGCTGCACGCGCGGATCGCGAGCCGCGCGCTGATGCCCGGCGCACGCGTGCCGTCGATCCGGATGATGGCCGACGCGCTGCACGTATCGAAATCGACCGTCGTCGACGCCTACGAGCGGCTCGCGAGCGAAGGCGTGCTCGTCGCGCGGCGCGGCTCGGGCTTCTACGTGTCCGGCCACGCACCGCCGCTTGCACTCGCCGAGCTCGGCCCGCGCCTCGATCGCGAACTCGATCCGCTGTGGCTGTCGCGCCAGTCGCTCGAAGCCGCGCCGAGCTCCGTGAAGCCCGGCTGCGGCTGGCTGCCGTCGTCATGGCTGCCGGACGAGAGCCTGCGCCGCGCGCTGCGCGCGGTGTCGCGCGACGAACCCGACGCGCTGACCGACTACGCGACGCCGCTCGGGCTGCCCGCGTTGCGCCAGCAGCTCGCGTGGCGGCTCGCGCAGCACGGCGTCCATGCGGAGCCCACGCAGATCATGCTGACCGACGGCGGTACGCATGCGCTCGATCTCGTGTGCCGGCTGCTGCTGGAGCCGGGCGACAC